>JAIEMV010000005.1 GCA_019751875.1 Hyphomicrobium sp. | reverse complement strand
ACTGTCCCTCGATAGATGGCGATAGACGATGACAGTTTTATCTTTGTTATTCAGATACTTATGCCGTACCCTGGCGTACAATCGGATACTGCCGGAGGGGCAAAAATCATTCCCACTCAATGGTGCCGGGGGGTTTCGAGGTGACGTCGTAGACGACGCGATTGATGCCGCGGACTTCATTGATGATGCGCGTCGCGACGCGACCGAGGAAGCCCATGTCGAAGGGGAAGAAATCCGCTGTCATGCCGTCAACGGACGTGACCGCACGCAGGCCGAGGACGTGGTCGTAGGTGCGGCCGTCGCCCATCACGCCCACGGTGCGCACGGGCAGAAGCACCGCAAAGGCCTGCCATATGGCATCATAGAGGCCCGCGTTGCGGATCTCGTCGAGGTAAATGGCGTCGGCCTTGCGCAGGATGTCGAGCTTCTCCGGCGTGATTTCGCCCGGGATGCGGATGGCGAGGCCGGGGCCGGGGAACGGGTGGCGGCCGACGAAGGCGTCGGGGAGGCCAAGTTCACGGCCGAGTGCGCGGACCTCATCTTTGAAGAGTTCGCGCAGGGGCTCGACGAGCTTCATTTTCATGCGCTCGGGCAGGCCACCGACGTTGTGATGCGATTTGATGGTGACCGAGGGGCCGCCGGTGAAGGAGACGCTTTCGATCACATCGGGATAGAGCGTGCCTTGGGCGAGGAAAGCAGCGCCGCCGATTTTCTTCGCTTCCTTTTCAAAGACGTCGATGAAGAGGCGGCCGATGGTCTTTCGCTTCGTCTCGGGATCGCTGATCCCCTTGAGTTCTTCAAGGAAGAGTTCGGACGCGTCGACGTGGACGAGCGGGATATTATAGTGGCCGCGAAACAGATCGACGACCTGTTCGGCTTCCGCCTGACGCATGAGACCGTGATCGACGAACACGCAAGTGAGCTGATCGCCGATGGCCTCGTGGATGAGCACGGCGGCGACGGCACTATCGACGCCGCCCGACAATCCGCAGATGACGCGGTCATTGCCGACCTGGGCCTTGATCTTCGCGATCATCTCGCGTCGGTAGGCGGCCATGGTCCAATCGGATTTCAAGCCCGCGATCTTATGCACGAAGTTGGCGATGAGCTTGGCGCCATCGGGGGTATGCACGACTTCCGGGTGGAACTGCACCGCGTAGAAGCGGCGGGCCTCGTCGGCCACCGCGGCGTAGGGTGCGTTCTCGCTGGTCGCGATCACCTTGAAGCCGTCGGGCAGGCGCGTGACACGATCGCCATGGCTCATCCACACTTGATGCCGCTCGCCGGTGCTCCAGACGCCATCGAAGAGAGCGGAGGGTTCGCGCACCTCAAGCATGGCGCGGCCGAACTCTCGGTGGTGGCCACTTTCAACTTTGCCGCCGAGCTGCTCGGACATGGTCTGCTGGCCGTAGCAGATGCCGAGGACGGGAATGCCGCTGTCGAAGGCAGCCTGTGGGGCGCGGGGGCTGCCGCTGTCGGTGACGGAGGCCGGGCCGCCGGAGAGAATGACCGCTCGAGGCTGGAGGCGCTCGAAGGCGGCTTCAGCGCTCTGGAAAGGATGGATTTCGCAGTAGACGCCCGATTCCCGCACGCGGCGCGCGATGAGCTGGGTCACCTGGCTGCCAAAATCAATGATCAGAACGGTGTCGGGGTGCATTGGGCAGGTTGGCTCCGGCGGCAAGCGCGGGCCATGGACCGGCCCAGACAGGCGGTAGACCACCCGGTCCCCGCAGCGTCAAGGCGGGCCGGCGCCGCAAGAGTGTTTTCGCACGGGAATGGCCGTTTCGCGAGGCTACCAATGTGATCGGCGTCACCCACGCAGGCCTGGCTTTAGGTATGGTCGCAACCGAGCAAGGGGGGAACGGTGGCGCTCGAAGCATCCGTTCTGAGCGCTCAAGGGTTGAGACGCCAGACGGCAAAGTTCAGCGCGCCGGCGAACGAGACCCAAAAGAAATACGGGATGAACAGATACGCGGCCGTCTGGCTGACGGGCCAAGCAAGGATGATGAAGGCAACGATCGAGATCCAGAGCAGCACGAGGTCGATCAAGGCGAGGCCAATTTCCTGGCGCCCGAACATGATCCAGGACCACGCCATATTGAACAGCAGACTGATGCCCCAGACGACGAGCGCGGCCTGAACACCTTCCGCTTCCCAGACCTTCCAGCCGGCGACGGCGATCATGGTGTAAAGCACTGTCCAAGCAACGGGGAACAGCCAGTTGGGCGGCGTCCACGACGGCTTGTTGAGTGCGGCATACCAGGGCCCGGGCTGGAACAAGGCGCCAGTGCTGGCAGCGACGAACACAAGGCCAAGAAAGGCGCCCAGCGGGAGATAACTGCTCATCGACCGGTTCCGTCCTCTAAGTTGACCTGAAGTGTAAACGATGGATCTGCGCGCGTGGATGATTCAACGCTCAAGAAACGCGAACGGACGCAGCTGTGTTCTGCGACATGAGAGAGGCAAGTTCGGAGACGACGTCCTCGACGTGCTCGAATATCCAGAAATGGCCGACGCCTTCGAGACTGTGCAGGGTGCACTTCGGCAATTGACGGGCCAGCCAGCGGGCGGCCTGTGGCGGAACAACGTGGTCTTCGGTGCCCTGCCAGACGACGGCAGGCGCAGTCACGTCGCGGAAGTGAACCCCCCACGGACGGCCGTAGATTTCCAGATCCGCCGTTCCGCCACTACCGCCCTGGCGGAAAGCCTCGAGCGTCATAGTGCGCATCAGCTGGGCCACGTCGGCCCGCGACAGGATTTCTGCATCGACCGACGAGGCGAGCTTCGGCATCAAGCTGATAAACACTTCCGGCCCATGGCGGTAGATCCATGCGCTGAGATCGCCCAGAGGATGGGTCAGCCACGTACGATACGGCATGTGCATAAAGAAGCGATCGTGCAGAAACGAAACCGGATCTAGCGCTGCATCGGGGCTCGCCACGTAATCGGCCACCGGACCCATCGGCGAGACCAGGGCGAGAGCGGTGATCCGATCCTTCAGGAGTGCCGCCAATGACACGGCATATGGGCTTCCGCCGGAGACGCCCAGCAGGGCGAAGCGGTTGAGACCCAGCGCATTGGCAAAAGCGTGCAGCCACTCGGTTCGCGGTGCAAGCGCGGGATGATCGTCGAACGGCGTCAGACCGTAACCGGGCCGGTCAGGTGCGACGACGCGAAGGCCGTAGGATTTGGCGGCCGCATCGGCAGCGGAAAACATCAGGCGGGAGGCCGGCGCGCCATGCAAGGCGATGACCGGCTGGCCATCCGGTGCGCCATACTCGGCATAACCGACCGTGCTGCCATTGGGCAGGACCAGAATTTGACTATCGCGCAACATGGCATCCTTTTTAATGCGCCATCCGACTGCCCGATGGGCAGCCGGCCGGATGGCGGAACGTGAATGCGCCATCCGACTGCCCGCTGAGGAGCAGATCAAATGGCGGAACGTGAATGCGCCATCCGACTGCCCGCTGAGGAGCAGATCAAATGGCGAAACGCGAAAGCTCCATCCGACTGCCCGATGGGCAGCCGGCCGGATGGCGGATAATCCGCGATGCTCGACTCTCTCGGATCTGCGGACTATCACGCTCGCGCCTGCCGCCGCCATGCCTGGAGATGCCACACCCATGCTGCTCGTGAAAACGCGTCTTGGACAGAGCCCGATCGATGGAATGGGATTGTTTGCTGCCGAGGCCATAAAGGCGGGCACTGTGACGTGGCGCTTCATGCCCGGCTTCGACCAACTTTTCACATCCGAGCAAATCGCAGCGCTTCCCGATGTCGCGCGTGCGGCGATCGAGACCTATACGTACGTTGATCGACTGAGCGGGCTTTACGTCTACTGCCTCGACAACGCCCGCTTCATGAATCATGCAGACGATCCCAATACAGCCGGCGTTCACATCGAGGGATCCATCGAGGGCTATGACGTGGCGACGCGCGATATTGCTAAAGGCGAGGAATTGACGTGCGATTACCGGCTGTTCGACGGCAATTTCGCATCCAAGATCCACGCCGCGATCAACGGCTGATGGGATGCAGAGGCTCGCCAGCTTTGCGCCGAAGTTCCTGCCTGCGTTGATAGCGCGCACGAAGTCGCGGGGCCAGGACATACGATATCGGTAAAGCGAGGACGAAGCTCAGAACAGTCACCACCCAGATGAGCTTCGACGCCTTTTCTGCCAAAGCGGGTATGGACAGGACGGCCGTGGCGCCGATGCCGAACAAGACAGCATTGACCATCATGTAGATGACAGCAGTGATCATCCAGCGTCTGGACATGGCGGCTCCTCAGGCTGGCGTCGGTGGTCTCGGCGCCTACCATATGAACCGTGCAGCGTGCGGCTAAGTTCCCGCCGTGGGGACCTCAGATTGCTCAGTTCCAAACGCTGTGTGACTCACGCGCGGGCGCGGCTGCCATTTCCGAAGCGGCCGAAGACGCCGGTTACCGGGCGTGTCAGCAGGCGACGGCGCAGCTTGGCGATACGGCGCTGGAGATAGGGAGAAAAATATCCCTGGTAGCGCGGCCATAGTTCGGCCCGCTTCCAGTCGTCCCCGGTGACGCGGCCACGGCATTCGGCCGCGCCGCAGCAGCAATTGAACTCGTCGTAAGCCGATCCGTCACTCATCGCATAATCGTATGTGATGTCCTCGCCAGGGCGGATGTCACGCATGGCGACGAGTGCGATCTGGCCTGAGAGTCCGGCGTTCGGTGCGCAGCTGTGGTTGACGTAATCAGGCGGTTCGCAATCGGTCAGTGATACCAGATAATGGTTCTCTTCGACCTGCAGTGAGTGGCGTTTTGCATGCGCGGGGAGTGTGACGAGTTGTGTGCCGTCGACAAGCGTGCCACTCCAGACCACGATCAGTTCGCCTTTTGCGATGGGTTCTTTGGCGACCACCGTGTAGCCGCCCCGGTCATCGGCTGAACGCACTTCACACTTCCGGGAAAGAAAAGAATTCTGACTGCTCTGCATACACGAGCCTCACAAGCCTGACCGACCGCGCCTAACGTGGAGCGGAGGGGAACGTTCAACGGTTCGAAAACGAGAGGAATAAACGAGTGCATTCGCCACTTGCGAGGCGAAGCCTGGAAGGCCGGGATCGCGTGGCACGTGGGCCATGATCGACGATCGTCTCCGGTGTCATGCAACGGGAGCCATCCCCGTGCGTGCCCCGACGACATTACCTATCGCAGCATTGTGACATTCCAAGATGCGCACACGCATTTTTCGGCGGAGACGCCCTCAAGCGGTGCGGCGTTCCAGGATGGCGATAAAAAAGCCGTCGGTTCCGTGGGAAGCGGGCGTCAATTGGAGCGTGTCGGTGCGGCCGTCCGCTGACGCCGGCGATTCGGTGCCGAGGCGTTCCGTCCAGACGGCGCCGAAAGGAACGACTGTAAATTCAGGCGCGGCGGCCAAAAACGTTTCAATCGTGCCGCGGTTTTCCTCTGGCAAAAGCGAGCAGGTGACGTAGACGAGACGACCGCCGGGCCGGGTGAGGCGGCTCGCGGTGGCCAGCACAGCGGCCTGTTCTGCTTGACGCTCTTCGATGTTGCGAGCTTTCAGTTTCCACTTGCTTTCCGGGCGGCGGCGCCACACTCCGGTGCCGGTGCAGGGGGCGTCGACCAGCACGAGGTCGAACTTCGGGCCCAGCGCTTCGAGCGCCTTCTGGTCGCCGCCTTTGAGGATCTGCACGTTGCGAACGCCGGCGCGTTTGACGCGCTCGAAGATGGGCTTCAGGCGATTGCGATCATCGTCGTAAGCATAGATCTGACCGGTGTTCTGCATTTGCGCGGCGAGCGCTAGCGTCTTGCCGCCGGCTCCTGCGCATAGATCCAGCACCTGAAGGCGCGGGCCAGCGCCGGCGAGAAGGGCGGCAAGCTGGGAGCCTTCGTCTTGGATTTCGCACCAGCCGGCTTGAAAAGCGGCTTCTGCTTCGAGGTTGGGCGTTCGCGCGGTGCCGACCGGTGGCGGCACGCGGACACCTATGGGTGAAAGCGGGCAGGGTCGGGCCCCAAACTCGGCCAGTGCTTTCAGCACCTTTTCCTGGGTCGCCTTCAGCGTATTGACGCGCAGGTCGGCTGGAGCGCGTTCGGCGAGTTTGCGCCCTTGCTCGATGGCGGTATCGCCGAAAGCCGCCGTGAAGCTCGGCCACAGCCACTCCGGCACGTCGGCCTGCACGTGGGGTGGGGCGTCTTCGAGTGACCGGGTGAGGCCTGCGCGTTCGGTCTCGCTCAGCGGTTCGGGCGCGTGGTTCTGTCCGTCGCAGGCGGCGTCAACAGCCTCGGGCTCCATGCGGAAGGCGGCGGACGCTGCGCCGATGGCGAGCGCGCGTGGCGTATCGGACTGCATGGCCCAGGCGATCGAGGAGCGGCGGCGGAGGGCGTCGTAGACGAGGCCGCCGATGGCATTGCGATCGCCGGAGCCGGCGAAGCGATGGGATTTCCCCCAGTCGGCGAGCGCGATCCCCACCGGCTGGTGACGGGTCAGGATCGTTTCGAGCACTTCGATAGCAGCCGCAATGCGCGCGCCGGGCTTCATTGGTTTATCCCGCCGTGAAGACGTGGATGGCGAGCTTCACCCACATGGTGATCAGCACGAGGTTGCTCAGAAGATAGGCCAGGAAGCGATGCGGAATCTTGTTGTAAGTTGTGAAGATAGCGGCGTGGATGATGCGCAGGACCACGTACACCCAGGCCAGCGCCGTCATGGGATAGTCGGCCGAGCCTGTCAGGATCGCGAGGATCACGACCACATAGAATAGCATCGGCACTTCGAGTTGATTGTGGAATGCGTTGGAAATCGTTCCCGCACGCCCGGGCCATATGGGACGCACGCCGGGATCGTTGCGTATGACCGTGCCGGCGCGGATCGCGCCGAGGCGCTCCTTGGCCATCCAGAACAGAAGAACAAAAGTCAGGCCGGCCTGCAGGAGCAGGGGCTGCACAATCGACAGGTTTGGGTTCATCGAGTTTCCTTACAGTCCGCCCGGATAATTCGGGCTCTCGCGCGTGATGGCGACGCCGTGGGCGTGGCTCTCGCGCATGGAGGCTGGAGAAATGCGCACGAACTCGGCCTTCTCGCGCAGATCTTCGAGGGTGCAGGAGCCGGTGTAGCCCATGCCGGCGCGCAGGCCGCCGACGAGCTGATGCAAAACGCCTTCGGCCGGACCCTTATAGGGCACCTGACCCTCGATGCCCTCCGGCACAAGTTTCAACGTGTCTTTGACTTCCTGCTGGAAGTAGCGGTCGGCGGAGCCGCGCGCCATGGCGCCCACGGAGCCCATGCCGCGGTAAGCCTTATAGGTGCGGCCCTGATAGAGATACGTGTCGCCGGGAGCTTCGTCGGTGCCGGCGAGCAGAGAACCAATCATCACGCAATCGGCGCCTGCAGCCAAGGCTTTGACGATGTCGCCGGAGAAGCGAATTCCCCCGTCGGCGATGATGGGAACCCCATGCTTCTTGGCTTCGGCGGAACAGTTCATGATTGCGGTCAACTGAGGCACACCCACGCCGGCGACGATACGGGTGGTGCAGATCGAGCCGGGACCGATGCCGACTTTCACCGCGTCGGCTCCGGCTTCGATGAGAGCGCGAGTGGCTGCGGCGGTGGCGACGTTGCCGGCAGCAACCTGCACGGCGTTCGACAGCTTCTTGATGCGCTCGACCATTTCAAGCACGCGCTTGGAGTGGCCGTGTGCGGTGTCGACAACGATGAGATCGCACCCGGCAGCAATGAGCGCTTCTGTGCGTGCGAAGCCGTCTTCGCCCACTGTCGTGGCGGCGGCGACCCGCAGGCGGCCTTCTTCGTCCTTGCAGGCATTCGGGTGCTTCTGCGCCTTCTCGATGTCCTTCACAGTGATCAGCCCGATGCACTGGTAATCGTCATCCACCACAACAAGCTTTTCGATGCGATGCTGGTGGAGGAGCCGGCGCGCGTCCGCCTGGCTCACGGACCGCTTCACGGTGATGAGCTTGTCTTTCGTCATAAGTTCGGAGACCGGCGTCTCCATGTTGGTGGCGAAACGCACGTCGCGGTTGGTGAGAATGCCGACGAGCTTACCCTTACCGTTCGGCTTCTCGACCACGGGAATGCCGGAGATCGAGTGTTCGGCCATCAGCTTCAAGGCTTCGGCCAACCTAGCGCCCGGCGTGATGGTCACCGGATTGAGAACGATGCCGCTCTCATACTTCTTCACTTGAGTTGCATGCGCCGCCTGGTCCCTCGGTTCCAGGTTTCGATGCAGCACCCCGATACCGCCTTCCTGCGCCATGGCGATGGCAAGTCGACCTTCCGTGACCGTATCCATGGCGGCCGAGATGATCGGTATGTTGACCTTGATCGACTTCGTGACCTGCGAGGCGACGTTAACCTGCCCTGGCATCACCTCGGAAGCCGCCGGAACGAGCAATACGTCGTCAAACGTCAGCGCCAACGCCAAATCGTTGACGATCGGGCTTTTCGCCATGGGTTGCTCCTTGCCGAGAGGGTGACAGAAAGGCCGCCATACGGGCCCCAAATCATGTCGGCAGCGCTATATCACCGGCACTTCACGAGGGGAAGTGCGCCCCTCCGCACGCCCCCGGACGTCTGCGGTTGCCGTGTGAACCTGCCTCGCGTCCGGGAATGGTGCTGTACCCGAATACTGTTACATATCAGGCGGTCTGATGCCCGGGACAGGAAAATTCGATTGGACCGGAGAAATGTTTCCCGGTATCCAAGCCACGCTAGACACGTGCTTAGCAAATACGAAACTGGAGGAAACACCATGAAGACCTGGACCAAGCCCGCCGTTCGCGAGCAGGAAGTCGGCCTCGAAGTCACGTCGTACCTGCCGGCCGAAATCGACGTCATCTAAATTCGTCGATTTACTCGCTCGAGCAGCGAGTGGTCACACGAACGGCGATCGCAACAGCGGTCGCCGTTTTTATTTTGTGCTCTCGTCTGGATCTTCATCGCCGGGGCGACCACGGAAGCCGGTCGCCACCACATAAAGTTCCGCAGAATCGCTGCGGCTTGCCGGCGGCTTGACGTGGCGGACGACCGCGAAAGATTTTTTGAGCACCTCGAGCAGGTCCTTCTCGGTGCCACCTTGAAACACCTTACAGACGAACGTGCCGCCCGGCGCCAGAACATCGAACGCAAAGTAAGCTGCGGATTCGGCCAGCGCCATGATGCGCAGGTGATCGGTGTTGGTGTGGCCGACGGTCGGTGCGGCCATATCGGAGAGTACGACATCGGCACCACCGTCGCGCAACATGCTCTTCAACTTTGTTTCGGCATCCGGGTCGTTGAAATCCAGTTCGACGATTTCCACTCCTGCCAGCGGTTCCATGCCGAGGTAATCGATCGCCACGACTTGGCCACGTCCGTCGATCGACTTCACGCGATCGGCGGCAATTTGTGACCAGCCGCCGGGCGCCGCGCCCAGATCAACCACCCGCTGTCCCGGCTTCAGGATGCGGTACTTGTCATCCATCTCGAGAAGCTTGTAGGCCGCGCGCGAGCGAAACCCTTCGCGCTTGGCAGCGACGACGTACGGATCGTTCAACTGCCGCTCGAGCCAGCGAGCAGAGGACGTGGAGCGCTTCGCAGCCGTTTTGACGCGAACGCGCATCATGCGCTGACCGCCGCCCGGCCCTTTGGGCGGCGGCTTGCCTTTTCCTTTGCCTTTGCCTGCCATGATCCTATTCGCCTCTACGCCGGCGGCGGCCAGCGCGGAAGGCGTTATCTTCCATCATCAGCGAGGACAGGATGCCCTCGCGCAAGCCGCGATCCGCCACGCGAAGCCGCTCGCAGGGCCACGCCCGAATAATCGCTTCAAGAATAGCGCAGCCCGCAAGCACCAAGTCGGCTCGATCATGTCCGATGCACGGTTCGGCGATACGCTGCTCGTAGGTGCGGTTCAAAAGATCATAGGTGACGCGGTTCACGTCGCCGACCTTCATCCAGCACCCATCAACTTTGCTTCGATCATATCGCGGCAGGCCGAGCTGGATCCCTGCGACGGTGGTGACGGTGCCGGATGTTCCAAGAAAGTGAACCGCGCTCCCGGAAATGCGTTTGCGGAATCCGTGCCGCTCTTCGAAGGGTGCGATGAGGGCCGCCACGTAGTTCACCATTGCTTCGAAGACATCCGGCGTCACCTGGCAACCGCCGAAGCGTTCGGCAAGCGTGACGACGCCCACCGGCAGCGATGTCCATACCGATTGGCCATTACCCCGGCGGACACTGTCGATGATGCGACTGGCTGCGTGCTGGCCGTTGCCCGAGATACGACGCAAATCAATCCAAACAAGTTCCGACGATCCGCCGCCGATGTCGAAGACGAGTGCATAATCCACGTTCGTATCGATGAGCGTGGCGCAGCCGGCGACGGCGAGGATCGCTTCCTCTTCAGGTGTCAGAACTTCAATATCCAGACCGACCTCGCCCTTAACGCGGGAGAGAAAATCGCTCGAATTGGCGGCCGATCGGCAGGCCTCGGTCGCAACGAGGCGGGCACGGTGGGTGCCAGCGCGTTCAAGTTTATGGGCGCAGATCCGAAGCGCTTCGATGGTTCGGTTCATAGCCACGTTGGAGAGGAGTCCCGATTGGGACACACCTTCGCCGAGCCGGATAATGCGTGAAAATGCATCCACCACCCTGAAGCCGCGGCGCGACGGACGTGCCAGCAGGAGACGGCAATTATTCGTGCCGAGATCAAGCGCGCCGTAGACAGGTCCGCGGGAGTCCGTCTGAAAACGGTCGGGTAAACGACGGGCGATATCTAACGCCGGGGACCGCGCGGGCTCTTCTCCCTGGGGTGCTGGTCCAGCCTTCTCCGGCCCGTCGGCGAAACCGTTCACGTTCTCGATCCCCAGAACCTGGTCCAGACCGCGTTGTGCCGGTACCGGCGCGCGGACTTCTCATCAGGCTTCCACTGGCTGCTGCTTGAGCGACACTGTAGCAGGTGTTCTTGTGGGGTAAAGGAAAAGCGGACGGGCTAATCCAAGCCAGGAATGTGGTAGATCGGTTATGTTGATCAGATACTTAGTCGCTTTGGTGGTCAGTTCATCATTTTCCGTCTCAAACGCGCGGGCGAATAGCGTGACACCCGAGGAGGCGGGACGTCGATTGCAGATGGCCTATCCCGATCAAATCGTGGGCGTGGTGGACGGCCAGGTTTTGTGGCGGGACGGCAAACGCATGACCATCGACGACGGGCTAGGGGCGAAGTCGTTGAACGCGTTGCTGAACTCTCCTGATCTGCAAGACATATTCGCGATCGAATACCCCAAAGGCGATCTTTCACCACCGCCTTTGGATGCCGATCCGGGGCGCGCCCGCCCAGAAGCCTTTTTCGACAGGATGTACGGCAACTGCCGGAGAGGCGAGGTCACGGAGAACCTCGTCGACGTCGCGTGGATGCCCTCGCGAGGAAAGACGACGGTCAAGGTCACACGCATTAACGGTGTGGCTGCTCAATTGCAGGCGGTGTCGGCGAAGTTGGACCGATTGCCGCGAAGCTTCGACGCTTATCTGAAGCCGATTGCTGGAACCTACGCGTGCCGCGTCATCGCGGGTACGGAGCGGCTCTCGACGCATGGCCACGGCATCGCAATCGATATCGCTTTGAAGCATGCGCATTACTGGCGCTGGTCGAAGCCGGATGTCGCAGGCCGTTATCGCTGGAAGAATGAGATCCCGTTCGAGATCGTGCGGATTTTCGAAGAGCACGGGTTCATCTGGGGCGGCCGTTGGTATCACTATGACACCATGCACTTCGAATATCGCCCAGAATTACTGATCAAATAGCGGGCGGGCGCCGCATCACCGCAGCGCCCGTCGACCACGTGAGAATTGTCAGATCAGTCGACCATGGACAGGAATTCCTGCCGCGTGATCGAGTTGTCACGGAAAATACCAAGCATCCTGCTGGTCACGAGATCGGTGCCCGGCTTCATCACACCGCGCGCAGTCATGCACTGATGCTCAGCCTTGATGACGACCGCCACGCCCTGAGGCTTCAGAACGGTTTCGATGGCGTTCGCAATCTGCGCCGTCATCTTTTCCTGGATCTGCAGTCGTTTCGCATAGGCTTCGACGACGCGCGCCAGCTTCGAAATACCGACGACACGACCGTTTGGAATGTAACCGACCCAGGCGCGACCAATGATGGGCGCCATGTGGTGTTCGCAATGGCTTTCAAAGCGGATGCTGCGGAGCACGATCATTTCGTCGTAGCCTTCGATCTCCTCGAAGGTCTTGTTCAAAATGTCTTCTGGATCCTGTTCGTAGCCGCGGAAGTATTCCTCGTAAGCCCGGACGACGCGCGAGGGCGTCTCGTGCAGACCATCGCGTGTGACGTCGTCACCTGCCCAGGATATGAGCGTGCGCACGGCGGCTTCGGCCTCGGCGCGGGAAGGGCGGGTCACCAGAGGGGGAGGAGCCGCTATGAGCTTAGTCGTTTTGCTTGCCATATGATGTCAGGTTTCCAGGGGCGCTGTCGTTATTCGTGCGAGGTTTACGTGGTCATTCGGGCAGTGGATTGCATCGGCGTCACCCAAGGCCGCCGGGCTATTTCAGGGCGCTAGGTTGAACGCACGGTGTAGCACGGCGATGCCGACCTGCCGAGATGGCCGGAGATATCGGTTACCGCTTGGCGACTGCCGCCGCCGTGCTGCCGAGAGGGGGATGGTGGCTGCAATGGAGACATCTTGCAGCCAGACCGGAATAAACTCTCGGACTGTCATTTATCAAGAGTGCGGCGCCAAACCCTGACAATCGGCACGCAGGCCCCTGACCTGCATCACGATTTTTTGATCTATGTCCGGCCACCGGTGTGCCTCCGTGCCCCAAACCCTGCCTTGCAGTGTTCGAACCTGCAAGACTTCGGTGGCGACCCGATTACAAAATGCCGGGCTGTCGGCCGAACCAGTTTTATTTCAACGTGATCGCGAGCCCGCTGAGGTCCAAGTTCGCCAATAGCCCGACCTGTTTGCCGCTCAGTTCCAGCACGGCACCCTTCTGGTTGGTCAATACGATTGCGCGCGCGCCGGAACCCACCGCAAGTCCTGCACCTGCTGCGCCGTAAACGCCCGCGACATCGGACGGCCGACTGATATTTGACACGCGGCCGCGCAGCACCGTCTTCGAACCGCCAAATACAAGACCGTAGTCCAAGCCGCCGGTCGACAGCCCATAGGTCCTGCCGCGGAATTTGAGAGTGCCGCTTCCTCCCGAACCGCCAATGACCCATCCGGCTTTGTAGATCGTGAGCGTGACGTACCCGCTGTCAGCGTGGCTCTTCGCCGAAAATGCGGCGACGGCTATCAGCGCGACCAGCGCCGCTCGAGCTGCTAATGTCATTTTCATTGAGATCGTCTCCCCCAGAACTTCCTATCGGCGCCCCAATACAGCGCCGAGTAATCTTAGCCTGCTGATTGGGGAAGTAAGATGTTCACTGGTCACACGCCGTGGAATTGGCGATTTATGCAAGCTCGGAGAAGGAAGCGTCAACGGCGCTGCGCCGACCTCTGTCAAGGCAGTGAACCACGACCCTGATAATAATCTGAGCTAAACCCTGTAACCATATTTGATCGAACTCAAACGCGACCGCCGTGTCATCTGGGTAGGATAACAACTGTTTTGCAACAGTGGCACGGTACATATGAGCGTATTGGGGGAAAATGACCCATTCGTAGACGTCATCCTTGAAACGGCTGACGTACCCCTACTAACGCTCGACGCCGACCTTCGCGTTAAGCTGGCGAACGACGCCTTCCTAGAGCAGTTCGCGGTATCTCGAGATCAGACGCTGGGACGACTGATCTTTGAGCTAGGGAACGGCCAATGGGACATCCCCGAACTCCGTCAATTACTGACGAAAGTGCTGAGCCGTAATGAGCCAATCCGTAATTACCGCGTCGAACATACCTTTCAAAGCCTCGGTCGACGCGTCATGCGCCTCAGCGCAAAGCGGATGCGCTCGGTAGATGAGAGAGGTTGGATCGCTCTGGCCATTTCCGATGACACCGAGCGCGAACAGCTCAGGTCTGAACTTGAAGGCCGCGTGGAGTTCGCGGACAAGCTGATCGACAGTATCCGTGAGGGTCTCCTGATTTTGCATCGGGACCTTCGTGTCCACTCGGCCAACGAGACATTCTATGACATGTTTCGCGTCAGCCGAGCCGAGACGATCGGGCAACTCATCTACGATCTAGGGAACCGCCAGTGGAACATCCCCAAGCTTCAGCAACTGCTGGAGGATATCCTTCCTCATAATCAGGCTTTTGACGACCTCGAGGTGGAGCATAGCTTCGAGGATATCGGCGACCGCGTCATGTTGCTCAATGCCCGGCGCCTTGATCACCTCAACCTGATCGTGCTCGCCATCCGCGACGTAACCGAGCAACGGACGAACAAACAACAGCGACTTGAACGCGAGCGCAGGCAAGCCTTTCTCCTCGCGTTCTCGGATGCCACCCGTCCCTTGAAAGATGCCAGCGCGGTTTGCGAACTGGCCGCGCGCCGCCTGGGTGAGGAGTTGGCGGCGTCCCGTGCCCTGTACTTCGAGATAACGGAAGCCGGTCTCGTCATAGTAGCCGAGTACACGGATGGCGTCTCACCTTTGCAGGGGCAGAACCTGGGTCAGTGGTCCGATGCGACCTGTTTGGAACGGCAAGGTCGAAACAACCTCATCGTTGTTGCAGACGTGACGCGCGCCCACCACAGCGACGAACTGGCAAGGCTGATCCAGCTGCAGATTGGCGCGTATATCAGCATTCCCTTCATGGTCGGCGGTCGTCTGGTTGGCGGTCTTGTTGTCCAGGATCGTACCGCGCGAGACTGGAGCAGTGCCGAAGTCACGCTTGTTCAAGACGTCGCCGACCGCACCCGCGCAACAGTGGAGCGGCTGGCTGCCGAACTTGAACGTGATCGGAGCGAAGCCCGGTTCCGCGCCCTGATTGAGTCAAGTTCTGACGTCGTATATCGGATGAGCCCGGACTGGAGCGAAATGCGTCGGCTCCTAGGGCGCGAGTTTATTGTCAATACCGATCAAGCAAGCAAATCTTGGCTCGAAACCTACATTCTCCCGGACGATCAGCCGACCGTCCTCGCCGCCATTGGCGCGGCCATTCGAGACAAGCGGGTCTTTGAGTTCGAGCACCGGGTCCTGCGTAAGGATGGCAGCGTAGGTTGGACGTTGTCTCGCGCCGTACCCCTCCTCGACGGCCACGGGAACATCGTTGAATGGTTCGGCCTCGCCGCAGACATCACGGCGCGCAAGGCCGCCGAAGAGGAGCTACGTGCCAGCGATGCCCGGGCGCGAGGCCAGGCTAGAGAGATTGAGACAATCTATGCTTCGGCTCATGTCGGGCTCTGCGTGCTTGACCGCGATCTGCGGTTCAAACGCATCAATGCCAAACTCGCGGAAATCAATGGCATCCCAATCGAAGATCACATCGGCCGAAGCGTGCGCGAGGTCCTGCCCGAACTAGCCGACGCGGTCGAGCCGATTGCACAAAGAATCTTTGAGACCGGACAGCCCGTTCTCAATCTAGAATTTTCCGGCGAGACGCCAGCACAGCCAGGAGTTCGCCGGACGTGGGTGGAGCAATGGCTGCCGCTGCGCGACGGGTCGGGCCGGATTGTCGGCCTCAATATCGCGGTCGAAGAGGTCACGGAACGCAAGCGCGCGGAGCAGCAGTTACGGGCTGCTCATGATACCTTCCGCAGCCTCGTCGACCACTCGCCATTCGGGATCTACGTCGTCAACGCCGATTTCCGTCTGGTCCATGTGAGTAATGGCGCTAGAAAATTTTTTGACAACGTCCGCTCGCTCATCGGGCGGGACTTCACTGAAGTGCTGCGCAGCATCTGGTCTGAACCGTTCGCGTCAGAAGCCATCGAACGCTTTCGCCACACCCTCGCAACGGGTGAGCGGTACCGGTCAACGACAGTAGAGGAAAGGGCTGATACTGCCACGTTGGAGGCGTACGACTGGCTGATTGAACGTCTAACCTTGCCGGATGGGCGCCCAGGGGTGGTCTGTCACTTTTATGATCTCTCTGAGCGGTTGCGCCACGAAGAGCAGCTCGCCATTGCAGCCGAGCGTGCGGAGATTGCACAGCAGGCAGTGCACGCCATGTACTACGAGTTTGTGCCCGCCACTGGCGAGGCTATTCAATCACCAACCGCCAGCGAAGTCCTCACAGGCTATCCTTACGGGAGCCACCCCAAAACCGGCGCGTGGTGGCGCTCCATTATTCATCCCGAAGATGTCGAGAGCGTGTGGGACGAGATAGAGCAAGGCATTGCCGGCGGAAAAGGATTCAAGGTCGATTACCGAATCCGCCGTGCCGACGGGCGCAACATCTGGGTGCACGACCACGCAAACGTGATCCCCGCGAGCGAGGGACAATCCGCGCGCGTCGTCGGCATGGTCATCGATATTTCAGAGCAGAAGGAGCGGGAACATCGCGAGCAGCTCCTGATGCGTGAGGTCAATCACCGATCAAAAAACATGCTCGGACTCGTCGCTGCGGTAGCCCGGCAGACTGCAGCGGGCGATCCTCAGACGTTTTTGGAGCGGTTTACTGATCGGATCCACTCGCTCGCGGCCAGTCAGGATCTGCTCGTCAAGAACAACTGGAAGAAAGTTCCAGTGGAGAGCCTCGTGCGCTCGCAGCTGGGCCACTTCCGGGGCCTGGTCGGAACACGCATTCATCTCTCTGGGCCGCCTGTGTCCGTGACAGCTGCTGCCGCACAGGCCTTAGGGATGGCGGTGCACGAGCTCGCCACGAACGCCGCCAAGTATGGAGCCCTTGTCAACCAAAACGGGTCGATCGCCGTTGGATGGAGCCTTTCGTCCGACACTGGCGACGCCTTGGCGTTCACGGTCACCTGGAAGGAAAGCGGTGGCCCTCCGGTTAGCGCTCCATCCCGCAGTGGCTTTGGCTCGAAGGTGATTGGAGACATGGTCAAGATGAGCCTTGATGGTGACGTGACGCTCGACTATGCCACGACTGGTTTAGATTGGCGGGTCACGTGTCCGGCGGAGAAGGTGCTCGACAGCGAAAGCTTTGTCCGATCGATCGAACAGGATAGGCAAACGCCGCCGACTAACTCAGTGCCGGGTTCACGCCGGGTGCTTATCGTCGAGGACGAGGCTCTCATCGCCATGGAGCTGATCGACATGCTGAAGGACGCCGGCTACGAGGTCGTCGGCCCAGCCGGTTCGGTGGGATCGGCTCTCGAACTCTTGAAAGAAGAGGGATGCGACGCAGCTATTCTCGACGTCAATCTCGGTAACGAGTCAGCCGCACCCGTAGCGCAGGTGCTTGCGGACCGGGGCACGCCGTTCTTGACGGTATCCGGGTATGGATCTGCGCAGCGGCCGCTCGAATTCAGCTCTGCGCCACACCTCAATAAGCCGCTTCGTTCCGAGCGTCTTGTCCGCACCTTGCAGTCGTGTTTTTCGGCGCACCAACAGCAGTAAAGGTTGCACGTTACGGGTGCAGTTGGCTGGCTGCTGTTGGCCGATGTTGTTGCAGAAATCGGCTAGCTGCCCGCACTAGCCTCGCGACGAACTCGAGCTCAGCTTCGCGTCCCCGTCTGCCGATCTTGATAGCGACGGGCTATGCCGAATTGTCTGCGCTTTCCGATCTGGACCATCCGCGGCTTCGAAAGCCTTCACGGCTGGATTGTCCGTGCGTTGCCACCTGCGCAGTTTGTCACCCATCAATTTCTTGAGAGTGGACCTCAGTTCGCTCAAGGCCGATGATGGGACCTTCGCCTGGAGACCGTCGCATGGGGGAGCCGAAGTGTGCTCGGCGGGCAGAGTGCCCCTCCTCGTCATCGGGGAGGGGTATTCGGCGGGTGTACGCGGGAGCGTTACTCGTCGCTCCGCGCCTCGGGAGACAGACTACCGCTCCACACGATCGCAGAGCTACTGCCGAGATCCATACAGCTTTTGCACCGCCGAAACGTCAGACGGCGTCAATTGCTGAACGCGCTCCTCGTAACGATACGCCATGACTGCGCCCGATCGACCGGGATGATCGAGCCCGATGGCGTGACCGATTTCATGCGTGAAGGTGTACCGCAAATCGTAGATACCAATGTTTCCGTCGAGACCGACCTTCCAGCGCGACTGCGGGCTCAGGCAAACATAAGCCTGCTCAATTGCGATGAAGTCACTCTCGTTATCATCACCTGATTTTTCAAGACTTAGCGCCTTTTCGGGGTCGAACTTCCCCAGTCCTCTCGAAACGGGTGTCTGCGACTCAACCGACTTCACCCTCAGATTGGCGAAAGCTCTCCCTGCGGGCGAGTGAGCCGCTCCGATAACGATGTTCGCGCGACTAGCATCCTCAACCTCGACAAAGGTCAGAGCAGCTGCCTTTTCCCATGCCGCGAACGCGGCTTTCAGCTCCTGCTTTGCCAGCTGAACGGACACCTCGGGCGACTTCGCCACGATGTCGGAAAATGCGTGCATCGATCCACAGTTGTCGGGACTTAGAGTCTTATCATTGGGAAGCTCGAACGGCCCGCTCAAGACGGCGTAAGAGATCACCGTGTCTGAGCCGTTTGACGGCGACTTCCACTTCAGAAAATGGCCATTCGCTCGCAACAACGCTTCCGCCCTGATCGCTCCACCAGCAGGCACAAGCGCGCCGACCGCCAACGCGATCCCAGTAAGCCATCTGATCATCGAGAAGCCCCCACTCAGGTGAAGGCACCCACCACTCGGGGCAAATAAGGCATCAGCGTGGCGGTCGGTGCAGGACGAAAGGGAGCAATCTGGATGATGTGGGCGTCGCGACTATCTCATACTCTCAAGCTCGTCCCTCCCGCTTTACGACAGGGCCGATCGGCGATGCTAACGTCATGGCCAGCATCTCAGATCGATGGTCGGCAGAGCCGTACGTTCGTCTCTAATCAAGACCGAGTGAGGTCATTAGTCCGACAGGACAAATCAGCGATGCCGAAATGACAAAGCCGCCAATAGCGCTTTCGCGATTGGCGGCTTGCTCCGTGCGACTATCTGATCAATCGCCCGCACGTGATTTCCATGTCGGCGCCTTTTCTAGAGAGGCTTTATCTCCCTTGACCACGATGTAGAAGTCACTAGCGTCGTCGCCACTCTTCTTGACGAAGCGAAGTGCGTTCATCTTCACCGCAACGTTCTTTTCACCCATCGACAAGAAGCCACCAATGCCGAGTACGACCGCTTTAACCGCGCCATCCTTTCCGATGATGATGTTATTCACTTCACCAATGTCATCCCAATCAGTGGAGACCTTGTTCATCGGTTGGGCGTCATCGATCTCTTTCGTCGTCGCGTACACCCGAGACCCGATGAGATTGGAAGCCAGGAAATCGCTCTGCTCGCTTGCGGTGTAATAGTTGCCGGCTGCATCGGTGGTGGTCGACATCGACTTTTCAGCGGATTGTGCTGGCTGCACCTGCTGCTCTTGAGCGATTGCCGGGCCCGCTGCCGTGAGAACAGCGAGTGCTGCCGTTGCGAAATACCGTTTCATGTTTACCTCCTCCTCTCGAAAGCCAAGCCATTGCAGGCCTCGTGGCGAAAACGCTGCGGTCTGTAGTTCGGTTCCTTGGTGGTATCCGCCACGGCGACTTAGCAGCCTTTGCGAGAGCAGGCCGAATTCAATTGATCGGACCCGTGGGTCCGCCCGTCGATTCCAATTAAGCCAACGTTTCGAAAACTTCGGTCCAGATGCCTTTCGCCGCGATACCGCCGCACCATGTCCACGGCTCCGCGACACTCTAGCCGTCGGCAATCCGCGCTGTGCTGGCCGTGTCTCGAATGTCGGCAGGACAGGGCGGCGGATACCGCAGTCGCCGTAAAGCGCGAAGCCTACCCGCCCATGAAACTTTGGGGGGGTTATCGCGTTTCGGATGAACCGGGAGCGGTGCCATGAAGAACGAATGCGACGACAAAGGGAGGAATGCTCTATGTCTTCTCGCTTCGCTGATGTGACGGTTTTGTTTTTAGTCGCTTCGCTCTGCGCAATACGACCACTCAGCGCGGCCGAACTGCGCGTTTGCTCAGATCCGAACAACTTGCCCTTTTCAAATGAGCATCTTGAGGGCTTCGAAAACGAAATCGTAACGCTGATTGCGCGCGAACTGCATTCGACTCCCGTTTATACTTGGCGGGCGCAGCGGCGCGGCTTTCTCCGCGAAACTCTTAAAGCCGGCAGATGCGATGTTGTTGCCGGCCTGCCCTCAGGCATCGAAGGCGTTGCGCTCACGCGGCCGTACTATCGCTCCACCTATGCTTTCGTCACGCGTTCTGATGACAAGCACCTGACCTCGTTCGACGATCAGGTGCTGCGTCGCGCGATCGTCGGCGTGCAGCTTGTCGGTGACGACGGTCATAACCCACCTCCGGCTGAAGCTCTCGCTCGCCGCGGTATTACAGAAAATGTGCGTGGCTATCACCTGTATGCCGACTACTCGCACCCCAACCCGCCCGCGCGCATCATCGATGCTGTGGCAGGAGGCGATATCGATATAGGGATCGTGTGGGGTCCGACCGCCGGCTACTTCGCCGCTCGGGCTGACCCACCGCTTCACGTCGAGCCGGTTTTGAACCAGCTCGACGGTCAAATGCCAATGGCGTTCGATATTGCTTTTGGTGTTCGTCATCCGGATAAGGCTTTGCGTGACGCACTCGATGCAGCCCTTGCAAAGAATCGAACCGCAATTCTGGCCATTCTAACGCGATATAACGTGCCGCTCGTTCCGGCAGGTGCGCCATGAAAGGTGGTTTTCTGCGACAATATTTGCAGAAGACTCGGATGTTCCCAGCATAGTCTCCATACCCTAACATCAAAGGGTTCCGAGCAAGGCTGTTGGCCCGCCTGAGACCATGCGCTCAAACTCGCGGTGGGCTTTGCGTACGTCATAGAGATCGGATGCATTGGGCACGTCACGTTCGGCATCTGACAGGACCAGCCCTGCATGACGTTTAAGCGACCTGACCCGGACCAGATCGCGTTCGCAGCCTGCGACGGACGTCAATACTTGAAGCATCCTAATGAGCACCGACGGTTTACCCGAGGCATTCTGCCTTATCATATGAAAAGACGCGTCGGTGAGGCCCTCGTAGTCCACAGAGGGCACAACCAAAACACAGCGATTACTGCGAACTATCACGTTCGTCGGCAATCTAAGTCTTGCGACTTCGCATAGCGATGCGCCGAGGCGATCGAGCACACTTATAGCGGTAAAGGGGTCATTAATTCCGGGTGACAGAGCACGAACCGCAACCTCCACCAGCTGGCGAACGGCAAATTCAACATCGTCCGCGCCAGCCTGACGCGAGCCGAGCGCCGTGGCAGTGTAAATTGCGCGGTCGGCACCTTCAACGTGTGGCTCGATCAAGGCTATTGGAGCACCGGGAAAAACATAGTTGCCGGGGCGGATGAGCAAACGCATGGCCGTCCTTCTTTCAGCCGCCCAGTCCGCCAATCCTTCGTAGTCGATGTGTTGCAGATATCCACATCTCGAATCGAAAATTGGCGTCGCCGTTAGCCATATCTCATCGGGTGGTGTCTCGTGTTGTTCTTTGTCGGTCGCTAGTCTCACGATAGCATTGCGCAAGTCGTTACTGACAAGTTCAATGACCGTATCGACATTGATGCGGTTGGACATATGGCCAACAAAATATACGAGTGTGGCGACGGATAATAAGGCCAGCGCAATGGCGACGCTGAGTGAGAGATGCGGAACGAACGCGCCCTCTGCCTCACTCCGAACCGTTCTCAGTACAACGAGTGAGTAGGCGAAAGTTCCGAGAAAAACGCCAAGCGTAATCTGGTTGCCCCGATCCCGTGTGAAATTGCGGAGTAGCCGGGGACCCATCTGGCCGGCCGCTAGCGACAGCGCAGCGATAGTTATGGAGAAGACGGTGCCGGCAACGCCGATGGTCGATGACGCCACGGCTCCTAGCAACGTCCGAGCGCCCGTACCACCGCCATTGTAGAGCCAGTCTTCAAGCAGCCATGCTGGTATGATACCGCTTCGGTCAACCTGAACTAATGACATTGCTGAAACAATGCCGCCGCAAACCAATAGTGCTGGAACGATCCAGAACTTCTCGCCGAAATCATGGAGAACTTTGCGAAGCCGAGCTTTCAAAGGGTAATTCCTTCAGCCGAAGTAGGTTGGTCAGAGCGTACAGCAAGGTCGGTGGCGTCACATCGAGTGGTTATCACCCTTCGAGCAAGTGAGAAGTCGGTATGTCGGGCGATCGGCAAGGCTTTAAACTACGCTAAAGCTCAAATGGCCTCAGCTGCTTTGGCACGCGTTTGTTTTTTAAAGTAATATAGGTTGGCAAGCCATTCTTGTAGGGTGGATAGTCTTCGCCCTGGATCAAGGGCAGCAGATACGCGCGGCATGGATTGGTGATGCCAAATCCGTCTGCAGAGATGAATTCTTGCGGTAATAGCTTCTCGACGTTGGCGACCTCTGCGAGCGGCACCTTCCCAATCGCCCAGGTATAAGGTTCGCCGGAGGTCCGCACGATAGTCGGCATAATCGCGTTTTCACCGGCAATTGCCATTTCGACGGCCGCCTTACCCACGGCATACGCTTGATCGACGTCGATGCGCGACGCAACGTGGCGCGCCGATCGCTGGAGGTAGTCGGCAACGGCCCAGTGGCATTTGTAGCCTAGAGCTGAACTTAGTATTCCGGCGACGATGGGAGCAGCTCCGCCCAATTGCGAGTGCCCAAATGCATCGTTTGTCCCCTGCTCGGCGAGGAACCTACCATCTGCTCGCTTGACGCCTTCGGATACAACGACCGTGCAATAGCCGTAGCGGTCAACCATAGCCCTGACCCTGGCGATCAAACGTGCGTTGTCGAAAGTGATCTCGGGGAAAACGATCGCGATCGGAAGGTCATGGTTCGAATCCGCCGCTAATGCGCCTGCCGCAGCAATCCATCCAGAGTGTCGTCCCATGACTTCAAAAACAAAGACCTTCGTCGATGAGCGCGACATCGAGCGAACGTCGAAGGAAGCTTCGCGCGTCGACACAGCAATATATTTCGCCACCGAGCCAAAGCCGGGACAGGTGTCCGTTCCAAATAGATCGTTATCGATTGTCTTCGGAATAAGGACTGATTGAAGCGGATAACCCACCGTCTCTGCAAACTGGGCAATCTTTATACAAGTGTCGGCGGAATCCCCCCCACCATTATATAGGAAATAGCCTATATTGTGAGCCTTACAAACGGCGATCAGACGCTCGTATCGTCGTCTGTCGATGTCGAAATCCTCAAGCTTGAAGCGGCACGAGCCAAATGCTCCTGCGGGTGTGTGGCGAAGAGCAGCGATCGCATCGTCACTCTCTACTGTAGTATCAATTAAATCCTCGTCCAATGCGCCCATAATCCCGTTGGGCGCCGCGAACATCTTTCCAATAATATGACCGTGCCGACGGGCGGCTTCGATAGCACCACAAGCTGAGGCATTGATTACGGCAGTAACACCACCGGACTGTCCATACAAAGCGTTCTGCTTCAAAGCTTATCCTTCCCGAATTAACGCGCATCTGAGGGCTGCGAGTGGCCGTCTCGTTGCACGCCATCGACCATTAGATACTGTCGGAAATCTCGATGCCATCTATTCAATCCCGCCGCGCTTCCCTTGACAAAATTGCGGGTATGCTTCGGGCCCAATGCGCTGAAGGTGTCTCTTGGACTTCAGTCCAGCGCTATGCGAGATCAGCCTATTGGCTTCAAGAATGATCCGGTTAGGGACCAGGCGGGAGTTTACTTGCAAGCGATCACGCAGCAAAAACTTTAACTTACACTTCATCCGGGCGAAATGAGACGCAACGATTTGAAGCATGGCCCTTAGCATGAAGTCGTTGGCTCTGTGGACTGAGTGGCGGTTGCAGGGCAACCGGTGGATGCTGGTCGCATGATCCACACTCTCACCATGAGCCACGTTCGCCGCCGACGCGCCTAAGACCAAGGAAGAGTGCGCCAAGCATAAGAATATACTCCGAGCGCATAGATGACATTCTTGCTGGCCTGGAGCGCATGACTGGAGGCGCCGCGGGTGCACCTCCAACGCCCGTCTACAATCTGACCGTGCCTGCAAGTGAGCCGACATGTGCGGAGACAGCTGATGTCCAGCTCGTTGTCCCGAGCCAGCGGCGTTAACGGGGATCAGCACAAACAAGATTCCCGTGATGGGATCATTTCCGGACCCGCATGCCTTCGATAAAGGTGTGCTTGCCGACACGATGCCTGCGCTCGTCCAGGCGAAAGTCGTTGAGAGTCTTGAAAATTCGAATTGCTTCCGGTCTGTCACACGGAATATCGATGGGCTTCAGACAGACTTGCAGCTGGTGTTGGACATTCGCAATTTGTCCGTCTCGGCCAATCCACAGCCGACGGCAAACCTAGACGTATCTGCCAAGGTGATTTCAAATGACGGAAAAAATCTCGGCTCTAAAGTTTTTCGCGAGTCGTCTGTTCTGAAGGATGCGAACGCGTCTGAAGCTGCCGCGGCACTTAATGATGTATTTGGCAAAATGATCCGACAGCTCTCCCCGTGGATGGCGAGCATCTCAGCCAACCAGGCGAAAGCACAAATGCCGCCTCCGTGATCTGGTCACCTCAACTGCTTTTTTCTGGCGGCGTTGAGCTCAATTGTAGGCCTAGTTCCAATGCATTCATGACAAGTGACGCACCAATCCGTATCTCCACTAACAAGAGTTATGCAATCACCCAGGAAGCAGACATTGTTTTGTAGGTTGAAGCGTCTCTCATCAAAAAGGGGCGAATTCTGCTTCTGATAACGGGCTACAATGTGCAGCGTACCATCCGACTAGACCAGTTATGTGGTTCTTAGCCCTGAGCTGCTGTTGTTAGCACGTCATTGGCGCGGCTGCTCCTGGGACAAGAGCAGACGCGACGTTCGATAATCACGTCAATTGTCCGCACGTTGCCATTTGCGCAGTCTGTACCCAATCACTTTGTTGGTACTGGACCTCAGTTCTCGCAAGGCAGAAGATGCGACCTTCGCCTTGAGACCGTCGCATGGGGATGGCCGAAGTGGGCTCGGCGGGCGGAGTGCCCCTCCTCATGACTGGGGAGGGGTATTCTTCAGAATAAAGTGTGAGCCTCAAAGTTTGGGGGACGGCAGTGAGGCTCACTGAAACTGTCCCGAGGCACCACGGGGGGATGGGTGCCGCTTGGAGGTGGGACAGTCTGTTCTTTTGCCAATGATCGCTTCAGCGACCTTCAATTTGTTGCATCTTAATGCATCTGACGCGCGATGCCCCGATGCTTTCTGACATCAACTGTCTGCTGCAGCGCGTTGAATAATTTCCAAGGCCTTCAATTTGCAAATAACCTTCGCGAATTTTGCGCCTGCGTTGTCGCCTGTGGATAACTTGAAACTGAGAAGAAATGGCCTTCTGCCACCGACGGGAAACTGGCACCGGCTCAGTAGAGCAATTGGCAATGAGACGAGATGCGCGTGCCCATGATGATCTGATCCCATTGCACTTCCTCCGCGCGCTAAGCCAACGCGGGAGCAATGTCACACATGGCCATCTCAGTCGTGAACGTCGCGCCGATCTTCCACGCTATTCCTCTGCTGGTCTCTGCTTACCAAATGCGTTGCTGCCGAAACTCATACAGCTATCCAAATAGGTGGGGCTTGGCGTCACTCAAGCCTGCAAAACTGCCAGGACGTAGACGGCATACAGCGCCAGCAGTAGGCCGCCACGCCACCGGTCTATAATACCTGATCGAGGAGGATAAATGAGCGCCACCGCGGCGAGGCCAATGACAAGGGCCGTCGCGACCTCGCGAAATCCGACTTCGTAAGGTGCAATTGCTGCTGCGATCCCGACGACGAGCAGGCCGTTGAAGATGTTGCTGCCCAGCACGGTACCTAGCCCGACCTCGTCGTGGCCTTTCCAGCGTGAGATGAGAACCGTGGCCATCTCCGGCACCGACGTGCCTATGGCGACAATCGTGGCACCGATGACGAATTCACTCAGTCCGAAGGCGGTGGCGATCCCTGTGGCGCCGAGTACGATCAGTTTTCCAGCGGAAATCAGCAGAGCCAAACCAGCACCGCTTTCCAGGAATGCACGGGAGGGACGCGGCTCGCCCAGGACCTCAGTTGCGGCGCTGCGAGCGCGCCTCGTGAACGACGGCGAAGAGCCATGCCAAGAAAACTGCGAGTAATAGGCCAGCGTCGATTCTCGATAACCTGCCGTCGAAGAGCAGCACCAGCAGCACGACCTGAACTAGGAGCGCGACCGGGAGATCACGCTTTAGGCTGCCGCCTTGCGCCCTGACCGGCGCGATCACGAGCGCTAGGCCTAGGATGAGCGCGACGTTGACGAGGTTGCTTCCTAGTGCGTCTCCGAGCGAGATCTGTGGCACGCCATCGAGAGCCGAGCTGACGGCAATCGTAACCTCTGGGCTCGAGGTAGCAAAGGCGGCGACGGTTGCCGCGACGATGCCGGGCGAGATTCGTGCCGCGCGTGCGAGACCTACCGTCCCCCGCACGAAGAGTTCACCACCCAGCCCGGCACAAATGAGCCCGCCGAGAAGAGACAGGATTGATGTGACGTCCAAGGTCCCCACCCCCCCCCCGCGGCTCACTGACGTTGATCCTCATGGCCGCCTATCATAGCCTGATCGTGCAGTACAAGATGGCTAGCATTTGTCTCGTTTGGAACGCGCTCGATTTGCCGGATGATAATCGACGCGTCGCCCCAAACGCCCAGGCACAGAAAAATCCCTGAGCCTCATCGTATCGAGGTCAAGAATGACCGCGTTCCGCGTTGCCCAGTCGGGTTGGGGCGGCGCCTCAATCCGCTCCACTTCAACCATGTAGCGGACGTTATCCTCGACGAGGCGAAGACCTTCCGCCTATATTTCGACCGCCGCCGCTACTGGCCAGAAGGCATAACTCTATCGAGCGGTCGATCCGGAATTGAAGCGATCGAAGGCAGGACATCAGCCATTGAGAGCTCGGCGCCTCTTTTCGTATTCCTCTTGATCAATGTCGCCGCTTGCGAAGCGTTCATCAAGGATCTCGCGCGCCGTGCGGGCGCCGGCAGAACTGGTTCCGATCCCCATCCATCGGGTTAGGAAAACAATGACCGCAACTAGAATTGTTAGCCATGCGATCATGTAGAGGGGGCCAAATATCATTCCCCAACCGCTGCCCCAGTCGTGCATCATTCCCCAATTGTGCATCCAATTCCAGTGCTCGCCTGGATTTTGGGCGGGGCCCTCTTGAGCCATGAGTTGATAGGGACCTGCAGCCCCGCTGAGTGCCGAAAGTTTATTCATGACGAAGCTCCTACCAATCGCCCCTAAGACAGCAGAGGCGAAGGAACTGACCATTTAGTGGAGTGCCCACCAAGAGCACCTTTAGCTTTGCAACCCGCGATGCCCTGACGTAGACATATGACCGCTGCTGACAGGCAAATTCGCTTGGCGTTGCGACGTGCATGACAATTTTTCAGGCCGAGCAACAGCAGATGGATGACGTCGCTCGGCTGGACTCTAGCTTTATCTGCACCAGCGCGCTTACGCGGCTGCCAAATGGATCACGCATTAGCGTGCGCCAGCAAGTCCACACCGCCAAATCAAACCGAACTCGCGACAGACTTCACTCATCGGCTATGACGAGTGCTGCTGCAGCGGGCCTACTCTGATAAGGTCTTTGCCGTTAGTAACGATCTCATCGGTGCCCTTCGCCATCCACGAGAAACCCCAGGGTCCCGTGACGCCGCACCCGTCGGGACAATCGAACTTGGCGGATTTTCCTGCCGCCATATGCTCGACACGTTCCTTGTTGCCCCAGTCAATTCCAATTTTGTGTTCCTTGGTGTCTTTGTTGAGAACCGTCACTGCGTTTGCGCTGCCTGTTAAGATGAGGAAGGAGGCAAGGACCAATGACGCTGTCTTCACGCTGATCATGAGACACTCCTGCGAAAAATCAGTTGTCACAGAGTTAGAGCTGCTGCATCGCTCAGAAACCTACTAACTCTGAGCGTGCCGCACCGCATATATGGGCTCTCTCCGGCTAAATTTAAGCGCGGACGCACGGCTGTTGACGTTTACAAATTCGTATTGTGCAAACGTCGCCGTCTGAGAGATCCGGCTAACAAGCCGAATTCAAATGCCTCTCTTGGAAAAGTCCGTGATCACTTGAAAGACGAGCGATGCGTGAATGACAACCCGATCATTGCGATTTCGCCGTGCCTTAGGTTCAGCATGGTCGTGAAGGCTTCACCTAATTTTTTGAAACCAATGCGGCGGCTGACGTTTCATAGTGGACCGCTTGAGAATGGAGCGTGGCACTCCATATTGTTATCATTCCACACTGCGCAACGGTACAGCCAGCCCGCTAAGCCGCACCCACATCGGGAGACCGAAATGGAAGACAATGAAGATGTTGTGCTGCGAAAGCGCCTCGAAGATCTCGGCAAGCGCATTGACGCGAAACTTCAAATTCTCGCAACAGGGGATCTTCTGCACGGCGCGGAGCGGGAGGCCGCAGCAGAATGGAGACTGCAACATCTCCGCTTTGCTGAAGCCAGCAAGTATGATGCGAAGCGGCGTGGTGAACTGCGATATCGAGGCCCTGGAGCTGACGTTTGATCGGTGGCTTGCGCGACTAGACAAGAAGAGCAAACTTTAGAAGGCGGATCTTGATCGATCACGTTCCAAACTAGGGCCGGATTCAAACCGCACGACAAATCACCAGCGGATTGGGCCCCAGAAACTCGAGATGGTACTGTTTTGCCAGTTCCGCGATCGCAGACATGTCGCGTGGCAATTGAAGGTTCGCGTCGGCCACGGCCTTGAAGAAGCCTTCGAACCCACCCGGCCGCATGGTCACGATCAAGTGGCCCGGCCCTGCACCTGAATTCAAGAACGTGTGCGGCGTTCCGCGCGGAACAAGGACGACGTCGCCGGCTCCCCCATCGATCACGGCCTCTCCGCATATGAACTTATACGCCCCGGAGACGACGGCGAAGATCTCGTCGGCGTCGTGATGGGCGTGCAGCGGCGGCCCTGCCCCTGGTTCGTTGTGGTCCTCGAAAATGCTCAGCGAGCCGTCGGCAGCGTCTGTTGGCAACATGATGCGGATATGGACGCCGAACACATCGAACACTTGGGTTTCGGTCTTCTGGCCGTGAAAGGGCTTGGACATGGCAACCTCGCGTGGTGCACCGAGCATCATTGAACCAGGCATCGGCGTCACGTCCAGTCTTGTAGGAAGCCCCCGCGAAATATGATTCTTGACGATGGCTGTTTCTAGCCGGTCGCCTTCCACGTCCGCTAACCTCACTGCATGA
This sequence comes from Hyphomicrobium sp., assembly GCA_019751875.1. Classification (GTDB taxonomy): domain Bacteria; phylum Pseudomonadota; class Alphaproteobacteria; order Rhizobiales; family Hyphomicrobiaceae; genus JAGVSR01. Next base: position 151,099 of record JAIEMV010000005.1, on the reverse strand, counting down.
GGCATCTGCGGACAAATATGATCCGCTCTATCGGGCCGAGTTCTTGCGCATCGGCTTGCTTGCTGCATTCCTCACGCTTCTCCAACCGCCCTTCCAGCTTATGGACGAAGCTGAGATCTTCGGAAATAGGTCCATCGGCGGCAGCCTTCTTGACGCCCTCCAACTTCTTGATGTCGTCCTCCGATAGTTGCGGGCGATCGACTTTGATCGTCAGCTTGTCGAGCTTCGCAGTCAGCGCAAACGGTGGCTGGTAGTCCGCATCGTTCACGCCCGTCAGCGTATCGGAGCCGATGTCGAAGGCCTCGTCCCATTGCAAGATCATGGGCAGTGTCTTTTCCATCGTCTTGGTGTCAACGACCTTGCCATCCACCTTGAGCGTTCCGGTCCCGGACCGGCCCACACCACTGAAGTTGTTGAATGCCAGCGTGCCCGGCCCGAGACCGTCGTACTTGAAATCAAACTCGATTGTATGCGTGCCGGGTGTCAGGGCGTCCGGGCCCTCCCACTTGATGCGCTTCAGATCGACAAGGTTCCACAGCCACACCGGCTTGCCTTTGAGCAAGTAGAAGCCGTAGCCAGCAAAGCGTCCGCCCGAGGTCAGTATCATCCCCTCGGCGCCGCCTTCCGGCACGTCGATGTCTGCGGTGACCGTGTAGGATGTGTTGAGCAGGAGAGGAGAGTCACCCTGAGGCAGACCCACCATTGGCGCCGTGTAGACAAATTCTGTTCGTCCTGCCGTGATGTTCGGCCGAGGCGCGACGATGCGCGCCGCCACCGAGGCGTCCAGCGGGAAGACCTCATGCTTCTTGGCCTCGGCGATGAACTTTGCCTTCATCGCTTGCACGCGGTCAGGGAATTTTGCCGCCAGATCGTTCGTCTGGCTGAAGTCCTCATTCAGGTTGAACAGTTCGAGCACCTGATTGTTGAGCGGGTCTGGATTAGCCGGCCCGAATGCTTCCCACGGCGCGCGATTGACCTTCGTGCTAAGGAACCAGCCATCGTCATAGAGCGCCCATTGGCCCATCATTTCGAAGTACTGGGTGGTATGCCGCGTCGGCGCCTTCGCGTTCTCGGCATCGAAGGTATAGGCGAAGCTCGTGCCGTCAATCGGCTTCTGCTTAATTCCATCCACCATCTCCGGCGCACGGATGCCCGCTGCCTCAAGAATCGTAGGCACCACGTCGATGACGTGCATGAACTGCTCGCGTAGTGCCCCCTTATCCTTTATGCGCGCAGGCCACGACACGACCATGTTTTGGTTGATGCCACCTAGAGCGGATGCGTTCTGCTTGAACCATGAAAACGGCGTGTCAAAGGCCCAGGACCAGCCGGCGGACATGTGATTGTAGGTCTGTTCGGTGCCCCAGACATCGTAGAACTTAAGCTGCACTTCGGCCGGAAGCTTGTTAAGCCCGTTGAAGAAGGCGACTTCATTCGGCGTGCCGAGAGGACCGCCTTCCGCGCTCGTCCCGTTGTCGCCGTTGATGTAAATGATCAGCGTGTTCTCAAGCCGTCCCAGATTCTCGAAGCCCTGGATTACGCGGCCGATTTCGTGATCGTTGTAGGCGGCATAGGCTGCGAAGACTTCAACCTGCCGGATGAAGAGCTTTTTCTCATCGGCGGTCAATTCATCCCACGGCTTGAGAAGTTCCTTGGGCCAGGGGGCGAGCTGCGTCTCCTTCGGAATAACGCCAAGCCGCTTTTGGTTTTCGAAGATGCGCTCACGCACCTTCTCATAGCCGTCGTCAAACAGTTTCATCGCACTAATCTTATCCACCCACTCCTTGGTCGGGTGATGCGGGGCGTGGGTCGCTCCGGGCGCGTATTTGATGAAGATTGGCTTATCCGGCTGGATCTGATGCATCCGCGTCATGTAGTCGATGGCATCGTCGGCCATGGCAGTGACGAGGTTCCAGGTCCCAGGAGCCTTGCCCTCGAAGGGATAGATCTGCGTCGTGTTACGGAACAGGTTTGGCTGCCACTGGTTAGCATCGCCTCCAATGAACCCGTAGAAATATTCGAAGCCCATGCCTGTCGGCCACTTGTTGAACGGTCCGGACTGGCTGGCCGCGAATGCCGGCACATTGTGATCCTTACCGAACCACGAAGTCGCGTAGCCGTTATCTCGAAGAATGCGTCCGATGGTGGCTGCGTCCTGACCGATGATGCTGTTATACCCAGGGAAACCGGTCGACTGTTCAGAGATCACCCCGAAGCCAGCCGAGTGATGGTTGCGGCCCGTGATCAACGCGGCGCGTGTCGGAGAGCAGAGCGCGGTTGAGAACATGCGGTTGTATCGCAGGCCCTCCTGAGCGATGCGGTCCATGGTGGGAGTTGGGATCACCCCGCCAAAGGTGCTCGGCACGCCGAACCCCGCGTCGTCGGTGATTATCAGCAGTACGTTTGGCGCCCCCTTCGGCGGCACGATGCGCGGAGCCCACCAGGGTTTGGACTCTAAGGCATCATTCTTGATGACGCCGCCAAAAGCGGGATCGGGAGCTGGAAGCTGCTCTCCGGTTATGGTTGTCGTTGCGCTAGGCGACCCGAGCGTCCCTGTAACCTGCTGAGCAGAAGTAGGAATGGCGCAACCGATGAAGGCAAATGCAGCGGGAACTAGACAAAAAAAGCGCTTCATGTCGAATAACTCCAACACAACCGGCACCGAGCACGCATCACCTCATTCGGCGATAAGGCTCATATTTCGTTTCAAAACACCATTGTATACCATGCAGTCGGATGTACTGATCTTGCAGTTTTGGACATTTTTCAATGACACCGACAAAAACATACCGATGGGCTCATTCTCGATCACGAAAGGAAACGCCGCCGAAGGATGGAACGCCCCGGGCGACATCCTGGCTCCTAAGCGCCATGAGTAACTCCGGCGAAATAAGTGTAGGGCCGATCACTTCCCTGCCAGCGGTACTGACAAGTCTCGGGTGCAAACCTCGCCATGCCTTCGCAGAGACGGGAATTGATCCAAAGGTGTTTGAAAATCCAGAAAACCGCCTGCACCTCGTTGAGGTGGGTCGCCTACTCGAGACATGCGTTAAGCTTACAAACTGTCCGCACCTTGGGCTGCTATTGGGAGCTCGATTCCAAATGCGAGATTTTGGCCCCCTGGGACATCTGCTTCGCAATGCGCCTTCGGTGGGAGATGCGCTGCGAAGTCTGGCTATGAACCTGCACTACCACGACAGAGGGGCCATCCCAGTTTTAGTCGCCCCCACGCCCTCGACCACGCTTCTCGGCTACTCTGTTTATAATCCGCGGACCCCCGCGATCCCTATCATCTACGATGTTGCAGTTACCATCGGCTTTCGGATCCTCGGAGAGCTCTGTGGGCCAGCCTGGAAGCCAAAGAGTGTCCAGTTTTCCTTTCGCAAGCCGAGCAATACGGAACCATATCGCCGGCTTTTCCGAGCCCCTATTAGGTTCGACAGCGAAGTATCCGGCGTCGTCTTTTCATCGCGCGATCTCGATCGGCCAATCGATGGCGCAGACGCCTTCCTGCATAGGTTGCTGACAACAGCGATGCAGGACCAAGCGAAGGCTAAAATGACCCTTGGCGAACAGGTCCAAGAGGTCCTGTACCAGATGGTGCTCAGCGGAAACTATTCGGCTAACGCAGTATGCAGTCTATTCGGTCTACACGACCGCGCCCTTCGAAGGCGCCTTGCACTCGAGGGAAGGCAGCTCCACAAGCTCGTTCAGCAGACCCGTTTTGAGCTGGCCCAACTCCTCCTGGAAAACACAGACCGGCCGGTCTCTGATATAGCACCCACGTTGGGTTACCGGGATGCGAATGCGTTTTCGCGTGCCTTTCGAACATGGTCGGGGTTGAGCCCGAGGAACTGGCGATATGAGCATGCTCTGCCAGATTAGTTAGGACGGCCCCAAGCGCCTAATCCCGCGTGATCTGTCGAGCTCGCGGCGTGGCGCACTCAAGCTACGCACCAAGCGTGCGGGAGAGCGGCTTTTTCGAAGGGAGAACCGAGTGCCGTTGGACACACCCTCAATCAACCAGCTCTCAACTGTGATATCTGAGGTTGCCGGGCCCGCTTTTCTGCTCGCGGCTCAAGCAGAATTCCTGGACGTGCTGATTTCACGAATGGACCGCGTGGTCGACCGGTCCAGATCCCTGAGCGTCCTAAGCGACGACGACCCGCAGGCAAATTTGCGCACCGAACTACCGGTGCTAAAGCGACGTGCGGTTTTGCTGCATCGCGCGATCTATTGGACCGTCGGAAGCGGTGTGGTCACAAGTCTCCTCGTAATCCTCGCCTTTGCAACTGCGATGTTTCGCTTTCGACACGAAGTTGGTGCGGACCTCCTCGGCCAGTTCTTAAAACGTCGCGCGTGCCATTCTGCAAATGCTCCGGTGTGACTTTCGGCGATCGCAAACGGTATGCCGGTTCTCAAATGCAAGATGACAGGACTTCGAACTGTTAAGTTCCCAGCGAACGACGAACCACCAATCCCACGCGAAACGCAAAAGGACCCGGCCACTCCTCGCCTGTTTAGCGTCCGATCTGGAAATTCAAGCCTGCTCTAATGACACCGACGTCATCGCCGTCGTATTCCAGATACTCAATGCGGCCCGTCGTGCCGTACGTGAGCTGGCTTTCAATGCCTAAGCCGTATACGAAGCCGGCGTCATCTTCCCCGCCAACACCTGCTGTGCCGTAGAGCAGCAGACTGGGTTGGAGCAGATAGCCCAATCGCCCACGCGCAGATGCTAGCCAGTCGACCGAGTCTGCACTCGCCAGCGAGATGTCGCCTTCCACGCCATAGACGATCGCGCTCGATTGCCAATTATAGCCGAGCTGAACGCCGCCAACGACGCCGTCGTCATTATCCGCATCTGCATAGCCAAGATGAACGCCGCCATACAGGCCCGACCAGATCGAGGGCATCTCTCGGTAGCTGGGAGCAGCGCTGTACATCCCGTCCGCGACCGCCGCCGTGGCGGATAGACCTAGGGCAGCCAGTACGGACAATTCGACGAGCCCGTTGCGCAACGCTTTCATACTCATACTCCATAGACGCTAGTCGCCCACGCTTTTGCAGGTCGAACGACTTACAGCCGACCTCTTGTCGTAGTGGGCACGAAATGTGACGTAGGAGGGGCACGGGCCATAGACCCACGCGTGCAATGGTCTTACAGATTTGGGAGGGCCAGCACCGAAGTCACCGCACAATATCAGCGGTTTAAATAGGAAACGTCCCTTACTTGAAAGCGGAGCATTTGTGTGTCGTGCGCGGCACGCCAGAATTAGGATTGAGAATTAGGATTGGCGTGCCAAGATAAATGCGTGAAATCACGCATCGAGCATATCCCGCTTCTCAAAGCCTGATTGAACCATCCGCATCCGATCCGGCGGATACTCGCTGAGGAGCCGAGCCTAAGTCCAGGCCAGCCTCAGGACTCGTCCGACTAGGTAGCATGCTGCCGCCACTGCCACGGCATTCATTCCAAAGAAGGTAATTGCCAGACCCGTACCGCGCGTTTGCTGGAGCATCCCAGCACGTCTGATTTTTTTCGATTGTGCTCGGGGCAGAAAACAACAACATGCCTGCCGCAGCAAGCGGAATAACAGATATCGCCGGCACATTAATCGCGTCGGCAAGTGCGCAAGCGACGAGCAGTCCTCTCTCCGATTTGGACTCGCTGACAATCCGGCGGAGTTATTCAGTCAGTGCCGAGTTTGTTGCAAAAGTCATTATGCAACACCTCTAGATCCGCTTCTGGCGCGCGGAGATGGTGTGTCGGGTCGTTGAAAACAAGATGCTCGGAATGCCGTGGATTTCTGGCACCCTGTCCGAGCATACTACCTCCCTCCAGAGGTGCGGCGCGTACGCCCATTGGTTAGGTCGCTGCTGCCCGATATTGTGCTCATGCGAGCGGACGGGGATTGTTCCTTGAGTGACAGCGACACAAAGACCGCAAATGAGCCCGCCCTGCCTGCCCCAGCTGGCATGGTGCAGCATGAATCGCGCGCCATGGTACTTGGCGAGCTACACGCGCGCCCATTCCTGCCGTTGAACCTGCCGCTGCGGATCTATCATTTCGCGTTCATGACCACGGACGAGGAGGCGCGCGCCGACCGCAGCCACATCGCTGAGCTCGCGATTGCAGTTGGCGTCTCGCCACCGGCTCCCGACGCCAAGTATCACCGTCTCGACTTCGGCATCTGGGAGCTTCGGTGGGAGCAGCACACCGAGTTCACGACCTATACATGGCTGACGGGCTCTGACGCCGCCGAGACATTTGCTTATCCCGATCCGATTGGCCTAGGCGAGATCACTTTCACGCCACATGGCAAGCTCATCGCCTCGGTTCACATGAGCGTCATCGCGCCCGGCACTCTCGCCTCCCATCCGGCCGAAGGCTTCAATTCACTGGCCTTGTGCGTGATCAACGCCTCCGAAGGTGCGGCGCGCGTTACGACGGACTTTAAGGTCGACGCCAAGGGGTTCACGCGCTTCCTCATCGAATCGAAGGCTCTGACGCCATCGAGCGCTGCTCGTCTTGTGCAGAGACTTCTGGAGCTGGAAACCTATCGTACGCTCGCACTCCTTGGTTTGCCCGAAGCGCGAAGAGCCGGCCCCGAGTTGCAGAACATGGAGCGGGAGCTCGGAGAAATCACACAAGCCATTGCGGCGGGTCCCGCCACCGAAACGCAGCAGGATTTGCTCGCGCGTTTGAGCAAGCTCGCGGCGGCCATCGAGGCACAGGCGGCACGCACGGCGTTCCGCTTCAGCGCCAGCCGCGCCTACTATGCGCAGGTTAAGAGCCGACTCGAGCTCATCGACGAGCAGCGGGAGGGTGACTACGTCACAATCACCGCCTTCTTCCGCCGCCGCCTTGAGCCGGCGATCGATACATGCGCCGCCGTTGAGGATCGACAGCGTCGGCTCTCGGCGCAACTCGCGCGTGCCTCTGACATGCTGCGCACCGGCATCCAGTTCGAGCTGCAGCACCAAAACCGCGACCTCCTACGCTCGATGGACGAGCGCGCGAGCATGCAGCTCCGCCTTCAGCAAACCGTCGAGGGTCTTTCAGTGGCAGCGATCAGCTATTACGTGATCGGCCTCATTAGCTATCTCGGCAAAGGGATCAAGGACGCTGGCCTCCTGCCTAAACCGTTGACGCCGGAATTCCTGACAGCGATATCGGTTCCACTCGTCGTCGGCTTCATCTTCTTGGCCATGCGCCGCGTCCACCACAAGCTGACCCGCAAGGACACGGGTAAGCCCTTCGTTTGAGCGCGGAACTGGAATGGGGTATCAGCCCAAATTTGCGTTTAGATTTCGACTCCATAGTTTTTTGTCGCAGCTCAGTACCGCCGCGCTTGCAAGCTGTCTTGGGGCTCTGGCCAACAGTGGGCCTTGCGCTCGCCGCACCGCTCGCACCTCAGCCGCCGAGCGATGAGCAGTAGCGGCGTGTCAGCTGGAACGCCGTTCGACTCACACCATGCGACGGCCGGCGCGATCAAGTCACGACCGCACGCGTTGCAGCGCAGCCAGAGCCTATGGCTCAGCGCTTCAATCAAGCAATGTCCGACGCTTTGCATTCTGCGGGCATCAAAGCGCATTCGTGGGACGACACCCCAGATATGCGCAAAGCCGGCTTTCGCCCAGGCGCAGTATATATTGTTCGTCCGGACGGCCATGTCGGCCTTGCTGATCGGCAGCTGAGCGTCAGACGTCTCACCGATTACCTCGCCGGCTACAGGGTCCGCCCGATGCGCAACGCCGACGAGGTTCAGACGTGATCGACGTGCCCGCCGTTTTGATCGTGGTGGCCTTTACGTGCGTTCAACTTCGATCAGCGAAGGCTAAGGTGCAGAGCTGGGCAGCGAACGCTGTCTATTCATTTTCCGCTACCCCGAGTGATTTCGGCATGTACGAGTACAAGCCGCAAAACGCGTTCAACTCATTGTTTTTGTTTGATAAATTCTGGTGCTGCCGAGTAGGATTGAACTACCGACCTCTCCCTTACCAAGGGAGTGCTCTACCACTGAGCTACGGCAGCTAACACCATGAAGAAGCTCGACTCCTTCTCGGAGTGCGGTTCGAAAGCTTATCGCTCGGCGAACAGCGGCATAGCCCGGCTTCGTGGCCGATCGTGTAGCCTAGGCCGTCCAAGCCCGCAACCTCGTTTGTGTAGCGGTGCAAGTCGATCGGGGCAAATCAAGAGGTCCGGTTCGGGGTCGTGCGGGAGAGAATGGCCTTCAGGTCGAATGACTCCAGCCCCTGGCCATAGGTGGAGCGGGCAGGACCGTCGATTCGGGTTGCAATGAAGGCATCTGCGACAGCGCTGTTTCCTTGCGAGCGCAGGATCGCGGCGGCGGCGAGTTTCGCCAGACTCTCGACGAGTTGCCGCGCCCTCACGTCAAGAAGGCGCGGCTCGTACAGCACCGCCTGCAATCGTTCGAAGGCAGCGGTGAGTGCCGTATCGCCGGCGCAAGCAGCGCGCAACTCTTCGGTTACGAATTCTGCGACCTCCGGTTCTTTCTGCAGGACGCGAAGGACGTCTAGCGACATGACGTTGCCCGAGCCTTCCCAAATCGCGTTGACCGGTGCTTCGCGGTAGAGTGCTGCAAGCGGCCACTCCTCCACATAGCCGTTGCCTCCGAGGCACTCCATCGCTTCCGCGATCAGCGGGCTTGCGATTTTCGTCACCCAATATTTCGTAACCGGTGTCATCAGCCGGCGCCAGGCGGCGGCACGGGGATCGCGGGCGCGATCGAACGATCGGGCGAGGCGGAACGAAAGAGCGATGGCCGCTTCAACGTCGAGCGACAGATCGGCGAGGACCTGCTGCATGAGCGGTTCATTGATGAGTGCGCGTCCGCCGGAGTGGCGGTGCTCGGCGTGATGAACGGCGTTGGCGACAGCCGAGCGCATCAGCGCGGCGGACGAGACCGCGCAGTCGAGACGGCAGTAGGTGAGCATGTCAACGATGGCGGGCACGCCCCGGCCTTCCTCGCCAATGAGCCAGCCGGTGGCATCGTGAAACTCGACCTCGGAGGAGGCATTGGACCGGTTGCCGAGCTTGTCCTTGAGGCGCTGGAAGTGGAGCGCGTTGACGGAGCCATCAGGCAGGAAACGCGGCATCAAGAAGAGCGACAGACCGTCTGATGTCCGGGCCAATATCAGGAAAGCATCCGACATCGGCGCGGACATGAACCACTTGTGCCCAGTGATCGTATATAAGCCCTCGGCGTTGCGCACGGCTTGTGTCGTGTTGGCGCGGACATCGGTGCCGCCTTGTTTCTCGGTCATTCCCATGCCGATGGTCACGCTGGCCTTGTCGACGGCGGGCTCGAAGCGCTCATCATAGGTGCGGGACAAGACGAGAGGCAGCCAATCTCGCGCTAGCGTCTCGTTCTTCAGGAGCACCGGCACCGCGGCGTTCGTCATGGTCAGCGGGCAGCAGTGGCCGGGTTCCATCTGGGCGGCGAGAAACAGTGAAGCCGCACGCACCACGTGGCGCGATTTCTCCGGCGTCGCACCGGCCGGTCCCAGATGTGCCCAGACTGAGTTGGTCAGGCCTTCCGCACAGGACCGGCGCATCAGGTCATGATAGGCTGGATGATAGGTGACGACGTCGAGGCGGCGGCCATAGCGGTCGTGTGTGCTCAGTTCGGGAGTATGCCGGTTGGCCAGGATGGCCAATTCGCGTGATTCCTGTGACCCGGCCGTCAATCCGAAGGCGTTCAGCGTACGGGCGGACGCTGAAGCCCCCTCGCGCGTGACCGCTTCGTTCAAGGCCGTATCGGAGGCGAAAAGGTTGACGTCTGTGAGCGGCGGAACCTGGTTCGTCACGCGGTGGGTCGTAAAGCGGTCGCTCATGCTCCAAAGCTCTCCTGGGCCTCACGCTTTAAGCACATTGCAACCTTGAAGTCGCGCCAATTGGGCAGACCTGTGGAAGGCCGCTTGCCCACCTCCGATCGAGCGCGTATACACACCGCTTTAATGGCCACATCCGCACAGAAGCAAGCCAAGAGCTTCTCGCATCGCCACCTTCTCTCGACGGAGAAGCTGACGGTGCCCGAAATCGAATTCCTTCTCGACCTCGCCGACAAGAACGCCGACTCGCCTCCCCAAGCGGAGAAGAAGCGCCAGGCGCTGCGCGGCCGAACGCATATCAATCTGTTCTTCGAGAGTTCAACGCGCACCCAGGCCTCTTTCGAACTGGCCGCCAAGCGGCTGGGTGCCGACGTCATGAACATGAACGTCGCTACATCATCAGTGACGAAGGGTGAGACGCTCGTCGATACGGCAATTACCTTGAATGCCATGCGGCCGGATATCATCGTCGTCCGGCATCATGCGGCGGGCGCGGTCGAGCTTCTGTCGCAGAAGGTTGATTGCTCGGTCATCAACGCCGGCGACGGCGCGCACCAGCACCCGACGCAGGCGCTGCTCGATGCGCTGACGATCCGGCGGGCGAAGGGGCGCATCGCGGGTCTCTCCGTTGCAATCTGTGGCGACATCCTTCACTCGCGCGTGGCTCGCTCGAACATCGACGTCTTGAACACCATGGGCGCGCGAGTTCGGCTCATCGCACCGTCCACGCTGCTGCCGGCGCGACCCGAGCGACTTGGTGTCGAAGTGTTCACCGATATGTGGAAAGGCATCGAAGGAGTCGATGTCGTGATGATGCTGCGACTGCAGCGGGAGCGGATGGAGAGCTCCTACGTTCCATCGGTGCGCGAGTACTTTCATTTCTTTGGCCTCGATCACGAGAAGCTGGCGCGGGCCAAGCCCGACGCGCTTGTGATGCATCCAGGGCCGATGAATCGCGGCGTCGAGATCGCCTCTACGATTGCGGATGATCCGCGCAGCGTCATTCGCGAGCAGGTGGAGATGGGCGTCGCCGTGCGCATGGCCGTGCTCGAAGCGCTCGCGATGAACCTCCCCCGACCCGAAACGAACAGATCGTGAGCGGCAAACCCTCCATGAGCCCCAATCCCGCCGCAACACCCCGCAAACCGACCGGACCGACAGCGTTCATCAACGCGCGGCTCATCGATCCGGAAACAAACCGGGACGAGCCGGGCGGGCTCTATGTCGTCGATGGTGTGATCGCGGATCTGGGTGCGCATCTACGGCGCAATGCGCCGGACGGCGCTAGTGTGGTCGATTGCAAGGGACGTGTGCTGTGTCCCGGGCTCGTCGATGCGCAGGTGTTTACGGGTGAGCCGGGTTATGAGCACCGCGAGACGTTGAAGACCGCAAGCCATTCGGCGGCGGCGGGCGGCGTGACGACGATGATCGTGATGCCGGATACCGATCCCGTCATCGATCAGGTGTCGCTGGTTGATTTTATTCAGCGGCGTGCGCGCGACAACGCGATCGTGCACGTTCACACGATGGCGGCCGTCACCAAGGGCCTCAAGGGCGAGGAGATGACTGAGATCGGCCTGCTGAAGCGGGCTGGTGCGGTGGCGTTCTCAAACGGGAAGACCAGCGTGGCCAATACGCGGGTGATGAAGAACGCGCTGCTCTACGGGCGCGATTTCGGCGCGCTGATCGTCCATCATACCGAGGATCCCTATCTCGCCGGCAGCGGGGCGATGAATTCAGGCGAGGTGGCCACGCGACTGGGCCTGCCCGGCATTTCGAAGGTTGCGGAAATCATCATGATCGAGCGCGATGTTCGTCTCGTGGAGATGACCGGCGGCCGGTATCATGCGGCAACGATCTCATGCCCGGAGAGCCTCGGCATTATCCGGCAGGCCAGGGCGCGCGGTCTTCACGTGACATGCGGCGTGTCGATCAATCACCTGACATTGAACGAGAATGACATCGGGTCCTACCGCACGTTTTTGAAGGTGCGGCCGCCACTCAGGAAAGAGGATGATCGTGCGGCGATGGTCGACGCTGTCGCCAATGGCGAGATCGATACTATCGTGTCCAGCCACGATCCGCAGGACGCGGACGTGAAGCGGAGGCCCTTCGCCGAGGCGGCCGATGGGGCCGCGGGTCTCGAAACGCTGCTGGCGGCGGCGCTACGGCTCTATCATTCCGGCGAGGTTGCCTTGCCGACGCTGCTGCGTCCGCTCACCGTCAATCCGGCGAAGCTGTTCGGCTTACCCGGCGGGCGGCTGCAGAAGGGCGCGCCGGCCGACGTCATCCTCGTCGATCTCGACGAGCCGTGGGTCGTGAACAAGGATCTCCTGCGCTCGCGATCGAAAAACTCCCCGTTCGACGAAGCCAAAATGCAAGGTCGGGTTCTCCGCACGCTTGTCGATGGTGAGACCGTGTTCGAGTTTGCACCAGGGCGGTAGTCGCAACTTCGCGGCTAGTTTGAGCGACGGAACGTGCCGTCTCGTCCGTTCACCTCCTTGACGGACGGGAAGGGCCCCAAGCGGGACTTGCCCGACGGGGAAAGCGCAGCCACAATGGAGGGGTGTAATGGCTCAATCGCTCGAAAAGCGCATGACCGATATCGAATACATCATCGCGCATCTGCCGGATGACCTGAACGCGCGCTTTGCCGGCGTCGATGTGAAGATTGCCACCATCCGCGAGACACAGCTTCTCCACACGCAACGGTTCTCGACGCTCGAACGCAAGATCGACGCACTGGAGATCCGGATGGACGGGCTTGAAAGCCGAATGAACGGGCTCGAAAGCCGGATGGACGGGCTCGAATGCCGGATGGAGCGGCTTGAGAACCGGTTTGATGGGCTTGAGGCGAAGTTTGATCAATTCGGCACGAAAGTGGATCTGATCCTCGCGCGGCTTCCATCACCATGATGCCAAGCACTGGAGCCTCGCGCTAATGGATCCGTTGATTTCATTTCCGGCTCTGGTGGCGCTTGGACTCGGCTATTTGCTCGGCTCGATCCCGTTCGGGCTGATCCTGACGCGGGCGGCTGGGCATGGCGACGTCCGCTCGATCGGGTCGGGGAACATCGGGGCAACGAATGTTCTCCGAACCGGCAACAAAAAGCTTGCGGCGGCGACGCTCCTTCTCGACGCGCTGAAAGGCACCGCGGCGGTACTGATCGGGCATTACTACGGCGGTCTCAATGGCATTGCTATCCTGGCCGGACTGCTCGCCGGTCTCGGCGCCTTCATCGGGCACGTGTATCCCGTCTGGCTGGGCTTCAAGGGCGGCAAAGGTGTTGCCACCTACATCGGCGTGCTGATCGGAGCGGCATGGCCTGCGGCGCTGGTCTTTTGCGGCGTGTGGATCACGCTTGCGGTTGTGACACGCTACTCTTCCCTGTCAGGGCTGGTCGCCAGCGTTGTTGTGCCGATCTACTTGTTCATTATTGGGCGTGTGCCGGAAGCCGTACTCGCGACAATCATGACGCCGATCCTGTTATGGAAGCACTCTGCCAATATCAAACGGTTGCTCGCGGGCGAGGAGCCGCGCATCGGTGCCAAAGCCTGACCATGATGACTTTTTCACACCGGCGCCGCTGCCCGTGGCGAAGCTCGATCCCGAGCAGCGGCTCGCCTGTCTGAGGCTGATCCGCTCCGATAACGTCGGCCCAGTCACGTTTCGGGAACTTATCAATCACTACGGCGGAGCCGTGCAAGCGTTGGACGCATTGCCGGAACTCGCCAAGCGTGGAGGTCGAACGCTGCGCATTTGTTCGCAGGATCGGGCCGAGCGCGAGTTGGAAGCGGCCGAACGCATCGGCGCGCGCATCATCTTCACCATAGAGCCTGGCTATCCGGCGCTGCTCGCTCACGTGGATGCGCCACCTCCCGCGGTTTATGTCAAAGGGAACACGGCGCTGGTGCAGAGACCCGCCGTGGCGGTCGTCGGATCGCGGCAGGCGTCGGCTGCGGGCATCACGCTCGCACGACGTTTCGGATCCGATCTTGGACGGCGGGGGCTGGTGATCGTCTCGGGGCTGGCGCGCGGAATCGATGCGGCAGTGCATGAAGCGAGCCTTTCGACCGGAACGATTGCCGTTCTTGCAGGTGGCATCGATTACATCTATCCGCCAGAGAATGCGCGGTTACAGGCAGCCATCGCAGAGACGGGGTGCCTGGTAACGGAAATGCCGCCCGGATTCGAGCCGCGGGCGAAAGACTTTCCGCGCCGGAACCGGCTGGTGGCGGGCATGGCGCACGGCGTAGTCGTCATCGAAGCGGCGCGGCGATCGGGAACACTCTCAACAGCGCGTATGGCCGGCGAGCAAGGTCGCGAGGTGTTCGCGGTGCCGGGGCATCCGCTCGATCCGCGTGCCGAGGGCACGAACCATCTTCTGAAGTCCGGAGCGACGCTGGTGACATCGGCGGACGATGTGCTGGAAGCTCTGGCTCCGGCTCTCACGGGTTCATCGCTGATGATGGAGCCACATGCGGCGTTCGAAGACGTGCCACCCGCGCCGCTACGGCCGCCGCCGCTCATCGGCAAGTCAGACCGGGATCGCGTCGTCGTGGCCATGGGTCCGCAGCCGATCCCTATCGACGATCTGGCGCGGGCGACGGATTTAGGAGCGCGTGAACTGAGGGTTATTCTCATGGAACTCGATCTTGCCGGCCGCATCGAGCGGCACGGGCAAGGCCTCGTATCGCTCAGACCCGAAGCGGCCGTTTAGCTCATCGATCAGCAGACGCTGGGTTCGCAGAGCCGGAAATCGAACTTCTGGTGTGGGCGCGGTCGGCTGTAGTCATATTCGCGGCCGTCGACGCAGGATATCTTGCCGGAGATCGCAACATCATCGCCAATCTTCAACTCGCTGTAGGTGAGAACCTCGGCAAGATCGCAATTCTTATCGACTTTAACTTGGTCCTTGAGAACCATTTTCCACCGGGAGTCGGACGGGGGCTGGATGTCGGGCTTCTCCTCGCCACTGGCGTGAAACGGTCCGGCCGACACACACACCAGGGCCAGCAAGGCCGCAATCGTTCGCTTCATTCGTCGTCTCCTCGACACGTCCTTATTTGGCGTCAACCATGACGCAAAGCGGGGGCGGACAACCTTGATGGAGATCAAGGTTGTCTCACGCAGCGTCGCGTTAATGGAGGGTAACGAACACCTGAATAAAAACCTTAGGGAAGCGCCATGACCGCCGCTCATTCCACTTCGCCCGTTACACTATTGCGGCGCGTTCGCCTCGAACTTGCGCGGGAGCCGGGGCATCCGCAGGGCAGCCACAGAACGGGTTACGAGTTCATCGCTCCCATCGACGATGCCGGTCATATCCTGGTCGACGCCTATCACGATCTCAAGGACCGGTGTCGAGTGCGCCGTTTTGCCGAACATGGGCCTGATGAAGTCGGACACCTGGTCCGCAAGCGCGGCGGGGCGTGGGCCTTTCACTATGACATTCACGGGGATCCGGCCCACGATGAGACAGGCTATCGCCTCAACTCGCACCGCTTCGTGCCGGGCGAATATGTGTCAATCAAGGAGCCGGACGGTAACTTGAAGACTTTCCGTGTAGTGTGCGTTCTCGAGCTCGACTGAGTGTAAGAACCGACGACAGCATCTTCCTCATGACTTCCTGCAACGAAAGAATTGCCAATGTACAAGACTGTTCTGGTAGCAATCGACGGTTCGGAACTGTCGGAACTGGCGCAGAATCATGCGCTCGCGCTGGCTAAGGCGTTTGGCTCGCGTGTCGTCGTGGTCCATGTGACGCCACCATGGTCGAGCCTTGTCGTGGGGGATGCCGTCGTGATGTATCCACCCGCCGACTACGACCTTACGATGGAAAAGTCAGCGCAGAAGTTGCTGGCGAAGTCTGCCGAGGTTTTCAAGTCGGCCGGCATCGACGTCGAGACGGTTCACAATACCGATCCGCAGGCTCACAAGGCCATCGTAGAGACCGCCAAGGACAAAGGCTGCGATCTCATCGTCATGGGCTCGCACGGCCGGCACGGCTTGGCCGGCTTGATGCTTGGAAGCGTCGCGACCAAGGTTGTCACGCACGCCCACGTGCCAGTGCTCATCGTCCGCACCTAGAGCGGGCGCATTGCCGTCAGCTTAGCGAATTTTGTTCAGAGCTTCGCTATGCGCGAGTGACAACAATCCGGCGAGTGTTGCGTGTCCTTCTTTGGCCGCCATATCCTGGAGTTCGAGAAGAAGGTCGGCCATGTACGCCATTCGCGTGGTTGCTACCGGTGTGCCAGGACCATCCGTCCCGAGACCATCTCCGGCTGGTCCATCGGCCGCTAGACCCGCCGCAAGCGTCGTTCGGTGTCTTCCAGCATCACCCATAGTCGCCTTCCGCCGCTGCTCTCTGTTTATTTCGTTAACACAACCTTAGGTAGGGTCTCAAGCTTCTAATCGCGCCCCAAGCGAAACATTTCCGTGGTCTGATACGGACCGGTTAGCGCATTTGGGCTGGCGTGGACCTTGACAGCGTGGCGGCTGGCTTATATTTCAGCGCGGTTAGCACTCAACATCTTAGGCTGCTAACAGAGGCTATGACGACCATGGTTTAAAGGTCGTCAGCTAGACCGTTTCCCTTCACTTGGAGCAATCCCAATTATGAAGTTCCGTCCCCTCCACGACCGCGTGGTCGTCAAGCGCGCCGATGCCGAGACGAAGTCCGCAGGTGGCATCATCATTCCCGATACGGCAGGTGAGAAGCCGCAGCAGGGCGAAATCGTCGCCGCCGGCCCGGGCGCCCGCGACGAGACCGGCAAGATCGTCCCCCTCGATGTCAAGACGGGTGACAAGGTGCTGTTTGGCAAGTGGTCCGGCACTGAAGTCAAGATCGATGGTCAGGACCTCCTGATCATGAAGGAAAGCGACATCATGGGCGTTCTGGACAAGTAAGCGGGTCGCCGCCGATCGTCCTCATCTCCCTTTTCTCCCCCACCATTCACAGGAGTTCAGCCCGATGGCTGCCAAAGACGTGAAATTTGCCGCCGACGCCCGCGAGCGCATGCTGCGCGGCGTCGATATTCTTGCCAACGCCGTGAAGGTTACCCTCGGTCCCAAGGGCCGCAACGTGATCATCGAGAAGTCGTTCGGCGCCCCGCGCACGACGAAAGACGGCGTCACCGTCGCCAAGGAAATCGAACTGGAAGACAAGTTCGAGAACATGGGCGCCCAGATGGTGCGCGAAGTGGCCTCCAAGACCAACGACGTCGCCGGCGACGGCACGACGACGGCCACCGTTCTCGCCCAGTCCATCGTACGCGAAGGTCTGAAGTCGGTCGCAGCCGGGATGAACCCGATGGATCTGAAGCGCGGCATCGACAAGGCCGTGACGCAGGTTATCGCTGAAATCGGCAAGAAGGCCAAGAAGGTCAAGGATTCGTCCGAGATCGCTCAGGTCGGCACCATCTCGGCCAACGGCGAAAAGTCGATTGGCGAAATGATCGCCAAGGCGATGCAGAAGGTCGGCAACGAAGGCGTCATCACGGTCGAAGAGGCCAAGAGCCTCGAGAGCGAACTCGACGTCGTGGAAGGCATGCAGTTCGACCGCGGCTATCTCTCGCCCTACTTCATCACCAACGCCGACAAGATGGTCGCTGAACTCGACGATCCTTATATTCTCATTCATGAAAAGAAGCTCTCGGGCCTGCAGCAGCTGCTCCCGGTGCTTGAAGCCGTGGTGCAGACCGGCAAGCCGCTCCTCATCATCGCTGAAGAAGTTGAAGGCGAAGCTCTTGCCACGCTCGTCGTGAACAAGCTGCGCGGCGGCCTCAAGGTTGCTGCCGTCAAGGCGCCGGGCTTCGGTGATCGCCGCAAGGCCATGCTGGAGGACATCGCTGTTCTCACCGGCGGCCAGACCATCTCGGAAGATCTCGGCATCAAGCTCGAGAACGTGACGCTCCAGATGCTCGGCCGCGCCAAGCGCGTCACGATCACGAAGGACGATACGACGGTTGTCGACGGCTCGGGCAAGAAGAAGGACATCGAGGCCCGCGTCTCGCAGATCAAGGCGCAGATCGAGGAAACGACCTCGGACTACGACCGTGAGAAGCTGCAGGAGCGTCTTGCCAAGCTCGCCGGCGGTGTGGCCGTCATCAAGGTTGGCGGCGCTACGGAAGTGGAAGTGAAGGAGCGCAAGGATCGCGTCGACGACGCGCTGAACGCAACGCGCGCTGCCGTCGAAGAGGGCGTGGTTCCGGGCGGCGGCGTCATGCTGCTCAAGGCCTCGGCTGCAATCACGGTCAAGGGCGACAACGAAGACCAGGAAGCCGGCATCCAGATCATCCGCCGCGCGCTCCAGTCTCCGATCCGCCAGATCGCCGAGAACGCAGGCGTCGAAGGCTCGATCGTCGTCGGCAAGGTGCTCGAATCCAAGGGCGCCAACTTCGGCTACGACGCGCAGAACGACGAGTATGTCGACATGATCGAGAAGGGCATCATCGACCCCGCGAAGGTCGTGCGCACCGCTCTCCAGGACGCGGCATCGATCGCCGGCCTGCTCATCACCACCGAGGCCGGCATCGCCGAGCGTCCGAAGAAGGACGCACCGGGCGGCATGCCCGGCGGTATGGGCGGAATGGGCGGCATGGACGGCATGATGTAATTGTCACGTCACCGCAGTGATTACGCAGACGCCCCGGGAGGAATCCTGGGGCGTTTTGCTTTTGGATTTCGCTATGTCGTTGAGCGGGCGATCCGCACGACCGTTGCGGCCGTTGATGAAGCATGTCGACAGATTGGATCTCCCCACTTTTTCGCAAAGCCCTGGCCCTGATCTACGGGGCTGTCTGTCATGCCATCTTCGGCCTTGCGGCGCTGACCATGGTGATCGTCATGGGTTCGGGCATGACGCTGGGGTTCGGGCGCGTGCCGGAGCCGTGGAACTGGGTTGCGAACGTCGCGCTGCTCCTGCAATTGCCGCTCGGCCACTCGTTCTTCCTTTCGGATCGCGGGCGGCGCGTTTTGAAATGGTTCGCGCCGAAGGCGGTCGCGAGCGACATGGCGCCGACGGTCTATGTCATCATCGCTGCGATCCAGGTTGGGCTGCTGTTTGCGCTGTGGACGCCGTCGAGTGTCGTGTGGTGGCAGGCGGAAGGTGCGCTCTTGTATGTCTTCGTCGCGCTCTTCCTGGCGAGCTGGGCGCTTCTCGGGCTCTCGACGCTCAACGCCGGTCTGGAGTTGCAGAGCGGGTTCAACGGATGGTCGGCTGTGTACCTCGGACGGCGCGTGCGCTATCCCGACATGCCGACCACGGGGTTGTTCCGCTACACACGCAATCCGATTTACGTGAGTTTTGCACTCACGACATGGACCGTGCCGATCTGGACACCGGACCAGCTTCTCGTCGCCATCGGTCTGACGTCCTATTGCGTTTTGGGCCCGATCTTGAAAGAGGCGCGCTACCGGCGGCTTCATGGTGAGCGGTTCGATCGCTACGCGCGCAACGTGCCGTACTTCGTGCCGCGCTTGACGCCGGCACCGAGTGAAACGCCGAAATCGGCCAGCAGTCGCTAGAGATCAAAGTCGAGCTGCGTCGGCGGCGACTTCTTCCGGCGCTTCTTCTGTCCCGTCATGGGAATGCCGCTCTTGCGACTGCCATGCCTCTCCTGGACGGCATCGGCGGCGGCGTGGAAGCGCTGGCCCTGGCGCGCGCCGTAGATTCTGTCCTTCGCGGCTTGCGTGCTGGCCTTCAGATCTACAATGGGCGCAGGATAGCTCTGGCCGAGAACGCGGCGAGCTTCGTCCCAACGCCACGGCTCGTGGAGGAAACTGTCCGGTACGGTGGCAAGCTCGGGCACCCAGCGACGAACGAAGATGCCTTCCGGGTCCTGGTCGTAGCCTTGCTTCACAACATTGTAGATGCGGATCGTGTTGATGCCGGTCGTGCCCGACTGCATCTGCACCTGGCTCCAATGAATGCCCGGTTCATAATCGGTGAACATCCGGGCGAGGTGGAGGCCTGTTGCGCGCCAGGGAAGCCAAAGATTGTAGGAGGCGAATGACATCACCATCGCGCGCATGCGGAAGTTGAGCCAGCCGGTGGCGCGAAGCGAGCGCATGCAGGCATCGAGGAAAGGATACCCCGTCTCGCCGTCCGCCCAGGCCTTGAGCAACGC
The DNA here is from genome assembly GCA_019751875.1 of Hyphomicrobium sp. Taxonomy (GTDB): domain Bacteria; phylum Pseudomonadota; class Alphaproteobacteria; order Rhizobiales; family Hyphomicrobiaceae; genus JAGVSR01. Next base: position 131,110 of record JAIEMV010000005.1, on the reverse strand, counting down.
AGGATCAGGATCGTCGGCTCGCAGTCCCCGCAGAGTGGGGTGGAACTCGCGAAACTCGATCGCCGGTTCGCTCTCCAGTTTTTGAATGAAGTGGCAATGCCAGTGCAGACGGCCCGAGAACGAGACGAGCGACTCGCGCAGCGCGGCGACGTCTCGGTCGCGCTCCGCCCTCAGCTCGCGCTGCCGCATCCACGTTGCTTGTGCCGCTTCCCGCATCGAGAGCGTTCCGAATGCGAGATGCGGTGACAATCGGGAACAAGCTTCAGCGCCTTCGAGCGGGTTCGACATGGCGCGCCGATACGTGCGGCCACGGCCCTCCAGAAATGAAAACAAAAGATTGAGCGCGTGAGATCGGCCGCCCGGCTGACCAGCGCTCAGGCCATCTGGCGCCAATCCCAGTGCGGCCGCGGAGGGTAGCGCATCGCACGCGAGGTCCGGCAAGGCTGTCAGCGTGCGCGGCGGCTCGGCTTGCGGAGCCGCCATCAGGCTGTCCCAACGCTTCGCCCATCCGTCTCGTGTGTTCATGCGCCGCTCGACGCCATGCTGGCGGCGCTCGTGCCAGGGGATTCCGCTTTCGCGCGCCCATTCACCGACAGCCTTATCGCGCGCGAAGGTCCAGCCGTTGCCCGTCTCTTCGTGAGACCAGAGCGCGGATATCCCCCCATGCGTCGCGTGAATCGCCCGCAAAACATCGACGGCGTTACCGATGCGGATGACCAGGGGCTGGCCGAGTTTGCTCAGTTCATCCGACAGATCCCGGAGGCAGTCGCTCAGGAAACCGAAGTGCCGATGGGAGACATCGGGCTGCCGCCATAGGTCCGGCTCCACAATGTAGAGCGGGAGGACGAGGCCAGAGCGGGCAGCCTCGGCGAGCGGCGCGTGATCGGCGACCCTCAAGTCGCGCTTGAACCATACGACGTGCAGCGGCTTTTTGGCTCGGCCCATGCCTTAGGTGAAGGCCGGCAGGCGGGAGGTCATCGCGGTGCCGAGGCAGAGTACGACGGCTGTACTCAGCTGGAAGCGCAATCCGGCGTACCAGCCAGGACCGATGCCGGCGCGGACGCGTCTCAGGTCATAGGTCAGGAGGAGGACGAAGCCGAGGGCGAGGATGACGAGCGCCGCCAGCGGATTGACGAAGAAGGTCCCGAACGCGATCAAAGCCGGAACCACACTTGCAGCGAAGCCCAACGCATTGGAACTTTTGCCGTCGCCTCTTGTCATTTCGAGGCCCCATTGCACGCCGCCCATGAAACTTAGGATGATCATGCCGTATGCGATGAGCGCCCGCAGGATATCGCCCTGTTCGATCCCTGTGGTCGCGCTGGTGTCCATGTGCGTCAGCGCGGAGAGGGCCGCAAACGGAAGAACGCCCGCCCAACCCAGCCAAAACGCCGGCGAAGGTATTTGTGTCATGTCAAGCCGCGGCTCGCGTTGTTGCAACGTCTAAACGCGCGATCCGTTTCGATAGATCAATGACTAGTCAACCTTCAGCCCGCTCAGGCGGTGGGCCGTGCGGCCAGCGCAGGCGAAGGAGTGGGCGCCGTCACACCCATTGAAACATAAACACTCATGAGTTCTTCGACGCCACCCGCGGCGGGACGAATCCAGGCTTGCGGGACGTAGATCAACGCGCCACCTACGGGTACGGGGGCGGACGGCACCAGAATTCCAACGTACTCCTCTGCGCCAATGGCTACGGGCTTGGCGGACGGCAACAAGGCGAGGACCGCCGCGCCCGGTTCGCCGCCGAAGAAGCACCAGACCGGCGTCATGCTCTTCAGATCACCGCCATTTTTTGTATCGACAATGGAGGTAAAGCGCTTGGAAAGGTCGTAGACGCTGCCGATGATGGGAATGCGAGTGACCGCCCGCTCCATGATGCTGGAAACGAAATCGCCAATGCGGGACTCGAACAACAATCCGAGAATGTAGACTGCAATGAGCAACGCCAGGAGGCCGATGACGTACGGTGCAAATGACTGCGCTCCCACTCCAATCCCCAGCGAGATCAGAATCTGGCCGAACCAGCTGCTCGGGCCCACATACTGATTGAGGATCGACACCACCCAGCTGGTGACCGCCACGGTCAGGATCAGCGGGAGAAGCGCCAGAATGCCTGCCAAAAAGACCCGCGCGACCCGGTTCATTGTTCCGCCCCTTCTACTCGCCCGGCCCCCCGGTGCGATTCAGTCTCCAGAATGAGCATAGCGATCTGCAGACGATCCGGCACCCCCGGATCTGGCAAGGCCGCTCGCCTGTCCGACGGCGGCGTCTTGCTCGTTTGGCCCTGATCTGAGCCTTCCGTGGCGATGGTGAGTTCCGTTGCGGCGGCGGGCGTGGCATGGTGCCGCGCGAGAAACTGGTGATCACGCGATTGGGGACTGACCGCATGACAACCGCTTCAGTGTCGGGCAAGACCGATCCGGTCGTCCGGATCATCACTGTGGCCGACGTTCAAGCCGCTTTGAGAGACGGCATTGCCGACTTCCGGCGCGCGCCGCGTCACGGTCTCGTGCTTGGCGCTGTCTGCGCGGCCATCGGCATCGCCATAGTGGCACTGCTGTACGTGCTGGGGCTGCCCTATCTCGCCTATCCACTCGGAGCGGGATTTGCGCTCGTCTGCCCCTTTCTTGCCGCGGGGCTCTATGAAGTGAGCCGGCGGCTGGAGACCGGCCGATCGCTCGCCGCATCCGAGATCTGGGCGACGGTCCGAGGGCGCAGTGAAATCCGGTGGATGGGTTTTGCGACCGTCTTCATCCTCATCATGTGGATGTATCAGGTGCGTTTTTTGATGGCGCTCTTTCTCGGATACAGCGGGATGATGGCGACGATGGGTGAATTTTTGCGCGTGGTGCTCACGACGACCGAAGGCCTGACATTTCTTGCCGTCGGGAATGTCGTCGGCGCGATATTGTCGGCGATCCTGTTCTCGATTTCAGTTGTGGCATTTCCCCTCGTGCTCGACCGGGATGTCGATTTCGTCACGGCAATGATCACGAGCGTCAAGGCGGTCGCCGCCAATCCCGTACCGATGGCGGTGTTCGCGGCCGTCATCGCCGCGATGCTTCTTCTATCGGCGCTCACTGGCTTTCTCGGCCTGCTTATCGCGCTGCCAGTGCTCGGGCATGCGACGTGGCATCTCTACCGGCGCGTCGTGGTGCCTCTGGCGTGACCCTTCTCAAATCGCGACGATCTCGACTTCCGCTGATGCAATCCGGCGATAGAGATCGGCGCGACGCTTCAAAGGCCACCAGTCGTAAAGGAAGGTTTCCATCGGCTTCCAGTTTGCGACCCAGCCCAAGATGATGAGACCTTCCTGCACGATGCTTGTGGCCGGACCAGTCCCGATCAGGCTCGGGAGAACTCGGCTCGTCAGCAAGCAGAGCGATAGAACCAGCAATCCGACTGCGAGATATCGCCAGCCGAGGCGGTAGAGTTCCTTTCGATCACGGTCGAACCATTGCGCGCGCACCGCGAAATAATGGGTCAGCGCCGTCCCAAGGTCACGACTTTGAGCCCGGCGGTACTCGTCTGGCGGCATTTGTAGGATGATCCGAATGGCGGCATCCTTCGGCAACTCCCGCGCCCACCCTGCAATGTGGGCTTCGGCATCGTCATCGAGATCGCGGTCGTCGAAGGGCGAAGGATCGAACGAGTTGAAGAGCTGCTCGATGCGCGCAATTCGGACCTCGATGATCGCTTCGTGCGGTTTGGTCTGCATGATTGTCCGTGTCACGACAGGGAGGGAAGGAGAAGCGTGGCGCCTCCGGCCGCAATCGCGACGACGGCCGCAGCCATCATGCGCTTGCCGAATCCTGCACCACCCGTCATCCAGCCAATCACCGCTTTGGCCACCGTGTTCACGGCCACGACGATGAGGATAGCATTGGCTGCAAGCGTGGCGCTCCCGGGATCGGTCGCCTGACGCGACATGGAAAGCGTCATGGCGTCGACGTCTGCAATGCCGGAGAAAAGCGCCAGGACATAGACGCCTTGGCCCGTGCCAATGCGGGTCAGCAGCTTCGTGGCGGCGGTAATGGCCGTCAAAAGCAGCCCAAACTTGAGGACCGTCTTCAGTTCGAACGGGTTGGTCAGCTTCAAGCGGCTGCGCTCGACGCCGTTTGTGTTCTGCTTCAAGAAATAGAACGCTATGCCCAGAAGTGCCAAACCGCCCACGCCGATCGGCAAGGCAATCTTCGGCAGAACGCTCGTGCCGACGGCGGCCACGACCACCAGCACGCGGGCTGCCATGGTGGCGGAGGCGAATAGCGCGCCTGACGTCAACGGAGACACCTTCTCGGGATGTTCCTTCGCCATCTCCGCGAGTGTGACCGTAACAGCGGTGGAGGAAGCAAGGCCACCCGCAATGCCCGTCATGACAATACCGGCTTCGTCGCCGACGGCCTTAATGGCGATATAGCCCGCAAATGAGATCGCGGCGATCATCACCGTCAGCAGCCACATCTCGAACGGATTAATCGTATTCCAGGGATCGATCGTGCGGTCCGGCAGCATCGGCAGCAGGATGAATGTCATCGCGGCCAACAGCAGACCAGAGCGCAACTCGAGCCAGGAGATGCGGCCGACCCAGCCATGCAGCACATCCTTGAAGGCGAGCAGTGCTGCGGCCGCGACGCCCATGCCGCCGGCGACCGCCATATCGCCCATCACGGCCAGTGCGCCGAGCGCAAACGTCAGCATCGCCGCCACAACGGTGGTGACACCGAAGGTTTTTTCGTCAACGGCTTCGCGGTAGCGGAACAGGAGAATGGCGCCGCTATAGACGGCAAACGCGAGTGCTATGGCGATCAGACCGTCGGTCTCGCGCGCCACCGCCAACGCGCCCCATACGCCGCCAAGCAACCCGCCCAGCGCATGTGTTCTCAATCCTGCAGCCCGGGCGCCTTCAGGTTCGTTGCGCGTTTTCCAGCCGCGCTCGAGACCGATGAGAAATCCAATGGCGAGCGCCACGCCAAGGCGCTGGAAAAGTTCAAGGGTGTCCATCATCCCATGCTAGAGCGTGCCGGGCCGCAGCGAAACGCCGTTCGTTGCCGAACGTGAATGATGCTCCTAAACGATATCGCCGCCCCTTGGGGCGGCGATGAATAGGTTCGTCGACACGTCTGCGGGGCGGAGCCTATTCGCTCTCTTCCGATGCGGCGACCGCGGGCGCTGGTGCGCTCACGACCGGCTCATCGTTGTCTTCGCGGCGAGGACGGCGGACCGGACGGCGCAGGAATTCAGGCTGCTCGTGCGCCTCGGCCGGCAAGCGATCACCGGCAGGACGTTCGCGGCGGCGCGGCGGGATGCTTGATTCTGTGCGCGGTTGTACGTCGGCTGCCGGCTGCGGCGGACGCTCAAAACGCTCAGGCCGATCCGTCCGCTCTGGCCGGTCTGAACGCTCTGGCCGGTCTGAACGCTCTGGCCGATCGCGATCCAAGCGCGGTTCGCCTCGGTCAGGACGATCGGATCGATCGTGACGATCGAATCTCTCCGGCCGGTCCGTTCGTTCGGGGCGGTCGTTCCGGTCGAACTGGCGGTCGGGGCGATCACCGCGATCGTGACGATCGCGGTAGCCGCCGCGATCCCCCTGGTACCCACGATCGCGATCGCGGTCGCGGCCCTGGTGATGGGGGCGATGTTCGTGCGAGCGCTGAGGGCGATCCTCGTAGCGGCGTTCGCCACCGCCTTCCGGCATGCGCGGCTGCTCGCCGCCGAATTGACGGGCCACCATCGGGGCATCCGTCTGGCCGTCAAAGCCCTCCTCGACATCCTCATTACCGTAGCCATCGCCGCGGTTCTGGGGCGTAAAGTTGCCGTTGTAGCCGGGATCGGCGCCGCCCTGGCTCACCTGCTGTTCGCGGTAGGCCATAATAATCCGATTATAATGCTCGGCATGCTGGAGATAATTTTCAGCCAGAACCGGATCGCCGGACGACTGGGCATCGCGCGCCAGCGACATATATTTTTCGGCGATGTGAGCGGGCGTTCCGCGCAGTTTCACATCGGGACCGTTACTTTCGAAGCTCCGCGTCAGCGGGTTCTGGCCTTTGCGCTGCTGATTGTTGTTCTGATTATTGTTGTTGCGGCCGCGGCCTCTGCGGTTCTGCTGTCCCTGCCTCATGGGCTCCAATCTCAACCTATGTAACTGGTTATCGAATACGTGTTGTCGTTTGGCTAAGGCGGCTGCACGGCGCGTCCCAAACGGGGTTTGCGCGTAGCGCAGTTCGTTCCAGGGCCATAAGCGGCGACCTGGCTTCGACCTGGTTTCCGGGGCCTCAGGACCATAAAAGCGGTCTCAGACCCAGAACTTCCCGTTTCGCCGGACGCTGCAGGTCAAGACCCGTCGCCGGAAACGAAGCGGAGAGTGAACGCACGACTGTGATCAACTGGACAGCTGCTTCATCGTGTCGGAATTGGCTCGATGGCTACTCGCCTGCCGGAGCGGCGCTCGCCGGGAGCAGTCGGACCCTTGCCGACCGTAAGCCCCATCATGGCATCTGACACCCCGGGCCCCCAGACGGCAAGTTGCCCTCGTTCGTCTGCCGGAGGTGTATTGCTGTTGGGAGAACACTACCCCGCTTGCCTCCCGATTCCAATACTTTTCGCGCGCAGGGTTAGCATTGTGTCAGCAGCGCCACAGTCCGGTCGTGTCCGCCCAGATCTGCCCGGGTCCACGGGGCGCCTCTCCGGTTTTCCACATTTTCCGTCAGGATGCGGGAGACATCTGCGGCCTGGCCTGCCCCAACTTCGAGGGCGATGAGCCCAGATGGGACCACCGCTCCGGCCCGGGCGGCGATTTGCCTGTAGATGCGCAGGCCGTCGGGACCGCCGTCGAGGGCCAGCGCCGGATCGTAGTCGCGCACGGCGGCCTCGAGTGTCAGAACGTCGGCGCTTGGAATGTAGGGTGGGTTGGAGACGAGAATGTCGAACGGGCCGACGATGCCGTCGAGTGCGTGCGCCAGTTCGAACCGTGCCCGGCCAGCCACGGCATTGCGGATCGCATTGTTTCGCGCAACCTGCAACGCTTCCGGCGACACGTCCGTGCCAAGACCCATTGCGCGCGGTAGTTCGGCGAGGAGCGTGATGAGCATAGCGCCGGACCCCGTTCCGATGTCGATGATGTTGAGCGGGCGGTTGCGACCGCCGCTTTCGTCCGCCCATTGCAGGACGAGGTCAATCAGCGTCTCGGTTTCCGGCCTCGGATCCAGCACGGCCGGTGTGATCTCGAATGCGCGGCCATAGAAGGCGCGTTCGCCACGGATGCGTGACAGCGGCTCATGTGCCAGGCGGCGCGTCAGGGCGTCAGCAAGGCTCTTTGCTTCACCGTCAGTCAGCAGGCGCGCGTCACTGAGCAACAGTTGTTCCGGCATCAACGCCGTTGCGTGTTGCAGCAGAAGACGCGCCTCGCGTTCGACTTCGCTGAAGCCTGCCTCCGACAGCGTCGTTCGTATAGTGCGGCGTACGACGGAAAGCGGCATGCCTTCGAAGCCGGAGATTGTCTCAGGCATTGTTCTCGAAATCCGCCAACAGTTCGGCCTGCCGCTGCGTGACGAGCGCATCGATGATCTCTCCAAGGCCCGGTCCCTCCATCACCCGCTCGATGTTGTGCACTGTGAGATTGATCCGGTGATCGGTGACGCGGCCTTGCGGGAAGTTGTAAGTCCGGATGCGTTGTGAGCGGTCGCCCGAACCGACCTGTGATTTGCGCGCCTCGCTGCGGGCCGTATCGACCTTATCGCGCTCGGTCTCATAGAGGCGCGAGCGCAGGACCTGCATCGCGAGTTTACGGTTCTGGTGCTGCGATTTTTCGGCCGATACGACGATGATGCCGGTGGGGAGGTGGGTAATGCGGACTGCGCTATCCGTCTTGTTGACGTGCTGGCCGCCGGCGCCGGAGGCGCGCATCGTATCGATGCGAATGTCTTCGGGGCGGATCTCGATATCGACGTCCTCGGCTTCGGGCAGAACCGCGACGGTCGCGGCCGATGTGTGAATGCGGCCCTGGTTTTCGGTGGCGGGAACGCGCTGCACGCGGTGCACACCACTTTCGTACTTGAGCTTGGAGAACACACCACGACCGGTGATCGACGCAATAATCTCGCGGTAGCCGCCAAGGTCATTTTCGGACATCGAAATGATTTCGCACGTCCAGCCGTTGAGATCGGCGTAGCGCTGATACATGCGGAACAAATCGGCTGCAAAAAGAGCGGCTTCGTCACCGCCGGTTCCGGCGCGGACTTCGACAATCGCGCTGCGCTCATCGGCGGCATCCTTGGGTAGCAGCAGAATTTTCAGCTCCTGCTCCTGCTCAGCGATGCGCGGCTGGAGCGTTTCCAGTTCTTCCCGGGCAAGGGTCGCCATGTCCGTGTCGGCCGACGGGTCGCGCAGCATGGCTTCGAGGTCGGCTGCTTCTTCACGTGTGGCGCGCAGGCGGCGGATGGCCCCCACGACGGGACTGATATCGGCAAATTCCTTGGTCAGCTTGGCGTAAACGGCCGGGCTCGCGCCCTGGTTGAGTTCCGACTGGATGGATTCCCAGCGTTCCAGCAGCTTTTCCAGCTTTTCTTCAGGCAGGGCGGTCATACGATACTGTGGTTGATGCGCAGGGCGTGAGGATTGTCGCCATATGGCGATCAACGGCGAAAGGCGGCCACCCTCGGCAGGGCGCCGCCATGTTTCGGGGCCGTCTTATAAACTCAAGACTGCCGCGAGGGCAATTTATCCGAGCGACGTTCGCGCGGATCGTCGGCTTCGATCCACTTCAAGCCGTCGCGCATGATGATCCGCACGTGCTGCGTCTGGCCGCTGATCTTGCGCCAGAGGCCGGATATCGGCTGAGAAATGCCGCCGACAGAGGCTTGCAGGACGCCGGACGGCGCGGCGGAGCCTATGACGATCAGAGCCAGCGCACCGGCTATAACCCATCGCACCGGCGCGCGGGCTTTCCACAGGGATGCCTTCAGACAATTCGCCGTTTCCTTTAGATGTGCAGCCCATTCGGCGAGGAGGCTAGGCTCGGCAGCCGCGTTTCTCGCGCGATCAGCGGCTTCGGCAAAGCGGCCCAGGATGCGGGCCACGGGTGATGCGGCTTCATCAGGAGGTGAAGCATACGAGGTGGCAACAGGTGCCATCGGTGCCATATGCCTTGCGACGCCCATGAGCACGGACAGGCGCTCCAAGGCGGGGCGGGGATCCAATCGTGCGATACCGATGTAGGCCGTGACGACGCGAGCGGTTTCGCTCCAGTGCGGCAGCAGATCTATGCGGCCTGCTTCGAGTGCTGCGATCACGTTCGGGTGGCTTGCGATGTGATGCGCGATCTGTGGGATCGGAAGACCGATGTAGCGCCTGAGTTCGCCGAACAGCTTGGCGATTTCAGGATCGTACGCAGGAGGCGTTCCCGGTACGCTCTCGCCCGTGCCGGGCGCGAAATTCAGGTGTGCGGTGGGCGCATAAGTCGAACGCATCAACAAACTCTCACCACGCGTATGCTGCAGGCCAAGCCGAGGCTTCAACACGCATAAAGATCGTAAATCGGCGGGCGGAGTCAAAGTCAAAAATCGGCACAAGTCTTTGTGTTGCGAACGTGCCGCAGACGAACTTAAATCTCGATGCCGTTCTGTTCAGCAAAGCGCATCAATTCCGTGCGCAGTGAGCCTTTGCCGTCACGCACGAAGCGTTCGACGATCTGCTGCACCGCGCCGACGTGTAAGCCCAGAATCATCGATTTCACCGGTCCAACGGAAGCCGGCGCCATCGACAATGTGCGGTAGCCGAGGCCGATGAGGGCCATGGCTTCGAGCGGGCGGCCGGCCATCTCTCCGCATAACGTCAGCGGTGTCTTGTGGCGTGCGCAGGCCTTCACGAGTTCGGCGAACACGCGCAAGGGGGCCACCGTCAGGCTGTCGTAGCGGCTACCGACCCGAGCATTCGTGCGATCGGCGGCGAACAGGAACTGCATCAGGTCGTTGGACCCGATCGAGACGAAATCGACCTTAGGCAACAAACCGTCGAGTTCAAACAGCAGGCTCGGCACTTCGATCATGGCGCCGAGCTTCAGCGACTTGGGCGGCGGAACGCCCTTGCGCAGCATGATGCCGATTTCCTTGTCCACCTGGGCGCGCACGAGATCGATCTCGGCGGCTTCGGAGACCATGGGGACCATCAGGCGCAGTTCGCGTTCGGAGGCGGCGTGCAGAAACGCGCGCACCTGCGTGCGCAGCAGGGCCGGGCGATCAAGCGACATGCGAATTGCACGCCAGCCGATCGCGGGGTTCTCTTCTTTCTGCTGGCGCAGGTAGGGCAGCACCTTGTCACCGCCGATGTCCAGCGCCCGGAAGACCACGGGTTTGCCGTTCGCTTCGTCGAGAACCGTTCTGTAGGTTTTGAGCTGCTTCTCATGCCGCGGGAACGTGCGCGAGAGCATGAACTGCAGTTCTGTGCGGAAGAGACCAATGCCGTCAGCGCCGGATTCCTCCAGATGCGGCATATCCACGATGAGACCGGCATTCATCTGCAGGTTGATGCGGACACCATCGCGCGTGATTGCCGGTTTTTCGCGCAGGGCCTCGTATTGCTTCTGGCGCTTGGCGCGGAAGCGGGCCTTGTCACTGTAGGCGGAAACCACCTCCGGCTGCGGACGCAGATGCACCTGCCCCGTCACGCCGTCGACGATGATCGCGTCACCGGCACTCGCCCGCTCCACGATGCCGGTCGCGCGGGCCACTGCTGCGAGGCCGAGCGCCTTGGCGACGATCGCGACGTGACTTTGTGGCGAGCCGTCTTCAACGACGAGACCGCGCAGCTTGGTGCGATCGTAATCCAGAAGTTCGGCCGGTCCCATCGTCCGAGCGACGAGGATCGTGTCCGGCGGCATCTCGGCAGGCTCGATCGGGCCGCCCGGACGTCCAGCCAGGATGCGCAGCAGACGGTCGGACAAATCGTCGAGGTCGCGCTGGCGTTCGCGCCAGAAGGGGTCCGGCTGATGCATCAGGCGCGAGCGGGTATTGTTCAACACGCGCTCGACGGCGGCATCGGCCGTCAAACCACCCTGGACCGCTTCGCGCAGGCGGCGCTCCCAGCCTTTGTCATGGGCGAACATCCGATAGGCATCGAGCACGTCGCGGTGCTCGCCGGCCGCGGAGAGCTGTTCGTGGGCCAGCATCTCGTCGAGCGAGATGCGCAGATCGGTGAGGCCGTTTTCAAGGCGGCGCAGTTCGTGCACCGGATCGTCGGCCATCAGCTTCGTCACGACGATGCGGCTTTCGTGCAGCACGACGTGGCCGAGCGCCAGACCATCGGAAATCGACTGGCCCTTGATGACGGCGGCCAGCGAACTGGAAATCTCGAGTGCGGCGGTGGTGCCGGCGACGGCACCTGAGACAAGCTGCTCTGCAACGACCATGGCGGTCGATTCCAGCACCTCGACATCTTCGTCGGAGTATTCCTTCGTCGTCTTGTTCTGAACGACTAGCACGCCGAGCGTCTGTCCCGAGCGCTGGATTGGGACACCGAGCATCGAGTGGTACAATTCCTCGCCGGTCTCCGGGCGATAGGAGAACGCGGGGTGCTTCGGTGCATCGGGTTCGTTGATCGTAATGTTCAATTCGGCGCAGCGGCCGACGAGGCCTTCACCCCGCTTCAGGCGCGTGGCGTGCACTGCGGCGGGGAGCAGGCCCTCTGTGGCAAAGAGTTCGAGCGTTCCGTCCTGCCGCTTGAGGTAGAGGGAGCACACGTCAGCCACCATGACGCCGGCAATCTGGCGCACGATCTTGTCGAGACGTGATTGGCCGTCGCCCGGTTCGGCCATGATATCCCGCAGCCGGCGCATGATGATGCGCAACGCCGGCTCAGACGGCAATACGCGGGGCTCTTCGCCTCTCTTGGTGACCATGACCGTGCCCACTCTCCGTCGGGGCCGCGCGGGGGGACTGTTTCCCGCCGCGCCGGGTGCTCGTCGTCTATTCCGCGTCTAAACCATAAAGACTATGCAAAGTCCGGACCGCAAGTTCGGCGTAGGCCGCGTCGATCAACACGCTGATTTTGATCTCCGACGTTGAAATCGCAAGAATATTGATACCCTTCTCCGCAAGCGCGTTGAACATGCGGGCAGCCACTCCGGCATGACTGCGCATACCGACCCCGATCGCAGAGATTTTGGCAACTCCGTCAGACGCTTTGACGTCGAAGTGGCCGATATCGGACTTGGCGGCCTCGAGAACGGCGAGCGCACGGGTCAATTCGGCGGCCTGAACCGTGAAAGTCATATCCGTCGCTTTGCCGTCGGCCGCCACATTCTGGACGATCATGTCGACATTGATCGACGCGTCGGCGAGCGGCCCGAAGATGCGGGCGGCGATGCCGGGCTTATCTTCGACCTTCAAAAGCGTCACCTTCGCCTCGTCCTTCGCGTAGGCGATGCCGCTCACGACCTGCTGTTCCACGATCTCGTCCTCGCTGCAAACGGTGGTGCCGATAGCATCTAAATTGTCGAGCCGGACGGGCTGCATTTGATCCGGCGGCACGAAGCTCGACAGAACGCGGGTGCGCATGCCGTGCACCATGGCCAATTCAACCGAGCGAGTCTGCAAGACTTTTGAGCCCGAGGATGCCATTTCAAGCATCTCCTCATAAGAGACTTTCGGCAACCGGCGGGCCTTGGCAACGATGCGAGGATCGGTTGTGTAAACGCCGTCCACGTCGGTGTAGATGTCGCAAACGTCGGCCTTGAGCGCCACGGCGACGGCGACGGCACTGGTGTCCGATCCGCCGCGACCAAGCGTCGTGACGCGCTCTGTTTCAGGATCAATACCTTGGAAGCCGGTAATGACCGCGACTTCGCCGGCGTCGATCGAAGCACGGAGCTCGTCGGACGGAATATTCAGGATGCGGGCGGCGCCGTGTGCGTCACTTGTCTCGATCGGGATCTGCCATCCGGACCAGGAGCGTGCCTTCAGCCCCATCGACTGGAGAACGATGGCGGTGAGGCCGGCGGTCACCTGTTCGCCGGAGGCTACGACGGCGTCGTATTCGCGCTTGTCATGGAGGGGGGAGGCGTCGTTGACCCAGGCGACGAGCTGGTTCGTCGCGCCGGCCATGGCGGAGACCACGACGGCGACCTTGTTGCCGGCGTCGACCTCGCGCTTGACGTGGGCGGCCACGTTGCGAATGCGCTCCACGTTGGCGACCGAGGTGCCGCCGAACTTCATCACCACTAAAGCCATAGCGTCTCCAGCCCGGCGCCCGTTCGCGCGCCCGCGGGTCCTTGAATGATCACCTCTCCCGGAAGTGCCCCCGAACGGCCGCGACCAGCCAAGCCCCTGTTTTGTCAAAGGAGCCGCGCCGGTCTCAAATGTTCAGTTCGGGGTTCTCTTAACGTCAACGGTCGCGAACGGCAACCATGCACTGCCGCATTGACAAGCGGGTGCGCGCAGGGCCCTCATCGTCGCCATGACAGCCTCTCATTCCATGCCGCCCGATGCCCCGTCCCCCGCTCGCAATCTAGACCATGCCGAGGTGGAGCGTTTCCGGCGCATCGCGTCGGAATGGTGGGACGCCAAGGGCAAGTTCCGGCCCCTGCATCAGCTGGCCCCGGCGCGGCTGACGTTCGTGCGTGACGAGTTGGTGCGGCACTTCGGGTTGACGACGTCTGGACTGAAGCCGCTCAAGGGCTTGCGTGTGCTCGATGTGGGCTGCGGCGGGGGTCTCGTATCCGAACCGCTGGCGCGGATGGGCGCGCGTGTCGTCGGCCTCGACCCCGGGCGGGAAAATGTGGAAGCCGCGCGGGCGCATGTGGAGGGGCAGACCGGGAGCGGCGGGCTTGATCTCACCTATCGGGTCGGACTCGTCGAAGAACTGGCCGCGGAGGGTCTTCAGTTCGATGCCGTCGTTTCACTCGAGGTCGTCGAGCACGTGCCGGACGCGGGTGCGTTCGTGAAAACCTGCGCCAGCCTCGTGCGGCCAGGGGGCGCGCTCGTGCTCTCGACCATCAACCGCAATCTCAAGTCATACGCGCTCGCGATCGTCGCGGCGGAATATGTGCTCGGCTGGCTGCCGCGCGGAACGCATCAGTGGGATCGCTTCGTGACGCCGGAGGAACTCTCCGGCTTCGTCACCGCCGCGGGTATGGGCGCGCCCACGTTCAAGGGCATTGTCTACGATCCGCTGAATGACACCTGGTCGCTCTCGGCTGACACCGACGTCAATTACCTGTGCTTTGCGGCTCGAGAGCTCGTTGAATAACGCTTCAGTTTAGGCATCCTTAGTCGCCGTACCGCGGACCCTGCGCGCGGGTTTTGTCCTCTCGCAACACATTGTGATCGATCGGAAGATGGATGCGGCAGGCGTAACCTGACTCGCTGACGAAGCGTTGGATGCGGCCCTTCAAGTCGCGGACCATGGTTTCAATGAGCCGCGTCCCAAATCCCTTCGCGTTTTCCGGATTGGCGCCAGACGCGCGACCCTTCTCCTTCCAATCGATGATAATTTCGTCGCCTTGCATGCGCCATGACACGAACAGAAAGCCGTCGACCACAGAAAGGCTGCCATACTTGGCGGAATTGGTCGCCAGTTCGTGAATGACGAGCGCAAGATTTCGCGCTTGCCGGGGGCTTAGCCGCACGGGATCGCCGCTGAGCGAGAAGCGTTCGGTGCCATATGGCTTGAGTTCCGTCAGCAGGATGCGGTGCAACAGGCTCTCGACGTCGCCGTTGTCTGCATAGATGTCCGGGGAAGCGAACACGATGCGCAATCGATCAATGAGTTGATTGGCGGTCGCCGCATCGTGACGGAGCGTGCGTGATATAATCGTACTTGCGACAGAGATGCTGTTTTTGCCGCGATGGTTCATTTCTTCGACGAGCAACTGGCGGCGGCGCTCCGATACCTCGATCGCGGCTATCAACTTGCGATGAGTTTCAGCGATCCAGATCACAAGCCCGGAACTCAGGCAGAAGAGACCGAGATTGACCGCTGTGGCGCGGGCTTTCCAGGCGAACTCGAACTGCGGCGGGATGAACGCGTACCAAACCACGGCGAGTGACAGCGCCGTCGCGAAAATCGCAGGAGCCCTGCCGTACCACAGCGCGGTGAAGAGAATTGCCGGAAAAAAGATAGCGAAAAACAAAACACCGTCATCGAGAAGCCCCAAAAGGAGCCGGGCGATTGCGGCCAAGACCACGAGCCCTGTCGCGATGGCGTACGGCTTTACCACCTCCGGCCATGTACTGGCCGCCGGTGGTTCCTCCGCTGCGCCGCGCGACCTACTGGTGGCCCCCTGCAACATCTTCTCCGTTGCCACGCCTGGGGAGGTCATCGCTGATCGCCTCTCCGGGTTGATACGGAGATATAAAAAGGCAACACCGGCTTTTGCTTTATCAAATGATAAGCCAGCCAGAACCTTTTGTGGTCTTTGCCGTTCCTGATCAATGAACACTACGGAATTCGGCAACTTGGACGCCCTGGAACTGTTGGTTGCGAGAACCGGCTACCATGGCGCTCTGACCGCCGCGGACAAAGCTGCCATTCGGTCTCTCCCATTCCGGCTGAAGACGATCGATCCGGGGCAGGATGTCGTTCGCCAGGGCGATCATCCGAATGTTTCAGTCTTCATCATCAGCGGCATGCTCGCGCGCTACCACACCCTACCGAGCGGAGATCGGCAGTACCTATCATTTCATATCGCAGGCGATCTGCCGGACGTTCAGTCGCTGTTTCTGAAGGTGATGGATCATTCGCTTTGCGGGCTCGGTCCATCCTCACTTGCGCTTTTTCCCCATGCACCTCTGAAAAAGCTTCTTCATCGGCGGCCGAGTATCTGCTTCGCGCTGTGGCGTCTGACGTTGACCGACGCAGCTATCTTTCGTCAGGCCATCACGAACAATTCACGCAGCCACGTCGCGCGTCTGGCGCATTTGTTCTGCGAGCAATACTTTCGAGCGCGGGAGAACGGCTTAACGACGGCGGACAGCTGCTACTTTCCCGTCAATCAGTCTCAATTGGGGCAAGCGCTCGGCATGTCCCACATTTCCGTCAACCGGGCGCTGCAACGGCTGCGAAAGCTGAAACTGTGCGAGTTCAGGCAGGGAACGTTGACGGTGCTTGACTGGCCCGGACTCGTCCGGGTCGCGGGGTTTGATCCGCTTTATCTGCACGTGGCGGAGTAGCCGTACGTCACATGCACGTTTTCGCAGATGTTCGCGTATGGCGCCCATCAACACCCTAGGCCGCGGAACTTTCGCGCCGCCGCATGCGCGAGAACGAACGCGCGGCGGTTGGCACGCCTGGGCAAGCGTCCATTGCCTGAACGATCGACGCGTAATGGTAATGGAGCGCCACCTTCACCGCGTAATTGAACAGGATAGCGGGCTCCAGCGGCCGCGTACGCACAATGCGCATCAGCTGTCGCTGATAGCGCTGCCGCAGTTGAGGATGTTCGACTTGTCGCATCAGTCGCGCAGCCAGAACCGAGAAGCCGACATAGTTCCGGGCCATCTTCTGCAAGTAACGCCAACGGCTTTCGCGCCAATACGGCAGGTGATGGGCGGCGTACTTAAATCTGTTGTCGATATAGAGCCTGTCGATCCGGTCGAAATAGGACTGCGCTCCATACACCTTGCGGGTTACGGTCCTATAGCCGTCGCGCAGGTCCTCCGGCGTCATGTTCACTGGCACCACATTGGTCCCGAACAGGTCGGCATCTTCGGCACTGCTGAGGCGGCCGTCGCGCTTTAGCCGGTCATGCAGTGGCGTGGTCGGGATGGCGTGCAATAAGCCGATCATGGCATTGCCGATGCGCGCCTCTTCAAGAAATTCGGGAATGAGGGCAAAGGCAGATGCGTCGTCGTTATCGAAACCGACAATCATGCCACACCAGACGTCAAGTCCGTTCTCCTGGATGCGGTGCACGCGCTCGAGCATGGTGCCTTCGCGTGCGCGCACATTCTGGAGTTTCTTTGTCTCCTTCAGTGATTTCTCGTTCGGGCTCTCGATGCCGATAAATACGCTTTGGAAGTTCGCACGGCCCATCAAGTCCATGAGCTCAGGATCGTCGGCAAGATCAAGCGACGCTTCGGTGAAAAGCACTAGCGGGTATCCGCGCCGCTTCTGCCATGCCTCGATGTCGCGCAGGATCGGCTTGATCGCTTTCTTGTTGCCGATCAGGTTGTCGTCGACGACAAAGAGAATTTTGAAGCCGGCGCTCACATAGGCTTCGAATTCCGCTATCACCTGCGCGCTTGTCTTGAGGCGCGGCTTGCGGCCGAACGTGACAATGATATCGCAGAACTCGCATGTGAAGGGGCAGCCGCGCGAGATCTGCATGCTTCCGAACATGTAGTGTTGCGTTTTCAAAAGATCGAGGCGCGGCAGCGGAAGGGTCGACATGTCCGTCTTTTCGCGCTGCTCGTAGCGGCGCTTATGCTGGCCCTCCGAGAATTCCCTTAGAAACTCGGGCCAGGTGAGGTCCGCTTCACCGATGAAAATCACATCGGCCAGGTCTTCGATTTCCTCCGGTTCGACGGTTGCAAGAGGACCGCCAACAACCTTCAGCGCCTTCATGTTCCTGACGCGTTCGAGGATTTCGCGCATCCGCTGGCCTTGCACGTTCATGCCGGTGAGGCAGATCAGATCCGCCCGTTCCAAACGTTCAAAGTCGATCTCCTCGACGTTCTCATCGATGACGGTGACATCGTGCTCTTTCGGCACAAGAGCAGCCAAGAGTGCGAGGCAGGAGACGGGAAGATTTGCGCGCTTCCCGAGCAGGCCCATGCACTGCTCCATGCCCCAGAAGGACACGCCGAAGCGAGGGTTGACGATCACGATATCGGCCATTGAGGGTGCTCCCGCGTCCTGCGCGGGCACGTACCCGCCGCCGGCAACGCGGCTGCGGGCCGTCAGTTGCACGCCACCAGCACAATTTGCAGGCGGGGGCGGGAGCAGGACGGAATGAGGGAACCGACAGCGCCGAGCCGAAAAAAAGCGGCGGGGCTTGCGCTCCGCCGCATCTTGCATGCTGCAAACGGGATGGCTCTCAAGCGAACTTCGACTTGAGGAAGCCGAGCGCGAGCGCCGTCAGAGCTCCGCTCACACCGCCTGAGGCGAACCCCTGAACGATGGCGTTGACGTCGAGGCCACTCGCGGCTGCCGTGCCGCCCATGCCGAGCACAGAGGCCAACAGAGGTCCGAGCAGTCCTCCGCCCAATGCGCCCGAAATGGTATTGCCAACCGGACCGAGGCTCACGTTCTTGGCTGCTGCGCCGGCCGCGTTGCCGCCTAGCGCGCCGCTTACGGCCTGAATGAGAATGCTTGTCAAATCCATGTTGTAAATCTCCCGAGGGTGGCTGGAGGCCGGCATCGCCCTGTCTTCCCCAAAGTTTAAACGGGCCGCCCAACAGCGACCACCGGCGCACAAACCGCCGATATTCGCATCCTACCCTTATTCGATCATTCTGCGGAATATATTGTGTTCGAATGCTTTCTGTGGGCGGGAGGGGCCCTTGAATTGGTCTTCCGTGCGCGCGTGCAGCGTGGTTATCTCGGCCGCCTTTCAGAGCCCCAGCGCTGGATATCCACAAAATATGAAAGCCTTCATCCTCTCCTCCAGTCCGCGGCGGAATGGAAACTCCGCGATGCTTGCAGAGGCTGCGCGCGACGGGCTTCTGTCCGCCGGACACACCGTCGACTTCGTCTATGCCGACGACATGGTGGCTGCGTTCCTGCGCGATTGTCGTCAATGCCGGACAGCGGACGGAGAGTGCTCGATCGAGGACAATTTCCGTGCGGTGTTCTTTGAGAAGTTCTTGCCGGCCGACGGGTTGATCGCTGCGACGCCGATCTACTGGTATGGGGTTTCGGCGCAGTTGAAGGCGTTCTTCGATCGCTCGTTCTGCTACTATGCGGCGGCGTATCCGCGGGCGGGCGACGTCATCGAGGGGATGAAGGGAAAACGCATCGGGCTCCTTCTCTCTTCCGAAGAGACGTTCCCCATGGTGTCGGGCGGGATCGTGTCGCAGATCCAGGAATATGCCCGCTACACGCGTGGGTCCTTCGCGGGCGTCGTGCACGGTATCGGGAACGCGCGTGGGGATGTGGTGCGCGATCCAAATGATCCCGTCGGGGCCGCGCGGCGCTTTGGCGAGACGTTTTTCACGCGGCATGTGAGCGATTATCAGATCGACACGCCGCGTGCGGGCAAAGTTTGGGCGCCGACCTAGCGTTCAATCGCCCATGGGCGGCGCGCGCTGCCGGCTGATTTCCGCCATCAGCAATTCGACATTGCGGACGTTCGATCGATAGAACACGTCAAACACCGCGCCGATGACGGGCACGAGACCGATGCCGATGTCGAGGGCCGCGTTCCCCGCCATTCGACGCAACAGCACCCGATCCGCGCCGAGGCGGCGGGCCGTCATGATGATCCGGACGGCGAGGGCCGCGGTGACGAGATCGCCGGCGATGGGCACGAAGCCGACCACCGGGTCCCAGCCGAAGCGTATGTTGGTTAAGGGGACGCGAAACCGCCGGTCGAGGCTGTCGGCCAACTTATCCACGTTGTGCAGAAGGCGCGCATAGTCCTGAGGGACAGGTTCGCCGACGCGGGGGATCTTGAATTGCATGGCCAATCACGATTCGACGACACCTACGACTACTCCACCTCCCTATCACTGATGGCACAATCGCCTTCAGTTGGTATAATGTTGCGTGAAGCCGCCTGCCATTCTGTTGCAGTCCGGCATGTGCTGGATCTTCGTGTTAACTGAAATTGCCGTCATTGCCGTTCTCATCATCTTGAACGGCTTGCTCGCCATGTCGGAGCTCGCCGTGGTGTCATCGCGGCCTGCGCGCCTTTCGGTGATGCATGCTCAGGGATCCGCGGGTGCCGCAACCGCGCTGCGCCTCGCTGAAGATCCGGGCCGGTTCCTCTCTACCGTGCAAATCGGCATCACCCTCGTTGGTGTGCTTTCGGGCGCAATATCGGGCGCGACGCTCGGCGCTCGCCTCGGTGAATGGCTGAAGACGCTCGGGTTATCAGACCGGGCCGGCGACACGATTGGCGTCATGAGTGTGGTGATCATCATCACCTACCTCTCTTTGATTGTCGGGGAGTTGGTACCAAAGCAGATCGCGCTGCGCGATCCGGAGAGGGTGGCCGTGCGCGTGGCGCCGGCGATGTCATTGCTGTCGCGGCTATCGGCACCGCTCGTGTGGCTACTCGATGCGTCAGGCAAAGTTCTGCTGCGCGTCCTGGGTCAGCACGGCGAGGCCGCGCAGCGCATGACGGAAGATGAAGTAAAGACCATCATTGCCGAAGCGGAAAGTGCCGGTGTGCTGGAATCGGAAGAGAAGGAGATGATCTCGGGCGTCATGCGGCTCGCCGATCGCACGGCAACCGGACTCATGACGCCGCGACGCGACGTGGAGATTCTCGATCTTGCGGATGAGCCGGAGGAGATCCTCGCCAAGCTGCGCGCAACGAAGCGTTCGCGGCTGCCGGTGCAAGACGGAGAGCCTGATTCGATCGTCGGCGTGGTGACGGTGAAGGTTCTTTACGACCGTATGGCGGCACACGCTGCGGCCGAATTTCCGAACGATATTCGCGCCATCGCCGACATTCAGACGGCGCCCATCGTGAGTGACAACACGCGTGCTTTGGACGTTGTGAAAGCCATTCGCGCGTCAACAGTGCACATGGCCCTGGTCTTCGATGAGTATGGCCATTTTGAAGGCATCATCACCGCAAACGACGTGCTGGAGGCCATCACCGGCGTGTTCCAGGAAGAAGGCGAGGATGAGCCAGCCTTCGTCGTGCGCGATGACGGATCATTTCTGGTCGCGGGCTGGATGCCTGTGGACGAGTTCGCGGAAAAAATTGCGATCACGCTGGACCCGGACCCTGATTATGAAACCGTGGCCGGATTTGTGCTCAATGCGCTGCACCGCTTGCCCGATGTGGGCGAGACGTTCGAGCACGGCAGCTGGCGGTTCGAGGTCATCGATCTCGATGGCCGTCGCATTGACAAAGTTCTCGTCAGCCGCGCGGCTTGAGTGACCGCGCGGCTGCCCCCCCGTTACACGAGCGCTCCAGCTTTGGAAGCGTAGGTTGCCGGATCCAGATTGGGCACGAGCTCGCCTGGATCTTTCGACTTCTTGAGGCTACCCTCCAGCAGAGCGCCTTCCGCCACCGACAGCGATTGATGCAGGATATCGGCATCGACCTGGGCTGTCGGATGCACAATGACAACGGCGGCGCGAATGGCGCCGCGGATGCCGCCGTGCACCTCGATCTTTTCCGCCGATACGGTCCCGACCACGGATCCCTCGCTGCTGATCGTGACCTGCTTGCCCACCACGTCACCGCGCACGTCGCCGTCGATCTGCAGCTTGTTCTGCGAGATGATCGCAATGTTTTGGCCAAGTATCGTGAGGTCGGTACCGATCACCGAAAGGCCCGCATTCTGGTTCAGCGACGTCGCAAACGGCGAGCCCGGTGTCGGAGGCGGCGTCGTTCGAAGGCCCATCCCCATCGACAGCATTCCCGAATTTTGTGCGGGCTGCGGATTCGCCATAGCGTTGAACTCCCTCTCAACATTTCGGCCATCTGACGCGGGGCCGGTGCGCACGGTATTCAACGGCTGCGGCCCTCTCGTTATTCCCAGCCGGGCAACAAATGCTGGCGACCGTCCACAGCCGTTAATCTTTTGAGCCAAGGCCCCCGAGGCCCGGTTCGCTATCCGGCTGCGGCGGTGTATGCTGGTTATATTGGGGATTTTGATATGGAGGCGTTTCATGACCATGGTAGATCGCACGACCTTGACAGAAGATACCCGCTGGCCGCTTAAGCTTGCTGCATTCATCGCGATAGCGCTCGGCATTCTCGCCTTGTTTTCACCCTTCATCGCCGGGCTCGTCGTGACGCTCGTGCTGGGAGCTAATTTCCTCATCAGCGGCGTGCTTGAGGCGTTCGCAGCCTTCAAGAGCGAGCGATGGTCCGGGACGATCGGCCTGATGCTCCTCGCGGTGATCAGCATCGTTGCCGGTCTCGTCATCTTTGCTCATCCGCTGCTTGGGCTCACGACCCTGACGCTGTTCGCCATTATTGCCTTGTTCGTCGCTGGCATCGCCAAGATCTACTGGGCCTTCAAGGTCAACGAGGGGCGTTGGTTCCTCGTTTTAAGCGGAATTCTTTCGATCCTCATCGCCGGCATGCTCTACACGAACTTCCCGTTCTCGGCCGCGTGGGCGCTCGGCATTCTTGTCGGCGTCAACTTGATTGTCGAAGGTGCGTCTCTGTTGGCGTTTGTCAAAGCAACGGAATGAGTTCGGGCGACCGTTGACGGCTGCGGCTGGGAGTGTCCACTCTCGGTTCCGAACGGGACCGGGGGCAGAGCATGTTTGCTGAACAATCGCTGCGGAGATGCGACGGCACGAGTATGCCGGCGCCTCTCATCATCACAGTGCATGGGACCAACGACGCGCTGCCGGATAGCCGCGGCGGGCAGTGGTGGCAGATCGGTTCGCCGTTCGCGGAGATCCTTGTTCGAGAGTTGGCGGCGCGGGGATGGCCAGATGTCGAGATTGCACCGCATCACTGGAGCGGGGCCAATTCCGACGCGGACCGCCTCGCTGCGGCAAAGGCTTTAGCCGGACGCATCAAGGCTGCCGCAAAGCAAGGACGGCCTCTGGCGGTTCTCGCGCATAGCCATGGCGGGAACATCGTTATGGAGGCCATGAGCAGCGGATCGGCGGCTTGCAATGTCGAGCGCATCGCCACCTTCGGCACGCCTTTCTTTCATCGGCAGCTGAAGCTCGTTCCCTGGCTCGTTGCGACTTTCCAAATTGTTCTCGGGCTCGTGATTACGCCAATCATGGCCGGCTACATTTACGTCGTGCTTCAGGCCGACACCGGGCCGCGGATCGAAGCAGCGCTGGTCTTTGCGCTACTGGGTGCGGCCGCACTCTGGAGTCTGCGCGCGGGGTTGCGCAAAGTCTTTCACAGGCAGGTCGCGCTCTGGACCGCGCGCAGACATATCGATCCTGACCACTGGCTTTCGATTCACAGCCTACGCGACGAAGCCATGCGAGTTCTCGAAGCGGCCGCGACGCTGAAACCGCGGTACGTCACTGTCGACGGCGCACGGCGCTCGCTCGACGCGTTTGCGGCGCTGGCTGGCGTCGTGGGAACCGCTGCGTTGTTTGCCTGGAGTTGGCGGTACTTTCTTGATCCCGTCATCGCCAAGGTGCAGGCTGGGCAGTTCACATTCGGCACCGCTGTCGATTTCAGCTTCCTCTTGCTCGTTCCCATTGTGTTTGGAGCCATCACGGGGACCATTCGGCTGTTGGCGCGCGTCGGCGGCGCATGGCTCTACGCGGGTATTCTCAATCTGCTTATTCACGGTGGGATCGTCGGAGCGGCGTATGGCGGTGATGCCGCTTTTCATCTCATCGGTGTGTCGCGCTCTCCACCGACTGTTCCGGGCACAAAGCAAATGCGTATGGATGCGATCGACCTGGGCGGTATCGACGATAAGGCGATCTTCAAGGCTGCCCACCAACTTTACGACGGCATCGTAGCGAACGACCAAATTGAAGCCGGCATCGGCGATCCGGACGTCATGTGGAAGCGGCTAAGCGATGCGCTCTATCACAACGCGTACATGCGAGACGCTCGCGTTGCCGCGGCAGTTGCCGATCATCTCGCAGCAGGCTTTGGAGCGGCTCTCGCGGCGCGCATCAAGCGGGACAATTCGTAATCGGGCAGACAGGTCCGTGTCCGGCATGTCTGGGCTACTTTGATAGCAATCAAAGATTGCAGGCTCCTTTCAAGTGCCGTGCTGCTTCGTTGTCCCCGATTCCGGTCGCTGTCGCGTCTGCCGCTGACGTCCTCCTGACAATGCAAACAGATGCTTGAAATTGCTATAACAAATTAATTTTCATACAGAGCATTGACTCGTGCACAGATGTCGCCCCATTATAGTTAAACACTGTTAACTTTCCGAGACGCCAGCCGGATCGCGGATCAGTGCAATTTTTGATTGTGTTGGAGAGCGGCGTGGCGCCGCATCCAAGCGCTGCTGAGGGCACCGTGTCCATGTGCGTTGATCTGCCAGTCAAATCTGTGCAGGTGGCTCTCGCGAATGCCTGTCGGGCTTACGTCTCGCTGCACTTGCCGCCCAAATGCGATGCGGTCGCCAGCCAATCCACCGAACTTATCAATCTCGTTTGATCGTACTCCCGGAGGTCCTGCATGGGTAACATCCGCATTGAACGTGTGCCCATTCAAGAAATGGGTCTGTGGCGGATCAGGGCTGATCACCTGATGCTCGTGTTTCAGCAGGACCCACTCGACTACGGCGAGTTTCAAGATCGCTGGTGGGTGATGGAAGGCACGCGGGACGCCAACCCTGATGGCACTTTCACCGTCGGCGTCGATGGTGCCAATGGTGTCACGACGTTGTCCGCCGCAAATGGCGGACTTACCCCGCAAGAATTGCTGGACGCCATTCAGTACCCGTGGTGGCGCGGATCTCGAATCATTCAAAGTACGGATTCCCTTTCCGAGTGGGGGTTGATGGCCGCGGTGGCACGCGACATCGACAGCCAGGGGTATCCGTACTTCGCCTTCAATCTAGAATTCAGCCCGCTACCCACCTCAAACTCATCTTCAGTTGTTGCATCGCTCCTCTTTTACATCGGCGTCGATATTGCCGAGAATTTGCCGTTCACGTTTCTCACGTTCACCGTCGGAACACGAACACTTTTCGGCACGTCGGATGATGATCAACTGACGCTTGCGTTTTCATTCAATACCATTCTTTCAGGCGACGGGGACGACACACTCGAGGGTACGCAGAGCACCTCTCAGACCGAAAAGCTCTACGGCGGACGGGGCGACGACGTTTTTCTTTGGACAGCGGGCAGTCACGTCTACCACGGCGGCCAACCCGGACTGGATTATGCCGAGGATGGCACGGACGCGGTCGATTACACCGGTATCGGCGTCGTGACCTTCGAGGGTGTCGACTCGCCTGTTCCTCATGTGCGCCCGCAATTCATTGCCATTCATGCGACCGGTATCGATAAACTCTTTTCGATCGAAGACATTCGCTGGGACGATCGCAGCGACACCCTGATCCTAGGCGAAGGCGTGCGCTTCGAAGAGACCCAGCCATTTTTCGATTTGAAAGGTCAGGATCGCGAAGGTAGCGGCGACACGATCGATTTTTCCCTTCGAAAATCTAGCCTCATGCTCGCACCGTCGGACCGCGCGGATGTGGTTCTCGTCGGATCCAGAACAGCAGAAGGCACATTCGCGGATGGAGACAGGATC
This sequence comes from Hyphomicrobium sp., assembly GCA_019751875.1. GTDB lineage: Bacteria > Pseudomonadota > Alphaproteobacteria > Rhizobiales > Hyphomicrobiaceae > JAGVSR01. The sequence continues at coordinate 105,783 of JAIEMV010000005.1, read as the reverse complement.
TGGATCAGCTCGCTGGAACGAGTGATCGGATCAGCCGGAGACGACCGCATCTACGCCAGCTCGACAATGACATCCGTGGAGGGGAGCGCCGGCAATGACCTGATTAGCGGACGCTTTGCTACACCGCTCTCCGGTGCCAGTCCGCTGGGATTTGACATTGAGATGTCCGGCGGTGACGGCGACGACACGATCGTGTCCGGCAGCGGTCGGTCGCTCGCCTTAGGGGGTGCGGGCGCGGACACCTTTGTTTTGGGGGCGTCTTCGGGGACAGACAGAAGCCTCGAATTTGTCATCGCGGATGCCGACGCTTCTGACCGCTTTTTCGTCCCGTATAGCTTCCTCAAGTCTGAGACCGGAACATTCGAGGGGTCGCTTCTCCTTCCAGTTCTCGGCACTGTCACCCCGACGATCGGCGGCGCGTCATTCGATGTGCTGCCGCAGAACGGCGGTCCAGGTGCCTTCAATGGCACGGCGGCGGCAGGTTATTTCTATCTCATTGGGCAAGTGCCGCTCGACGATACGATCGCTCATCCGAGTGGGGCCGCGGTCAACATCACCAATCAGATCCTGTTCAATCGGGACGGCGCCGATCTGCTGATTCATATCTACAGCGGGAGCTACGCTTTCGATCCCATGTTCCTAACTCTAGAGGAGCAGGATTTCACGTACCAGGAATATAACTTCGAGTTCGCCACTGAGGCTGTGGTCCGCATTGTCGATTTTCAGGAAGGCATGCTCGGAATCAATTTCTATGAACTTGGTGACGAGTTGCCCTTTCCGTTTCCAGCTGGGTCTGGCAATCCCGATGCCTCCAAGCTCTGGAATACGGCACAGTTCGAGCAAGCGGGCGGGACCTTCCTGAAGGATGCTTTGGAGGCTGAGCCGGAGACGCCAAACTTCGATCGTCCACCAGAGGGCGAAGCCGATACGCGAGATGTAATTTCAGGGACGGACGACAATGACGTTCTTGCGGTGGCAACGGAGGCTGCGCGAACCTCATTCTCAAGCGGAGCAAACCTGTTCGGCTTCGACGGCAATGACGAACTGACGGGTGGGCGCGGCCGAGACATCCTCGACGGCGGTGCGGGCGACGACATCATGGCGGGTGGTGGCGGCAATGATCGGTACATCGTCGATTCCCTCGGCGATCTCGTCGTTGAATTGCAGAACGCCGGCATCGATACCGTCATCTCCTCTGTCGGCTTCTCTTTGCCTGATAACGTCGAACACCTCAGCCTCACTGGTAGCGCCGCGTTCGGCCAGGGCAATGCATCCGACAATCGGTTGATAGGCTCAGTCAATGCGGATGTTCTAAACGGACTTGGCGGCGACGACACGCTCGTGGGCGCTGCCGGTGACGACGTGCTCGATGGAGGCCTCGGCGACGACACATACGTTTATCAGGCCGGTGACGGCATCGACGTCATTCTTGCATCGCAAGATGCCACAGATTGGGATGTCTTGCGCTTCATCGGGTTTGGCACGGCAGACGTTGGCATTTTCCAGTCGAGCGATCTCTCGGCCATCGTGCTCAGGCTGGCAGATGGCGGACGCGTGATCCTGGACAACTTCTTCGCCGGCGCTTCGATTGACGCAGTCGGATTCGACGACGAAACAATATGGGATTCGGCGTTTCTCACCGTCGCGGCGCTGCAGTCCGGCCCCTTGCTCAACGACGCACCGATCGCAGGCGCCGAGGACGAGTTCTTCAGTTACGCGCGGGATGTCGTGATCCCCAGTTCCCAACTGCTCGCCAATGATCGGGATGTCGACGGAGATCCACTCACCATCGTTGCGGCCTCATCGACCACCTCGGGTGCCGCTGTTTCCGTCACACCCGGCGGCGATGTCACTGTCGTGGCTGCGCAAGGGTATACGGGTCTCGTCACGTTCACATACACGGTGTCCGACGGACGCGGCGGACAAACGATAGCGGCCGCCAACCTCACCATCGTGCCGAACGCGGAGCCTGCACTAACGGGCGCGGCGCTGGCCAACCAGCAGGTCAATGCCGGTCAATATTTCTCTTATGCCATCCCCATCAACACGTTCAGCGATGCTGATGCGCATCCGCTGTTCTACTCCGCCGATCGTGCAGATGGCAGCGCACTTCCTTCGTGGCTCACGTTCAACTCTGCTACGCGGGAGTTTCACGGAACGCCGCCTCCCGGCTTCAGCGGCGATATCGAAATCCGAGTGACGGCCAGCGATAGCATCGCGTCGAGCAGCACGACTTTCGTCGTTTCCGTTGCCGGGAACGTGCCGGGCCTGACGCTGGTCGGCACGGCTGGTCGCGATGTTCTGACAGGTGCGGCTGGCAATGACAGCATTACCGGCGGACGGGGCAACGATACTCTCTCCGGACTTGGCGGCGACGATGTGTTTTTTGTCAGCGGCAATGCAGGATTCGACGATTACGACGGAGGCGATGGTTTCGATATCATTCGGGGCAGCAGCGGCAATGACATCATTGGACTCCGCGGCGTCACCGGTCTTATCGGGATTGAAGCCATCGATGGCGGCGACGGCTTCGACATCCTGAGACTGGATGGCTCCGCAAACGTTCTCGACCTTACCGGCGTCACGTTGACCAGCATCAAGCAGATCGAAGGCGGCGGCGGCGGAGACCTCATAACAGGATCCGATGGCGATGACATCATCGTCGGCGGTTCAGGAAATGACATTCTGGCTGGCGGGCTCGGCAATGACACGTTCGTGTTTTCGGGACGGCAGGGCAGAGATAGCTTTGATGGCGGAGCTGGTTTCGACACCATCAGGGGGTCAGACGGAGCCGACATTCTGTTCCTCAACCGGGGCACGGACGATCTGATCTCGATCGAGGCCATCGATCTGGGCGAAGGCATCGATATCCTGCGGACGGGCAGCGGCGCAGATATCGTCGATCTTTCGGTGATCGCCGTAAGTGGGCTGGAACGGATCGAAACCGGCGGGGGGAACGACCGCATTATCGGAACAGCGGCCAACGAGATTCTTTCTGGCGGCTTCGGGCAGGACGTGTTCGTCTTCCGGGGTCAGTTTGGACATGACATCATAGAAGACTTTCAGTTGTTCCTTGGGCCGCGGAGAAATGGTGATATGATCGATGTGAGCGGTCTGGGTTTTCAGTCCTTCTTCGATATTCTCGCAAACACTCAGCAGGTTGGACCAGACAGCGTGATTCGAGACACGGAAACAGATTCCTCCATTACGCTTCTGAACATCGCAAAGTCCCTGCTGGAGCCGGACGATTTTGTCGTCTGACATGGCCTTTCCTCAACCCACCTGCCCGTGCAAATCTCGCAAGCGGCCCGGAATGTGAGAGTGGACCAGTGAGGGCAAGCTCGAAGCATCGCGACCTGCACCGCACGGCAGTCGCGGCAATATCAGCATTCTGGATGGCGCTTCCGGTGCGCGGCGAGGATTGTCTACAAGGGCAGCTGGAAAGCCGATCCGTTACGCGGGTTGAGAGTGCGGCGGCCTTTGCGCTTGATGACGGCTCAAGTTTGAAATTGATGTCGCTGTCCGTGCCTACTGCGCTCGATGTGTCGGCATCCGAAGGGGAATGGGCGCCAGAACTCGACGCACGCGCGGCCGTCGACGCGCTCGTGAGGGATCGGCCTATCGAGATCGTCGCATCAGGCGCCTTTCGCGACCGGTACGGCCGCCGCGTCGCGCACGTTTACGGTGCAGGCCGTGATACGGGTCGCTTTTGGCTGCAGTCGGCGATCATCGATAAGGGGCATGCAAGGGTTGCTCCGTTGCCTGGCGAGACCATGTGCCTTCAAGAGCTTTTTGCACGGGAGGCCGTCGCGCGTGCGAAGCGAGCGGGACTGTGGGCGAACCCTGCTTATGCCGTGCGTTCCGCACGGGAGACGCGAGGACTCGAGAAGCTCGGCGGGAGTTTTCAAATCATTGAGGGTTGGGTGGCAGCGGTGGGCATGAGCCGCAATGAGGTTTTCTTGAATTTCGGGCGCGACTGGAGGTGGGATTTCACGGCGGCCGTTAATCTGAAGCGCAATGATGATCGGGAGACTCTCGTCGCGCGGCTCAAGAATTTGAAAGGCCGGCTAGTGCGAGTGCGCGGTTTTATTGAACGACGAAATGGACCCTTCATCTCGCTTGCGACGCCGGAGGCGATCGAAGAGCTGCCAGAAGGATCTGCGGGCGGGCGATGAACAAGAAAATGCCCGGTACCTGCGGCACCGGGCATTCTCTATTCGGTCTCTCGGGGTAGTCAGGCGGCCTGGACTTCTTCAGGCTCGCCGCCAGCGTTACCATCCTCGGCCAAGCGGCGGCCCTTGGCGCTCTTGGACAGCACGTCTGTGATGCGCTGAACGGCGCCGCGATCATCTAACTTTTCAACAGCTGCGATTTCACGAGCCATGCGATCAAGGGCGTCTTCGTAAAGCTGGCGCTCTGAATAAGACTGCTCGGGCTGCGCTTCGGAGCGATAGAGGTCGCGCACGACTTCAGCGATGGAGATGAGATCGCCGGAGTTGATCTTTGCGACGTACTCCTGAGCGCGACGGCTCCACATGGTCCGCTTGATGCGTGCGCGACCCTTGAGGATCTCCATGGCGCGCTTGACGATATCGTCATCGGCGAGCTTGCGCATGCCGACGCTCTGCAGCTTGCCCGTGGGCACGCGCAGCGTCAGCTTCTCCTTCTCGAAGTTGATGACGAACAGTTCGAGCGCCATGCCGGCGATTTCCTGCTCTTCAATGCCAATGATGCGTCCGACGCCGTGCGCCGGATAGACGACGAACTCGTTCGTCTTAAACCCGTGACGTGAATTCACGGGCTTCTTCTCGACGGCCTGCGCTTGGCGCGCAGCTGCGGCCTTCTCAGCGATCGCTTTGGGCGAAGCCGGCGCAGCGGCCGAGGGAGCCTGAGACTGAGCCGGCGCAGTGATCTTGCTGCTGGCCGGAGCTTTTGAGACGGAAGCGGGCACGGCGCGGGCCGGGGGCGCGGCCTGAACCGTCGCCTGGGCAGCCTGGGCGCGATGCGCGGCGAAAGCCTGAGCGGCCTTAGCTGCTTCTATGCGAGGCTGCGACGCCACAACCGGCTTCTTTGCTGGTGCAGTTGGTGCGGCGGCAGCCTTCACGGGAGCGGCAGGCTTAACAGCAGCAGGTTTCGGAACAGCGCCTTTGCCGACAACTGCTTTTTGCGGCGGCTTTGCAGCGGCGGGCTTCGTAGTTGTGGTTGTTGTTCCCGTCTTGGGAGCGGCGACCTTGGAAGCAGCGGGCTTCTTCGCCTCCTTTACGGGAGCAGCCTTGGCTGCAGGCTTACGTGTCGCGGCGGTCACAGGGCGTGCGTTTGACGCAACAGTGCGCGGGGCAGACGTCCCGGATGCCGACTTTTTAGGTTGAGCGACGACTTTCGCTGTCTTAGCTTTTACCGCAGTCTTTTTCTTCTGGGTCATGCGCGCCGCTCACTCTCAAAGGTCTACTTCGAACCGCCAGATACAGATGCCCGTCGTGCGGTCTCAACGAAACCGTCGCCTGGATCAGGGCCGCAGGCGGTTAAATACGGCTAAGGGTCCCCTAACCGCTCACTGTTCCCTCTTTTTTGGCGTCTAGGACGCGCCTTCATCCCCATCCTTGTTGTCGATGGTGTCGCGAACTGCCTTACCCGCAGCGCGAACCCCGAAGCGCGTCAAACCACCGAGCGCCCTATGTGGATGTTTTCACCCGCATTTGTTCCCACTCGGTCCCGGTGATCCCACCAGTATTTATAACAATAGCACAAACTTCATGGAAAATGAAGGGCGGCGCCGCGCGGCGCTTTATACAACCTTAAGCGCGGTGGCCCTCGCCGGGTCGCAAGACAAGACCCAAAAACTTCGTCACCGAACGATAGATTAGTCAAACGCTTGTAAATGCGGCGCTTTTGTCGTCGTCAGTCTCCTTCGCCGGGATTGGGAGAGAAATACTTCTCGAACTTGCCGGCCTCGTCCTTGTGGCTCTCTGCGTCGGGGAGAGCGGAGCGCTTGGCCGTCAGGTTCGGCCATTTGTCCGCATACTCACGGTTCAACTCGAGCCACTTCTCCAGCCCCGGCTCTGTGTCGGGCTTTATCGCGTCGACCGGGCATTCAGGTTCGCAGACGCCGCAGTCAATGCATTCGTCAGGGTGGATGACGAGCATGTTCTCGCCCTCGTAGAAGCAGTCGACCGGGCACACCTCGACACAATCGGTGTACTTGCACTTGATGCACTTATCGTTGACGACGTAAGTCATTCGTTCCCGTCCCGTTCCGAACCGATGCCGGCGCCCGCGCTGAGTGTGGCGGTTAGGTCTCTTAGCGGCGTCGCCAAGGCGGCACAATGCGAAAAAAGGTGATGCTCGACCTTGCCGGCATGGGGACCCGGCGCCGGCGTGAGATGCATCAGAATTCTCCCTTTAGGCGGTCGATCAAACGGCGGTCGCGCTTCGTCGGTCGTCCGCTTCCGCTGTCACGGTGGCCGGCAGGTCCGTTGACTTGGGACTCCGGGATGCCATCCGCGTTCGCGCCAAGGGGAATTGCGGGCGCCGTCAGATCATCGAAAAGGTGACGCGCAATTTCGGCCGAGCCGCGGCGGTCGCCAATCGCCTTCACCGCGAGGACACGGACGCGGGCGCCCACGGAAGCTGTGATCACGTCGCCGACTTTCACGGCGTGGGCCGGCTTATCTGTTTTAACCCGATTGATGCGGATCTTGCCGGCGGAGACAAGCGCTGCCGCTTGAGTTCGCGTTTTCACGACGCGCGCGCACCACAGCCACTTGTCGAGCCGCTGCGAGGTGGCAACGGTGCCACCGGGCGTCTCAGCGCTCTCGGCGTCGTTGCCCATTCTCAGCTCTTGTCGCGGCGCGCCTGTTCGAGTTGCGAGCGCAGGGCCAGCAAAGATGCGAACGGCGAATCTGCCTCCGCACTCGCCTTGTTGCGTGGAGGCGCGGCGGAGACGGCGCGCGGCTGATTGCGCTCGTCGTTGCGACGGGGGTCACCTCGATCGCCGCGATGTCCACGGTCACCACGATCTGGCCGGCCATCGTTGCGCTGCTGCCCCTTGTGCGGAGCGCGATCGCCGCCAGGTCTATCGCCGCGCTGGCCAGACTCACGATTGCCGCGATTGTCGTTCCGGCGGTGGCGCTCGCGGTCTGCGCGGTGCTGCTGATCGTGGGCGGGTACGCCGCTCTGGCCTTCGGCGGCGATGGCGGGTGGTACCGCGTCACCTGCGGCAGCCGGGGCTGACGATGCTTGGTTTTGATGAGGATGGCCAGGCCGGCGATCACGGCGGCGATTGTCGTTGCGGCCTTCGCCGCGGTGTTCGTTGCGGCCTTCGCCGCGGTGGCCGTGGCTTTCGCGATGGTGCCGGCGCGGCCGCCAGATTTCTTCGTATTGCACTTCGGCGGGCGCGGCGGAGGTTTCTGTCGATGCGACAGGTTCCGCAGCGGATGCGGTATCGACAGATGCTGCTTCGGCAGGCGTCTCCACCACACCTGTTGTTTCGGCCGGGGCTTCCGGAGCGACCGCGACATCCGCAGTTGTGTCTTGGCTGACCGGTTCTGTCGACGACACTGCGGCCGCGGGCTGGGGTGCCGGCACCTTGATCGGGCGGCGATCGAGCTTGAACCCCAGCGCCTTCAAAACTTTGCCCAACTCTTCGGGCGAACAGCCGAGGATCGACATCATCTCGGGTGTCGCGGTAAAGCCGCCATCGCCCGTCGAGCCCTTCGGCGGCTTGGCTTCCGGGTCGCGGTTGGAACGCCAGGCGAGCAGCGGCCGGATCATGTCAGCCAAGCGTTCGAGCATGTCGAAGCGGATCACGCGCGGGCCACACACATGATAGCCGAAGGCGCGGTAGAACGATTCCGGGAGTTCCGCGTTCGCCGGAGCAGAGGTCAGGCCCGCACGCGGCGGTTCAGGGAGCTTATCAGGTTCGAGGCCGGCGGCGGCCGCGTGCTTCAAAGACCAGAGTGCGAGTGTCAATTCCGCAGGGCCGGGCTTCAACAGAAGCGGGAAATGAATGTTGAAGGCTCCGAACCGAACGCCGTATCTGCGCAGCTGTGCACGGGCTGTCTGATCCAAGCTCTTCAAATCGTCGGCGATAGCTTCGCGCTTCAGGACGCCGAAGTTCTCTTTCAGCTGGAATGCGATGCCGCGTGCAAGCCCTGTAACATCCTCAGCTTTCGACAGTTCGATGAGCGGTTTCAGTTTATCCGCGATGGTTTCTGTCACCCAGCTTTCAAGCCGCGCCTGGATTTTTTCGCGATCGGGGGCGGACAGATACTCATCGACAAGGAGTTCAATGGAGGGCTTCAGCGGATCATCGCCTGCACGCAACTTTGCGACTTCTTCACCACGCCACAGGATCTGGCCTTTGCGATCGATCTTGAAAGCGTCGGCCTGGGCCGCCGCAACGCGCCGGGCGCGCATCGACAATTCGCCGGAGAGCACATGGGCTGCCGCGCTGCGCGCGGCTTTTCCGTGCACACCCTCGGTCTGAGCATCCGGTGTGAAGCGGAAGCCACGCAAGCGGCCGACAAAATGCTGCTCCACATTGATGGAGCCATCGTCTTTTATTTCTGCGTTCAACTCTTCTTTATCCCGCATGCCCTTCATGAGTGCGCTGGTTCTGCGATCGACAAACCGCTGCGTCAAGCATTCGTGCAGCGCATCGGAGAGGGCATCTTCGATGGCGCGTGTGCGGCCCTGCCAGTGGGCCGGATCTTTCAACCAGTCTGCCCGGTTGGACACGAACGTCCAGGTCCGGATGTGCGCGAGTCGCGTGGCGAGAGTGTCGATATCGCCGTCGGTGCGATCGGCCATCGCAACCTGACGGGCGAACCAATCCTCTGCGATGCGGCCCGTCGGCCCCATCAAGTCTCTATAGAGCGTCCCGATGAGTTCGGCATGGTTGGCGGATGAAATTTTTCGGTAGTCGGGGATCTGACAGACTTCCCACAGTCGCTGAACGGCTGCCGGAGAGGTAGCGAGACGGGCGATGTCGTCATCGTCGCTAACGGTTTCGAGGGCGATGACGTCGTCCGCCATGCGGGCGCGGATGAGCCGCTGTTCGTTGGGGAGCGTCTTCAAGCTTTCGCGGAGACGATTGAGCGTGCGGAAGTCAAGTTCGCGGTTGCGCCACTGGAGAACCCGCACGGGATCGAAGGTGTGCTGCTCGATGCGTTCGACGACTTCCGGATCAAGTGCGTCGCAGGATCCTGTCACGCCGAAGGTGCCGTCGTTCATGTGGCGGCCGGCGCGGCCGGCGATCTGGGCGAGTTCGGAGGGCGTGAGATTGCGGAAGTTCTGGCCGTCGAACTTGCGGGTGGCGGAGAAGGCGACGTGATCGACATCGAGGTTGAGACCCATGCCGATGGCGTCTGTGGCGACGAGAAAATCAACATCGCCGGACTGGTAGAGCGCGACCTGAGCATTGCGGGTGCGGGGAGACAATGCGCCCAGCACGACAGCGGTGCCGCCGCGCTGACGCCGGATGAGTTCGGCGATGGCATAGACATCGTTCGCCGAGAAAGCCACCACGGCGGAGCGCTGCGGCAGGCGCGTGATCTTTTTCTCACCCGCATAGGTGAGCTTGGAGAAGCGCGTGCGCGCAATGAAATTGGCCCCGGGGATCAAGTCGCCGATCGCGCCGCTCATGGTCTGCGCGCCGAGGAGGAGTGTTTCGGAGCGTCCGCGCGCGTGCAGCAGGCGATCGGTGAACACGTGGCCACGCTCGGGATCGGCACAGAGCTGGACCTCGTCGATGGCGAGGAAGTCGACATCGACGTCGCGCGGCATGGCCTCGACGGTCGCCACCCAATAGCGGGCGCGCTCAGGCTTGATCTTTTCTTCGCCGGTCACCAGAGCGACTTTGTCGGCGCCGACGCGGGCGACGATCTTGTCATAGACCTCGCGCGCGAGCAGACGCAGCGGCAGGCCGATCATGCCGCTTTCGTGGCCCAGCATGCGTTCGATGGCGAGGTGGGTTTTTCCGGTGTTCGTCGGTCCCAGCACCGCAGTGACGTTGCGGATGCGCGATTCGAGATCGATGCCCATCAATGGCCCTCTGGCGTGGCGGCCCCGGCTGGCGGGGTGACCTTGGCATTGCACCGCCGGGAAGGGAGATCAAGGCTTTCTTGCTGGCGATCGGCACGAGGCAAAAAGCCGTCAGGGCCAGCCGGACCGGCAAAACAAAATGGGCGGACCTGAGGGTTCGCCCATTGTTGTCTCCACACCAGGATGTCGTCAGTCGATCAGAGCGATCTGGGCCAGGCCGGGAGCATCGATATCGTAACGGGTCACCTCGAGGGAGACGCTGCCGGCGATGGTCGGAATGGCGACGCGGTAGGGCGCCCAGATTCCAGCTTCGGCGATGGGGCGGAACGTGACTTCTATCCCGGTGCTCTCGGCCAGGGCTTGCGTGTCGGCGGTGGCGCGGTAACCAGCGATGGGTGTGTATTTCACCCGGCAGACGATCCCTTGGACGGTGGCGCCGTTGCGGCCAGCCGGGACAGCCTCGCGGCGGGACTGGATCAGGGCAATATCGAAACGCTGTTTACCGTCGAAGACGGCCAATTTGCGGCCACAGGGCTGGGCGGCGGGGCGGCTCACGGCGACGACCGCGCTCAAGGGATCGATGACGGATTTGACGTGAGCGGCGCGCAAGGGGACGAGGTCGGGCGGGTCGATGGTTTCGGGCAGGGCAGTCAAAGAGGTGACGGTGCCCTTGGTGAAGCCCATCCGGACCGCGCCGGATTTCGAGGTGCCTTCAAACTGAAAATCGTAACCGGTCGGTTCCATCGAATTGGCGGATAACGTGCCGGCTGAGCGGGTGACGCCCTTCCAGCGGAAGGCGCCGAGCAGAGCTGAGATTTCGACTTGCGAGCTCGCCGAATAGGTGCGGCCGGCGGTGCGCTGGTCGATGCGCACGGTGCCAATGTCGAAGCCGTTGAAATAGATAGAGTATTGGCCGGATATCTCGATCGGAGGTTCGGGCGAGGGGTCGGCGCGCGCCGGGGTCTCGTTCCCCAGGACGAATTCTACCCCGACCGCGGCGAGGATGGCGAAACCGGCACTGGCCCATCTGCGGCCGCGAACGCACGTCACTGACATGATTACACCACTGGTACGCGGCGCCGCGTTGGGGAGCGGCCGCCTCTGAATACGCTACACTTCCGGGCAGAACCCGGCGTTCCGATGTCCCAATGTGGACCAAAATGGTAAAGACTTCGCTTCTTGGCGGCCACATTCGGGACACGCGGGGATCAGAGGGGTTGCTCGGACGGCATCAGGTAGCCGGCGCTTGACGGTTTTGGGTGGTCTCAGTATAGAACCGCCACAGCCCCGCTGGGATGACCGGCGGGGCCCTTCATTTTTTGGACGGATGCCCGTGACGGGCCCGCGCGACCCCGGATGTGGGCACCGCGCGATGATCAGGAGACGCGACCCATGACCCGTCGGTGCGAATTGACCGGCAAGCTGCCGATGGCCGGGCAGCTGCGCAGCCACGCCGAAAACAAGACCAAGCGGACGTTCCGTCCGAACCTCGTCAACGTCACGCTGCTGAGCGAGGCGCTGGACCGTTCGGTGAAGGTTCGCGTGAGTGCACATGGACTGCGTTCGGTGGAGCACAACGGCGGTCTCGATGCCTACCTGTTGAAGGTGAGCGCCGAGCAGCTTTCGCCGCAACTGCAAAAGCTGAAGCGGGACCTCGTCAAGTCGAAGGCTGCGTCTGCAGCTTAAGCGGCACGGCGGAATGACATTGAAGGCGCGGGAGCTGACGGCTCCCGCGCCTTTTTCGTGCGCGCTTCTAAGATTGCGGGCGTTCGCGGAGGGTGAACTGCAAGAGAAGCGTGCGCTGGATGACGGTGTTGAAGTTGTCGTCCGAGATGAGGGTGAGGACAGTTTCGCCATTCGGTGCGGTGTGGACGGCGAGACCTTCCATGTTGTCGATCTCATCGGACATGTCGGCCTCGATCAGCACTTCGCCGTCCAGGACGGCGCCGGGCTTCACATCTGCGGCTTCGATGCGACGCAGGCGCATGCGGAGACCGTCAAGAAAGGTGAAGCGGCGTTCCAGCAGGATCAACGTCCCGTCGTCCAAAGATGCGGCGGCGGTCAACGAGAAGCCGTCGTGCGAGATGACTTGCAGTGGCTTTGCGCTGCCGCGGACCCAGATCCAACCAGTGTGACGGCCGTCATCGCGCGCATTTTCGGAGAACGCTACCAAGCGTCCTTTGTTGGGCCCGCCTTTGAAAACGGTCATGGCCTCCATACCGTCCTTGGAGAAGCGGCGCAGGCCCGGCGGAGGCGGGACAACTTCAAGCGGTCGTCCGAGGCCGGCGTCGGTGACGGCGTAGCGGACAATGCGGTTGAAGTTTTCAAAGGAGACGAGCGCTTCGCCGCCGGAAAGGGTTCCGCTTACCAGGGCCAGTTCCTCAGCGTCGAGATCGCGACGGCGGCGTAGCGGTTTCCCATCGCTGCCCATGAGGGAGCCGATGATCGCATCGGACATGCCCACCAGGCGATCGCCGGAATACTGCAGGCGCGCCTTCAGCCATCCGCCGGCGTCGGAGATTGCCATGAGGTCCTGCCCGTCGGCGGAGAGGACGAGACCGGAATAGCCGCCAAATTTTTCGTTGTCCGCAGAGAGCACCAGCCCGCCGCGCCAGGTCAACTTGCCGGAGGTGCTGCCGGGCTCGCCCGATCGCGAAAAGGTTGTGATCGGTTGCGCCTTTATCGTGATCGGCACAGGCTTCGACAATTCGAGCAGCGGCTTTGCAACGGCCGCGAACGTGAGCGCGCCCGTGATGAAGCAGGTGGTGGCCAGCGCGGCGAGCCTCGTGCCGACACGATGTGCGGCGGATGACGGATGACGCGGCATCACAACACCAATGGGACGGATGAGCCGAATACAGCAACGCCGTTGCATCGCATCAAAGCCTTAAGAATTCCATCGCAGGGAACGGAAAATGTAAGTTACGCCGGCATCAGTACGGCGAACCCGTCATCTAGCGTGCGATGGAGCAGTGTGCGGTAACGGGCGAAGTCGGGCTGGCTTTGCGAGATCCGGCCAAAAACATATTTTGACGAGGCGTCCATTGGTGTGAGCGCGATGGGCGCAGCCACGGGCGTCAACTGTGCGCCACGGCCAGACAAGAGCGTGGCGAGAATGCCGTGCATGCTGCCTTGACTCGTCGGACGCGACAGGATCGCGAGCCTATTCTGCCCGTGTCGGTTGGTGACAAGGTAGATGTGGCCGGTCTGAGTGGGCATCGCAATCAAGCCATGCTGCGCAAAGGCGCCATCCGCGCGATCGGTTTCACGGAAGGTGAGGCAGCCGCGCTGGTCGTCCCAGCAAAATTCGGTCCGGTAGGCGGAAATCGAGGACCGGTCGCCGAAGCTCGGGATCACGGTGAGATAGGAGCCTTCCAGCCACGAGACCTGAGCGCGTGCGTAATTGCCAAGATCATCGGCGGCGATGAGCGGATGGTCACCGGAACGTCTGGCGCCGTTGAGACGCGAAGGCCTTAGCGCGACGCCGAGCGCTTCCTCCAAGCGGACCAATGTGGCCAGTGTAAAGGTGCGGCGGCCGGACAGAACTTTTTCAAGAGTCGAGACACTGATGCGCGCGTCGTCGGCTAATCGCTGCCGCGAAATCCGACGCCGCGCCAACTCTTCGCGAACGCGCGCAATAACATTTTCGACATCATCATTGGACAGGCGCCGATCGGGCATGACTGCCACGCACTCTCAAACTGGGACAAACGCGAGCACATATCCGCACATAAACGGGCAGGATGAGGGCAACGGTTGCTGAACGACGCGTTCAGTGCCGGTTCATGCGTAAAATGGCTTCATCTCGTTACGCCGGATGGAGAAGCCAAAGCGCCGATCAAGACCGACGAGATAACGAGGAGACCACCTATGAAGCGCATTTTGACCGCCGCCCTGCTGTCGAGCGGCATCCTTTTCGCAGCCGGAGCCGCGCCCGCATCCGCCGAACCCGGCTATGGCCGTGGAGAATTTCATCGCGATGGCGGCTTTCGTGATACCGGTGCACGCGGAGTCGATAACGTCCATTACCGTCATGGCTGGCGTCACCGGCATGCACGTCGCCACTGCGGGTGGGAGCGCGTTTGCTTCCGTAACCGCTGGGGCGTGAAGCGCTGCCACATGGAACGCGTCTGCCACCCGCGCTGGCGCTAAGATTTTAGTGAGACAGAGAAAGAGCCCGGTTCCTTCGTGGAGCCGGGCTCTTTATTTGTTGCGCCATCCGACTCCGCTGCGCGGAGCCGGCCGGATGGCGAAAATGGTGCTGCGCCATCTGACTCCGGCCGGATGGCGAAAATGGTGCTGCGCCATCTGACTCCGCTGCGCGGAGCCGGCCGGATGGCGAAGATAGTGCTGCGTCATCCGACTCCGCTGCGCGGAGCCGGCCGGATGGCGAAAATGGTGCTGCGCCATCCGACTCCGCTGCACGGAGCCGGCCGGATGGCGCGAAAAGGCATGACCTAGAATTTTTCCCCGGGCGCGTAGGTTGCCAGTGCCAAGGCATGTAGGCCGCCGGCAAGTTCTTCGGCGATGAGTTGATTGACCATCCGGTGGCGCGCCACCCGCGACTGACCTGTGAATTTCTCCGACACGACGAGAACACGAAAATGACTTTCGCCCGTGCCCGGCGAAGACCGGTGGCCAGCGTGCATCTCACTCTCGTTTATGACGTCGAGACGCACGGGTTCAAGACCGACCATGAGTTTTTCACGTAAAGCAGATTCGATCGACATCGTGCGTGTTCCTTCAAGGTCTCATGCAACTTCGCCGTCGCGGACTCGGACGTAGCGACACGAGGCGCTGCTAGGGCCAAAAAATCCGGTGCTGGATTTTCGCTATGGCCGCGACGCAACGCATCGGCCTGTGATAAGGTGCTCGGCTTGTTTCCGCCAGCGGCTCTCATCATACTCGACACATGAAGCTCAACTCGAAATATTTCGACTCCATCCGCGTCGGCACCAAGCGTGCCCGTGAGGAAGAAGCGCGCACGGGCGGTCCCCGCTGCCAGCGCAAAGGGTGCGACCAGCCCGCGACACATCGTGCGCCGAAAGGACGCGGGCGAGATGGTGAATACTTCGCTTTCTGCGTCGATCACGTGCGCGAGTACAATGCGACGTATAATTATTTCGATGGAATGTCGGACCGTGAAGTCGCCGACTTCCAGAAAGATGCACTGACCGGGCACCGCCCGACGTGGAAGATGGCGGCGAACTCGTGGGCTCCAGGCCTGCGCGAGGGCCGTACCGGAGCGCCGCGCGAGACCGCAGACACGGCCGATCCGGCGGCTGCAGGGGGTGATCCGCCACCCAACGATCCCAGCGCGTTTTTCGCATGGAGGGCCCGTCAGTCACGCTCGACGCCCGTGGAGAACCGCCGACAACTGCGACCCCTCGAGAAAAAGGCGATGACCACCCTGGGTCTGAAGCAGGGGGCGACGAAGGATGAGATCAAGGGCCGGTTCAAGGAGCTGGTCAAGCTTCACCATCCGGATGCTAACGGCGGCGATACGCGATCGGAGGAGAAGTTGCGTGAGATCATTCAAGCCTATAATTATTTGAAGCAGGCTGGTCTCGTTTGACGGCGGTTCCGTACCGTGTCGGATCGCTACGTTCCCGTGAACTTCCCCCCATCGGGCAGCGTTGCTTCCAGTCCCATCTCTCGGTTGCGCCTCCCGATGAGCGCCACCGCGCTTCACCCTACGAAGGACTTCCCATGCGCGCGCCTGCCACCGCTGCCACCAAGGACATCGCCGGCTTGCCCGACCTCAAGGTTTCGGTGCGGCAGGTTTTCGGCATCGAGACGGACATGGAAGTGCCCGCCTATTCCAAGTCTGAGGAGCATGTGCCGGATCTGGATCCGGACTATTTGTTCAACCGGGACGTGACGCTCGCGATCCTGGCCGGGTTCAAGCATAACCGGCGCGTCATGGTGCAGGGCTATCACGGGACGGGAAAGTCGACGCACATCGAGCAGGTGGCGGCGCGCCTCAACTGGCCGTGCATCCGCGTCAATCTCGACAGCCACGTTTCGCGCATCGATCTCGTCGGTAAAGACGCAATCGTACTGAAGGACGGTAAGCAGGTGACGGAATTCCGCGAAGGCATTCTGCCCTACTGCCTGCGCTCGAATACGGCGCTCGTGTTCGACGAGTACGATGCCGGGCGGCCGGACGTGATGTTCGTGATCCAGCGCGTGCTCGAAGTGTCAGGCAAGCTGACGCTGCTCGACCAATCGAAGGTGATCAAGCCGCATCCGGCGTTCCGCCTGTTTGCAACAACGAACACGATCGGGCTCGGCGACACGTCGGGTCTCTACCATGGCACGCAGCAGATCAACCAGGGTCAGATGGACCGGTGGTCGCTGGTCACGACGCTCAACTACCTGCCGCATGACGACGAGGTGAAGATCATCCTTGCAAAGGTGAAGTCGTTCGCCAAGACGGATGTGAAGCGCAAGCAGATTGGCGCGATGGTGCGGGTGGCGGACCTGACGCGGTCGGCGTTCATCAACGGCGATCTCTCGACCGTCATGAGCCCGCGCACCGTTATCACTTGGGCGGAGAACGCCGACATCTTCGGGGATATCGGCTTTGCGTTCCGTCTCACGTTCCTCAACAAGTGCGATGAACTGGAACGACCGCTGGTGGCGGAGTTCTATCAGCGTGCATTTGGCGAGGAACTACCGGAGAGTGCCGCGAACGTGGCGTTGAGCTGAACGAGCGCTGATGCCCAACCCACCGCCAACGAAGCGGAAGGAAGCACCGGCCGAGCCGCTGAAGCGCGTCGTCGGGTTGACGGTGCGCGCGGTGGCAGGCGACGATAAGGTGCATGTCGATTTCTCGCCGGGCAAGCCCGGCGTGGAGGGGCATCATGTGCAGTTGCCGGAGCCGGCGCGCGTGCCATCCAAGCGCGAGATCGCGGTGGTGCGCGGCTGGGCGGATAGTCTGGCGCTGACGCTGGCGTGTCACGACGCGAAGCTGCATCGCAAGCTGGCGCCACAGTCGGGCGACGCGCGGGCCGTGTTCGAGGCGGTCGAGCGGGCGCGCGTAGAAGCGATCGGCGCCAATCGCATGGATGGCATGGCGGGCAATCTGGCGGCCAAGTGCGAGGATTATTTTGCGCACGGGCGTTTTGCCAACGTGTCGTCGCGCGAGGATGCGCCGCTCGATGAAGCCTTGGCTTTGATCGTGCGTGAGAAGCTCACGGGGCTGCCGCCACCGGCCACGGCGAAGGCGCTGGCGGATGTTTGGAAGCCTGTTCTGGAGAAACGCTGCGGCAAGACGCTGAAGCAGCTTGCAGCCAAGTCGGACGATCAGGAAGCGTTCGGGCGGCTGGTCCGCGATCTGCTGCGCACGCTCGAGATGGCCGAGCAGCCGAACGAAGGCGAGCAGGAAGAGAGCGAAGAGGAACAAGAGCAGCAGCCCGAGGGCGGCGAGCAGGAGACCGAGGGCGAGGAAGAGACCAACGAGGGGCAAGAGAGTTCCGGCGAAGAGCAGGAGAGCGAAGGTGAGAGCGGCGATACGGCGGAAGCGGCCGATGCCGGCGAGATGCAGGACATCGAAATCGAGGCGGAGGGCGAGGCGGAGAGTGATACCGCAGAGCCGTGGCGTCCGAACCAGTCGGTGCTCGATACTCCGGAAAGCTTCGGCTACAAGGTTTTTTCCAACAGCAACGATGAAGTCGTGGAAGCGGAAAAACTCTCCACGCCCGAGGAACTCGACCGGCTGAGGACGTTCCTCGATAAGGAATTGCGCGTGCTGGCCTCGACGGTTTCGCGGCTTGCGAACCGCTTGCAGCGGCGGCTGCTCGCCAAGCAAAACCGTGCGTGGGATTTCGATCTCGAGGAAGGTGCACTTGACGCGGCGCGGCTGACGCGGATCATCATCGATCCGATGCACGCGCTGTCGTTCATGCGCGAGCGCGACACGGATTTCCGGGACACGGTCGTGACGTTGCTGATCGACAATTCCGGTTCGATGCGCGGACGGCCGATCATGGTGGCGGCGTGTTGCGCGGATATTCTGGCCCGGACGCTCGAACGCTGCGGCGTGAAGGTCGAGATCCTGGGGTTCACCACGAAGGCGTGGAAGGGCGGGGAGGCTCGCGAGAAGTGGCTTTCGGCCGGCAAGCCGCCGAATCCGGGCCGGCTCAATGATCTGCGCCACATCATCTATAAGACCGCCGATGCTCCGTGGCGGCGGGCGAAGCGGTCACTCGCCCTGATGATGCGCGAAGGGCTGCTGAAGGAAAACATCGACGGCGAGGCGCTGGCGTGGGCGCATCAGAGACTGCTGGGACGGCCCGAGCAGCGGCGCATCCTGATGATGATTTCGGATGGCGCGCCGGTGGATGATTCCACGCTGTCGGTGAATACGGGCAGTTATCTGGAGCACCATCTGCGGCAGGTGATCCACGAAATCGAAACTCGCTCGCCGGTGGAGTTGATCGCGATCGGCATCGGTCATGACGTGACGCGGTACTATCGCCGTGCGGTGACGATTACGGACGCGAGCGAGCTCGCCGGGGCGATGACGGACAAGTTGGTGGAGTTGTTCGAGGAACCAGCGAAAGTGGAGAGCAGCGGCGGGCGCCCGCTGCCAGGCCGCGGTTTAAATTAGGATTGCGCCTTCCGACATTTTGATTGCGCCTTCCGACTCCCCTGCGGGGAGCCGGCCGGAAGGCGGTGTTGTGCATTGCGCCTTCCGACGCCCCTGCGGGGAGCCGGCCGGAAGGCGGTGTTGTGCATTGCGCCTTCCGACGCCCCTGCGGGGAGCCGGCCGAAGGCGGTGGGAGTGTCAGCCGCTGTCGTCTTCGTCGCGAGGGTTGAGGCGCTGAATGCGGAGGGCGGCAATTTTGTTGCGCGTCTTGCGCAGGATTTCGAAGCGGTAGCCGTAGAACGTGAAAACCTGGCCCGGTTCGGGGATCGCCTGGGCTTCGTGAATGACGAGGCCGGCGAGGGTCGTTGCTTCTTCTTCGGGCAGGTCCCAATCCATGTGCCGGTTGAGATCGCGAATAGCCACCGTGCCATCGACATTCACGGTGCCGTCGGCTTGCGGACGGATCGACATCTCATGCGTGTCGTGCTCGTCGGCGATCTGGCCGACGATCTCCTCCAGAATATCCTCCAGGGTGATCAGGCCCTGCACCTCGCCGTACTCATCGATGACAAGCGCCATCTGCGCTTTCTTCTTCAGGAACTGGTTGAGCTGCGTTTTCAGGCTGGTTGTGTCCGGGACGAACCAAGGTTCCTGCGCGAAACTCATGATGTCGAGCTTGGCGACATCCCAGCCGACGCGGCCGAGCGCAGTCAGCAGGTCCTTGGTGTGCAGGACGGCGACAATGTTTTCCGGCTCGTCCTTCCAGAGGGGCATGCGCGTGTATTGGGAGCTTAGAATCTCGTCAATGATGTCTTGTGGATCGCTGTCGGCGTCGAGCGTTTCCATCTTGGTTCGATGGATCATGATGTCGGCGACCTGAAGATCGCGCAAATCAAGCACGCCGCCGAGCATCTCCGCATCGTGCTTCAAGACGGTGCCTTCTTTCGCCTGAAGATCGATGGTTCCGCGGATCTCTTCATGAGCGGCCAGGATGTTGGCGGCGTCGTCCTTGGTCGTGGGCGTCAGTTTCAAGATCAGGGTGACGATCGCTTCGATCAAATACACGGCTGGGCGCAGAACAAAGATAAGAATGCGCATGACCGGGGCGACAAGCAGCGCGATCCGATCGGGATACGCTATGGCGTAGGTCTTCGGCAGCACCTCGGAAAACACGACGACGAAGACGGTCATCAGGATGGTCGCGTAGAAGACGCCGAATTCACCAAACAGCTTGATGAGGAGGCTGGTCGTCACAGCGGACGCCATGATGTTCACGAGGTTGTTGCCGAGCAGGATCGTGGAAATGAGACGCTCAGGGCGCTCCAGCAGCTTGTTCACGCGCGCAGCGCTTTCGTCGCCGTCGGATTCGAGTGCATGCATGCGCGCACGAGATGCTGCCGTCAGCGCCGTTTCGGAGCCGGAGAAAAAAGCCGACAGCAGCAGGAGGAAGACAACGACGGCGAGGGTAATTGTAATTTCTACAGACATGGGTTGTTTCGATCAGCCAGCGAGGGATGCAAGGAGCGCAGTGCGTGGTGGCGCAGTTGCGCGCGTTGCCGTCACGTTACCACAGGCCACGATGCACGGCTCAGCCGGCAATCTCGCGTTCGAGGAACGCGCGGACCTTGGCGGGATCGACATCGCGGGCGACAAAGGCTTGGCCAATGTCTCGCACCAGTATGAAGGTCAGTTTGCCGTCGCGGACTTTTTTGTCCTGGCCCATCAGGCGAAGGAGTGTATCGGCATCCGGTTTTTCGCCTGGAATGTCCATGAGGCGTGTCGGAAGGCCGACGGCTGAGAGATGAGCCGCAACGCGCGCGGCGGTGCCGGGAGGGCACAAGCCTTCGCTTTCGGAAAAGCGAAAGGCCTGCGCCATGCCGATGGCAACACCTTCACCGTGCAAGAGCCGGCTCGAATAGCCGGTCCAGGCTTCGAGCGCATGGCCAAAGGTGTGTCCGAGATTGAGCAGCGCGCGGTCACCAGTCTCGAATTCGTCGCGCGCGACAATATCCGCCTTGGCTTTGACACTTGTCTCGATGGCGCGGCTGAGATCGGGTCCGGAGTTGCCGAAAACGCCGTTCCACTGGCTCTCCAACCAATCGAAAAAAGCGGCGTCACCGAGGAGGCCGTATTTGACGACTTCGGCATAACCCGCACGCATTTCGCGTTCGGGCAACGTGGCCAGAACGTCGGTATCAGCGATAACGAGGCTCGGCTGGTGAAACACGCCAATCAGGTTCTTGCCCTGGGGAGTGTTGATACCGGTTTTGCCGCCGACGGAACTGTCAACCTGAGCGAGAAGCGAGGTCGGGATCTGTATGAAGCGGATGCCGCGGCGGAGAATGCCGGCGGCGAAACCCGCAAGATCGCCGATGACGCCGCCACCGAATGCGACGACGAAGTCGCCACGCTCGAGACCCAATTCAAGCAGACCTTCGCTGAGCTTTGTCAGCTGGGCAAAGCACTTCGTCGACTCGCCTGGCGGCAGCACAATCGAACCGGCGAAGCGATTTTCCGCTTTCAGAGACGCTTCAAGCGTCGCGAGATGATGCCGGGCGACATTCTCGTCCGTGACGATGCCGCACTTTCCTTTGCCAATGCGCGTGGCGACGAGGCGCCCCGTTTCCTGCAGAAGACCAGGGCCAATCAGCACATTGTAACTGCGGCTTCCGAGCGAAACGGGAACCGTTTTTTCCGCGCGAGTGAGGCCGGTCATGGAGTGGGCAAGCGTGGGCATCAGGGGTGGCGTCCCGTCTAAAACAATCTGCGGCTCAGGTAGCCGGAACCAGTGCGAGTTTGGCTTTTAAGGCAGCGATGACTTCATTGACGATGACCTCGTGCGGCACGTCGCGGCTTTCAATGGTGATGTCAGCGTCGGCGTAAATCGGATAGCGTTTGGCCATTAGGTCGCGCATGGTCGCTTCAGGGTCGCCGCTTTTGAGAAGTGGTCGGGTATCGCGTTTGGAGACACGGCGCATCAGGACCGGCAGGTCCGCTCGCAACCAGATTGAGACGCCGCGCTCGCGGATGTTGGCGCGTGTATGGGGATTGATGAAGGCCCCACCGCCGGTCGCGAGCACCTGCGGGCCGGTGGAGAGAAGGCGGGCGATGACACGGCGTTCGCCATCTCGAAAATAGGCCTCACCGTGGTCGGCGAAGATCTCGACGATCGACTTGGCGGCGACGCGCTCGATTTCCTCGTCGGCATCGACGAATCTGAGACCTAAGCGGGATGCCAAACGGCGGCCTACCGAGGACTTTCCACAGCCCATGAGACCGACAAGCACGATCGACCGTTCGCCCAGGCGGGCGAGCAGCGCCTCAATGCTGTTCATGTCTCTCGGCTGATCCATGTTGTGCCGACAGCCTCACTTGCCCCCGAATCGTGCAAACATTTCGGGGAATTGCCGATCGCATGCGTTCGCCCCCGTGTATTGCTCATCGGGGCCGGGATTTCAAATGTCACTTAGGGAACGGCCCCCATTGTGCCGGCGCCGTAGCACTGTTTACCGTTCTGTGCGGGCGCGAACATATTGGCGCCAACTTACACGGACAGAACCGCTTTCAAGGGAACGGACGAACGACATGCCAAGCCTCTTCCGTTTTCTGTTCATCGTCGGCGCGCTGGTCGGTTTGTTCACGGCTGGAATGTGGGTGCTGGCGACGAAGTACGAGCCCGTTCAACGGGAAGAGATTAAGGTCGTCCCCGGCGTCAAAATCCGGAAAGAGTGAGCCTTACGGGCCATGCGCTCCCCCCTCCGCTTGCTCTCCGCCATCACTGTGTGCGCGATCTTTGCTGTTCCAAGCACATGGGCCGGAGGGATTCCCAGCCCGTTCGCAGAGCCCGAGACGACGCGGCCGAAGGCAGCCAAGCCTATTCCACCGGCGCCTCCCCCGGAAGACGATATATTTACGCCGGCCGAGTTGTCGGCCGGGGAGAAGGCATCGACGGGCGCCATTGAACGCGAATCACTGGCTCCGCTCGATGCGGCACCCGCAGCCGGAGCGCCGACAGAGACCCGCCCGTACGGGGCGGCACCTCTGCCGGCCGCGGTCGGTCGAAGTGACCAGCCGCCGGGATGGGAGGCGTCGCCGCGAGGTGCACTGGACGACGGAGCGGCTGAGCCGTTGCCGCAGCAGCCGCCGGGACTGCGTGAGGGCGAGCGTACGGTGATGCGCGATGACCTCTCGCCGGTGATGGCGGGCGATGGATCGGGGCTGCCCTACGAACTCTGGCAAGGCATGACGCTCGAGAGCATCGAGAAGGCGATTGCGACGCTCGAAATCCCGCCGCGTTCGCCAGCGCTGCATGCTCTGTTCCGGCGGCTCATTACGTCGGATGTGCCTCCGCCGCGTGGGGGCGCGAAGGACCCGCGGTTCACGGCAGTGCGCGTGGAAGCCTTGCATCGTTTGGGGCTGATCGACGAAGCATCAGCACTGCTGGCCAAAGACGGTGGGACCGAAGGCGATCCGGTGCTGGCTCTGCTGACGGCGCGGACGGCCATTGCGCGGGGTGACCAGGACGGGGGTTGCCGAAAGGTGGACGAAATGAACGCAGGGGCGGCGTCGCTACCTGCATCGCTGAAGGGGCAGTCGATTCTGGTCCGAGCCTACTGCGCCGCTGTCGCGGGCAAGCGGGAATCGGCACAATTGCAAGTCGCGCTGGCGCGTGACGAGGGCGTGGAGGAGAGCGCCGGGCTCGATGCCATCGACGCGATCGCGTCGGGCGGGAAGCCGGTGATCGGCCAAGGTCAACAGGTCGGACCGCTGGATTGGCGGATCCTGGAACTTGGCGGGGCGGTGGATGCACGGGCCCTCGTGGAGACAGCTGGACCAGGCGTGCTCGCCATCATCTCGCGCGACACGGCGACGGAACCCGCGACGCGATTGGCGGCAGCAGAACGAGCGGCTCAATTAAATGCCATATCGCCCGCCGATCTCGCGCAGGGCTACCGTACGTTTGCCGGTGGTGAGGGCGGCGCAGAAGGGCCGGCACAGGCTGCCGTGCAACATGCGGCGCTGTTTCAATCGGCTGAGGACGAAAAGACGCCGCTCAAAAAGGCGCGGCTGATCCGGTCGTTTCTGGATGATGCGCGTCGGGCGGGAGTCTATTGGCCGGCGCTGCAGATGATCGCTCCGGCGGCGGCAACGCTCCCGCGCGTGCCGGAGATCGGATGGTTCGCGGAAACGGCGGTCGAGACGGCGCTGGCGACAGGAGATTATACCGGAGCCCGGTCATGGGCCGAATTTGGCAGCACGCTCGATGCGCCGGGCAACTCAGGACATGGCTACGTTCATTGGCTGGCACTCGCCGACCTTGCCGATCCCGCACTCACCGAAGGGCGATCTCGGCATCTGGCGGCGCTGGAGGACATGGCAGCGCGGGGACGTTTCAAGCCGGAACAACTGCATCGGCTGGCTACCGTCCTTGATGCGCTGCAGATCCAGGTGCCGATCCCCCTGTGGGATCTCGCCAGCCGCACTCCGCAGCCGAATACGGGGTTCTTACCCGAGACCGGCGTGCTGAGTGCGCTGGCGGAGGCTGCGAAGAAGAAGGAGTTCGGCCACACGGTGCTGCTCGCGATGCAGTCGCTGGGGCCAAATGGGGCCGAGGGCGCTCACATTATTTCGTTGGGTGACAGTATTCGGGCATTGCGCAGCGCGGGTCTCGATGCGGATGCGCGCAAGCTGGCGCTGGAGGCGCTGTTCATGGGCTGGCCCCGGGCGGCGGGCTGACCATGGCCAGCGGAGACCACACGTACATCCACTCTTATCTTGAAATGCTCGCATCGGAGCGGGGAGCCTCACAGAATACGCTTGAAGCGTATCGACGCGACATGCAGGACTTTGAAGGATTTCTGAGCGGACGCGGCATCGATATCCGCAAAGCCCGGCGAGACGACATCGCGGCCTACATGGAGTATCTCGGGCGGGAAGGCTTGTCGCCGGCCTCGCGCGCGCGACGGCTTTCGGCGGTGCGACAACTCTATAAGTTTCTCGAAGCGGAAGGCATTGTCGGCGACAGTCCGGCTGTCGGGGCGAAGGCGCCGAAACTCGGGCGGCCGTTGCCCAAGACGCTGTCGGTGGCCGAAGTCGACCGGCTGATGGATGCGGCGGCCAGCGGCATCGTGGGCAAGAGCGGGCGCGAGCTGGCGCGGGCGGTGCGATTTCAGGCGCTTCTCGAAATGCTGTACGCAACTGGAATGCGCGTGTCGGAACTGGTGTCGCTGCCGCGCAGCGTTCTGGCAGGCGATCCGCGGGTTCTGACCATCAAGGGCAAGGGTGGGCGAGAACGGCTGGTTCCGCTCAATCCCTCCGCGCGGAAGGCGCTCGACCGGTATCTGTCACTCGGCACCGATCCTGCGGATGCGCTGGCGCCCATGCTGGTGACGAAGTGGCTGTTTCCGTCACGTGGCGTGGAGGGGCATGTGACGCGGCAGGCCTTCGCGCAGGAATTGAAGGCGTGCGCGGATGCGGCGGGGCTCGATCCGGAGCGGGTTTCGCCGCATGTTCTGCGGCATGCATTTGCCAGTCATCTCCTGGATCGCGGCGCGGATCTGCGAACGGTTCAGCAATTGCTCGGCCATGCCGACATCTCGACGACCGAGATCTACACGCATGTGCTCGAAGAGCGATTGAAGAGGATCGTGTTCGAGCATCATCCGCTGGCCAAGCGCTGATGTCAGCTGCCGAAGGTCTGATCGGCGATGGCCGCGATCCCTTCGCGCAGGGCATCGAAGACGCCCGGTTCCGTCATCGCGTGGCCGGCGCGCTCGATGTAGCGCAGGCGGCACTGCGAGCCCCAGGCGGCGGCGATCGCTTCGGCGGCAACAGGCGGGCAGAGAAGATCGTAGCGGCCCTGGACAAGGACGCCGGGAATGCCGCTCAAGCGCCAGGTTTCGTCAAGCAATTGGCCGGGACGGAGAAAGAAGCTGCTCGCGATGTAGTGGGCTTCCATGATCGGCGTCGGCGGCGTGCGGGCGCCCTTGGCCGATGCGCGATCCGGCAGAACGGGAGACGCGGGTGCGATTTCGGACAAGGCACGCTCGTAGGCATTCCAGACCTGGGCGGCGGGGCCGTAGACGCTTGGATCGGGATCGCACAGGCGGGCCACATACGCCGCTAGAGGATCAGCGCGCTCAGCGACGGGTAACTCGTGGACGAAGGCCTTGTAGAGTTCGGGGCGGAAACGCTTCGGGCCTTCGATGAAGGCCCATTGGATTTCTTCGTCCGTGCCGAGGAAGATCGCGCGCAACACCAGACCCGCAACACGTTCCGGGTGGGCCTGAGCGTAGGCGAGGCCGAGTGTCGAGCCCCACGAACCGCCGACGACAAGCCATCGCTCGATTCCAAAGTAGGCGCGGATGCGTTCGATGTCCGCGATCTGGTGGGCGGTCGTATTGGCCTCGCGCGACAGGTACGGATGGCTGCGGCCGGCGCCGCGCTGGTCGAAGAGGATGGCGTGGAAACGGCTGGGATCGAAGAGTTCGCGATGGGCGTGCTGTGAGCCGCTACCCGGTCCGCCATGGAGGAAGACAACCGGGATCCCGTCGCGGCGGCCGCACTCTTCGACGTAGAGCCAGTGCCCATCACCGACGCTCAGCATCAGCGCGTCGAATGGGCGTTGCGGGGCTCTCGTCTCGCTCACAGGCGGGTCCTTTGCAAAGGATTTCGTTCAATGGTGAGCGTACCCGATTGCGGAGGCTGCGCCAGCCCTCCAGCGCTTCAACGCTTCAAGGCTTTCAAAGGATCGCGAGGAAGGCGACCCTCCGTGGTGCCAAGCGCATCGGCCAGACGCGTTTTCGCGGTGCCGGGTTGCAGGGGCTTTTGCTGGCTATCGTGTGGGGCCCACGCGGTCATGGTCAGCAATTCGAACGTGGCCGGCATGCGGTCGTCCGCATCGGCGAATTTTTCGGCGTAGATTTCACTGGCGCGCATCAGGAGACGGCGGCCCACGGGGACACGGCGTCGATCGTCGAGCACATTGCCGGCTCCCATTCCCCGCAGTTCGTGCATGAGGGCGAGCGGCGACGGATAGCGAACGCGAACGACATCGGCATCGACGACGGGAAGAGCAAATCCGGCGCGCTGAAGGAGCCCGCCAAGATCGCGGACATCGGCAAAGGGTGCGACCCGCGGGGATGCGCCGCCGGAAATCTCGGCCTCTGCCTCAAGCCATGCGCTCCGAAGTTCCTGCAGGGTTGCGCCGCCAAGCATGCCGCCAATAAACAGACCGTCAGGTCTGAGGCAGCGGCGGATCTGGACAAGCGTGCCGGGCAGGTCATTGACGAATTGGAGCGTCAAAGGGGCGACGATCAAATCGAAGCTCTCATCTGCGAAGGGGAGAGCCTCCTCGTCGGCGAGCACCGCGATGGACGTTGGCCCCGGGAGAAGTTCGGTGATCGTTTCCGTTTCCACGATCAAGTGGACGCCTCGACCGGCGAGCATGCGTCCGATCGCCCCGCCATGGGCTCCGAGCACAAGGGCCGTCGTGAAGTCACGCTGAATGAAAGCGAGACGTTCCTCGACGTCATCACGGAAACGGTCGAGAAGGAAGGCGTGGCCGGCCATCGCCGCCGCGACGCGAGATCGGCGTCGACGCAGGAGCGCGCGATCGAAAATTTTCTGAAAATCACTCATTTGAGATTGTCGGTCCTTCGCCTCTCGCTTCGGCGGCCTGTTCGGATTATCATACACATCATGCCGACCCGTGACCTCAAAACCGCGGATGCCGTCGCGTCTTCTTTCCGTCCACGCTTTCGAGCCCGTTTGCGGCGCGCGTGGTCGGGTTTGTCCGATCTCATCCTGCCGCCGGTGTGTCTCAGCTGCCGGGAGCCGATGACGGCACACAATACGCTGTGTGCCGCTTGCTGGTGTGGAATTGATTTCATCAGGCCGCCCGTTTGTGACCGCCTCGGCGTGCCGCTGCCATTTGCGACCGGCGAGGTTTCATTATCGGCCGCAGCGATGGCCAATCCGCCGGTTTACGACCGGGCGCGAGTGGCTGCGCATTATTCCGGACTGATGCGGCGGCTCATCCACGACCTGAAATTTCACGATCGGGACGATCTGACGGCTCTGCTGGGAGCGTGGCTGACTGAAGCTGGACGCGAACTCCTGGGCGAGGCCGATCTGATCGTTCCCGTACCACTCAGCCGATCACGCCTGCTCAGGCGACGGTTCAATCAGGCGGCCCGGCTCGGCGGAGAGATCGGCCGGCGGACGGGGATTGCCATGGATGCGCTGTCGCTTATTCGGGTGCGAGCGACAGCTTCCCAGGTCGGCCTTACCCGGGCGGAGCGCGAGGAGAATGTGCGCGGGGCTTTCGCCGTGCGCGAGGAGCGACGCGACCGGATCGAGGGGCGACGGATCGTGCTGGTGGACGACGTTATTACCACAGGAGCCACGGTCGCGGCAGCGACCCGAGCCTTGCGGCGGGCGGGGGCTGGAAGCGTTTCCGTCCTGGCTCTCGCCATGGCGACGGGCGAAGGACTTTCGGATTGACGCAGACCCGTGGCCGGAAATCGGGGGGTTAAGGCCCCATGCGGCAACCCTGACCTTTCATCCGAGGGGTTGTGGCACTTATATGAAATCCCGTTAGCGGAAGATCAGGAGGGCCGCACGCGATGAACACGGTGACCATCTATACAGCATCCTATTGCCCGTTCTGCCATCTCGCCAAGGAACTGTTGCGCACCAAGGGCGTAACAATCGAGGAGATCGACGTGACGGGAAACGCGCAGTTGCGTTCCCTCATGGCCGAAAAGTCCGGCCGCTCGACTGTGCCGCAGATCTGGATTGGGGATACGCATATCGGCGGTTGTGACGACCTTCAGGCCCTCGACCGCAGCGGCAAGCTCGATGGAATGCTGGCGGCCTGACACTTTCTGAATTGCTCGCCACATAAGACAAATAACAAGGCAACCATGTCTGACTTTTCCTCCGGGCGGGGGTTCCGCGCCGCTCTCGTGCAGCTCTGTTCCGGCCGCAGTGTCGACAAGAATGTCGATGACGCGGTGGGGCTCATTCGTGACGCCGCAGCCGGCGGCGCGCAGTACGTGCAGACGCCGGAAGTCACGACGCTGATGGAACTCGAGACGGCGAAGCTGTTCGCGGCGGTCGAGCCGGAAGAGGGCAACGGGGCCCTGCAGCGCTTTCGTGAACTGGCGGCGGAACTCAAGATCTGGCTGCACATCGGTTCGATGCCGGTGAAGGTGGCGCCAGATAAGATTGCCAACCGGGCCTATGTGCTGACGCCACAAGGAGCGGTCGCCGCGACGTACGACAAGATCCACATGTTCGATGTGGATCTGCCGGGCGGGGAGAGCTACCGCGAAAGCAAGAACTACCGAGCCGGCGAGCGGGCGGTGGTGGCAGCTCTGCCATGGGGTGGGCTTGGACTTTCGATCTGCTACGACTTGCGCTTCCCGCATCTCTACCGTGCGCTGGCGAAATCCGGGGCCAAGTTCCTCTCGGTCCCGGCCGCGTTCACGAAAGTCACAGGGGAAGCCCACTGGCACACGCTGCTGCGGGCTCGCGCCATCGAATGCCAGTGCTTTGTCTTTGCCGCGGCGCAAGGTGGCCGGCACGAGCACGGCCGGGACACCTATGGACACAGCCTGATCATTTCGCCATGGGGGCAGATTCTGGCGGAGGGCGGCGTTCAGCCCGGGGTCATCTTAGCCGATATAGAGTTGCAAGCGATCGAGGACGCCCGAAAGCGCGTACCCTCCCTAGGACACGACCGCCCCTTCACCGTCGAAAGCCGGAGCGGACCATGATCAAATACAGTCTCATCTGTGAGACAGGACACGAATTCGATGGCTGGTTCCAGAACAGTGGCGCCTTTGATGTGCAGAGCGCCAACAGCCTAATCAGCTGCCCGTCGTGCGGGACGCACGAGGTGCAGAAAGCGCTTATGGCGCCTGCCGTGGCGACGCGGGCGAAAGAGACCACGCCGGCGCAAAATCATCCAACGCCTGGCGCCGGGACGACGACACACGCGTACGTGCCGCCATCGATCCAGGACATCGTGCGCAAGATCCGGACCGAGATCGAGAAGCGGGCCGAATATGTCGGGTCTGACTTCGCCGAAGAAGCACGCAAGATCCATTACGCGGAAAGCCCGGAGCGAGGGATCTACGGCGAGGCCACATCAGATCAGGTCGCCGAACTCGACGCGGAAGGCATCCAGGTGTTTGCGCTGCCGGTTCTGCCAGAAGAGCGCAATTGATAGCGCGCCGTCGGCTTCATAATTGCTTCACAGCCACAGGGTAGCCGTTGCCGGGGCTGCGCCTCCTTGTTGCAATTTCGGAATCGACATGACCTCATCGCCGGTTCAGCCGAATGCGCCGTTTGACGAAGGGGACGATGTTCCCGCCAATCCGTCGGCAAATCCGACGATCGGAGATGTCCTGGCGGAGCGCTTGACCCGGCGCGATCTGATGCGCGGGGCTCTGGCCGCTTCGGTCGTGAGCACAACGGTGGTGCCGCTGGCGCTCGCGACTGTGACGCGTCCGACGCAGGCTCAGCCCGCGCCGAAATCCAGCTTTTCGTTCGCCGAGGTGGGCACCGGATCCGACCAGACCCACCATGTTGCTGCCGGATACGACGCTGACATCCTCATTCGCTGGGGCGATGCGGTGTTGCCAAATGCACCTCAGTTCGACCCGGCCAATCCCTCAGCTGCGAGTCAAGAAACCCAATTCGGCTACAACAACGACTTCATCGGGTTCATTGCACTCGAAGGCCCGAGTGATCGCGGGCTGCTCGTGGTCAATCACGAGTACACGAATGATGAGCTCATGTATTTCGGGCTCACTGGTGCGAGCCGGAAAGACAAGGTGGCGGGGCTTTCCGATGCGCAGATCCTCGCTTCGATGGCGGCACATGGCGGCAGCGTGATCGAAGTTGAACGCGTCCAAGGCACATGGCGCGTCGTACCGGGGTCGAAGTTTGCGCGGCGCATCACGGCGTTGACGCCGATGGAGATCACTGGGCCGGCTGCGGGTCACGAACTCATGAAGACGAACGCGGATCCCGCAGGGACCCGGGTTCTCGGCATGCTCAACAACTGTGCCGGCGGCGTCACGCCGTGGGGCACGTGGCTGACGTGCGAGGAGAACTTCAACCACTACTTCTCGGGCAAGGATGCTGCGGAGACCTCGCCCCTTGCGGCGGCCTACGCGCGCTACGGCATGTCGGAGGGCTATTATCCCTGGGATCGCATCGACAGTCGCTTCAATGTGGGCCGCGAGCCCAACGAGTGCCATCGCTTCGGGTGGGTGGTGGAGATCGATCCGCTCGATCCAGATTCGATGCCGAAGAAGCGGACGGCGCTTGGCCGGTTCAAGCACGAGGGCGCGGGGAACATCGTCAATCGAGATGGCCGGTTCGTCGTCTATCAGGGTGATGATCAGCGGTTCGACTACGTCTACAAATTTGTGAGCAGCGGCCGGGTCGATTTCGGCAACCGGGAGGCCAATCGCGACCTGCTCGATAGTGGCACACTGTATGTGGCCCGGTTCAATGCCGATGGACGCGGCGAGTGGCTGCCTCTTGTCGTCGGCCATCGGAAGCTCAGCGCCTTTAAGGATCAAGGGGCGATCCTGATCCACGCCCGGCTTGCGGCTGACGCGCTCGGCGCCACCAAAATGGATAGACCGGAAGACGTGGAAGCCAACCCGAAGACCGGCAAAGTCTACGTGATGCTGACCAACAATAATAAGCGCAAGCTACAAGACGTGGATGCGGCGAACCCAAGGGCGGAGAACCGGTTCGGTCACATCATCGAGATCACGCCAGACGGCGGAGATCACGCCGCGACGGGCTTCGCATGGGAGATCCTCGTCAAGTGCGGAGATCCGACCATCGCGGAGGTTGGCGCGACGTTCAATCCGGCGACGTCGAAGGAGGGGTGGTTCGGGATGCCGGACAATTGCGCCATCGATGCCGATGGGCGCCTGTGGGTGGCAACCGACGGCAATAGCGTCGGGGTGACCGGGCGCATCGATGGGCTTTTCGCGTTGGAGACCGAGGGCGCCCTGCGGGGAACGTCGCGGCTGTTTTTCCGATGCCCTACCGGGGCGGAACTCTGTGGGCCCTGCTTTACGCCGGATCTCGAGACGCTGTTCGTTGCGGTCCAGCATCCGGGTGAAAGCGAGGATGACAACGTGCTGGCGACAGCCGAGTCACCGACTACGCGCTGGCCTGACTTCAAGGACGACATGCCGCCACGACCGAGCATCGTCGCCATCACGCGCAAGGGCGGCGGCAAGATCGGCGTTTAACCAACACCGTCAGTTCAAAAGCGATCAGCTCGACTGGTCGGTATCCATCAAGACGAAATCTTCGCCGCTGCGGTTGTCCGGGTGAG
The DNA here is from genome assembly GCA_019751875.1 of Hyphomicrobium sp. Classification (GTDB taxonomy): domain Bacteria; phylum Pseudomonadota; class Alphaproteobacteria; order Rhizobiales; family Hyphomicrobiaceae; genus JAGVSR01. Next base: position 73,774 of record JAIEMV010000005.1, on the reverse strand, counting down.
ACGGCAGTTCGGTGGTGATCAGAACCATGCCCGGATGCATGCGGTCGGCGATGGCCTTGCGCACCTGTTCGTCGGCTTTGATGCGCTGGAGAACGGCTTCGTCCGGCTGGCCAAGCGGGATTCCGTTTTGGTCGTGGTGGGTGATCGCGTGCCACGTCAGGCCCTGGCGGCCTTCGTGGGCGCCGATCAGCATGAAGACATGGCGGCCAAGTGGCGTCGACGGGCTGGTGATGGTCGCTGGTCCGCTAGCGATCGTTTTGCCATTCTCGAGTACTTCGATCGTCATGTCGCCGTGGCTGACGAGGATCGACATTGAAGTTGCACCTTTGACGACTTCGGTCTGCCACGGAAGCTTTTCGCCCTTGAGGTTCGACTGGACGGATGTGAACTCGGATTCGGCATAGTCGCTGAGCACGAGGCCGGGATGGGTGACTTCCTTGGGATCGGTGTGGCTGCCGGCAAGGATGACCGGAGTTCCAACATGGGTAACGCCGAACAGGACTTCGGAAAATTTTACCGGAAGACGCACGCAGCCATGGGATGCGGGGTAGCCGGGCAAATTACCGGCATGCAGCGCGACGCCATTCCAGGTCAGGCGGTTCATATTCGGCATGGGCGCATTGTTGTAGGTGGACGAGTGGTGGTTCTTGTCCTTCTCCAAGATAGTGAAGACCCCCGTAGGTGTTTCATGTCCGGGCTTTCCGGTGGAGCAGGTGGACACGCCGATGCGGATGCCATTGCGATAGACGAAGACACGCTGTTCCGGGATCGAGACGATGATTGCGACAGGTCCTTCGGGTGAGCGTTCCGGGTGCCAGGTGAACTCGCCCGGCTTAAGGTCTTCGATCTTTTTATAGACAGGGTCGGCCGATATGCCGGTACCGAGGCCGAAAAAGCCCACGCCGGCCGCAAGACCCGACAACACGCCGCGACGATCAATAACGCGCATCCATTCCCCCCGTTTGCCGGCTTAAAATTCTACGACCTTGTCCAGCACGAGTTTCCAACCGGCCTCGCCGGGTTTGAGCTTGTACTGGAGCTGACGCCATTTTTCGCCGCTGCCGATCTTGAAGCGCGTGACGAAAGACGTCTCGACAACCGCACTCTCGTCGCCGCCCGCGTAGCCAGCCGCGAGCTTTGGATCCTCGGTGAAATCGGGCACAAAAATCGGCGACATACTTTTCTTCTTGTTTACGGCGTACGCAATGATGCCGCCGCGCTTCGGATCACTGTTCGAAGCGGTGAAGACGTAAATCTCGGGATCGCCGTTGGAGTCGATGTCGGCGACTTCGGCGCGCAGTACACGCCCGGCGATGTCATGCGTGACGGGATCGTTCACGGCTTTCAGACCGGACGGCTTGATCGTGAGCTTGGACGTATCGCCACTTTCAGCCGCGGAAACTTCGAAGCTGATGCCTTGCATGGTGAGTGTTTCATTGTAGCCGGCTGAAGCGGCACACGGGAGCGCGGCCAGTATTCCAAACGTGGCGAGGAGGTTCGAAGCGACCTTGAGCATGTTCAGCCTTCGATTATTGCGGTTTTGACTGGCACGCTTCGGCAGGGGCGGTTTCGATGATCGCATAGCGGCCGTCTTGGGTCAGCACCTGGATGCAGGTTTTGGTGGCTGCGTTCTTCCAAAAGGTTAGCTTGCCATCCTTGGCGTCGGCACCGTGGTGGAACTCGTAGCCGCGGTTCTGGAGTTCGGATTCACCATCGCGCCCCTTGATGCCAACGAGGTCAGCGACGTCGGAGGGTTGCGCTGCCATGGCCGCAGACCCCCAGAGAAGGAAACCGACGCCGAGCCGTCGAACCCGTGTTTTCAGACGCATGACCCACCTACACTCTTCAATTCTCCTAGGTAACAGGCGAGACGCCAATTAGACCATCCCCAAAAGAATGACCCAAGGCGGGTCTCGCGGGCGCGATCCGGCCCGGATCGGGTTGGGACGAGTTGTCCTTTTGAGAGGCTGGGGTCTTGCCCGGCGGCCGAACCCGGCTACAACCAGGGCTCCGTCAGCCGCCTTAGCGCCGGCCAGCGACCTGGAGAGCCCACCCCATGAACGTGCACGCCAAGCCGGAGACGGCCTTCAATCGTGAAGACGCCGAGGTCCGCCATAACTGGACCCGGTCGGAGGCGATCACCATCCACGACATGCCATTGATGGACCTGCTGTTTCGGGCGCAGTCGGTGCATCGTCGGCACTTCGATGCCAACCGGGTGCAGATGAGTCGGCTGTTGTCCATCAAAACGGGCGGCTGCGCGGAGGATTGCGGCTACTGCAGCCAGTCGGCGCATCATGAGTCGGGGCTCAAGGCGTCCAAGCTGATGGAAGTTGAGCGCGTGCTTGCCGAGGCCCGCAAGGCGAAGGAGGCGGGGGCGACCCGATACTGCATGGGTGCTGCGTGGCGCGAACCCAAGGAACGGGACATGGCCACGATCCTCGCCATGGTCGAGGGCGTGAAGGCGATGGGCATGGAAACGTGCATGACACTGGGCATGCTTTCCGACGATCAAGTCGTTCGGCTGCGCGATGCGGGTCTCGATTACTACAATCATAACGTGGACACGTCCGAGCGCTTCTACCCGGAGATCATCAAGACGCGGACCTACGCGGACCGGCTGGATACACTGGAGCGGGTGCGGGCGGCGGGCATGAAGGTCTGCTCCGGCGGCATTATGGGCATGGGCGAGGAAGCGGCGGATCGCGTCGATATGCTGGTCACGCTGGCGAACCTGTCGGAACACCCCGAGAGCATTCCGATCAACATGCTGATCGCCATTCCGGGCACGCCGCTGGAAGGCACCCAGAAGATTGATCCGATTTCATTCGTGCGCGTGATCGCGACGGCGCGGATTATGATGCCGAAATCGATGGTGCGGCTCTCGGCGGGGCGCACGGAGATGAGCGACGAAATGCAGGCGATGTGCTTCTTCGCCGGCGCAAATTCGATTTTCTGCGGTGATGTGCTTCTGACCGCCGACAATCCCGGCGAAGACAAGGATGCTGTGCTCTTCGCCAAGCTCGGCATGAAGCCGATGGAACTCGATTCAAGCGAAACCTCGGGCGCGGTTCCGAGCCCTGAGCGGCCGGCATGCACGAAGACCACGAACGCGCACTGAAGGCGCTGGCCGCGCGCGGACGCCTGCGCGCGCTCGCGCCCCGGCGCGGAATCGATTTTTCGTCCAACGACTATCTGGGGCTCGGATCGTCGCGGGAGCTTGCGGCGGCGATTTCCGAAGCGCTCGCGCGGGGTGTGCCTGTCGGCGCCGGTGGTTCGCGGCTGCTGCGCGGCAACGATCCGGAACACGAGGCGTTGGAGGACGAGGCAGCCCGCTTCTTCGGAGCCGAGACGGCGCTCTACATGGGCGGAGGGTTTGCAGCGAATACGGCAATCTTCGCAACGCTTCCGCAGCGCGGCGATCTCATCGTTCATGACGACCTCATCCACGCCAGTGCGCACGACGGCATGCGCATGAGCAAAGCGGCAACGGTGAGCGCGGCACACAATGATGTCGAGGGGTTTCGCGAGCGCATCGCGGCGTGGCGGGCGAACGGAGGCACCGGACGGGTTTGGATTGCCATCGAAAGCCTTTACTCCATGGAAGGCGATGTCGCGCCAATTGATGATTTCGACACGCTGGCGCGTGAGACAGACGCGATGCTCATTATCGACGAGGCGCATGCGACGGGGATTTTCGGACCTCTGGGCCGGGGGCTCGCTCATGCGCTCGAAGGACGGCCGAATGTGGTTTCGCTGCATACCTGCGGAAAGGCGCTCGGCGTGATGGGTGCGCTCGTGCTGGCGCCGAAGACGCTGCGGGATTTTCTCGTCAATCGGGCCCGGCCGTTCATTTATGCGACGGGGCCGTCTCCGCTGATGGCAGCGGGCGTGCGGGCGGCGCTTCGTTTGTCGGCTGCCGGTCCAAAGCCGCGGGACATGCTGCACGAGCGGATTGCGATTTTCGGGCATGAGTTGCAGCGCCTGTGCGGGATCGCGCCTTCGGGCACGCAGATCCAGCCCGTGATCGTTAAGAGTGATACGCGCGCGGTCAGCATCGCAGCTCGATTGCAAGAGCAGGGTTTCGACGTTCGTGCGGTTCGGCCACCGACCGTGCCGGAAGGGACGGCGCGGCTGCGTGTTTCTTTGACCTTGAATGCGAGTGCCGAGGATACGATCTCGCTCGCAACCTCCATTGCCCGTGAACTCGAGAGACAACCATGACACGCCGCTTCGTCGTTAGCGGAACCGACACCAACGTCGGCAAGACCGTTTTCTCCGCCGGTCTCGCCGGGGCGCTCGGCGCCTTTTACTGGAAGCCGATCCAGAGCGGGGTCGCGCCCGAAGGCGATAAAGAAACCGTGATGCGGCTCTCCGGCTTGGCTGCGGATCACATTTTGCCCGAGCGATACCGGCTGAACGCGCCGCTGTCGCCGCACCAGTCGGCGGAACTCGACGGGATCGTCATTGAACCCGCGAGGCTGGTGCCGCCGGATGTCCCGGGATCACTCGTGATCGAGGGTGCGGGCGGTCTGATGGTGCCGATCACGCGCGCATTCCTGCAGATCGACTTGTACCAGAAGTGGCAACTGCCCGTCATACTGGTGACACGGACCACGCTCGGGACGATCAACCATACCCTCCTCTCGATTGCCGCCATGCGATCGCGTGGCATCCCTATTCATGGCATCGCATTCGTGGGCGAGGATAACTCCGACAATATTCGCACGGTCGGCGAGATGGGAGACGTGCGCGTTCTGGGACGGCTGCCGCATCTGCCGCAGCTCAATGCCCATACGCTGCGGGATGCGTTCACGACGCATTTCCGCGAGGAGGATTTCCGTTGAGCCGGTCCGCGGTCTGGCATCCGTTCACGCAGCACGCTGTTGCACCGCTGCCGATCAAGGTGGCGTCGGCAACGGGCGCGCATCTGACGGCTGAAGATGGGCGGCGGATTTTCGACGGCATCTCGTCGTGGTGGGTGGTGACGCATGGGCATCGGCATCCGCCCATCGTGGAGGCGATCAAACGGCAGGCGGATACCCTCGATCAGGTGATCTTCGCCGGTTTCACGCACGCGCCAGCCGAGGAGACGGCTGAGAAACTGCTCGCCCTCGTCAGGCGCAGTCTGGGGACCAGCGATCTCGCTCACGTTTTCTATTCCGACAGCGGGTCGACGGCCGTGGAAGTGGCACTGAAAATGGCTCTCGGGTACTGGCGGAACACGGGAGAGAGGCGCACGCGCATCATCGCGTTCGAACATGCGTATCATGGCGATACGATCGGGACGATGTCGGCGGGGGCCCGGGGCGTCTTCAATGCGCCGTACGAGCCGATGCTTTTCGATGTGGCGCGGGCGCCGTTTCCCGAAACCGGGCGCGAGGAGGAGACCTTTGCTTCGCTCGACGCTCTGTTGAGCGAAGAACCTACGGCAGCGGTGATCGTGGAGCCGCTGATCCTCGGAGCGGGCGGGATGCTGATGTACCCGGCGCCCGTGCTGCGTCGGATCCATGACATTACGAAAAAGCATGGGGCGTTGTTCATCGCCGATGAGGTGATGACCGGGTTCGGGCGGACCGGCACGGCGTTCGCCTGTGAGCAGGCGTGCGTCACTCCCGATATCCTGTGCGTTGCGAAAGGGTTGACGGGCGGCGTCATTCCGCTGGCGGCGACATTGGCGACGCGGGCGATTTTCGACGCCCACTATTCGACGGATCGGACCAAGACGTTCTTCCATTCTTCAAGCTACACGGCCAATCCGATCGCATGTGCAGCAGCTTCGGCCAACCTCGATATCTGGCTCAACGAGCCGGTGGTGGCGCGTATCGATACGCTCGCCAAGCTGCAGAGCGATCGGTTGAAGGCATTGGCGGGGGATGCGCGATTTACCAATGTGCGGCAGACCGGGACGATTACGGCGGTCGATGTGCAGGTTAGCGATGCCGGGTATCTTGCGGGCGTGGGGCCGAAGCTCTACGACCACTTTATTGCGGCAGGCGTTCTGCTGCGCCCGCTCGGCAATACCGTTTATGTGATGCCGCCCTACTGCACGACCGCCGCCGATCTCGACCGGGTCTATGCCGCCGTCGCCCGCGCGGCCAACACGGTGGCTTGATCCAACCCGCGAAAGTTCGACATGGGTTCCACTATACTCTCGACCGGTCACTACGCGCCCGTACGCCGTGTCGGCAATGCGGAACTCGAGGCGCGTCTGGGCTTGGCGGACGGGTGGATCTTGAGGCGCACCGGAATCGTTGAGCGGCGCTATGCGGCGGAGGACGAAGCACTGTCGGACATGGCGGTGAAGGCCGGCAAGATGGCGCTGGAGCGGATCGGGTTCGATCGCTCGCGCATCGGGCTGTTGGTGCTGGCGACGTCGACGCCGGATCACCTGTTGCCGCCCAGCGCGCCACTGGTGGCACACCGGCTGGGCTTGAGCCGTGCGGGCGGGATCGATATGGCCGGCGCCTGCGGAGGATTTCTGCATGCGCTCGCCTATGCAGACGGGTTCGCGCGGCTGCATGGCAAGCCGGTGCTCGTCATCGCGGCAAACATTCTGTCTCGGCGCACCAACCCGGATGAGCGTGCGAGCGTCATTCTGTTCGCGGATGCGGCGGGGGCCGTGCTCGTCGCACCCGATGAGCGGCCGAACGCCGGCATCCGCGGCATCGAACTCGCGACGGACGGAGCCAGCTACGACCTCATTCAGATCCCGGCTGGCGGTAGCCGTCGGCCATTCAGCACGGTAGCCGATCCGTCTGAGACGCTGATGCAGATCCGGGATGGACGGGCTGTGTTCGTCAAGGCGGTCGACATGATGGCGGCGACGTCCGAAAGGGCGCTGGCGAACGCGGGGCTCGGTCTCGGCGACATACGGTATTGCATTCCGCACCAGGCGAATGCGCGGATCATCGGCGCGGTGCAGAAAAAGCTGGGGCTGGCGGATGAGCATTTGCTTTCGAGCGTGGCGGAGTATGGCAACAGTTCCGCGGCGACGATCCCGCTCACGCTGTCGCTCCGGGCTGCCGAGGCTGATCTTCGCGCCGGAGACAAGTTGCTGTTCACTGCGGCCGGTGCGGGCCTCACTGGAGGGGCTCTCGTCTATGAAGTTTGAACATTGATGGGACCATAAACTTGAGCTTATCTGCTCCACCGTAACATGGCTTTTTTCCTGGGGAGCAGTTTTATGCAATTTCGGACAGCATTGGCCATTGTCGTCGCGGTGGTGACCTTGAACACCGGTGCGGCCGCTCATGCCGGTTCGTGCGAGCCAACAGGGGTTCGGAGCATTTCGCAAAGCTGCGTTGAACTCGCCCAATTCGATGATGACGACGACGGCGTCGCCGGCTGCGTCAACAAATGCAAGCTGGACCTGGAGATTTGCCTCGGATTGCGGCCGCAGGGCGAATCCTCTGACCGTTGCGATCAGCTCGAAGATCAGTGTGAGAACGGCTGTTACAATACCGGTCCCGATGCCGGGAAGGACAACGAGTAGAACCCCGGTCCTCATCCCATCCGCTGTACAAGACCGGCGTCCCACTTTCGGGATCGTGGCGCGGCGCTGTGACGTGGCGAAACTGAAGAGCAAAATCCAGCGGCTGGAAAAGAGCCGCCGAGACCGCAGCCGTACCGGACATAGCCAATTAATCAGCCCGAACCCGTTGCGCCGACGCCGGGGCGGACGGGCGGATGACCAAAGGGACGGCGGCTTTCTGCGTGAACCTTACGCGCTGGAACGGAGACGATTTCGCGTTCGGGCCAGCGTAAGGCCGAAAGTTTGCCTCCGAAGCAGCATCCGGTATCGACGCAGAGCGTGTTGTTGACCCAGCCCGGGTCGGGGACCGGTGTGTGGCCATAGATGACGGCCGTGCTGCCGCGGTATTCGGCGGCCCAGTGATAGCGGACCGGCAAGCCGAATTCGTCCTGCTCGCCGGAGGTTTCGCCGTAGAGGCAGAACGAGCGTATCTTGTCGGTGTCGCGCCCTAGCATGTCTTCCTTCAATCCCGCATGTGCGACGGCCAGTTTACCGCCGTCGAGCCAGACGTGGATGGGAAGTTTTTCCAGGAAGCTGCCGATGTGTGTGCGGAATGCGGGCGATTCCGCTTCGAACTGCTCGGCTGTCTTGTCGAGACCGTGCGTGAGTTTGACGTTTCGGCCGGCGAGCCAGCGGACGAACTTCACGTCGTGGTTGCCGGGAACACAGAGCGCGTGGCCTTCAGCCACGAGAGCGAGCACAAGGCGGAGAACATCGGGCGCGGCTGGGCCGCGATCGACGAGGTCGCCGACAAAAACAGCACGGCGGCCGGGAGGTGATTTGACATGCGCGCGGCGGCCGTCGCCGGTACCATAGAGGCGAGCCTCGTACCCGAGCTTGTGCAGAAGTTCCTGTAATTCGTCTGCGCAGCCGTGCACGTCGCCGATGATATCAAACGGTCCTGTGACGTGGCGCAGGTCAGGATGATCGCGAAAAGACGTGGTTTTGGCTTCGTCCGTCATGTCGAGGCCAGCATAGCGGTTTTGCATGGCAGGTGTCAGTGAGACGGCGGCGCGCATGACAAAAAGGCCCGCATGCACGCGGGCCCTTCCACGTCTTGGGTCCCGGCGACTCTGCTCCGCAAAGTCGCCGGTTTAGTCAGACGGCTTGGGGGGTGCCGCCAGCCTCAGATCCGCCCGTGCCGTTCTTGCGGCTCGACATGAACTGGTCGAACTCGGCACGATCCTTGGCGTGGCGGAGGTTCTCGAGGAAGTCGCGGAATTCGCGCTGTTCCTCTTCCAAGCGCTTCAACGTGGCTTCGCGGTATTCGTCGAACGCGCGGTTGCCACTCGAGCCGCCGAAGCCGGTGCGGACTTCGTTGCTCCATGCGGACGCCGTCCGCTCCATCTTATCGGCGAAAAGCGACGGCCAACGGCCCTTGTTCATGCGAGATCCGCATCCCATTCGTCCACTCCAGAGAAGAAAAGCCAGAATTGCCAGCCCGACGGGCCAGACCAGGATGAAACTGACAACCATCAAGCCGATCCACGCGGGGCGGCCCAACTCGTCGAGTTTCATGACCATTTCGTTCATTTCACCCTCACTCCTTGTGGATGGATGCCTATGTGAATGTTCATTACATTCACATATGTGGACCGCGGAGGGCATTCCGTCAAGGGGAGTGGTTAAGAATTTTGGAGAGCCCAACGCTGGGATCCTTATGAAATGTGTATGTACATTTCTGCGCTTGCGCGACCGGCGCGCGATGAGGTGGTTATTGCCCGTCGCTTTCTTGGAGCGAAGGGGGCGGGGCGGCGCATGGGCCGCTCGGTTTGGTAGTGTGGTGCGGCCCATGGACCGCCCCGCGCAGGATTTCCGGCATACGATCGACGTTTCAGCGCGTTCTTCGCGTCCTGCGTTCCAGCAGGCGGCCGATCCGAGCCCCGCCGAGAGAGGGTGCGAGCCTCCGTCAGCGACACTGCACCCCGTCCCACGTCACAAGACGCCTCTTAAGCGACGCCTTCTTCATGAGGGACGGAGATGGGGTGAGTTTAGGGGAGGGGGAAAGGGCGGGGATAAGTGGGCTGGAAAAATTTCGACACGAGCGCGGTACGCATCCCCTCTCCCCGTAGGCGCGCGATGCGCGCCGTACGGGGAGAGGGTTAGGCCTGCCCCGGCGACGGCCGGGGGTGAGGGGCGGCATCGCCACGGAGCGAGCAGCTGCCCCTCACCCCAACCCTCTCCCCATTGAAGTTAGTGGGGAGAGGGGGAAGTACGCCTCCTTCACGCACACCGGCGCGCAACACTCTCCCCCCACCGTCACCCCCGCGAAGGCGGGGGCCCAGGCAAGGTTTCGACAGAGCGCATCATCAGCAGCTTGCGCGGATCCCGGCCTGCGCCGGGATGACGGGGGAGGGGATGGCAGCTTCACTCTCACTCTCACTCCCACGCTCATTCCCACTCGAAAAAATCGCTGCCACCCTACCGCTGTCGACCCGCGAAGGCCGTGGTGCCCGGGACCCATTAAGCGACCCTTGCTGGCGTTACGATGCTTTTGCGCTGCCGTTGCAATCATCGACCGCCACAACGAGCCGATGGATGGGTGCCGGCTACCCCGGCCTTCGCCGGGGCTAGTAAATGGCGGGATGACAGCGGTGCGGAGCCGCGCCGGACCGTTGGGCGTGGAACTGCACATGTGGAGCCACGTTGAATTTGCTGTGCGGTTTCTCGACGCCGTGGCGATGGACGTGGTGATCGTACAGCCAGACTGATGAGCGGGGTTGGAATCGATGATGCTTATGGTCGTTCGTTCGGTGGCGGCTCTGGCCACGCTCGCGGTCTTCGCGACGACTGTGCAGGCGATGTCGAATTATAGATGGAAGAAGCGGCCGCTTGTCGTGTTCGCGGACAGCGACGGCAGTCCGCTACTGGCGGAGCAGCGGCAGATTGTTGCGCGCAACCAGTCGGATCTGAACAAGCGCGATGTGGTCGTCGTCTGGGTCGTTGGCCAAACCGTGTCTACCGAACTTGGCCCACCGCCCAACAGCAACGCGACCTCACTCAGAGCCCGCTATGCTGTGGCAGACGGAGAATTTCGCGCTGTTCTGGTGGGCAAAGATGGCGGAGAGAAACTGTCGCTTTCCAAACCGCTCGCCGCTGACAAACTGATTGCGACCATCGACGCGATGCCGATGCGGCGCGATGAGATGCGGCGCCGGTGAGTGTAGCGTTTAGGGTTGGCCGGAGGGTAGCCTGCGTTGCTACTTCGAGGGGACGCCGAGGCCGTCGAAGTAAATCAAGGTGGCGGCTTCCAGCAGATCTTCGGGCGTCATGGGGATGGGGCGGCGGGCGCGGTCGCCGCGAGCGAAGAGCGACGCAATGCCATGCGACAGCGACCAGATGTGCAGGGCCATCATCATGGCAGGAGGGCGCTTCTCCTTCGGCATGGTCTCGAGGAGCGCTTCGCAAGCCGTTCGCAGGATGGCGAACGCGCGGTCGCCTTCAGCGGCCATTTCCGGATAGTCGGCACCTGCAAGGCCGCTTTCGAACATGGCCGCGAAATAAGCGGGTTCGCTGCGTGCAAAGTGGAGGTAGGCGCGACCGAGGCGTTCGAAGGCTGAACGGGGGTTGGGCTGACCGGCGCCCCAGGCGCTTTCAAGGGCCCGCGCGAAGGCTTGGAAACCCTGGCGGGCGACATCGGCGATCAGTGCGTCGCGATCGCGGAAATGACGATAGGGCGCGGCGGGAGAGACGCCGGCGACGCGGGCGGCTTCGGCGAACGTGAAGCCGGCGGGGCCTTTTTGCGAAATGAGATCGAGCGCGGCCTTGATCAAGGCTTCCCGCAGGTTGCCGTGATGGTAGCCACGCTTGGCGCTCGTGTCGTCGCCCTTGCCCCAACTCATGTTCGGTTCCGGATCATGGGCGGCTTTTAGCTCAGTTGCGCGGCGAGCGCACGTGCGGGGTTTCAGGTTGTGCGATGGCCGCGGAGGCCGAAGTAGAAGAGGAAGGCGTAGCTGGGGATCGCGAGGGCGGCGTAGGCGATCTGGAAGTCGACGTGGGTCTTCAGGAGGGCGAACAGCCACGGCATGATGGCGCCGCCGGCGACGGCCATGATGAGAAGGGCGGAGCCGGTTTCGGTGTGGCGGCCGAGGTCGCGGATGGCGAGAGGGAAGATGGCGGGCCACATCATCGCATTGGCGAAGCCGAGTGCGGCGATGAAGGCGACCGAGATGGCGCCGCTGGTGGTGGTGGCGCCGAGGCAGAGAAGAACGCCGAGCGCGGCAGAGATCGCAAGGTAACGTTCTTGCGAGACGATGCGCGGGATCAGCGCGAGGCCGGCGAGGTAGCCAACAAGCATGGCGGCCAGTGTGTAGGAGGTAAAGAGCCGCGTGTCGTCGAGCGGGAGTCCGAAGCCTTCGCCATAGACGCCGATCGCATCGGCAGCCATGACCTCCACTCCGACGTAGGTGAAGATACCGACGACGCCCAGCCAGAGATGAGGGAAGGCGAAGATGGTTTTTGCTTTCGAGCCAGGAGCGTCGGGGGCATTGACCGTTGCAGGCTGGAGATCCGGCAGGCGGGAGCGGAGGATGAATACCCCGAGGAAAGCCAGCAGTGCGGCCATGATCATGTAAGGCGCGTAGACCTGAGCGGCAAAAGCATCCAGCAGACGGGCGCGGGCTTCGGGCGTCGGCGCCGATTTGACACGTTCGGCAAAGTCGTCGAGGCCGTGAAGGACGAGGGCGCCGAAGATGAGCGGCGCGAGAAGGCCCGCGAACTTATTGCAGATGCCCATGAACGCGATGCGGCGGGCGGCACTGGCGATGGGGCCGAGGATCGTGACGTAGGGGTTCGCGGCCGTTTGCAACAATGCGAGGCCGGCGCCGATGACGAAGAGGCCGGTGAGAGCGCCGCCATAGATGCGGGCGGTGGTGAAGTGGCCGAACAGAACCGCGCCGATGGCCATCACGGCCAAGCCCAGCGCCATGCCGCGTTTCATGCCCGTGACGCGCAGGACGGCGGAGGCGGGAAGGGCGAGAAAAAAGTAGGACAAGTAGAATGCCATCGGAACGAGGAAGGCGTTCACGTCGTCGAGATCGAAGGCGAGCTTGACGAAGGTGATCAGCGGGCCGTTCAGCCACGTGACGAAGCCGAAGATGAAAAAGAGAAGGCCGATGGTGATCATCGGCCCGAGGGTGTTCTCATTGTCTGCGGTGGCTGTGGGGCTCACGCGTCAGCCTTTGGCCGTCTCGTAGTCGTTGATGTGCCGGTCGAGATCAACATACGCCGCGCAAGTTGTGCCGCAGCGGGAGGCGATCTCAGCAAGTTCAGCCTTGGCGCGGGCGGGTTCATTCTTGGTGAGGTAGGCTTCGCCGAGGTAGGCGCGGGCGACGACGAAATTGGGATCCTTGGCAAGGGCAGCCGCGTAAAGCGGAAGGGCCGCATCCACATCGCCCTGCTTGCGCGTGGCGAAGCCGATGTAGGTGAGGACGCGGGCATCCTTCGTGCGGGCGAGGTTCAGGTAGGTGAGTGCGTCGGCGTAGCGTCCATTTTTGGCAAGCCAGTAGCCGGCGTAGAAGAGTTCATCGTCCGACATGGACGCGCGGGCGGCGCCGACGCAAGCGCTCCAGCCGGCCGAGCCTTTGGCTTGCGTATCGCAACCGGCATTGGCGGGTCCGACGTCCTTGGAGAAGGTTTGGCCATCGGCCGACGCGGTCGTCGCGAGCGACATGGCAAGGCCGGCGGCGACCAGGGCCCGAACCAGAATCGTAGAAAGCATCAAGGCGTCTCCCGTGGCCCGGGACAGGCCAATCGGCCCCGGGTCTTAAATCCGGGGCCGAATGTGCCTCAGGGATGGGGCCGAGCCAAGAGGTCGTTTGCCGCAAGAGAGGAGCGGCACGGCGGGTTGGTCTCAGCTCTTGATGCCTGCGGTCGCCTTGTAGGTGGCGATCGTGTTTGAGAGTTGGGCGTAGGCTTCGCACGAGGTGCCGCAGCGACGGGCGATTTCACCGAGTTGGCCTTCAGCCGCGGCGACATCGCCTTTCATGATGAAAGCTTCGCCGAGATAGGCGCGGGTCAGCACCATGTTGGGAGCACGGGCCAGCGCACGGTCGTAATAGGCGAAGGCGGCGTCGATGTCGCCGAGCTTGCGCGTCGTGAACCCGATTCCGGTTAGGATGCGCGGATCGTTCTGGTCCTTGGCTGCGCGGAACACGGCGAGTGCCTCAGCGTACTGGCCCTGGCGGGCCATCCAGTAGCCGGCGTTGTAGATTTCGTCGTCGGTGGCTTCGCCGTGGCTCGGCTTGCAAGCGGGCTTGTTCTTGTTCTCGGGCTTGGAACAATCGACCTTCTTCTTGACGGGCGGGTCGAAGTCGGCGGCGGCAGGGCCGGTTACGGCCGCGACACCCAAGCCAAGGCAGGCTGCGGCCAGGGCGGAGCGAAATGCAATCATCGTGCGGTTCTCCACAGTTGCGCCCGGACGGCCTCAGCGGGGGTCCGAACAGGTCGATACCACGCTAAACGCTGGAATCTCGGAAGGCGATCAGTCGACATGCCGATCTACATCGGATGCGCGGGGGCCCGTTCCGCCACGTTGCGGCCTGAAGTTGCGCGATAAATCCGGACGGAACGATGGCTCGCGGGGGATTTCGCATTGCGCTGGTGGCGGCGAAACGACGGGTTTGAATGGAAGGACTACGTGCGGACGACGGTGCTCGTTCGGCGGCAGCACCGGCGCGACAAGATCGAGGCGGCAAAGGTTGCGGCCGTCGAGGGCGTTAAAGAGGCCGGTCGCAAGGGGCTCGCTGCGAGCGCGGCCGGAGCGGAGGCAGCGGGTCAGGCCGCCGTCAAAATGGCGAAATCGGCGGCGGAGGGCGCTGCGGAGGGCGCGGAAAAGGGACTGGCCCTGCTGGTGCGGGCCGCGGCGGCTGCTCGCTCGCGGATCGCTGCTGCGTCGGCGCCTTTGAATGCCCGGCTCTCGACGCGACGCGTGTCGTTCATTCTGGCTGCGCTTGCGGTCCTGGGGAGCGCGGGATGTGCGATGCGAGCGTGGCAGTTCGGGACGGACGCTGATGCGGTGATGCTTGGCGCGGCGGCACTGGCCGCAGGCCTGGCTTGGCTTTGGCCGCGGGTGTTTTCGAATTCGCCGGAAGCCGAAGACGAATGGACTTTGCGCACGGAGCGGGTGGTGGTCGCCGTTGATCGGGCGGGGTCGCTCCTGCCGGTCGGTACCGCGGCGGCTTGTGCGGCCGTGGCACTCTGGTTCGCGGCGCCGACGGCGGGGCGGTGGTTCGAGACGGCTGGACCATTGCCGAGCCGATCTCCCTCGGCCAAGGCGCCGGTTGCGGGCGATGTCATCCAGGGAACGGCGCGCGTGGCTGGACCTGGCCTCATACGCATCGGCAACAGTTCCGTTCGATTGAACGGCGTTACAATGCTGGACTTCGCGCAAACCTGTCGCCGCTCGGATGGGAGCACATGGACCTGCGGGGCTGCCGCCGAGAAAAGTTTCGAGAAACTCGTTCGTAGCCGCAGGCCTATTCGCTGCGAGATGACCGGCGAAGCTGACGGTATTCGCAGCGGAACCTGTGAATTGGAGGGCAAAGATCTCGCTGCCGAACTCGTGCGCCAGGGTTTCGCGTTTGCTGACGGGTCATTTTGGTCCAGCTATTCGGCGCAGCAATCAGAGGCGCAAGAAGCGAAGGCTGGGCTTTGGTCAGGAGAACCTGAACGGCCTGACGCATGGCGCGACCGAATATTTGCCGATGCGGCGGCGAACGCGCCGGGGGGATGTCCGATAAAGGGGCGAATTCAATCGGGGCGGCGCACCTATCTGCTGCCGCAAAGCGCCAATTACCCGCGCATTTCCATACGCGAGGAGCGCGGGGATCGCTGGTTTTGTTCAGCGGAAGAGGCAGAGGCGGCTGGCTTTCAAGTTCGCGATGCGAAGCGATAGACGCCGATAAGAAAAGAGAAAGCCCGCGGTCGGGGGGAGACCGCGGGCTCAACAACATGGCACCTTGGGGGGATGGGGGGGGGACGGCGCCACGCGTACGTTCTAGAAACACCTTTCCCGGCTATTTCGCAAGATCCACAGAATAATTTTTTCGCATTCCTGAATAATGCGTAAACTGAAACCATTACTCCGAATTGAACGTTAATTAATGCGTGTTTAAAAAATCGGCCGTTCAGTCATTCTCTTTTTCAGGCACGTGATCCTGATCGCCAGTTTTGTGAGCAACGGCAGCGGGCGCTGCCGAATTGATTCCATCAGCGCCACGTTGCGACCAGCAAACTAAGTGAGTGCGCTTCTCACTGCTTAAAGTGAAAGCGTATGCGGCGGGATCGAGCAGCGCGGACAGGACTACTGCCACCTGATGATGAACGGTGATACGCGGATCTCGGTATCCTCAGGAGCGGTGGCATTGTTGAACACGCTGCCGTAGTGAACATCAGCGATGACGCCGGCCATGGCCAAAGCATCGTCTCCGCGCAGGGCAACAGTCGTATTTTCGCCGGCGAGTTCGCCATCCAGCCAGAGCCTGATAATCCCGTTCTTCTTGCCCGCCTCGTTGAGAATGACTTCCTGCTCGACGTTGAACCAGCGACCAGAAGGCCAAACTGTCTTGGCGCTGATCGCTGACGGGTTTTTCCAGCCATCGCGGGTGGCGTATTGCACGTTGACGACGATACGACCATCGGCGCTCCAGCCCGCCCGAACGGCTGCGCCGTCCCCCACGATAGGCTCACCCCGCGGACTGAAATCCGCTCCGATCATCAGGCCCGGAAGCGTGCCACCTCGTGAAAACTGGAAGTTGGACGGCAGGAACACGCGGTAGGACAAACATGCCGCTTTAGGATGGGCGTCGGCCATATCGGAGGGAGTCCAACTAAAGCCGATCCCGCCCCTGGTCCGGTCGGGCTGGTAGCCGCTGCTCGTGCCTTTGCCGAGCGTCACGCCAAGAACATGCGTGCCTGTGCCCGCTTCCGACTCGAGGACGCGGCCGTTTTGCAAAATGCCCCACTCGGTTGAACCAATGCGAGCCTGAAGTTCACTGAGTGTTGCGCTCTCGCCCGAGGAGGATGCCAGCGAAAAGCGGGTCGAGGTCGGATAGCGGCCATCGCAGACAGCTATTTCTTCATTTTGAAACGCAGAATACCCGATCCACCCTACGACAATGAGCGCGGAGATCGCGCCTACACTGTTCACGATCAATTTCGCCTGCTGGGCCATGCTGCGTATCCTTTAGTCGCTTTCTGCCCGCGAAAGCCGCGTTCGATCCTGCGGGCGACAAAATCAATCCATCGATCGAGGAGCTTGCGCTGCCCTATCATCGCGATGAGAAACTCCGTTCTCATGCGAAGCTGTCAGTCCGAATGCCAGCCGTCGCCCTGCGTCCGCGATATATGCGGAATCTGAGCCGCTCGTGAGGCTCAGATTCAGTTCACGCGATCAACTGTCCGTCGGCGAGTAGAGATGTGGTCGTGATGCCGTGCAGACTCTGGAGCAAGACGACGTCATAGAATGCCGAGCCGACTTTAACAGACACCATCGAGCCGGCGGCCGTGTCCGTCACTTTCACCAGGGTTGCCGGGTCGGACCCGCCTGTGATTCCGCTCAGATCGAGACGATCTCCGGCGCCGAAATCCGTGATAATGTCGACGCCTTGCGATTTCTTGCCCGAAACGACGTCTTTCTCGCGCCAGACGAACGTGTCGCTCCCTGCTCCGCCGGTGAAGACGTCGGATCCTTCGTAGCCGCGGAACCAATCGTTGCCCGCGCCGCCGTCAAAGACGTCGACGTTCCTGCCACCTAGGAACGTATCTGCAAATTGCGACCCGATGATTTTCTCGACGTTGGAGTAGCGATCTCTCCCCATTCCCGTCACGTCACCGTCGTCAACCGTAATGGCGCGCGTCGCCGCCGAATAGTCGAGAACGTCGGTACCAGCGCCGCCGTCGTAACGATCATCGCCTTGGCCGCCTATGAATGTGTCGTTGCCGCCGCCGCCGTTGGCACGATCATTGCCGGAGCCGGCATCGATGACATTGTCGCCGGAGTCGCCCGTAATGACGTCGTCTTGGCTGGTGCCCACGACGTTTTCGATGGAGGTCAGGATCTGCGTGCCCGGCCCGGACGCGCGGCCGTTGCTCAAGTCGACACTGACGGCTGTCGTGACATCCGAGTAGTCGACCGTATCGCTGCCTGAGCCGCCGTCGTAGGTGTCGTTGCCGGTGGTGGCCACGATCCTATCGTTCATGTCGGCGCGGCTATGCTCGAACGTGACGTTCAAGATATGAGAAGCTTCGGCTACCGAGGTGCCGTCCTCAGCCGTCGCGGTGACTTGCAGGCTGAAATCGCGGGCCGTCGATGCCGTCATCGTCAAGCCGGCGAGATCGGTCTCCTGGAGCACGTAGGACCCGTCGCTCTGGCGCATCCCGCCCGACAGCGTTGCGTCCGATGGCAAGCCGCTGATGCGAATGGAAAGCTGTTCGGATCCATCCGTGTCGGTGAGGAGCGCGGCGATGGCGAGCGCGAACGTGCTGTTGGCGACGTACTGATCGCCGCGCACGACATCATTTCCATTCGTACCTCTGATCGTACTGACGCGGGCCACGGACACGACCACATCATCTACGGCCAGAAGAGGTGCATCGGCCTTCTCTGTAACGGCGACGTTGACGGTCTGGACGACACTGGCGCCGAACGCGTCGGTGACGCGGACAGAGAAGCTATCGGCACCCGCCCAGTTCTGGCTCGGCGTGTAGACGAACTCGCCCGTTACGCTGTCGATCGTAACGGCACCTGCGCCGGGAGCCTGTTCAATCGCATAAGAGAGTTGGTCGCCGTTGGCATCGGTGGCGGCGACGCGGCCGACAAGCGCCACATCTTCTTCGGTCTCGTGGGCCACGGTGGCTGCGGCAGTCGGGGCGGTGTTCAAGAGATCCGCAATTCTAGTGTCCTGCCCATCGACGGCGACGGTCAGATTTTCCGTGGTGTTGATCGTCACGCCGAGAGACGCGAACGTGAACGGGCCACTGGCGCCGGCTTCGGTCCAGATCTCATAGTTTTTCAGATCGTTGAGGAATGCCGGCGTCACGTCGGCTGCGTCCAATCGCAGCTCAAGGCGATCGATGCCGCTGCCGCCGGTGATCGTGTCCGTGCCGTCACCCGAACGCCAGATGAAGACGTCGTCGCCCGTGCCGCCGTCGAGGATATCGTTGCCCGTGCCACCGTCGATGACGTCGTGGCCGTCGCCGCCGGTGAGGCGATCGTTGCCCGATCCACCGAGCATCGTATCGTTGCCACCGTCACCGAACAAAACGTCGTCACCGACGCCGCCATCGATGTAATCGTTGCCGCCGCCGCCGAAGACACCATCGTTGCCGTCTTCGCCGAAGATGCGATCGTTGCCGGCGTCACCGGTTAGAGTGTCCGAACCGATGCCACCGAAAAGTTCGTCGTCGCCCGCCCCGCCGTTGATGCGGTCGTTGCCGGCTCCGCCTTCGATGCGGTCAGCCAAGGTCGTTCCGACGATGATATCGTTGACGGCGGTTCCAATGATCGTGGCCACAGATCGCTCCCACACGATTTGAGGTGTGTCTGGGAGCAGGTTGACTGGAATAGTTTGCAATCACGTGCAGGGATTGCTTCAATTTGTATCCATCTGAAGTTTTTTTCGTGCCATTTCAAAACGCGCATCAAGCAGATGCGAACGATGACTGCACGCAACGCGTCCGCATATGTTTTGAGGCCCTCGATCCCAGCGGATAAACGAGAAAAAGGCGGCTGCCTGGTAAGGCAATATTCACCACTCTAGCTAACCGATGCCCTGATGTACGGATCGTGAGGCTTCGTCTTGGCTGATTGCTGCGGAGGTTGTTGCCTCCTCTAGAAGATCTTACCGGGGTTCATCAGTCCTGACGGGTCAAGGCTCGCTTTCACGCGCCGCATCACATCCAGAGCCGTGCCAGCTTCAGCTGCGAGGTATTTGGCCTTTCCTTGGCCAATGCCGTGCTCGCCGGTGCAGGTGCCTTCCATGGCGATGGCGCGGGCGGCGAGCCGGTCCAGATATGCGGTCGCGGCGGAGCAGGCCTCTGCATCGCCGGCGTCGAAGACCAGTATGGAGTGGAAATTGCCATCGCCCACGTGACCGACAATGGGTGCAGTGAGCCCGCTCGCTGCCAGATCGGCAACGGTTTCGTCCAGGCAATCCGCGAGGCGGGAGACCGGCACGCAGACGTCGGTGACATGGAACGACTTGCCTGGGAATGCCGAGCGCACCGACCAGAACGCCTCGTGCCGTGCTTTCCACAATGTGCGGCGGTCATGGTCGGACGACTCTTCGCTGATCCAGCGGCCGTTCTCAGCTGCGACGATATCAGTGAACAGCGCGAGATGTTCGGCCGTCGCGGCCGGAGTTCCTGCAATTTCCACGAAGAGAGCAGGACCCCCGTCAGGTATCGCGGTTCCGCTGTGGGTGTTGACGATTTTCAGCATCGCCGTGTCGAGTAATTCGATGCGCTGCATGGCTAGACCCGACTGTACCGCGGAGATGGTGGCGCGCGCGGCGGAGGCGACATCGGTGAATGTCGCGACCCCTGCGAGCACCGACTCCGGGCGCGGCCGCAGACGCAGTGTCACTTCGACAATGATGCCGAGCGTTCCTTCAGCGCCGATGAAAAGATGTGTGAGATCGTAGCCGGCTGCGGACTTGCGGGCGCGGGTGCCGGTGGAGATGAGCGTGCCGTCGGCGAGAACGACTTTCATGGCGAGTACATTTTCGCGCATGGCGCCGTAGCGCACGGTGGTCGTTCCTGATGCACGTGTCGAGGCCATACCGCCGAGCGTGGCGTTGCCGGCACCGGGATCGACGGGAAAGAAGAGGCCGGTATCGCGCAGTGCAACATTCAACTGGTCGAGTGTGACGCCCGGCTCAACGGTTACATCGAGGTCGCCGGTTCCTATTCGGAGGATGCCGTTCATCCGTGAGAGATCGATGCAAATACCGCCAGCTGGCGCATTCACCTGGCCTTCGAGGGACGTTCCGGAACCGAACGGGATCAGCGGAACCAGGTACTGGCGCGCGATTGCAACAACGGACTGCACCTCTTCAATGGTGTGGGGAAAAACAACCACATCGGGCGGCTGATGCGGAAGGCCGGTCAACGTGCTCGCGTGCTGAGCGAGTGTCGCCGTGTTCGCGCTGAACCGTCCGGGGAAAATCCGCGACAGATCAGATATGGCTGATGCGATAGCGGTCTCGTCTCGCGGGTGGGGAAACAATGCCGTCATAGGTCATTTCGCCGGTGTGCAGTCGTCAGAAGCGTGGGGCAGCTAATCGTGGATGGCGGCAAAAGACAAATCCGGTGAATTGTGGCTAGCGACACTGATGTTCACCGTTCAGCGCACAACTTATGCGCGATTGCGTGGGAAAGCGGCATCACTCTGGCCAGACTTAAGCTGGGAATCGGGCACTTGCCTTGCCTTCCGCAGGGGGCACGTTTCAAATAGTACCAAGATCGAAGCCGGGGGCTTCAGAAACGACCAGGGGGAGTGTCTCATGTTCCGCAGAATCCTACTGGCCGGGTTCGCCATGATGGCGGCCGGCATCCTCAGCGTCGCGCAGGCGCAAGATCTCGTCGGCATGGCAAGTCAGCCGATCGATACCAGCAAAGACGGGACGGCGACGATCGACGTCAGCAAAGCGCCCGGTGGGTTCCGCGCCATTCGCGTGAAGAACAAGGGCAGCACGCCAATCGATCTGCAGCGCGTGCAAATCATCTATTCCGATGGATCGGTGCATAACGAAGACCGCCAGATCGACATGCGCAAGGGCGAGCGCAGCCGCGAGATCGCACCGAGCGGCGCTGACAAGTTCATCGACAAAGTGAATGTTACCTGGAAGGCGTCGCAGGGCACAGGTACATTGCAAGTGCTTGGATTGCAGACCCGCGAAGGCCGCAGGCTGGAACGGCCAAAGGGGCCGGCGACCGGCGATCTTTCGGCCGAGGCGGATCCAGGCACGCCCGTCGCGACCAACGGCAAGGGGCCGATCACCGATGGCAATGATGTCATGTTCGGCTATCAGAACGTCGGTTTTGGCATCGACCGTGACGTGATCAAGGTCGGCGGCGAGATCGGCAAATTCGATCGCTTGCGCCTGCGGGTGCTTGGCAACGACGTGCACCTCAACTCGCTCAAGGTCGTGTACATGGACGGCACGGAGCAGGATCTGGCCGTAGATGCCGACATTCGTGCCAACACGCGGACGTCGTGGCTGGACGTCCAGGGCGACAAGTTCATTCGCGAAATCCAGATGAGCTATCGTTCGAAGCCGAACTTCAAAGGACAGGCGCGGATCGAGGTGACGGGCCAATACGCCGACGGTTGGCTGGGCCCCAACGGCGACGGCAAAAAATACAACGCGGGCTGGGTTTTGCTCGGGGCTCAGACGGCCGGCTTTACGGGCTTCGACAAGGATACGATCACGGTCGGCAAGAACGAAGGTGGGTTCACCAAGCTGCGCGTCGTGGCGAAGGATCGGGCGATTACCTTGAAGGAGGTCCGGGTGGTGTTCTTGAACGGGCCGGACGAGGTTTTCACGATGCGCGAACGGGTCGATCCCGGCAATCCGTATGGCCCGCTGGAGTTCAAGGCGCGGTCGGCCATCAAGGAGATCCAGGCGAAGTATCGATCGCGCTTCGATTTGGCAAAGGGCCTGAAAAACCTGTTCGAAGGCACGCCGGCCGTGGTCGAGGTCTGGGGCCAGCACTAGCTCGGAGGAACAGCCCGAAGGGCCGCTGATGCAGCGGCCCTTCTCGGTGTTGTTTCATGCCGCGACACGCCTCTCCGTTTTGGAATTGATCTAAATCACAATGCTCCGGGGGCACCGCAGCGCAACAAATGCCGCAGACCTGCGGCAGTCTGCGCACAGCAGCGCCGGAATGTCGCTTCGAACTTGTGTGACACGCTCAAGAAGTCTCGCTCGTGTAGGACGAATATGCTACGCGCCATCACATCGGCGAACGTCAACAAAGAAGAACATCCGGATTAGATGCCTCAAGCCAATGCCCTTGCGCAGGCTGCGCCCCGCCATCGCATTCCCGAAACATCGATTGTCCCATCCGCACCCGATCGGCGCGCTGCTCTGAAAGCGTCGGCCATGAAGCTCGCGCAGCACTGCGCGAAGTTCCGTGGCGCAGACAACCGGCGGGCGGTTCTTCAGCTGATCACGACCATTGTTCCGTTCGCGGCCATCGTGACGGCGATGTTCATGACGGTTCAGAACCACTACTGGGCCACGCTGCTGCTGGCGATTCCGGGCGGCCTGTTGGTCGTGCGGTTCTTCATCATCCAGCATGATTGCGGTCATGGGTCCTTCTTCTCCACGAATGCGGCCAACACCTGGATGGGTCGAGCGATGAGCTTGCTCACCATGACGCCCTACGGGCTGTGGCGGCGCGAGCATGCGCAGCATCACGCGACTTCAGGACATCTGGAGAAGCGTGGCGTGGGCGACATCGACACCCTGACCGTGGACGAGTGGAACGCGCTCTCGTCATTGGGCAAGCTTCGTTATCGCCTCTACCGCAATCCGATCTTCCTGTTCGGCATCGGTGTGCCGTTCTACTTCATGATCATCCAGCGCTTTCCGTGGTTTCATCCCTATCCGGCGCGCGACACGTGGAAGAGCGTGCTGGGTTTGAATGCAGGACTTGCCGTCATGTACGGCGCGCTCGGCTATTTCACCGGATACTCCAACCTGTTCTTCGTGGCATGGCCGCTCGTGCACGTGGCCGCGGCCGTCGGCGGCTGGCTGTTCTTCATCCAGCATCAGTTTGAAGAGACGGTTTGGGACTCGAGCGACGACTGGACGTTCCAGGTCGCAGCGCTCTATGGCAGCTCCTACTACGCGCTGCATCCGGTGCTGAACTGGTTCACGGGATCGATCGGGCTGCACCACATCCATCATCTGAACAGCATGATCCCGAACTATCGCCTGAAGGATTGCATCGATGGCAGTCCGGAATTGCAGAAGATGAACCGGATCACGCTGCGAGAGAGCTTCGGGTGCGCGAAGCTCAAACTGTGGGATCCGGCCAACCGCAAGCTCGTGACATTCGCTGAAGTCGGCGGCTGACCGCGCAGGGCGATCAGCGCATCCTTGCGATTTTTGCCGCGTAGGCTTCCGGAACGATCAGGGCGAGCTTCGGCTCGCCCCATTTTATCTCCAGCGGCACGGTTCCGAAAACATCACCATCGATCTGTACGGCCGCCGGGACATCCGACGTCACCGTCAGGTGATCGGCTGTCCATACAGCGACCCCCGGCATGCGCTCAAGGGCACCGATCCCCAGGGCGCTCAGATGCGCAAGGCGGCGCGCGAGGCCGCCGCGGGGCACCACATAGACGAACAGCCCCGGACGGTGCAGGCCGGCCCGTTCCGACAGCTTAAACGATCCGCCGTAGCGCCGGGCGTTGGCAACCAGAACCCACCCGGCTTCGGCTTCGCGGCCTCCATCGGCGACAACGTGGAGACGGGGTTCGACACCGGCCAGAGCGGCCAGGACAGGGCGCGTATAGGCGGGCTTACCCCACGTCTGCTTGGCCGAGAGATCGAGGCGGCGGACGGTTTCCGCATCGAAGCCAATGCCGGCCATGAGGTAGAACGGTGCGCCGTTGGCGCGCGCGCCGGTTATCGTGATGGCGGGCCCATGCATCAAGGCCTCGGCAATCCGCGCGGGAGATCGTGTCAGGCCGATTTCTTCGGCAAGGACATTGCCGGTGCCGCGCGGGATCAGGCCAATCGGAAGGAGACCGACGGGCATGTTCGCTGCGACCATGCGCAGGGTGCCATCGCCGCCTGCCGAGATGACGGCGTCGTTTTCCGCGGCAAGGCGGCCCCACTCTATGCGGGACAGATCGATATCCGTTTGCAGCCGGGTAATGATGCATCCACGGCGCTGGAGTTCCTTCACGACGTCACTGGTCAGCGTGCGCCGAGCTACGCCTGCAATCGGATTCTCATGCAGCAGGAAGCGCGACCTGTGGGCGCGACCGGGCGAGCTAACGGTGTCGTGGGTCATTCGATTCTCCGCGCCCACGGGCGCAGCCAGGGTCAGCCCGCATAGGCCGCAATCAGCAAAGAATTGCAAGGCTGGCGGACGCCGAGGTCAGGATTCGTTGGTGCCGCCTTGACTGTCCACGTTCCAAACCTTGAACCCAACGCGACCCTTCGCGCTCATGGCTTCGACGACGGACATGTTGTCGAAGCCATCGAGGCGGGCCTGCATGGCGTGCACGAGATCGTGCTCGCCAGGGACGCCCATGGGCACGAGAAGCGGACGGCGACGATCTCCGCCAAGCAGGAGCCAGAACAATTCGGGGGGATCGGCCGTCGCATCACCGGAAACAATGGCGACGGACTCGAGATTATCCCAGGCGATGGAGTGGTCTGGTGCGCCTGGAACCTTGATCGTGATCAGTTCGGCGTCATGGCGCACATGAACGCCTTGCGGCTCGGGTATCGATACCGGCCGCTGCGGCCTCTCGGTCGTGAATATCCGGCGCAGCCAATCGAGCACGTGACGATCCTCGCATGGCATTCCGTGCCATACCTCAAAGGCTGGCGTGTGACGTTACGGCTTTTAAGCGATGGATGGAAATGGGCGCACGCGTCGCATCGGAACATGCTCAACGCGGGTTGAGCGGCTTGGCGTTCCATGCCTTCCGGCAACAACGTGAGCGCTCCGGGCGCACTGGCGGTCGTCAATGTTGTGACGAATGAAAACGCTCGAACCTTCGCCCGAGCGTTGACATAACGGCTGATGGCGGCCGAGGGGGCGACGCGCTAGGCGGCCGCTGCGGGTTTGAGGCCGGGCCGGGCGTTGCGGACTTCGGCATCAACCAGGGTTTCGTACTTGGCGAAATTTTTCTCGAACATGCCGACGAGGGCCTCGGCGGTGACGTCATAGGCCTGCGGATCGGTCCACGTCTCGCGCGGCGTGAGAAGCTTCGCATCCACGCCAGCAAGCGACAGCGGGACCTGGAAGCCAAACAGTGGATCGGTGCGCATCGGAGTTGTTTTGAGTACGCCGGAAAGGGCTGCGTTGAGCAGGCCGCGCGTGACCTTGATTGGCATGCGGCTGCCCGTGCCATACTTGCCGCCGGTCCAGCCTGTGTTGACCAGCCAGCAGTCGACGCCATGCTCAGCGATAAGGCGGCGGAGCAGCGTGCCGTAAACGGCCGGGTGACGCGGCATGAACGGTGCGCCGAAACAGGTGGAGAAGGTGGCTTGCGGCTCGGCGCCCATGCCTTTCTCGGTGCCGGCCACTTTGGCCGTATAGCCGGAGAGGAAATGATAGACGGCCTGCGCAGGCGTGAGTTTCGCAATGGGCGGGAGAACGCCGAAAGCGTCCGCCGTCAACATGACGATATTCTTCGGATGGCCGGCCACGCCGGTGGCGCTGGCATTCGAAATCGCGTCGAGCGGATAGGCGGCGCGGGTGTTTTCCGTCAGCCGGCCATCGTCGAAGTCGGTGGCTCCAGTGGCGGCGTCGAGGGCCACGTTTTCGAGAACGGTGCCGAAGCGGTTGGAGGCGGCGAAGATTTCGGGCTCGGCTTCCTTGGAGAGGCGGATCGTTTTGGCATAGCAGCCGCCTTCGAAGTTGAAGATGCCGTTTTCGGACCAGCCGTGCTCGTCGTCGCCGAGAAGCGTGCGGTTGGGATCGGCGGAAAGCGTGGTCTTGCCGGTCCCCGAGAGGCCAAAGAAGATGGCGCTGTCGCCATGGGCGCCGACGTTGGCCGAGCAGTGCATCGGCATGACGTTTTTCTGCGGCAGGCGATAGTTCAGATACGTGAAGACGCTCTTCTTGATTTCGCCGGCGTAAGAGGTGCCGCCGATGAGGACGATGCGGCGGGTGAGGTTGACGGCGATCACGGTCTCGGAGCGGGTGCCGTGGTAGTCGGGCGCGGCGCGGAACGAGGGGAGCGCAACGATCGTCAGGCCGGGCTCGAAGCCTTCGAGATCGCCGGCACCGGGACGGCGCAGCAGATTGCGAATGAAGAGCGCGTGCCAAGCGTATTCACAAAAAACGCGCGTCGGAAGGCGATGGACGGGATCGGCACCGGCGAAGAGGTCTTGGACGTAGAGTTCCTTCAGTTTTGCGAAGGCGAGAAAATCATGGAGCAGGCGGTCGAACTGCTCTTCGGTCATCGACTTGTTATTGTCCCACCAGATCGCCGGTTCGGTGTCGGCATCGCGGACGATGAACTTGTCGTTGACGCTGCGGCCGGTGTGCTGACCGGTTTCCACAACGAAGGCGCCGGAGGCCGCGAGGCGGCCCTCGTTGCGGCGGATCGCGGTTTCGACGAGTTCTGGGGTCGAATTGTTGATGGACAGCTTGCGGCAGGCGTTCAGCGGGAAGATTTCAGTCGACATCGGAAACCGGGCTCACATCTTTGAAATTGAGCCGCGCGTCCGTCTGGGCGCGGGCAGTGGAAGGAAACGGACGCATTCCCAGGGACCAGTCTCCGTCCGGTCGTTCACTGCCGGACGCTTACGGTACCGCCCCAGCTAAGCGAGGATGCACGGATGAGTTCCTTGATCGGGGAGGCTTGGTTAGGCCTGCCGTGATCTGAACTCAACCCGTTCGAAAGTATAGCCCTATCGGGCAATAGAAAAACCAAATGTCACGCGGGAGGTGAATATCTTGTGCGTGCTGTGGCGGCCAGCACGGCCAGGGCTTTGCGCGCATCGCCAGGCGTGGCGATCGGGGCTGGGAAATTAATCCTGAGCGGGCCTGGAGGGCCGACGATGTCGAGGCCTTCAGGATCGATGCCGGTCATTTTCCAGGCAGCCGGCTCCTGGTGCTCACCGGTTGACCAAGCCGCGTAAAGCGCGAGGGCGTCCGTGTGATCCTCATTCATATGCGCAATGATATCGGGCTCAGACTCAATGAGAGCGGACGCGGATCTGATGTCGATCAGGATGTCGGACGGGTTCAGGTCGACGATACGGCCGAAGCCGCCGACATAGTGCGCGCGCTCGATCTCGAAGCGGTAGAAGGCGAAGTCCGTAAAGGCGGCGTACATTTCTGCTTCCGGGTGACGGGCGAGGAAGCGGCGCTTTTCACTGGCGTTCTCCATCACCGCCACGCGGCCCATGAGGCTGACGCGGCCGCCGGCAAGCGGATCTCCTTCGGCGCTCGTGCCGTCGATCAAAAGGCCGGCGCGGGGATCGGCCAATAGGTTCTGGGTGTGAACGGCGAGGCGCGAGATCAGCATCAGCGGGGCGCCGTCGGCGGCAGTGGCCAGCGTCACGAGCGAGGCGTAAGGGCCACCGTTTTGGCGGTCGAGGGTCGCGAGCGAGGCCTTCAACGCACGCCGGATCAGGCTTTTGACGGCCGCTGGAGGAGATGCGTTCAGCCCTGATTTATCTGGGAGATCTGTCATTTTGTCTCGATTGCGGAAGCCCGTCGGCTTTGCTCTTCCGTCTTCGTTCAGCTACGGTTCAGTCCAACAATCAGATAACGGTCGCGCCACAATGGTCGATTCGGACAACGCGCCTCCCGGGGCTTTGCCACAATTCGACTCCAGTTGGGGCCATAGTGCGCTGCGAGCATAAGAAGGCGCAGGCGCCCAAGAGGATATAGGGACCATGAAGGAAAAGACCACCATCGCGTTGGTCGATGACGAGCGCAACATCCTGACGTCACTCGGAATGGCGCTTGAAGCCGAGGGCTACAAGGTGCGGACCTACAATGACGGCGCCGCGGCCCTCGAAGCGCTGACGGAGGATCCGGCGGACCTCGGAATTTTCGACATCAAGATGCCGCGCATGGACGGCATGGAGCTGTTGCGGCGCGTGCGCCAGCAGTCGGACATGCCGGTGATCTTCCTCACGTCCAAGGATGAGGAGATCGACCAGCTTTTCGGCCTCAAGATGGGTGCGGACGACTACATCACCAAGCCGTTCTCCCAGCGGCTCATCGTCGAGCGCGTGCGCGCCATCCTGCGCCGGTTTGCCCCGAAGGACGGAAGCGCGCCGACACCCACGGTTTCGCATACGCTGGAACGGGGCAAGCTCAAGCTCGATCCGGAACGACACACCTGCCACTGGGACAACAAGCCCGTGACGCTGACCGTGACAGAATTCCTGATTCTGCAGGCGCTGGCGCACCGGCCCGGCGTGGTTAAGACGCGCGATGCCCTCATGGACGCGGCCTACGACGATCAGGTTTATGTTGACGATCGCACCATCGACAGCCACATCAAGCGCCTGCGCAAGAAGTTCAAGCAAGTCGACGACGATTTCGACGTGATCGAGACGCTGTACGGCGTCGGCTACCGGTTCAAGGAAGCCTGATCGGCGCGAGGCACGGGAGTTCGCCGGGGCTGCCTTGACGACGAAGGCGGCCCCGTTCGTTTATTCTGATCGTGACTGCACCAGGGCCCAAGCGGAGAGGCTAAGTGGCGCTCAAGACGCAGGGAGTTCCAGCGACCCACGTGCTGACAGACCCGCTGCGCGGGCTCGGCCGGCGCGGCGTGCGCTTGCTGCGTCGTGTCCGGCGTGGGCGTCCCTTCCGTTCCGCATCGGCAAGTCTGACCCGCCGTATCTTGATTGCGAACCTGGTCGGTTTGCTCGTCATGATCGGAGGAATTTACTATCTCAGTCACTATCAAACCTGGCTTGTGGAAGCGAAGAAGGAGTCGCTCAGAACGCAGGGCGAACTCATCGCGGCGGCGATCGCAAGCGACGCGCGCATCGAGCAGGGCAACATCGAGATCAACCTGGATAAGGCCAACCGGCCGGACAGGTCGCGCGTGCCCTACCGTGATGATGGATTTTCTTCGCTGCAGTTGTCGATCCGGCCGGAGCGTGCGACGCCCATTCTGAGGCGGCTCATCCAGCATACGAAGAACCGGGCGCGGATCTATGGTCGTGACGGAACGCTGATTGTCGATACGGCGACCCTGTTGACCAAGGGCCAGTTGACGCGACCGGCAGCGGATCAAGGGCCCGTCGCCAAGCCGAAGAATTTCTGGACGCGACTGACTTCGGTGCTGATCGACAAGCACCTGCCTGTTTACAAGGAGATCGGCAATGCGAAGGGCACTTCGTATCCGGAAGTGCGTGCGGCACTGGAGGGAACCGCGACGCCGCTGCTTCTCCTAGATCAGGACGGAGAGCAAATTGTTTCGATGGCGGTGCCGATCCGGCGCGCGAATGCAGTACTTGGGGCGCTGCTGCTTTCGACGCGGCCGGGCGATATCGAGAAGTCGCTCAGCCAGGAGCGTTGGCGCATCGCATTGCTAGCCGTGATCGCGCTGGTGGCGACGCTGGTCTCGTCGCTGTTGCTCGCACGGACGGTCGCTGAGCCCATCCGCCGGCTTTCGGAAGCGGCCGAAGAGGTGAGCCGTAACATCAATGCGCGCGCACATCTGCCGGACTTCGCCGAGCGCAACGACGAGGTCGGTCAGTTGTCTCGCGCATTCCGGTCGATGACGGCGGCGCTCTACCGGCGGATCGAATCGAGCGAAAGTTTTGCAGCCGACGTGGCGCACGAACTGAAAAATCCGCTTACGGCGGCGCGGTCCACGGCGGAAAGCCTTGTTTATGCGAAGACGCCGGAGCAGCGGGACGAGTTGGTTCGTCAAATCCAAAATGAGTTGAAGCGGCTCAACCGCCTCATCACCGACGTCTCGAATGCCTCGCGGCTCGATGCGGAGTTGGCGCGGCAGGCGATGGTACCGACGCTCATCACCGACGTGGTGGACAACGTCGCCAAGATTTTCCGCGATATCCTTTCCGAGGATGGTCGCAGCGTGCGGGTGGTGCTCGATCAGGGTGTGGATCGGCAGACGCTCAAAGTGACGGGCCATGAAGGGCGGTTGGGGCAAGTCATCACGAATCTGGTGGACAACGCAGTATCGTTTTCGCCTGCGGACGGTGTGGTGGTGATCACCGTGAAGCAGTCGCCGCAGCATGTGGACATCGTCATCGACGACGAAGGGCCCGGCATTCCGGAGGATCGTCTCGCGATCATCTTCGACCGTTTTTATACTGACCGGCCGCAGTCGGAAGCGCTGCGCGGTAAAAATTCGGGACTGGGGCTTTCCATCTCGCGCGAGATTGTGATCGCGCATGGCGGAGAGATCTGGGCTGAGAACCGGAGGGCGGCCGGATCGGCTGCGGAGAGCCGCCCGGTCGGTGCGCGGTTCACCGTCCGTCTGCCGCGTCTAATCACGACCGCACGCGGAGGCTCGGGTGGCAGCCGCCGCTACTGAAATCGTGGTGCACGGCACAGCCATCGCGCTCGGGGGGCGGGCGGCGCTGCTGCGTGGAGCCTCGGGCAGCGGCAAATCCGATCTTGCGCTCAGAGCGTTGGCCGCTCCGGTAGGTTCTCTCGTAGAGGCTTCGTTTGGGCTCGTTGCCGATGATCAGGTCGTGATCCGGGCGACAGAGGAGGGGCTGACAGTCTCGCCGCCTGATCGACTGCAGGGGCTAATCGAAGTGCGCGGGCTGGGAATCGTAACAGTCCCGCATCGCTCGGATGCCTGCTTATCGCTGCTGGTGGACCTGGTCGGCCCGGACCGCTTGGAACGGCTGCCCGATCCCTGGCCGACGGACGTCTTGCTCGGAGTGAGTCTCCCGGTGCTTCGGCTCGCGCCTTTCAATGCGTCCGCGCCTCTGAAGCTGGCTCTGGCGCTGACGCGCGAGCCGTGGCGCGGGCCTTCGGCATAAGTATAAGTCCGCAAGCCCTTTGTCTGGAGGGGCTTTTGCAAGACACCGAACAGTTGTAAGTCTGCCCGCCGCGATGGGTACCGAGGCATCAATGCCCCGCCTTATCGACCGCGCGGGTCAAGGAAGACCGGATGATCGGACTAGTCATCGTCACTCATGGAGGTCTCGCGACCGAGTTCCGCGCCGCCCTCGAACATATCGTCGGACCGCAAAGCCAACTGGAAACGGTGGCGATCGGTCCCGAGGATGATATGGCCCAGCGCCGGGGCGATATTCTCGTCGCGGTGAAGCGCGCCGATACGGGAGAAGGTGTGATCGTGCTCACCGACATGTTCGGTGGAACGCCATCAAACCTTGCCATATCAGTGATGGATGAAGCGCAGGTGGAAGTGATTGCCGGAATTAACCTGCCGATTCTCGTGAAACTTGCCTCCCTGCGGCGGGAGATGCCGATGGCGGAAGCCGTTGCGCGGGCGCGGGATGCAGGGCGCAAATACATTAAGGTCGCAAGCCAGGAATTGTCCGGCGAGAGTTAAGTAGCGAGCGGCGCGCGATGCCCGAGATTCAAAACAGTCCGCAGCCCGAGGCGCTCGTCACGGTCGTCAATCGCAAGGGGCTGCATGCGCGCGCATCGGCGAAATTCGTGAAGACCGCAGAGAGCTTCAACGCCATGGTGACGGTGACGCGGGATGGGCAGTCAGTCGGCGGGTCGTCGATCATGGGGCTCATGATGCTGGCGGCAGGCCCTGGATCGCAGTTGCATATCCGCTGCTCGGGACCCGAGGGTCCGGAGGCTCTGGAAGCCCTCGTGGCCCTGGTCGAGATGGGCTTTGGCGAGGAGCTGGCGGAAGAGGGGTAATCCCCTCGATTTCCGGATCA
Source organism: Hyphomicrobium sp. (assembly GCA_019751875.1). Classification (GTDB taxonomy): domain Bacteria; phylum Pseudomonadota; class Alphaproteobacteria; order Rhizobiales; family Hyphomicrobiaceae; genus JAGVSR01. The sequence continues at coordinate 41,674 of JAIEMV010000005.1, read as the reverse complement.
CCTGCGCGGGTCCGCTAGGACATAAAGACTTGTTTATATGTTGTTGCCTGGGGGCGGGGGCCGGGGTATAGGGGTGCCGGATTGCGGACGAGGCCCGTCGGGCATGGCGTTCGCAGGTTTGCTTCCCCTTGCCCACTCAGGAGCCCTGAATGACTGCCACACCGGATTATATCGTCAAGGACATGAGCCTCGCGCCATTCGGCCGGAAGGAAATCGAACTGGCCGAGACGGAAATGCCGGGCTTGATGGCGATCCGGGAAGAATATGGTCCCAAGCAGCCGCTCAAGGGCGCGCGGATTGCAGGCTCTCTGCACATGACCATTCAGACTGCCGTGCTCATCGAGACGCTGAAAGCGCTCGGGGCCGACGTCCGCTGGGTGTCGTGCAACATTTTCTCGACGCAGGATCACGCCGCGGCTGCCATCGCCGCCGCGGGCACCCCCGTGTTTGCCTACAAAGGCGAGACACTGGTCGAATACTGGGACTACACGGCGAAGCTGTTCGACTGGCACGGTGGCGGCACGCCGAACATGATCCTCGACGACGGCGGCGACGCGACCATGCTCGTCCACCACGGTTTGCGCGCCGAGAACGGCGACACGGCATTTCTTGACAAGCCGGAGTCGGAAGAAGAGGAAATCTTCTTCGCCCTCATCAAGCGCCTTTTGAAGGAAAAGCCGAAGGGCTGGTTCGCAGAGGTGGCGCAAAACATCAAGGGCGTCTCGGAAGAGACGACGACAGGCGTGCACCGCCTCTACAAGCTCGCGGAAGCCGGCAAACTGCTGTTCCCGGCGATCAACGTCAACGACTCGGTGACCAAGTCGAAGTTCGACAACCTCTACGGTTGCCGTGAATCGCTGGTCGATGCGCTGCGCCGCGGCACCGACGTGATGATGGCCGGCAAGGTCGCATTCGTCGCTGGTTTCGGCGACGTGGGCAAGGGATCGGCTGCCTCACTGCGCCAAGCCGGTGCGCGCGTCATCGTCTCTGAGGTTGACCCGATCTGCGCGCTGCAGGCCGCGATGGAAGGCTACGAAGTCGCAACGATCGAGGATGCGCTCCCGCGCGCTGACATCTTCGTGACAGCGACGGGCAACCGCGACATCATCACGATCGAGCACATGCGGCAGATGAAGGATCGCGCCATCGTCTGCAACATCGGGCACTTCGATAACGAGATCCAGGTGGCGGGTCTGAAGAACTTCAAGTGGACCAACATCAAGCCGCAGGTGGATGAGATCGAATTCCCTAAGGGCAATCGCATCATACTGCTGTCGGAAGGCCGACTCGTGAACCTCGGCAACGCCATGGGGCATCCGTCGTTCGTGATGTCGTCCTCGTTTTCCAACCAGACGCTGGCGCAGATCGAGCTGTGGCAGCATCGCGACGACGGCAAGTACGAGAAGCAGGTGTACACGCTGCCGAAGCTCCTGGACGAGAAGGTCGCCGCGCTGCACCTGGCCAAGCTGGGCGTTAAGCTGACCAAGATGTCCAAGGAGCAGGCCGACTACATCGGCGTGCCGGAGCAGGGCCCGTTCAAGCCCGAACATTACCGGTACTGAGTTCGGCACCTCACTTCGATGTTTTTTTGAAGCCGGCGCTGCCCCTCGGGGTGGCGCCGTTTTCGTTGCGATGGGAGGCCGTTGTGGGGCGGCTGCACTGGTCAGCCGCTGTTTAGGTCCGCATAATCGTCGAAGCGATTCGCAGGGCCATGTACCGATTCGGCTGCCGATCGTTTTTCCCTGAATTTACCGAGAGTTGCTGCCGCCTCCAGGCGCGACTTTTCCGTTAAACAGAAACGACCGGCGGGCCCACCGACCCCATGCGTCACAACTACCGCGCCAAGATCGGAAATACGCGGCTGGAACTCGCCATGCTCCTTGTCGCCAGCGTGGCGTGCGTGCTGGTGCTGGCGATCAACGTCAATGACGAGCGGGCTACAACCACGGCCGACACGGCCGGTCTTAATGCGCTCATCCTGATCGCGCTCGCGGCGGCGGCTATTTTCGCCGCCGTTGCCACCATTCTCTCGGCCTTTGCAGCGTCGCGGCGGACGGCGGCCCAGCGCAACAATGAGGTGCATGAACTGCGGCGCCGGCTGGCCTCTTCGGAAGCGCTGATCAAAGCCGAACCGCAGGTGCTGGTTTATTGGGAGCAGGGACGGGGGCTCGAAATCGTCGCGCAGTCGCTGACGGGCATTCCCGGACTGCCCGCCAGCCAGCAAGAGTTGCTCCGGTTTGGCATGTGGCTCGAGCAGAAGTCGGCGACGGACTTGAAGTCGGCGCTGGATGCGCTGTTCGCCGAGGGACGGGCGTTCAACATGATCCTGCGCACAGCGGCAGGCGGTCACCTCGAAGCGGACGGGCGCGCCGCGGGCAGCCGGGCTATTCTGCGCATGCGGGATGTGGCGGGCTACAAGCGCGACCTTGGTTTGATCCTCGACCACCAAAAGAAGATCGCGCGCGACGTGCGATCGAGCCGTGCGCTGCTCAATGCGCTGCCGAGCCCCGCTTGGCTGCGGGATGGCAACGGGCGTCTCACCTGGGTCAACAGGGCGTACGTGGCAGCGGTGGAAGCCGAAAGCGATGCGGAGGTCATCGCGTCGCAAATCGAGTTGCTGGAATCCCGGCAGCGGCGGACCATCGAGCGCAAGCACAAGACGGGCAAGCCCTATGACGAGCGGCTCAGCCTGATCGTCGGCGGTGATCAGAAACTGCATCAGGTGGTTGTTATTCCGCTGGCCGATGCCAGCGCCGGTGTCGCCATCGACGTCGCCGCCGTGGAGCGGGCACAGACGGCGCTCGACCGGCAGATCGCCGCTTATGACAGGACGCTCGATCGCGTGACCACCGCTGTAGCGATCTTCAGTGCCGACCGGCGTCTCACCTTCCACAACGAGGCCTACCGCAATCTCTGGCAGCTCGACGAGGCGTGGCTGAAATCGGGGCCGCAGGATGGGGCGATCCTCGACCGGCTGCGCGAAGATGGGCATCTGCCGGATGTTGCGAACTACCGCGAATGGAAGGCGCGGTTGCTCGCCTGCTACATGGAGCTAGACGAACTCGAGGACTGGTGGCACTTGAAGAGCGGGCGCGTCGTGCATGTCGCCGCGGAGCGCCGTCCGGATGGTGGCGTCACCTATTTCTATGACGACAAGACGGAGGCGTTGTCACTGGAACGGCGCTATGTGGCGCTGACACGTGTGCAGGGCGAGACGCTGAACAGCCTGAAAGAAGGCGTTGCCGTGTTCGGCACCGACGGCCGTCTGAAGCTGTTCAATAGTGCGTTCGCAAAGATCTGGCGCATGTCACAGCGCGCCCTGGCGAGCACGCCGCACATCGACGAGTTCGTCGCGTCCGCGAAGGTTCTGTTCGACGACGGTCATACATGGCCGAAGATCGTGAAAGCGGTGACGTCGTTCACCGCCGCACGGTCGCAACTCGAAGGACAGATGGTGCGACCGGACGGCAGCGTCGTCGATTACGCCGCCACGCCGCTGCCCGACGGCGGCATGCTGCTGACGTTCGCCGACGTGACAGATGCGAAGGCTTTCGAGCGGACGCTGCGCGAGCGCAACGAAGCGCTGGTCGCAGCCGACAATTTGAAGAACCGGTTCATTGGGCACGTCTCGTACGAATTGCGCACGCCGTTGACCAACATCATCGGCTTCAGCGAACTGCTGGCCAGTCCGCATATGGGGGCGCTCAGCCCCAAACAGCGCGAGTATCTCGACCACATCTCGCAGTCATCCACTTCGCTGCTGTCGATCATCGACGGGATTCTGGATCTGGCTACCATCGATGCAGGAGCACTGGAACTCCGGCTCGGCGAGGTCAATGCGCGTGATGTCATCGACGCGACGATTTTGGCGCTGCGCGAGCGCGCCGTGGGTTCGAACCTGACGATCGATGTGGCCGTGGAAGATGGCGTCGGTACGTTCGTGGCCGACGAAGCGCGCCTGCGGCAGATCCTTTACAATCTCATGTCGAACGCAATCGGGTTTTCGCGTCCGGGCGGTGTTGTCAAGCTCGAATGCTGGCGCGAAGAAAAGGAAATCCTGTTCGCAGTGGAAGACAACGGCGTCGGCATTCCGCTGGAACAGCAGGCACGGGTCTTCGAACGTTTCGAGAGCCGTAGCCAAGGATCCGAGCACCGCGGGCCGGGGCTTGGACTTTCCATCGTCAAGAGCATCGTCGAGTTGCACAAAGGCCGCGTGACCCTCGACAGCAACCCTGGCATTGGCACGCGCGTCACGGTACGGTTGCCTGCGCGGCCCGCCGGGTCGCAACTAGTCGAAGAGCCGGACGAGCGCACGCCCGCCTATGCCGAACACCTGGACGCTTCCTGAGGCAGACGAACCGGCTGTCCGCCGTCTTGCTCAACTTGTTGCTCTGAAAATCCGAGCCGGAGACACCTTGGCGCTGCATGGCGACCTGGGCGCGGGCAAGACGACGTTCGCACGGGCATTGATCCGCGCGATGCTCGGTGACGACGAGGCGGAAGTGCCAAGTCCGACCTTCGCGCTGGTGCAGACATACGAAACGCCACGGCTCAGGCTTGCGCACATCGACCTCTATCGTTTGTCGGACGAGAACGAAGCTCTAGAACTGGGGATCGCTGATCTTGCCGAGAACGGTGCCGTGCTCATCGAGTGGCCGGAGCGGGCGCCATCGCTGCTGGGCGGGGATCGCCTCGACATCACGCTGACGGAGAGCGGCGGCGGCGATCTGCGCGATGTCGCGGTCGAAGCGCGCGGAACGTGGGAAGCGCGCCTCGCTCGCTTGCGAGATATTTCTGAATTTCTCAGCGCTCATGGCGTGCCGGAGACGGCGACGGTGTCGTATCTGCAGGGCGACGCATCCCCCCGGGCGTACGCACGAACGGTGCGCGGTGCGCAGTCCCTCATTCTCATGGACTGGCCGCCGCAGCCCGATGGGCCGCCAATCAAAGGCGGCCTGCCATACAGCCGCATCGCGCACTTGGCTGAGGGGACGGCAGCGTTCGAGAGCGTGGGGCTGTTGCTCGCGTCGGCCGGCCTTGTGACGCCGGCGATCCATGCGGCCGATCATGCGCGTGGGTTGATGCTGATCGGCGACCTCGGTGACCGCGTGTTCGGTGTCGAGGTCGGAAAAGGAACCGATCTCGAGACGATGTGGGCGGCGGCGACGGATACGCTCGTCGCGACGCGTGCTCTCGATGCAAAGCGCATCCGCGATTGGAATGCGGCTGAGGGGCGAGCATCGCCGGTCCAGACTTATGATCGCGGGGCGTACGAGATCGAGACGACGCTGCTGCCGGACTGGTACTGGCCGCTGGTGTTCGGTGCGCCGATCGCGGATGATGTGCGGCGGGCATTCGATGCTGCGTGGGCGCCGGTTCTGGACCGGCTCATGGCGGACCCCAATCGCACGATCGTCTTGCGCGATTATCATTCGCCGAACCTGCTCTACATGCCCGAGCGCGATGGCGCCGCGCACAACACGGTTGGGATCATCGATTTTCAGGATGCCTTGATCGGGCACCCCGCATTCGATCTGGTGTCGCTTTTGCAAGACGCGCGGCTTGAGGTTGCGCCCGACATCGAGGGCCGCCTCTATGACCGGTATGTGACGGCGGTGCAGGCGCGGCATGCGAACTTCGACGAGGCCGCGTTCCGGTATGCGTATGCCGCGCTCGGCGCACAGCGGAACACCAAGATCCTGGGGATTTTTGCGCGCCTGTGGAAACGCGATGGCAAACCCCATTATCTGCGCCACATTCCGCGCATATGGCGCTATCTGGAGCGGGACCTTGCGCATCCGGATCTGGCCGATCTGGCGCGGTGGTACGATCGGCACTTTTCCGGAGAGATCCGCGCGAAGGCGCCCTTGCCCTGATCCGCAGTGCGGCACAACCGGAGGTCTTTGTGATCGATACCGCGATGATCCTCGGCGCCGGTCTCGGGACCCGCATGCGGCCCTTGACCGACATGGTGCCCAAGCCACTCGTGCGGCTTGGCGGGCGCGCGCTGATCGACCATGCTCTGGATCGCCTGGAGGAAGCGGGGATCACACGCGTGGTGGTCAATGTGCACTATCTCGCCGATCAGCTCGAAGCGCACCTGAAGGGCCGCAAGAGCCCGCAGATCCTGATCTCTGACGAACGCGGCAAACTGCTCGATACCGGCGGTGGGGTGGTGAACGCGCTGCCGCTCATCGGTGATCGGCCGTTTCTCATTCATAACGCGGATACGGCGTGGATCGAGGGCATCGGGGGATCGCTGTCACGGCTGATGGAAGCATGGGACGGTGAGCGGATGGACGGCTTGATGCTGCTGGCGCTGGCGGCGACCAGCATCGGCTATGATGGCCACGGTGATTTCAACATGGATCCATCCGGTGTTCTGACGCGGCGGAGCGAGCGTCAGGAGGCGCCGTTCGTTTTTGCCGGCGTGTCGATTGCGCACCCGCGGATGTTCAAGGGCGCGCCGAAGGGTGTGTTCTCGCTGAACAAGATCTGGGACCGGGCCATCGCGGCGCGGCGCCTGTATGGATCCCGTCTCGATGGCGTCTGGATGCACGTCGGTACACCGGACGCACTGGCTGAGGCGGAACAGCGTCTGAAGCTCGAACATGTGCGCTGATCCCGTGTCCGTAGAAGGCCGCATCTATACGGTGCCGGCTGGGCAGCCGTTTCTACGTGCGCTGGCGTCGGCCATCCTCAACGGCGATCTGCCCACGTCCGGCGGAGCCAAGCCGAGCCCGGTCGATCTCACGGAACTCACACTCTATCTGCCGACGCGGCGCGCCACGCGCGCGTTGCAGGATGCGTTCCTTGCCGCGGGCGGCGGGCGCGCGATGCTTTTGCCGACGATCCTGCCGATTTCGGAGGGCGACGAGGATCTGTCGCTGATCATGGACGCGGCGCGGGGCGAACGCGGGTCCGCCATCGGCCCGGCCATCAGCGAGATGCATCGTCGTCTGGCTCTCACCCAGCTTGTCATGCGTTGGTCTGACGCCATGCGCGGGCGCGATGACAATGGCATCGAGATCGTCGCGGCGGGAGCGGCAACGCCGGGGCAGGCCGTAACGCTGGCCGCGGAGTTGGCTCGGCTGATGGATATGGTCGAGACGGAAGGCGTTTCCCTCGACCGATTGCAGACGCTGGTTCCGGAAACCTATTCGGAGCACTGGCAGAAGACGCTCCAGTTTCTAGAGATCGTCACCTCGCATTGGCCAAGTTATCTCGAAGCGCACGGTCTTTTGTCGCCCGCAGCGCGGCGCAACGCCGTTATCCGATCGGATGCAAAGAGGCTGGCGGCGTCACCGCCGAAGGGGCCGGTCATCGTCGCCGGTGTGACGGGTTCGGTGCCGGCGACGGTGGAGTTGATGCAGGCGGTGGCGGCGCTGCCGAACGGCGCAATCGTTCTGCCGGCGCTCGATTTGACGCTCGATGACGAGAGCTGGGATGTGATCCTTTCCGAAAAAGCGGAGGAGGCTCACGCCGAGCATCCGCAGCATGGGCTCGCAAAATTGTTGAAAGAGCTCGGTCTCAGGCGGAGAGATGTGCGCGTGCTGCCGGGCGCTGCGGCAGACGAGCGGCAGGCGGCGCGGGAGGAGCTGATCTCGGAAGCGCTGCGGCCGTCGCGCACGACGGGGCGGTGGCACGGATACGTTGCAAAGCTCGGTGACGAGCGACAGCGGGTGACGGCGCTCGATGGGCTCAGCTTGATCGAGGCGCCGACCGCGCAGGACGAGGCAGAGGCGATTGCTCTGATCCTGCGGCACGCAGCGGAAACTCCCGGCCGGACGGCAGCGCTCGTCTCGCCCGACCGATTGCTCGCGCGGCGCGTGGCGATCCGCTTGGAGAGCTGGGGTATTCGTGTCGACGATTCCGCCGGCAGGCCGTTTGCAAAGACGGTTCCGGGTGCGTTTCTCGAACTCGTGGTGGCGGCCCATGCGGATGGTTATGCACCAGCGACGCTGATGGCTCTCTTGAAGCATCCGCTGACGCGCCTGGGGCTGGACCCGTTCGCCATTCGCCGCGCGGCGCGGGCGCTCGAGATCGCGGCGTTTCGCACCCCGTTTTTCGGGCAAGGCCTCGACGGCATCGAGGCGGCGATCGAGCAGGCTCAGCACGAGACGGTTTCCGGCGAGCGGCGCAGTCGTGCCGTGCGGCGGCTGTGGGTCGAGGATTGGAACGCCGCGCGCGATCTCGTGCAAGCTTTGAAGGATGCGTTCCAACCGCTGGCAAGCATGACAGCATCGGCCGACGCGCAAGCCATCGCTGATCTGGCGCGGGCCCATGTGGCAGTCGCCGAAAATCTGGCGCGACTTCCCGATGCTGACGCAGCATCTTCGCCTCTGAGGGTGGGGGAGGCCGGCGAGGCCGGACAGCGATTTTTTGCCGATCTGCTCGAAGAGAATTTGCCAGAGGTGCACGTTCCGGCGCGTGACTATCCCGATTTTTATCGCAGCCTGATTTCCGGCATCAATGTTCGCCCGCGCGTGCCGGTACATCCGCGGCTCTTCATTTGGGGGCCATTCGAGGCGCGATTGCAGCAGACGGATGTCGTCATTCTGGGGTCGCTGAACGACGGCACGTGGCCGGAATCGGCGGACCCGGGACCTTGGCTCAATCGGCCCATGCGGGGTGATCTCAAGCTACCCACGCCGGAAGAGAAGATCGGGCAGGCGGCACATGATTTCGTGACGCTGCTGGGCGCACGCGAGGTGATCCTGACGCGGGCGCAGAAGGTGGACGGGGTGCCTGCGGTCCCGTCGCGCTGGTTGTTGCGGTTGCAGGCTTTACTCAATGGAGCGGGCGCACGCGGGGCCTTGCGGCCGCCGATGCCATGGCTTGCTTGGGCGCGGCAGCGGGACGTGATCGCGCGGCGACCGAGTGTGACATGTCCAGAGCCAAGACCGCCGCTGGAGGTCCGGCCGCGCAAGCTCTCCGTCTCTCGGATCGAAAAATTCATCGGCAATCCCTATGCGATTTTCGCGCGCGAGATCCTAGGACTGGAACCGCTCGACCCACTCGGGACGCAGCCGGGTGCCTCGCTGCGCGGCAGCATCATCCACGAGGCGTTGTCGAACTTCGCAAAGGCGCATCCGTCTTCGCTACCGGCCGATATACAGCAGGCGCTCGCGGGTATGGCGCAAAGCATTATCGATGATTACCGCACGCATCCGCGCATCGCGGCGTTCTGGGTGCCGCGATTCCTGCGCTTTGCGCAGTGGTTCGCGGAGACGGAACCGGAACGACGCAAAGGCGTGGAGCGCGTGGTGTCAGAGACCAGCGGCAACCTGGTGTTCGAGGCGCCGGGCGGGCCGTTCACGCTGACGGCGCGCGCGGACAGGATCGATGTGGCACCGATGGGTCTCGTGATCACGGACTACAAGACGGGCACGCCGCCAAACGCGAAAAAGGTGACCAGGGGGCTCGCACCGCAGTTGCCGCTGGAAGCGGCCATTGCGCTGGAGGCTGGCTTTGCGCACGTGCCGCCGGGAATCATCAGGGCCTTGCGCTATATCCGTGCGTCCGGGGGTGAGCCGCCGGGTGAAGAGAAGGACATCCCGTGCGCCGACATTGCGGCGCTGGCGACAGATGCGCTGAACGGGCTGAAATCGCACATCGCCCGCTTTGACGATCCACTCACTCCTTACCGACCTGTGCGGCGGCAGGGCTTTTCGTATGAGTTCGACGAATATGCACATCTGGCCCGTGTTGCAGAGTGGTCGTCGACCGAGGGGGACGGCGCAGAGGAGGCCGAGGCATGAACGCGCTGATGGCGAGCATCGCCGACGAACTCGAACGCACTGCCCGTGTGCAACTGCAGGCTTCCGATCCCGCCGCATCCGTGTGGGTGAGCGCGAACGCCGGCACGGGTAAAACGCACGTCCTCAAAATGCGTGTGCTGAGGCTGTTGCTGTCGGGTGTCGCGCCGCAGAAGATCCTGTGTCTCACCTACACGAAGGCAGCGGCATCAGAGATGTCGAAGCGTGTCTTCGAGGATCTCGCGCGGTGGGTGACGCTCAGCGAGACGGCGCTGCAAGAGGATTTGCGCAAGCTGCTGTCGCGAGCGCCAACGGTGGATGAAGTCGCTCGGGCTCGGACGCTCTTTACGGCTTCGATCGAAACGCCGGGTGGCTTCAAGGTTCAGACGATCCACGCCTTCTCGGAGCGGCTGCTCCAGCGCTTTCCGCTGGAAGCGGGCGTGACGCCGGGGTTTGCGATCCTCGATGAATTGGAGGCGCGCGAACTTCGGCGGCAGGCGATCGACGATGTGCTGGCGGAGGCGTGCCGGTCGCCCGGGTCGCCGCTGGCGCGGGCGCTCGACTGCGCGGTGGCGCATGCGGCCGATGAGCGGTTCGATGACATCCTTGCAGGAGCGTTGACGCACAAGAGATGGATTGAAGATGCGGTTCGCATGCCATCGTCGAAAGACGGGCTGGAGAGAACAGAGCTTCTGCTGCGGAAACACTTCACAGTGCGGCGCGAGGTGTCGAGTGAGACGCTGACCCAGGAGATTGCGGGATTACTCGCGTCGGAAGATTGCGAAAGGCTAATTTGCGTTCTGTCGAGCAGTACTAAAGCTGACCAGGACCGTGCAGAATGCCTGCGGGAGATCGCAACTGCGGCGAGCGTGAAAACGAAAGTCCTACTGCTACGTGGTCTGTTCTTTACTGACAAAGATGAGCTGCGGAAATCGCTCATTACGAAGCCTCTTGCGAAGGCGCACCCAGACATCGAAGCCACCCTATTGCGGGCACAGCGACAATTCATTCCCCTGTGGCAGGAGTTGAAGGGCTGCGACGTCGTGGAGGCGACGGTCGCTCTCTATCGTCTGGCGGATGCCGTTCTGCAAAAGTATGACGAGGCGAAAGCGCGCCGGGCGGCGCTGGATTTCGAAGATCTGATCGAGCGAACAAAGACCCTGCTGGCGACGCGCAGTTCGGCCGAATGGGTGCTCTATAAACTCGACAATGGGCTTGATCATCTTCTCGTGGACGAGAGCCAGGATACGAGCCCGGATCAGTGGCAGGTGGTGTCGCGGCTGGCAGAGGAGTTCTTCGCGGGTGGCGGGGCGCGCGAAGAGCCGCGCACGATTTTCGCCGTGGGCGACGAGAAGCAGTCGATCTATTCGTTTCAAGGCGCTGCACCTGAGAAGTTCGCCGAGATAGGCGGACGGTTCGCGGACCTTGCACGCGATGTTCAAGCGCCGTTCCATCGCGTGGATCTGAACGTGTCGTTTCGCACGACGGCGCCGGTGCTTGCGACCGTCGATACCGTGTTTGCCGACGGGGCGCGGACAGCGGGCGTACCCACAGGGCCTTCCGGCATCCGGCACATCGCGAAGCGCTTGGGGCAGGCAGGGTCGGTAGAGATCTGGCGGCCAGAGATTTGGACAACGGGCGATTCCGCAGACCCTTGGTCGCCACTCGATGAGACATCGACGCAGGCGCCTGCGCTGAGACTTGCCACCCGTATTGCTGCGACGATCAAAGGCTGGCTGGACAACGGCGAGCCACTTCCGTCCGAAGGACGCAACGTGCGCGCGGGCGACATTCTCATTCTGGTCGGGAAGCGGCGGCCTTTCGCGGGACCGATGGTGACGGCGCTGAAGGCAGCCGGCGTGCCGGTCGCCGGTGCCGATCGTCTGGCGCTGACGCAGCATATTGCCGTGCAGGATCTGATCTCACTTGGCGGTTTTCTCACGCTGCCGGAAGACGATCTGGCGCTTGCAGAAGTCCTGAAAAGTCCGATTTTCGATTTCGACGACGAGGATCTGTTGCGTCTGGCGCACGGACGCAAGGGTACGCTGTGGAAGTCGCTGCTCGACACAGCGGTGAGCGATACCCGGTACGCAGCCGCTGTGGAGACGCTGAAGCGATGGCGCAAGGCAGCCGACTTCACACCGCCGTATGAATTTTGGGCGAGCCTGCTCGATCGTGACGGTGTGCGGGCAAAGCTTATTGGACGACTTGGACCGGATGCGGCCGATCCCGTGGATGAGTTTCTCAACGTCGCGCTGACCTATGACGACAGTGCGCCGGCGTCGCTGACAGGTTTCCTGCATGCGCTCACCGAAGACGAGCGTGAGATCAAGCGCGACACGGAACACGCGCGCGACGAAGTTCGCGTGATGACGATCCACGGCGCAAAGGGGCTGGAAGCGCCGATCGTGTTTCTGCCCGACACGTGCGCGACGGGGGTCAGCGGCCGTGGCGGCGGCAAGCCGCTCGAGCTGGAAGCTCTCAGGCGCAACCCGGAAGAGGCGGCTCCGTTCATTTGGCCGGTCAGCGGATCCAAGATCCTGCCGGCGGTGCAGGCTGCGCGCGCCATGGCGCAGCAGCGCGAACTGGAGGAGCGCAACCGGCTGCTCTATGTCGCCATGACCCGACCGCGCGATCGGCTGATCGTCGCCGGGTTTGAGGGCAAGAACGGCCGGGCACGCGGCTGCTGGTTCGACATCGTGTGCGAGGCTCTCGGTGTGGTGCCCGACGCACCAGGACATGAGCCGATCCTCTACCGAGCCGAGGCGCCGCAGGCGGAGGGCGTGGCGCCAGACGCCAAAACGTCAGGCACGATGGAGGACGTGCCCGCCCAGGCGCGGCCGTCGTGGGCGGAAACGCCTGCGCCGCGGGAGAAATCGCTCAGCATTCCTCTCGCCCCGTCGCGGCTCGCCCCGTACGAGACGGACGACGCGGGCGAACCCGTTGCCGCGGAGCCTACTGCCGATCCGATGGCCGAGCCTGCCGCTCCATCGCTGGTGCTCGGGACATCGGACAGTGCAGGGCTCGGCGGCGATCGCTTTTTGCGCGGTACGCTCAGTCACGCGCTGCTGGAACATTTGCCGGGTATCGATGCGAACCGGCGCGCGATGGCGGCGGCAGCATATCTCGAAGCGCGAGCGGGGCATCTTCCGGAGCGGACGCGGCGGAGCATCGCCAAGGAGGTGCTGGCGATCGTGACCGATGCTTCCTTTGGCGCACTGTTTGCGGCGGGCAGCCGTGCGGAAGTGCCCATCGTGGCGGAGATCCCCCAGCCGTCAGGACATGGCCCGGCGCTGAAGCTGACGGGACAGATCGACCGGCTGGCGGTGACACGCGAGGCCGTGCTGATCATCGACTATAAGACCAACCGCGCGGCGCCTTCCAAAGTGGACGATGTTGCGCCGGTTTATCTCTACCAGCTCGCAGCTTACCGACTGGCGCTTCAGAACATCTTTCCGGGTAAGCCGGTCCGGGCCGCATTGCTTTGGACCGAAGTGCCGCAGATCATGGAGATTCCCGAGGAAGTTCTAGATACATACGCCGCCGGTTTATGGCGCCTCGATGCGGCGAGTCTTGACGCGGCGAACGGGCGTTCTTAAGTCTGTCGTCCGAACAGAGCCGGCGACATTCCCTGTGCGCCGGCGGAACAGTGAGATTCACATGGGCACTGAAACACCTGTCGTTTCCGACAGCACCTTCGATGAGGTCGTGCTGAAGTCGACCGAACCAGTCGTCGTGGACTTTTTCGCAGAGTGGTGCGGGCCGTGCAAAGCGATGGCGCCGACTCTCGATGCGGTCGCGGCCGATATGAGGGGCAAAGTGAAGGTCGTGAAGGTCGATGTCGATAAGAGCCCCGGCATCACGACGAAGTATGGCATCCAGGCGATGCCGACGCTGATCGTTTTCCAGGGCGGCGAAGTGAAGGCTCGTCAGTCCGGCGCGATGGTGCAGAAGAAGCGCCTTGAGGACTTTATCAACGGCGCGCTGGTTTAGGCACGCCGGTTTCAGACATGCAGGGCCGCGCGGTGAACACCTGCGCGGCCTTTTTGTTTTCCCGGTGTCAGTTGCCCTGGACTTCGACCCCTTCCTGGCGGGCCAGGACATGGCCTGCGAGATAAAGCGAGCCGCAGATGAGGACGCGCTTGGGCGAGGCGTCCAGAAGTTCAATGCGCTTCAGAGCGCTTTCGACATCGACCGCACTGTCAGCCGAGAGATCGGCGCGAAGGGCTACTTCAACCAGAGCCTCCGGGGTGAACGGCGCCTCGTGAGCGCCGGGTATCGGGACTGTTACGATATGCCGGACAAGGCCGCGGAAGGGCGAGAGGAAGCCCGCCGCGTCTTTCAGGCCCATCATGCCGCAGATCAGGTAGACCGGCTTGGGGGAGCGCTCCTCCAGATCAGCGAGCGTCTGCGCCAGTGCGATGCCGGCGGAGGGATTGTGACCACCGTCGAGCCACAATTCGCTGTTGCGGCCGAGGAGTTCCGGCAGGGGCCCTGAATCGAGACGCTGCATCCGCGCCGGCCATTTGGCCGTGACCAGGCCGCGCTCGATGGCCACTTCATTCTGGCGCAACTCGCCCAGTTGCAGGGCTGCCGCGACGGCCGTGCCGGCGTTGACGATCTGGTGGCGGCCGACGAGTGCGGGGAGCGGCAGATCGAGCACATGGGTTTCTGTTTGCACGACGAGGCGGCCATTCTGTTCGAAGGCGTCGAAATCCTGGCCCCAGATGATGAGCTTGGCGCCGACACGATCGGCGGTCTGGCAAATGACGTCCATCGCTTCGTCGGATTGCTGTGCGACGACGCAGGTAACGCCGCGCTTGAGGATACCGGCTTTCTCACCGGCAATCTTCGCGATGGTGGAGCCGAGCTTCTCGGCATGATCCATCGACACGGGCGTGATGACGGTAAGTGCCGGGCGTTCGATGACGTTGGTTGCGTCCAGACGACCGCCGAGGCCGACTTCGAGAAGGAGCACGTCGGCGGGGGTTTCGGCATAAGCGAGGAACGCCGCCGCCGTCGTGATCTCGAATTGCGTGATGTCGTCGCCATCGTTCACGGCTTGCGTGCGTGTCAGGACGTCGACGAGTTGGTCTTCGCCGATGGGACGAGAGACGCAATCGACGCCCGCGAGTTCGATGCGCTCATGGAACCGAACCAGATGGGGCGAGGTATAGACGTGCACGCGCAGACCGGCCGCCGATAGCATGGCCTTGAGAAAAGCGGTGGTGGAGCCTTTGCCGTTGGTGCCAGCAATGTGTACGACGGGAGGCAGCTTCTCGTGCGGGCGGCCAAGCTTTTCCAGCAGGCGCTCGATGCGGCCGAGAGACAGGTCGATGAGCTTCGGGTGGAGAAGCTTCAAATCGGCCAGGAGCTTGTCGCTCGTCTGCATCGCGGGCTCTTCAATCGTGGCCCGCATCTCAACTGGGCCGTCTGCAATGCGTTTTTCTACGTGATGCGAGCTGCGGGTGGACCGAGAGCCGTGGTCAACAACGGGTGAGGACCCTGCGACGGATCGTCAGCCGCGGCACCACATAAACCGCTGCATCAGGTGGATGTCGGCGTATCCTTTCCGGTCCCGTTTGCTTTCGCCTCGCGGGTCACGTCCTTGGGGTCGGCCGGCATCGGCGCCGTCGTCGTCTCCATCGGCCGGACTTCAACGACGCCCCCGCCGGTCGCGCGCGCAGCGTTCTCGATGACACGGCCATTGACGGGGAGGCGCCCGTTGGCGCGCTTGGCCTTGTTGCCACCGTTCATGAGCACGCGGCAGACACGGGACAGCGTCTCGCGCATCTTGTGACGATGGACGACCATGTCGATCATGCCATGGTCGAGGAGATACTCGGAGCGCTGGAACCCCTCAGGCAACTGCTCACGGATCGTTTGCTGGATGACGCGCGGGCCGGCAAAGCAGATGAGCGCGCCCGGTTCGGCGATGTGGATGTCGCCCAGCATCGCGTAGGACGCCGTGACGCCGCCGGTCGTTGGATCGGTGAGGACGACGATGTAGGGGAGCCCTGCTTCGCGCAGGCGCTGGACCGCAATCGTCGTTCGCGGCATCTGCATGAGGGACAAAATGCCTTCCTGCATGCGCGCTCCGCCGGACGCTGCGAACAGGATGAAAGGCGTGCCTTTCTCCAATGCGCGCGTGAGGCCGGTGATCACCGCTTCGCCGGCGGCCATGCCGAGTGAGCCGCCCATGAAGTCGAAATCCTGGGCGGCTGCGACCACGGGCAGACCGTCAAGCTTGCCTTCGCCGATCAGAACCGCGTCTTCGAGACTGGTCTTGGCCTTGGCGTCCTTGAGGCGCTCCGTGTACTTGCGGCCGTCGCGGAACTTCAGCGGATCCTGCGGAACCGCCGGGACGGGCACATTTTCATACGCGCCGCCATCGAACAGGGCGACGAGCCGAGCCTTGGCGCCCATGCGCATGTGATAGCCCGAACCGGGCACGACGAATTGGTTCGACTCCAGGTCTTTATAGAAGACCATCTGGCCGCTCTCCGGGCACTTGACCCAGAGGTTGTCGGGCACTTCGCGCTTCGTCGTCAGGAAGCTGCGGATCTTGGGCCGGACGACGTTGTTGATCCAGTTCACGCTGTTCTCGCTCCTCAGGAGTGCCGAGACATTGATCGGTTGAGAAACCATAGCACGCCAGGCGCATTTGTTTCAGAGCCCGGGCGTCGCATTCTGTGGGGAGTTTTGCCGTTGGTTAGGACACCGCCCTACCTTTTCCGCCGTTCAGACCGCCTTCAGCGCGCCGCTTAAGCCTTCGACGAGTTGTAGAACCCCGGAAACCGTTGCGCCAGTGGCTTTTCCATCCTTGTCCAAGCTCTCGGCAATTTTGTTGACGAGTGCCGAACCAACCACGACGCCGTCGCCGTGGCTGGCGAGTTCCCTCGCTTGGGCAGGCGTTTTGACGCCGAAGCCGATGGCGATCGGCAAGTCCGTCGACTTTTTGATGCGGGCGACCTGGCGGCCGACATCCGTCGCTACTGCCGAACCGGCGCCGGTGATGCCTGTGATCGAGACGTAATAGACGAAGCCCGACGTGTTGTTGAGGACGGCAGGCAAGCGCCGGTCGTCCGTCGTCGGGGTCGCGAGACGGATGAAGTTCAATCCGCGGGCGAGGGCCGGGATGCACAGTTCATCATCGGCCTCGGGAGGGACATCGACGACGATCAGGCCATCGACGCCTGCGGCCACGGCATCATCGAGGAAGCGCTCGTTGCCGTACACGTAGATCGGATTGTAGTAGCCCATGAGGACGATGGGCGTTTCACCATCAGTTTTGCGGATGTCGCGGACGAGCTGCAGCGTCTTCTTCATGTTCTGGCCGCCCTTGAGCGCCCGCAGACCGGAGGCCTGGATCGGCGGGCCGTCGGCCATCGGATCGGAAAACGGCATGCCGATCTCGATGACATCGGCGCCGGCACCGGGGAGGCCGGAAATGATTCTCAACGACGTGTCGTAATCGGGATCGCCGGCGGTGACGAACGTAACGAGTGCCGTTCGGCCCTCGTTCTTCAACATCGCGAAGCGGCGCTCGATGCGCGTGGCAGGACGTGACATGTGACCCTTCATCTCGTGTGTGCGGGATGAAGCCCGCATCCGGACGGGTCTAGCCTACCGCGCCGCGATTGGACAAGTGGCAGAAGGGCCCATCGCCGGCCGACCGGTGGCCGGTCGATTTTATAATAGTGCGAATTGCCGTCTATTTCGCGTCGATGTTGGAGAACATCAGAACCTTACGCTTGAGGTCGAACGTCGTGTAGCTGCTCTTTCTCAGGAGCTTCAGCATAACTTCGAGGTCATCAGAATCCGTATCGAGGATGTATTCCTCGACGCCATTATCCAGGATGAGTTGGAGCGTGAATTTGCCCTCTTCGCCCGGCTCCGTCTCGGCCCACGACGCTTGATAGTTCGTCACCTGCCGGACCTGATACTGGCTCCTGGTCTGCTGCTGCCGCCCGCTATCGGTATCGGGATCCTTGCCCCTGTCCTGTCGTCCGTTCTCTCCGGACTGCGACGTCGCTTTTCTATCCTGCATCATTGGCTCCGTTGCTTTGCGATCCATCAGACCGCCGCAACGTCGCTGTGAGCGACAGGTTCCGGATCTGCGCGCCGAACAGCCGCGCTATCGCCTAGATCTTCATGCCCAGCGCCTTGGCAACGGTGAAGAGATCTTTGTCGCCGCGGCCGCAGAGGTTCATCACGAGCAGGTTGTCCTTCGGCAGCGTCGGCGCGAGTTTCATGACCTGAGCCAGGGCGTGACTTGGTTCCAGGGCAGGAATGATGCCTTCCATGCGCGTGCAGAACTGGAGCGCCTCGAGTGCTTCCTTGTCTGTGATCGAAACGTAGGTGACGCGGCCGGTGTCCTTCAGCCAGGCGTGCTCGGGGCCAACGCCGGGATAATCGAGACCGGCGGAGATGGAGTGGCCTTCGAGAATCTGGCCATCGCTATCCTGTAGAAGATACGTGCGGTTGCCGTGAAGAACGCCCGGCGAGCCGCCGTTCATGGAGGCGGCGTGGCCGTTCTCGACATCAAGGCCGTGGCCGCCGGCTTCAACGCCGTAGATGGCGGTGTTCTTGTCGTCGAGGAAGGGATGGAAGAGGCCGATGGCGTTGGAGCCGCCGCCTATACACGCGACGAGCGTATCAGGAATGCGGCCTTCGGCGGCGATCATCTGCTCGCGCGTTTCCTTACCGATGATCGACTGGAAGTCGCGAACCATCGCAGGATAGGGGTGGGGGCCGGCTGCAGTGCCGATGAGATAGTAAGTATCAGTGACGTTGGTGACCCAGTCGCGCAGCGCCTCATTCATCGCATCTTTCAGCGTGCCGGCTCCGGCGGTGACCGGATTGAGCTTGGCGCCGAGCAGCATCATCCGAGCCACGTTGGGCGCCTGACGTTCGACATCGGTGGCGCCCATGTAGATCTCGCACGGTAGCCCATACTTGGCGCAGACGGTGGCCACGGCAACGCCGTGCTGGCCGGCGCCGGTCTCGGCGATGATGCGCTTCTTCCCCATGCGGCGCGCGAGGAGAATCTGGCCGAGGCAGTTGTTGATCTTGTGCGACCCGGTGTGATTGAGTTCATCGCGCTTGAAGTAGATTTTGGCGCCGCCGAGTTCGTTCGTCATGCGCTCAGCGAAATAGAGCGGACTGGGGCGGCCGGCATAGTGAAGGTTGAGGTAATCGATTTCAGCCTGGAAAGTTGGATCGGCTTTCGCTTCGTCATAGGCGCGCTCGAGATCGAGGATCAGCGGCATCAGCGTCTCGGCAACGAAGCGGCCACCGAACAGGCCGAAGAAGCCTTTATCGTCGGGGCCGGTGCGGTAGCTGTTGAGCTTCGCATCCTGGGTTTTTGCAGTGTTCGTGGCCATGTTGATCTCTCGCGGTCAGTCGCCGGATTTCGTCAGGACTGCTTAGCTGCCTTCGCGTTACGAAGGAAGCGTCGGATAAGCTCAGGGTCTTTGTGGCCGGGTGCGCTTTCCACACCTGAGGACACGTCAACGATCGTAGCCCCGGTGCGTTCGATAGCCTCGGCCACGTTTTCTGGAGTAAGTCCCCCTGCCAGCGCGAACGCCAGACGGGATTTCAGGCCTTGTAGAATGTGCCAATCGAAGGCGAGGCCATTGCCTCCGGGAAGTAGTGCATTGGGATCGGGCTTGGCGTCGAACAGAAGGATATCGGCGAGGCGGCCGGGGGCGAGGTAGGCGCGCGCCGCGTCAACATCCGCAGCACAGGCCACAGGGACAGCTTTCAGGATCGGCTTTCTGAATTTGGTTCGGATTTCGGCAACGCGCTCGACGGTTTCGTGGCCGTGGAGTTGGATCATGTCGGGGCGAACGGCGCTGATGATCTTTGACAGTTGTTCATCCGAGGGGTCAACGACGAGAGCGACGGCCTGGCAGGACCCATTTATCGGGATCATGGCGCGAAGAGCCTTGGCGCGTGCAAGATCAAGGTGGCGCGGGCTCTTAGGAAAGAACACAAGGCCAACGTAATCGGCGCCGTTGGCGAGTGCCGCGTCGAGTGATGTCTCGTCGGTCATGCCGCAGATTTTGACAGCGGTGGTCATCGATGACGGCTCAATGATTGGTCGCGCGCTGAGGAGACAGCGTTCCGGCCTTTTGAATTGGCACTATCGCCGTGGTCTTAGGCTGCCGTGCGTTCGGTGGCGGGGCTCGTCAATTCGCCACGCTGTGCGACGCCGAGATCGCGTTCGCGGGCAAGCCGATCGGCTTCCGATTGCCATCGCCTCGCTTCGAGAGTCTGCGCGCGGGCCTGTCGCCGCCATCGCGCCTGATTGAACCATGTGGCGAGGCCGCCCATCATGACGCCCAGAATGAGTGCACCGATAAGGTAGACATAGAACGGAAGAGACAGTGAGACCAGTGGCGTTGTGGGATTGAAGGGATCCAAAACGAGCGTGACCGCGTGACGGTTTGCAATCGAGAGCGTGATGAGAACAGCAGCAGCCGGAAACGCGATCAAAATGGTCAGAATGCGTTTCAGCACGTTCGACCTCGAAGGCACTCGCTCCCCGTCGCCGTCATGGCGAGGTGAGGCTTAGTTGGTTGCGGGTTTATCTTCGCCGTTCAGGCGATCGCGCAGTTCCTTTCCGGTTTTGAAGAACGGCACGAATTTTTCTTCCACCGGCACCGGTGATCCTGTGCGGGGATTCCGCCCTTGGCGAGCGGCGCGATGTTTCACTGTGAAGGCTCCGAACCCACGCAGTTCCACCCGGTCACCACGCGCCAGAGCATCGACAATCTCGTCGAAGATGACGTTGACAATACGCTCAACGTCGCGGTGATAGAGATGCGGGTTCGCACTCGCGATCTTCTGGATCAGTTCCGACTTGATCACGGGCACCCCCGAACGGTTTGTTTTTCCTTAGTTTTCGGGAGGTTGCCAAACGGACAGCATGCCGTCAAGACCAAGAGTGCCCAAGGCGCGCGTTCGCGACATGATTTCGGCAATTTGCCGGCCTTCGGCGCCGAAAAGGTTACCGAACATGGTGGATATGGACGCGGACAAGCCCCACGCCTCCGACGTTGCCGGCTTCCAGTCGATAATGCTCAAATCCTTGTCCACGCCGCGCTTTTCTTCCAGCCAGCGCTGCGCTTCGGGCTCGCCGCCGATCTCGTCGACCAACTTCTTGGCGACGGCTTCGCGGCCAGAGAAGATGCGGCCCTGCTCCAGGCCGGGGACATCGGCAATCTTAATGCCGCGGCGGGTTTCGACGAGCGAGGCAAACCAGCGGAAACCCTCGTCGATCATCTCACGGACAACACCGAGAGACGGCTGATCGGCTGGGGCAAAAATGGACGGGGAGGCTTTGAGTTCGCCGCTCTTGACCTCGTTCATCTTGACGCCGACCTTGCTGAGAAGGTCGCCGACTTCCGGCCACTGCATGAGAACGCCGACCGAGCCCGTGATGGTATTGCCGCGGGAGACAATGTGGTCCGCGGCGAGGCCAACAATGTAGCCGGCGGACGCGGCCACGGTTCCGAACTGTGCGACGACGGGTTTCTTTTCTGCGATTTTGCGCAACTCCTCATAAATCGCTTCGCCACCAGTGGTTGTGCCGCCGGGGCTGTTGACGAAGACGATCACGCCAGCGACGTTTTTGGCGTCACGAATTTTGCGCAGCATTTGGAGTTCCGCGCGGCTTTCCGTGATGGTTCCGGTAAAGGAGACGCGCGCCACGTGCTTCTTGGCGAACACTCCGCTGGTCTCATCGGCGGATAGCAGGTAGCCGCCCAGTGCAATCACGAGGCCAGTGATGGCGAGCCCGCGCCATAGGCTCAGGCGGCGGCGCAGCTGGCGGCGATCAAGCACGATCTCGGTTTCCAGCGACATTGCTGTCAAACTCCTACAGGTTTGCGGCCTCTGGTCCTCGCATTCAAATAACTGTTATCAATTCAATACGCTAAAAAAACGTAGGCAGAGAAGCTGAGAAGTGTCGGGCGTGAAGTGTCGGAGACCACATGTAATGAAGAAGCGCGGGACCCCAATGGCGCCGCGCTTCTTTTTGTTTCGTTCCGGTACAGCCTTTAACTCGCGCGCAGCTGCTTTACTCCGATGAGCCAGCCGCCGCGCGCGGCATTATTCGGCGTCTTCCTCGTCCGTGTCGGCGTTCCGCTTCTTGATAGCGGCCTTGAAGATGTCGCCGAGCGAGGCACCAGAATCCGACGAGCCGTATTGCGCGACAGCCTGCTTCTCTTCGGCAATCTCGAGCGCCTTGATCGAAACCGTAATGCGGCGGGCTGCCTTGTCGGAAGAAAGAACCGCGGCATCGACCTTCTGGCCGACCGTGAAGCGCTCAGGGCGCTGCTCGGAGCGATCGCGCGAGAGATCCGAGCGCTTGACGAACGACGTGATGTCGCTGTCGGCGATCTTCACTTCGATGCCGTTCTCCTGCACGGCGACGACTTCGCAGGTGACGGTGTCGCCCTTCTTGTAGCGCGAGAGCGTATCGGCCGGATCGCCGGCGAGTTGCTTGACGCCGAGCGAGATGCGCTCCTTGGAGCTGTCAACATCCAGCACCATGGCTTTCACGTTGTCGCCCTTCTTGTACTCCTTGATCAACTCGTCGCCGGGCTTCGACCAGTCGAGGTCCGAGAGGTGAACCATGCCGTCGATGCCGTTGTCGAGACCGATGAAGAGGCCGAATTCCGTGATGTTGCGGATCGGACCTTCGACGATCGTGCCCTTCGGGTGAGCCGCAAGGAAGGCATCCCACGGGTTGTCCTGGGTCTGCTTAAGGCCGAGCGAGATACGACGCTTGGTGGGGTCGACTTCGAGAACCTGAACATCGACCTGCTGGCTGGTCGAAACAATCTTGCCGGGGTGGACGTTTTTCTTGGTCCAGCTCATTTCCGAGACGTGGATCAAGCCTTCGACCCCGGGCTCGAGTTCAACAAACGCGCCATAATCAGCGATGTTGGTGACGGTGCCCTGCAGCTTGGCGCCGACCGGGTACTTGGCTTCGATGGCCGACCAGGGATCGGACTGGAGCTGCTTCATACCGAGAGAAATCCGCTGCGTTTCGGGGTTGATGCGGATGATCTGCACCTTCACCGTGTCGCCGACGTTGAGGATCTCGGAGGGATGATTGACGCGGCGCCAGGCCATGTCGGTCACGTGGAGCAGGCCGTCGATGCCGCCCAAGTCGATGAACGCGCCGTAATCGGTGATGTTCTTGACGAGGCCATCGATAACCTGGCCTTCGGCCAGACGCGAGACGATGTCGGCGCGCTGTTCGGCGCGGGTTTCCTCGAGGACCGAGCGACGAGAAACGACAATATTGCCGCGGCGGCGATCCATCTTGAGGATCTGGAAGGGCAACTGCTGATGCATCAGCGGGCCGACGTCGCGAACGGGCCGGATATCAACCTGCGAGCCGGGAAGGAATGCCACGGCGCCGTCGAGATCAACGGTGAAGCCGCCCTTGACCTTGTTGAAGATGACGCCCGTGACCTTCTCGCCCTTCTCGTGCAGGCGCTCGAGGCGGGTCCAGCTTTCCTCGCGGCGAGCCTTGTCGCGCGACAGGACAGCTTCACCAAGCGCATTCTCAACGCGCTCCAGGTAGACTTCGACAGTGTCACCGATCTTGATGTCGCCCGGCTTGCCGCCGAGACCGAATTCCTTCAGCGCCACGCGGCCTTCCATCTTGAGGCCGACGTCGATGATCGCGAGGTCCTTTTCGATGCCGACGACCTTGCCCTTGACGACCTGTCCTTCGAAAACGTCGTCCTTGGCTAGGCTCTCGGCGAGCAGGGCTGCAAACTCATCACGCGAGGGGTTGAATTCTTTCGACACATCGGCTGACATTGAGGCTCCTGGAATGGTCTTGGTTGCTGCCGTCGCGGGCGCTTCATGTCCCACGGCGGCAAGGGTTCATTTTTTAAGCCGGCGATGCCCGAACGCGCAGATGCGCGACCAGAGGCAGGACTGCCGGCGGTGATATTGCTGCTGGGTCGAAGCCACCGTGATGGGCTATGAGTTGCCCTGCCAACACGTTTGGAGCAGCCCGCGTTGGAGCGTTTCCGTTAGCCCGGCCTTACCTCTCGGCCGATCCGACAGTGGCGTCAGATGGCGGCGTTCTACCGGAAGCAGCCCTGGAGAGCAAGTGCGCTGCGATCAAGACTGGCGCGCATGACCTTCGACAATTTTCATTGCGGCCTTGAAAACGGCATCGGCGTCCATCGTCGTGGTGTCGAGTTGGATAGCGTCAGGGGCGGCGGCCAAGGGCGCAATGGCCCGGCCGCTATCGCGGGCGTCGCGGGAGCGGATGTCGGCCAAAAGGGCTTCGAAGGTGGCGGTCTCGCCCCGGGCCTGGTGTTCGAGGTGGCGACGGCGGGCGCGTTCTTCAGGGGTGGCCGTAACGTAGATTTTGATGTCCGCATGGGGGCAGACGACGGTTCCGATGTCGCGCCCATCGAGGACAGCGCCGGGCGGGCGGCGGGCGAAGTCGCGTTGATAACGCAGAAGGGCGGAGCGCACTTCAGGGATCTTGGCGATGACGGAGGCTTTGTCGCCGGCAGGGACGCCGCGCAGCGCCGGGTCGTCGAGTGTGGCAGGTTCGAGATTGCGGGCGGCGGATAGCGCGGCCCAGTGGTCATTGAGACAGAAACCGGCGCGTTCAAGGTCGCGGGCGACGGCGCGGTAAAGAAGGCCGGTGTCGAGCACGTGATAGCCGAGATGGGCCGCAATGCGCTTGGCTAATGTGCCCTTGCCCGACGCTGCCGGTCCGTCGATGGCGATGATCATTCGCGCGTCCTTCTCGCTCACACTCCGCAGGCGGGTGTGGGACGTCCTCCTGGCCCACACTCCGCAGGCGGGCGTGGGGCGTCCTCCTGGCCCACACTCCGCAGGCGGGTGTGGGACGTCTCTCGTGGCCCACACTCCGCAGGCGGGTGTGGGACGTCTCTCGTGGCCCACACTCCGCAGGCGGGTGTGGGGCTTCGCGTGCCTGAGTGCGCCGGTCGGGTCAAGGGACCGTTGGGCGCGGTTCGTCCCGAGCAGGGCAGGATCAGGTTGGATTTCGGTTGAAAACGCCGGGATCGCGATCGTCGCCTGGGGGCAGGTGAGCGCGCCGGGTTGCGATCAAGGGCGCAGTGCAAGACCATCGCCGTTATTCGAGTCGCAGCATGGCGTGAGCGTTCCAAAGCAAACCTGGAAAAGGGTTCCTCCGCGTATGGCCGCCGACCGTTTCCCTCTCTCGACAGCGTTGGTTTTGGCTGCGCTCAGCATGTCCAATCCCGCCGCCGCACAAACGGTGGCAAAACCTGCGGTTGCGGAAAAGGCCGCCAATCCCAAAGCTGCCGAGGCTGCCAAGGCCTATGCCGCCGGCACGAAGGCCTTCGAGGGCGGAAAAACGGATGCGGCAGTGGCAGCGCTGTCCACGGCGATCACGATGGGCGGGTTAAGCAATCCCGATCTCGCCAAAGCGATGTTCTATCGGGGTGTCGCCTACCGCAAGCAGAAGATGCCGGCGGCGGCGCTCTCTGATCTCAACGCGGCGGTGTGGCTGCGCGACGGGTTGTCGGCCACGGACAGAGCGGTCGCAGAGGATCACCGGCAGGCCCTTCTGCGCGAGGTGGCGGCACTCAAAGGCGTTGCAGCGGCCGCGCCGGTGGAGACCGCTTTCACGCCTGCGCCCTCTGTTCCGGAGCCGCCTACAACAGCGCCTGAGGCTTCCAGAACCGTCGCGGAGCCACAGGCCCAGGCACTGCCATGGGCAACGGCTGAAGTGACGCCACCTCCCGCGCCCGACGTCAAAACTGTTGAGGCACCGAAGGCGATCGAGGCGGCTGAAGCGCCGCAGCCGCCACCGGTTGTGCCAAAGGCAGCGCCTGCACCTGTGACAATAGAAGAGGATCGCACGGCCAGCGTTGCTGTCGGTTCCGCACCGTCTCAGGATGCCGATATGATCTCGGAACCGGTGGCGACTGTCGCGCCGGTGGAACGTGACGCGATCGGGACGGTTCAGGCTGAGGCTGCGCCGCCCGAGAAGCCGCTGCCTTGGCAGATGGCGTCGAGCGCTGCGCAAGGTGACGCGCCCAGCGCCCCCGCTCAGGCGGCGCTGCCGTGGAGCACGTCAGCGGTGGCGCCCGTCGTTTCCGTTGCAGCGGTTGCGCCGGAACCTTCTCCTGCGCCCGCCGCATCCGTGGCGACGGCATTTACAGCCGACGCATCGAAGCCTGCCGAGGTTCCAAGCGCCCTGACCGGTGCTCCGGCCGCGCTTGCAGACGCGGGCAAAGCTGCGGGCGCGTTTCTCGGCAATCTTTTCAGCGGTGGTTCCACTGTTTCTGAACCCGCCTCATCTCCACCACCTGCGAACGAATCCGCGCCGCTTGCCGCGACCAAAATTGAAACGGCAGCACTGCCTGAGCCACCCCGGTCCGTGGAGCCGGCTTCGGTGACTTGGCCCATCGAGACCAAGGTGGCACCGGTCGTCGAGGTGCAGCCCTTCAAGGCGCCTGAGGTCAAAATTGCGGCAGCCGAGCCGGTTGCGCCGGAGAACGCGCCGCCTGGTGCTGCCGTGTTGCCGGGGCCTTATCGGCTGCATATCGCGGCAGAGAACTCGCGCGCGGACGCGGAACAAACCCTGTCGCGTCTGTTATCCGCGCACAGGCCTAGCTTGCGGGGCCTGGAACCCGTCATCGAAGAGCCAGCGACGGGCGGCGTGCTCTTCGGCAGCATGGGCGCTGCGTATCGTGTCAGTGTCGGGCCTTATGCCTCTTCGATGGAGCCCGGCCGCCTTTGCAACATCCTTCGGCCACATGGCTTCGATTGCCGCGTCGTCACCATCTCTCCATGAGAGGAATTTGAGACTGCGGCAATCCGCAACCCTCCGGACGAGCGGGAACTTTACCTGATCGAGCGGGTTAACTCTCCGTGTGCAACACGAGTGGAGAGGCCCACGCATGAAGCGCGTCCTGATTTGCGAAGACGATCTCCTGCTCGCCATGAACCTAGCACATGAGGTCGAGGAAGCAGGGTCAGAGGTGGTCGGCACCTTTTATTCGAGCTTCGACGCGTGGGACGCGGCAGCCACTCTGCGGCCCGATATCGCGATCGTGGATCTACAGCTCGCCGATGGCGACAGCGGCCTTTCGCTGGCGACACATTTCGCCGAATTAGGCTGCAAGGTAATTGTCGTCAGCGGATCGACGCTCATTCATCCGGAACTCGGCCGGATAGCACATTCATTCGTGTCGAAGCCCGTGCCTGCAGGTATTATCGCCGAATTGACTGGGACACGCTGATTGCCAAGCAGATCCTTCATTGTGTGAGAGTGTTGCTATGCTGATCGCCTACGGGTGCCAATTTGATTTGATGTTTGATCAGGAAACCCCGGCCGTTTGCCTTATCGACGTCCACTCGAGCCATGCTCGCAATGTGCTGCCGAATTCGATGACCTTCGAAACGGCGCCGCAGCTTACCCATCATGCCTTCATCGACGACTTCGGCAATATCGCGCGGCGGTTTACTGCTCCAGCGGGGCCGTTGCGCCTGAAGTTGCAAGGGGTTTATCGCACTGACGGTGGACTTGACCGTCGCAATCCGTCCGCGACGGTTTTGCCCGTCGATCAGCTCCCGGCGGAGTGCCTCGGCTATCTTGCTCCCAGCCGCTTTTGCGAAAGTGATTTGCTTGGAACGCTGGCGTGGCAATTGTTTGGGCACCTCCCACGAGATACGGCACTCGTCGAAGCCATCTGCACATACGTGCACGGGCGATTGAAATTTGATTACGCGCACGCCCGTGCGACGCGAACCGCCAGTGAGGCTCACGCAGAGCAGGTTGGAGTGTGCCGCGACTTCGCGCATCTGGCGATCTCGCTGTGCCGTGCACTCAATATTCCTGCGCGATACGTCAATGGCTACATGGGTGACATCGGCGTTCCGGCGGATCCGGCTCCGATGGACTTCAACGCCTGGTTCGATGTGTATCTCGACGGCGGTTGGTACACGTTCGACGCGCGGCACAACCGCCGCCGGATTGGACGCATTCCGATTGCCATTGGGCGCGATGCTGCCGACATTCCCATGCTGCGCACATTCGGCACACATACTTTGACGTCATTTCAGGTCGTGACCGAATTGACGGAAGCCAATCGCGCTGCAGCGTAACGGGCGCTGCGGAAACGATTTAAGGGGAACATCCTCGAATACGCGGCGTTGCCATTGGAGTCCTGGATGTGCTGTCCGGGAGCTTTGAACTGGAGGACGCCACATGGACAATCCCGGCATCTATCTCGTCGCCTGGCTTCTTATCGCGCCGCTCATTGGCTTGGTCATCTTGAGCGGCCTTGGCAGGTCACACACGAATTCAAACACGAATCTTCGCCGCGATAATCTCTAAAATATTCCGATCCGGCCGGTTGTGGTCCGGCCGGATCTTAATGCGGCTCACTCCTGGCAGCCTGGCCCCTTCATCGCTTCTCGAGCGGCGGCTTGCAGTTCCTCTTCTGTCATGGATTTCTTCGTAGTCGCTAATGACCAGCGGTGGCCGAACGGGTCTTCGACAATACCGTAGCGATCCCCCCAAAAAGCATCCGCGGGCGGCATGACGGGCTTTGCACCGGCCGCGACCGCGCGGTCGAACTGCGCGTCAACATCGGGCACCTGCAGATGAAGGGTGATGGGCGTCTCACCGGATGCACTCGGTGCCGTGGTGGCGTTCGGGCCTGCGTCGCGAAATTCATCAACCAGCATGACAATGTTGCCGCCGATGGAAATCGCTGCGTGCAACAGGCGTCCATCCGGCATCGGCAGGCGCATCATTTCCTCGGCACCGAAAGCGGCCTTGTAGAACTCGATCGCTTCTGCCGCGCCTTTGCAGGTGAGATGCGGCATCAGACGCGTACCAGCTCCTTGAGTTGATCCTCCGCCGACGGGCTCCGGAGGGACGATCGCGCTCGCGTTTTCGTCGAGATAAACGGCTCTGTTGGTCACTGGATCGAACGGGATCGATACGTGCTCGTGGATGACGCGCCAACCATTCACCTGCCGGCGAAAAACAACGGTAACGCGCATCCAAGTGGCCCCGCTCGGGTGATCGGCCGGTTCGGGGGCGAAGTGGTGGAGGCCATGCACAATCGCAAGATCGCCGTCGACATGGATGGTCAGGTCCTTGTGTTCGGACCTAAACCTTTCCGGAAAGTAGGGCAGGCACTGCGCCCAGATCCGCCCAATCTCACGCGCGCCGATGGTGCGGGCCGGCGGAATGGCATCGAACAGGACCGTATCGGGTCCGTAGTTCGCCACTATCTTCTCGGCATCCTTGGATTCTACCGCGCGCGACCAATCCAAGACGAGACGCTCGATCTCCTCAATGTCCTTCGCGTTGCCGGTTGCAAGTTCCATGGCACAGCTCCCTCGTTGCAGCGGTTTGTCTTGCAACGCGCAAGCGGTCGATCCTTTCCCGAGGCCGGCGCCGCGTCATCGGGAAGCTCGGACTTGGCTGCAAACTCCTTTAAGTAGCCCGCTCTTCGCCACATCGTGCGCACAATGCGCGGCACTCTAGGGCACCTGTCCAATCTGGGGAGGGTGGTCCGTGGTGCGTTGGGAATCTTTGCTTCGGTGCATGGCGTTATTGTCCGTACTTGCTTATCAGGCCATACCCGCGAGCCCGACTGCGGTTGCGCAAACGGTGGCGCAAGATGGGATGTCGGTGAAAATTGCAGGCCGTAGCATGCGTTGCGGCAAGACACCAATTGTGATGGATAACGAGATTCCATCCGAAGGTTTGTCGGTGCCGGGCGAAGCGCTTTACCTCAACCCTTTTCTCCTCAAGCGGCTTCCAACATCGGTGCGGCTGTTCATCTTCAAGCATGAGTGCGCGCATGAAACGACTGGCCCTGACGAACTTGGCGCGGATTGCATGGCAGCGAAAGCTGGCGCGCGAGAAGGATGGCTGAAGGTTAGTGACATCGATGCCGTCTGCCGATCTTTCGCTGGACCGGCAACGGCGACACATCCATCGGGCAAAACTCGGTGCGCCAACATCAAGAGATGCTACGCAGGAACGCAGGTCGCCAGTACGCGGCCGGCACCGACCGCGGAGGCCAAGACGTCGTCGTGGTCGTCATCAGATGCCTCGAGTGCCCAACAGTCCGGCCGTGAAGGGACGGGCGAAGGCAAAATCACGGAGTAGCGGTGCGAGGCTGCCCACACCCCGCACCGAATTTCTGCTCCGTCTTTTCGCGAGAACCGCTTACTTGGATACCACGTCAGCTCCCACGCGCCGATCGCGGAAGAGACCGCGACGTTCTGAACGATCCGCGCGCCAGCCGTACCCGTCACCGCGCCAACGACGACCGCGATCCCACCGATCTCCAGCGCGCACGCCAACCGCTACGCCTGAGCGGTAGCCATAGCCGTCACCGCGCCAGCGGCGACCGCGCCATCCGTCCCGAAAGCCGACGCCCACTCCAACGCCAGGGCCGTAGCCGTAACGACGTCCGCCCCAACCATAACGGCTACCGCGCCAACCGTACCCTGCGCCAACCCAAGGGCGGTAGCTTCGATAACCCCAACCGTCGCGGTAGCCATAGCCGACGCCGGCAGATCGCCAGCCGATGCCATCCCGCTTCCAGCCGCATGCCTCGGCTGGGCCACTCAAGGTCATAAGTAACGCACATACCGCGACCATACCTGCTCTGATCATTGCCATATCTCCTTGCTGTAAAGACGCACCGGCGCGGCTTCAACGTAGCGGGAGAGAGCAAGTTCCGAAGTCAAACCGATCCTGGAGCATCCAAGCTGATCAGACGGCTGATGCTTGGATCACGCTTCCGGGTAAGGCGCTTATTGGATTACGCTTCCGCGTAGGTCGCGCCAAGGCGCTCATTGGATTACGCTTCCGCGTAGGTCGCGCCAAGGCGCTCCATGAGATCCCGGAACGAGGGGAAGCTCGTGGCGATCATCGCGGTGTCATCGACCGTCACGGGCTTTTCGCTGGCAAGTCCCATTGTCAGAAAGGCCATGGCGATACGGTGATCGAGATGCGTGGCGACCGTGCCGCTGCCGCGGACTTGCCCGGTACCATGGACGATGAGCGTGTCTCCGTCGACAGTGGTTCTGACACCATTCACTTCGAGCCCCGCGGCGGTGGCAGCAAGGCGATCGCTTTCCTTCACCTTCAGCTCGGCAAGACCGTCCATGCGGGTGTCGCCTTGCGCGAAACCGGCAACGGCGGCAAGCACGGGGTACTCGTCGATCATCGAGGGCGCGCGATCGGCAGGCACATGGACGCCCTTGAGCTTTGAATGGCGAGCGCGTAGATCGGCAACGGGTTCACCGCCTTCCTCGCGCCGGTTCTCGAATGTGATGTCTGCGCCCATCTCAAGGAGCGTCGTATAGAGGCCCGTGCGGGTTTCGTTGACGAGAGCGCCTTGGACAGTGACATCCGATCCTGGCACCAACAGCGCCGCGCAGATCAGGAATGCCGCTGACGATGGGTCGCCGGGCACCACGACATCGCGGCCCTCCAACTCGGCATCGCCATGGACAGTGATGCGCGTCAGCCCGCTCTTCACCTCCGTTTCGACGTTCGCTCCGAAGTAGCGCAGCATGCGCTCCGTGTGGTCGCGTGTTGGTTCTTTTTCAACCACCGTGGTTTCGCCGGCCGCCATCAGTCCCGCAATGAGTATGGCGCTTTTCACCTGGGCCGATGGGACGGGGAGCACATATTCGATCGGCACCAGATGCGCCGAACCCTGAACCGTCAGCGGGAGTGTGTCGCAGTTTTCATGGGTTAGCAGGCCCATCTGGCGGAGCGGCTTCAACACGCGGCCCATTGGACGGCGAGAGAGCGACGCATCGCCCGTCATGGTGACGGTGATGTCGTGGCCCGCGACCACACCCATCATCAGGCGTGTGCCGGTGCCGGAGTTACCAAAATCTATGGGAGCATCGGGCTGCTTCAGGCCGCCTGTGCCGCGGCCGAGCACTGTCCAGGTGTCCCCGGTTTTCGTTGCGGCGGCCCCCAGCGCTGTCACGGCTTTGGCGGTGTTGAGCACATCTTCTGCTTCAAGAAGACCCGTGATCGTGGTCTTGCCGGTGGCCAGCGCGCCGAATATGAGAGCGCGGTGAGAAATCGATTTGTCGCCGGGGACGCGGACGCTCCCCGTGAGGCTGCGGGTCGCCCTGGGAGCTATCAAGGGTTGTGGCTGCCCCTCATGCGCGTTCGATTTCGACACCTGTCGCCCTCTGTGGCCGTAGGAAAGGCCGATAACGGCGCATCCCGCTTACTCAGGGCCGGATAGAGCGGCTGAGACGCTGATTGTCAACGGGCAGGCAGGCCTCGAGCGGGGCTGCCCGCGGTGCAAGTCCACGTCCAAGTTGCATGCGGCGGGATTTCGTTTTGACAGCCGCTTGTGGCTGTGGCATCCCCCCATCCTTCCATTCATTCCCGGGGTTATCCATGTCGACCAAAGCCGCGCGCGGGACCAAGCGCACCTGCCAGAGCAACGAGTGCGGCGCCCGCTTCTACGACCTCAATCGCGATCCCATCGCCTGTCCGATTTGCGGCACAATCTACCAGATTGCGCATGCGACGGGGCCTATCACGATCCTGCCTGAAGAAAAGCAGCGCAAGCCGAAGAAGGATCTTGTCGCCGACAAGGAAATGGCACCAGAGGCCGCATCAGAGATCGAGGGCGACGAGGCGCTAGTGGATATCGAGGAGGCGGAGGACATTCCGGCAGACGACGACGAGACCTTCCTGGAAGAAGAAGAAGAGGAAGGCGGCGACGTCACGAACATCATCGGTGGGCCGGTCGCCGAGGGCGAGGAAGAGGTCTAGCGCCAGCCACGTCGCGGCTTATCCGCACTCAGCTGCCACTTGGGACTTGCAGTTTCAGGCGGTAGCGAATAGAGAGCGGGTCTCGCATGGCGGATGGCTCGATCAGCCACCCGCCCGGTGCGCCCAGGTTGTCACCACCCGAAGTTATGGGGCTATAGCTCAGCTGGGAGAGCGCTTGCATGGCATGCAAGAGGTCAGCGGTTCGATCCCGCTTAGCTCCACCATCTTTATAGCTCACGCGCCTGATCGGGGTTCCGCAGGGGCGCCGCTTGCGGCGGGTCGCCTTGCTCCCGGGGCCTTCGGCCCGTAGGCTGGATTGCTCACGCGCCTCGTCGGCGCTCCGCTTTCCTAGTGCCGAGCAGAACTCGTGGGGGCGCCGCTGGCGGCGGGTCGCCTTGCTCCCGGGGCCTTCGGCCCAAGGCAATTCTCTTTGTTGCGCTCAGCCTTTCAGACTTGCCCCGGGCTTTGGCCTCACCTAAGGGCGCAAATCTCATAAAAATGATCAGGGGGATTCATGCCGTTGTTGCGAGTCGATGTTTATGAAGGGCGCTCGGATGAGCAGTTGCAGGGCGTGCTCGATGCCTTGCACCGGGCCATGCTTGCGGCGTTCAAGGTTCCAGCGCGCGATCGCTATCAGATCGTCCACGAACACAAGCCGTCGCGGATGATCATGGAAGATACCGGCCTCGATATTCCGCGGACCGCCAGCTTCGTCTTCGTACAGGTGACGACGCGGCCGCGATCGCGCGAGATGAAGGAGACGTTCTATCGGCTTGCGGTCGAGGAACTTGAAAGGTCGTGTGGCATCGCGCCTACGGATGTGATGATCAATATGGTGACTTGCACGGATGAAGACTGGTCATTCGGCATGGGGCGCGCGCAGTTTCTGACAGGCGAGTTGTAGTTTGCGCTTTTCTGGTTGGCGCATCCGACTCCCCTGGCGGGGAGCCGGCCGGATGCGCTAATGGCGTCGGCGCATCCGACTCCCCGTTGGGGAGCCGGCCGGATGCGCTAATGGCGTCGGCGCATCCGACTCCCCGTTGGGGAGCCGGCCGGATGCGCGGGAAGTCACGCCGGTCAGAACCTTGCGCGCACGGTGACGAAGGCCTGCCGCGGGGCGCCCGGCGAGATGTTGTTATTGTTGTGCGCGCTGGCGAAATACTCTTCGTCGAAGATATTCTCGACATTCACCTGCGCCTGCCAGTTCTCGTTGAAGTCGAAGTAGAACGCGGCATCGACGCGGGTAAAGGAGGGGAGTTCGACGGCATTGTTGGCTTCGGCAAAGCTCGAGTCTTGATGGATGATGCCCAGGCCTGCGCCAAAGAGCGGCGTGAACTGGTAGCGGTTCCAGAGCGAGTAGATGTTGTTTGGAACGAAGGGCACTTCGTTTCCTTCATTCGATGACGTCCCTGCTTCGACGATGCGCGCAATCTGATGTCCCCATCCGGCAGAGATTTGCCACTCATCGGTCACGTAGCCGGTGAGTGATAGTTCTCCGCCCCGGGTTCGGGTCAGGCCGACCTGTTCGCTGATGTTGGCACCGGTGGGCGTCGTGCCTACGACGACGAGCTGATTTTCGCGATCGAGCTCGAAGATGGCGCCGGTGAAGAAGAGGCGAGGCGCCACTTCCCATTTAAAGCCGATCTCATTGTTCAAGAATTCTTCCGGTTCAAGCGTGTCGCCGCTTACGGTCGTCAGATTGCCGAACTGGTCGCCGGCGCCGGGCAGGAATGAATTCGACGTGGCGATGTAGACGGACGCTGTCTCGATCGGCTTGAACACAGCTCCTACACGGTGCGACCATACATCGTCGACCCGCGACAGGCTCTGCGGATTGCCGCCGTTGACGCCCGCTGTGGTGCCGTCGAAGGCAACATCGAACCGGTCGAAGCGAAGGCCGCCGATCAACTCGAAGTACTTGGTGATCTCGAGCTGATCCTGGATGTAGCCGCTGTACGTTGAGACCTCGGTTTGCCAGTCGCGCTGGAATACATTGAAGGCAACAGGGGCGAACGAGGTCGGATTATTGAAGGGGACAACGTTGGTCCCCGGCGCAAAGGTCGGATTGTTACGGAAGTTCGTTGTGTCCTGATAGCTGAACTCGGTCCCGGCCAAAAGCGTGTGACGGATGCCGTTGCCCATGTCCCAAATGTAAGTCGCGTCGGTTTGATTGACGACGGTATCGCGTTCCGTGCCGTTGATGTAGCCGCCGAGCGTGACGCACCCGGTGACCGGGCTGCCGCATGCGCCCGGAATCGTCACTGCGCTCGCGGCAAAAACGTTCTGGTAAACCTTGTCGTAGGTTGCGAGGAATGTGTGATTGCGGAAATTGACGCCATTGTCGAAGCGGTGTTCGAGCGTCGCCGTGGCCGTGTGGCCTTCGAAGTCCGAATAGCTGACGTCGGGATTGCCGAAGAACGTTTCGATGGGACCGCGCGACGGGCGGCCGTTGAACGATGGCACGCCGCGGTCGACGGTGCGGCCATCGTTGAAGTATTCGTAGCTGAGCGAGATCTTCGTGCTGTCGTCGGGGCGGAACGCCAGTGTCGGGTTGATGCCGTAGCGTTCGAGTTCGAAGAAGTCGCGGAAGCTCTCCGAATCTTCGTACATGGCGTTGAGACGAAACGCAGCATCGGGTGAGATCTTGTCGCCGACGTCTATCGTCGTGCGGGCGCGTTCGAACGACCCAGCTGTCGCAGTCACTTCGCGAATGCGCTCGCCATTAGCTTTCTTGGTGACGCGGTTGACAACGCCGCCGCCACCGCCACGCCCGAAGATCATGGCGGCGGGGCCCTTCAGCACCTCGATGGTCTCGACATTGTAGAGATCGCGGAAGTATTCGATGTCATCCCGCACGCCATCGACGAAGAAGTCGGCGGTGGTAACCTGACCGCGAAGGGAGATCTGATCGCGATGGCCCTCGCCCTGGGCCACGGCGATGCCTGGCACGTATCGAAGGGCCTCTCCAACGGTGAAACTGCCACGGTCTTCGGCTTGTTGCGCCGTTATGACCGTGATGGATTGCGGAATGTCGATGAGCGGCGTGTTCGTCTTGGTGGCCGTGGACGTGCCGGTGGCGATATAGCCGTCGATGCCGGTGGTGCCGGTGCCCGGAACTCCAGGAGCGTTCGAATTGCCGGTGGCCGGCCACGCGTCTGATGTGGCGGCGGCACTCGCGTCTTCGGGGGCGACAACATCAGGAACCGGCGCAGCGGCCGGTGCTTGCGTCGTTGATTTTGGTTTGGCCTTCGGCGCCTGCGCGACCGGCTTCGGTGCAGCAGGCTTTGGCGCCGCCTGAGCGGGTTCTTCCGCAGGCGTGATCACTTCGACTTCAGGCAGCGATGGTTCGGCGGGAGCGGCGTCTTGTGCCCTGGAAAGTGCGCCGCACATCGTCAGCGCCATGGCTGATGCGGACAGGGCGAGGATGGAACGGGCAGCGATGGTCGAAGATGTGACGCAGAACGGACTTCTGCCGCGGAAGATGCGTGTCATTGGTTTCCCCCAATGGCCGAGATTCAAGGTCTCGAGATCAGGCGCCCGCTTTTGGCGAGACGTTGCCGCATTGGCGGCAGATCTCGTTGAAGCGGCTCGCAGCGCACCTGTCAAAGGCATTAGTTTGCAACGATTTTAAACTGGACGCGAACAGTCATGAATATCGCAGGATTCGCGCAAAACTGCGCAAACCCCAACATACGAATGGTCGTGACGTGCTGCATATCTGCAACGCATTCGTCAGCTATTCAGAGCGACTTGACGAAGGCAACGAGCGCATCCCGCTCTTCTCGGGACAAATTGGCATAGGCATCGCGCGCGCGTTGCGCTTCGCCGCCATGCCAGAGAATGGCTTCTTCGATCGTGCGCGCGCGGCCATCGTGCAGAAAGTTCGTATTGCGGCTGACAGCGCCCGTGAGACCGATCCCCCAGAGTGGTGGCGTGCGCCATTCGCGGCCGTTCGCTTCTCCCTCGGGCCGATTGTCTGCCAGACCTTCGCCCATGTCGTGCAGCAGCAGATCGGTGTAGGGCCAGATCTTCTGATTGGAGAGATGCGGCTGGCCCGGCACATTGCCGGTAGTGTGTGATGGCGTGTGACACGCGGCACAACCGGCGCTGTTGAAGACCGATTTGCCGGCGAGGGTTTGGGGATCGCTCGCGCGGCGGCGGGGTGGAACGGCGAGGTTTTGTGAATAGAACACGACGAGATCGAACAACTCGCGCCCGACCTCGTGCCCATCTTGGCGGGGACTGTCGCCGTGCGGCGCACCGGTGCAGAGGGTCTGCGCACTGGTGCAATCGCCATAAGCGGCGGTGACGATCGGGTTGGATATTCCAATGTCGCCGGCGAATGCTTCTGCGCTCTGTTGCTCGATGGTCGGATTGCCGGCCTTCCAGCCAAAGCGGCCGAGCATGGGCTTGTTATGGGCGATGGACCAGACTTCGTTGGTGCGGCCGGATATGCCATCGCCGTTCGTGTCATCGGGATCGGCCAAGGCGCGGAGCCGCTCTTCGGGGATCGCCTCCAAGAGGCCAAGCCCGATCATTTGCGGCGCGACGCGCGGTGATAGCATCGTATTGGGGTGGAGAGGGCCATAGCCAAGTTCGGTGACGGTATAGGTCGGATCGCGAAGGACAATGCGGGTTCCATCGCCGAGTGTGATGGGTTTTTCGGCGTAATCGATGCGCATGTGGCCTTCGATGGGCACGCCTTGCACTGCGAAGTTCTGAAGCTGCCCGCCGTAGGTCGGTTCCGGGATCACGTTGACGCGGCGCTCGGCAAGCAAGCGCTTCTGCTCGTCGGTCTCCGGTGGGATCGAGAGGCGAAGAAACATCGAAACGGCAGTATCATCGGGAAAATTGGCCGAGGGCGGGCTGCCGCGCCCGTCTTTCAAGTGGCAGTTCTGGCAACCTCTCGCATTGTACAGCGGGCCGAGGCCATCGCTGCTGTCGGTGGAGGCGGGCGGCGTCACCCAGAGTTTGCGGAAGATGGAATTGCCAATGCGGAAGCGGCCCTCGTTCTCGAAACTGATGCCTTGGGACGGCTGCGAGAAGACATCGCGGTTGACGCGGCTTCGACGCGTCGTCGCACCGCCGCCGGGGTTTTCTTCTCCGGGTTCGATGGTCGCGGTTGCGGCGAGCGCCAGGATGTGAGCGCTCGGTTCTTCGACGATGAGCTGATCGGACAGGGAGCCGGAGTCCGCGGTGATTGCCAAGGCTGCACCGGTGGCGATCGGCACCAGAGCTGCAATGACAACGGTGAGTGCTGCACGTCTTTGAATCATCGTCAGTAATTGATCGTTGAGCGAAGACCGAGGACTAACGCGTTTTCGACTGGGCGCGTGCCACTTGCGTCGGGGACGCGCCCGCCGGGGTTCCAAAAATATTGGATGTCCGGCTGGACCGCGAAGCCCGACACGAGGTTCGCCGTATAGCTGACCTCGAGGAGGGCTTCGTAATCGCGAACAATGGACTGGCCCGCTTCGCGATCAGCGATCTGGGCTGATTGAGAGATACCAGTGTACGCGAAGCCAATGCCGAGCAGATCGTTGGGGCGGGTCGAGAACGGTCCCGTCACCGTCACGCCGCCTTCGGCATAGAAATCGACCTGGTTCCGGTCATCCGGCGCGCCCATGATGCGTGCGAAGACCGCGATATTGCGTCCGTCATTGTCGAGTTTGAAAATTTGCTGGTCCCATATTGCATAGAGGCCAAAGTTTCCGCTCTCGATCATGGATGGATTGGCAATATTTTCGAAGTCTCCGGTGTGCAGCCAACCACCGAATTTGATGCGCCCAGGACGACCACGCACATCGAACTTGCGGAATCCCTCGGCCATATAAAGCGCATCATCACCGAAGGGAAAATCGAGCCCGTGAGGATTGCATCGCTGCGGATCGTCGCCGGGTGGGCAGTCGTCAACGACATCCCCGTTGTAGACGGCGGCCATCACGCCGTAGGTCTCGTGGGGGGTGATGGCGATGCGGATGCCTGGGGTCGCAAGAGGATAGGCAGGGCCACCATTCGGCAGGTCGGACGCGGTCTCCGACGGCCAGCCCCAGGTGCCGTTGAGAAAAGCGGCAGCGCCGTCCGAAATGATGAATTCGGAATCGGCAGCAATTTGACCGGCACGGATCGTAACCATGCCGTCGGCCAGACTCTGCTCGAGATACAGTTCGAACAATCGAGTCGCCGGTGTCGCTTCGATGAAGCTCACCGGCATCAGAGCGCCCAAGCTCTCCGCAGTGATGCTGGATCCGTGGATTTGATAGCCATTTGCATGAAACGTCAGTCCTCTCCAGCCGGCGAGCGCATTGAGATCTGCGTCGAACCAGAGTTCGAGGCGGCCGTCATAGTGGGTGTCGCGGTTGAGACCGCCGGCGGCGACGCCAAAGACTTCGCCGATGTAGTTGGCGCCGACGAGGATGCCGCGGTTTGCGAGGTCTTTGCGAACTCCACCGGGATCGGCGAGAGCGGGTGGCAGGCTCGTCGCGATTGAAGTCTCGGGAATTCCACTTTGAAATTCATCAGCACGAGTTGCGAAAGCAGTGGCTGCAAACACATAGGCCACAATGGCAAGACCGGCAGCCGCGGAAGCAGCCCGTCGTCGAAGCCGGGGCGATGACGTGTTCGCAGCGTTCACACGGCTAGCCCTTCTGTCCGTCGAGGACCTTCGTGGGCGAATCAAGGCTGTCGGACCCCATGATAGCAACGCCTTGGATGCCGAGAACCGCTATCGCCTGCTCGAAAGCTCGGGCCTGAACAGCGAGCTGATCGATCACCGCCTGGACGACGGCATTGCCTTCCGCGTTGTCCTCGCCAATCATCTGATCGTAGGCTTCTACGGTGCGGGCGCGCTCGACCATGGCGGTCATGCGTCGCATCGTTTCGTCAATGTCTGCGCGGATCCTGGCGTCGAGTTCAGGCGATTTCGCGCGAACGAGGTCCGACACACTGGGACCTGAGACCTTGCTGCCGTCGAGCCGGGTATAGCTTCCAAGATAGATATTGCGGATGCCAACAGCGTTGAAGAAGTGGGAGTTATGGGTGTTGTCGGAGAAGCAGTCGTGCTCTTCCTCAGGGTCGTGGATCATGAGGCCGAGCTTCATGCGTTCGCCGGCGAGTTCGCCATAGGTGAGACTGCCGAGGCCGGTGAAAAGCGCAACGAGACCGGCGTTGCCGTCGCCTTTCAACGCGTCGCGACGCGCGACGCCGGCCGCGGACCAATGACCGGCCATGAGCTTGAGTTGATCGACGAGAAGATTTGTCGCCACTCGAAGGTAATCCGCCCGGCGATCGCAGTGGCCGCCGGTGCAATTCCTGGGGTCGAAATCGGTGGCGGGACGCGTGCCGGCGCCTTTCCCCGTGCCGTTCAGGTCCTGCCCCCAGAGCAGAAACTCAATCGCGTGGTAGCCTGTCGCGACGTTGGCTTCGACTCCGCCGGCTTCGTGGAGGCTGCGAACGAGAAGTTGCGGCGTGATCTTCGAGGCGTCGATCGTTTCGCCGGCGATCTTCAGCGTTTTGTTGGCGATGACATTGATGGCATATGCTTCATTTTCCTGGGTGTCGGCTTCCGTGTAGGCGCGGGAGACGTAGTCGATCAGGCCTTCATCAAGCGGCCACGCGTTCACTTTGCCTTCCCAATCGTCGACGAGTTTGTTGCCGAAGCGGAACACCTCGGTTTGCATGTAGGGTTCTCGCGCGGCAATCCACGCTCCGCGTGCGGCAGCAAGCGCTTCTTCAGAGGGATTGGCGAGAAGCGCATCGATTTTTTTTTGCAGCGCGACGGCTGCCGTGTGGCTGTCGGCGAAACTGGCGGCCGCGATATCAGCGTAGGTCGATACGACGGCAGCTGGCGAGGGCTTTTCTGCAGCGGCCGGTGCCGGTGAGATCAAATGCGACACTGCAAAAGCAATTAGAGCAACAGGCGTAATGCGCGTTGCGCGGCATGATAACGAGAGCATTTTTCCCCCAATGGTCGAGATTCAAGGTCTCGAGATTGAGCGCGCGCCGTCGCATGCGCGCACGCACCCCAATTGGCGGAAGAAGATCTGCGGCGTCAAACGCTATGATTTCGATTTATTCTAGTTCGAAGACATATCCGTCTGTCACGGACTACTAGCGCTCTTATGGAGCCGCAAAAAAGAAAACGGCCCGCATCTTACGATGCGGGCCGTCTGAACCGGCAAGAAGAGGGGTGTCGCGCCTTCGCGCATCCTGATGAAAAGTTCAATCTCACAACTTTGCAGACCTGGCAGCGACCTACTCTCCCGCGTCTTAAGACGAAGTACCATTGGCGCTGGGGCGTTTCACGGCCGAGTTCGGAATGGGATCGGGTGCAGCCACCCCGCCAAAACCACCAGGTCAGCGAAGTTGTGAGATGAAAAATCTGGTCTTCCGTGCGTGCTCCGATGAGCATTGCTTAATGAGAGCAATCAAGTCGATCGAGCTATTAGTACCGGTAAGCTACACGCCTTGCAGCGCTTCCACACCCGGCCTATCAACGTGGTGGTCTTCCACGGCTCTCAAGGGAGAACTTGTTTCGAGGTGGGTTTCCCGCTTAGATGCCTTCAGCGGTTATCCCGTCCGCACATAGCTACCCTGCTGTGCCGTTGGCACGACAACAGGTCCACCAGAGGTGCGTCCAACTCGGTCCTCTCGTACTAGAGTCAGATCCTCTCAATTCTCCTACACCTACGGCAGATAGGGACCGAACTGTCTCGCGACGTTCTGAACCCAGCTCACGTACCACTTTAAATGGCGAACAGCCATACCCTTGGGACCTGCTCCAGCCCCAGGATGTGATGAGCCGACATCGA
Organism: Hyphomicrobium sp.; assembly: GCA_019751875.1. Classification (GTDB taxonomy): domain Bacteria; phylum Pseudomonadota; class Alphaproteobacteria; order Rhizobiales; family Hyphomicrobiaceae; genus JAGVSR01. The sequence continues at coordinate 278 of JAIEMV010000005.1, read as the reverse complement.
GGTGCCAAACGACGCCGTCGATATGGACTCTTGGGCGTCATCAGCCTGTTATCCCCGGCGTACCTTTTATCCGTTGAGCGATGGCCCTTCCACACAGAACCACCGGATCACTATGACCAACTTTCGTTTCTGCTCGACTTGTCAGTCTCGCAGTCAGGCGGGCTTATGCCATTGCACTCGACGGTTGATTTCCGACCAACCTGAGCCCACCATCGCGCGCCTCCGTTACGATTTAGGAGGCGACCGCCCCAGTCAAACTGCCTGCCATACATTGTCCT
>JAIEMV010000006.1 GCA_019751875.1 Hyphomicrobium sp. | reverse complement strand
AATGGCGCAACCTGATCGAGCGGCTGTTCAACAAACTCAAGAACTGGCGCAGGGTCGCGACACGCTACGACAAGACCAAGGAATCCTACCTCGGCTTCGTCGCGCTCGCCTCAGTCAAACTATGGATACCCTTTGTCCACGAAACCTAGCACGAACAGGTGCGGTCGCAGGCTTCGTAGCGGGTGGCATGAGCGCCGCCGGCTATGCGCTGCACTGCACCGATGATTCTTTGCCGTTCATCGCACTTTGGTACGGTGGCGCGATTGTGATGTGCACTTTGGCTGGCGCCGTTTTGGGGCCGCGCTTGCTGCGATGGTAATATTATCAATCCTCTCGAAGTATCCAGACTTGCCCAAAAAACGGAGATGATTGCTCGCCAGTCGATCCAAACGAAGCTTAAGGACACATCTATTGGGCGGAACCCGCACCCCCGACACGGACCGTCCGGCCGACATCAACGCAGCTGTGGACGAGCTCAGAGCTTTCGATGAATTCCTTTAGAACCGAAATCTTCTAGGATAGGGCACTCGGGGCGATCGTCCCCTTGACAGGAATTCATCAAGCGCGTGAGCACGTCGATGATCTCGCGATGTGATTCCATTCGCATTACAATCACCTTCCGCTGAATTTCCGCAAGAGCGCGCACCTTGCGGCTGGGCCGCTTCTTATCGCGCCAAAGGTTGAGCAACTCGATAATCTGCTTGATCGGGAATCCGAGGGTGCGAGCGCGTTTGATGAAACGAAGCTCGTACACATTGCGATCATCAAAATCCCGGTAACCGTTTGCGTCGCGGCCTGCCGGAGTCAAGAGGCCTGCGCTTTCGTAAAATCGGATCAATCTTGCCGAGACCCCAGACAACCGAGATGCCTCGCCAATGCGCATCACCTTTCGAGCCCCATATTTCTATTGACCTTCCCACTGTTGGAAGCTCCAGCCTCCCATAACGGCCGCGTTCGCACATCGGCGATGCTCCAATTGTTACACGCTGTTACCAATTTGGGGGGCTCATAGAGCGATGCGGCTGACCTATATCAAGTGCCGACAATGACCTGATGGTCATTCTGAAATTTGTGGATTGGAGATCTCCGCGATGACCGTCGTAGGGAAAAAGTCGAAGCCAGTGACCCCGCTGCCTGACGCCGTGCCAAGCGTTCCGTTGCTTGCTCCGCCGCGTCTAACCGATGCAGCCTCGCGGCACGCGCATCATGTAAATTCACCGCCTGGCAAAGAGCCCTCGGCTCGGGACCCCGCTTCATTGAACGCCTCTCTCTCGTTACCCTTCGACGTATTCGAGTATCAAAGGGACGTTCTTGAGCGCACAATCCTGTTCTTCGACACATTGCGCCGTCGCGCGAACAACATGCTCGAACACGAAGATGCCGGGCTGCCGCCGCTACTCAACTTCAAGTACGAAATGCTGCTCGATGCCCGTCTCTTTGCACGACCAGCAAACTACGCTCTCCTCAGAATTACTGAGGTTGGCGAGGATTGTTGGGACGACTGCGTCGACCCCAGTAAGCCGCCCGTTATTGTGCTCGATCCGCGAGCGGGACACGGGCCGGGCATCGGCGGCTTTAAACGCGAATCCGAAGTGGGCATCGCGCTACACACCGGCCATCCGGTCTATTTCGTTGTCTTTTTCCCAGAGCCCTGTCCACATCAAACGCTCGCCGATGTACTCGCGGCGCTGAGGAACTTCGCGGAAACGATTTCTGCACGCCACGGAGGAACTGCTCCAGTGCTCTATGGCAATTGTCAGGCCGGCTGGGCCGCGACACTGCTTGCGGCCCATTGCCCCGACCAGATTGGCCCGACTGTCCTAAACGGCTCACCTCTGTCGTATTGGGAGGGAGAGCCGGGGGCAAACCCGATGCGGCTCATGGGCGGGTTTGTCGGCGGCGTCTGGCTCACGCATTTCTTGGCCGATCTTAACAGAGACCGCTTCGATGGTGCTTGGCTCGTACAGAATTTCGAATCTCTCAAACCCGGCAATGCCGTCTGGGACAAGTACGCAAACCTGTTCACCAAGGTGGACAGCGAAAGTGATCGGTTCCTGGATTTCGAACGCTGGTGGAATGGATTTTACCGGCTTTCCGGCGAAGAGATCGTCTCCATCGTCCAGGATCTGTTCATCGGCAACAAGCTAGAACAGGGCGAAATTCGGATCGACGAGCACTGCACCATCGATCTCACAAGAATAACGAGCCCACTCATCATCTTCGCCTCCTATGGTGACAACATCACTCCGCCACACCAAGCGCTCGGTTGGGTTCCGTCCGTATACAAGAGCACCGAGGCACTTAAGAAAGCCGGTCAACGCATTGTCTATTTGACCAACCCGCACGTCGGTCATCTGGGTATTTTTGTATCGGCCAGCGTCGCCCGCTTTGAGCACCGAGCGATCCTCGAGAACCTACAAGAGATCGAGGCGCTCGAACCTGGCCTCTTCGAAATGAAGATCAGTAACCCAACAGGCGACCCGGACTGCTCGCGGGACCAGTATTCTGTCGAGTTCGTGCCCCGCAACGTCGAAGACCTGCATTTCGACTACCCGCGCGCTGCCTTCCAAAAGGTTCGCGAAGTCTCGGAGTTCAATGAGACCCTGTATCGGACTTTCATGAGCCCCTGGGTGAAAGCCATCGCCAACCCCTGGTACGCAGAGGCCATGCATTGGCTGCATCCTATGCGAATGAGAACGTATCTTTGGTCGGAGCGCTTCATGCCATGGATGGGCGCGTTCGCCGTGCTTGCTGACGCCGTAGCCAAGGATCGGCACGGGATACGTGACGATCACCCAATGATGGCACAGGAGCGCAAGCTGATTGGCGAAATCTCCGCCTTCTGGGAGACGGCACGAAAGCTGCGCGACGCAGCCCAAGAGCGCACGTTTTCGAACTTGTACGGAGAGTAAAGCAATGCTCACGCTGCTTCGGGCATTTCTTAACAGTGTCATCCGCGAGGGTGCTCTCGATGTTGAGACCGCGACAGGGCAGCGGTTTGCATTTGGCGACGGAACGGGAAACCGCGTTGGCATCCGTTTCGTCGACCCGGCCGCTGAACGTCAGCTGATTGTCAATCCGTCGCTTGCGTTCGGCGAGCTATACATGGACGGGCGTCTCCTGGTCACGCGAGGCTCGCTTTACGACGTGCTGGCGCTGGTATCGCGCAACTTAGGCCTGCAGGACCCTCCCGGAATTGCAAAGGCGTTGACAAGGCTCCGCACTGGGGTGCGATCGTTCAAGCAAAGAAACAGCTCGCAACGCGCGAAGCAAAACGTCGCCCACCACTACAATCTCGATGGCCGTCTCTACGATCTCTTCCTCGATTCTGATCAACAGTATTCCTGCGCGTACTTTGACGAGCCCGGACTGAATCTGGACGAGGCGCAACTTGCCAAGAAGCGTCACATCGCCGCCAAGCTTCTTGTAAAGCCGGGCCAGCATATTCTCGATATCGGTTCGGGGTGGGGCGGGCTGGCACTCTATCTAGCCAAGTTCTGCAGAGCGGAAGTGACGGGTGTTACCCTCTCCGAAGAGCAAATCAGCGTGGCACGAGGACGTGCGCAACAGGAAAATCTTGCAGCAAGTGTCAAATTTCGCCTGCAAGACTATCGAGCGGTATCAGACCCATTCGATAGAATCGTATCGGTTGGTATGTTCGAGCATGTCGGCGTCAATTACTATCCTGTCTTCTTCGATAAGGCCGCGCAACTTCTGGCCAGCGACGGGGTAATGCTCCTCCACTCCATCGGGCGGATGGACGGCCCTGGCGCAACCAATCCTTGGATGGCCAAGTACATATTCCCGGGTGGGTATGCGCCCGCGCTCTCCGAAGTGCTTCCCGCGATCGAGCGAGCGGGCCTAGTGGTCACCGACATCGAGATCCTGCGCCTTCATTACGCAGACACACTGCGATCATGGCGGGAGCGCTTCCTTGCCCGGCGAGAGGAGGCGAGAGGGCTCTATGACGAACGCTTCTGCCGCATGTGGGAGTTCTACTTGGCAGCCTGCGAGAGCGCATTCCGGTACTCAGGCTTGATGGTCTTTCAGATCCAACTTGCCAAGCGGCAGGACGCCGTTCCGTTGACCCGCGATTACATCGGCCAGCGTGAAGCTGAACTCAGGAGGCTAGAGCATGACCTGAAGAGCATACGAATTGCCGCTGAATAAAAGTTCTACTTACCATTTGAATAAGGAGCACTAAGGATGGAATGGCTCGCAAGCAATTGGCTATGGGTCGCTTTCGTTGTCGGGTTCATTGCACTGCATTGGTTCGGCCACGGCGGGCATGGAACCGGATACGGTCACCACTCTCCTAGCGCTAAAGAGCGCGATCCTAAATCACTCCAAGAAAGAGCGGAGTTGTCTACGGTCGCGGGTCGCGCAGCACATGCGGTGAGCGCGGACGCGCCCTCCACCGATCAAGGCACGCGTCACCGCCACGGGTGCTGACCTAAACCCTATCGAAGCGCAGAAGCAAAACATGAGGAGACTAGATATGTCGAAGACCACAAATCCAAAGGAACCCACGTCACAAGTCCCGAAGAGCCACGACTGCTGCGGCGGGACTGAGGCTAAAAATCAGAAACAGGACGTCGCTCAAAAGCCGGAGGTCCCGACCTCCGCCGATCATGAGCATGCGCATAGGCCCGGCGGCTGTTGCGGGGGCGGAAAGGCGAGCAAGTAGCTCAGAGTCGCAGCGCCTGGAGATTGGTCATGAGCAAGACCAGAAAGCGATTGCCAATCGTGACCGCGGTTGCTGGCATCACATTGGCTTCAATAACCGGCGCCTACGCACAGTCCTCGCACGGAGATCATCACGCTGGGGACGAGCAGCCTGCAGCCAGCCCCGCGTCACCGACTGAAACACCGCTGCCGCCTCGAATGCCGGCAGCGGCCGCACCCATGAGGGGAGGCGGCATGGAAGGCATGATGAGCGGCGATCCGATGACGATGATGACTATGATGCAAGAGATGCATGGAAAAATGATGGGCGGCGGTATGGCCATGCAGCCCAAAGGGGACACGGGACCTTCGAGCCAGGCTTTCAATGGCCTTATCACCAGAATGACTCAGCACATGACGATGCCCTTCACCGGCGACGCCGACATCGATTTCGCCAAGCGCATGATCCCGCATCACCAGGCCGCCATCGACCTGGCAAGAACGGTGCTCGCCTTCGGCAAAGATCCTGAAACCAAGACACTGGCCGAAAGCATCATCAAGACCCAAAAAGCGGAAATCGATCTGTTGAACGAGTGGCTGAACGAAAAGTAAATAAAAACGAACACAGACCCAATGTCAGCGGTACCACTCGGTCATCATAACTCTGTTGAGGACCGAAATGATAAGCGCACAGCCAGCGATCGTCTGCCAGCTTTGGGGATCGATGACCGCACGAATCGCACCTGCAAACCAGCTATCCAACAAAGAGCTAGACCAACAGTGAACGCAGTCTCGTTATCCGGCACCTCGATCTTGGTGATTAACAGCGGTTCATCAAGCGTCAAGTTCGCGCTGTTCGCGGCAGAACAAAAGCTGCCGCGACTGTTTTCCGGTGCTATGGAAAGGATCGGACTGGCGCATGGACATTTTCATACAGAGGATCCGACGGGGAAGAGAGTTATTGACGATCAGGTTTCGCTCCCAAGCCACCGCGACGCACTCGAACTTCTACTGAAGACGTTGAAAGATCAACTACCCACGCCGAGGCTTTTCGCTGTTGGCCATAGGGTCGCGCATGGGGGGGCCGACCACGACTGTCCACTCCGCGTAACACGAGAGCTTGAGGACAGACTAAGACGACTGATCCCACTTGCCCCCCTGCATCAGCCAAATAACCTTGCCGGCATTTCGGCCATCCGCGAGTTAGATCAACACCTTTTTCAAGTCGCGTGCTTTGATACGGCCTTTCATCACAACCTGCCCAGGCTGGCGCGGCTCACAGGGTTACCGCGCGCTCTTCAAGACGGCGGAATCCGAAGGTACGGATTTCACGGCCTGTCATACGAGTACGTCGTCGAGACACTTCGGGAACAGAACGTGCAAGTCGAGAAGGAGCGAATCGTCATCGCTCACTTGGGAAGCGGTGCTTCTATGTGCGCGCTCCGAAACGGTGTGAGCGTCGAAACCACAATGGGGTTCAGCACGCTGGCAGGCCTGATGATGGGAACGAGGTCTGGTGACCTTGATCCTGGCGCAGTCCTCTACCTTATGACGGAAATGGGCATGGATGCCGGCGCGGTACAGAACCTGTTGTACAAGCAGTCCGGACTTCTCGGCGTCTCCGGCATATCCAGTGATATGCGCGATCTATTGAATTGTCGTGACGAGCCGGCACAGGAGGCGGTCGCACTTTTCTGCTATCGGGCGCGTCATCACTTGGCGGCACTTACCGCGTCTCTCGACGGCATCGACCGTCTCGTATTTACGGGCGGTATCGGCGCTTATTCTTCCGAAATACGCGAGCGCATCTGCCATGGGTTCGCCTATCTCGGCCTCAGGCTCGACAGCACGGCAAGTCAGTCAAACGCTGGCACGATTTCAGCACATGGAGCTCCCGTCACCGTGCAAGCTCTCGTCTCGGACGAGGAATATATGATCGCGCGGCACGTCGTGGAGCTCAGTTCCAGTCCAGCAAAGCGACGGGAGGCGAGCTCCTCATGAAACAAGAACCGCGTAAGCTCAAAGATCTTATCGAGAGGACCAAAGACCTAACCCCCATTCGCGTCGCCGTTGTGAATGCGGCGCAGAAAGTCGTGCTGGAAACCTTACGCGACGCCGTTGATCTCGGCCTTACCGAACCAACCCTCGTCGGCGAGTCCAGTGTCATTCGCGATCTTGCTGCCTCAGTTGGGCTTCGCATCAACTCGGATAAAATCATCGATGCGAAGAGTGACGGGACTGCAGCCGCCGCGGCAGTCAAGCTGGTGCGAGACGGGACGGTCGACGTGCTCATGAAGGGAAAAATTCACACCGACATTTTGATGCACGCAATCTTAAACTCCGACCACGGCCTGCGCCTTCCGGGTCGAAGGGTCAGCCACGTTTTCCTCTGTGATATCCCCTCTTACCCTAAACTGCTTTTCATAACTGACGCCGCAATCAACATCGCACCGGACGTCAATGCCAAAGCCCAAATTCTCCAGAACGCGATTGAACTCTGCCATTTGCTCGACATAGAAGAGCCTTTGGTCGCTGCGTTGTCTGCTGTGGAGACAGTCAATCCAGAGATCCCCTCTACGGTCCACGCAGCGTGCCTGACACTCATGGGGCAGCGTGGCCAAATCACTGGCGCGGTCATTGATGGTCCGCTTGCTTTCGACAATGCGATCTCCCTCAGAGCAGCAAACGAAAAAGGCATCGCATCAAAGGTAGCCGGTAAATGTGATATCCTTCTGGTCCCGGACTTAGTCTCCGGCAACATCCTGGCGAAAAATCTCGAATACCTTGCCGGTTCGGTTGCGGCCGGAATCGTCCTCGGTCTCTCCGCGCCCGTGGTGTTGAGTTCTCGTGCCGATCAAGCACCAGCCCGGCTCGCGGCCCTTGCGCTTGCCGCGCATATCCATCACGCAACGGCGCGATTTACGCATCCAAGACCTGTTTCCGACGAGCGGGGTCTTGAATGCGCGCCTCAGCCAGAGATGGCGTGCTGCCCATTGCCCAGGTGATGCCATGCCAGAAGAGCGACTTTCTAATGCACGTGCCAGTCCGAGGACCTGTCTCGGAACGACGACGGCCCCGGCGATTTGAATAAAGATATGGAAACTTAGAGGACCTGATGGAAGCAATTGACCTCAAGGGACGGAAGGCGCTGATTGTTGGAGTGGCGAACGCCGACAGTCTAGCCTGGTGGGCGGCCAAGCACATCAGAGGCGCTGGCGCGGATGTCGCGATAACCTACATGAATGATAAGGCCAAGCCGTACGTTGCGCCACTTGCAGCCGAACTCGGCGCCGAGATTGTATTGCCGTGTAATGTCGCCGTCCCGGGTCAGCTTGAGGCCGTGTTCGATGCGGCGAAAGAGAAGTGGGGGAAACTTGACATTGTCTTCCACGCTGTCGCTTGGGCGCGAAAAGAGGATCTTCACGGGCGTCTCACGGATTGCTCCGCAGATGGCTTTTCCGAGTCGATGCTGATCTCCTGTCATTCCTTTATTCGCATGGCGCGGCTAGCAGAACCCCTGATGAAGCAGGGGGGGAGTCTGATTACACTCAGCTACTACGGCGCCGAAAAAGTTGTCGATCACTACAATGTCATGGGGCCAGTGAAGGCAGCGCTCGAGGCGACGGTACGCTATCTCGCCCACGAACTGGGGCCGACAGGCATTCGAGTCAATGCCATATCGGCAGGCCCTATCAAAACCCGGGCCGCATCCGGCATTGAACATTTCGACGAACTCATTCTCGAAGCCGCTGCCAAGGCGCCCCTGCGAAGAACTGTTGATGCCTGCGAGATCGGCCGCGTCGCGGTTCTTCTCGCCAGCGACTATGGTGCCTCCATCACGGGAGAGGTCCTTCACGCCGACGCCGGCTTCCATGTCGCCGGCATGGTGTTCCATTGAAGGAGTGACAAGATGATAACCGTCAGGGACCCAGTCTGCGGAAAGGAGTTCAATCTCTGTAATGCCCAAGCCCACGAGGATTACCGAGGCTGGGCCTACTTTTTCTGCTCCGACCGATGCCATCAAGAGTTTGCGGCGCACCGCGATCGCTTCACCGGCATTGAGCAAACGCCGAGAGTGACCCAGTCTCCGCCGATCAAGAATAGACAGCGGCCCAATGGATGAAGTCTGGCAACGCTGATTTGGTCTGCTACCGCTAAAGTGGCCGAGCAACTATTTGCACAGGTCTGCCTCGCAACGAGTCGGACGAAACTTATGGCCAATAAAAGGAATACGCTATGAATAAAATAAACGCTTTCTCGGCTGGCATAGCCACCGCAGTCACACTTGCCGTACTCAATACCGTTTGCGCCGCTGCGCTCGCGATTTGGCCGGACGGCACGATGGCATTCTTCAACTCATTTGTTCACGGACTCGACCTGACATCGCTCAAGTCGACCCAGCCCTTCAGTCTCTTCCGGTTCATGAGCGGACTAGCCGGCTTAGTGTTAGTCGGCTTCGCCTTTGGAGCGCTTTTCGCCTTCGCGTATAATTCGGCGAGCTCTGAGTAAACCCATGCCCAAGATCAGGGCAACTCAATGAGAGACAGAAAACACGTCGAGCACCCGGAAGGAACATCACATGCCAATCCACGATCACTCGCGTCACGAACCTGGAGGGAGAGGGGGCTTCTGGACCTCGCGCAGCGGAGTCGTTCTCCTGGCATTCTTGGCTATGGGGGGAACATTGCTCTTCACCGAGCACAGAGCGCATGTCTTAGGGATCCTGCCCTTCCTGTTCCTTCTTGCCTGCCCGCTGCTGCACATGTTCGGGCATGGCGGACACGAAGGCCATAGTGGACAGAGCCAGCCAAGCAATCATAAGGGCTCCGACTCCGGAGGTTCGTCCGCAACCTGGGACGCAACAAAAGGAGGCAAATGATGAACGAGCCAATGTCGGCTTATGGATTGTGGAGCTTGGTCATTATCAACTCCGTGGTCTTCATCGTGTTTGCCTACACCTTCTTCAAGCCGCAGACGACTCGTGACTGGCGCTCGTTCGGCGCATTCAGCGCCTTCCTCGTGGCACTGTTTACGGAGATGTATGGCTTTCCGCTGACCATTTATTTCATGTCAGGCTGGCTGCAGAGCCGATACCCCAACGTGGACTGGTTTTCTCATGATGCTGGACATCTACTCGAGATGATCTTCGGCTGGGAAGCCAATCCACATTTCGGGCCTTTCCACATTCTGAGTTTTGCCTTCATTGCGGGTGGATTCATGGTGATATCGAATGCATGGTACGTCCTGTATAAAGCACAGCGTGCAAAGTCGCTCGCAACCACCGGTCCCTATTCGTATGTTCGGCATCCCCAGTATGTAGGCTTTATCATGGTGATGTTTGGCTTCCTTCTGCAGTGGCCGACAATTCTAACACTCTTGATGTTCCCGGTTCTTGTGTGGATGTACATTCGATTGGCACGTCAAGAGGAGCGCGAGGCCATCGCCGATTTCGGCGATGCTTATCGGCAGTATGCCGTACGGGTCCCCGGTTTTTTTCCCCGCATCTCAAGACTAACCGGAGCTCCGACATGAGCATCAATCAGCATTTCAACCGTCGATTCGTAGGCGAGGTCGTATCATGAAGAGTTCTCATGAAGAAGCCGGAGGAGCGCTGATGCAGGTTAGGCGCGGATACGGCATCCTGGCGTTCTCGTCCAATCATGGCGCGCCGCTCGTCCTTTCGATCCTACTCTTGTATGTTTTGTGGTGGGGACATTCCCCGGAACTTCAGAATGTAAACGCAGCGATGCGGCATGTCTCCTGGGTCGGCGTCATCGCGTTGCTTTATGTAGCGTGGCAAGCGCGATCCGTTGTAGCTCAGCCTCGCGGCGGCGCAATGCACACGATGATGCAAATACTGGTCTCCCTGCTACCCCTCTTTGTCGTCGTCTACGCCTTCGTCGATTGGATGCGAGGGTCCAACGCACTCTCCGTCTTTCAGGTGATCGTGATGGTGCAGGCCACGTTGGCAACGCTAATCGATGTCGTGATCTTCAGCTGGCTCTCGGTCAGCTTAACCCGGCTTTCCGCCCACACCATTGACATACAGTGATGAGCGGCGGATATGGAACAGCGTGAGAGTGTGAGAGGCGATGCCAATATCGCGGATGGCTGGCGTTCGGGTGCTCCCTGAGGCCAGCATTAAGTAAATCGTCTTCAATTCCGTCCTAGCGTCTTCTTGACCGGCGGGAACAATATGAATTCAACCGGTGATGTCTCTCTGCCGCACCCCGCGGCCCCCGATTGGCTCCGAGCTATCACGATCTATATGGCTGTCATACTCGTGGCCAATCTCATCTGGGAAACCTTGCAACTTCCTCTCTACACGATCTGGACGACCGGGACGGCACGCGACATAGCCTTTGCCGTTATTCACTGCACACTCGGCGATGCATTGATTGCTCTCTCCGCACTGATTCTGGCCCTGGTATCAGTCGGCACAAAGAACTGGCCGGACGAAAGACACAATCTGGTCCTTGCTGTCACCATCATACTCGGTGTTGGCTATACGATCTTCAGCGAGTGGCTCAACATTGTTGTCCGGACAAGCTGGGCATACTCGTCGCTGATGCCAGTTGTACCTGTTATTGGAACGGGCTTGGCGCCCCTCATGCAATGGATTTTAATCCCGGCCATAGGTCTCACTCGTGCAAGGCGTGCAACGGTCGCTGCTCGTATTCAGAGCCCTCGCGAATGATCGGTACAGCTTTCGTCCCGATTGCAAAAGCCGCAAAGTCTGAACGAACCTAATCGGGGCGCTGCCTTGAAGCAGTGCCCCGATTTTTATTGTAGCAATTTTGACAGTCGCTAATTTTGGTTGTGCTTGGAACCTTCCTTGTTCCCATGGGCGGGCTCGGCAAGGATTTCCTTGCACCGAACATGGTCTGCCGTCATGGCATTCGGCGCACCCGTTTTGTCCTTACCGTGATCGTGAGGCGCCGGAGCTCCCATCTTTTTGACCATTGCTTCGCACTTTGCACGTTCCTCAGGTGTAGCTGCCATGGCACCAGAAGCCAAAGCGGCCACCAACCCTATTGTACCAAGTGCAAGCACATTCGTCCTGCGCAGTGCCATTCTCATCTTAAACTCCTAATACGCTCCAAATCAAATGCCCTAGCCGCGGTGGAGCGCGGTCGCAGCCGGGGTTCAGATTCGGCAGTCGCCGAATTGGGATGGCTATGCGGTCTCTCGCGGACCCACTTTAACCGGCGGTGATTTGGGCACGCCGTTATGGTAGGGCGGCTTATGATGCGCGACCACCATTCCGCCGCTTCCGACGGTCGCCCGATCGCGATGCTTGGTTTCTCGCGGCTTAGGATTGATCGCCTTCAATATTGGTCGTTCGTGCGACATAGCGAACGGCGCCGCCTTATAGGGGAAGTGCCATACCGTCGATGCTTGAACCGGCCCCGCGAGGATGCCAGCCGCCACCGCAAGCGCAGCGATTTTAAATGTGTTCGCGATCATGAGAGTCTCCCTTCTCTGTTATCTGATTATGTCCACGAGTGGCTTGAAGGCCCCTCTGTGATTTGCCGTGACCAGACAATTAGGAGAGAAAGGCTACATGTTGTTTGCAGGATTGTTTCAAATGATTGCACACGTCGCGAATTCGAGAAAAACGCTGGCGATGAGTTGGGAGGCGCCTTCAATAGAAGGACACAGCGAATAGAGCACAGCCGAGTTTCGAAACAATGCCAGCCACCGGATCATCACGGCCACGAATCCGGATAACATCATCTGGTCTTTGAACCAGCTATTTTGGCAGATGAACCGACACCCTGAGCCCGCCCTCGGGTCGATTGCTTAAGGTGATCTCGCCACCAATGCTTCTCACCAAGATGCGCGCCGCCGTCAGGCCAAGACCGGTGCCTTCCGCCCCATTCTCTTCTTGTTGGAGACGCCGAAAGGGCTCAAACACCACTTTGTGCATATCCTCGGGAATCCCTGGACCATCGTCATCGACAAGGAGCGCTACAGATTCGTCTTGTTCCTCAACGGTGACGCGTGCGCGCTTACCATATTTCACAGCGTTATCGATGACGTTTGAGAGCGTCCTGTGCAGCGCCATGGGCTTGGTGCGGATCACGAGGCGCGCTGGCCCACTGACCTCGACGTCCCCGCCAATATCGGCTTGTTCGTCACACACGCGTTGGACGAAAGACAATAGATCTATAGGCTCGCTTGTCTCTGCAGTGAAATCCATACGAGCAAAGGACAGCGTCTCGGTGATCATCCGGCGCATCTGACTGAGCTCGGCCAGAATTGGTTCCCGTATGTCGACATCAGCAATTTCTTCGGCGCGCAACCAAAGCCGAGTGACCGGCGTGCCAAGGTCGTGCGCGATGGCCGCACCGATTGCAATGCGGTCCTGTACCAGTCTTCGGATTTGCTCTTGCATGACGTTAAAGGCATGCGCTGTTGTTCGTATTTCCAAGGGCCCGTTCTCATTCAAGGGTGGGACATAAATGTCTCGTCCCAAGCATTTGGCTGCTGCCGCGAGAACCATAAGGGGCTTGTTCCATCGATACACGACCCAGATCGCGAGCGGCAAAATCGTGATCAGCATGACGGCCAGCGATACTCCCGTCTTCCAAAGCGAGAAGGGCGCCACGCCGAGCATCGGAGCAACCACATGTAGTAACTGGCCGTTACGGAGCCTGATGTCTATGGCCGCAGTCCCGGTTGAGCTGATGTGGGCCAGGGGGTTTCCAGGCAAGTGATCGAGCTCTGTGTGAGAAGAATTATTGATGGTGACGAGCAGTGCGGCGGTTTCCGTCATTTCGTTGGAGGTAGAGAACGTCGTCCGAATGTTGTCATGCGTCGGATGGTTCAAGAACGCGCTCAACAAGTGCTCCAGCAAGTGAGTCCGCGAGCCTTCGGGAGGCTCTTCTCCGGCGGCGGTCACAGTCGACAAAGAAAAGCCAGCGACGGGACCGCTCACGAGCTTCAATAGCGTCGGGACATCCCTCGACGGTACCCTCTCGACCAGTCTCACGATGAGGGAAATGCGCTCGGCGAGCATGGCGTCACGTAGGAGAGTGGTCGACGCGTCGCTTCGCTGAGCATAGATCCAAAGACCAACAATGTGCGAAATCGACACAAACACTAACACGACGAGGAGTATCCTGCCCCTGACGCTGTCGAGAATATTATACATGGGCCTCCTCGAAAACCTCTGGGGTAAAGACATACCCCTTATTGCGAATTGTCTTGATGAGCTCAGGATCTGCGGGATCGGCTTCGATCTTTCTCCTCAGTCGCGCGATCTGCATGTCAATGCCGCGGTCGAACGCAGCGGCCGCGCGTCCCCGGGCCAGATCGAGAAGTTGATCGCGAGACAGTATGACTTGAGGATGCTGGGCAAACGCGACCAACAAGTCGAATTCCCCATCCGTTAAGGCGACCATAGCACCAGCTGGCGTGACGAGCCGCCGGCGGGTCCGATCCAACGTCCATCCTGCGAAGCGAAGCACCGCGTCGTTCTTCAACTCCCCCCGCAAAGGAAGATCATTGGCGCGCCGTAACACAGCCCTGATGCGGGCCAGGAGTTCCTCGGGATTGAACGGTTTCTGCACATAGTCATCGGCGCCCATCTGAAGGCCCAATATGCGATCTGTCTCCGCTCCCAGAAGCGTCAGCATTATGATCGGGACGCGACTGTGAGCTCTCAATTCGCGGCAAAGCGTAAGTCCATCCTCCCCCGGCATGACGCGATCAAGCACCACCAAGTCAATCTTGCACTCGCTCAGTCGAGACCACATTTCGCGGCCGTTGGCCGCCACGTGAACGCGCAGACCGTTCCTGCGCAGGTATCGTGTCAGGAGGTCTCTTATCCCACGGTCGTCATCGACGACCAGAACGTGTGGCTCGGATGCCATCACCTGCCTCCACCGAAGAACCTTAACAATCTTAAGAGCGTGCTGTACGGGCCAACAAGCGCGCGGGTGGGGTTTGCACCAAACTGGACCTTGATCGGAACGACTGCGAACGACGACGCCTGAACAGGACCCCTTACCCCGCTGTTGCGGGCCATTCAACACGACTCGAAGCCCGCGGTGCGGAACGGTCGGTTGGCCACCTCCGGCTTCATGAAACACCCAATCTCGGTGTCCACGAAACCGGCAGCAGGCCAGGTGAAATAATTTGTAACATTCGCGCAACGCATGGTAGCGCGATCCAATCTAAACTTTGAGTGGCTGATTATGAGTCGGGCTGGGCGCTAAAACAGCGGACAGGGAGAGATTATTGGTGCTTAAATCGACAATAGTATTAACAGCCACTGTCCTTTTGACCGGGTGGGCGAACATCACGCCGGAATGGCCGCATTCCGGCCCGTTGCCAGACGAGCGCGTTGACGTTCCAAGCAGCGGCTATCGATCGATAGGCGCTGGTCTGAAGACATATCGGCCCGTGGAACCCCTACCTTGGGGTGACATTAACCGTCGTGTCGCGCCTCCGGGATCTCCGGGATCTATGCCGGCCGAATCGCAGCAAAGCCAGCCGCAAGCGCCGCCAGCGGCACCATCTAAGCCGCCCGAAATGGCGCCGATGCCGGGCATGCAGCACTAGACTTTTCGACTGCCGTGGTCGCGGGGGCGAGCACGGCAGGTCTGAGCACACCGGGGGGGGGAAGCGCTCATGGTTTTGAGCCGACGACGCGAATGGCGTGCGCGATTTGGCAGATTATCGCCGACGTTGACTTTGGTCGTCTTTCTAGGAGGTTGCGCAAAATTCTCGCCCGATGGAGGCATGGGCATCGTAAGTGACCTAACGACGGCTGCAATCGGCGAGCCCGTTCGCAAGATCCGCAGTGAGGACGAAGCCACCGCCGCCCAAGCAAGGGTCGCCGACCTGCTATCACGCACGATGACGGCAGATGCAGCCGTTAGGATTGCGCTCCTGAACAATCGTGGCCTTCAGGCCGCTTACAACGAGTTGGGCGTTTCCGAGTCAACGATAGTCGAAGCCAGTCTGCCACCTTCGCCTGCCATTACGTTGTCCCGGCTCGTACAGCCGTCTTCGATCGAGCTGGAAGCGCAGATACTGCAGAATGTATTGAGCCTGCTGACACTGCCACGCCGGCGGGAGATTGCCGAAGATCGCTTTTTCCAGGCTCAGACGCGCGCTGTTGAAACGACGCTTAGGGTTGCTGCCGATGCGCGGCGGGCCTATTACCGCGCGGTGGCTGCGAATGAATTAGTGAAGCTACTCAATCAAGCGCTGATGTCAGCCGAAACAGTCTCGGACTTTGCAAAGAAGCTCGGCGAAACAGGCGGCATGTCGAAGCTGGACCAGGCGCGCGAGCATGCCTTCACGGCCGAGGTCGGCGGCCAGCTGGCGCAAGCGCGATTGAACCAACGTCTCGAACGCGAACGGCTTAATCAGGCACTCGGGCTGTGGGGCGCGCAGATCAAATACAAACTGGCTGACAAACTCCCCGCACTGCCCTCGAAGCCAAAGATCGAAGACGACATCGAAACCGAAGCTGTGCTGTTTCGAGTTGATCTTGAGATCGCGCGAATGGAAGTCGCAATCCTCGCCAAAGAGTTCGGACTAACCCACGCAACGCGCTTTATCGATGTTCTGGACGTGCGTGGTATTCGCCGGCTTGAAAAAACCGATGTCACCGAGGTCGATTACACGCTCGGGCCCGGTCCTAGTCTCATTAGGACGACGACTGACCGGACCGAAAAAATCCGCTGGCGCGGTCTTGATGTCGATTTTCAGATCCCGATCTATGATTTCGGTGAAGTCCGCACGCGCCGGGCGGAAGAAACTTACATGGCGGCGGTCAATCGCGTGATCGAAAAGGCCGTCAACGTCCGGTCCGAGGCGCGTCAGGCCTATCAGGCTTATCGCGGCAACTTCGACGTGGTGCGCCACTACGAGCGCGAGATCTTGCCCTTGCGCCAGATCATCAGCGAGCAGACTTTGTTGAACTATAACGGCATGCTTATTGATGTTTTCGCGTTGCTGACCGATGCCAGGGCGCGCATAGATACGAATGTTCAAGCGGTCACTGCCCGGCGGGATTTTTGGCTGGCCAAGGTTGATCTTCACACCGCCGTAGTCGGTGGACGGGATGCAGCGGACCCGCAAGCCCGGGTGCCTGGTGCTGCCGGCGGATAGAGTTGAAAGGACCCTGAGAGATGACGGTTTCACGCAGAGATATGATGGCGGCCACAGGCGGTCTTGCACTCCTAGGGGCATCCAAAGTGACCGGCCGGCCGGCGCACGCAGCCGTTCCCGAACTCCAGTTCCAGACATCTCCGGCAACGCAAGCGCCAGTCGTCGCTCCATCAAGCGGACCAGATTATCAGCCTGTTGTGACGCTGAACGGCTGGACGTTGGCGCCACGTATCAACGGCGAATGGAAAGAGTTTCATCTCGTCGCTGAGCCCGTCGTGCGCGAAATGGCGCCTGGCATGAAGGCGCATCTGTGGGGCTACAATGGGCAATCACCCGGCCCGACCATCGAGGTCGTGGAGGGCGACAAGGTTCGCATCTTTGTGACCAACAAGCTGCCCGAGCATACAACGATCCATTGGCACGGGCAGATTCTACCGAGCGGCATGGACGGGGTCGGCGGGCTGAACCAGCCGCACATCAAGCCTGGCGAAACCTACGTCTACGAGTGGCAAATCGCCAAGTCCGGGACCTTCATGTACCACCCGCACGCCGATGAAATGGTCCAGATGGCGATGGGCATGATGGGCTTCTTCGTTGTCCACCCCAAGGATCCGAAGTTCATGCGCGTCGACCGCGACTTCGTTTTTCTGCTTAACGCCTACGATATCGATCCAGGCTCATACGTGCCGCGGATTGCAGAGATGCTGAACTTCAACTTGTGGAGCTGGAACAGCCGCGTGTTCCCTGGGATCGATCCGCTGGTTGTGCGCAAGGGCGATCGGGTGCGCGTGCGCTTCGGCAACCTGACGATGACCAACCATCCGATCCATATGCACGGCTATCACTTCGAGGTCACGTGCACGGATGGCGGATGGACACGACCTGAATCGCGCTGGCCAGAGGTAACGATTGATTGTGCGGTGGGTCAGATGCGGGCCTATGAATTCGACGCCATTCACGAGGGTGATTGGGCGATTCACTGCCACAAGTCACATCACACGATGAATGCCATGGGCCACGATCTGAGAACGTTCATTGGCGTCGATCAGACCGAGTTGAAGAAGCGCATGAGCGGCATGGTAAAGGGCTACATGCCGATGGGAGGGGCCGGCATGGCAGACATGGGCGAAATGGAAATGCCGCTGCCCGATAACACGTTGCCGATGATGACCGGCTTTGCGCAATTCGGTCCAGTCGAGATGGGCGGCATGTTTTCCGTTGTCAAAGTCCGCGAAGGACTTGACCGCAACGATTACAAGGATCCGGGTTGGTACAAGAATCCGGAAGGGACGGTGGCTTACAAGTGGACGGGCGATCCGGAAAAGCTCGCCAACCCAGTGCGCGCACCAGCCGCGCCTTCAAACTCGCCGGCAACCGAAACTGAGGTCAAAGCAGTCAAGCCAAGCGGTCATTCGGGTCACTAAGCGGCACCTGGCCAATCTGGCGATAGAGCAGGCCTCAGGCTCACGGCACACCTACGATCGCCATGGAGCGGAGGCATACATCAAAAGCACGCCCATAGCTCTTGCTCAGCTGGGACCACTTGCCGTTGAAACGGTTTGTAACAATCGCGCAATGATCTCGTAGGACAAAGCTTCTAGTACTACACGGTAAGCGCAGCGTTTTCTGCGCGATCAATTGAGGGGGCTCCCGTGACCAAATCATACATCCGACTGGGCAGATCGTTATTCCTTGCCGCCGGCCTTCTGGCCGCAATGTCTGCCCCCCACGTTCTGGCGGAACCTGGCGAACAGGGTCACTCACACAAGGCGTTTGCCGCGGGCGAACCCGGCGACCCCACCAAACCATTTCGCGTGATTGATGTTGCGATGACAGAAGGCGACGGCAAAATGGGTTACGATCCTTCCTCCGTCACCGTCAAACTTGGCGAGCAGGTGAAGTTTGTTTTAATCAACAAGGGCTCTCTCGACCACGAGTTTATGCTCGACAGCGATGAAAAGAACGCGAAGCACCGCGTCGCCATGCAGAAAAATCCCGAAATGGAGCATGATGATCCAAACGGCCGCCGTCTGAAGCCGGCAGGCACAAGCGAAATTCTTTGGAAGTTCTCGAAGCCTGGAACCTTTGAGTTTGCTTGCCTCATTCCAGGTCATTCCGAGGCCGGAATGAAGGGCCTTGTCGTCGTGTCAGCCAAGTAACTTGTACGATCATCGGTAGCGAAAACAAGGAGTGACGAAAGATGAAACGTACAGCCAATTCCGCCGCGACTCTGGCGCTATTCCTTCTGAGCGGGGCGGCAATGGCCGGTCCAGCCGCTGACAACCCGAAGGATTCCAACCTGCAAGGTCCAGCCGAAGCGACGACTTCTGCCACGCTACCTTCAGTAAGTGGCACAGTGACCAAAGTCGACGAGGCGACTGGCAAGATCAGCATTGATCACCAGGCGATCCCAAACTTGTCGATGGATGCAATGACGATGGTGTTCAAGGCGGCCGATCCGGATCTGTTGAAAGCGGCCAGACCCGGAGACGCCGTGACGTTCACGGCCGATAAAGTAAACGGTCAACTGACGGTCATGACGCTCAAGAAAGACAAGTGACGCCTCAACATTCGGCCACATCTGCACACAAAGGGCGACGTGGCTGGAACGCTGCGCTAAGCCCCTTCAACATCAGACCAATCGGCCCCATGCCCGCATCCGCCGCCGACTCAACCAACGAACGCGAGAGCGGCAGTCCCGCTTCGTCCAATACGGATGCACACATTCTGATCGTTGACGATGACGGCCAGCTCCGCCAACTCGTCGCCAAGTTTCTCCGCGGTCAGGGCTATAAGGTGACCGGCGTTCGAGATGGGCGCGAGATGAACGATACCCTCAAGCTCGTCATCTACGATTTGATCATACTGGATGTGATGTTACCTGGCCCCTCGGGGCTCGATCTGTGCCGGGAATTGCGCAAAACGTCTTCAACACCAATTATGATGCTAACCGCCAAGGGCGATGAAACGGATCGTGTCGTCGGGCTGGAGATGGGCGCCGACGACTACCTTCCAAAGCCCTTCAGCACCCGCGAACTTCTGGCCCGCGTGCGCGCCTTGTTGCGGCGCGCTGCCATATCGCCAAATCTCGTCAAGCCGTTGAGCGGCGGTGCCTATCAATTCGAAAACTGGGTGCTCGACACCCGCAAGCGCGAACTTGCCAATCCCGACGGCGTCGTCATAGACCTGAGCACGGGCGAATACGACATGCTGCTTGCTTTCGTCGAAAGCCCGCAGCGGGTTTTAACTCGCGAACAGTTGCTCGATCTATCCCGCAATCGCGTGGCGACCGGCTTCGACCGAAGTATCGACGTTCAAATCAGCCGCCTTCGACGGAAACTTGAAAGCGAGGATGAAAGTGCGATGATCAAAACGGTGAGGGGAACAGGGTACATGTTTGTACCGACAGTCAAACGCCTATGACACGATTTGCCGATTGAGCTCGCGCAGACTCTTAGGTGATACGATACCCGAGGCGAGGTAGTATGAGGCTGGTTCCAGACACAATCGCTGGTCGCACGATCGCTATCCTTCTTGTGGGACTGATCACGCTGCACTTGGCGAGTATCTGGGCTTATCGGCTCGGGCTTGATACCGAGGTCAATCTGACAAATGCCGCACGCACGGCAGAACGAATTCTGGCGATCGAATCAACCCTCAGTCGCCTGCCACCGGCCGATCGTGAGGCCGCTGCACATACTCTCTCTGGTGGCGCACTCGAAGTTCACTACAGTTCGGTGCCCTTAGCCGTGGCTCCGGTTGTTCTGGAAGGCCTGCCGTCCGAACTCCACACCGAGCTTGTCAAGCGCGTGAACAGCGCACGAAAAGAGAAGGTTATCGTTGGTGCGCCGGCTGAGGGGTCGGGAAAACGAACCGATCCTCATTTGACGCTCGTTTCCATGAAATTGCCCGATGGCGGCTGGGTGAATACCAACATCGCGCTTCTCGAAGGGCCGCATTCGTCGATACGCGCAATTCTCGTTTCGACCGGGTTCATGGCGCTTGGCGTGCTTGGAATAGCACTCGGGATGGCCGGGAGTGTCACGCGTCCCATCCGAAAATGCGCCGAGGAAGCCCAACGGGTCTATGTGGCCAGAGAACCCCAACCTCTGCCGGTCGAAGGCCCGAAAGAAGTTCGGGAACTCGCCACTGCATTCAATGAGATGCAGCAACGCGTCAAGAAACTTGTCGATGAACGGACGCTGGTATTGGCAGCCGTGTCCCATGATCTCAAATCACCTTTGGCCCGACTGAGACTCCGGATCGAGGAGCTTGAGAGTGGCGACTGGCGCCGCGACCTCGAAGCTGATCTCGATGAAATGCTCCAGATGATCGACTCATCGCTCGACTATCTGCGCAGCGACCATACGGGAGAAGAACAGCAGCGCCTCGATATCGGCGCCATTATCGGCACGATCTGCGATGATTTTAGTGATAGCGGTTTTACCGTGACGCTCGAGCGACAAGGCAAAGCCGTGTTCAGCGGCCGGCGACTGGCACTCAAACGCGCCTTCACAAATCTGATCGGCAACGCCATTAAATATGGCCGATCGGCCAAAATCAGGGTGGTGGCAACCGATCAAACCATCACGATCGTCATCGAGGATGAAGGCCCGGGAATTCCGGAGGATGAACTCGACAAGGTTTATGCCCCGTTCTACCGCCTCGAGATGTCCCGCAGCCGCGATACGGGCGGCTCAGGACTCGGTTTGACGGTTGCTAAGAGCGTCATCACCGGCCACGGAGGGTCACTTCGACTTGCCAACCGCCCTGAGGGCGGCCTGTCTGCAACCATTGCACTGCCAAAACAATGACTGGTTAGCATGGGTCGTTGTTGAGCGCGAATTCAGCACCACGCGCAACACCCTGCTGTCATGCAAATACAAAGCTCATAAAGCCATTCAACAACCGCACATGGTGCTCCCGTTCACAGGCGGACCGCTTGACAGGTGCACCGGCAATCATCTCCAATCCCGTTTCGACGACCACACAGCAATTCAGGAACAGCCGACGACCATAAGCGCACTCATGCAGCGTCGGGCGCTTCGCGGTCTGACATCGGCAAACTGCTCTTCCTGTTACAGAGCGTTACAAATTGCTTATCTAGCTCCAACGCTATCCTGACCTAAGTTAGATCTATGCGCTTCGTGTTGAACCAGAAATCGGAACGGCCGATCTGGTTGCTATGGAGCGTGTGAGCGGCATCATCATTGCGTCGAGGATGATCTGGCAGAACCGTAATCTGCGCAGATCGTCGGTTATGTCGAAAACCTTGCCAAGGGAGTGCACGAATGCCTGTCGTCAATCTGCACGTTGCGGAGCTTCTTTCACCGCTCGGAGCCTTTGGTGTCGAGATGCAGTTGAGGAAGCTTGATGGGGTGACGGCTGCGGTCGTGAATATTGTCTCCGGTTGCGCCACTGTAACGTATGATGATCGGCGGATTACGGTTGATGCAATAAAACAGGCGATTGAGCGCTGCGGTCATCATTGCCTTGGGCGCCTTGAGCCCACGCACCTGTGCGATGCACGTCTGCCCGTCGACAGAGAGGCATTACTAGATGCTCAAGGGCAGCCGCAGGACCGCGCACATACTGATCATGGCAAGCATCGCGACAGCGATCACGCGACTGACCCTGCCAGAGCCTCGGATAGCGATCACGGCGCTCATGGAGGCAAAATGGACGCCATGTCCCACGAAATGGGCCACGGCGCCGGCATGGATATGCACGACATGGTTCGCGATATGCGGAACCGATTTTTCATCAGCCTATTTTTTACGATTCCCATTTTCGGCCTAGCCCCAATGGGCATGGACACCCCGCTGAAGCCACCTTTCGGTCTCAGCCTCAACGTCACACTGTTCCTTCTGGCAAGCGGTGCAATCCTCTATCCCGTGTGGCCTTTCGCCGTTGCTGCTTACCGGGCGCTCAAGAACGGCGTCCTCAACATGGCAGTGCTCGTCATCCTCAGCGTAGGGACCGGTTACCTGTTCTCCGTCGGAGCCACATTCTTCTTCGATGGCGAACAGTTCTATGAAGCTTCAGCCGTACTTCTCGTCTTCATTCTTCTCGGTCATTGGCTGGAAATGCGGGCGCGCGCAGGCGCTTCAGCTGCCATCCAAGCTCTCCTGGATCTCTCGCCGCCAAAAGCAAACGTCATCCGGGGCGGCCGGGAAGTGGAAGTGGCAACGGCTGAAGTCGCAGTAGACGACATCGTCGTGATACGGCCAGGAAACAAAATTCCGGTAGACGGTAAAGTGATTGAAGGCAAATCGACCGTCGATGAATCGATGCTGACGGGAGAATCGATGCCGGTCGACAAGAAGCCGGGCGATACCGTGATCGGCGCAACGATCAACAAGAGCGGGACGTTCCGTTACTCTGCTACAAAAGTCGGCGCCGACACGGCACTTGCTCAGATTGTCAAACTTGTGCAAGAAGCCCAGAACTCGAAGGCCCCCGCACAACTCCTTGCGGATCGGGCTTCTCAATGGCTGGTTGTCGCCGCGGTCGCCATCGGTCTCCTCACATTCGTGGTCTGGTTTTGGTGGTTGGACAAGCCACTTCTCTTCGCCCTCACGCTTACGATTACGGTCTTCGTCATCGCATGTCCCGATGCCCTAGGTCTCGCGACGCCCATGGCTGTGATGGTCGGCACCGGGCTCGGTGCGATGAACGGCATTCTATTCAAGAATGCCGCTGCCCTCGAGGACGCCACCAAGCTCGACGTGATCGTCTTCGACAAGACCGGAACGCTCACTTTGGGCAAGCCAGAAGTCGTCGAGATAGTGACATCGGACGGAGAGACGACGGAAGGGGTGCTGGCCGTCGCAGCGTCTGTAGAGGCCGGCTCAGATCATCCCTTGGCTCAAGCCATTCTACGCCGGGCAGAAGGGATTGCTGCTGCGAAGGCTGAGGATTTCACGAACCTAGAAGGCATGGGCGCTAGAGCGATCGTTGCCGGAGCGGAGGTTTTTCTGGGCAATCGTCGGCTTATGGACTCCCAAGACATTGACGTTGGTCCTTTGTTGGCCGACGCCGACAGACTGCAGGGCTCAGGCAGAACCGTGGTCCATCTTGTTCGCAACAAGAAAATCATCGCGTTGATCGCAATTGCTGATGCACCCCGCCCAACAGCGACCGCGACGATCAAAAAACTGCAGGAGCGCGGGGTGCAAGTCGCCATGTTGACCGGGGACAACAAAGGAACTGCAGAACGCATCGGCAGTGAGCTAGGGATCGATATCGTTCTAGCCGACGTTTTGCCCGGCCAGAAGGCGGCGAAAGTTAAGGAGTTGCAGGCGCAGGGCAAGAAGGTAGGCATGGTTGGTGATGGCATCAACGATGCGCCGGCACTGACCCAAGCCGATGTCGGATTTGCGATCGGCGCTGGCACCGACGTCGCGATGGAGAGCGCCGACGTCGTCCTTATGAAAAGTGATCCGTACGATGTCGTCGGTGCAATCGAGCTATCACGAGCGACACTGCGCAAAATGCATCAGAACCTCTGGTGGGCGGTCGGATACAACGTAGTCGCGTTTCCACTTGCGGCTGGCGTGCTCTATCCGTTCATTTTAAGTCCTGAGATTGCCGCCCTTTCCATGTCTGGCAGCTCAGCGATCGTCGCGATTAACGCACTCATGTTGAAGCGGACAAGACTGCCGGGCATCAAGCACGTAAGTAGCAATCCCATGGTCCGCGCGACGTTCGAGGAAGCTCCCGCGTGATGGGTTCGAAAAACGAGCCAAAATTTGCAGTAGGAGCAATGGTCTCCGTGCTCCTGGCCGTTTCAACAGTCTCCGCCGGTTATGGGATTGTGCTGCCAATCCTACCTCTCATGCTCCAGGCAATCGACGGACCGAGCGCAACGACCGAGGTCTCGCGCCATACCGGCCTGCTGACAGGCACACATGCGCTCGCCCTCTTCTTATTCGCACCTCTCTGGGGAAAGCTATCCGATCGATTTGGGCGACGCAAAATATTGTGCCTTGACTTGATCGGCTTCGGATCGAGCCTGCTGCTGTCGTCCATCAAGCTAAGCATAGGTATGCTCTATGCCGAGCGTTTCTTAACCGGTCTCTTTGCGGCAGGAATTACGCCGGTTGCATCCGCCTTGATCGCAGACCAGGGTGGAAGCGATGAGTGGCGAGCTCGGCGATTGGCTTGGCTGAGCATGGCGGCAATTTCGGGATTCCTTCTGGGTCCAATGCTAAGCGGACTGCTGGCAACTCTCTCAGGCACGTCGGAAGTCGGGGAGGTCGCTCGATCTTATGAACTACCGTTTTTCACAATTGCCGTCGCGGCGGCGATTGCGAGCGTGGCGGTCCGATCGTTTGTGCCCAACGACGTGACTGCTGTCTCCGCACAAGGTCTTACCGAGCGCTTGAAGCCGCAAGTTGATGACGTGCTGTCGCTCCTGACCCTGCGCACTATCAGCTTCCTAGTGGCCGCAGGCGTTGGCGTCTTCGAAGTTGGCCTCGCACTGCGCGGCAATCAAGAACTCGGCATGCCGCCAGCGCAAGTCGCGCTCATGTTCACGGTTTGCAGCTTAGTCATGTTCGTTGTCCAGGCGATCGTTTTCTCGCCGAAAATCAGCCCGTCGTGGACCCGATGGCTCATCGCCCCGGCCCTTGCTGTCATGGCGACAGCACTCCTTTTCATTCCGGTAACGTTACAATACATTGCTCTGCTCACGACGGTTTCCGTCGTTGCCGCCAGTGCAGGAATCCTGTCTCCGATCCTCACGTATTGGACATCGCTCGAAAGCGGCAAGACAAAAGGCGCTGAACTCGGCAAGCAGATAGCCGTGGTAAGTCTCGGTCAGGCCCTCGGATCCGTTGCCGGCGGTTCTCTCTACTCGTTCACAATGATCCCGGGGGCGCCCTTTATTGTGACTGCGCTCCTGCTCGCGGCAGCGGCCATGACAGCTTTGAAACTGCCTAGATGGCTTGAGCAACGCCAAGCGCTCCGGAGCGAAGTCACCATTGTCGAAGGCCCATGCACGACTGCGCGCAGCCCCTCAACGAAGATTTAGACAAGCGGAGCTTTTCCGATGCCCAAGACAAACGTCGTGCTCTGTGCCCCCGTTCGAACCGCGATTGGAACGTATGGCGGCTCACTAAAAGGAATCACCGCCGCCGATCTTGGCGCCGCGGTCATCAAGGCGGCACTCCAACGGGCGAAACTCAACGGCTCCGACGTCGATTCAGTCGTGATGGGTCAAGTTGTCCAGGCTGGCGCCAAGATGAACCCGGCGCGCCAAGCCATGCGCTTAGCGGATTTACCGGTCGACGTCCCCGCAATGACGGTGAACCGCGTCTGCGGCTCCGGCGCCCAAGCGATCGTTTCGGCCGCACAGGAAGTCATGCTTGGCCATGCGTCGTGTCTCGTTGCAGGTGGCATGGAAAACATGGACCAAGCGCCCTACCTGATGGCCAGCGGACGCTGGGGGTACCGCATGGGCGACGCGCAGATTTACGACAGCATGCTCCGCGACGGCCTGAATGATGCCTTCTCCGGCCAACATTCCGGATGGCACACTGAAGACCTCGTTGCGAAATACCAGGTCCCGCGCGAGTCCCAGGACGCCTGGGCACTTAGAACGCAGCAGCGCTTTGCAAGGTCCCAAGCCGCGGGACAGTTTGTGCAGGAGATCGTCGCTCTCGAAATTACTGACGGAAAGAAGCCAGCAGTTTTCGACAAGGATGAACACAATCGGCCAGACACGACCGCCGATACACTTGCCAAACTCAAGCCAGTGTTCCGCAAGGACGGCACGATCACTGCAGGAAACGCCCCCGGCTTGAACAGCGGCGCGGCCGCCATGATCGTGGCTGATGCAGAGTGGGCTGAGAAACATGGCCTCGAGCCCTTCGCGCGACTAGTATCGTTTGGTGTAGGGGCGGTTGATCCTGGCATGTTCGGCCTTGGACCGGTGCCTGCAGTTCGCCAAGCACTTGAGCGCGCCGGCTGGCGCCTCGCCGATGTCGAGCGTGCCGAGGTAAATGAGGCCTTTGCCGCCATCGCACTCGCCCTGATCAAGGAGATCGGACTGGCCGAGGACATTGTGAATGTCGAGGGCGGCGCGATTGCTCATGGGCATCCGATCGGCGCAACTGGCGCGATCCTCACGGCACGCCTGTTACACGCAATGCGTCGCGATAAGGTCAAACGGGGTCTCGTGACGCTATGCATTGGCGGCGGACAGGGAATTGCACTGGCGCTCGAGAGCACCTAGCGCGCTATCGCCGGGAGAGGTTCGTAAGATGCCCCTAATGATGATGTATCGGTTTTCTGTCCTACTTGCCGGGGCTTTGCTGGCAGCAGCCCACTTCCATGGATCTGCCGGCGCTGCGGGCGATGGATTGTACCAAAAGGCGTTGGACATCGAGGCATACCTTGGTGTCGTTCCGGCAGAAATCACCAAAGGCCACAAAGCGACTGAGCCTCAAGGCCCCATGCACGGCGGCGTGCCGAAGGGAGGCCCTCAGTACCACCTCGTGGCCGCGGTGTTTGACGCTAGGTCAGGCGAACGAATAGTAGACGCCATAGTGACGGCGCAGGTTTCGGGTTCTGGCAAAACGGGCGAGAAGAAAACATTAGATCCAATGTCTATTGCCGGAACGCTGACATACGGCGGCTATTTTCTTTTCGCAGGTCCAGGCCGTTACCAGATCATTTTGACCATCAAGCGCCAAGGCACCACTGACGGAATTGTTATGAACTTCCCTTATGAGCACCGCAATATGTGAAATCTCCGGCAGTGGCATCTCACGACCGGGACTAATCGAGGTCCGATGAAACGAGGAGCAACGTTATGACTACAAACATCCTTTGTGCGGTTGATGACACCGAATATTCCAAGACTGCTGTCGCTCTTGCAGCAGGACTGGCGAACGCCTTGAGCGCGGAACTGACGCTCTTTGCCGTCAATGAGCTGATCGGTGGCGCAGGAGGCAAAGGTGGAATCGCGGCTTACCGCTGGGACAGCGGCGATCTGCAGCGGGTGCTGGACAGCGCCACCGCAACCGCCAAACAGTCTGGATGTTCAAACGCTAAAGCCGCTGACGTTAAGAGCCGCGACGTGGCCCGAGCCATCGTTATCTATGCCGAAGATAACGGCTTTGATCACATCGTCGTTGGAACGGGCGGCAAGAGCGGACTGTCGCGACTGATGTTGGGTTCGGTTTCACGCGATGTGGTTGCCCGTGCGCATTGCGCTGTAACGGTCGCCAGATAGCTGTTGGCTACTTGCGCCATAACTCTGACCGAGTGGAGATCAGGGCATGACCGGCGACTTGAATGGCGGCGACGAGGACTACGACCTGGCATTTCATCATGCCCAGGTTGAACTCGTAAAGTTCCAAAAACACGTCATCAAACACGGCCAGAAAGTCGTATTGATCTTTGAAGGACGCGACGCCGCCGGCAAGGACGGAACGATCAAGCGAATGGTCGAGCATCTAAGCCCGCGTGAAACCCGGGTCGTTGCGCTAGGTGCACCATCCGACCGCGACCGCAAGGCCTGGTATTTCCAGCGCTATGTCGAGCATCTGCCGATCGCAGGAGAGACCGTCCTTTTTAATCGCAGTTGGTACAATCGCGCAGGCGTTGAACGCGTCATGGGATTTTGCACCGCGCAGGAATACGAGGAGTTTATGAAAACGGTGCCCGTCTTCGAACAGCTGCTTGTCCACTGTGGCTTCACGCTCATCAAGTACTACCTCGACATCAGCCGCGTAGAACAGGACCGCCGCCTAAAGCGCCGGCGCAAGGATCCGCTGCGGCAGTGGAAAATGAGTCCAATCGACGAGAAGGCTCCCAAGCATTGGGAGCACTATTCGGAAGCGCGCGATGCGATGCTAACGAGGACCAACAGCGTATTGTCCCCCTGGATCATTGTCCGCGCTGACGACAAGCGGGCGGCGCGGCTCAACGTCATTCGGGACCTGCTTTCACGATGCGATTTTCATGGTAAAAGTCAACACAGTGAATTGCCGGATACCAACGTCGTGTTTCCCTTCAATAAGCTCCACCTCAAGAACGGCATGATCGCTGAGTAAGCGGAGGAGTACGTCTATACGTTCGAACCGGTGGTGGTCGACAATATGTAACGCAACAGTCAGGGCACTTTCGATGTGTTTTTCGGCAGAAGCGAGTTTTACAGCCGCGGCAATTCTTCTCCCAGCAGGTGGCTTCGCGATCCGAAAGGCCTACCAAGTTGATTCCAATTTGGTTCCGCTTGCTGCGCTGCCCTTGCTCTTTGGAGTCCAGCAACTGTTCGAGGGATTGGTGTGGACCGGCAGCAATTTGTCGAGCGACAAAATGGTCGAACGATACTCGGTGGCATATATGTTCTTTTCCTGGCTCGCGTGGCCGATCTGGGTTCCTTTGTCAACTTATTTTCTTGAGCCTTGCCGACGACGTCATGTTTATTTGCTGTTTGCAATACTTGGTGGGATCATCGGCGCGATGCAGTACTTCCCATATTTCGCGCACGACGGCTGGTTACTTACGAAATTCCTTCCCAATGCGATAAGTTATGAAGGAACCGTGCTTTTCGATTATATTATGCAACGCGAATACACTTATGCCATTTATCTCTTTGTCATCATCGTACCGCTACTAACGTCTTCAAATAGACGTGCGCAGGTTTTTGGCATCTTGATCTCGCTCGTCGCGGTGACAACTTATCTTTTCTTTCAGTTTGCCTACATATCTGTCTTCTGCTTCGGCGGAGCGGTCATGTCGCTCTACATCATTTACTTCATCTACAGGGAACCTGAGCGAAGTTAGAGAGCGCACGCCGCTTCTAGAGAGAGACCCTCGACTTATCCCGGCCTGGAGCGCCGATGGACAATGATTGAAGCATTGAACGGCCGGCTGGGGCCAGAGTGCCTGAAAGTGCCTTCGTCGATAGCGCCCGGCGCTGCGAATGAGAAGCTGGAGTGTTGGCGTAAAAACTACGACGAGGCGAGATCGCACAGAGCGCTCCGGCTCGCTACTGAAGCCTATTGGCGATATGACACTGCTAAGGACGAACCAGCTCGGACACTTAGCTCCGGATAAGGGCACGTTAGGCAGCGGTTCCAAGACTATAACACACCCTCTGACTAGATGAGAGACGGGTCTTGGGTCACTGCCGTGACATTTTCAGTGTGTGATAATATATCTTATGGAAAATAGTATGTTGGAGATAACCTATGCATCCGGAGCTATACAAGCGCCTGAGGGCGCTGCAGCCCGAATAATCCAGGCGGCCGCATTTAGCCGCCACGAATGGATCGAGGAAGACTATCACAGAGCTTGAGTCTCTCGGGCCCGACCAGCGACGCGACCCAATCATGATGCGTTACGAGCACCTGCATACGAGCCTGTTGCAGAGCCCTGAAAACAACGTCGGCAAGATCGTTGCCCAGCGCTTTTTGTACATGCGAATGACCAAAGAGATCGATACTCCCCAAGAGCGGGACGGCAGGAGCTGTCAGTGCCGCAAGTCTCCGACCTTTCGTCTCGTCAATGACAGCCACTCCCCCAATTTCCAGCGCCAATCCTATAGAAGCCGCCTCACCGTCCTCCAGCGTTTCGGCCGATGACCCAATGGTCAAGCGCTCGAAAATCTGCAAACCGACCTGCCCCAGGGCTTGGCGGCCTACTAAGCCCGCCGCCACCAGATCGTGGAGCAATTCGGCATCACGACGGCCGTTCGAAATGCCGCGTTCCAGCTCCCCAATCACGTCTTCAGCGACGACGACTGGTCCCTCCAAGGCCTCCAAGATTGCTCGCGCCGCGCCAGAGCCATTCAAATTTATGACGGCGCTCGCGTCTAGAATGAGAGGACCGTGTGCATCAGGCCAGGAGCTCGGGGGCGTCATTGCCGGTGCTCCCTTCTGCGTCCCCGTCCTGCAGCAGGCGGCGTAGTTCCACGCGATCAATCTTGAGCAAATCGGCTAACTGCCCCTCACTGAGCAGGCCCTGTTTCCATGCAGCCGACGCCAACAAGGCCAGTCGTGCCGTCGTGGGCTGGCGCGCACTTTCCCCATCATCGTCCAGAGGGAGCCGGTCTCCCAAAACGTCTCGCTCCTGTTCGTCGGTAATGCTCCCGTTTTTTTCAAACCAATCCCAGGCGCCTGCCCGCACGAGCTGGAGCTCCTCCAGCCGTCGCACCGCGAACTCCCGCGAGACCCCGAAGAGATGAGCCAACTCGATGACATGCCGTCTGGTCAAATTCGTCGCGCCAGCAGTAATTTCCTTAAACTGCTCCATGGCCGTTCGCGCGGGCATCAAAAAGCTGCGCGAGAAGACATGGGCGTAGCGTTCTTCCCGGATATCGTCATTGGTGGTCTTGTCGAAAACCTCGGCGGTCTGGCGCGTCACCAGATGCGCCAATTCATGCGCCGCCGTTGCGTTGCGCCGCGTGCGCCGATGAGCGGCATTGATCAGCATGCAGGCGCCCGTCGCGTGGTCATACGCGAATAATCCAGAAACCTCTGAGGGCAATGGCCGAATGTAAACGCGCACGCCAAGCTGCATCTCCAGGATCCCGACGACATCTCGGATTGGTCCCATCCCCAAACCAAGCCATTGGCGCAATTCCAACGCGTCCTGTTCCGCCTGGATACGAACGTCGCCCGGCATGATCATGCGTTCCGGAGGATAGTTTTGGGTTCTTTTCACACCGAGCAGGTTCTCAAGTTCGCATTCGCCCTGTGCCAGATGATTCAGCAAAACTGCCGCCCGATCGACGGCTTCTGGATAGCTTCTCCCAAGTTTCCGAAACCGCGGTAGCAGGTCCGCATGCACAGCTTCCTGCCGCAGCAAGGCGTTGACGCTCGAACGATAGACCTGCGCCAGAGCGCGCACTTCCTCCAGCTTCACTTTGCGCTGCCCCTGCTCGATCGCCACCAGCGTCGTCCGGGCGACACCTATCGCGTCGGCGGCCTGCTGTTGTTTAAGCTTCACCGCTTCACGAGCGATCCTGAGGCGTTCCCCCACTTGCTGAGGGTTGAGCGTGTCGAGCACCGACGTCATGCCATCACCATGCTTCGCTGCCGAATAAACGACGAGGCCGGCAGCGAGCCTAGGAACGCGCTCCACTCTGCGGCATGGCGCTCCAGCATCGCACCGGTCCGATGTTGTACATCAGCCTCGTCAGCGTCCAACGCGCGGGCGAGCTCACGCATCTGCCGTCCGTAGCTGCGGGGCTTCTCGCGCCTGTGGGCGAGCTCCGCCAAGTGGTCCAAATGCAGGGGACCGGCAACAGCATAATTCTGCTGGGCCGTCCCTAACTTGCTTGAACTAAACTCCGACGGCACTCCAGCCGCGAGCGAAACAGCCGACAGATCGTCCAGCATATAGGTCCCGGCCTCTTCGCGTTCGCCAGCCGCATGCACACTGAGGCGGCGCAGCATGCAAGCTGCACAAAACCCGCATTGCCGACGCTCTTTCTCCCATGACATCTGCGTGCTCGGTTGCCAGCACGAGCGGGTCTTGCGCCAGGCCGTCTCAGGCGCGGCCGCAATCGCAGCCTGCAAGGTTTGCCCCTTGGTGAACCACAGCCGCGGGAATTCAAAACGGACATCCCAGTGCAGCAGAGCGCGCACGAAACGCTCCATTTTGCGCAGGAACACCGGATGCGATCGATAATCCCCCCCTGCGTGATGCGGCACCAAAACCGGACCCAGGGCACCTTGGCCGCTTTCGGGGACCACGATACGCTTTGCCCGGGACAAATACGCCGCGAGTGCGCTGACCGTCGCGAACTTAAAGCCACGCGAACGCCCGCTCGTCTCAGGAAAATCTCGACCCGGAACCTTGTACGGTACCGTGGTGAAGGCGAGCCGGCGTCGTCCAATCTTCGGGCGATCAATCTGTTTAGGGCCAAGCTGCACAAGAACCAGGGGCTCATTCTGCATCAACGTGGCCACTGCGCGCGAATCCATACCGTCGCTAAATGGCATTATGATCAAGGACGGCTGTGGCCATTGCAAATTGGTTTGACCAACCTCCGGATAGGGCGTTCGCCGCTGGATGAAAGTTATCATCCAGCGATCACCAGTCAGCGTTCGGAGCGCATCCATAAGCGCCGCTTTGACGGATGGATCTTCCCAACGCCGGGGATCATCGACGGGAATGATAACCTCGAATGCGCGGCCCCACCCTCGCGCTGGCCGCTTGCACATACGGTCGCAATATTCTGCGATGGCCGAAACCAACAACGCATCGTACAAGACCGGCTCCCAGCTTCCCGCACAGTAGGACGCCAAACCGCGCGGATCGAGCGCCACATCCTCTCCGATTGCACAGGGTTCAAAACCCTCGCGCGGCAGATGACCGACCTCCACCGCCTCAACACGCCTGAATGGCAAAATGGTTTCCTCAGTCATCGTCGCCGCCCCTGATTGGTGGACCGCCCTCATCGACTTCGCGATGCTTAGGGGCCGAGCGCGCAACGGGTTCGTCGGAAAGCTTCCAAAGACTGCGCGCAAGCGCATCCAGCTCCGATGATGAGGGTGCACAGTCCGCCAGGCGTTGCCGCAGAGTTTGCGTAACGGCCTCCTCCAGACGATCACGCTGAGCATGCTCTTCAATCGCGCGTGCATTGTCGCCGTAGCATTGCTCCAGCAGGGCTGCCGTCGCGTCGATCAGGGCTTCTGAGCCGCGCAATCCCCGCCCTAGCGCATCTTCGATGCAATCCACAGCCAGCATTCCCTGGCTGTGACCGGCCGCTTCATCACGCAAGCTCTCCATCTCACCGGTTTCCCGCGGGTCTAGAAAGCCGCTCTCGCCTCCAGACAGGAAGGCACGCTCCAATGCGCGCTTCAGCCCCGCCGGCAGAGCCGCAAACTCGCCAGCCAGAGCACCCGGGACGGCCTCCCGAACCTCCTCAGCAGAGAAATTGTCATTCGCCGCCCGGTCAGCGACAGGCTGCCAACATCTTTTGGTCAATGGGCTTTTGAACGGACCGTCACTCATCATCAATCTCCATGTCAGAAAATTGAACATAAAAATCTGACAATGTCAACTTAAGTCAGCAGCAGGGGAGAGGGCGAGGGCGGAAGGAGCTCGGGCGAGGTCGCCCGCAGGCGCGCGAGTGCCGGCGCCTCATTCCCTTCAACGTTTCTTACCGCCGAGGTTTCGATGCGCATGACCGCCAGCACACAGCCCTATTCACCACCCTCCTCTCTCCACCCTCACCCGAATGCAGGTGTCAACGCCGACCAGCTCTTGCAGGCTGGCCGCACCCTGATGCGTTCGCTGGAATCTGGCACGGCTCTTAAAGCGGCGGCTTTGCGGGACGCCACGAGCGAGGCTTTTGGCGCGTCGGATACCACCTCCCGCGCGAGCGCGGCGTAGGGCGAGCAAGCGCCATGCATGCCGACATATCAGACATCTCGAGGCGGCTCTCCGGCCGCGCTGAGGACTTCTGCCGCGCTTATCTCGGTAACGGACAACGCAAGGGCGCCTACTGGGTGGTGGGCGATGCGCGCGGGGCGCCGGGCCGCAGCTTGTATGTGAAGATTTCCGGCCCCAGAACCGGATTAGGGGCCATGGGCCGCTGGTGCGATGCGGCTACCGGCGAACATGGGGACCTGCTCGATCTTTTGGCACTCAACCAAGCCCATAACTCTATAACTGAAACGCTGACCGAAGCGCGGCGATTTCTCTCAGACATGGGTCCTATTAAAACTAAACGCTGCGATGCGTATCGGAATATTGAACAGCGCAGAATAGCCGCACAGCGTTTGTTTGCGGTCAGTATTCCGTACGAGGGCACACCGGCCCAGATTTATTTCGCAACGCGCAGTATCGTATTGCAGGAGCCTGAGCCAGCGTTGCGGTTTCATCCGCGATGTCACCTCAGACTTGCGGGACATTCGGCGGCGATTTCTTGGCCGGCGGTCATTGCAGGCGTCACAGATCTCACAGGCACGATCACGGGCGTGCAGCGTATCTTTCTAGCGCGCGATGGATTGGGCAAAGCCCCCATTGACGACCCCAAGCGTGCTCTTGGTCTCATTCATGGACATGGTGTCTGGCTCGGCCCACGCGGTTCGGACACCATCATCGTCGGTGAAGGCCTTGAAACCATGCTGGCGCTGCACATGCTTCTTCCGAGCATTCCGTGCGTTGCCACGCTCGCCGCAAGCCACCTATCCGCTTTTATTCTGCCAAATGTCATCGCCCGCCTCATCATCGCGGCCGATCACGATGAGCCCGGCCTTAGAGCGGCGCTCCAACTTCTGATGCGGGCGCAAAACCGCCGCCTACCTGCTGTTATCTGGAGCCCTGAGACCAAGGACTGGAACACCGAGCTTGTGACGTACGGAGCGGAGTCTTTGCGGGCGCGGCTCACAGGCTGGCTCGCACAGAGCTGATTGAGCGCAGCTCTGCATTCTTCGCGACATTCACAGCGCCTTCTCCGCATCATCGCCAGCAGGCGCGAGAAGCCGCGTGCCCGGTCCTTCCACTCTCCGCGTTCCCGCGCCCGCCAGGGCCTTATGCGTGCGATCGGGCCAGAGTCCGGTCTGGTCCGCAACGGCTTCGAGGCCGCTATTTTCCGCCGCGGCTCAAAGAGGAGCCGCTTTGCATCGCGAACCAAAATAGCGGCTCTGCGCCGTCCTTCGCTGGCGCTTCGGCCGCCTTCGGCCAAGAGGCCCTCTGGCGGTGCAGGCCCAGCCAAACCCTGGCAAGGGGATCGCCATAAAGGCCGCGGCGGTCGCGGCTGAAACTCTCGAAAGGAGATCCCATGTCACACATACTCTCTCACTCTGAAACCGGCCTCAATGGCGGCGCGCACTCATCGACCGCCCGTGTCCTCGAAGAGCTTGAGCTCTACGGCTATCACCCCCATGATGATGAGCCTGATCCGCGCGGTCTCCCCGAAGCCTCAGCCCTCGACACCGCCGTCGCAGCCCTGTTTGAGACCTTGGCCGAAACCCTCCAGGATACGCGCCTCGAGCCGGATCTCTCCGATCTGCTATGGTCCCTCACCAATGTGTTTCATCGCAAAGCCGAGCGCGTCCAGACTCAGCTCGATCAAAACGAGCAGCGTCAGCGCGCGGCGCAGGAC
This sequence comes from Hyphomicrobium sp., assembly GCA_019751875.1. Classification (GTDB taxonomy): domain Bacteria; phylum Pseudomonadota; class Alphaproteobacteria; order Rhizobiales; family Hyphomicrobiaceae; genus JAGVSR01. The sequence goes on along the minus strand of JAIEMV010000006.1, from coordinate 156,447 downwards.
GATCAGGATGGGTCGGAAGTCCGCTCTGTCGAACTCGAGAAGCTGATCTTGCAGGGCGGTACGATCCTTGAACGCCGGGCCGCGTTCGAGATGCTGCGAGACCGCGCCGCCGAGCATTATGAAGCCCATACCGGCTCAGCCTGGCGTCCCAAGACCGGCTCCATGGTCAATCACAAGACCATGACCGCCGCTATGATCGACAGCCGCGATTTCATTTCCGCCAAGCGCAAGGCGGAAACCGAGGTTCATCTTCCTCCCGGACCCAAAGTACTCTTCAGCGGCGGCTTGGAGTGCAACGATCATACTACCATCTGGACGCAGCTCGATGGCGTGCACGCGCGTCATCCCACCATGATCCTGGTCCACGGCGGCAGCCCGCGCGGCGCCGAGAAGATCGCTTCTTGCTGGGCCGATAGCCGCAAGGTTCCCCAGATCGCCTTCAAGCCGGAATGGACTCGCGATGGCAAAGCGGCCCCCTTCAAGCGCAATGACCGTATGCTCGAGATCATGCCGATTGGCGTCATGGTCTTCCCCGGCTCAGGCATCACCGACAATCTGGCCGACAAAGCCCGCAAGATGCGCCTGCCCGTCTCGGATTTCCGCAAACCCAAAGCGCCAATCCGCTGAGGTTTACAGCCGGCCATCCTGACGGATGGCCGGCATCATTTTCGTTTGATGGTCCTCTGGGCGAGGAGCACCGACAAGAGGAAAAGGGCGGTAAGGGACGAGCGGACACGCTCCTCCAGAGTGGGAGTGGGTCCATCACCTCCACTTTGAAAGGACCTCCGCTCATGAAACTTCTCACCAAAGCACTGTTCGAAACCCTACTCGCCAATGGCCAGCGTCAGGAGGCCGTTCGCGGCACCGAGGCCGAAGTTGATTTTGCGCCCGTCCTGAAACTCTTCTATCCGGCCGGTGCTGCCACATGGCTCCTCACAGAGCTCGATCCGGAGGATCCTGATATCGCGTGGGGTCTATGCGATCTGGGCATGGGCTGCGCTGAATTCGGCACCGTGAGACTCTCGGAACTGGCCTCGTTCCGGGGCCGCTTTGGCCTTGGCATCGAGCGCGACCGTCACTGGACCGCTCAGGGGCCGATCTCGGCCTATATCGCGGCCGCTGATGAGGCGGGCCGCATTGTCGATCTACCGCGCCACGCGGCGACCTCCCAGCCCCACTTCCAGCGCGCCAGTAGCGGCCAGCCATAGAGTCAGAGGGTGGCTTCGCGCCCTGCGGCGCTTGGTGAGTGGTGGTGAGAGCCATCCATGCCAGGTGCTGCAAGGCTCCGCCTCGTTGCGGGGCTCCCACTCTGACTTTTGCAAACTCAAACCCTCTTTGAAAGGACCCAGCTCATGGCCAAATCTTCGAAACCCAAACCCAAATCATCCGGCAAATCCCCTGCCCCCGCAATCAATCTGGCCGCCGCGACCAGCATTCCGTTGAGCCGGCTCGCTTTGAGCCCTGCCAATGTGCGCCAGACCAAGGTCACCCTCTCCATCGACGCCTTGGCCGAGAGCATCGCGCGGCGCTCTCTGCTGCAGTCGCTGAGCGTACGGCCTGTTCTGGACAAGTCTGGTGCTGAGACCGGTCGCTACGAAATCCAGGCGGGCGGAAGGCGCTACCGCGCGTTGCAGCTGCTTGTGGCGCAGAAGCGTCTCGATCCTGATGCGCCCATTCCCTGCATCATCAAAACCAGCGGCCTTGCCGAAGATGACAGTCTCGCCGAGAATTCTGATCGCGAAGCTTTGCATCCGCTCGATCAGTTCCGCGCGTTTCAGGTGCTGCGGGAGCGAGGCCTCTCGGAAGAGGAGATTGCCGCCGCTTATGCCGTGACACCGGCCGTGGTGCGCCAGCGTCTGCGGCTTGCCTCCGCCAGCCCTGTTCTGCTCGAGGCCTATGCGCAGGACGAACTTCGCTTGGAAGCCTTAATGGCTTTTTGTTTAAGCGAAGATCAGGCACGCCAGGAGCAGATCTGGGGGATGATTCAGGCAGGGCAGCTCAGCGCTCAGCCTTATCCCATAAAGCGTCTCCTCACCGAGGACAAGGTGGAGGCGGACGACAAGCGTGCGCTGTTCGTGGGTCAGGACGCGTATATTGCGGCCGGGGGCACGATTTCCCGTGATCTCTTCGATGAGGAGGATGAGGGGTATTTTGATGATCCGGCCCTACTGAATGCGCTCGCATCTGAAAAGCTAGCGGCTGCCTGTTCTGCGCTTCTCTCTGAGGGCTGGAAATGGGCGGAGAGCACGCTGGAATCCCCCTACGCGATCCGATCTCGCTTGCGCCGTATCCCCGCCGAACAGCCGCCTCTGGCGGACGACGAGCAGACGGCCTATGATGCGCTCAGCGCGCAGTATGACGCCTTGATCGAAGAGTACGATGAAGAGGCCGAAGATTTCGATGCCCAGCGCGAACAGCTGGAGTCTATTGAAGCGCAGATCGCCGCGATCGATGACCGCCCTCCCCTGTTCGAAGAGGCGGATAAAGCCCGAGCGGGCGTGCTGCTCTCCATCAGTCACGAGGGCAAGGTCTCGATCGATTACGGACTTCTTCGCCCAGAGGATGACGACGCGATCGAGGATGAGACCGCCGGCTCAGAGCATGAAGGCGACGGCGGAATGTGTGACAGCGATGAGGAGACCATGGGCTCAAATGGCTCCTCATCCGCGGCGCCTGACGAGGATGACCGCGTCTCTCCCAAACTGATCCATGATCTCACAGCCTACCGCACAACGGCCTTGCAACAGCGCCTCTCCGAGGAGCCCGAGATTGCGCTCGTCGCTGTGCTTCACGCCATGGTGCTCTCCGTCTTCTATTCCGGACGCGGCGCCACCTGCCTGCAGATTACAGTGTCGCCGTACACGAGCCGTCTGGTGCCGGGACTCGATGATTGGGAACCCACAGCCGCACTTCAGACCGCGCATGATGCGTTTGCAGCCCAGCTTCCGGATCACCCCGCCAAGCTCTGGAGCCATCTGCTGACATCCACGGCGGATGATCGCGCGGCGCTCCTCGCTTATTGCGCGGCCCGCAGCATCAAAGCGGTGCGGGAACCCCACGCCTATGGTGCGCAGCGGTCCCTGATGCAAGCCGACCAGCTCGCCTCGACCCTGGTGCTCGACATGGGTGCCGCAGGGTTTGAGGCGACGGTTGAAAATTACTTTGGGCGCATCACCAAGGCGCAGATCATCGAGAGTGTCCGTGAAGCGCGAGGCTCCAGCACGGCCCAACTCATTGACCATCTGAAGAAGCCGGATATGGCCAAAGAAGCCGCACGACTTGTGCAGGGAACAGGCTGGCTGCCGCCGATCCTGCGTGGTGAGACTGTGTCACAGCCCGAGAGTTCCTCTGAACCCGAGACGTCGCCGGCTGCGATCCCCGCCTTCCTGATGGATCCGGCGTGTGAGAGCGCGGCGGCGTAAGTTTGAACGCTTGCGTGTATGCATGCGGCCCCTACGGGGGCCGCATGGCTGTGTAGAACCCCGAACCGATGAGATCATCATGACCGAGCCCCATAATCTTAAGTCCTTTCCTCCCCTTCATTGCGCCCATCTTTTTCGCGTGAAGACAATTTTCTGGACCGAAGCCACACGCTGGGTTTTCGCACCCAGCCGCGCGGACGCCATTGAGGCGGCCGAACGCGAATATCACGAGCGCGGCCGCGAGAATTTTCTCATGACCGGCGAAGGCCTCGATCACAGCGAAGTCACCGACCACATAGAAGTGGGAGGCTGCGCATGAGAACCCGCACGTTCCTCGTCATCACCCGCAATTTCGACGAAACCCACACCGTCTGGTTTGCCGGAGCGCGAGCCATTTGCCGGCACTGGATCCTGGGACGCTACTGCCATCGTCCGCCCTTTGCCGCCATCACGCAGCGCACAGCGCAGTTTGAGCGCTGCTTTTAGCCTGTTTCCACCTCAACTCCTCTTTGAAAGGACCCCATAATGAACGAACCTGCTTTTGATGATTGGATGGCCCGCTATCGCGCGGATCAAGAGCGCCGACAACAGGCGCTCACCTACCACAAAGCCGCTCTCCTCCGGGCCCTGCGCAAAGCCTCCATTGAGCGCGTCACCATCACCTATGACGGCGAAGGTGATAGCGGCCAGACCGAGAGCATCGAGGCGATCAATTTCAGCTGCGAAAGCGTTGCGCTCTCGGAGATTGACACTCTGGTGGCCATTGATGGGACCACCGACAGCGCAGCCAAACCCTTGCGCGAACACCTCGATGATTTTCTCTGGGAGGTGCTCAACACCTATCATGACGGCTTTGAGAACAACGACGGCGGCTATGGAACGCTCACGATCAACGTCGCGCCGCAAACCGTCACGATCGAACATGCCGCGCGTTTCATGTCCGTCGAATCCTCCACCGAAGAACTTCAGGGGGAACACCATGACACCGACCGGCAGCTCTCTCATAAGCCCCCGCCTTGTACGACCGCCTCCCGCAGCTCTGAAACGCGCTCAGTCGTGGCGCGTATTCGAACGGCGCTATGAGCCCATCCCCTTCGCGGATGGCTCTCTCATCTGGCCACTGCACGCCCTGCCCGCAGAACCCAACAGGCGAGAATGGTGGACGGTGCTCGATCCGATGACCGGACGCCTGTACCTGAACGCCGGGTTTAGCTTCGTCAATCGCTTTGGGTATATTCGCTGCCTTCACCACTGGGACGGCGAGGCCTCGGACCACCCCGAGTATGTGTATTAAAAGGGCTTTATATTTTGACAAACTCTGCTGAATACTCATACTAAAGCCGTGAAGACGACTGTGCGCCCAACTATTCCACTTCGAAAACCAGCGGACAATCGGGCCCTAACGCCCGACTGTGCCAAACCATTCAGCACCAGCGATTCTGTGCGAGCAATCGGTGGTAGTTCACAGGCCAGCGCAAGAAGCCTCGCTCATCTGCAGGCGCTCATCTCCGAAGGTCTGAAAAGCGGCTTGAGCGATCTGTCCGTTCAAGACGTCATCGCCCTGGCCGACCAGATCTATGACAATGACCCGATCGCACGAACTGACTAACGCTGCACTATGGGTCTGTGCGTATCGAACGCTCAAATGAGATCATCCAAATCCACTCTCAACGTCTGAGCGATTTTCTTCATGAGCGACAAAGACCCCTGCGTTTTGCCGGCTTCGATCTGCGATATCATCGATCGGCCGCACCCAACAGCGTTCCCAAGCTCCGTTTGGCTCAATCCTCGGTACATCCTATAGAGTTTGACACGGCTCTCTGAGCCTTCGAGCAGCTTACGGGCGAAGCCGGCCGGAAAGGCCTCTTCGTCCCGCGCCATGGCCTTGTCATACGCCAAGCCATCGGCGCGGTCCTCCAAGAGCGCCCGCATCCGCTTGAACTCTTTCAGTGGCACCTGGACAAACCCGTTGATCGTTTCGAACTTCTCAATCGCCATCGCGATCACCTCCTAGTCTTTATAGATCCCGCCGCGCGGCCCGACGTCCAACACATCCAGGAGCACACGGTCTTGCGTGAATAGAGCTCTATATTGGCCAATTCTAAGCCGGAAGCCTGTCCGTCCGACCAATTTCTGAATATCGAGCTTGTCCGCTTTCCCCGCTGCGATCTGCTCAAACGCATCGAAAAATCGCTTTCTCAATTTGGCGTCCATCCGTCCAATGCTTTCAGCGCTGACTTACGAATGACGACCTTCATACGATTAGTTTAACCGCATTAAACACTCCGTGTCAAATTTGTTTAATGAAATTAAACAGACGCCATGAGAGTCAGAGGGTGGTGGAGGGCCGGGGGCAAAGCCTGCTTGCGCAGAGAAAGGACCCTCCATGGCACATCCCTACCACCACGCCCTCTCCTCCGTCCGGACATGGGGCGGCGTCCCCGATGATTACGTCCGGCTGCATCACTGGTTCGATGAATCAAAATCGATCCTGGCCGACTATCGCCACCGCGCGTTGCGCCATCACGCCGAGGGCATTTTCATGCTCGAGACCATCTTCGGCGCGACACTGACGCTCTCCAGCGGTCGCATCATTCCCACACGCTGGGTTGGCGAGCAGCATGTGCGCGAAGATTTGGGCCGGATCCCCTCTTTCGCCGATTGGGCCCGCGCCATCCGTCCCGAGCCCTGGATGGGCCGAGCGATTCCCCTGCATGAGATCGGCGACACCCCGCCGGCAGTCTAAACCGCGCGCCATTTTCACACGATCAGACCGGGCCTTCGCAGGCCCGTTTTTGTTGTTTCAACCCCAAACCGACAGGAGATCCCCATGGGCTGGACCTACACTCACAAACCACCAGGCACCAAAGTACGAGACTTTATGCGCGAGCGCTTCGAGCAGCCCTTTGTAGCGGGCGAGAAGGATGGCTTCCGCGTCCTCCACGACACCGCCACGCTCCGCGAGTATTTTGCGATCGTCGAGCGCACGCCGCAGGAGACGGGATCCCCTCTGCTCTTCTGCCTGGTCTGCCTGACCGATCATGTCCGCGATCACTATAATTTCGGATTCAAGGACATGACCGAAGCCTGCGGGCCCAATGCCATCCCGCCGGAATCCTTCTTTCATGTGCTGGAGTCCATGATCCCTGTTCCGGACGGCCAGTATGGGGCCGATTGGCGGGCACGCTGCTGCGCGGCCTATGCCAAGCGCGCCGCCGCCAAAGCCTTATCCCCGGGCGACAGAATTCGGTTCCAAGGCGTCCCGTATAAAATCCTGGCAAAAGTTCCTCGCCGCGGAGCGCGCGTCGAAGACCTCACTACGGGCCAGGTCTATCTGATGACCCGCGCCCAGCTCAGCCGCGCTGAACCTGCGCTGTAGCGGCAGGAGGGCGCGTCATGAAGCTTTAGTGGAGCCAGACGTGGGTTCAACCGCAGATCAGTGGATCAAGTCGATACCAGCGCGCTTGAAACTCCGCGTGATGGTAGCTGGGGAAACGTTGTACAGCCGCGCAACAGAACTCACGCTCATCCCTTCCACCGTGACGGCGCGGTGCCCAGCAAGGATTATATCGGTCGAGAGCAACCGCGGTCGTCCGAGCGCTGCACCACGCTGCTTAGCAGCTTCTAGACCTAGAGCCGTGTTCTCACGAATGATGTCGCGCTGGAATTCGGCAAAGGCGGCAAACAGATGATAAACGAGTTTGCCGCCTGGTGTTGTCGTGTTGATACCCTCGGCCAAGGAACAAAAATGGATACCCTCATTCTCAAAGCGCACCAGAAGGTCAGACAGATGCTGAACGGATCGACCCAGTCGGTCGAGCTTGAGAACGACCAGTGCGTCACCGCGCTTAAGTGCCTTGAGTGCCTTGTCTAGACCGGGTCTGCTGACCTTGCCACCGCTGATACCGTGGTCCTTGAAAATCAAATCGCACTGTGCGGCCTTGAGGCCGTCGAGTTGCATGCGGAGCTTCTGATCAGCGGTCGAAACCCGCGCATAGCCTATGCGCCGCCCCGTGACCGTAATGCCTGGGAAAAAGTAGCTGGTCATGACGCACCCTCGTCAAAATCGATCCTTTCTGACGAGGCGCTGTGAGTGCTAGTGCTAGCGCCGCATATTGGCGGAAACCCGCCGCTTCTTGAAGTGTGCCGTGTCATTCTCGTGCTAGTTTTCCCTTCTGTTCAATAACGATCGTTTATGTTGAGCAGAAAAGCTGTCACCATTGCAACCCTGAGTACCATCGTATGTAGCAACGCTGCCGGGGCGGCAGAAGGGTTCAAAAGTTCGGAATTTCTTACTTGGTCAACAGAAAGCCAGCGCTCTTACATCACTACAGCGGCCACAGCAGCATCGGTCATCGTGGCCGCGAATGCCCGGGATCAAGCGAAATGTATTGATGATTGGGGTATCAAGCATCGCGCAGGCTTCTATCAGCCCGTGCTTGAAGCCATGACGAAGCTGCCCGACTATCACCCCATGGCTGTCACCATCGCGGTGCTCGAAAAAGCCTGTGGTGAGTTCAAGTACCGTTAAATCTTGGGCTTCGCCATAGTTGCACCCGAGACAATGTCAACGTCACCACGAGCTTCAATATCAGCCTCTTGGGTCGAGCCGTACCCGGGGGCCGCTTCAAATCGCTGTTGCTTCTCCATCGCACTCTGTTCCAGATCGTCGGCACGTTCGGTCATATCGTCCAGTTCTTGGCGGCTGGCCGGGCTTTCCTCGTCAGCCGCCCTGTTGTGCATGTCGCCAACTTCGACGCTCCATCCCCGCAGTTCGGCAAGATCACGTGCAACTACCGTTTTGCGACCGTCCAGCACTTCATAAGGCTTAAACGCCTTGATCGGTTTTCCATCCACTTCGGCGACATCTTCGGCGGAGATCTCACCGCCTGCTTCATCGCGGTAGATTCCGTTCTGGTCGATCATGACGTAGCGGCCATCACTGAGACGCGCGGTTGAGCGCAGATAGTCGTCGATCTGCTGGCGTGTCTTATCCAGGGCCTTTTCACCTGCCATGATGGCGCGGTCGATGGCGTTGCCAGCATTTGTGAAAGACGCAACGGCCCGCTCATGGGATTGCCGGTAAGCACGGTCATTCGCCAGAAGCCACGTGAGCGTTCGAGCGTGCACATCACGGTCCTTACGATCCCGCTCCGCGAGATCGTCGCGCATGAGGCTAAGCCTTCCGCGCGGATCGACATCCTGTTCACGCTTTTCCTTGGCTTCTTGAACGATCTCTTTGTGCTTGAGCCTGACGAGCGCCGGATCGAGAGGACCGAACAGCTGGCCCTTCACCGCCTCAAAGGCTTCATTTAAATCCAGCAAATTATTAATAATCGGTTTCACTATATCTCACGCACTCATTATTATGAATATTATAACGCACAACCGTCACTTCAGTCAAATTACATGCGCCACTGCAAACAAAGCAGCGAGAAAATCCCCACATGTGAATATGTTCCTATATATAATATTTGCAATTTAAAACCCATATAATGCATAACCTCGTCATTGTTTTCATAACTTATGAGGTTTTATATGAAGTTTTCACCACCGGATTATATTGAAGTTCGCATTGCTATGGCCGGCATTAAGCTCGCGCTGATCAACCGCCAGGACGTTTTATTCGCGCGTCTGATGACCGCCGACGAGCGCGCCAGAGCCTTTCCAGGGGGGAGCCCCGGTATTGATCTGATCGTCTTCGAGGATGCGCAGGGCAAGGGCCCGCTTATGACGTTGACCACACCCGAAGAGCTCGCAGGCTTCGGCGCGCTTCAGCTCGGCGACCGCTGGGTGTTCGCGGATAACGTCGAACTCAACAGCATAGCGCGGCTGAGCAATGCGGAGAAGTTTCACTACCACTGCGATAACCCTGGCCAACCGACGCCGCACACCCGGTTTGAGCTCAAATGCCGCGATGTGACGTCCCGCACGATGTTTACCCCGATGAAGGACATCGATCTTCTCATCGCGATCGACACGGCCCGGCTCCAAGCCCGCAAGCAGCTCAAAGCCGTCTACGGTCCAGAGACCAGCCCGCATCAGCCCGCGCTCGCCGCTTTCGAGTGAGCGACGCCGCCGAACTCTTAACGGTTCGTCCTATGCAAGACGCCGCCCCACTGATGGAGCGGCATCTCGCATATTTAGAATTGTGGTCTCGCAAACCACGCCCTTCGACGGTTGGGTCTGATCCTTCCGCAGCGCTTTTTTGTGCGCACTTACCTGTCAAACCGCCAGCCTGGGCGTGCACGGCCGGAAAAGCATCGCTCAGACTCATCTCCGAGAGGATCACGCTGTCAAACCAACAAATTGGGCCACGGCACTGTCAAACAAACGTGGCTCATAAACGATGCACTCGAAGTTGCCGACGCTCAACGTCAGAGATAGCATATTCGCGTAACTTTCAGTGACGCTTTCATGACGAAGAGTGACTTCGAACACAGGGGGGGGGCTAGCATGCAACAATCAATGCCGCGTTCCATGATGACCCGACGCCAAACCTTTGGCCTCGCAGGTTTGCTATATCCTTTGCTGCCCCTGCAGGCCTTTGGCCAACGCAACAGAGATCGTGATCTGATAACGATGGCTCTCGATGAGGTAAGCTTGGTCGAGAAGCGCGCGATTGACGCCGCAATGACCTATCCGGACAACAATGTTTTTACGTATCTCTCGTCCGATTTCTATGCACGCCGCAAAACTTTGGAGGCTGCGCGCAGATCGGAGATCTTCACTACGGTTGAGCGTTCTATCACATTTGTAAAAGCGGCCCCAACGCTTGTCCCTGACTGGCATCGTGCCAGGCTCGATCCAGTGACCGTCGATATTCAAATCTCGATCATCAAGAAATTTGAGGCAGAAAATTTGCCTGTCACACCGCCTTCTACAGCGGTCACTCCGGCACCCATACCCTCTCTCGTCCCTGGCGTTGTAGAAAGCGACATCGTAGTTCTCGGCGATATAATTTTTGAAATCCTCGGAATAGTCGTCTCTGACCAGAGCCTGATCGTCGAGTTTATGAACCGGGACACCGCTATTCAGGCAGCCTTAGAGAAGGCGCTATCAGCTATCACCACAAAATCATGGGATGATCTTGCACCAGCAGTGGAAGATTGCCTAAAGCTCATGGTCGCATTCTTGGTGACAGCCCGCTCTAAACTTGCCGATACCGCAGCTCGCGGGATGTTACAACGACTGGCAGTTGGTTGCGTTCCGATCATTGGCTGGGGCTATATTGCAGGATGCGTTATCGTTTCCATCTGGGCCAATTACCACCGCTTTTCATTTGCAAAATAATCCGCAGTCTTTATAACTTTCTATATAATAAGAAACGGAGGTGAATATGTATAAAGATCTTTTCAATCGCAAAGCGCTTTTTGCAGCCGGTGCGACAGCTGCTGCCGGGGTTGGTGGTTTTGTGTACCTGTCCGGTGGTGGCCAAGACGGTCTAGCAGCACTTGACGCCTCCTATAAGGCCGCCTGGGGCGCCCTTCTGGCCCTGATTGCCTACCGGCTGCTTGACGAGCGGTCAGCTTCGAAGTCGAACCCCGACGCGTCACCCCCATCTGGTCCGTGAGTGTACGCAACCGCACTTTACGGAAACTATGACGCTATCGTCTTTGCTGTGGCGAAAGAGAAAGTGAGGCCCCTGCTCGTGGCGAACAGGGGCCTCAGATTTAGAATTTGGGTCTCGCGATGCGGGTCCGCCAACGATTGCGTCTGATCGTGCGGCGGCGCTTTTTGGTGCAGCCTTTCTCATCACGCTGCCTATCCGGTGCGAGTGCCGCCCGAAACGCCTCAGTCAAACTCATCGGCGGGCCCTCACGCGGCTAGCTTATGGCGCGCGGCGTTGCCGCGGACCCGCGGAGGCTCCGTCTCACGCGGGAGACGCACGCTGATACCGCCAGGGATTGGGGCATCCGGGAGGCGGGCCATCGCCGTTTCCCACCGCTGCTCCATGACCGTTTTGGGGACTTCACTCATCAGGCATACGGCATAGGGCTGTCCGTGAAGCCAGATCTCCGTGCCCTGTTCGCGCGCATTTGCAGGTGCTTCGCAGATTTCACGAATATTGGCGGCCGGAACATAGCGACCGCCGCCCAGATCCACGAAGGGCAGCGATCCGCGTACCAAGTCGTACACCTGCATCTCGGTGATAAAACGCCGCTTCCGCGCATCGGCGAAGATAATGACCGCGGCCTGCGGGTTGACCGGCTCAAAGAGCCCGATATCGCCCTCCACAGGCACCACTTCCAAATGGCGGGCCTTGCGGATGTAATAAATGTCCGACCGGTGGACGTGGAATATGCGGTCAAAGTTCAGATAGTCTTGATTCATAATGGTTCTCCCTGTTCGTCTCGCTTGCGGAAGGCGGGCCGCGTCCCAGCGACCCGCCCTCCCCATCACCCCTAACCGATGGCCACATCCGGTGCCGTTTCTCCTGACGGGAGAAGCCCCGCGCCCTGCTTGGCCTTTTCACAGCGCTGGCGAATCTGCTCCGGCGTTGCTGGTGAGAGCACCAAGCCGTTGATCAAGCCCACGCTGGACTTCCACGCCCGCTCGACGGCATAGCCCGCCTCGGCCAGCGAGGATTTATCGTCCTTGGTGAAAGCCTCGACCTTCTCCGCCACCACATGATCGGCGGGCACATGGCGGTCATAGCCGATATTGACGCTGCGGAGGCTGGTGCGAAGCGCATCAAGAGAGCGCACGGACAAGACCGGTGCAAGGCCCCAGGCGAGCGTGATTTTCGAGACGAATTTCTCGGCATCGATCCCCTCACGCGCGGCTGCCAGTCGCTCCTGATCTTCTGTCCCAAAGGGACCGAAGAACTTGATGTTGCTGGCCACCACCGCCTCACCAGGTCCGCTCTCGACCAGCGCGAGCCCGGCCGCCCGTAACTCGGCCATGCTCAGCCGCGCGAGCTTCGCTCGCTCTGCGCCTTGCAGCGAGACCTGCGTGCGAAAGCCGCTGGCGTCGAGATCATATCGCTCGCCAATTTTGCGGCGCTCGTCATCGCTGAGCTCTCCGATTTTACGGATGTTCTGGATATGCACGAAGCTCCCATCCCCCAGCCCGATAAAACGGAGGCCCCGCTCATTAAGCTCCGGGATCGTCTTCGTGGCCCAGAACGATCCGAGCTGGCCGGTCAGAACAACCCGGGTGCGGAAGTGATCCACCTTGGCCTTTTTCTGTTCGGCGAAGAGCGTGCGTTCCTCCTCCCCGAGTGCCTCTAGGCGCGCAATATTGGGCCGCGGGGCATAGAGACCGCCGCCGACATAGACGAGCGGGCAATCAACCGAGCGGAGCTCCTTGACCGTTTCCCTGGCATAAAGTGGGTCGCGCTCACCGGCCAGGATGAATTTCGTCTGAAAGCCGCCCGGCTGATCACCCTTGCCGGCACCCGGAATAATCTTGAGATATTTGATTCCGCTCACCGCCAAGTCGCGGCTCTGCCCATCACCCATCGTCACTGTAATATGTTTAGTCATAATGATTTCTCCTTGTTGTTTGCAATATGCAAATATACTGGCGACACGAGGGGGTCTCTCGCAACGCCCGTAAATGCCATCATGCGAACTTCACTGCGGACGCATGTAAGGAGCGCACCGCCATCGCAGGGAGAGCGCGGGCTTCGTGCAAATGTTCGGAATTGCCGTCATGTGAAAATTTCTTCAAACCCCGCTATGTCAATTCGGGGTGGCCGGGGCTTATCGCGCGAACGAACGGGGCCTCTTTGAGGAGGCGCCACCCATTCCAGTGTTGCTTAAACCTTGTTACGATGCAGCGGCGGAGCGCCGTCATATGACACTCAAGCGGCGCGCGGATCGCTCGACCGCAGGTGAATCCGCGGCGCATTTCGGGAACGATTACGTTCGCCTCACAGGGAGCTGGGAATGGCATACTCAGAAATATTGTTTCAGGAAATCATCACGGACGAGCACGAGAATGCATTCACCGTCCTCGCAGTGTTGACCTATCGTGAATCACGCGGTGCACGAATTCTGATGTCAGTACAGAAAGGCCAAGAGGATGATCAAGGGCTGCGCATCGAATTCGGCACCAGTAGCCTTGGATCGACGGAATTCGACTACTTGAACATCATCGCCGGTTCCGCCTACGCATATTGTATCGCAAAGAAGCTCTGGCCCTATCTGGTCGACCAGTTTGAAGACTGCCTGAAGAAGGTTTCTTCGCATGCTTCGAGCGGAAGTTGGGAGGATTGGCCTCGGCTCATGACGGCCTGCCTGCAGACGAACGGAAGCGCGACCATAGCTGATGTCCGGAAGGCCATCTTGAAATGCGCTGTCTTCCAGTGAAAGAGCACGCTAGGGCTCTTCAGGATCCAACCCCAACGCCGCCAACCGCGAGATTCCATGGCAGAGCATTGATAACGTAATTCCGATAGATGGAGCTGACAAAACTACCGCGCCGGCAAGCACATTGAAGGGCATGACGAGCATGCCGCCAACCGCTGCAATTTTTACCAGACGGGGGTTCGTGGCATCGTGTTGGTAAGCCTCGGCATAGCTTTTGAACAAATCACTAAGGTGTCTACGATTCAATATATTGTCCACGCTGGTTATAATGGACAATAGGAATACCACATAGTCCGTGTCAAGATTATATTTTTGATTTATCGTACGGTGGTGGCGATTTGGGCCGAACTCTGTGAAGCCGGTCGTTCCATCTGGATTTCAGTTCGCTCACCAGCTCATAGTCATTGCACCCTGGGGGTTCCGCGACAGTCTGCTTCAACAGGTGACCGTTCCGACGGCCCATACCAAGCATACCAACTCCGATCTTTGCCGCAAGAACAGCCGATAGTGGCATCCGCTCAGCGATTGCAGCATGTATTCTGGGGACGTGATCCGCTCAGCCAGCGAGCCCGGTTCATCCGCTGATCTGCTCACCCGGCTTATCCCATCCAGCCTTCACCCACGCGCACTCTCATACCCGTTTGGGCCCGGCGGTCTTTGTCCTCGAATATGTCGGACCGCCTGCTGCAATACCGGCCCGCTCCACCCCCGCTCCGGCCAAGGCCTGCGCAGGGCCGTGTAGGGTATTGCAGTCCCGCACTTGGGCATGAGCCAAAAGCGCATGGCTGGATGGTTCAGCCAGGTGCAAAACAGTGAATGAAAGGACATCACAATGAGCGAACAACAATCCCAAAAGAAAAAACCCCTCTTCCGCATTATCTTCTGCCCGAAAGTCGGCACAGACCAATACGGCAAGGAAATCCTCGGCCCCGGCCGCGATGTGGGCAGTGTCTGGGAACGTCAGGACCCGAGCAAACCTCCGGTGATCCGCTACGATTTCGACATCGCCAATATGAGCTCCGCCGGCGTCACCTTCCTCCAGCGCTACGAGGAGAAATCGGCTCCCACCGAAGAAGGCCCCGCAGACGCCCCCGACTATGCGGCTCCCGCCTTCTAACCCGGCCGCTCGGCCAGCCCGCCCCTCACCGGAGGGGCGGGCCTCTCCGAAGCTCAACACATTCTTTCTTGAAGGATCCTGACCATGACCCACCGCCCTCTCGCTGCCGCTCTCTTTACGACCCACCTCCACAGCCTCGAAGACCACATTGATCATGCGGTTCACAGAGCCGGAGCGTCCTTACAAACCGGCGATGCCTCGAACCCTGACGCCGCGTCCCTGACCCGCATCTTCGAAGATCTGGTTCTGATCCACCAGCAGGCCCGGGCCCTCTGCGCGCATTATCATGCGCATTCCCTGGAGAATGATTTTCTCTATGAGTAAGCTCGGCGCCAGTCTGTGAGGCCCAGCGCTTCCCACACCCAATGCGGCACGGGTTCAAAGCGCACCCAGGCGCAATCACCCAGCCGCGCCTCCCGGCGCGGCTCCAGATCCCAGCCCATATAGCGGCACTGCATCAGCTGGCCCATTTGCGGTCTTTGTTCCACCAGCGGCTGCGGGGTCCCCCAGAACCAGATCATCGCGGCAAAGCCGAGCACGAGCACCAGCCTTTCGGGGATATAGCTGAGCACGACCGCGATGGGCGGCGGTGTGGGCGTCGGAATACGGCCCCAGAATTTGAGGAGCAGCGTCCAGAGCACGCGCGGCCAGACGCGCGGCGGCCGCAGCGCATGGGTAACTTTGATGGGTTTGACGACGCGGGCCATGCTTAGAGCTCCACCATCAGCGTGCCGCGATAGGGCACGCCGCCATGCATCGGATTGCCCTCCAGATCCGAACGCAACGGCTCCACCTCGTGATAGCCAACACGCCCGCAGAGCAGCGGATCCAGACCTTTGATGAAGACCAATTGCTCATGGTCCTTCATCATCCGGATCTCGCCCGGCGTCATCAAATCGCGCGAGACGAAGGACCGGCTTTGATTGCTGACATCTCCCGGGGTCTGGCCAAAATTGAAACCGCCTGTCTCCCAGGTCGCCTTCCCGCACATCTCTGAGAACTTGCGTAGCGATTCCTGCGACTTGATCCCATAGGCTTTGATCATATCCGACTGGCCCAACAGCGTGGCGACTGCGGCATCACCATAAACGCGCCGGATCTCTTCAATCTCCTGGAACACCATGAACACGGAAATGCCATAGCCGCGCAGCGCGGTGAGGTAGTTCGGCAATTCCAAGACCGGGAAGTTGGACGCCTCATCCATCATCACGAGGACGCGCCGTGGCACGCCGCAGCGCTGAAGCTCGATCATCGCCGCCCAGTTGAAAAGCGAGGCGAGTTTTTTGAATTGCTGCATGCGCGTCATGTCAAAATTGACATAGATGCTCACATTGCCCTGTGTCTTGAGATCCCGGAAACGGAAGGTCGACCGGGTTGTCATCGCGGCGAGCCGGCCCGACGGCGCAAACCCGCTCAAGGCCTGCATCGCGCCCGTGCGAAAATCACCAAACATCTTGGGCGTATCCTCCGCAACGCTCAGAAGCGATTGCGCCAAGGCGGCCACATCGCCGCCCAGAGCGGGATGATTCTTCATAGTCCGGCAGAGCTCGATCAGCACAGGCGTGTCTGTGATGATCTTCTGCACAAGCGGCAGGCAGCATTCATCGGGCGAGAGGATCGCCGTGGCTAGAATCGTGAAGCTGACAATCTCACGCGCGCCATTGCGGAAGAACGCATTGGCATCGGCTTTGGCTGGCTCCGGATGCAGCTGGTAAGCGATGCCGGCGGCATCCAAAAGCGCATCCTGCGGGTTGTGCTGGAGAGCCTCGAGCACAAGATCGCAGACATTATAGGAGTCCCCGGCGTGATAAGCGCCAACCGGCGGGTTGATCAGCACAATGCGGTGACCGAACCGCTGCTCGCGCCAGCGAGACGTGACCCAGTAGAGCTCGCCTTTCATGTCGGTGATAAGCATCGGCAAATTGACTGTGCCGAGCTGCATGATGACATCATCGACCGTCTTACCCGTTCCGGCCGACGCTATGACAAGCGTGTGAGTTTCGTTTTTGTAGCGGAGAATGAGATCGTCATAGACCCCGACCCAAAGCCCCTCTTGCTCCTTATCGAGCCCAGCTTTCATAAGATCGTGGCGATCAGCAAAACGCGCTGAGCCGTGCACGATGGAGGGGGTGTGCGATTGAATAATCCGGTCCAGCGAAGCCCAGGCCCGCAGAGCGACGCCACTGAGGTACCAGACCAAAACCGCGCCCAGCGCCATAGACGCCCAGATCACGTATGGCGCAGCGGGCGCGGGCACGGGCCCCGGGATCCAGCCCTGGCTTGCTGAATAGACCAATGAGCCCAGCATCGCGGCCTGCCAGAACCATCCCCCGATCTGTGCGGGCGGCGACTGCTTTTGCTGATCGGCCATAACCTTCTCCTTCAGTCCCGCCGTCGCATGCGACGGCGGGACCTTTCATGCGCCATTCGGATCTCTACGGGGTTGGCAACTGGCAGTGACTGCGCGCTTCAGCGATGTCGCTGACCGAGAAGCCAGCCTCTTCACGAACAGCCGCCTCAGGATCGGAGGCGTCGGGGAGCTTCCCGGGCTCCTGCGTAGCCAGCTGGATATGCAAAGGCAGGCCGCGCGGCGTCGTGATCGAGACGTAGCACCACGCCTTCGACCAGGCCTGGTCCTTCACGAAGGAGGTGTAGTTGACGCCGCTGGTCACCTCATACTGACGCCAGGCCTTCCGCGTGAACAGCGTGAAGGTGCTCACCTTGGCCTCCATGCTCTCCAGCGTGTCGAGCTTCTCCTCGAACCCGCGCCGCGCCGTCTCCAGATGGACTTTCTCCGTTTCAAGAGCGCTGATCTTCTGGACCATCTCCTGTTCGCGCTGCTGATGCGCGGCTTCCTGCTCCTTCAAGGCGCGGTTGAGCTGATCCTGAATGCACACGCTATCCGTCTGAAGCGGAACACCAAGATAGCAGCGCGCATCGCCCCAAAGCGTGTCATCGGCCGGGATCATCGTGGTCAAAACCGAGTACGCCACGATCACGCCAATCGCACCCACCACAACCGTCCCCATCGCGGCGCTCACCGCAAAAGCCGATACCTGTCCGATCATCTTCAAGCCTGTCATCGATATCTCCTGCCAAAAGCGTGTCTGTGATGTCGGGTCTCTTCATCCGGGAGCACGGGGGCGCTCCCGGATATCTCTCCTCATGCGCGCGGCGGCGGGCCCTTGGGCTTGCGCGCAGTTTTCTCCGCCGCGGCCGTAGGCTCAGCCTTGACAGCCACTACGGCCGGCATCTCCAGCAGCGCCTGCGTGGGGAGGAGCGTGTTGGCGGCCTCTTCGACCTTGAGCGCCCGCTCGTAGCGTGCCGCCTTGCGGCGTGCGCGGCCTTCCATGCCGTAGACCGCCATCCAGGCCAGCGCGAAGGGCGCGAAGAGCTCGATGCCCAGCGCGATGAGGAGCATCGGGATGAAGTGACGCTTGTAGGTCCACGCAATCTCCGGCAGCGAGCCTGCCATAGAGGGGATGTTCGCGCCGTCCGCCGTGACCAGACGCTGCGAGAACGCCTCTAACCGGCTGGCCACATCCTCCATATCCGCGCGAATACGAGCGACAGCGTCGCGCTGACGCTGGCCGAAGGCCGAGCTGCCACCATCGAGCTCAGCCACGCTGGAGCGAACCGCCACCAGCGTGGCATCGACGCGCTCCTTCAGACCCGCATCGGCGATCACCGAGAGGATGGAGAGCACTTCAGCGCCCAGTTTGGTGACGGCCTGCTCACGCTCCAGCACCGGACGGCTGCGATCTTCCGCCATCTCACGCATAGCCTGCAGCTTGCCGCGCAGAAGGCCCGCATCCATATCCGCCTTGGCCAAGGCCTCGCGCATGGATGAGGCGCCGGTCGAGAGCACCACAGCCGCCGCCTCCAAAGTCTGCGAGACGAGACCCGATCCCGCCGAGCCGGTGGCGCCGCCCTTGGTCACTTCATTGCCCGATTGCGCGCGGAAACCCTGTGCCTTAGCCTCAAGCGCATCCGGGATGCCGCGCGCCACCTTAATGTCAGCGGTCGCCGCCTTGGCCGCTTCCGCCACGTGCGCCACATAGGTCTTGGTGTTCATGGAGATGGCTTGCAGGCCGATCATGCCGCAGAACGAGAACCACGCGCTCGTGGAGACGGTGAACACGCAAAAGACCAGCGTGAGGAGTGTGGCAAGGCTAGAGGCCGCCCGCGTCTTCATGGTCGGCATCGTCTTCATGATGATGGCGAAGGTCACGAAGATGCAGAACGTCAGACCCATGGCATAGCCGAGCGCCGTCAAAGAGGCGCTGAGACTGGGTCCGTTCTCCCGCACAGCATCAAGATTGAGGCCGTGAAAGAGCATCTTGAGTGAGAGCAGCGTCGTGGCCAAAACGGCCATACCGTAGCCGAACTCCGAAGTAACGCGCAGGAACGAGCGCTTCTTGTCTAGCGCCGCTTCCTTGTCCTTATCGGCTGTCGTATTGAAGCTGTGATCGAGGAGCACCAGCTCCTTTGGCACGCTCTTGCGTGCCAAAGACCAGGGCACCATAGCGCCCACCAAACCGAGCGCCGCCAAACCCATCGCCATCAGATCCATCATGTCGAAAATCCTTCTCCTTGAGGCTCAAGCGCAGGCGGGCCGCGGGGCTTTTCAGCCCGCAGCCCGCACTCGTGTTCAGAATGTCAGCGTGTCATCGCGCAGGCCGCGCTGCACGTCGCGCAGCACGCTCCTCAGCCCGCGCAGCTCTTCCGTATGACCCTTGAGCAGGATCATCTCGCTGAGGCGGCCATAGGCGAAGGTGTCGCCTACCTCATAGGCGTATTGCTCCAGACGCTCGATCGGCGTCTCCAGCGAGGTGAAGGCCTTGAAGGCTTCGAACTCGAGGAGATCGCGCACCGGCAGACCGCGCCGGACTTTCTCACGCGTCGTCGCAATGCCCTCTCCCGTGAGGGCTGTCACAAGGGCCCCTTCGCGCAAAGCGCGCAGCTGCCACTCGATCGGGATGGCGTTGGGGGAAAATTTCGGCATGGGACCAGTCTCCAGACCGCCGAAAAATTCGGCACGGGTCGTAAGACTGAAGCTGATCCACAACAGTCACGGTTTCTATCCCTGCACCCTCTTGCAATCGTCCCCTTTCACCTCCATCCGAGAGCCGGTTATCTACGTTTGACCTGGAGCGGATTGCATTTGACCGCGCCGGGCTGCATTGAGCGGGGGGATATTCATGCGAGACAAGAAATTTGCACGGGACAATCACGGCCATCGCAGGCTCCTGGCTTTGGCCATCCAGGATTATCTCCGCCTGCCGGGCGCGACGGTCTCCGGTGAGGGCGGCAAAAGCCTTGTCGCAAAACTGCAAGATTTGGGCGTCGGAACGAGCAAGGGTGTATTGGACCGCCTGAAGGACGAGCGTGACGAAGCGCTCAAAGGCGCTGACTATCCCAGTCAATCAACGGCGGAGCGCATAGCCGAGGGCATGGCCAAACTAGGTTTTTGGCCCGCAGGCGACGATATCGACCGTTGCCTTCACAGGCTGCCGGCCTTCTTCGACGGCTTCGAAAACGCCGCCATGGAAGCGATGCGCGATGTCATCACTCACGCCGGCAGCCCCGCCACCTATGTCAGCTATCAATATTCCAACATGGATCCCTCGGCGATCATCATCGGCCGGTTCACCTTCGCGCCCTTCACGGATTTGCACTACGCGCCCGTCACCAACACCATCCGCAAAACACGCTCCACAGCCGCCTCGATCACCTATGAGGGCATTGCCTGGTCAGATGCCTCCAAGAACATCTATACGTTCTCCCGCGTCCCCGGCTACGACTTCCCCTTCTTCACCGTCTTCAACGATATTGCCAGGATCGATGGGGGGAAGTCCAAGATTGTGGCCCTCAACGGCACGGGGCTGGGATCGGCGCGCCAGCACAACCGGCACCTGACTTCCATCACACTCTGCAACATGCCCTATCCCGAGGATGACAGCCCCATCTACTCCGACCAGCATGACCGCTTGCCGGAGGCCGCGCAAAATCACCTGCTCAACACGCTCGCCTTCGGTCACACCAACCACCTCACCCGGAAAGCCTGAGGGCATTACCGCGAGGATTGCGGTTAAATGCGCAATTCGGTGCCGGCCCCGATCATAAAGGCGGGCGGCACCCCTTCGAGCCGGCTCCGCGCAACGCGCGACGCCACGGGCAAACCTGCGGCCAGAGCTTCACGCACAGCGTCCTCGACGAACCGGACAAACGCCCCGTGCCGCGCGCCATATTCCATCAGGAACATCCGCACGCGCTCGTCCACACTGGCATCGAGCACGACGCACCAACGCACGCTTTTGCGCTCCTTGCGCTTCTCTACCATGCGCCGCTCTGTGAGCCGATCTGAGAGCCCCATCCAGTCATTGAAGCACAAGCCTCTGGCCAAATGCGCTTCATCGCGCTCGAGCTTGGCCATAACCGCCCTTTGCACGAACTGGCTTCGGCTGAGCGTCTTGCCTTTGGCCTTACGCTCCATCGCATGACGCACCATGGCGTCGATCGTTGGGCACACAATGAGCGACCAGCTCACTGTCTCCCTCGTTTGTACTGGTTTCCACATACCCCCACTCCTTTCATAATGCTTTTGGTTGTATATGGTATCAATGTACAATTTATGGGATTAACAAACCTTTAAATCCCATAACGGCAACTCCCTTCGGTTTCAGCCGCGATTCCCAAACCGCGCGGATTATTTCGCCATAACAAATGCTCTGATATTCGGTCATTTGCACAAATCACCCCTTGCCCTCACCTTCGATTCCGTTTTTACACTCCCGCTTCGTAGAGCTTCTTGACGCTCATCGGTTAGGGCGCAGCTCTTCAAACCCGCCTTATATTCTCAAAACCACTTTCAGTCTGAAATCTCCGAGCGTAAGCGAGGAGCCAGATGTGTTTTTGGTACCCAAAAACCGGCCCATCGGGCAGAAATCCGCGGCCACCCCAGAGGGGATGGCACGCGGTTTCCTGCACCGATCAGGCCGCATCTGGTGGGGAGGCGCGTCGCGCCTCCCTCAACCCTCCCAGACCAGGGGGAGAGCCCCTGGACCCCAAGACAACGATGCACCCGCTCTTGTCTTGGCGGCCCTGCGTTCTATTTCCGTAAATCATCCAGAGCACGAGACTTTGCTTTCAACCGAGAGCCGGGCGCAGGAGAGCGCACGCCCCCGCACGCTTAAGGCGGCGCGGCGGCTTCTCCTGCGCAGCACGCATTTAGGTCCCGCAGTCTCCTAGCGAGACGCGTGCATAGTATAGGAGGACTTTTTTCTATGACCGCATTCGACACCACCCCGATCCCGCGTGCACCGGGACGGCCGCGCAAGCAGGCCATGGAGCAGCGCTCAATGCAGAATAAGCAGCGCTATACCCGCGCTGAACTGGATTATATCACCCAGATGGCTCATTACGCGGGGCTTACTGTTTCGGAATATATTCGACGGGCCGCGCTGAAGATTGTCATCAAACCGCCGCGCACCTCGGTGCCGCGAGAGGCCATGGCTGAGCTCAACCGCATCGGCATCAATATCAATCAAATCGCCCGGGCCCTGAACCGAGGCCGTGAATGCCCGCCTTACATTGAGGAGGCCTTTTTGAAACTGAATGCAACCATGGACAAACTCGCGCAAGACTATGATCCCTAAAGTGATGAAAGGCCGCTCCTTCAAAGGGGCGGCCGCCTATCTCCTGCACGATACCCATGACCATGGCACGGCCGAGCGCGTGACCTGGACCCAGACGCTTAACCTCGCCACTCGCAATCCTGATACTGCCTGGAAGGTGATGGCGGCCACAGCCCTCAACGCCGAGCAACTCAAAGCCGAGGCCGGCATTAAGGCCACCGGGCGCAAAGCCCAGCACAGCGTTCTTCATCTCGTGCTCTCGTGGCACCCTGAGGAAAAGCCGCTTCTCACGCGCGAGGAGATGAGCGCTGCCGCCGAGAGTGCGATAAGCGCCTTGGGCGGATCGGACCGGCAAGCGCTAATCATCGGGCATAATGATAGCCCGCACCCCCATATTCATATTCTGCTCAACCGGCACTGCCCGGCGACGGGCCGCATTCTGCCCTCCTCCAATGAAAAGCTCAAACTCTCTCACTGGGCACAAACCTATGAGCGCACGCGCGGGAAAATTTATTGTGAGGAGCGCGTCCATAACAACGATGCCCGCCAGCGCGGTGACTTTACGCGCGGCCTTCGCCCTGTGCCCCGGCAGATTGTCGAGGCCGCAAAAGTCCTGCGCGCGGCCTCCAATGACAATCCCGATCGCCTCACCCAGCTCAAAGACGCCCAGCGCCAGCAAATCCGGACACTGGGAGCCCGCACGCGCGCCCTCAAACGCGCTCACGCAGTGTCATGGCAGCAGCTGCAGGCGACAGACCGCGCGCGCCGCCTGCGTTTGGAGCAGCAGATGGCCAGCGCCCTTGCGCATGCCCGCCAGACTCTTGTCGAGCGCTACCGCCCGCTTTGGCGGGATCTACGGGCGCGCGAGGACATTGGGCGCGCCAAGTTTCAAGAGCGGGAGAAAACCCAGTTTGGGCGTCTGCGCAATGCGTTCCAGTCCATCAGCACCAGCCACTCCGTACTGGAGGGCCCCAAACCCAATATCGTCTCGCAACTCTGGCGGACGCTCACCTCGGCCACGGACCGCGCAGCGCAGCACGAACGGCAGATCCTGCGCGAGCGCCAGACTTTGGCTGCACAGCAACGCCGCACCATTCGCGAAGCCCTCATCCCGCTTCACACCCATCACCAGCTCGCGCAGCGCAAAGCGGCGGAGCGGTACATGGTTGAACGGTTAACGCTGATAGAAGTGCAGAAAGCCGAACGATCCGCTGTCCGAGAGGACTGGCGCAGGCTCTCCAGCGAACATGAAGCCCAAATCGAAGCCGTGCAGGCCTCCCTTGAAGGAAAGAGGGCGTTTGCGCAGAGAAGCGAGGGCCGGTCGTTGCTGGAGCGGATGCGCGAACAAAGCGCAGCTCGGGGCTCGCCGGAAAAAGCGCCAGAGCAGGACAATGAGAGAAATCGGGAGCGGGAGCACTAGTCGGTTAGGTCGCTTCACTCAGGGCACAGAACGATCGTCGCAATGGATGAGGCCGTACTGCGTTCTAAGGCCGCTTGAGGTCAATCGTGACGATCATGCACAGCACCTCAAAGACCCACCATGGAATGGACGTCGACTAATGCAACTGCGCCTAGAGTCAATCTGCAGCACTCGATCCTCTAGCCGCAGATTTATGCTTTTCAAGCCATTTGCGCAGCTCCTCGATGTCTCGTCTCTGATCGTCCATCGTTTTCTTTGCGATGCGGCGAAGCTCAT
The DNA here is from genome assembly GCA_019751875.1 of Hyphomicrobium sp. Lineage (GTDB taxonomy): Bacteria > Pseudomonadota > Alphaproteobacteria > Rhizobiales > Hyphomicrobiaceae > JAGVSR01. The sequence continues at coordinate 132,259 of JAIEMV010000006.1, read as the reverse complement.
CGTCTTCCGCTTCCTCGGAGGCGATCTGAGCCATGTCGAGAGCGCCCTGATGATGAGGAATCATCATCCGGGCAAAATCAGCTCCGGCGTCACCGGAAAACTCAATTGCCATAGCCTTGTTCATTCGGTCCATGACCTGAATGTACGATTTTGCAGCCGGCGTTCGGGCGCTGCTTTTGGAGCGCATCATCTCTTGCATGGTAGGCATCATCTCTTGCATTCTAGAATGCCCCTTCATGCTACCGGGCATGTCTTTCTGTATGCTCTGATCGAGATCCGGACTGTTTTCTTGAGCACTCGCCGTAGCGGCTAGAGCTGACCATACGGCAATTGGCATAAGTAGGATTGGACGCATGGGGGAAGGACCTCCGTGGCTGTGATCAGGTTTAAAATCACCGACCTCAATCCGAGTTCCAGGCTTTCTGATGTTTTTTGCAAAAGACTAGCCCTTCGGTGCGCCGGCACAACCGGCCCCTTCAGCGGACACGATCTTTTCGTTACGTAACGAAAAGAAATGAGACGTAGTTTGCATGGGCTGCGAGAACCGTTGATGTCCCTGGTGCGGCCGCTATGCAAGTCTTGGCATCATTCTTCTGATGACAGAAATTCAGCCCCTAGTTTGACGGGGGCCCGTGTCGGCGGAACAGCAAAGCCTCGGCTGAACTTTGAAGCCGCTGTACAATCTCTATTGGAAACCAACTCCCCGCTGCTGCGTTGCTTACGCTATTCGCTTGCTGTGGAGGCAAAGTGCAGAAAAGCTTGTTGTTGGCGAGTTTCACCGGTGCTCTGACCGGCTTGCTTGTGGCGGTTATGGTAGCAATTGGAATCGCCTATACGGGCGCTTACAACGTCGCCGCCACAGAGGAGCATACGTCTGCGGTTCGTTGGCTGTTCGACACAACCTTCCGAAACTCAGTTCAGGCCCGCGCTGCAAAGATCAGGCCGCCGGAGAACTACACTCCAGAAATGATCGCTGCAGGCGCCTCTGACTACAAACTGATGTGTCAGCACTGCCATTCCGGGCCTGGCATCGAGCGGGAGAAATGGGCTGAAGGAATGCGGCCGAATCCGCCGCGTTTGAAAGACGCGGCAAAGAATTGGAAGCCTAATGAGGTGTTCTGGATTATAAAATATGGGGCGAAGATGTCTGGCATGCCAGCTTTCGGGCCAACGCATGAGGACAAGGAGCTCTGGAACATTGCTGCATTCGTTTCACAGCTGCCGGCCATCACTTCGCAGGAGTATGTGAGAATGAGCGGGGACCACTCGGATACCAATCAAGGCAAGCAATCAAGTCCGAAAGAAATCGAATGACTATGTCTTACTGGCGCTTCGCGGCAATGATCGCGACATCCACCGTCATTATGTACGGTTTAATGTACTTAAATACCTACGCATACGAACATATCTATTGGAGCGAGACCCGAGCATGGATGGCACTTGTTATGGGATCCACAATGTCAGTCGTAATGTTAGGCTTCATGTGGGGGATGTACCCTGACCACCGGATCAGTTTCGCAATTCTCGGCCTGTCGGCGGCAGTTTTCGCGCTCGCTCTGTGGCTGGTACGCAGCCAAGCAACGGTTAACGACATTGAGTATCTTAAAGCGATGATCCCTCATCATTCGATCGCAATCCTTACCAGCGAGCGGGCCCAGATTTCCGACTTGCGAGTTCGCAAACTGGCTGACGAGATCATTGAAGCTCAGGAGCGCGAGATCGCGGAGATGAAGTATCTGGCCGCTGACCTAGGACGGCGCGACTGATGGGTGACCTACACATGATTCGACGCAGTATTTTAATGTTGGTCGTGGCAGGGATCGCTACAGGCTGCGAGGACAACAAGGCGCCTGACGATCAGGCCACCCGACCACAGGAAAACGAAGTGACCCGAGTGTCAACGGCCCCAGAGGCGATTGCCGGCGTTGACCTTGCAACGCTCGATCCGCAAACGATGTCCGAACCCGAGGTGCGTAAGCTAATTGGAAACGGTCCGCGCTGCGAATTTCGCTATACTACAGCCGGCTCGGGAGTCGTTGGTATCAAAATGCCGCCCGAAATTGGGGGGTCGAAAGGTGTTGTGAAGCTTAATGGCAGTTTGATTTCGTTAACGTCGGAGACGAGCGCAAAAGCTTCGGAGACCGAGCGAACGATAATGCTCGCAGCCGAACCCATCCGCATAAAAATTGTGTCAGATCGCGGAACTGGCTGGGTCCCCGTTCCGCACGTCGAGCGTCGAGAGGCAAACATGATGTTCGAAGTTGCCGATAGCCTCAAGGTCGGCTATCGCGGTTACATCGATTGCTCATCAAAGCCAATCGACATTGAGCACCGGCGTTCCTGAGGGACAGCAGCGGGTCTATCTTATTGTTGCGGGCTGCTTGTTTGCTCACTCAGCCTCGCTGGATGCTTCCAGATGCTGTCGAGCACTCTTGCACACCGGCCTACTTGCCGCGACCGATCGGACGGTCGTCGCCCCGACAATCGCTAGCTTAGGGGTCTTCCGCTCCTCAATCCTCGCCGGCTTTGACAGTGTTGAACTCACTGCTATTCTCAAGCGCGTGCGCGCTTGGCACCGGCTAACATAGAGCCAGTTTTGAAACAGCACGTGCCTTCGTCGAACTGGTCTACCAGAGCGGATCAAAGGAGCTTGTCATGCTAGGACCAACAGACCTTGCGGGAGCCCAACATCCTGCGCCTTCTGCCGGTCACACATTCCCACAGACCTTATGCGCCCTTGATTTTGAAACTCTCAAGCTTTTGGCCGCGGCCTAGCGCCTCTTGCAGCCAGCGCGGCTTCAAGCCCCGGCCGCTCCAGGTCTGCTCGGGGTTTTTGGGATTGCGGAATTTAGGGGCCACTTTTGAGCCTTTCGCCGGCCCGCGCGGTTTGAGGGATGCCTGGCTTGCAAAGGATGGGGCCGCGTGCCCCAGCACGTCAGCCACCGACAAACCGGCTTTCTCGAGCTGCGCATGGATCTGCGCACGCACTTGATCGACATGCTCGGATTTCTTGGCTTCGAGGGCTTTCTCCACCCTCCGCTTGAGCGCAATCAGCTCATCATAGGACAGCTTCTCCATATCGCTCTTGCGTGCCATGAAGGATCTCCGTTGTTGAAGGGATCAGGCCCACTGGCCCCATCCGCGATACGTCTGCCGATCAGGGCCGGACGCGCCGCCCCAATCGAAGTCTCTCTGACCCGTTTCAAGGGGCCTGATGTTATATTGAGACCTCGCCCGAAATTCGCGAATACAAATCCCAAAACACCTACGCTGTCTTGTGCCGGAAGAGCCAGGTTGCAGCGGAAAGTGTCGCCGCTGCAATCAGGGCCAGCGGCCAGAGGTGAGCCGCGATAACGTCAATCGGCAAGTCCTTCAGAAATGCGCCTTTCGCGATAACAACGAAATGCCGGACCGGGTTCACGAACGTCAGCGTCTGCAGCCAGTCCGGCATGTTCGAGACCGGGGTGGCATATCCGGAAAGAAGTATTGCCGGAGCGAGAAACATGAAGGCGCCGATGATGGCCTGCTGCTGGGTCGAGGATAGTGACGAGATAAATAAGCCAATCCCTATGATCGATAGGAGATAGACGATCATCGCGCCATAAAGCAGAACCATCGATCCCTCCATCGGGACGCCGAGCACGTACATCGCGATCAGCATTATGATCGTCGTTTCGGAAACAGCGATCACCAGCGCCGATGCGGCCTTGCCCGCGAGGATCTCTATCGAAGTCAGCGGTGAGACGAGAAGTTGCTCGAAAGACCCGAGCTCTCGCTCCCGCGCGACTGACAGGGCGGATACCATCATTCCGACGGTTGTCGTCAGGACCGCAAACAGGCCTGGCACGGTCGACCAGAGCGTGTCCGAGTTCGGATTGAACCAAGTGCGCGCCACGACGACGCTTGCCGGGCCGCGAAGGCTGGCGCTTTGAGCGATCTCCACATTCAGACGATCGACAATCTCGACTGTGTAGCCCTGAATGATCTGCGCAGCGTTCGAACTGCGGCCGTCAAGAAGGAGCTGGACCTGAGCCGGTTGTCCGGCTGCGAGCTTGCGGGAAAAATCTTGCCTGATGTGCAGAACCGCCAGCGCGGTGCGGGAGTCGATCGTCGGCGCGATATCGCCCACGCCCTGGAGGTGCATGACCTGCGAGAATTGGGGTGAGCCCTCAAAACGCGAGATCAGCTCGCGAGACAGTATGCTACGGTTATCGTCCAACACGGCAAGGGGCACGTTCTTCACCTCCTGCGTCGCGGCAAACGAAAAGATCAGCACTTGGATCATCGGTGAAATCAGGAGAATGATTCGATTGCGACGATCGCGCCAATTGGCGAGAAGCTCCTTGACGATCAGCGACCACAGGGACGAACGCATGATTCAATCGAGCCTTGTTTTTGTCTTGACGGCGGTCAAGGTGATGTAGACCACGGCAATGACCGCCATCCCGGTGAGGTTCGGCCAGATGACGCTCCACACGTCGCCGGCAAGGAAGAGCGTTTGCAGGCCAGAGACGAAGTATCTTGCGGGAACTGCATAGGAGATGATCCGAAGCGGCAAGGGCATGCCAGCGATCTCGAATACGAAGCCCGACAAAAAGAAGCTCGGCAGGAACGCCGAGATCAACGTGCTCTGGGCTGCGACGAGCTGATTGCGAGCCAGCGTCGAGATCAAGAGGCCCTGGGCTAATGCCGTGGTGAGAAACACGGCCGTCATGAGCGCGAGCACGGAGAACGAGCCACGGAACGGAACTCCGAACACGAACAGGGCCGTGCCCGTCGCGAGTGCCATGGTGATCATGCCGAGGACGAAATAGGGAATGAGCTTGCCTGCCAGGAGGTCGATGATGCCCACGGGCGTCGCGAGCAGCGCCTCCATTGTGCCGCGCTCCCATTCACGCGCAACCACCAGCGCCGTAAGGAGCGCACCGATCAGCATCAGTATAATCGCGATCGAGCCCGGTACGAGGTAGTGATGGCTGGCGATCTCGGGGTTGAACCAGACGCGCGACTCAACCGAGATCGGGAAAGTGATGCGCTCGCCGCGCGTAATCGCCTCCTGCATCAGCCAGTTGCCCCAGGCACCCTGGAGGTAATTGCGCACCAGGGTCGCCTTGTTCGGGTCACTGCCGTCGACGATGACCTGGATGGGCGCGCGGTCGCCGCGCGCCCCCTGCGCGGAAAAGCCGGATGCAAGAACGACGATCCCATCGATCCGTCCGGCGACGAGGTCACTCTCAAAGTTACGCCGATCGCGAGCCGAGCGGGCTGCAAAGAGGGACGAGTTCATGAGCGAGGCCGTGAAGCTGCCCGTCTCCGGTGTGGGATCGTCGATGACCAGGCCAATTTCTATGCGCCGCGCATCGAAGGATACACCGTAGCCGAACAGGAAGAGGAGGGTCAGTGGCAGGATAACCGCGATGATGACCGTGCTCGGGTCACGTAGGATCTGACGCGTCTCCTTGCGGATCAGCGCGATGATGCGGCGAAGGCGATCAGCGGACGCGGGCTCCGGCGCGCTCACGCGGCCACCTTTTTGTCGTCAGCCTCGACGAGAGTGATGAATGCATCCTCGAGCGTTGGGTCGGGAAGCGCTTGTGTCCGTACGCTGTCCTTCAGATCGTCCGGAGTTCCGGCCGCAATCACGCGCGCACGGTAGACGAGCGCAATGCGATCGCAATACTCAGCCTCCTCGAGAAAATGTGTTGTCACCATCACCGTGACGCCGCTCTGTACGAATGCATTGATATGTGCCCAAAATTCGCGACGCGTCAGCGGATCGACGCCCGACGTCGGCTCGTCCAGAAAAAGGACCGGCGGCTCGTGCATGACCGCGCAGGAAAGCGCCAAGCGTTGCTTAAAGCCGGCTGGCAGCGTTCCCGCGTTTGTCTCCAAGTATCGTTGCAGACCGAACGCTTCCGTCACCCGCTCGAGGGCGCGCTGGCGCCTTGCGCCAGTAAGGCCATAGACCCCGGCGAAGAATGCGAGATTCTGGGCGACGCTCAGGTCTCCGTACAGCGAAAACTTCTGTGCCATATAGCCGAGGCGATTCCGCGCTGCGGACGTCTGCGCCGCGACGTCGAGGCCTGCGACACGCGCCTCGCCTGAGGTCGGGCGCAGGAGGCCGCACAGCATCTTGAATGTCGTCGATTTCCCGGCGCCATTCGGCCCGAGAAGCCCGAAGATCTCGCCCCTTCCAATCGAGAACGAGATCCGGTCGGCTGCCGTAAAGGAACCGAAGCGGCGGGTCAGCTCTTTCGCCTCGACTACGGGGCCTGCGTCCAGCTTCGCGCGAACCGCCCCTGCGGCGAGGCGAGACACGGCAGGGGTGGCGCTGCCAAGTAGACTAACGAACGCATCCTCGAAGCGGGGCGGCACTGAGGTGACCTCGACGTGCGACACGCCTTTGAAGTCTTCAGCCGAAAGAGGTGTCGCTCCTGCCGCCATGACGATGCGGACGTTTGCGCCCTGGATAACGCCGTCAATGACACCGGGCATCTTGGCGGCGGAGGCGAGAACCCCCCGGCGCCCCTCTCCCGCATTGCGGACGTGAAAGCTACGCCCGACCATGCGGTTTGTGAGCCCTGAAGGCGAGCCTTCGTAGATCAACTTGCCGTCATTCATCAGGAGCACCCGCTCGCATCGCTCCGCTTCGTCGAGATAAGCCGTGCTCCAGACCACGCCAAGGCCTTCACCGGTGAGAGTTTGGACCATGCGCCAGAGCTCGCGGCGCGAGACTGGATCGACGCCAGCGCTCGGCTCGTCGAGGAGCAGCAGACGCGGAGTCCGAATGAGTGCGCAGGCCAGTCCAAGCTTCTGCTTCATGCCTCCAGACAGCGCACCCGCGAGGCGGCTTGTGAAAGGTGCGAGGCTCGTGAAGGCAAGCAAGCGCTCGAAGGCCGTGCGCCGTTCTTCACCGATGACTGCACGCAGGTCCGCATAAAGCGTCAGGTTCTCGAGGACCGTCAGATCCTCATAGAGGCCGAACCGCTGCGGCATGTAGGCCACGAGATCACGCACTGCGGAAGCCTCCGAAACGGGGTCGCGGCCGCAGACTCTGAGCGCGCCCGAATCTGCTTTGAGTAGACCCAGGATCAGGCGAAGCAGCGTCGTCTTGCCAGCACCGTCCGGGCCAGCGAGCCCCGTGATCCCTCCACTCATGATCGTAGTCGTGATTTCGGCCACCGCCGGATGGGGCGTGCCATCGAACCGTTTCACGATCTGATCGAACTGGACGAGTGCCTCGCTCATGGCTCAGTTTTCCTTCCCATTCTTCACAAGCGCTGTGACCGGCATTCCTTGCAGAAGTCCAGCCGTTTCTCCGTCGACCACAATACGGAGCCGGTAGACGAGGCTCGTACGTAGCTCCTTGGTTTCGACCGACTTCGGCGTGAACTCGGCGACTGGCGAGATGAAGCCGATCTGCCCGCGGTAGGTCTTGCCCCCGTCCGTTCGCACCTCAACAGACATGCCGGGCCGGACACGTCCGAGGTCGGGCTCGGCGACATAGGTGCGCACCCACACGGGTGCGGTGATAGTCACGGCATAGACCGTCTCGCCTGCGCCGACGATGGCACCAGGCTCCCGGACGCGCGTCAGCACCACACCCTCGCCCGGAGTAATCAAATCGGCGTCGGTCAACCTTCGTTCCGCCTGTGCGAGCGCCGCATTCTCGGCCTCCAGCTGTGCCTTGGTTGCTTCGATGTCCTCGCGTCGCGGTCCGATCTCCGCAAGCTTTAGGGTTTCCTGCGCTGACTGAAGCGCCGCCCGCGCCTGCTCGGACGCAGCAGTCGCCTCATCGTGCCGCTGATGGGGGGAAACGCCACGACCCGCGAGGTCCTGTTGTCGATTCAGCGTCGCTTCGGCAAGCGCGACGGTGGCCTCGCGCTCGGCGACGACGGCACGTGCTTGGGCGATTTCCTCAGGGCGGGTGCCGTTCTCGAGCCGGGCGACGATGGCGGCCTGGGCAGCAACCCGTGCACGCGCCAGGCGCACGTCGTCGGCGAAGTAGGATTTATCGAGCGAGGCAACGATCTTGCCGGCGTCGACCCGATCGCCCTCGTCGACCTTCATATCAGCTATTCGACCACCGACCTTGAACCCCAGATTGACCTGGCGAACGTCGACGTTGCCCTGCAGGACGATAACGCCGCTGTCATCGGATCGAAAGCCAGACAGTCCGCTCCACGTTGCTAGCCCAAGAGCGAGAACGGCGAGACCGATTCCGAGCACTCGTCGATCGTTAAATGGGTTCATGCCCCCCCTCTTCCAATCTAGGTGCGCGCAGCAGCCTCAATTAAGTGTACATCAGGGCTCGAGCCGGATCTTTGATCTGGCGTCACAGGCGAACACATTGTTCGGTGCAAAAAACCATCACGCGCTCAACGCCAGCGGAATTGTACCGCCTGCGATTAAGGAAAACAATCCCGCCGGCGATCGGAGAATGCTCAACGTAACGCTGCTGATACCAGGCCTAGCGATCGCGGTCGGAAGGCGCCCCCAGCGCAACGACACGCGTCTCGCGCGGGCTCAGATGCTCGACAATTCGGCTGATCGTTCCGTCCTTGCCGGCAGCGTCGCGCCCGTCTAAGATCAAGAGAACCTTCTGCCCGTGCTTGATGACGTGCTTCTGGAATTTCACGAGCTCAACCTGGGCGCGGCGGAAGGCCAGCTCGCAATCCACGTCATCGTCTTTTGGTGTGGCCTGAAGATACCAGGGTTTAAGTTAGACGTCGTCGGATGGGAGACGCCGCGCGACCACGATCGCCAGGCATCGCCCGGGTGAACTTGACCTGTTCAACTTCGGACTACGCTTAGCTTGAGAGATCAGCCTCGTTGCTTGGGCTTCGACCTGCCCCTGGCGGGAATTCGATGTGACGGAGCGGAGCGCGAAGGCTCCCTAGAGCCACAGCGGTTGCTCCGTTACGCCGGCGATGGCTGCGTTCATGATTTTCGCCGCGAAGGCGGCCGGCGTCAGGTAGCCTAAGCTCGAATACAGCCGCATCTCGATCAATGCCGTTTCGATGCCGTGCCCGTCGATCCATTTGAGGAGCGCACGGGAGACGAACTCTGGCCCGTTATCGGAACGAAGACACATCGGTGCGCCTACCTGGTTCGCGCCTGTGGGCGTTTTCGGCCTTGGCGGGTCGCTCGCAATGCGCTTACTCGGTCGCTTCTTCGGCACCTGGAGCTTCGCCTGTCGCCACAGGCGCAGAGCCCGGCCAAAACTCATACTGAACCCGTCACGCCCGGAAAAGATCGCGATGCTGTGGTAGCGGTAATGCGAATGCTGCGACAACCCGGCAGCCTACTTTCTCGTCAAAAGCGATGCCGACGGCAACGCATTTAAGATGCGCGCGCCTCTATGCCACCGACCGGCCCTATATGCTGCAAGAAGCTTTCCCGCATCTGGTCAGCAAAGCCCCCCTCCTACGCGGCCCCCAAGTCTGGGAAGGCAGCCGCTTTTATGTGGATTCAAATCTGTCGCCCGCGCAGCGCCAACGCATCGTGCAGGAGATCGTGGTCGGCCATCTCGAATCCGCTTTGACCAACGAAATTCAAAGCATCATTGGCGTGATGTTCCCGGCCTATTGGCGGAACATTTTTATCCGGTCAGGCTGGAATGTGGCGTGGCTCGGCGAGATTCATCGCAGCGCTGAAGGCCACAAGAAGATTGCCGGTGATCTGCGGATCACGCCGGCCGTTCTGGAGCATGTCGAAAAACCGTGGGCCTCCATCACACCGTTCTTTCCTTTGACGCAGACCCTATGGCTCTCCCACGGGCGGCATAAGGAGGCAGCTCATGAGCCACACATCTGCCTCCACTGCCGTCGCACGGTCGCATCGCCTGACCATCCTCAATTCCCTGACCTATCTGGCCGTGGAAGCTGAGAATTGGGGCGATCAGAGTTTAGCCACTCAATTGCGCTCTACGTTTTTTAAGTGCGATAAGTTCGCGCGCCGAGTCCAAAGCTCTGACTCTAGGCAAACACGACATGAACGCCAGTCTGGATTTTCTGCTCGGATTCTCGCCGCAGACCCGCAGCTGCAAGATGCGATTCTAACGCTTCTGGATCATTAAGAGCGGCTCATGCGGCCTAGCGCGAGCGCGCCAAAATCAGGCGAGGCTCGACAATTGAACCTGCCGGTCAACCGCCCAAGGCCGCACATAATCTGCAAGCACTGCGGTTGGCGGATCTCATGACGGCGATGCTGCCCAGCTTTGACGTCGGAAAGGTTTTATCGGCCTGCACGATTAACGAGGCCAAGCGCCTGCTCGCCACCTACAACATCGCCACCCCTTCTACGCAGCACATCGACATCCTGATTACCGATCTGTTCCCCCGCGCAATGAAGGGCTCGCGCTGACCACGTGGATCCGCAATCCTTCATGTGCGAACAGGTTTCTGCCCATCCTGTTTTGCACGGCCCATACCCAGTGTGCAGGTCGTCCTTTCCAGCCGTGATCAGGCGCCAAGAAGGGTCTCGTCAAACCCCTCTCGGCCGTAAAGCTGGCGCAACGGGCTTCTCCGTATGATCGATGACCCGCGACCGTTAGTGAACGCACCGGGTTTCTTCGGCCCCGACCGGCGGCGTAAACGCGAGCCGGTTCCACGGTCCGAACGCCGGGTCAACACCTGGACCCAAACCCTCTCCTCTTGAGTATCCGCTTACAGCCGCGGCTTGGCCAAGGCCTGCTTCACATGGGTGATGGAAGATTCGCACAGGCGCTGTTGAGTGAGATCCTGCAATTGTGAGCGGTCGTTGAACAGTCGTTTGAGCGCCGTATGAAGTTCGCGCTGCGACGAGCGGGCGGCGCGGTCGCGTGAGATGATGAGCATGAGGCTGGTCCCTTTCCGATACGGGCGGCCTCGACCATCGAAGCCTTTCGCCTCGATGCCCCCAGAAGGGTTTGATGGGGGAGGTCCCCTTCGAAAACGGGTTGGAAGCCCTCAGATTTCAGCGACGCGGGTCTCGCCCGGACGTCTCAGCCGGCGCGGGGGACGAACATACTGCGCCAAGCGTGCGCAGCGCGACGCGGGAACTTTACGTCCCCCAGACGTCCCCCGAGAATTTTTCGCATGATGGAGGCGGCTTAAGTCTTTGATTTAATTGGTCGGAGCGAGAGGATTTGAACCTCCGACCCCCAGTCCCCCAGACTGGTGCGCTAACCAGGCTGCGCTACGCTCCGATGCGGCCCTTTTGCCCCGCCCTTGGGGCAAGGTCAACGCCCGAATTCAAACCTTTGCAGGATGGGCGAATATCTCGTCCAGAGCGGCCGGATCGAGAGGCAGAGCCCTAACGATGGGCGGCCTCACACCGCGAGGCAGGGCCACAGCTGCCAACAGACCCGGCGCCGCTGCGATATCGTGAACGATGACCTCGTCGCCTTGGCTCTGCACGCAGTCACCAGCACTCGCTCCACCGCGCCCCCAGATGCCGAAGTGGGACAGAGTCCGTCCGATCCCGCGACCGTTCGCTTTCCCCCAAGCCTCAAGTCGTGCCCAAGCTTGGATGACCGCACTCTCTTCGTTGTTGGGCAGTGGCGCACCGTCGGCAACGGACTGCCCCGCAGATATGATGGCAGCGCGACGACGATCGTCCATGCGCACGGCTCTGAGAGGCTCGATATCGACCCCGATCGACGCCACCCTCCCAAGACCGATGAGAGCGACGGCCTTTGCTTCCGCGCCGCTGCTCGATGGCGATCCTAAAAAAGTATGCGAGACATTGAAATCGCCGGCGAGGCCCAAAAGCTTAGGTTTTCCGTGTGGCCCCGGCTGGAACGGCTGAGCCGACAGAGATCGTCCGAAACTCCGTGCAAGAAGTCTGCGCAACGCCATCCGCGCTACTTTCCGCGAAGCGTCAAGAGCATCGATTTCCCCTGGAGGGCAATAGGGATCCTGCGCCTCACGTTCGGCCAGCGGTTCACCAAGAGTGTCCAGATCGATGAGCCACAGCTCAATTGCTTCGTCGCTCGCAGTGCCAAGAAGGAACTCTGCTCCGCTCGACCCCGAAATGGCGGATAACACCACCTCTCTCAACCTTGCCGGGCGCGGGTCAATTGAGCCGGTGAAGTCGCCGCCACAAGCTCTTCGTCCAGAAGGAGCCTACGGCAAGCCTCCAATTCGATGATTGTGCTCTGCAGCAAACTCTCGAGACTGACGGAGGCAGCGATCGGACGGTCGGAGGCCCCACGCGCGCCCTTAAGGTTTGCCTTCGCAATGATTTTGGGGACGTCGGGTGCGCGTCCGACGCCATCGGTCTTTCCGGCCCGGCCACGCGCGCTCGCCTTGTCGGCACTGGCCACGTGCGCGTAGGCCTTCACCTGATCGACGCCCTGTTCTCGCAGGATTTTTTGCACGCCCTTAATTGTGTAGCCCTCTGCATGAAGCAGACGGCGAATGCCTTTCAACAGCTCCAAATCTTCTGGGCGGTAATACCGCCGGCCACCACCGCGCTTCATCGGACGGATCTGCGGAAACTTCGCCTCCCAGAAGCGCAAGACGTGCTTGGGCACGTCTAGGTCCGCCGCAACTTCGCTGATCGTCCGGAAGGCTTCGGCCGCTTTCGCCATGGAGACGGTCCCTCTTCACGTTGATTGATACTGCAGTCGGAGGCAGCAACACTGTCGTCGCGCATCATAGCGCGCGCGCGCCATCTCGTCCGCAGTGTTTGAGGGCAACTTTGTCGGTGATGTGGACAACCACCATATAGCGCAGCGTTTGCGATGGCTTCTCAGAAGGTCGCAATAAGTCATGCACGGAGCCAATCCGCGCGGGAAGCATCAGGAATAACCGAGACCGTTATCGAGATAAAAGCCGCTATTCGGCAGCTTTGCGGCGCATGCGGCCAGAGTTGATCCGGTCCTTCATGATATTGCTCGGCCGGAAGACCAGAACCTTGCGTGGTGTGATCGGCACTTCCTTGCCCGTCTTGGGATTGCGGCCAACGCGCTGTCCCTTCTGTCGAATCCCGAATGAGCCGAAAGACGACAGCTTCACGCTGTCCCCGCGAGCCAAGCTCATGGAAATTTCGCTCAACACGAGTTCCACAAGATCTTGCGACTCGTTGCGTGGTAGCCCGACCTTTTTGACGACTGCCTCGGCGAGATCTGCTCGCGTCAATGTTTTCCCAGCCATAAGTACCCGCGCCTCCCCGCAATATAAGCACCCTTCTTCCGTGGTGCAGAGCAATGCTAGCGGGAGCAACGCCACCGGTCAACGAGGAGCGAAGCGCAACATCCTGAAACTAAACACTTATCCGAAACGTGCTTACCGCAACGCAACATAAATGCGCCTTGTGTAGCCCGGATTTACCACCGAACGAGCACAGCGCCCCAGGTAAACCCGCCACCCATGGCCTCCATGAGCACCAGTTGACCCTCCTTGACCCGGTGCTCATCAACGGCAGCAGCCAGCGCCAGGGGGATGGAGGCGGCAGACGTATTCCCGTGCCGCGAGAGGGTCATCATGATCTTGTTGGGATCGACGCCGAGCTTCTTGGCGATGCCGTCCAGGATCCGGGCGTTGGCTTGATGCGGCACGTAGAGATCGATTTCGTCGGCGGCAAAGCCCGTCGCCACCAGCGTCTCCTCGATGACCCCGGAAATTTTCTGCACCGCGTGCCGGAACACTTCACGGCCGTTCATCCGCAGATGCCCAACGGTCTTGGTTGAACCGGGTCCGCCGTCAACATAGAGCAGATCTTCGTAGCGGCCGTCGGACCGAATGGTTGTCGACAGAATACCCCGATCCTCCCGCCCGCCGTGCTGCGGCTGTGCCTCGAGTACAACAGCGCCCGCGCCGTCACCGAACAGAACGCAGGTCGAGCGGTCGCTCCAGTCGAGAATTCGCGAAAACGTTTCCGCGCCGATCACAAGCGCACGCTTAAACTGCCCTGTCTTCAGGAAGTTGTCCGCGATTGTCATGGCATAGACGAAGCCCGAGCAAACCGCCTGCACATCGAACGCTGCACCCTTGGTGATGCCCAGCCCATGCTGGATACGCACCGCCGTAGCCGGGAATGTCTTATCCGGAGTCGCAGTCGCGCAAACGACGAGATCGATTTCGACAGGATCGATACCTGCCCGCACGAGCGCCTGCCGCGCAGCCGCGATGCCCAGGTCCGACGTCAATTCGTCGTTGTCAGCGATGTGTCGTGACCGAATCCCCGAGCGCTCGACGATCCATTCATCGCTTGTATCCACGATCTTGGAGAGATCGTCATTCGTAACGACGCGCTTGGGTAAATGCGCCCCCACACCGCGAATAACCGATCGGATAACTGCCACGCTCGTGCCTCTTCTCAAGGTTCTGGCCCTTCGGCGAGTACAGCTCGAAAGGGTGCGTTTTGCTATCGCCGGGCATCAAGTCCCCGACGCGGCCTTGTCCAATGTGTGGTGGAAGCCGTCGAGATCACTCCCGAGGCGCTCCAAGAGCCCGCTCTGGGCCATCTCGTAGCCGAGATCGACGGCGCTCGCAAAGCCCAGGGCATCAATCCCGCCGTGGCTCTTCACCGCGATACCGTTGAGGCCCAGGAACGTTCCGCCATTCACCCGGCGCGGGTCCATCTTGTGTTTCAACACTTTGAAGCCACCGCGCGCCATGTAGGCACCAAGCTTCGATGCCCAGGACCGCGTCATGGCGTCCTTGAGATACTGTCCTATCTGCCTGGCTGTTCCCTCGGCGGTCTTCAAAGCGATGTTTCCGGCAAAGCCTTCCACCACCACCACGTCGACCTTGCCTTGGCCGATCTCGTCGCCTTCGATGTAACCGCGGTAGTCAAGCGGCAGGTCTGTTCCCTTCAGGATCGCATGCGCGTCCTTGACCTCCTCACCGCCCTTGATCTCCTCGACGCCAACGTTGAGCAGGCCCACACTTGGGCGCTCGACATGGAACAGCGCCCGCGCCATCGCAGCGCCCATCAGCGCGAATTCCGAGAGCTGCTGCCCCGATGCTCCAATGTTGGCGCCGACATCGAGCACGATGCATTCGGATTTCACCGTCGGCCACAGTGCCGCAATCGCCGGTCTCTCGATCCCGGCCATGGGCCGCAGGATGAGCCGTGCCATAGCCATCAACGCCCCCGTATTCCCGGCGGAAACGGCCGCCTGCGCCTCGCCGGTTTTCACCGCTTCCAGCGCGAGCCACATGCTCGATCCCTTGCCGCGGCGGAGCGCCTGGCTCGGTTTATCGTTCATGCTGACTGTAAGTGCGGTGTGCACGACGCGAGACCGTGCCTTAAGGGCTGAATGTTGATCGAGGATCGGTGCTATGCGTGCTTCGTCACCGAAGAAGATGAAGGAGAGTTGCGGGTGCCGCACGAGGGATATCGCAGCCCCAGGGATTACAACTTCCGGACCATGGTCACCGCCCATGGCGTCGAGCGCCAGCGTCCGAGGTTCCACCATGGCTTTCAAGTCGCTTTTCTGGTCTCAAGGCCGTCCACCGCTGCGCTGGAACCCGAACGGCTCCTGCATCCCCCTGGCGGTGACGGAACAACCGCGGAAAATAACCGCAGCGTGTCCTCTGACAACCGCTAATTCGGTCGCGGCTTGGCTGATCCCCTGAAATAGCCGATTCAGCCAGGATCCTTGAGTTTCTTCAAGACGGCGAACGGGTTGGCCGCGCCTTCCGCCGCCTTCGTATCGGTCCAGCCAAAGGCGACGCCGTCCTTGCGCGGGTAAGGATCGAGTCCGGCTGAAAGCGTCTCATAGACGATCCGGCCCACGTCGATACGCTCGTTCTCGAGCGGCTCCACCTCCACCGCGGCGAGAATTGGCACGTCGCCGGTGGCGACGTCCTCCTGAACCTCGCGCTGAAATTCTACGCTGAAGCTCTCCGCGATGCGTCCGGCCACAGGCTCCAGGGAGACGACACACGCCTGAGTAACGGCGGCATCGATACCACCCTCCAAACGATAGCCCCCACCGGCAACAAGCGTGATTTGATAAGTGGCTTCGAGTGCATCGCACGAGAGGAGGTCAAGCGCCCTAGACAGCGCGATCCGCTCCGAGTCACTTGCGGTCCGCGATCGCTTCAGCGCACGCTCGGGGATCTCCGTGATCTCGTGCGACCAGTCGAGCGGTAACGGTACGGCGAGTTCGGTCACGCAAAGCCTCGTTCATGGCAAAGCAATTGAAGGAAGACACGTCCAGGATCGGGCTTACTCGGGAAGATTGCCGGCCAGGACGCTATCGAGCGGCTGCGCCTTGAGCTTAACAGCCTGGCTACGAATATCAGCCGCAAGCGCGGCGGCATCAAGCGTTCGACCGGCCGCTGCCGGAATCAGACGCGCCAAAAGGTCCGCGAGTTCCGTATCGCCGCCCGCCATTGCCGCACGGTAAACCTCCGCCCGGTCATAGAATGCAGCCGCCGCCTTTTTGACCTTCTTGGGAACGGTGAGATCACCGATCCCCATTTCGCGCATATTGTCGTCGAGGTCAGTGACAAAGGCTTCCAGCAACGATTGTGACTGTTGAGCCGCCACCTCGCCGGCAGCCCGAAGCCGCTCCATCACCAGAAAGAGATGCAGAACAAGCATTTCGTAGCGACCTTCAGGTGTATCCGCCACACCGATCGCTTCGTAAAGGACAGGTCTGCGAGCGAAGGTCACGACGGCGCCATAAAGCTCGGATGCTTTACGGCGGCTCTCGGCGCGGTTCAAAAACCAGTCAAGCATGGGGGTTAGTCGCTTCCAGTTCGCGTTTGCCGCCGTCCGGGGGAGCTGTGAAGGCGGTACCGGGCAGGCAAGGCGCAGGTGAAATAGCCGTGTAAACCATCACCGCCCTGCGTTGCCAGTCTCGACCTCCCCAGATATGCGCAACGGGCGATAGCTCAACCAGATGATTCCAAAGATCACATCCAGGATCGCCGTGACCCGAAAAATATCTAAGTCGCGACAGAACCGGTTTCCTCGGATCATCTCGGGAGCGCTCCTTGCCAGCGGTCTGCTTTTCATGGGCGGCTGCTCGGAAACGATCACCAAGCACGGGCAACTCTTCCGCGACAGCGATCTTCAGCAGATCCAGCCCGGCATGATGCAAGAGCAGGTGAAGCTGGCCCTGGGGACGCCGACCTCGACCACCACCACCGGCTCCGGACAGGTTTATTATTATATCTCGAGCACGATGTCGCAGAAGGCCTTTTTCGAGCCTACCGAAGTCGATCGCAAGGTCGTCGCGGTCTACTTCAACCAGACGGGCATGGTCGAACGTGTCGCCAATTACGGTCTGAAGGACGGTAAGATCTTCGACTTCATCTCGCGCACGACCCCGGCACCCGGCGGTAATGAGGAAGGCATCCTCAAACAGCTGTTCCGCAATCTTGGACAGCAGCAGCTCTTCGGGAATAACTGACAAAGAGAAAATCATCCGACGATCCGTGCACGCCCACAAACAGTGCGCGCCGACGTGCGATGCTCGTGCCACAGTCCAGAATTGCTCAGTGTATTGAAGGCGCGATTTTTGCAACGATCGACAGGATGGGGCACATTCGACTGAGCCTCTCTCCGTTTGCACCGCCGTCCTTTTTTCGACCGACCGGAGGTTTGCCTCCCGATGCCGCACGATACACCGTTGATCGCCACCATAGTCGTCGGCCTGTCTCTTGCCTTCGTCTTTGGCACCCTAGCTCAACGGCTGCGCATCTCGCCGATCGTCGGCTATCTGCTGGCCGGTGTGGCGGTCGGGCCCTTCACGCCTGGGTTTGTCGCCGATCAGGAACTCGCCACGGAGCTGGCAGAAATCGGCATCATCCTTCTGATGTTCGGAGTGGGACTGCACTTCTCGCTCTCGGATCTTCTGTCGGTCAAAGCCATCGCCGTCCCTGGCGCCGTTGTCCAGATCGTTAGCGCTACGCTGCTCGGAATCGGACTGAGCTATGCCGTTGGATGGTCGCTCGGCGCTGGCATCGTTTTCGGCCTCGCACTTTCCGTGGCGAGCACCGTGGTCCTGCTGCGCGCTCTGCAGGAACGCCACCTGATCACGACTGAACAAGGCCGCATCGCCGTCGGCTGGCTGATCGTCGAAGACCTTGTCATGGTCCTGACGCTTGTCGCCCTTCCCGCTCTGGCCCCTCTATTGGCACCGGAAAACTTCAACGGCATGGCGCGCGGAAGCAACATCGCCCTTACCCTGGGCATAACGCTCGCCAAGGTCATTGCGTTCTTCGCCCTGATGATGGTCGTGGGCCGCCGCCTCATCCCGTGGATCCTTCACTACATCGCCCACACCGGGTCGCGTGAGCTTTTCCGGCTTGGTGTCCTCACAATTGCCCTCGGGGTTGCATTCGCATCGGCAAAGTTGTTCGGCGTCTCATTCGCGCTCGGCGCCTTTTTCGCCGGCATGATCCTGAGTGAAAGCCCACTCAGTCAGCAGGCCGCCAACGAAAGCCTGCCCCTGCGCGACGCTTTCGCCGTGCTCTTTTTCGTCTCGGTCGGCATGCTTGTCGATCCGCTGAGCCTCGATGATAACTTCGGCGCGATCATCGCCACCGTCGCCATCATTGTGTTTGGCAAGTCGCTGGCCGCGCTCGCGATCGTCATGGCATTCGGCCATCCCCTGCGCACCGGCCTGCTGATCGCCGCCAGCCTCGCGCAAATCGGCGAATTCTCCTTCATCCTCGCCGGCCTCGGTGTCACGCTCAACATCCTGCCGCAGGAGGGCCGCGAACTGATCCTTGCCGGCGCGATCGTTTCGATCATGCTGAACCCACTCCTCTTCTACCTCCTCGACCGCTTCGGGCCCGTACTTCGCAAAGAGCCTGCCGAGGCTCGATTCCCGGAAGACCGCCCTCCGGCCTATGTCACGGAGAAGACCGGCCACACAGTGCTCGTCGGCTTTGGGCGCGTGGGAAAAGTGGTGGGAGATGCGCTTATGGAGCAGGACGTGCCGCTCGTCGTCATCGACGATCGCGATGAGACCGTTGGCAAACTGCGCGAGCGCGGCGTCGAGGCGGTGGCGGCCAACGCGGTGACCGGCCTCGCAGCAGCCAATCTAAAGGAGGCAAAGGCGCTGATCGTCGCCATTCCCGACTGCTTCGAAGCCGGACAAATCGTTGAACAGGCGCGCAAGATCAATGTCGCCTTGACGATCATCGCGCGCGCCCATTCCGACGCAGAAGAGGCCTATCTCAAGACCTACGGCGCCACCGAAGTGATCCAGGGTTCGCGCGAGACCGCCGACGCCATCCTAGCCGCGGCTAGCCGAAGATCTTCACGAAGCTGAGCAAACCCTCCGACTACTTTTTTTGATGACGATCAATGCAGCCCAGACGAAGCGCTGCAGAAATCAAGAAGGTATTCGTGTTGGAGGGCTCGATGTCGCTGTCTGCCCCCGTTGCTCATGCCGTTGAAACCATGCAGCTCTGGCTGAAGGAGTTGCGCGATAGAGCTGAGCTTGCCGACGAAGGATCAGCTTATGCGGTTCTTCGCGCCGTCCTCCATCAGCTTCGCGATCGATTGACCGTGGAGGAGGCCGTCGATCTCGGCGCACAACTGCCTGTCATGGTGCGCGGCGTATATTTCGAAGGTTGGCGCCCCCACAAGGTGCCGCGAAAACTTCGCTCGCGGCAAGCCTTCCTCGATGAGCTTTCCGACCAGCTCCTGCCACACACTTATCCCGTCGATTGGGCCGTCAGCGCGGTCTTCGATCTCATGACCCATCATTGCGACCCAGGTGAAATCAACGACGTCATTGGGCAACTGCCCGATGACCTCAAGGGCTTGTGGCCAACGATCGCGCGCGATGACCAGAAGTAAGTTCAAGAAGAAATGCTGGAAAGGAACCTCCGGATGATGTCGAAGGACCCCAAACGCCATCACACGCCAGATGACGATCCTGACCCAGGAACCATTGGCACGGGCGAGGACGTTTGCCCCGACTGTCATGGCAGTGGGAAGCGGACGGACAACACGGGCCAAGTGACAAAGGAGGCGTGTGAACGGTGCGACGGCACCGGTAAGATCGTCGAAGGCATCGGATAGAATCCGCGCCTGCCGGCCACTCCGGGCAGGCGAAGTCGGAAGAAAAAAGCCCCGGGATCGCTCCCGGGGCCTTCTTTTGTCTGGACGAAGAGCCGCCCGCCCGACGCGTTACCCATGCGCCAACACGGCGAGCAGCAGGAGTGCCACGATGTTGGTGATCTTGATGGCCGGGTTCACGGCCGGACCAGCGGTGTCCTTGTAAGGATCGCCGACCGTGTCACCCGTGACAGAAGCCTTGTGCGCTTCCGTGCCCTTCAGGTGCTTGACGCCGTCCTTGTCGACGAAGCCATCTTCAAAGCTCTTCTTGGCGTTGTCCCACGCGCCGCCGCCCGATGTCATCGAGATGGCGACGAAAAGGCCCGTGACGATCACGCCGAGCAGCATCGCGCCGACCGCTGAGAAGGCCGCGCCTTTGCCGCCAATGGCGCTGATCACGAAGAACAGCACGATCGGTGACAGCACGGGCAGCAGCGACGGCACGATCATTTCCTTGATCGCCGCCTTGGTCAGGATATCGACGGCGGTTGCATAGTCGGGCTTCTCGGTGCCCTTCATGATCCCGGGCTTGGCTTTGAACTGACGGCGAACCTCTTCGACGATGGAGCCCGCCGCACGGCCGACAGCCGTCATGGCAATGCCACCGAAGAGATACGGGATCAGACCACCCAGCAGCAGGCCGACGACGACATACGGATTGTCGAGCCCGAAGTTGATCTCGACACCCTTGAAGAATTGATAGGCCGTCGCGCCGTCTTTGTTCGCTTCCGAAATGAAGTACTGCAGGTCGTAGTTATACGCTGCGAATAGCACCAACGCGCCAAGACCCGCCGAGCCGATCGCGTAGCCCTTGGTCACCGCTTTCGTCGTGTTGCCGACCGCGTCGAGCGCGTCGGTCGAGCGCCGAACTTCCTTTGGCAAACCGGCCATTTCCGCAATACCGCCCGCATTATCCGTCACCGGACCGAACGCGTCGAGCGCTACGACCACGCCGGCCAGACCAAGCATGGTCGTCGTAGCGATCGCCGTGCCGAAGAGACCGGCAAGATTATACGTCATGAGGATACCGGCGACGATCACCAGTGTCGGCAGCGCGCAGGCTTCCAGCGAGACGGCGAGACCCTGGATTACGTTCGTGCCATGCCCCGTGACCGACGCCTGGCTGATCGACCGGACCGGACGATAGCCGATGCCCGTGTAGTACTCGGTGATCCAAATGATCAGTCCCGTGACGCCAAGTCCGACGAGACCGCAAAGCATCAGGTTCATGCCCGTGATTTCGACGCCCCTCGCATTGCCGACGGACTCATACCCGCCGAGAACGTATTGCGTCGCAACCCACAACCCGCCGATCGACAACACCGCGGACGCGATAAACCCTTTGTACAGCGCCCCCATGATCGAGCCGTTCTGGCCCAGTTTCACGAAGTACGTGCCGATGATCGAGGTCACGATGCACGCTGCGCAGATCGCGAGCGGATAGACCATCAGTGCCAGCAGGTTCGGCTGGCCAGCAAACAGGATCGCCGCAAGAACCATCGTCGCGACGACAGTCACGGCGTAGGTCTCGAACAGGTCTGCCGCCATGCCGGCGCAATCACCGACGTTATCGCCCACGTTGTCGGCGATGGTGGCCGGGTTGCGCGGATCGTCTTCCGGAATACCGGCCTCCACTTTGCCGACGAGATCGCCGCCGACATCCGCACCCTTGGTGAAGATGCCGCCGCCAAGACGAGCAAAGATGGAGATCAGCGACGCGCCGAAGCCCAATGCCACGAGTGCGTCGATGACGCTGCGGCTCCCCGGCTCATAGCCGAGGTACACCGTCAGAATGAAGAAGTAGACGACCACTCCAAGCAGGGCGAGACCGGCAACCAACATGCCTGTCACGGCACCGGCTTTGAACGCGATGTCGAGACCGGCGGCCAGAGACTGTGTCGCTGCCTGCGCGGTCCGCACGTTCGCGCGCACCGAGACGTTCATGCCGATGTAGCCGGCAAGCCCCGAGAGCACCGCACCGATAAGAAACCCGAAAGCGACTGTCGGCCCGAGCAGGCCCCAGGCGATGGCGAAAATCACGACGCCCACCATGCCGATGGTGCGATACTGGCGATCGAGATAGGCTTGCGCACCCTCGCGCACCGCGCTGGCGATTTCCTGCATGCGAGCGTTGCCCGCGTCGGCCGCCATCACGTTGCGGATCGTTACGGCGGCGTAGACGCACGCCAGAAGTCCGCAGGCGATGATCGCCCAAAGAATCTCCGTCATTACTCTTTCCTCCCCTTCGGCATCGAGGCCGATAGAACCCGAAATTGTCTGGGCGCGGCCGGCTACAACGCAGCCGAACGCGAATCCGTGGGGCGGGTCCGCCCCCGAGTCGCGGCCGGACCATGCCAAAAGAGCCGCGCCGTGGCAACACGGGCACAGGTGTCAATCTGCCGACTTAAGTCGTAATTCTCGCTGGTTTTTCGCTGGTTCCGCACCGCCGCGCCATAGAAAGGCTGGCCCGGCTGGTATAGGACAAGGCGACCGCCAGATCGTCCGTTAACGGCAGGCAACGCTGGTCACTGGCTATCAGGGAGACGACGGTGAACATTCTCGAAGTATTGACCGCGGGTCAGGGCGGCCAGGTCGTCGCCAATCTCGCCCAGAGCTTCGGCATCGATCGCAAGCAGGCCGCCGACGTTCTGACCGCAGTTGTGCCTGAGCTCGCCTACAATATGGAACGTCAGTCTTTCAACCGCGGTGGCCTTGCTGACCTTGTCTCAGTCCTTGGGCAGGCCGACTACTCCAAGGCCCTCGCCCCTGGCGCCCCACTCACATCTCCCGGCGTGACGGATGCCGGCATCCAAGCGCTTGATACTCTCCTGTGGTCAAAGGATCGCAGCCGAACCGTCGCCCATCGTGCGGCTCGCGTATCAGGCGTCGACGAAACTCTAGTGAGGCAGATGCTGCCGTCGATTGCTGCCATCGTCATGGGGGGCATCGCGTCAAAGGCCGGCGGAACGCTGTCGTCGATCGCAAGTGAACTGGGAGCCGCACCCGTTGCAAAAGCCGCCGATACTGGAGTTGGCGATCAACGTCCCCTACCGATCCCCGGCGAACGTCCCGGGCTTGGCCGCAGCGGCAGCCCTTACGGCGATCTTCCTGACATCATTCGCCGTGGCGGCACCCGCATACCCGGCGGAGGCACGAGCCGCGCTCCCGCAGGACCCGGCAGGGGCGGCGGGACCAACCTCCCGCAAAGCGGCGGCAGCCTCGATAATATTATCCGCGATGTATTGGGCGGCGTCGTCGGGTTTCAGAGCAAGAGCGTGATCGGCTGGATCATTCGCTTCATTCTTGTCCGCTGGGGCTGGAATTTCGTTCAATCCATCCTCCGCCGCCTCCTCACGCGCCGTTGATTTCTGCTCGGCCGCAAGCGCCTCAGGCGTGTCGCCGCGCACTAAGATAAAAGAGCCGGAGCGTGGGCAGCGCTCCGGCTCTTCCGTTTTTGCATCCGCCTTTCGGCTTCAGTGGGTGTGTG
The DNA here is from genome assembly GCA_019751875.1 of Hyphomicrobium sp. Lineage (GTDB taxonomy): Bacteria > Pseudomonadota > Alphaproteobacteria > Rhizobiales > Hyphomicrobiaceae > JAGVSR01. The sequence goes on along the minus strand of JAIEMV010000006.1, from coordinate 108,753 downwards.
CAGTAGGCACTTGCGAGAGAGAGAGAGAGAGAGAGAGAGAGAGAGAAGTAAGAGACAGAGACGAGACGGAAAAGTGAACGCGAAGACGACGGAAATGCTTACCGGCAGGGCCGACCCTCGATAGAACAACTCACGCCGTCGCTCGATTTCGAACAGGACACGTTCCGGCTTGCAGCCTTTTGAAAACGTGCCCAATCCGAACCATACTCGAGTGCCGTGAAGCTCTGCCAAGAGCCAACAGCATCAGCCATGGCCAACTTCTTGGTCGCACCGACTCCGCTGCCGTAGTGCCAATGGTCAACTTGGCACAACCGACCGCTTTCGCGGCGCAGATCGTGGATCGTTCCCGCCAAACCGTTATCGTCCGCCGCAACCGGCGCACTGGCGACGACGAGAAATCCACAGACCGAGGAAATAATCCGCCTAAGTTTCAGCATGTTGGGATCACCCCCTCGATAACGGTGGAAAACCACTGTTCTGGAGTGAACGTGACAGATTCATCGCGAACCTTCGAGCCTTGTGGACGACAAATCTTAAAAATGGCCTCTGCGCTGCAAAGGAGCAACACGAGTTGCATAGGCCATCGCCTGCCGAAGCTTACTTGACGGCGATTACCCCGATTTCGACCAGCATCCGCGGGTCGACGAGTTTCGCTTCTACGGTCGCCCGCGCCGGAGCGTCCTTGCCACCCATCCAGTTAGACCACGCTTCATTGACGGCCTCGCGGTGGCGCACATCGGCCAGCCACAAATTCGCGAACACAACCTTCGACTTCGACGTCCCGGCAAGTGCCAGAAGACGGTCGATTTCAGCCAGAACCTCAACGGCTTGAGCCCTGGCATCCGCGTCGAGCTTGGAGGGAACGATCCCGGCGGTGAAGACAAAGCCATTGGCCTCGACAGCCTTCGAGTAAACGGCGTTGGCATCGTGACGAACGATCTGCATGGATGGTGGGCTCCTGGCGTAAAAAAGAGGCCCGGCGCCCCTGCGCCGGACCCGTCCGCGCGGTCTCTTAGCAGGCACCCACGCGAAGAGCCAGATGATGCGGCCTCGCCATTACAAGAGCGGTTCTTCGACGATCCGCTGGCCGTCAGCTTCAAGGCCCTTGATCGCAACCTTGCCGTCCGATCCCACGGCAAGGACGGCGACTATGCGCTTCTCGCGAACTTGCGCTTCTAAATCCCGACCGGTGCCCTCCGGCACGTAGAACCGCTCGATTCCGTAGCGAAGCCGGCCGACCGTTGTGGCACCCGGCAATGGACTTCGCCGCACGTAGTCGACGAGCGCCCTCAGCACGACGTTCCCCTCGCCTGACACCTCGGGCTCTGCTTTGGATACCGCCACAAGCGACCAGTCCGTCGGGCCAGTGCTCTTCAACAACACATAAACCGCATCGCCCTGCCGCACGCCCTCCGGCAAGGCCAGCTCGGCCCCCGTGCTGAAACCGTAGCCGAGCGTAACGTAATCGCCGCGGAAGATGTCGCGCGGATCCACCGGCACGACGGCAGCCTTGATCTCGCGCCCGTTCGACAAGAGCGACACGCGATCGAAGACCATCCATCCAAGCACCAGACTCTGGAGTAAGGCCACCGCCATGAGCGACAACCGCATCGGTGAAGTGAGTGCGTGCTTCATGATACGGCCTCCTGGGCTTCACGTCGTGCATGTAGCCGGTAGGCAAAATACGCAAGTCCCGCCACGACGAACCCTGCCGTGAGGAAAAAGACTGACGAGCCGAGGAGCGTGCCGACGGTTTTGCCGTAGATGCCGAGCACCTCGATCGAAAACGCGAGATAGCCGAGCCATAAGGCGGAGCGGTCGGATGAAGCAAGTCCCCACCAGATGGCCGTGAGAGTGAGAGCCAAGGCGAACACGGCCAGCAGGATGAATTCGCCCGCGCCCGGGGATTTTATGAACTGAAGCGCAAACAGTCCGGAAAACATCACGATCAGCGCATAGACGATTCCGCCCCGCCAAACCGGCTCCAGCTTCGGCAGCTTTGCAAAACCAATGGCCGCCAGTGCGCCAATCACGGTGCCCACCAGAACGACCACCTCATGTCCGCCGTTTGTGTGATGGATGTAACCGTAGGTGACAATGAAGCCAGCCAGTGCAAGTCCGGCAAGATGCACGCCCGGTTCCCAGCGCTGCCAATAGTACGCCGCGGCCACGAGCGCCCAAGGCGCGAGATATGGCCAATGCAACGCCTCGCGCTGCGCAGTCTCCCAGATCCCCCAAATCGAGAACAACACCAGTGCGAAAGCCAACGCCGGATTGGATCGCAACAACACACCCGCTAGCAAAGTCCCCGCCGCCCAGACCAGCACAACGTCGGGCGCGTTGCCGTCCATATGATACATCTGAGATACGAGCATGAGGCTGGCCCCGAAAATGGCGCAGCCTGCAAGCACCGCAGCATGGCCGAATGTCCCCATGCCGCGCCGGAACAAAGCTCCCGCCAACAGGTAGCTGGCCCAGAGGGAAGTAATCAGCAATCCCAGCCGGAACACGCGCGACATCTCTTGCCAATTCGCAGCAACGAAACTCATGACCGCAAACCCGATCAGCACCGCCGCTAGGATCGCCAGAGCACCGGGCAAGCCGATCCCGCGCCCACGAGACGCAATATCGGCCCTGATGGCGCGCTCACCGTCGGCATCGATCCAGCCGGCAGCCCGCCATCGCTCCACGTCCTTCTTTAGCCGGTGCTGGTAGCCCCACATGGCGAGTTCCTGATACCGATTCTTACGTCTGCCACCTCTACCGGCCAATTATGAATGAACTATGTTCAACGTGGTAATCTGATTCATCTTTGCAGCGGTCCATAGAAAAAGGGCGTGGCGACCGGTGCCACGCCCTTCTCAGGAATTAGAATTTACTACGCTCAGGGCGTCGGTGCCGGAGCAGGTTCAGCCGGAGCAGCCGGTGCCGGTTCTGCGGCCGGAGCCGGAGCGGGTTCGGCAGCCGGGGCCGGAGCCGGTTCGGCAGCAGGAGCCGGGGCCGGCTCAGCGGCGGGGGCGGGCGCGGGTTCCGCGGCAGGAGCCGCAGCAGGCGCCGGAGCTTCCGAACTGGGCGGAGTTGCCGGTGGGAGGACCAGAACATAGGCGAGAACTGCGGCCGCTGCCGCCAGAAGAATGAGTGTGAGGGCTTTGCCCATCGTCGTCTCCAATACGGTTCGTGGCTTCGAGGAAAGATGTCACGCCGCAGTCTTATGTGATCTGAACGACCTTGGCCAGAGCTTGAGCATGACCGCGTTTCGCAACCGCAATATTCGTGCTCGGACCTCGACGGCGGACATCGAACAGGCTCATACTTCACCTACCAACGAAAACGAGCGACGGAGCTGCACCACTCATGGATCTCGATGCCGTACTTCTGGCCCGCATCCAGTTTGCATTCACGGTCTCGTTTCACATCATTTTTCCAAGCTTCACGATTGGGCTTGCGGCATTTATCGCGACATTGCTTGTGCGTTGGCGCATCACTGGCGAGGACCGTTTCCAGCGACTCGCGCGCTTCTGGACAAAGATCTTCGCTGTCAGTTTTGCGATGGGCGTCGTCTCCGGCATCGTGCTCTCCTACCAGTTCGGCACCAACTGGGCCGGGTTCTCCAAAGTCACCGGCAACGTCCTTGGTCCTCTTATCGGCTACGAGGTGCTGACCGCTTTCTTTCTCGAAGCTTCCTTCCTCGGCATCATGTTGTTTGGCTGGAACCGGGTCTCGCCCAACCTGCATGTTCTCTCGGCCGTGCTTGTCGCTGTCGGGACATCGCTTTCGGCGTTCTGGATCCTCGCGGCCAACAGTTGGATGCACACACCGGCCGGACACGAAATTCGCGACGGCATCGCCTACCCGGTCGATTGGCTCGCGATCATATTCAACCCGAGTTTCCCCTATCGCTTCTCGCACATGTTCACCGCCGCCTACCTGACGACATCGATCGTCGTCCTCGCCGTCGGCGCGCGCTACATCGTACAGAACCGCTTTATCGAGGAAGCAAAGACCATGGTCCGAATGGGGCTCGGTATGGTCGCCATACTGGCGCCACTCCAGCTCGTGATCGGCGACATGCATGGCCTCAACACGAAAGAATACCAACCTGCGAAGATCGCCGCCATCGAAGGCCACTGGGATGGCAGTAAGCCTGCCGATTTCATCCTTTTCGGTTGGCCCAATCAGGAAGGCACCGGCAACGCTGTCGAAGTGAAGTTTCCCTTCCCCGGCCTTGCGAGCTACATCCTCACGCACGATTTTGCCGGCACCTTCCCCGGCCTAAACGAGTTCAAGCCTGAAGATCGCCCACCCGTAGCGCCGGTCTTCTTCGCATTTCGGGTCATGGTAGGACTTGGCTTGTTGATGATCTTGATGGGCACCGTGGGCGCCTACCTTTGGTTCCGCGGCACGCTCTTCCAGTCGCGCACGTACTTCCAACTCGTGCAGCATTCCTGGCCGATGGGTTTCATTGCCATTCTCGCTGGCTGGTGGGTCACCGAGAGCGGACGCCAGCCCTGGCTCGCAACGGGCATTCTGCGAACGTACGACGCCGTCTCACCCGCCATCACCTTCAACGCTGTGCTGACAACACTCATCCTCTTCGTCGTCGTCTATACCGCAGTCTTCTCGATGGGCACCTACTACATCAACCGCCTTATCAACAAAGGCCCAAGTGGCGCCGCCGAAGAGCCGCCACACGGCCAGCCGACGCGCCCGCTCTCCGCTGCCGAAGACGCCACGCGCGAAGCCATCATTGGAGCCCGCTGACATGGTTGAAATGGCAAGCGGCGAAGCAATGGCGACTTGGCTGCCGATCATCTGGATCGGATTGTTGGGAACCGCCGTCGCTCTATATGTCGTACTCGACGGCTTCGACCTTGGAATCGGTATCCTGTTTCCGTTCTCGCCGGAAGAAGACGATCGCGACGTGATGATGAACTCCGTCGCCCCCTTCTGGGACGGCAATGAAACTTGGCTCATTCTCGGCGGCGGCGGATTGTTCGTGGCCTTTCCTCTCGCCTACGGCATCATCATGTCGGGCTTCTACCTGCCCATAATCGTTATGTTGCTCGCCCTCGTCTTCCGCGGCGTGGCGTTCGAGTATCGCTGGGTGGCAAAGCCCAGTCACAGTTCATGGGATATCGCCTTTGCCGGTGGATCGATAACCGCCGCCTTTATGCAGGGCGTGATCCTCGGCGGACTTCTGCATGGTCTTCCTGTCAAGGACGGTCACTTCGACGGCGGCATGCTTGATTGGTTACAGCCGTTTCCGCTTTTCGTCGGATTTGCCACCGTCGCCGGTTACGCTCTGCTCGGAGCCACATGGCTCGTAATGCGCACCACCGGCGAGGTCGCGGCCCAGGCTCGCGAGCAAGCGCGCGGGCTGTTGTTCGTCGTCCTTGCGGCCATGGTGATCGTCAGCCTCTGGACACCCCTCTCGTCAGATCGCATCTGGGAGCGCTGGTTCACTCTGCCGAATTTCATTTATCTGTCGCCGATCCCGATCCTCACGGCCATCTGCGCGCTCACCGTTTGGCGCGGTCTCGTCAACGGCCACGACAACGCTCCCTTTTTCAGTACAGTCGCACTGTTCCTGCTCGGCTTCGCAGGGCTTGCAATCTCGACGCTGCCCTATCTCGTCCCGCCCACAGTGACGATCTGGGATGCGGCCGCTCATCCTTCTTCGCAACTCTTCATGTTGATCGGGACAGCAGCCTTCCTGCCCCTCATTCTTGGGTACACCGCGTTCGTCTATTGGACGTTTCGAGGCAAAGTAAAACCCGGCGAGGGTTATCACTGAACTCGCCGGGCTTACTTAGTGCGATGGCCGCTTTGTCAGGCGGAATACATATGCGGAACGGGAAGCGGCAGATTCTCGTTCGCTGCCTCCTCAGAACAGCCGGCCGCCTGCGATTGGCCAGTGAATGGGACGGCTGCTGTATTTTCGCGAGTGACGCGGAAAATCTTCTTGTCCTCCGGGATGGTACAGGCGGGTCCCGGAGAAACGTTGGAGAGAAAGACCACGTGGTGCATCATGCCGAGCGCTCCATGGCAGGTTAACTTGGCCCTCGCTGCGACAACGGCGGATCTATCACTTTGTTCCCGGGTGCTCCTCGGGGCGCGCACAATTGACCCCTGCCCTCGCCCATGGGATAGGCTTGCCGCATGTCTCACGTTTCTCCAGTTCAAGTCATCGGCGGCGGTCTCGCGGGCTCTGAAGCCGCGTTTCAGATCGCCTCCGCCGGCGTACCCGTCGTGCTTCACGAAATGCGCCCTCAGCGCATGACGGAGGCCCATAAAACCGAAGGTCTCGCCGAGCTCGTCTGCTCCAATTCGTTCCGCTCAGACGAATGGGAGACGAACGCCGTCGGCCTGCTGCACGAAGAAATGCGCCGCGCCGGCTCTGTGATTATGGCGGCCGGCGACAAATCCAAGCTCCCCGCAGGCGGCGCGCTCGCCGTTGATCGCGATGCCTTTTCAGCCGACGTCACCCGACGCCTCGAAGCACATCCGCTGATCACCATCTCACGGGGCGAAGTCGCGGGTCTCCCGCCCAGCGATTGGGACAGCGTCATTGTCGCCACGGGTCCGCTGACCTCGCCCGATCTCAGCGCGGCAATTGCCGGTCTTACCGGCGAAACCGAACTCGCCTTCTTCGACGCCATCGCCCCCGTCATCCACGTCGACTCGATCGATACGTCGATCGTCTGGCGCGCATCGCGCTACGGCAAGATGGGCCCTGCGGGCACTGGAGCTGACTACCTCAACTGCCCGATGACGAAGGCCGAGTACGAAGCCTTTATTGACGCGCTTTTGTCGGCCGAGAAAACAGTCTTCAAGGAGTGGGAAGCCAACACGCCCTACTTCGATGGCTGCCTGCCCGTCGAAGTGATGGCCGAACGTGGCCGCGAAACACTGCGTTTCGGTCCGATGAAGCCCGTCGGCCTCGACGATCCGCGCACGGGCCGCTGGCCCTATGCCGTCGTCCAACTTCGCCAGGACAACGCGCTCGGCACGTTGTGGAACATGGTTGGCTTCCAGACCAAGATGAAGCACGCCGAACAGGTGCGCGTGTTTCGGATGATCCCCGGCTTGCAGAATGCCGAGTTCGCGCGCCTCGGCGGCCTTCACCGCAACACCTATCTCAACTCACCGCGGGTGCTCGATCGTTCGCTCCGCTTGAAAGCGATGCCGCGCCTCCGTTTCGCCGGTCAGATCACCGGCGTCGAAGGCTATGTGGAGAGCGCCGCCATTGGCCTGCTCGCAGGCCGGTTCGCCGCCGCCGAGCCCCTCGGCCTCGCAGCGAACGCTCCACCTTCGACCACCGCGCTTGGGGCTCTCCTCGATCACATCACCGGCGGACACATCGTGACCGATGACGATGCCGACCAGCCAGCTGACAGCCCACGCCCGCGGTCATTCCAGCCGATGAACATCAACTACGGCCTCCTGCCCCCTCTCGATGACGCGCCGCTAATCAACGCCGACGGCAAGCGCCTCAAGGGGCCAGAACGAGGCCTGGCGAAAAAGAAACTCCAGTCGCGCCGTGCTCTGGCCGACCTTGCAGTCTGGCTTGGCAACTCCGAGACAAACGCTGCGGCAGAGTAAGTCTATGAGATTCTTGACTGTAGAATTAGACAATTTCTAACTTACTGATTTCACGAAGAAATAACTTGACCGCTTCCAGACGCTCGGTCACCTTCGAAAACATTCGGATGACATCCGTGCGCCGATTGCGAGGCTTTGAACTTCGCGTATTGGGAGTGGACCACATGTTGACTACGATCGCATCGCCCCGAGGGCGACACACACGCGCATGGCCTCAGAATGCCTTGATGGCATTGGGCACTGTGGCATTGGACGGCCTCGCCGTCCGCTTTTCCACCGTTTCGATCCGATCCGGCAGACCCTTGTCCCGCTGATGCGAGGACACGCTTCGCCAGCGCATCGTCAGCGAATTTCCCCGGAACGCGCCCTCACTGTCTCTTCGCGGCCGCGCCGTCACTCACGGACAACAGATGACCAAGTGGAAAAAGCCGAGCACGCCGCTCGCCGACGCACAGCCCCAACACGACGGCTGCACCTGTCAAAATCTCGCACAGCGCTCCTCTCTGAGACTGACCGCAACGGAAGAGTTACTGCTCGATGTCATCCGTTTCCAATGCATGGCCATTGCCACTCACGACCGCCAGGCGCTGGTCGCTGCTCATCAACTGGCGGCCGCACGATTGGGACAAGCCGCAGCACCACGGCTCATCATTTCGGTCGGGGCCATGATGCAGGCCATGCGCAAGGAACGCGCATGTCCCTTCGGCTTTCTCCCACCATGCTGCCTCGTCGTCAGCCCGGATGAGGCGGACCTGATCGCTCTTCTACGTGCCTGCCGAACCCGGGATCCCCTGCTCATGGAAGCCTCGTCCGCGGAACTGGCTCACGGAACCTCATCGAACCGCCTCATCTCCGCCGCAAAGGCGATTGCTGCGGCCGTGGCCGCCTCACCGCAATCCCAGCGCGACCTCATGTTGGAAGCCTTCGCCGACCTCACCCTCTGCGAAGGGGCAACCCGTCATTGAGCCAACCCCTGGAGCTACCCATGACTCCTGATTCCAAAACGCGACCGGGCCCCATAGACGACGACCTTGCGACGCGCCTCATCCTGGACCTCGATCGTCTCTTCGAATGGATCGTGACGGCGGTAGCTGCGGAAGCCGTCCGCTAATCCATCTGACCACGGCACAATCCCGCACGCGCCGTTGGCAGAAGGCCGCAGGTCCGGTCCCGTCTGCTCCCCGCTCGCGGGCGGCGACCGGACCTGCAACGGCCTGTCACGACGTGAACGTCGGAAAGCATCAACGCATTTGTGAACGCGCATCGACCAAAGCACAGCTGGTAGGGCTCTATTCAAATGGATATAGCAACGCCAGCACGATCATAAACCCGTCCGGCTGCAGCGGAGCGGACGCGGTCAATTCTCATAATCCGCCGAGGAGGAACCCCATGCTTCAGAAAGCTCTGAACGAACTCGCGCAGCAGATCCGCATCCGCGCCAAATACGACAACTTCATCGGCGGCACCTGGGTGCCTCCGCGTAAGGGCCAGTACTTCACCAACATCACGCCGATCACCGGCAACCCGCTGTGCGAGATCGCCCGCTCCACCGCGGAAGATATCGAAACCGCACTCGACGCCGCCCACGTGGTCAAGGAAAAGTGGGCCCGCACGTCGCCCGCTGACCGCGCCAGCGTTCTTCTCAAGATCGCCGACCGCATGGAGCAGAACCTGAAGCTGCTCGCGCTCGCCGAAACCCTCGACAATGGCAAGCCGATCCGCGAGACGACCGCCGCCGACGTTCCGCTCGCGATCGACCACTTCCGCTATTTCGCCGGTTGTGTCCGCGCCCAGGAAGGCTCGATCGCCGAAATCGACCATGACACCGTCGCCTACCACTTCCACGAACCTCTGGGCGTCGTCGGACAAATCATCCCGTGGAACTTCCCGCTGCTGATGGCCTGCTGGAAACTCGCCCCCGCGCTCGCGGCCGGCAACTGCATCGTCCTCAAGCCCGCCGAGCAGACACCCATGAGCGTGATGGTGCTGATGGACCTCATCGGCGACCTCCTGCCCCCCGGCGTCCTCAACGTCGTCAACGGCTTCGGCGTCGAAGCCGGCAAGCCGCTCGCCCAGAACAAGCGTATCTCAAAGATCGCATTCACCGGCGAGACGACGACGGGTCGCCTCATCATGCAGTACGCGTCCGAGAACATCATTCCCTGCACGCTCGAACTCGGCGGCAAGTCGCCCAACATCTTCTTCGCCGACGTCGCCGACAAGGACGACGCCTTCTTCGACAAGTGCCTCGAAGGATTCGCGATGTTTGCGCTCAACCAGGGCGAGGTCTGCACCTGCCCGTCGCGCGCTCTCGTGCATGAGTCGATCTACGACCGCTTCATGGAGCGCGCCGTCGCGCGCGTGAACGCGATCAAGGCCGGCCACCCGCTCGATCCCTCGACCATGATCGGCGCGCAGGCTTCCAACGACCAGATGGAGAAGATCCTCTCCTACATCGACATCGGCAAGCAGGAAGGCGCCAGAGTCCTCGCGGGCGGCGAGCGCAACCGCCTGGAGGGCGAGCTCGCCAACGGCTTCTACGTCAAGCCGACGATCCTCGCCGGTCACAACAAGATGCGTGTCTTCCAGGAGGAGATCTTCGGACCCGTCGTCTCGGTGACGACCTTCAAGGACGACGACGAAGCGCTCGAAATCGCCAACGACACGATGTTCGGCCTCGGATCGGGCGTGTGGACCCGCGACGGCACGCGCGCCTACCGCTTCGGACGCGCCATCCAAGCCGGCCGCGTGTGGACGAACTGCTACCACCTCTACCCGGCCCACGCCGCGTTCGGGGGCTACAAGCAGTCGGGCATCGGCCGCGAGACGCACAAGATGATGCTCGACCACTACCAGCAGACCAAGAACATGCTGGTCAGCTACAGCCCCAACGCCCTGGGCTTCTTCTAAGGATTACGTCGTGGGGAAGACAAAGGCCCGGTCTAGCGACCGGGCCTTTTTTGATGATGCAACAACAGTCAACAATGTCGGCCCTTGCAGAGCGAGCGGACATTAAGCTGCCGACAACGAGAAGCACGTGACCTCCAGGCGATCATGTCCGCACTGCTCCTCAGAGCCGCCAACGGGCGAATGGCCGCCATGGGACAGTTCCATACATCTGCTCAGGGTTGATAATGGTGGCTTGGGCGGTTTTTGTCCGGTCGTGCGACGCTAGAGAACTGCCTGGCTTTGAACCCATACGCTTGAACGAAAGGATCAGGAACAGGCCGCTGAATCGGGCGAAGCCCCTGAATCGTGGGCAGCACTGAACCGCCTACTCAGATGCTGGTCTGCCCATCGTGAACGGGATCCAGAGCTCCTTCACGATATTTTTGGTGTCGATGTCATCCAGCTCCGGATGGCCGCAGCCATACGCTTTCGGCAGCGCGTTGTCCGGAACGTAGTAGGTGCCCAGCAGATAGTCGACAAACGCGAACACGACGCAGTAGTTCTTGTCGTGGGCTTCCTTTTCCGTCGCGTGATGCCAGCGATGCATGTTGGGGCTGACAAAAATGTACTTCCACGGCTTGGGATAGTCCAAGACGATGTTGCTGTGCACAAACAGGTTGTTGAGGTTCTTGATGATCAGCGCGAGAGCCATGCCCTCGGCGGAAAAGCCGATAATGTAGAGCACGCCGAAATCTATGATATTCATGACGAAGTTGTCGAGCGGATGAAGGCGCTTCGTCGTCAGCCAGCTCAATTCCGTCGCGCTATGATGCACCGCATGGAAGGACCAGAAGTGCTTATGAACGAAGCTGTGCCGGATCCACAGCGATATGTCGATGACGAGCAGACCCAGCAGAACCTGCAGGATGACTGGCAAGTTCCCGATGTGCGTGTCCAAAAGCTGATACGGCAGCGCTTTGGAGAGCGCCGCATGCAAGACGTAAATCGAAACGAAAAGCAGAGGCTGCGTCAGCAGGGCTGAGATCAGCGGATAGAAAATTTCGCACTTCGCTTCTTTGTTGAAGAGAGCGGGTTCGTGCGCGCAGTGAAAGTTGCGCAGGTTTTCGGTTTTGCCTTCGGGCTTCGGAAGCAGGAGACTGACGCCATAGAAGAACAGAGCAATCATCGCAAACGACGAAACGGAAGCTAAGGCTGCCAGAACATGCTCTTGCATACGTCTCTCCCCACGCGAGACTGATTGGAAACAGCAAGTGAACGCAAAAAAGGTTAAAGAGGCGTTCCGAATGCGCGATTGAAGGTCTGTGGGACAGCTAGATGTTTACGAGCGGACGCACGGGGTGCGCAGTTTACCGGCTGAGGTGGGCCTCAAGCGGACTCGTTCCTGTACGAGCCGAAGCACGCGATGGGCTTGTGCGTAAAATTTGGCGATCTCTTTTAAATTGTCGCGCGAAATCCCGGCGTTCGCCTCGATCTCGTCCCAGGACGTCGACCGAATTCGGGAGACGAAAGCATCGAAGCCGCGGGTGTGCTGGCGAATAAAGTCGTGATCGAGGACACCTCCTGCCGTGCCTAAAGCTCGACCAAGCTGGCGGTCTACGCCCCGCGGCAACGGCAACGCTTAAGCCCCCGAGCTAGAAATGAAACACCAGCGGAACAATCACTCTGTATTCCAGTTGGGCGTGACCTGCGCCGATCAAATTTGGAGGTGATTGATGTCGAGGACCATTGCGCTCGCGTCCTTTGTGGCCATTCTGGCACTGTTCACTCAGGACGGATTTTCGCCGTTCGCCGCTACCGCGCATGCGGAAAGCGCCACCAGCGCCTCCTCATCACCCAAACTCGACGTCCCGTACGTGCCAACGCCACAACCCGTCGTCGACAAAATGCTCGATATGGCTGGCGTTACGAAGAACGACGTGGTCATCGACCTCGGCTCCGGCGACGGACGCATTCCCGTCACCGCCGCCAAGCAGTATGGCGCGAAGGCGATCGGCGTCGATATCAACCCGGAGCGCATTCGGGAAGCCCAGCAGAACGCCCGCGCGGCGGGTGTCGAAGACAAAGTCGAATTCAAGCAGCAAGACCTTTTCAAGACCGATCTTGGCGAGGCCACGGTGTTGACGATGTATCTGCTGGCCGGCGTGAATATGAAACTGCGGCCGCGCATCTTGACCGAACTGGAGCCCGGCACGCGGGTCGTTTCGCACAGCTTCGACATGGGAGATTGGAAACCAGAGCGAACGGAAACTGTCGACGGCAGGACCATCCACTTTTGGACGGTGCCCGATTGCTCACAACCCTCTCCGGAAGCCACGATCTGCAAAATAGTGAAGTCCGCCGAGAGCAAGCCATAACGCCTTCGACATCCCCGAGGGCCTAATCGTGCAAAATTCCGACCGCGCTCTCCCAGAGCTGCTGACAGTCGCCCAAGCGAGCGCCATCCTGATCGGCATCGTGGTCGGCATCGGCATCTTCAAGACGCCACCACTGGTCGCCGCATATGCAGGCAGCGAGGGCGCATTTATCTGGTTGTGGCTCCTCGGCGGCGCGCTCACGATCGCCGGTGCACTCTGCTACGCTGAACTGGGATCGTCTCATCCAAGTCCCGGAGGCGAAGTCCACTATCTGAGCCGGGCCTATGGCGACGCCGTGGGCTTCCTGTTCGCCTGGGGGCGGATGACGGTCATGCAGTCGGGCGCGATCGCCGCCGTCGCCTTCGCCTACGGCGACTACGCCCAAACAATCGTTCCCCTTGGCACGTATGGCGCAGCCGTCCATGGCGCCGGCGCCGTGATCGCCCTCTCACTTCTACAGATCACCGGCACGGGAGTGAGCGGGCGGCTTCAAGTGATGCTCACGCTCGGCACCATCGCTCTGATCCTGGCTCTTTCGCTGTCCTCGCTTTTTGCCCCCGGAGCGCCCCTGCCGGTTGAGGCCGCCGCAGCCAATGCCGCCGGCAACGGTGGCAGTGGTGGCGGACTGGCTGGCCTTGCCCTTGTTTTCATCCTGTTGACGTACGGCGGCTGGAACGAAGCGGCCTATCTTTCCGGGGAGATCCGCGATGTCCGCCGCAACATGGTGCGCGTTCTGCTTCTCGGCACGGGTGCGGTGATCGTTCTCTACGTCGTCTTCAATCTGTCGCTCGTCGCGCACTTCGGGATCGAGCAGTTGGCTCAGGAGAAGGTGGTCACAGGGCCGGTCGACGCGGTTTTCGGAACTTGGGGCGCGGCCATTGCAGCCGGTGCGATCTGTATCGCAGCCCTCTCCACGTTGAACGGAACGCTCTTTACCGGCGCTCGCTCAATCTACGCGCTCGGCCGCCAGTTCGCGCCCTTCGCGGCGCTTGGCCGTACGAATGCATCGGTACGAACGCCCGCCCTGGCAATCGCCGCCCAAGCCGGCATCAGTCTTGCGCTCGTGGCCTTCGGTGCGATCCAGCGGGACGGCTTTGCGGCCATGGTGGAATACACCGCGCCTGTCTTCTGGCTCTTCATGCTGCTGACGGGAACGTCCCTTTTCGTCTTCCGCTGGCGGGAGCCCGATCTGAGGCGGCCTTTCCGGGTGCCCCTCTATCCGCTTACCCCGCTCCTCTTCTGCGCCACGGCGCTTTATCTCCTGCACGCGAGCATTGCGTACACGGGCACCGGCGGCTTGATCGGCCTCGCGATCCTGCTCGCCGGCCTTCCCGTCTATCTGCTGAACACCAGACGCAGCAGAACAGTCAGAGCATAGCTCGCCCCGCGGTCCTTCGTCTGCAGTGGGTCACTTGCTGCCTTGAAGATGCTCACATGAATTGCTGCTGAGTTCCAAAGAGCAGACGTTGGCACGAGCACTGCTCGTATGCCCATGTCCTCTGCTGTAAAGAAGCGGCCCACACCCCCTTCCCTCCTTCCCCCGGCCTCCCTATGTTCACCTGAACACACCTCCGATCATGAGGCCTCCGATGTCGAGCCCCACGCTCCGCTCGCTCCTGCAGCTCCCCTCCGAGCCCGCGCCGCTTTCAAAGTCCGCGCTGATACTGATCGACTGCCAACAGACCTACCGCGAAGGTGTCATGCAGCTCGAAGGCGTCGAGACCGCGCTCGCCGAATGCGAGCGGCTTCTGGAGCGCGCCCGTGCCGCCGGTACCCCTGTCATCCACATCCAGCACGACGCCGGCCCCGGTTCGCCCTACGACGTCACCGCGCCCATCGGCCAGATCGCCGAGCCCGTCGCCCCGCGCGCCGGCGAAAAGGTCATTACCAAAAAACTGCCGAGCGCCTTCGAAGGCACCGACCTCGACGCCGAACTGAAGCGGCTTGGCGTCACCGATCTCGTGCTCGCGGGCTTCATGACCCACGTTTGCATCAACTCCACCGCGCGCGCCGCCTTCAATCACGGCTACCGTCCGACCGTCGTCGCCGCCGGCACCGCCACGCGCTCCATTCCTGATCCCACCGGTGGAGACGTCCCCGCCTCCGCGCTGCACACCGCCTCGCTCGCGGCGCTGTCCGACATATTCGCCATCGTCGTCCCTAACGAGACCAAGGTCCCCGCATGAGCGACACCGTTCTCCGCGTCACCGCCACCGATGCCGCGCTTCAGATGATCCGGAAGATCGAGGCCATGCACGGACCGCTGCTGTTCCACCAGTCCGGCGGCTGCTGCGACGGCTCCGCGCCCATGTGCTATCCGCGCCATGATTTCAAGGTCGGCGCGCAGGATGTGTACCTCGGCGAAATTGGCGGCCAGCCGTTCTACATGGGCCGCCAGCAGTTCGAGTACTGGCGAGACACGCACCTCATCATTGATGTCGTCCCCGGCCGCGGGTCCGGCTTCTCGCTCGAAGCCCCGGAAGGTGTCCGCTTCCTTACCCGCTCGCGCGTCTACTCGGACGCGGAATTCGAGATCCTCGGACGCATGGGCCCACCGCCCTCGGGCGTCGACCGTCCCGCCGCCTGATCGACTTTCGCTGCTCATATTTTAGGCGACGCGCTGGCTCAGACATCACCGCGCCCCGAACACGCTCTGCAAAAGCGTGGAATTACAGGGGCCTCCGCTCTGGCACGGCGGCTGCAATGCTTAACGCATAATGCATCTAGGGTTCCGGCTGCGCGACGTGTCTGCGCGGTGCCTGGTCCAAGAGATGCGCTCCCGGCCGATGCGCGATCGCGTCGTCCGGAGCCACGGCGGGACAAAAGCCCGGGAGACCTGTACCGCGAGAAGCTTCGGCTTTCGGACGGACGGCCTCCTCGACGCGCGCTCGTCCATGCGCATATCAGGCCTTCAGTTCGATCTTCGTTGCCCTCCGGTTGAATGAAACGGTGGTGACAAGGAGATCCCCATGACGAGCCGCCCTTCCTCGAAACTCGGCTTCGGCCTCGCAGCTTTGGCGGCGATGGCTCTGCCCTTCGCGGCGCCGGCCAGCGCTGAGCCGAAGAAAGAATTCAATGTCTGCTGGACGATCTACGCCGGCTGGATGCCCTGGGGTTACGCCACGGACACCGGCATCGTGAAGAAATGGGCCGACAAGTACGGCCTGAAGATCAACGTCACGCAGGTCGGCGACTACGTCGAGTGCATCAACCAGTTCACCGCCGGCAAGTTCGACGCGGCCACCTCCACCACCATGGACGCGCTCGCCATTCCCTCCGTCGGCGGCGTCGACACCACCGTGCTCATTCCCGGCGACTATTCCAACGGCAACGACGGCCTGATCCTTAAGGGCAAGACGAAGCTCGAAGACATCAAGGGCCAGAAGGTCAACCTGCTGGAACTCTCCGTCTCGCATTACTTCCTGGCGCGCGCTCTCAGCACCGTTGGCCTCAGTGAGAAGGACATCACCATCGTCAACACCACCGACGCCGACTGGGTCTCCGCTTACAAAACTGGAGACGTGACCGCGATCGTCGCCTGGAACCCCATGCTGGCCGACATCGATGCCGAGCCCGATGCCAACATGATCATCACCTCGACGTCGTTCCCCGGCGAGATTGTCGACGCGCTCATCACCAACACCGCGTTGATCAAGGAAAACCCGGATTTCGCGAAGGCTCTGACCGGCGCCTGGTTCGAAGTCATTGCGCTCACCGTCGATCCCTCCGACAAGGGCAAGGCTGCGCGTGAGGCCATGGGCAAGGCCTCGGGCACGGATCTCGCCGGCTTCGACGCGCAGCTCGCAACGACCAAGCTCTTCACCACGCCGAAGGAGATGCTCGAGTTCATCACCGACCCGAAGGACAAAGAGCGCTTCGACTACGTGCGCAAGTTCTCGTTCGAGAAGGGTCTCTACGGACAAGGCGCCAAGAGCGTCGATGATATCGGCATCGAGTTCGCCGACGGTTCGGTGCTGGGCTCGAAGGACAACGTCAAGCTGCGTTTCACGCCCGAGTATCTGAAGCTCGCCGTCGACGGCAAGCTCTGACGCATGAGGCTCCGGCGCGGGAGTGACCCGCGCCGGACGTCAAGCCTGATCCCAACGCATAAGGTCCGCCATGCCCTCGAACTTCAAATCGCTCCCCATCGTGGATGTTAGCGGTCTCTATTCTGCCGACCCCGCCGCCCGCCAGCGCGTCGCCGACGCCATCGGCGCCGCCTCGCGAGACAGTGGCTTCCTGTACGTCGTGGGTCACCCGATCAAGGACGAGACGCGCGCCCGCCTGCTCGCGGCAACTAAGGCGTTTTTCGCCCGTCCCGCGGAAGAAAAAATGAAGTCGTACATCGGTTTGTCGAAGTCGCATTCCGGCTATGTCCCGCCCGGCGAGGAAGTATTCTACGGCCAGAAGCCGGATCGCAAAGAAGCCTTCGACGTCTCTCTTGATGTGCCCGAAGACGACCCGGACGTCGTCTCCGGCCGCACGCCGATGCTGGGTCCGGTGCAATGGCCAGACGATGCGGAATTCAAAGCGGCCGTGGGCGGCTACTACGCCGAAGTCGCCGATCTGGCCCGTACGCTTTTCCGCGGCTTCGCCCTCGCGCTCGACCTGCCTGAAACCTATTTCGAGGCCTACCTGAAGAAGCCGCCGAGCCAGCTCCGCCTCATCCACTACCCTTTCGCACCCGATGCTCCAGCCGACGAACCCGGCATCGGCGCTCACACCGATTACGAGTGTTTCACGATCCTCTGGCCCACCGCCCCCGGACTCGAGGTCATGAACGGTGCTGGAGAATGGATCGACGCTCCGCCGATTGACGGCGGCTTCGTCATCAACATCGGCGACATGATGGAAGCCTGGACCAACGGCACCTTCGTCGCCACGTCGCATCGGGTCCGGAAAGTGAAGGAAGAACGCTACTCCTTCCCCTACTTCGCAGCATGCGACTATCACACGCTCGTCAAGCCCCTGCCGCAGTTCGTGTCACCAGGCGAAAAGCCGAAATTCGAACCGCTCGTCGCCGGCGACCACTTGCTCGCGCAAACCGCCCAGACTTTTCAGTACCTGAAGAAGCGCATCGATGCCGGTACTTTCAAATTGCCGGAAAGCGCGCGCAAGTTGTCAAGCTTCGGCCAGGAAGCGATCCACGCGAGTACCGACAGATGACGCTGGACGAGATCGCCGCAGCCGCACCACATACGAACGCGCTCCGCGTGCCCGAATGGGCGCTCGGCTGCGTGCGGCGGCGCTCGATCACGATGGCGACGGGTATCGAAGACGCCCTTACCCGCGTCTTCTGGGTGCAAGCTCACGGCATGACGGGCGACATCCGCATCCATCCTGCCCGGCCAAGGATTGCGGCAGATGTGGATTTCACATCCCTTGATCGCGAGACACTGGGCCTGCTGGCGAGCGTCGAAGGTGGCGTCGCCGCAACGTCGTGGAACGCACCGGTCATGTCGTGGACAAACTGGATCGGCTTTCAGCCTTACGACAAATATCCGGAACCCGGCATCATGCACCGCATCGGCGATTGCATGATCGAATTCGCCCCCTCCGGTGCCTACGTCGAAGATTGGCGCTACTTGCCGAGCGCACCTGGTCTCCTTGCTGGCCTCCAACTCATTTCTGAAACGGACGATGACGGTCGTTCGTCGACGCGGACCGGCGGCCTGGTCGTTGCCGGCGATCACGCCATTCGTACGCTGGCCCGCCGCGACGAACTCCCTGACGGCACCCGCGCCCAGGATTTTGTCCGCGCCAGCATCGATCCTGTTGCCGCTCTCGATCGGGTCTTCGACTGCATCACCGACTACATGGTCCGCGACGGCGCCCTCTGGATCATCGAGGCCTCCACCGATCCACGCCGTGAAGGACTGCGCGTCGCACTCACCGGCGATCTCTCGCGCGGCAACGATCCTTCAACTCTAGTGGAAACCGTGACCGGAACTGCTGGCATGACCCAGCGCCTTTGGCGCATCGACAGCCTCGAAGCCGATCACGCTTTCAACCAATCGACACCGCTCGGCCCCGATCAGCGCGCTTGGCTCGACCGCGAAGCCGACACCCTCCTGGCCCCTCTTCAAGCCATCACCACACGGAAGGTCGCCTGATGCGCATCATAAATCGCCATCCCAGTCGCGGCCTCTACGTCCTGCTGGCCTCCCTGCCGTTCATCGCACTGGCCATTGCCTACGGCATCGGCAGCTATCAGCGCCTCAGCATCAACCCTGCTGATAAAATCCTTCCCTCCATCACGCAGATGATGACCGCCATGAGCGAACTGATGTTCGTTCAGGACAAGCGCACCGGCGACTATCTTTTCTGGTCTGACACGGCCATCAGCCTTTGGCGGCTCGCCTGCGGCATGGGCATTTCGATCGCGATTTCTTTGGTATTCGGCGTGGCAGCCGGCTTCATCCCATGGATCCGCGCGCTCGTGAAGCCCTTCGTGGAAGCCTTTTCCCTGATCCCGCCGATCACAATCCTTCCAATTCTCTTCATCCTCGTGGGATTGGACGAGGCCTCGAAGATCACGCTCATTGCAATTGGGACGGCCCCTCTGATGCTGCGCGCTGTGGCACTTGCAGTTGAAGAGATCCCCCACGAAATGATCGTCAAGGCGCAGACACTCGGTGCCTCGACTTGGCAGATGATCACGCGTGTCGTGCTCCCACAGGTGCTGCCCAAGCTAATAGTGGCGACGAGATTTGCGCTTATTCCCGCCTGGATCTTTCTCGTCTCCGCCGAAGCCATCGCTGCCGTCAGCGGACTGGGTTATCGCATCTTCCTCGTTCGCCGCTTCCTCTCCATGGACGTCATCATTCCGTACGTCCTGTGGATCACGCTTCTCGCCTGGCTTATGGACATCTGCCTCGCGATGCTGCAGCGCCGCCTCTTTCCCTGGTTCCAGCCGGAGAGCAAATCATGACCACCCTCGTACTGGAAAAAATCTGGAAGGAGTACGGTGACCAGATCGTGCTCGAGAATATCGACATCACGATCGAAAGCGGCTCCTTCGTTGCTCTCGTTGGGCCGTCCGGCTGCGGCAAGACGACGTTGCTTAAAATGCTCCTTGGCGAAGAGCGACCGACCAGCGGCCGCATCCTCCTCGACGGCGTGCCACTCAAGCCCGAACCGGACTGGGATCGCGGCGTGGTCTTCCAGCGCTACTCGGTTTTTCCGCACCTCACCGTTCTCGGCAACGTGCTCGTTGGCCGCGAGTTTGAAAAATCACGTTTTCTGGGTCGCCTCTTCGGCTCCAGACGCGAAGCCGCCGTCGAAGACGCGCGCACGCTCCTCAAATCCGTCGGCCTCGCCGATCACGAAAACAAGTATCCTGCCGCGCTTTCCGGCGGCATGCAGCAGCGTCTCGCACTTGCGCAGGCGCTGATGCGCAAACCCAAAATCCTGCTCCTCGATGAACCCTTCGGAGCCCTTGATCCCGGAATTCGTGCCGAAGTCCACGCGCTCATGAACCAACTCTGGGTCGAGCAAGGCATCACCGTTGTCATGGTCACACACGATCTGTCGGAAGCCTTCCGTCTTGGTACGCGCGTCATCGCGCTCGAACGTCGGCGCAATCGTCCTGAGGAAAAGGAACGCTACGGCGCGACCATTGCACACGACATTGCCGTCTGGCCGCCGAAGAAGCAGACCAAGCTCAACGGTAGCGCGATCGTCACCGCAACGCCGCCAATCCTCGCCGCGGACGCCTCAGCCGCCGTCCATTAACTCGCCACCTTCGGACAGGGACGGCCCTGATCCGGTCATCCGAAAATCCCGGGACGACCCGGAGTTGTGATTGCGCCGCTTCGTCAACGCGGCCGAGCGAGAGAGAGAGAGAGTTGCATGTCCGCAATCATTCACTCCGACACGATAAAGTCCGGTAAGCACTGGTCGTTGAGCGTGCGGCGCAACACACGCCTTCGCCTCACCGACATCGAGGGCGGCGCCAACGTTGCGATGCTCTTCTACAACCCGCAAAACCTCACGGAACGCTACAACGCGCCCGACACATTGAAGTGCCAGCACACGTTCCGTCTCACCACCGGCCACTGCCTGTACTCCGATATGGGCCGCATCTTCTGTTCCATTGTCTCCGACACGCACGGCTGGCACGACACGGTGTGCGGCAATTCCAATAAAGTGATCGTCGCCAGGAAGTGGGGCGAGGCGTCCTACCAGACGCACCGCAACGATTGGCACCAGAACGGCTTCGACAGCTTTCTCGTCGAACTGGCGAAATACGGCATGAAGCGCCGCGACCTCGCAGCCAATGTCAATTGGTTCAGCAAGGTCGCCGTCGACGAAGCAGGCGTCATCGGCATTGACCCATCCGCCGCCAGGCCCGGCGCGACCGTCGAACTGCGCTTCGAGATGGACACGCTCATCCTCTTTCATACCTGCCCGCACCCACTCGATCCCGCACCTGAGTACCCACGCAAGACCGTTCGGTTCGAGTTGTTTGAAGGCCCGGCTGCAATGAACGACGATGCCTGCCGACTTTCTGCCCCTGAAAACGGCCGCGGCTTCGAGAACAATCGCATCTTCCACGCCTGCGGCTGCCACTGAGGGGAGGGCCGACACATGATCAAGGAAAGCCATCTCTCCGCCGAGAGCGTCAGCTATCGCAAAGTTGTCCCTGCCGGCGACTACTGGATGCACGTCGTCAACAAAGGCGAGACTTTCCGCATTCTCGACCTCGAAGGCAACCAAGCCGCCGATACGCTCTTTTTCAATGCTGACGATCCGCACGAGCGCTACTCCGCGTGCGACACCATCCGCGAGCAAGGCAACGTCTTCATCACGACGGGAACTGTCCTGATGTCGGACCTCTGCCGCCCGATGCTGACCGTCACCGCCGACACGGTCGGACGTCACGACACCCTCGGCGGCGCCTGCGCTACCGAAAGCAACACGGTCCGCTACGCTCTGGAAAAGTTCTTCATGCACGCCTGCCGCGACAGCTTCCTCCTCGCCGTCGCCGAAAACGAGCACTACGGCCTCGACAAGCGGGACATCGCGCACAACATCAACTTTTTCATGAACGTGCCCGTCACCGCGGAAGGTGGGTTGACCTTCGCCGACGGCCTCTCCGCGCCCGGTAAGTATGTCGAGATGCGCGCCGAAATGAACGTTATCGTTCTCATTTCCAACTGCCCACAGCTCAACAACCCCTGCAATGCCTACAACCCGACCCCGATCGAGGTTCTCATCTGGGACGCCGGCGCATGAGCATGTTCAAGAAAGTCTTGATCGCCAACCGTGGCGCCATTGCCTGCCGCATCATCCGCACGCTCGACAAAATGGGCATCGCGAGCGTCGCAGTTTATTCGGAAGCCGACCGTCACTCTCGTCACGTCGCGCTGGCGACAGAAGCGGTATGCATCGGCCCCGCAGCCGCCGCACAAAGCTATCTCGACGTCGATCGTATTCTGCAAGTCGCACGCAAAACCGGCGCACAGGCTATCCACCCCGGCTACGGCTTCCTTTCCGAAAATCCTGACTTCGCTGAAAGCTGCGCTGAAGCCGGAATCGCCTTCATCGGCCCGACACCCAACCAGATGCGCGCGTTCGGCTTAAAGCACAAAGCCCGCGAGTTAGCCCTCGCAGCCGGCGTCCCCCTCGCCCCGGGCTCCGGTCTGATCCGCGATCTAAATCACGCTCGCGAAGAAGCCGATCGCATCGGCTATCCCGTCATGCTGAAAAGCACCGCCGGCGGCGGCGGCATCGGATTGCAGCTGATCGCAACCGAAGCCGATCTCGCGCCCATGTACGAGCGCGTCGAACGGCTTGCCCGCAACAACTTTAAAGACGCCGGCCTCTTCCTCGAGAAATACGTCGCTCGCGGCCGCCACATCGAGGTGCAACTGTTCGGCGATGGCGATGGCAACGTCGTCGCTCTCGGCGAACGCGATTGCTCAGCCCAGCGCCGCAACCAGAAGGTCATCGAGGAGACACCAGCGCCCGGCCTCTCCGAGGCAACCCGCAAGGCACTTTGGAACACCGCCATCGCGCTCGGCAAGTCGGTGAATTACGCCAGCGCCGGCACCGTTGAATTCCTCTACGACAGCGACACAAACGCGTTCTACTTCCTCGAAGTGAACACGCGCCTTCAGGTCGAACACGGCGTCACAGAAGAGGTCACCGGCATCGATCTCGTGGAATGGATGGTTCGCCAGGCGGCAGGCGAATGCCCGCCGCTGGATCAATCCAGAATAGCTCCGCACGGCGCGTCGATCCAGGTTCGCCTTTACGCCGAAGACCCAGGCCGCGATTTCCGCCCCAGTGCCGGATTGCTCACCCACGTCTCATGGCCGCCCGATGCGCGCATTGAAACCTGGGTCGAAAGCGGCAGCGACGTCTCGCCTTTCTACGATCCCATGATCGCCAAGATCATCGTCCGCGGATCAACGCGCGCCGAGGCGCTGAAGAAACTGCAAGACGCGCTCGCCCAAACTCGCATCGGCGGCCTCGAAACAAATCTCGATTACCTGCGCCAGCTCGCTTCATCCACTGTGCTGGCTGACGGCGAAATGCTGACACAGACACTCGCCACCTTCACATATGAAGCGCCAACCATCGAAGTGCTCGTCCCAGGCACCCAATCAACGATTCAGGACTGGCCAGGCCGCACCGGCTATTGGGCCGTCGGCGTGCCGCCATCCGGTCCGATGGATCACCTCTCCTTCCGTTACGCCAATAAGCTAGCTGGCAACCCGGAAGGTGCACCGGGGCTCGAAATCACGCTCGCCGGTCCCACGCTCAAGTTCAACACGGCCGCCGTCATCGCTCTCACCGGCGCGGAAATCCCCGCCACGCTTGACGGCCTTCCCATTCCAATGTGGCAGCCAATTCCCATCAAAGCCGGCGCAACACTAAAGATCGGTACGGTCTCCGGCGCCGGAGCCCGCGCCTATCTTGCCGTGCGCGGCGGATTCGACGTTCCTCTCTATCTGGGAAGCGCATCCACATTCACGCTCGGAAAGTTCGGCGGCCACGGCGGTCGTGTTCTCATGCCGGGCGATATCCTCCACATCGCCGGATCATACGCGGCTGCACCGCCCGCCATCACCGGGCCCGCTCCTCTTGCTACTCCACTGCGGCCAGCCATGGCGCATCGTTGGGACATCGGCGTGCTCTACGGCCCTCATGGCGCGCCTGATTTCTTCACGCCCGAGGACATCGACATGTTCTTCGGCACCGATTGGGAGGTGCACTACAATTCAAATCCCACTGGCGTCCGGCTCATCGGTCCAAAACCGCAATGGGCCCGCCGCGACGGCGGCGAAGCGGGTCTCCATCCCAGCAACATCCACGACAACGCCTACGCCATCGGCGCGATCGACTTCACCGGCGACATGCCGGTGATCCTGGGTCCCGATGGTCCATCGCTCGGCGGCTTCGTCTGCCCCGCCACGATCGTCGCCGCCGAACTCTGGAAGCTTGGCCAGCTCCGCCCCGGCGACAAGGTCCGCTTCGTCCGTCTCACGCCGCGCGAGGCCGCCGCGCGGGAGGCGGTGCAAAACATCGAGATCGCAACGCTGACCCCAGCACACTCCGGAGTAGCGCCCGACCCCGCAATCCTCGGCGCCGACGACTGCATCGTCTCCGTCCGCGATGCGAAGAACGGCTTGCCCCGGGTCGTCGCACGTCGCGCCGGCGACAAGTATCTGCTTATCGAATATGGCGATCTCGTTCTCGACCTCGAACTGCGCTTCCGAGTCCACGTCCTGATGACGCGCCTGGAAGAGAAGAACCTCGCCGGCATTCTTGATCTCACACCTGGTATTCGCTCCCTTCAGATTCATTACGATAGTCTTACGCTCCCGCTCGCCAAGCTGCTCGCGACCCTCTCCAGCATCGAAGACGGCATGGGCGATATCGGCGACATCGAGGTTCCCTCCCGCATCGTCCACATGCCGCTCTCCTGGAACGATCCACAAACCCAGCTCGCCATTGACAAATACATGCAGTCGGTGCGCGCCGACGCACCGTGGTGCCCATCGAACATCGAGTTCATTCGCAGGATCAACGGCCTTGAGAGCGTCGCGGACGTGAAGCACATCGTCTTTGACGCGAGCTACCTCGTGCTAGGCCTCGGCGACGTCTATCTCGGCGCGCCCGTCGCCACACCCGTCGATCCGCGCCACCGTCTCGTCACAACTAAATATAATCCTGCCCGCACGTGGACTCCTGAGAACGCCGTCGGCATCGGTGGCGCTTACATGTGCGTCTACGGCATGGAAGGCCCCGGTGGATACCAGTTCGTCGGCCGCACCGCTCAAGTCTGGAACCGTTTCCACGTCACACGCGAATTCGAAGCCGGTAAACCGTGGCTCTTGCGCTTCTTCGATCAGATTCGGTTTTTCGAAGTGACGGGAGAAGATCTCCTCTCCTTCCGCGACGGCTTCCTCACCGGCAAGGCCGGCATGAAGATCGAGGAAACCACCTTCGCACTCGCCGCCTACCGTAAGTTTCTCAGCGACAACACCGAATCGATCCGCACGTTCAAGACTACCCAGCAAGCCGCATTTGAAGCCGAACGCAGCCGCTGGCAGGAGAGCGACCGCGCCGGCGCCATCCTGAATGACGTCGGAGCTGCCGATATCGGCGACGACAGTCTGGCCGCAGGCCACACCGCCGTACAAAGTCCTGTCCCCGGCGCGGTTTGGAAAATCGCCGTCGAGCAAGGCAAACGCGTCGTGGCAGGAGATGTTCTGGTGATCGTGGAATCGATGAAGATGGAAATGCTGGTCCACGCGCCCAGCGACGGCATCGTGCACGAACTGAAATGCAGCGAGGGCCGCGCGGTTTCTCTCGGTCAGACCCTCGTCGTCCTAGCGGAGGACGCAGCATGATCGTTTCTCTCGACATTGCCACGCTGACGCAGGCCTATGCCACGGGTACACTCACAGCCGAAGCCGTCCTCACCTGCATTTACAATCGCATCGCCGTCGAAGGCGAACGTCCCGTCTGGATCAGCGTCGTCCCGCGCGCCGAAGCCATGGCCAAACTCAAGACTGCGCCGAAGGGGCCATTGTGGGGCGTCCCCTTTGCGGTCAAAGACAACATCGACGTCGCCGGCCTGCCGACCACTTGCGCTTGCCCGGACTTCGCCTACACCCCTGCGCGCAGTGCGACCGTCGTAGAACGGCTCGAGCAAGCCGGCGCCATTCTTATCGGCAAGACCAACCTCGATCAGTTCGCCACCGGCCTGGTCGGCACACGATCACCCTACGGCATTCCTTCCAGCGTCTTCGATCCGGACTACATCTCTGGTGGTTCCAGCTCAGGTTCAGCGGTCGCCGTCGCGAGCGGTCTTGCCGCCTTCTCGCTCGGCACCGACACCGCCGGATCCGGACGCGTGCCCGCTGGCTTCAACAATATCGTCGGATTGAAGCCGACCAAAGGCCTTCTCAGCGCCCGCGGTGTCATCCCCGCCTGCAGAACGCAGGATACCGTCTCGATCTTCGCGCTGACCACCGCCGACGCGGCCCGCGTCCTAGATATTGCCGCCGGATACGATGCCGAAGATAGCTACTCTCGCACTGCGCCTCGCCCGCGCGTTTATGAACCTCTTTCAAACGGTCTGCGCGTCGGTGTTCCCGCCGAACCCCTCGAATTTTTTGGCGATAGCGAATGCGAGCGACTGTATGGGCTTGCCGTCGAACGGCTACGCGAACTGGGTTGCGAAATCGTCCCCTTCGACTTCAAAGCGTTTCGTGAAGCAGCAGACCTTCTCTATTCGGGACCCTGGGTCGCCGAGCGTCTCGCCGCCATCAAGGACTTCGCATCAATAAAGCCAGACTCGATACATGAGGTGGTGCGCGGCATCATCCTTGGCGCCGAAAAGATTTCCGCCGTTCAGACGTTCGAAGGCATGTACCGGCTGGCCGAGTTGGTCCGACGCGCTGAAGTCGAATGGGCCAAGGTGGACACGCTCATCCTTCCGACGTCACCCACGACCTACAAGATCAGCGAAGTGCTGGCCGACCCCATTCGGCTGAACTCGAACCTCGGCCTCTACACCAACTTCGTCAATCTTATGGACCTGTCGGCACTCGCTGTTCCGGCAGGCTTCCGACAGAACGGCTTACCCGCCGGCGTGACCATCATGGGCCGCGCATTCGCGGATGCGCAGCTGGCCGTGCTCGGCGACGCGTTGCATCGCACGCTGGCGGAGTCACGGCTCGGCGCGACCTCGATGCCCCTGTCAGCGACACCCGCCATCGCCACCACGCCGCCGAAGCTCATTCAAGTTGCCGTTGTCGGCGCCCACCTCACCGGCCAGCCGTTGAACAGTCAGCTCATCGAGCGCAGTGCCCGCTTCGTCCGCACGACGCGCACCGCCTCTGGCTACAGCTTCTATGCGCTCGCCAACACCACGCCCGCCAAGCCGGGGCTTGTTTACGACGGCAAGGGCGCCGGTAACATCGAAGTCGAAGTATGGGAGATGGATGACGCGGCGTTCGGGTCGTTCGTGGCACTTATCCCAGCGCCACTCGGCATCGGCACCATAAAGCTAGCCGACGGTTCGAGCGTCAAAGGGTTCGTGTGCGAACCGCACGCCACAAGGGATGCAGAGAACATCACGCACACCGGCGGCTGGCGGACATGGCTCTCGGTAAGGCGCGCTTAGACTCCAGCGGCCTGCCGCGATTTCCACCAGCGCGTGAGACTGACTTCGGCCTGCCGCCGCCGCCGTCGAACGAAGGCCCAGTCGATAGAAAGAATAAAGAGGCCGAGCGGCAGCATCCAGATTCCAAGAACCGGCAAAAAGCTGAACACGCCCCCGAAAACAAGTGCCAGTCCCAGCAAAGTTCTGCCGAGCCGCGTCTGCGGCAGCTTTTGGCGTCGAGACCGGATCCACACTGAAAGCTCAGCTGCGTCCAGTGAGCGCGGTATGAACCCCGGTCCGCCCTCGTTTGGAGACTGCCAGTTCCAAAATCCAGCCATCAAAACCTCCGTTAAAAAACGGGAGCCGCCGTCACCGCGAGAGCATCGCGGGAAGAAGCCATGTTTCGAAAATTCGTACGAGCACTCCCCGGTGTTTTTATGGCGACCATTGCACCTCCGAACGAGCCAGGAGCCTCTCCGCACGAAATATCCGCAACCTTCCCAAACGCCATATAGGAATCCCTTTTCATTGTGCCAAGGCATCGAAACAACCGATCGCCCGCCAGTACAAAAGCGGTTGCCGTACGGCCGAACACTCTCCACTTACCGGATGTCGGCATACGACGCTGGCGCCCAACTTGGAGGCCAAATTGCTTGAATATTCCCGACTGAGCGCAATGCTCGCTGGTCTACTTGGCGGAACAAGCATGGCTCAGGCCATTACGCCGTCGGCGGCTAGCCTGGAAGACGTCCTGCACAATGTCGGCCTTGATCCGAGTTCGCTTTCGGGATTGACGCCGGCTGCGGTTCAGCAATTGCTCGCCGAGCACGGCATCGACCCCTCGACTGTCATGGACGGGCAAATAGAACAGCTGTTCACGAATTTAGGCCTCGACGCGCAAGGCATCGACGCCATTTCAGCTTTGTGGTCCGACGGGTCTCCCAGCGGCCACGAGTGAGAGCGGTGCGTTCATCGCCCGCTTTCGAAGACGGCAGCCCGCACCCCCCGTATCCCCCGGCGGGCTGCCGTCCTATCACTTTCAACGTCAGCCGAAACGAGCCCGGCTCGCCTCCATGGTGTCTTCGAATGTCCGAAGGCCAGTGGTGGGTGCGCAAACGAGCGCTGCCATATTTCCGGGCTTGTGCTCGTTGCGGTACATGCGCATGTGCGCCTTGGGTATGTTCTCCCACGAGAACACTTCCGACAGGCACGGGTCGACTCGGCGGTCGATCACGAGCCGATTCGCCAAAGATGCCTGGTTGAGGTTTGCGAAATGTGATCCCTGCACACGCTTTTGGTGCATCCATAGATAGCGCGCATCCAGCGTCAGATTGTATCCCGTGGTTCCGGCGCAGATGACGACCATTCCGCCACGCTTCACACAGAACACGGACACGGGAAACGTCGATTCACCCGGGTGCTCAAACACCATATCGACGTTGTTACCCTTGCCTGTGATGTCCCAGATCGCTGCGCCAAACTTGCGCACCTCCTTGAACCACGCCTGATACTCTGGCGTGCCGACCTTCGGCATCTGACCCCAGCAATTAAAGTCTTTCCGGTTGAGAACCGCTCGCGCACCCAACTGCATCACGAAATCGCGCTTATCGGAATCCGACACGACGCCGATCGCATTGGCCCCTGCTGTCGAACACAGCTGCACCGCCATTGAGCCGATGCCGCCCGACGCCCCCCAGACGAGAACATTGTGCCCGGGCCGCAGTGTGTGCGGCCGATGGCCGAACAGCATCCGATACGCCGTTGCGAGCGTCAGCATGTAGCAGGCGCTCTCTTCCCAGGTCAGATGCTTCGGACGCGGAAGCAGCTGCCGATCCTGCACACGCGTGAACTGCGCGAACGAACCGTCCGGCGTCTCGTAACCCCAGATCCGCTGTGACGGGGACAGCATGGGATCGCCGCCATTGCATTCCTCATCGTCGCCGTCATCCTGATTACAATGAATGACGACCTCGTCCCCGACTTTCCAGCGCTTGACGGCCGAGCCGACCGCCCAGACGATTCCCGCCGCATCAGACCCTGTGACGAGATAGGGTGCGCCATGCACGTCGAACATCGAGATCGGCTGGCCGAGACACGCCCAGACTCCGTTGTAGTTGACGCCCGCGGCCATCACCAGAACCAGGACGTCATGGCTGTCGAGTTCCCAGACGGGAAGCGTCTCGATCAACATCGCGGTGTCCGGGGGGCCATGCCGCTCACGGCGGATGGACCAAGCATACATCTTCTCCGGCACATGTCCGAGCGGCGGGATCTCGCCAACTTCGTAAATGTGCTTTTTGCCTGGCAGAATGGCAGGGGTACCGAGACCCGCATCTGCCGTCATCATTTTCGCTGCTTGAACCACGGAAAGCCCCTTTGAAGCTGGACGCGTCTGCAGTACGAGCGACGCGGACAAATAGATGACCTCACCCGGCAATAAAGAGCGGCGACGCTAGGCAAATGCTGCGTTTGCGAGAAATAAATTGTCCGAATGGCGGCGATTGATATATTTAATGATCGCGGCACAAACTATTAGCCTAGGCAGCGCACGATGTGATCGCGGAGTTTGGCAACCGGCGCCCGCAGGCTTGGACCCGATAGGAGTGCGATCTCTGTATCTTTCAGGTCAGGTAGAGGATCCCCATCGATAGCATGCAATCCATTCGGCACCATCTCTTTGGGCAAGACCGAAATACCCAACCCTGCCCTCACTGCCGCGATCGATCCCGCCAGTGACCCACAGGTATATGCGATCCGCCACCTCCGCCGCGCCCGATCGAGCGATTCGATTGCACGCTTGCGATAAACGCACGGTTCTGGCGAGACCACGAGCGGCAAGGGGCCGCTGCCATGAACGTAGTCGTGCTGTCCGGCTACCCAGACCAGAGGTTCCCGCCAGACCCGCACACCGCCATTGCCGGCGGAGCGCTCACGCTTCAACAAAACGATGTCAAATTCGCCCTTTCTGAAGCCCTGGGCCAGATTGAGGGTCAGGTCGCACGTGACTTCCAAGGCGACCGACGGATAGGCCTGAACGAATCTCGCGAGAATATCCGGCAGGTGCTGAGTGGCAAAATCCTCCGGCGTCCCAAGACGGACAACGCCCTGCATCTGAGGCTCGTGCGTCAAGGACACCACTTCGTCGTTGAGATCGAGAATCTTCTGCGCGTACGCGAGCACCGCTTCGCCTTCCGGTGTGAGTTCCACCGACCTGGGCGTACGGTCGAGAAGCCGTTGCCCGAGTGCATCCTCAAGACGTTTGATTTGCAGCGACACCGTCGATTGCTGCCGCATGAGACGTTCCGCCGCGCGGGTGAAATTCCGCTCCGAGGCAATGACAACGAAGGTGCGGAGCAGGTCGATATCGAGATTGATGAGGGATTTCGGCATGACACTTTCGATATGATTTACTGTATTGATCGTAGTGTCGCCTATTATCAATTTCCATGGCAAATCGGTTTTTCCTATGTCGCAGCGCCTGCCGCTCTACCGCATCGCACCATGATGCGGCTCAATCCGCCTGCGTGTCCAAATGGAGATAGGCTCATGGGCTCAGCCCTCGACCTCGCCACCACCAATTTGCTGTCCCCGATGGTCCTGTTTTTCGTCCTGGGACTTGCGGCGACACTCGCCCGATCGGATCTCTCGATCCCCGAAGCCTTCGCCAAAGCCATGTCGCTTTATCTGATGCTTGCGATTGGGTTCAAAGGCGGGGTCGGTGTTGCCCAGCATGGCCTTGAGTTGAAACTCGGCTTTGCTCTCATTGCCGGAATCATCTTGAGCGCTCTCATTCCGCTCGTCGCATTTCGCTTCCTGATCGCCACGTGCACCCTGCCGCGCGTCGACGCCGCCGCCGTCGCCGCACACTACGGTTCGATATCGATCGTCACGTTCCTCGCAGCCACACAGGCACTCACGAGCAGCGGCATACAGTATGAAGGCTATATGGTCGCCGTCGCCGCAGCGATGGAGACGCCCGCCATCATGGCCGCTCTTTGGCTCGCGCGAACGGGCGAGCGGCGCATGGACGGATCAACCCTGCACGAAGTGCTGCTCAACGGTTCGATCGTGTTGCTTGTCGGCTCCTTCATCATCGGCATCATCACCGGTCCGGAAGGCTTGAAAGCCATCGCACCCTTCATCGTCGATCCCTTCAAAGGCATTCTCTGCCTGTTCTTGCTCGATATGGGGATCATAGCGGGCCGCGGCCTGCGCGAAGGCCGTAAGCACCTCACAGTTCCTGTGGTCCTTTTCGGACTTTACATGCCGCTCATCGGCGGCGCGCTTGGAGCGGCGGCAGCCATGGCTGTCGGTCTCTCGGTCGGCGGCACGGCTCTCCTGATCACGCTTGCTGCCAGTGCATCCTACATCGCCGTACCAGCAGCGCTTCGACTGGCCCTCCCCGAGGCACGACCGTCAATTTACATCCCGCTGTCGCTCGGCGTCACATTCCCGTTCAACCTGACGCTCGGCATCCCTCTCTATGTCACCCTGGCGACCGTGCTCCATTGAGGTTCCGATCATGAAAACCTATCCCAAAAAGCGCATCGACATCATGGTCGAAGCTCCCCTGATGCAACGGGTTCTGGCGCTTCTCGATCAGCAGGGCGTGAGCGGCTACACCGTCCTCTCCGTCCTTGCCGGCCGTGGCAAGGACGGCGCCTGGCATAGAGATGGAGTCGTCGGTCGTGCCGGAGCACTCGTGATGGTCATTTGCATTCTGGATGAGACGCGCGTGGACGAAGTCTTGCAGCCGTTGTTCAATCTGGTCTCGCGTCAAATAGGAATTGTCACCGTGTCCGATGTCCAGGTCATCCGGCCTGAACAGTTCACTTGAGGCACGCCGTATCAATGCGGATGCACTCTCCCTATCTGCCCATCACATAGAGCCCGGGCGCCGGGGCCAGCGGAGCGAACCCGCGGTCCGGCGCCCCCATCGCCGGCGGAGCCGCCGGCTCACCCGAGCGCTCCTCCAGCCAACCTGCCCAAGCCGGCCACCAAGATCCGTCTCGCACAGGTGTTTCCATCGCCCAGGTATCGGGATCGGTATGCACTTCGTCTTCGTGATGAGTGGACATTCGGTAGCTTCGGTGCCGGTGCCCGGGCTCTGAAACGATGCCGGCGTTGTGCCCCCCTTCCGTCAAGACGAACGTTACGTCGGTATCGGTAAGTGCAATCCACTTGTAAACCGATCGCCACGGCGCAACGTGATCCTTGACCGTGCCGACGCAGAATATCGGTTGCCGGATATCTCCCAGCGACACCGGCCGCTCATCAACGGTGT
This sequence comes from Hyphomicrobium sp., assembly GCA_019751875.1. GTDB lineage: Bacteria > Pseudomonadota > Alphaproteobacteria > Rhizobiales > Hyphomicrobiaceae > JAGVSR01. The sequence goes on along the minus strand of JAIEMV010000006.1, from coordinate 75,980 downwards.
ATCTCCCCTCCGCCAAATCGTTGCCTAGGTAGAGCCGTCGCAGATATTCGGCCTGCATCCGGTAGGGCATGCGCGTGGTGTCGGCGTTCCAGGCCATCATGTCGGTCATCGGCGAACGCTCGCCGAGCAGATAATGGCGCATAACCCTAGACCAGATGAGATCGTTCGACCTCAACAGCTGGAATGCGCCCGACATCTGCCTTGCATCGAGAAATCCCTGCTCCCACATGAGATCTTCAAGAAACTGGAGTTGGCTCTCATTGATGAAGAGCTGCAATTCGCCGGGCTCGGTAAAATCAACCTGAGCCGCGAGGAACGACAGGGACGCAAATGGAGACGTTCCGTTTCGCGCTATGGCCGCAGCAGAAATGGCGAGCAGGGTCCCTCCCAGGCAATAGCCTGCGCCGTGTATCCTCTTGCCCGGAACGATGGTGCTGACGGCCTCGAGCGCTGCGAGAACCCCCTGACGGCGATAATCGTCGAGTGACGTATCGCGCATTGACGGATCCGGGTTTCTCCACGAGATCGCAAACACCGTGAACCCGCGGTCGACAAGGTATTTGATCAACGAGTTTTCCGGCGAAAGATCGAGAATGTAATACTTCATGATCCAGGCCGGCACCACGAGCACTGGTTCCGGCCGCACGGTCTCCGTGCTGGGACTGTACTGTATGAGTTCCATGAGCGCATTGCGCAGCACCACTTTTCCGCGCGTCACCGCCACCGTCTCGCCGGGCAGATACGCCTCCGCACCCACCGGCGGCCGGCCACCCTGCATTCGGTCCCAGTCTTCGATCAGGTTTTGCCATCCGCGCAGAAGGTTGCGACCGCCTTCCGCGACCGTTCGCTCGACCACGTCGGGATTGGTGAATATGAAGTTCGAAGGCGAGAACACGTCGAGGATCTGGCGCGCGGTGAACGCCACCATGCGTTCGTGCTGCATCGAGACGCCGGGTACGTTCGTTGTGGCGACGTGCCACCACTGCTGCGCCAGCAGGTGGGCCTGATACCACGTGTTGAAAGGCCAGCGCTGCCAACCTTGAGACTCGAACCGGTGATCCTGCGGCAGAGGATCGATGCACGGCCCATGGTGATTCATGCCAACTGCGCAACGCCACGCATGCTGCTGCAGCCGCAAAGCTTTCCGCCACGCCTTATCCGCAAGCTGTAACCGCTTGCCAGGAGACGTCGCCAGATGCGCCGCCCAGTCAAGATACGCGCCCACGAGTGACGCCGGCGAAAGTCCTAACGTCAGCTTGGCCAGCGAAGCGTGCGAAACGCGATCAAGGACTTCTGCAAGCGCCGTTGCGGAGTAGCTGTCCTTCTCACCCAGTCCGATGCCGTAATTCAAGTTCGGCAGGAATGTCGCCGGCGTATTGAATTCCTGTGTCGGCGGGACCGTGGCACCAACCGGCTTGATCTCGGTCATCGCGTTTCTCCAAGCGCTGCCCTCGACAGCGGGAACCATGCAGCTTTTGGCGTATCTAGAGCGCTCGTCACCTCAGCTTATTTGAGATGGATCAACGCAAGAGCGTAACACTGGGCGAACAGTTGCTGGCAGATATAAGCACTCGCGCCAGCCGGCCGATGGGAGTCCGGGGACGGACGATGAGTGCACCGGGAGAGTGCGCCATGACAAACCGTCCGCTCATGACAATCGTGAAGGACCAGAACCCGCTCATCCTCAATGCCACCTCATCCGTCAGCGCCGCCTGCGCTGAGATGTGCCGGTGTCGCGCCGGGTCGGTTCTCGTCGTCGATGATCAACAACGTCTTTGCGGTATCTTCACCGGGCGCGACGCCGTTCGCGTCCTGGCGAACACCCCACAAAAATGCGAGATTCTGCTGTCGTCTTGCATGACCGCCGACCCCGTCACTATCGGCCCGAAGGCCCGTGCTATCGATGCACTCCGCCTCATGTCGGACGGTGGTTTCCGCCACCTTCCCGTCGTCGACAATGGCCGCATCTGGGGCATCGTTTCTCGCAGCGATTTTCTCGGCTCCGAAATCGAGCGCCTCGATGAGGATGAGCACCTAGCCCAGTGTATCTGGTAGCCGGGCCTGAAAGCCCGCGCCGTCAGTGACGCCGGTCGTCCGATCGCTCCCCGGCGACCCCAAGCCGCACCCGGACCATTATCCGATTGTCAGGTCGCGACGAGAGTTGCCTCACTCCGGACGCGCGCTGTGTCCCAGTTCGCATTAGGATAAGCACTGAGGACGATTCCCGTCCCGACTGCTGAACTCTTGAAGGTTCGTCCACATGGTATCCACGACCGCTTCCCGCCCGCTCAAATATGGTGAGAACCCTCACCAGAAGGCCGTCGTCGTGCTCGACAGCCGGACGCGAGACCCTTTGGCCATCGGTAAGTTCCATAGCGTCTCCGGCACCCCTATTGCGGACGAGATCGGCGACATGGGTTGGGTGAACCTGACTGACCTCGACCGAGGTATGGACGCTCTTGTCCGGATTGCAGCGGCTTTCGAGGAGAATACCGGGGCAGCACCGAGCATCGCAGTGTTGATCGAGCACGGCAATGTTGCAGGAGCAGCTTACGGTTCCTCCGATCAGGTGCTCGTCCAGGCGATCAATTCGAATTACCGCGCTGCGTTCGGGTCATTCCTCGTCACGAACACTCCCATTTCCCGCATCGCTGCCCTGGCGATGCGCGATGCCATGGCCCACTTGCGGCCTTTCTCCGGCATCGCCGCACCGGAAATCGACAAGCCCAGTTCCGTGTTCTTCAAGCGCAAGAAGGGCAAGTGCAGCATGCTTGTGAACCCCGCCTTGGCCAAGGTGGGACTGAGCAATCTGGACAGCGGCGCGGCTTCACGCACCATCCGAGGCGGCACTCTCACCCAGGAGGCCAACACATTCGTTCCTCGCTTCCCCAAGACCTGGGATGCAACCCTCATCGCCGACATGTGCCTGGCATGGGGCGTCTGCGCCGCCAGCAATTCCAACACCATCACCATAGCTAAGGGCGGAGTTCTCCTTGCCAATGCCGTGGGCCAGCAGGAACGCGCGGCCGCGTGCGAACTCGCCATCCAGCAGGTCCGCCAGACCCGCCGCCTCGCGCAGCTGAAGGGCGCCGCGGTCGTCAGCGACAGCTTTTTCGCCTTCGCCGACGGGTTTGACATTCTGGCGCGCCGTAAAGTGGCGGCTGTATTCGCTACCAGCGGGTCCGTGCATGATAAGGAAGTCGCCGAGCACGCGCGCCAGTTCGACGTGATCTTCCAGACCGTCCCAGACACCAAAGGCCGAGTTTTTGCGGGACACTGAGGCGGGCGCGCCAGCTAAAGCAGAGCCAGATCAGACCGTTGGCATCCTTGCCAGCTATACCTGTATCCTTAATAGATCAGCTTTGCTTCTGTGATAGGATTTTTCTATCGAAACAAGGCACGGCTTTCTTGATGCGGCAACCCGCAGCGGGCATGGTGCGCTGCGTAAAGCGCACGCACGCCCAGGTTGCCCATCCCACGTCCCAACTATGGGAGCGCGGTTGAGCAGCCTCGCACCGTGCTCAGCGGCTGATTGGGGAAGACCCGCCGGCGCACGATGCGACCGCGGAACGCGAGATCGAGGACGTTCATGGCCAAGACCGGCAACGGCACACTCACGCTTGAAAAGCGCGCCAATCATCCTGGCTCCGGCCGCCGCAAGGCTGCCGCATACCAGAAGGGCCGCCAGCTGCAGCCCTTCGAAACAGCAGCTGTCAAAAAGCTGATCGGCGAGGGTCCCTACGAACGTCCGCTCCTCATAGAATACCTGCATCTCATTCAAGACGCCGAAAAGTGCCTGCCCGCCGGCCACCTGCATGCGCTGGCCGAACTGCTGCGCATCCCGATGGCCGAAGTCTACGAGGTCGCCACCTTCTACGCCCACTTCGACGTGGTCCAAGACGGCGAAGAGAAGCCTGAACCGATCACCATCCGGGTCTGCGACAGCCTCTCCTGCATGCTGGCCGGCGCAGAAAAATTGATCGCCGCTCTCGGCGCCGAAGACATGCCGCAGGTTCGCGTGCTTCGCGCTCCCTGCATCGGCGCCTGTGATGTCGCCCCCGCTGCGGAAGTCGGCCACAAGCATGTTCCCAAGGCCACCGTCGCGAAGATCAAAAAGGTTGTCGAGAAAGGCGACCTCCACGCCACCATCCCCAAGTACCAGAACCTTGCAGCCTACAAGAAAGAAGGGGGCTACAAAGTCCTCGGCGAATGTCTTGCGGGCACACGCACCGTCGATCAGATCATCGCCACGCTCTCCGACGGCGGCCTGCGCGGCCTCGGCGGCGCCGGCTTCCCGACCGGTCGCAAGTGGACTTTTGTGCGCGCCGAAAAAGGGCCGCGCTACATGGCCGTCAACGGCGACGAAGGCGAACCCGGCACGTTCAAAGACCGGTATTACCTCGAACGCCGGCCGCACCAGTTCCTAGAAGGCATGCTGATCGCGGCCTGGGCCGTGGAAGCCCAGGAAGTCTTCATCTACATGCGCGACGAATATCCCGCTGTGCTGGAGATCCTCGACATCGAATTGAAGGCTTTGGAGAAGGCTGGCCTCCTGAAGCACACCAAGGTCTCCGTCCGCCGCGGCGCCGGCGCCTATATCTGCGGCGAAGAAAGCGCGATGATCGAATCCATCGAAGGCAAGCGCGGCCTTCCTCGCCATCGCCCGCCCTACGTCGCTCAAGTCGGCATCTTCAATAGGCCCACCCTCGTCAACAATGTCGAGACACTCTACTGGATCCCGCAGATCCTCGAGAAGGGCGCCGAATGGTTCGCCGGCATGGGCAAGAACGGCGCCAAGGGCAATCGCTCGTACTCCGTCTCCGGCCGCGTCAAGAAACCAGGTGTAGTACTCACCGCAGCCGGGACGACGGTGAACGAATTGATCGAAGCCTGCGGCGGTATGCAGGACGGGCACACCTTCAAAGGCTATCTACCCGGCGGCCCCTCGGGCGGCATTCTGCCAGCATCGCTTGGTGATCTGCCGCTCGATTTCGGCAGCCTCGAAAAGTATGGTTGCTTCGTCGGCAGCCACGCCGTCGTCATCCTGTCCGACAAAGACGACATGAAGGACGTCGCGCTGAACCTCATGAAGTTCTTTGAGGACGAAAGCTGCGGTCAGTGCACGCCCTGCCGCACGGGCACCGAAAAGGCTGTCAAGCTCATGCAGAGCGGGGACTGGAACAAGGACACGCTCGCCGACCTCGCTCAGGTGATGCGCGACGCCTCGATTTGCGGCCTGGGTCAGGCTGCATCCAACCCGGTCGTTTCGGTGTTGAAGTTCTTTCCCGACGACCTGAAGTAACAGTCAGTCACAGCCGCCGTACGCACCAGCTGAAGCAAGAGACGAAAGCCATGGCCAAGATCACGTTCGAGCTCGACGGCAAGATGGTGGAAGCCGAAGAGGGCGAAACTATCTGGCAGGTCGCCGACCGCCACAAGACGAAGATCCCGCATCTATGCTGGCTGCCGGAACCCGGCTATCGCGCTGATGGCAACTGCCGCGCGTGCATGGTTGAGATCGAAGGCGAGCGCGTGCTCGCCGCGTCCTGCCAGCGCATCCCCTCTAACGGCATGAAGGTCAAGACCGCCTCTGAACGCGCCAAGAAATCGCGCGAGATGGTCTTCGAACTGTTGCTTGCCGACCAGCCCGCCAAGGCCGACAGTCACGACCCCAATTCCAAGTTCTGGAACTGGGTCGGCGCCATGAACGTCAAGCCCGAGAGCCGCTTCCCTCGCGCCGACAAGCCGGAGGCCGATTACTCGCACTCCGCTATCGCCGTGAACCTCGACGCCTGCATAAAGTGCGGCCTGTGCGTGCGCGCCTGTCGCGAAGTGCAGCACAACGACGTCATCGGCATGGCATATCGTGGACACAACTCAGTTCCCGTCTTCGACTTCGATGCGCAGATGGGCGAGAGCACCTGCGTCGCGTGCGGCGAGTGCGTCCAGGCCTGCCCGACCGGCGCGCTGATGGAATCAAACCTCATCGACAAGTCGAACGGCAAGCGCGTCCATTTCGAGGACCGTACCGTCGATACGCTGTGCCCGTTCTGCGGCGTCGGCTGCCAGACGACCGCGTACGTCAAGGACGATAAGATCCTTTATATCGATGGCCGCGACGGCCCGGCGAACGAGAACCGCCTCTGCGTCAAGGGCCGCTTCGGCTTCGACTACATCCACCATCCTGACCGTTTGACCGTTCCGCTCATCCGCCGCGATGACGCGCCCAAGCGCGGAGATATCGACGTCGATCCGCGCAATCCCTGGAACGTCTTCCGCAAGGCGACCTGGGAAGAAGCGCTCGACAAGGCCGCCGGCGGTCTCAAGAAGATCCTCGAGCGCGATGGCGGAGACGCACTCGCCGGCTTCGGCTCGGCCAAGTGCTCGAACGAAGAGGCCTACCTCTTCCAGAAGCTGATCCGTCAGGGCTTCGGCACCAATAATGTCGACCACTGCACACGCCTTTGCCACGCCTCATCGGTGGCAGCTCTCATGGAAGGCCTCAACTCCGGGGCCGTTACGGCACCGTTCATGGCCGCCAAGGACGCCGAGGTGATCATCATCATCGGCGCGCGTCCGTCGGAAAACCATCCCGTCGCTGCCACCTTCATCCGCGATGCAGCACGCAAGGGTGCCAAGCTCATTATCATGGATCCGCGCGGCCGTTTCGGTGGCACCCAGCGCTACGCCTCGCATATCCTGCAGTTCAAGCCCGGCGCCGACGTCGCCCTGCTCAATGGCATGCTGCACACGATCGTCGAGGAAAAGCTCTACGACCAGCAGTACATCCAAGCCCACACCGAAGGCTTTGAAGCGCTGAAAAAGAAGGTCAAGGAGTACTCGCCTGAAGCCATGGAACCGGTCTGCGGCATTCCCGCCGCGACCGTCCGCGAGGTCGCGCGCCTTTACGCGAAGGCGAAGTCGTCGATCATTTTCTGGGGCATGGGCGTCTCGCAGCACGTTCACGGCACGGACAACTCCCGCTGCCTTATCGCACTCGCTCTGATCACCGGACAGATTGGCCGTCCGGGCACTGGACTACACCCCCTGCGCGGCCAGAACAACGTGCAAGGCGCCTCCGACGCCGGCCTCATCCCGATGGTCTATCCTGACTACATCTCGGTCGAAGATCCGCAGGCCAAGCAGTTCTACGAAGAGCTCTACGGCCGCGAACTGTCCGGCCAGAAAGGTCTCACCGTCGTAGAGATCATCAAGGCGATCCTCAGCGGCGACGTAAAGGGCATGTACATTCACGGTGAAAACCCTGCGATGTCCGACCCCGACGCGGCGCATGCCCGCGAGGCGCTCGCCAAGCTCGAACACCTCGTCGTACAGGACATCTTCCTCACCGAGACAGCTTTCCACGCCGACGTCGTGCTGCCTGCCTCCGCGCACGCAGAAAAGTGGGGTACCTTCACCAATACCAATCGCCAGGTTCAGATGGCCCGCCCCGTGGTCAACCCGCCCGGCGAAGCGCGTCAGGATTGGGAACTGATCCAGCACATTGCGCGCGGGATCGGTCTCAACTGGAATTATCAGCACCCGAGCGAAGTATTCGACGAGATGGCGTCCTGCATGCCATCGCTGAAGAACATCACCTGGGAGCGTGTGGACCGCGAAAACTCAGTCACCTATCCCGTCGACGCCCCCGACGTGCCGGGCAACGAGATCATATTCGGCGACAAGTTCCCGACCAAGTCCGGCCGCGCCCGCATCGTCCCTGCCGATGTCTCTCCACCAGCCGAATTGCCCGACGCGGATTACCCGTTCGTTCTCACCACCGGCCGCATGCTGGAACACTGGCACACGGGCTCCATGACGCGCCGCGCAACCACGCTCGACGCCATCGAGCCGGAAGCCGTTGCCGGTATGAGCATCCACGACATGCGTAAACTCGGCATATCGCCGGGCGACTTCATCCGCGTCTCGACCCGTCGCGGCGAAGTTCTTCTACGCGCCCGCCAAGACCGTGAAGTCGCCGAAGGCATGGTCTTCATCCCGTTCTGCTTCGCGGAAGCCTCGGCCAACATGCTCACCAACCCGCAGCTCGACCCCTACGGCAAGATCCCCGAGTTCAAGTTCTGCGCCGCCAAGGTCGAACTCGCAAAAGCCGCTGCCGAAGCCGCGGAATGACGATCAGCGCCTTGCCGTTAACCGGCGGCAAGGCGTTTACGTTGAGGGCTGACCCGTGAAGAGACTTGAAGAGTTCATGGTCTGCCCCAACCCGGACGATCCCCGGTTGTCGGTTCCTGTCGCCGGCCTGGACCATGACGGCAACCACGTCGTCACCGATGTTGTCACCGAACGCCCGCTGACACTGTTCCTCAACGCGCGCGAAATCGTGACCCTGATGACCATCGGCGATCATCCCGATCTGCTCGCCGTCGGCTATCTCCTCAATCAGAACATGCTGCGCGCCGACGACGAAATTACCGGCATCGACTACGACGAGGATATCGACACCATCGTCGTCCGCACCGCGCGCAAGACCGACTACGAAGAGAAGCTGAAGAAGAAGGTGCAAACGTCCGGCTGCGCCCAAGGCACCGTTTTCGGCGATCTCATGGAAGAGTTCGACAAGGTTAAGCTCTCGCCTGACGCGCGGCTCAAAACATCGTGGCTCTATTCCCTCACGCGCAAGATCAACACGGCTCCGAGCCTCTACCTCAAAGCCGGCGCCATTCACGGCTGCGTGCTCTGCCAGGAAGACCGCCCCGCGATCTACATGGAAGATGTCGGCCGCCACAACGCCGTCGACAAGATCGCCGGCTACATGCTGCTCAACGGCATCGCGCCCGACGACAAGATCTTCTACACCACCGGCCGCCTGACCTCCGAGATGGTGATCAAGACCGTGAAGATGGGCATTCCCATCCTCGTCTCGCGCTCGGGTTTTACCGCCTGGGGGGTCGATCTGGCAAAGAAAGCGGGACTGACCCTCATCGGACGCGCTCGCGGTAAACGCTTCGTGTGCGTCTCGGGCGACGAGCGCATCGTCTTCGACGCTGACCTCGCCCGCGTCGATGAAGAAGACAAGAAACACGCCCGCAAGGGCGCGCATGCCGATGCGGATTGACGATGGCGGCGGAAACCAAGCCCACGGGTCTCCTTCTCGCCGGCGGACAATCGCGCCGGATGAGCGACGCCTTTGCGGCCGGTCGCGGTGACAAGGGCTTGCTCGAATTGAGCGGCAAGCCGATGCTCGGCCACGTCATCGAACGCCTCGCTCCGCAAGCCGGCCGCCTCGTCATCAACGCCAACGGCGACCCCCAGCGCTTCGCGTCGTTCGATCTGCCGGTCGTCCCCGACACCATCGAAGGCTTCGCTGGCCCCCTTGCCGGCATCCTTGCCGGAATGCGCTGGTCGCTTGCCAACGCTCCCGGCGCAACGCACGTCGTCAGCGTTTCGACCGACGCACCCTTCCTGCCGGCCGATCTCGTGACCAAACTCCAGCAAGGCCTCGCAACCGCCTCCGGCTCGATCGCGCTCGCCCAATCCGGCGGCGAACTCCACCCCGTCATTGGCCTCTGGCCCGTCGCGCTCGCCGACGACCTCGAACAGGCGCTCCGCTCCGGAACCCGCAAAGTCCTCGCCTGGACCGACCGCCACGGAACAGTCTCCGTTGAATTTCCGTTCACTCAACTGAACGGCCGCTCTGTCGATCCCTTTTTTAACGCCAACACACCGGAAGAGCTGGCCGAAGCCCGCCACCTGCTTGCTGGATGATATGGACCTGAAAGAAAAACGACCGATGAAATCCACCCTCAAAACACCCGTCATCGGCATTGCCGGATGGAAGAAGTCCGGCAAGACGACGCTGACCGTGCGGCTCATCGAGGAGTTCACACGCCGTGGCCTCAAGGTCGCGAGCATCAAGCACGCGCACCACGAATTTCAGGTCGACGATCAGGAAACCGATAGCGCCCGCCATCGCCGTGCCGGCGCCGGCGAAGTAGTCGTCGTCGGCGGCAAGCGGTGGGCCATGATGCACGAATTGAAGGACGAGCCGGAGCCCAACCTCGAAGAGATTTTTACGTGGCTCTCGCCCTGCGATCTCGTCATCGTCGAAGGCTACAAAACCGCAAATATTCCAAAGATTGAAGCGCGCCGAGCCACGCAGCAAGACCGTCGCCTCCTGGCTCCGAACGATCCGACCATCATCGCAATTGCATCAGATCACGGGACGGAACACGGAACGCTGCCGTTGTTCTCGCTCGACGACATCGGCGGCATTGCGGACTTCCTCATCCGGGCCGTCGGCGTCGGCCTCAAGGCTTCGCAGCCGGAAAGAACTGCTGCTCGCCTTCAATCCTGAACGCTGCGATCGCAGCCTGTCCCTCGGGCGAAATGATCCAATCGATGAACGCTTGGCCCTCCGACGCCTTCACGCTCGGATGCTTGGCCGGATTGACGAGGATCACACCGTACGGATTGAAGAGCCGCTGGTCTCCCTGCACGAGAATCTTCAGCTCACCCTTGTTCTTGAACGCCGACCACGTCGCGCGATCGCTCAGCACGTAGGCATTCGCCCCCGAGGCGATATTGATCGTCGCGCCCATCCCCTGCCCGGCCTCGCGATACCACGTGCCCGACGCAGACTTCGCGTCCACACCCGCGGCCCTCCACAATCGCAGCTCCGCCTTATGCGTGCCGCTATCGTCCCCGCGCGAAATAAAGGGCACCTTCGCCGCAGCAATCTTCTTGAACGCGGCAACGGCATCCGTCTCGCCAGCAATCTTTGCCGGATCCGATGCAGGCCCTAAGATCACAAAATCATTGTACATCACGTCGAACCGCTTAACGCCGAAGCCGTCCACCACGAACTTGTCCTCCGCCGCGCGGTCATGCACGAGCAGCACATCGCCGTCGCCGTTTGCCGCGTTCTTGATCGCCTGCCCGGTACCTACCGCCACGACGCGCACCTCGATGCCCGATTTCGCAGTGAACATCGGCAGCAGATGAGCAAACAACCCCGAGTTTTCCGTCGATGTCGTCGATTGCAGAACGATGAACCGCTCGGCGGATTGCGCCAATCCGGCAGCAAACATTGCGAGAATGGCAGCCGTCCATGACAGCATCCATCGACCACGGACCTGCATCGGTCACTCCTAGATTCAAAGGACCAAATCACCCGCCAGGAACGCACGCGCCTCGGCCGTCGCGGGTGCTCTGAAAAACTCGTGAGCTTCCCCCTTCTCGAGAACCCTTCCCTTGTGCAGGAACACGATCTCATCGGCCAGTCGCCGCGCCTGCGCCAAGTCCTGTGTGACCAGCACCACGCGCAATCCCTTCTCCACAGCCACGTTCAACTGCCGTTCGATCGCCAGTGTGGACGCGGGATCGAGGTTGGCTGCCGGCTCGTCGAGAAACAGCACTTCGGGCTCCAGAACCAACGCCCGCAGAAGCGCGAGCCGTTGCTGCTCCCCGCCCGACAGACGTTGCGCATTTGTGGCCGCGACCCTCGCAAGTCCATGGTCCGCAAGGTGCTGCATGGCGACTACGCGCCCCGCTGCATCATTATGGCCGTGCAACTTCAGAACATAAACGAGATTGTCGAGCGCCGTCCGCCGCAGCATAACCGGGCGCTGGAGAACGAATCCCGTGCGACGCGCACGCCTGCGATCTGGAGGTGACCCCGCCCAGGTTACACGTCCCAGGTCCGGAACAACCAGACCGGCCAACGTCCGGATGAGCAAACTCTTGCCCGCGCCGTTCGGTCCAATGATAACCGTTACACCCGCGCCATGTGCAATCGACAAAGCCGCACGATCGAGCAATGTCCGGCCGTCGCGGCGAACGACCAATGCATCTCCGGCAATCGGCATCACCTGAACGTCCCGCATGATCGGCCTGAGAACGGTCTGGTCCATGTCAGGACCTCCCCGGCGCCAACTGCGCGTCCGCTCCGCCGCGCAGGGCCATCGCCGCGGCATTCACGAGGCCTGCGATGAAGATCAGCACGAGACCCAGCGCCATCGCGAGCGCAAGCTCACCTTTGGACGTCTCCAATGCGATCGCCGTCGTCATCGTACGCGTGACGTGATTGATGTTACCGCCCACGATGAGCACCGCGCCCACCTCTGCGATCGCGCGGCCAAATCCGGCGAGCAATGCCGTCGTCAGCGCAGCCCGCCCCTCGTGCAGCAGCGTCAATATCTGCTGCCAACGCGTCAGTCCGAAGATCCGCAATTGTTCGCCGAGTTCCGCGTCGAGATCGGCCACGATCTGCCGAGTCAGCGCAATCAGGATCGGCACAACGAGAATGGTCTGCGCGACGATCATCGCTGTCGGCGTGTAGAGGAGTTGCAGCGCACCGAACGGCCCCGAAGCCGAAAGCCAGAGATAGACCATCAGCCCCACGACGACGGGCGGCAGCCCCATCAACGTATTGACGAGCACGATCGCGGCCCCGCGACCAGGAAAGCGCCTCGTGGCAATCAATGCACCGAGAGGCAGCCCGACGAGCGCCGCGATCAGCACCGCAGCCAGGCTGACGCGCAGCGACAGTCCGATGATCTCGATGAGATCAGCGTTGAGAGACCCGAGCAACGCAAAGGCCTGCCAGACTGCGTCCGTCACAGGAGAGGTCCGTCACATAATCAAGAAGCACACCCAGAGCCGTATCCCGTTCGATACGGATCGGCAAGTGCCAATGAACACAACGGAGGAGCATTGAAGGATAGTGGAGCTAAGTCTTCGTCACTGTAAACCCAAGCTATATCCATTCGGATACTGATAAGGCGAAATACTTTCCCCGGCAAAGCTCAGATCTCGTGTGAGATCATCTGGCAAGCAGCGAAACTGTACCATAGTATAGTTGTCGAGGTTGCAGTCCACGCGCGATCTATGAGCAGGCCCCGCAGAGCGGCCACAGCATCGGAGGGAACATGTTGAAGGCGCTGGTCATCGACCCGGGCAAATGCACCGGCTGCAAGCAGTGCGAAATGGCATGCAGCTATGAAAACGAGGGCGAGTTCAACGTCGCCAAGTCCCGCATCCGCGTCTTTGATTTCCACGAGCAGGGCAAAATGGTGCCCTACACCTGCACCCAATGCGCCGAAGCCTGGTGCCAGCAGGCTTGCCCGGTGAACGCGATCACCACCGATCCGCTCTCACTCGTCAAAGTTGTGCATGAGAACCTCTGCGTCGGCTGCAAGGTCTGCACGATCGCCTGCCCCTTCGGCACCATCAATTACAATGCCTCCACCGGTAAGGTCACCAAGTGCGACCTGTGCCAGGGCAACCCCGCCTGCTCGGATGCCTGCCCTACCGGCGCAATCACATTTCAGGACATCGAGCAGACCGGCTTTGACAAGATGAAGGTGTGGGCCGCGCAGGCCGCAGCGGGGTCGCCCGACGCACCGGGCGCCAAGGCACCCGTCGCCAAGCACTGATACACGCAAGCACCGCCTCTGCGGAGCGGATGTGCGCTTAGATTAGAAAAGCTCCGCAGAAGAAGACCTTGCAGCGCGCTCGAACCGCGCGTCAGCGATAAAGGGAGAGATCGATGGGTTGGGCACGGAAAATCCTGCGGGTGAACCTCACCACAGGCACCGTTAAAGTCGAACCGCTCAACATGGATTGGGCGTCGAAGTATCTCGGGCAGCGGGGTCTCGCCACCAAGTATTTCGTTGAGGAAGTCGACCCCAAGGTTGATCCGCTCGGCCCTGAAAACAAGATGATCATGGCAACCGGCCCCCTCACCGGCACAGCCGCTTCTACAGCCGGCCGCTATTCGGTCATCACTAAAGGCGCGCTCACCAACGCCATCGCCTGCTCCAATTCCGGCGGATACTTCGGCGCCGAGTTGAAGTTCGCCGGCTGGGACATGATCATCTTTGAAGGCAAGGCTCCCAAGCCCGTCTACGTGACCGTGTTTGACGACGTTTGCGAAATCCACGATGCGTCCGACATCTGGGGCACCAGCGTCTGGCACACCGACGAATGGATCAAGACCAAGCACCAAGACCCGATGATGCACATCTCGGCGATCGGCGTTTCGGGTGAAAAGCAGGTCCTCTATTCCTGCATTGTCAACGACCTTCATCGCGCCGCCGGCCGCTCCGGCGTGGGCGCCGTCATGGGGTCGAAGAACCTCAAGGCCGTCGCCGTTCGCGGCACGGGCGGCGTTAAGGTCAAGGATGGCCGTGCCTTCTTGAAGGCTGCCACCGCCGGCAAAAAGGTGCTGCAGGAGAACGCCGTTACCGGCGCCGGTCTGCCGACCTACGGCACGCAGGTTCTCATGAACGTGATCAACGAGGCCGGCGCCATGCCGACCCGCAACCATCGTCAGGTGCAGTTCGAAGGCGCGCACGCGATTTCCGCCGAAGCGATGGCAACCCCGCGCAAAAGCGACGGGCAGCCGAACCTGCTTACCAATCAGGCCTGCTTCGGCTGCACCATCGCCTGCGGGCGTATTTCGAAGATCGACGAGAAGCACTTCACCATCCAGAACAAGCCGCAATACTGGAAGGCGTCCGGAGGCCTGGAATATGAAGCCGCCTGGGCACTTGGCTCCAACACCGGCGTCGACGATCTTGAAACGCTCACCTACGTGAATTTCGTCTGCAATGAACAGGGCATGGACCCGATCTCGTTTGGCGCCACCGTCTCGGCCGCGATGGAGTTGTACGAGCTTGGCCTCCTGACCAAGGAACACACCGGCGGAATTGATCTGAAATTCGGTTCGGCGGAAGCCCTTGCCAAATGCGTGGAACTCACCGGCACGGGCGAAGGCTTTGGCAAGGAACTGGGTCTCGGTTCATTGCGCCTGTGCACCAAATACGGTCGCCCGGACCTTTCGATGTCCGTAAAGGGCCAGGAATTCCCCGCCTACGACTCGCGCGGTATCCAGGGCATGGGCCTCACCTACGCCACGTCCAACCGCGGCGCCTGCCACCTGCGCTCCTACACGGTTTCATCCGAAATCCTCGGCATTCCTGAAAAGACCGACCCGCTGACGACCGACGGCAAGCCCGCATTGGTCAAGGCCTTCCAGGATGCGACTGCCGCCGTCGATAGCACCGGCCTGTGCGTCTTCACGACCTTCGCATGGACTCTGAACGACATCGCACCTCAGGTCGATGCCGCCTGTGACGGCGCCAACTGGACGCCGGAATACATGATGGAAGTCGGCGAGCGCATCTGGAACATGGAGCGCGTCTTCAACAACCGGGCCGGCTTTACCCACAAGGACGACAACCTTCCACCGCGCCTCGTCGCGGAGCCGGCGGAGACAGGTCCTGCCAAGGGCCTCGTCAATGGCCTCGCTACGATGCTTCCTGAGTACTACCAGCTCCGCGGCTGGACCCAGGAAGGCGTTCCGACCAACGAGACGCTGTCGCGCCTCTCGCTCTGATAAGCCTGCATTGCGGGCGGGTTCGCTCAGTTGGACCCGCCCAGCGCATCCTGCCGTCCTTGGAACGCGTCCACCACGCACCCGTGAGGCCTGCCCCATGCACTACGTGATCCTCGGAGCCGGTCCGGCCGGCGTGACGGCAGCGGAAACCATCCGCCAAAAAGACCGCAACGGCCGCATCACACTGATCGGTGGCGAACCGGAACCGCCATACTCTCGCATGGCAATTCCTTACCTGCTCCACGGCGACATCGAGGAGCGTGGCACCTACCTTCGCCAAAAGCCGGATCACTATGACAGCCTTTGCATCGAGTACCGCCACGGCCGGGCCGGCGGCATCGATAGCCGACGCAAGGAACTTTATCTGTCCGGCAGCGATCCGGTTGCCTACGACAAGCTTCTGATTGCCACGGGCGCCTCGCCCGTTATCCCGAAAATGTCCGGCTCCAATCTCGACGGCGTCGTCAACTGCTGGACGCTGGCCGACGCCCGCGCCATTCTGAAGCGCGCCGATAAAGGGGCGCCTGTCGTGCTCGTCGGTGCCGGCTTCATCGGCTCGATCGTTCTCGAAGCCCTCTATCAGCGCGGCTGCGATCTGACCGTTGTCGAGATTGCGCCCCGCATGGTCGCTCGCATGATGGACGACACCGCCGGCGGCATGCTCGCCCGCTGGTGCCGCGAAAAGGGTGTGAAGGTCCACACTGGCACTAAGGTCAATGCCATTCGTCAGACCGGTTCCAACGGCGGCGCGACGCTCGCAGTCGATCTGTCGAACGGTCAAGCGATCCCGGCCCAACTCGTCGTGCTCGCGGCCGGCGTCAAATCGAACACCGGCTTCCTAGTCGGCTCCGGCGTCAAAGTGAACTGGGGCATCCAGGTCAATCCGTTCCTCGAAACGTCCGCACCAGACGTCTTCGCCGCCGGTGATTGCTGCGAAGCCGTCGACATATCCACTGGCAAGCCCGACATGCTTGCCATTCAGCCCGTTGCCGTCGAACATGGTCGACTTGCCGGCCTCAACATGGCTGGTACTAAGACGCCCCACCGCGGCTCGCTCAACATGAACGTGCTCGATACGATGGGGCTGATCTCCTCGTCATTCGGTCTCTGGCAGGGCAAGCCTGAAGGCCAGACCGCCAAGCTCATCGACGAGGACAACTTCAAGTACCTGAAGCTCAACTTCGAAGGTGACCGCCTGATCGGCGCCCAGAGCGTCGGCCTCACGGACCACGTCGGCATGCTGCGCGGCCTGATCCAGACCGGTTTCCGACTTGGAGGATGGAAAGACAAGCTTATCGCAAGCCCCGAGCGCCTGCGCGAAGCCTACATTGCCGTCGCACAAGGCGCGCCGATAGGCGGCCCCACCGGACCGCACGTGAACACCCCGATTGCCAAGGCCGCCGCCTGACGGCATACGGTCCCCATGAAAGTCACACTGAAACTTTTCGCCTCCCTTGGCGCGTTCCTGCCGGAAGGAGCGGAGCGCAACATGATCGATCTGGACGTGCCCGAGGGCACAACTATTCGCGCCCTTCTTGATCGCCACAACGTGCCTCCGCAATCGTGCCACCTCGTGCTTCTCAACGGCGTCTTTCAACCTGTGGGCGTGCGCCCCCACGTAGCCCTGAAGCCGGGAGACGCTCTAGCGGTCTGGCCTCCGGTCGCCGGCGGATGACAAGCGGGGCGTTGGTCCCAGACATTGTCGAGAAAACGATGTCCGCAACTCCATCCGAATTCCACCGCAGCATGGCTGTGCTCGATGCCTCTTTGATACCCGCGCTCTCCCATACGCTGGACAGCAACGGCGGCAGGATCATCGTGGCTTACGAGGCGCTCCCCAGCGTCACGCTCGGAACACTCCTCGCGCTCCCACGCGCCCGCGTCACCGTGCGTTTTGTCGGAGTGCCATCGGCCGACCGCGCACAGTTCATGCGCCGCTTCGACTTGGCCTTCCAGCGCGGCGGCGGGTGATGTCACAATGCCCTTTCCCCGCTGCCAAATGCGTGTAGATTTATGGCACGACCTTAGCAAACGAGAGGATCGGCAGTGTCCGATATCGCCCTGGAAGCGACGCCACCTCGCAAACCATCGACTGCATCGAGCGCCGGCTCTGCTGAGAAGCCGAAAAAGAAGACGGCCAAGGCCGTCTCTAGCATCAAGCTCCAGATTGACTTCCCCGGCGGCGTCCGCCTGGGGCCCGGCAAGGTCGCACTCCTCGAGGCCATCGATAGCGCCGGTTCGTTGAGCCGCGCCGCCGCTGAAATCGGCATGTCTTACCGCCGAGCATGGCTCTTCATGCAGCAGATCAATGAGGCCTTCGATCAGGCCGCCGTTTCCACACCGGAACATGGGCACGGGGGAGGGCCAGCAAAGCTGACCGACTTTGGCCGCGAACTCATCCGCCAGTATCGCAGCATCGAGAAAAAGGCGATCGCATCCGGCGGTGAGATACTCGCATGGCTCGATCAACATCACAGCGGCAAAGGCGAGCCGCGCAGCTGATTTCAGCGGCGCTAGAGCAATTCGATTCCGAACCGCCGCACGACAAGCGCGAACGCCGCGAAACTGGCGATCGTCACAACGATACTCGCGCCCATAGTTAGCCAGAACCCGATCCGCGGCAGCAGGTAGGGAAACAGTAGAAACATCGGCAGCGTTGGGACCACGTACCAAAACGTATACCAGGCATGGTTTGCGATCTTGCTCTCGCCCTGCCCCTCCACCCACAGCCAGATCAACGTCAGCACGGTCACCATCGGCAGCGCGGCGATGAGCCCACCTAATTTATCGCTGCGCTTCGCGGCTTCCGAAATCAGCACGACGAGAAAAGCCGTCACGGCATATTTCGTGATGATCCAGCCCACGCCCAGCCTCCTCTGGAACTTAGGGTCTGCGCGGACGTTCCGATCCGAACCGCCGTTCACGCCCCTCCCCGCCATGATTACTCATGGAGGCAGTGCAATAAAAGAAGCAATGTCTGCGGCCCACGCGGCTGTGGGGATCGCACGCGCTTGGAGGGGCGACGCGGCCGACGGACGCCAAACAACACATCTGAACAACTGACCAAAAGAAAATCTGGAAGGCGCGACGGCAGGCAACCCCCATCCCCGTGTTGCGTTCAAGCCCCATAGCCCTGACGTTCAATGGTCGAGCCGTTGCGCATCTCCTTTCGACTCAACCATCATTGATTTTGTTGTCGGCTATGCGGAGGCTCAGATGAAGTACTACGCGAAAGTCGTGAGAGTTCGCCTGGAAGTGGCATGCGTCGAGATAGAGAGCGACGACATTCACACAGGTCAGGAAGCCGCCGACCGCGCTCTCGATGCCGCGATGGCCGATGACCTGCCGTGGAAGATGCTTCCCTACGACAGCGAAGCCTACGCGCCGCACGTCGAAATGCTGGTTTCCGATCCGGAGTTATCGGAAGCGGGTGAGACAGCTCAAGTCATTCGGCGGTGGATGCGCAGCCCAGAATCCTCCGCGCAGGACCGTTATCTTATCCTTCATGCAGATCTGGAAACGGGCGAAGGCCGAACGATCCTTCAGCCCTGGCTATCTGAAGCCGCAGGTCTCCCGCTGGCAGACCTCTGTGGAGAATGGATGGACGATCTGGCAGATCTCAGCGAACTCGCTGTAGAACCGCCGCGCCCATCCACTGGATCGGCAACGATCATTCCCTTTCCCCGCCCCTCTTCGAGCGTGGACGACAGCAGCGGATCGTCACTCAGCTAATAAAATAGACGCAGATGCGAAGGTTTATGTAGTCGCACGGCGATCTCCATCAGCTCGCTGAGTCTGCTGATTCAGCACCCGGGCGAATGCCTGTTTTGCGGGCGATGGCTGGAACGCCCGCAGCAACGGGAACTTGGCGTTCGATCTCATCGAATGTCGCCAATGCTTGGCCCACCACTTGATCCATGTTGTAGTAGCGGTACGTCGCCAACCGACCGACGAACCAGACATCGTCGGCCGCGCGCGCCAAGTCTTCATATTTTTTGTAAAGCGCCTGATTCTCGGCCCGCGGCACCGGATAATAAGGGTCGCCCTTCTCTGTGGGATATTCGTAAGTTAAGGCCGTCCATGGATGGTGCTGGCCCGTCAGATGCTTGTATTCCGTGATCCGCGTGTAATCGCGATCAAGCGGATAATTGACGACACCCACCGGCTGAAACTGCGACTGCCGTTTCGTCATGTGCTCGAACCGTAATGAGCGATACGGAAGCCGTCCGAAGCGATAGGAGAAGAATTCATCGATCGGCCCGGTGAAGACCACGCGCCGATGCGGAATGACGGTCCTGATTTCGCGGTAATCGGCCTGTAGCAAAACCTGAATCTTGCGATGCTGAAGCATGCGGCGGAACATAGCCGTATATCCCTGCTTCGGCATTGCCTGAAAGCGATCGGTGAAATACCGGTCGTCGCGATTTGTCCGCACAGGGACCCTTGAGGTTACAGCCTTATCGAGCTGCGACGGATCAAGGCCCCACTGTTTGCGCGTATAGCCGCGAAAGAATTTTTCATAAAGATCGCGGCCGACGCGGGCGACAACCACATCCTCCGACGTTCGAATAGGATCAATCGCTTCAGCCCGAGACTGAAAAAACTCTTCGAGCTCACCGCTGGTCAGCGCCAATCCATAAAGCTTGTTCACCGTGTCCAGGTTGATCGGAATAGGAAGGAGTTGGCCGTTGATGTCTGCCAGCACGCGGTGCTCATACGGCCGCCACTCGGTAAATCGGCTGAGATATGAAAATATCCGTTGGGCGTTGGTATGAAAAATGTGCGGACCATACCGATGCACGAGAAGACCATCTTCGTTGTAAATGTCGAACGCATTGCCTCCGACATGATCTCGCCGATCGATAATGAGAACACGTTCTCCGCGTACGTTTGCAATCCGCTCTGCTAAAACACTCCCTGCGAACCCGGCCCCGACGATCAGCCAATCAAACATTGTCGGCCTCGGCGCTTGTGGGCGCACCCTCGTCTAGCCGGGGAGACAGCTCCTGCCAGCGCAGCCGCCAACTGACTTCATTGTTTATCAATGTTGACATCCTTCGCCACGTATCATTCCAGGAAAGCTTCGCAAGCCTGCTATCGACATTTGCCAACCAAGGCGCTCGTGGCTCATTAAGGACGCCTTCGAGTTTTTCAACGAAGTCCTCAGCGTCGTGGCTGATCGACACCAGTCCCTCATCACCCCAGTCGCGAACCACATCACGCACCGGCGTCGAGACGACAGGCAGACCGGCGGCCAGAAACTCCGGCGTTTTGGTGGGACTGATGAACCGCGTTGCGGCATTGATCGCGAACGGCATGAATCCCACGTCCCAATGCGCGAGATACTGCGGCAACTCCTGATAATTCTTGCAGTCGAGCCAGTGGATGTTTGCACGCCGCGGCAACTCGGACTTATCAATCTTCACGACGGGCCCAATAAGAATAAATTGCCATTCCGGCCTCAGGTCGGCGATAGCGGCCGTGAGTTCGATATCGAAGCGCTCGTCGAGGACGCCGAAAAACCCGATCCGCGGCCGCTTTATGCCGGCTTGATCGGAAGGATCTGCAAAGCCGGAGCCTCGCGCCTTTGCAAAGTGATCTTTATCCACGCTGCTTGGGAACAGATGAACATTGGGATGACGAAAACGCTTCGCTTCGTAGAGCGCTCGCCCGCCAGTGAAGACGAGATCGGCCACAGCGAACAGCCGGCGCTCACAAGCCGCTAACTCCGGAGAGGCACCCTTGAAGGCGCTCAGTTCATCCATACAATCGTAAATGCAAATATCCGGCTCACGATGGAGGGAGAAGTTCACTGCGCAAGGCGTGTAGTACCAGAATGCCGTGACCGCACCACGATGCACGGCTAGCACGTCGTCGAGAATGACCTTTTGCGCATCCGTCGCCTGCTGGCTCGTAGCGCCTTCCGGTAAAACGGGCACAACGACCGCTACACCCGGAGCGCCTTCAGACACGTCGTACCGAACTTTCGCCCCTCGCTCATAGATGGGCTCTTCAAAGAAATACACGGTCCACTGCTGAGCAGCCCGTGTCATGAGATGCTGCGGTCGCTGGTAAACGAAACGCCACCTCAGATGTGAAAAGCAAATCAGTACCGGCTTCTCATTACCTTGCTTTGCGACAAAGGAGCTCTGACTCATTTAGTGTGCACTCGGACATGGAAGGTTCTCGGGTAACCGCAGGTTTCATAAAAGGTTCCGGAAGGCCCTATTTGAGCGCCCGCTGCGGGCAGGCGTCAGCAAAGAGACTGGTCAGACCTGTGCGGAATGCGCCAGATATGTAAAAAAAGTCACCACTCCTGACAGAGAGTGATCGGAGACGACGAGAGGAGCACCATGACATCGATCAACGCGCGCATCGCCCACGAACTCAATGTTCAAGTGGCGCAAATCGATGCCGCCGTCGCTTTGTTCGAAGAAGGAGCGACCGTGCCCTTTGTGGCGCGCTATCGCAAAGAGAAGACCGGGGGGCTTGATGATACCCAGTTGCGTCGTATCGAGGACCGGCTTGGCTATCTCCGCCAGCTCGAAGAGCGCCGCGCCACGATCATCAAATCGATCACGGATCAAGCAAAGCTGACGCCCGATTTACAACGAGCCATCGCCAACGCGCAGAGCAAGGTCGAACTTGAAGACCTGTACGCACCATTCAAACCAAAGCGTCGCACCAAAGCTCAGATCGCGCGTGAGAATGGGCTGGAACCGCTCGCCCTCGCGCTTTTAGACAACCCATCGCTCGATCCTGACACGGAAGCGCGAAAGTACGTTCACGCGGAAAAAGGCGTCTCCGACCCCGGCGCCGCACTCGATGGCGCCCGGTCCATCCTGGTCGAACGCATCGCAGAGAATGCAAAACTCGTCGGCGACTTACGCGAGTGGCTCTGGACCAACGGACAGCTTTCCTCTCGCGTACAAAAAGGCCAGACAGCCGGCGGCGCCAAATTCTCCGACTACTTCGACTTCAGCCAGTCGATCCGTGATCTCCCTTCCCACCGCGCGCTGGCTCTTCTGCGTGGCAGAAATGAGGGCGTCCTCACTCTCGATCTCGACGTTGCATCGCAGTCCAATCGCCCACACCCCGCCGAACTCAAGATCATGACCGCCTTCGCAGTTGCCGACCGCGGCAGGCCGGCGGACAGCTGGCTTGCCGAGACCGTAAAGCAGGCATGGAAAGCAAAGCTGCACCCGTCTCTCGAGACGGATCTCCTTGCGCGACTGAAGGAACGTGCCGACCGCGGCGCCATCGAAATCTTCAAGTCGAACCTCAAGGATCTTCTGCTTGCCGCACCCGCCGGACCGCGCATAACGATGGGGCTCGATCCAGGCATTCGCACGGGCGTCAAAGTCGCAGTGGTCGACGAGACGGGCAAACTGCTCGATACAGCCACCGTCTACCCTCACGAGCCGCGGAAGAACTGGAACGGCGCACTCTCGACCCTCGCCGCTCTTTGCATCAAGCATAAGGTCGACGTTATCGCCATCGGCAACGGAACCGCTAGTCGCGAAACAGAAAAGCTGGCATCGGACTTGATTAAGCACCTACCCGCTTCAAAGCCGAAAAAAGCCTTGGTGTCGGAAGCCGGGGCGTCGGTCTATTCCGCGTCTCAACTCGCCGCCAACGAGTTTCCCAACCTCGACGTCAGTTTGCGCGGTGCCGTCTCTATCGCCCGTCGCCTCCAAGATCCGCTGGCGGAACTCGTCAAAATCGAGCCAAAAGCCATCGGTGTCGGTCAATATCAACACGATGTCGATCAGACCGATCTCGCCCGCTCATTGGACGCCGCCGTTGAGGACTGCGTCAACGCCGTAGGTGTCGACGTGAACATGGCGTCCGCCCCACTCTTGGCCCGCGTTGCGGGATTGAACGCGACCATCGCTCAGAACATCGTTCTTCACCGCGACCAAAATGGCGCATTCAAGAAGCGCACCGACATCAAGAGAGTCGCGCGCCTCGGACCCAAGGCCTTCGAACAGTCGGCCGGATTTCTCCGCATCATAAATGGGCCCAATCCGCTTGACGCCTCCGCCGTCCACCCCGAAGCCTACCCGGTCGTTGAGCGCATCTCAGAGACCACCAAGAAACCGCTGAAAGCCCTGATCGGTGATGGCCCGTTTTTGCGCACCCTCAACCCTGCTCACTACGCCGATTCCGTTTTTGGCATTCCGACCGTCAGTGACATTCTCGCCGAGCTCGAAAAACCCGGACGCGATCCTCGGCCCGAGTTCAAAACCGCAGTCTTTGAAGAGGGCGTCGAAAAAATCTCCGATCTTCGGCCTGGGCTGGCGCTGGAAGGCGTTGTGACGAACGTCACCGCGTTCGGAGCCTTCGTCGATGTCGGGGTCCATCAAGACGGTCTCGTCCATGTCTCCGAGTTGGCCGACCGCTTCGTCAAAGATCCCCGCGATGTTGTCAAAGCGGGCGATATCGTCCGCGTCCGAGTGAAGGACGTCGATATTGAGCGCAAGCGGATCGCGTTGACGATGAAATCGGGAGACCTCGA
Source organism: Hyphomicrobium sp. (assembly GCA_019751875.1). GTDB lineage: Bacteria > Pseudomonadota > Alphaproteobacteria > Rhizobiales > Hyphomicrobiaceae > JAGVSR01. Next base: position 52,104 of record JAIEMV010000006.1, on the reverse strand, counting down.
TCCCGGTACGACTCGAACGGTAAAGGCGGCAACTCCGCAGACCGGAATGACCGCTACCAAAAGTCCCTCGCGGTCCAGTACCGAATCTGCCTTCGCCGCAGCTATGCGCCGTGCGCGCGAAAAATGATCTGCCACCGCATCCAGCGGTAGCCAACGTCGAGTTCAGAACGCCTTCGGAACAATCCGAACAGAGTAAAGTTAGGAAGCCGATTGCATGGTGTGAAAGCCGACTCCAAACCAGCGGGTATCAAAAAATGGAAAACGAGAACTTCAATTTGTCGCTAAGGAAATATTTGAAGCGCGTCGGTGTCACGTCGCAACAAGAGGTCGAAAGGCTCGTCCGCGAGTGCCCCGTGCCAGCCGGCAGCACGCTGCGGCTGCGGATGGTGCTCACAGCGGAAGGAACCGACTTGAAGCACGTGGTGGAAGACGACATCGAGACTTGATAGCCAGGCTAGAACCGCTTCCATCCGAACTGTTGATCCCGATCAAGGTTAAGTGAAGGGTCTTGCGCGACACCCCTACTGGGCAGTTTGTCTCTGCCATCGCAACACAAGGCCGACATGCATGGACCTCGATCAAGCGGATACGCTGCGTCTCAACCGTGTCCAAGGTTTCTCGCCAGCCTTGCTACATGCGCCATCCTATGAACTGTGGCGACATTTGCCTGGCCCTACTCTGTTCGAAATCCCTGGAAAACACGCCTCGCCACTGTTCGTCAGTGTCCTATTGCACGGCAACGAGAGTACGGGATGGGCCGCGATTCAGTCTGTTCTAAATCGGCACCACGGGCATCTGCCTCGCAGCCTTATGCTGTTCGTCGGCAACGTTGATGCCGCCAGATACACTGTCCGGACACTTCGCAGTCAAACCGATTACAATCGAAGCTGGCCTGGCACCCTTGACGACCTCACTCCGGAAGCGCGCGTCATGCGCGAAGTGGTCGACGCCGTGCGTGTCCAAAAGCCGTTCGGGAGCATCGATATTCACAACAACTCGGGCCACAACCCGCACTACGCTTGTGTCAACCGGCGGGACGACCGTTACGTCCAATTGGCCAGGCTTTTCTCCCGGACCGTGGTGTACTTCGAACGGCCGCTTGGTGTGCAGTCCGCAGCTTTGTCTCAACTCTGCCCTTCGGTCACGGTCGAGTGCGGACTTGCTGGCGGACCAGAAGGAGTGGCACATGCCGCCGACTTCATCGAAGCAGCACTCGCAATCGACCACTTACCCGATCGTCCTGTCCCTGACGGTGATCTCGACCTGATGCAGACGCATGCCATCATAAAAATTCCGACGGGGGCAACGGTATCCTTCGATGGCACAGACGCGGACTTCCAGTTCCGATCGGATCTGGATCGCCTAAATTTCTCGGAATTGGAGCCAGGAACCTTGTTTGGACGCCTGGGTTCGCGCCGGCGGCACCTGCTCAATATCGAACCCGGTGGACCACATGCAACGTCGTCAGACTACTTCACGTACGGCGACGGCGAAATTAGGCTCTGCAAGCGGGCCATTCCCGCCATGCTTACACGTGACAACAACGCGATTCGGCTGGATTGTCTTGGCTATCTGATGCATCGCGTTGCACGGGATGGATCACGATTGGTGGAAGCAGATACGGCTGTAATGGGATGACCAAGTGACGGAGCACACAAGCGTTGGCTGCACGGAGCAGGAGCGCTTCAACGTTCTTCAAACGATGCTGGTCCAGCAATACGAGACGGTCTTCGCCAATTCGAACGCCTCTCGCACTGTCCTGGTGCTTCCCAGTCTGAGCCTTGACCCGCAGGTGATGGCGAAGGTCTCCGGTGTCGCCCACTACGAGGAGCGGATGCTGTGTCTGCTCATGCTTTTGCGCATGCCAAGAACGCGAGTCATCTACGTTTCCAGCACGCCTATTTCCTCCACTATCATCGATTACTACCTCCATCTCTTGCCCGGAGTACCAAGCGAGCACGCCCGCCGCCGTCTGACCCTTCTATCCTGCGACGACAACCAGTTCGCACCCCTCACGCAAAAAGTTCTCGATCGACCCCGCCTGCTCGAGCGATTGAAGGAAGCCATCGGCGACACTACGATTGCGCACATGACATGCTTCACGGTGTCCGAACTGGAACGCCGGCTCGCGCTCACGCTTGGCATCCCCATCTACGGGTGCGATCCCGCACTCCTCCACTGGGGTTCGAAAAGCGGCTCGCGCAAGATCTTCCGCGAAGCTGGCATTGACTTTCCTGCGGGCCATGAAGACCTCGGCACCATCGACGACGTAGCGCGTGCATTTTCGCAGTTGAAAAGCGAACGCGCCGATCTCGCGAAGGCTGTGGTCAAGATCAATGAGGGGTTTTCCGGCGAGGGCAACGCCGTATTCGATTTTTCAGGCGCACCGCAAGGTACGGCCCTGCTGCCATGGGTCAAAGAAAAACTAGCCGATCTCGCATTCGAAGCCAAAGACATGACCTTTGAGCTTTATGAAAGCAAACTTGTCGCCATGGGCGGTATCGTTGAGGAATGGATCCCGGGGGCGGTCAAGGAGAGCCCGTCCGTACAATTTCGAGTCGATCCTTTGGGGCGTCTCGAGACCATCTCCACGCACGATCAAATCCTGGGCGGAAAGAATGGTCAGATCTTCCTGGGCGCGCGATTCCCAGCAGCCGATGACTATCGACTGGATATCCAGCGCGAAGGACAGAAGGCGGCGCAAGCTCTCGCCCAAAAAGGTGTTCTTGGCCGCTTTGGCATCGACTTCGTTTCCGTCAAGCAAGAGGAGGGTTGGAGACACCTGGCGATCGAGATAAATCTGCGCAAGGGAGGCACGACCCACCCATTCCAGATGCTGCAATTCCTGACCGACGGTCATTATGATCCCACGTCAGGGCTTTTCCTTACGCCCTCGGGTAAGCCGCGTTGCTACTATACATCCGACAATCTCGAGTCAGAAAAGTACCGCGGCCTGACACCCGACGATCTCATCGACATTTCGGTCTTGAATGGGCTCCATTTCAATGCGGCGACGGCTGAGGGCGTCGCCTTTCACCTCATTGGCGCCCTCTCAGAATTCGGCAAACTCGGCATCGTAGCGATCGGCGAAAGCTATGAGCGGGCCGACGCGCTCTATCGCAAATCTGTAGCTGTTCTCGACCGGGAAGGCGGTAGAACCTGAGACGGAGCGGACTGCTGGCCACTATTCGGTGATTTGGAGTTCAACACGCCGATCAAGTTCGTAGAGTTGATCAAGCGGCATCAGGGTCCGGTCCACACCCTGGAATGGCGCCGTATCGCCTTTGGGAAAAACTTCCACCCGCCCCGTATACCCTCCCGCACGCAGGAAATCAGACACTGTTTTAAGCCGGTCGGCCGACAATTTCATGTTGAACTCGGCCGTCCCACGCTCGTCGGCATGTCCAGTCATACTTATGGATGCCGGCTTTTTCAGGAGAAGATAATCGAGCAGCAACTGAGCAGCCTTGGCGCCATCGTCTGTGAATGCCGCCTCACGAAATATGAACTTGATCGGGACTGGTAAGACATCAGCACTGGCTGCCGGGGTCAAGTTCTCCCCCGCTGTCGCGACGAGCACATCCGAAACCCGCCGCTCTGACAGCACCTCACCTGTCTCAGTCAAATCGGGTTTCGCCTCGCTGATTTTGGTGCTTTGTTCAACATGCGCGCGGGCACGCTCCACTTTGAGACGCAGAACATTGAAAAGCTGAGCTGAAACCGCTTCAGCTGTACGCATCTCGACGCTCGCAGTCGCTAGCGGAGGTGGCGCTGGCGCTGGTTGCTGAACCGCGCCAAGTTGAACCGACAGCTTAGCGTCGGGATTGCCTATCCGCTGTTCCGTCACTAAGACCCACTCACCGTTCTCGTCCGTAGTAGCCGTTCCGATTGCCACACCATCGGCGAACACCGTCACAACGGCATTCGGCACCGATCGCCCAGCAAATACGGATGTTCCGCCAGGTTCGACTTTAGCAATGTCGAATTGTCCCGATGGAGCCCGTTCCTCTGCCACGGGAGGGACTGACGGAGGAGGTAACGCAGGCTCAGGCTCCCCGCCGACGTGCCGCTCCTCCTGCTCCACCAAGCGGAGATTTTCCACCGCACTGGGCAGGTCCGTGAAGTAAATTGCTCCACCGACCGCGGCAACGAGAACAACAAGAAGCGCCGCAAAATAGTGCATGGCGTGTGTCCAGGGTTGACCAGAAAACGCAGTCTACAAGGTCTTGGACATGCAGAGTAGCAGGTCGCGCGCTCGGGATTAACGCAGGGGTTCGGTCTTTGCCCTGAGAGACCAATGCTGAAATCGAGCACAGCTTAGTCTGTGGACGGCCGCTCCTGACTGTTAGATTGTTGCAATGTGCTCTGATTTTCTTCCTCATAGTCGATCGCAGGCTGGCCGCTTTCATCTTGCGAGTACGTAAACCGGACCCATTTTCGACTGTGATCAGAGAGCTCCATGAGATATCGGCAGGTGAGCGACGAATCCGAATGCGCCACTTCTTCGTCTTGGCTTAGCGACGTGATCTTCAGGTGGCTTTCTTCCAGCACCTGCTCCCCACCCTGCACAAAAAAGTCCTTGACCGCTGTGTCCGAACAGACGTTTTCGGCCTGTGCCGCGGGACATGCGCTCGCCAGGAGCGCGCACGACAAGACAGCCTGAAGCACCCGCATTAAGTCTATTCGGCACATGAAGAAAACACCTCTGAGCCGACGCTTGCTCCTCCACGAAGGCAATCAGCCATTCAACCTATCGCAGATGGACCTCAAACAGATGGGTCCTGCCAAGAACATTGGCAAGTCTCGAACTCGATGACCAGCACCGAACCAAGCAACAATCCCTTGCCAAGTTTCAGCTTGACTATCTTACGGAGCAGGTTGCGGGGTTTGGGTCGTTGAAGGCACGCCCGTCGTAGGTGGGTTTTCCGTCGTGTAGACAGCCACACCGAACAGAACGGCAAACAGAACGGCTGTCACGAGAGCGCTGACGAAGCGATTACTGAAAGAGATAAAGTTTGCGATGAGATCGAGCACAAAAACCAGCCCAGCGGCCATCAAGACCATCTGAATCCATGTATCTCGGGTCGCCTCCTTTAGCTCAGGCGGAAGAACTGTTGTGTCGACGGTATAGATCAAGGCAGCATAGAAAATTGCGAAAACCAGGGCGGTGACCAGCGCGTTCACGAATCGGTTGCTGAAGGTCAGAGCGTTTCCCAAATAGGCAATGACGAAGAGGATACCTGATCCGACCAGAACATTCGCGAGCAAGGCGGTTTCGGAGGCTGACATCCGCTTCTCCTGGGTTGCTGCTGATCAGAGCGAGCGTCATACGGCTTCACTGCGTTGTCAATCTGCCATCAAGAACCCTCCCTGCCGCGATGCGTACGCCAACCCAGTTGGAGCATCGCTTGTGTTCCTCGCGGGGGGACTTGAAGCCGCGGCTACTTCGTAACCCTTAGCGACATGATGTAGGCGATCACGTCTCGCAGTTCGGTGTTGGTAAAAGACACTTTCGGCATGGCAGGATGCGGAAAAATGATGGCCCCAGCTAAGCGTTCCTGCGATTGATCAGGTCGATTTGCGATCGAGTAAAAGCTCGAAATGTCAGACTTGGCGATGTTTCCCGGGCTCGCATCCACGACGTGACATGTCGAACACAGGCTTTCAGCGTAGTCCCTGCCCCGTCCCGGGTCAGCGACGACCGATTGAGCTAGGCTGGGATATGACCAGAGCAGCATAAGCGTCACAAGCAATATCTTCTTCCATTGTCTCATCATCATTCTCCAGAGACCATCCCGCCTGATCCGAATTTGTGCGCGTCACGCACACCGTGAATTGCGTTATTCTGGCCCAACCTCGAGGGCTATAACGTCTAATATGAATGTACTGCTGCTGACTTGATAAGGAACAAAAAGTTTCACCTACTCCGTCGACCCGTACGATTGCTGCCGGCTAGCCGGCCGAGCCAACGCAAACGCCACATCGGCAACACGTCCGCTCAGCACAAAATGAGCTATAAATGAGAAGGACTGGTCAGAAGTGACCCCAAGTAAATGAGCGCAATAGCTTGACGATATTTCGCACCAAGCGACGCACGAAGCATATCAGCCCTCTCGCTGCCGCCGCAAAAGGTCCCTGGGCGCGATGGAACTCAGTCGGATTCGCTCAACGGGCGCTCCTGCTGGTTAGTGTTCAATTTCTGGCAGCTGTCGCCATGGGGGCCGGCGGTATGGAAGGGCGGCCGCAAGCAAAAGCCGAAGAGTTAACGTTTGTGGGGTCGCAAGCCTGCTCGTCCTGCCACGCGAAAGAATATGCTGACTGGAAAAGTTCTCAGCATCACGCCGCGATGCAGGTGGCCGTCGATGAAACGGTGCTGGGAGATTTCACTGGTGCCACCTTCACCAAGGACGGTCTCGAGAGCACGTTCTTCAAAAGAGATGGCAAGTTTTGGGTCCGCACCCACGGTCCGGACGGTAAACTCGCTGATTTCGAGATCCGCTACACTTTCGGCCTCTACCCGCTCCAACAGTATCTGATTGCTTTGCCGGGCGGGCGCTACCAGGCCTTGGGCGTTGCCTGGGACTCTCGACCGAAAGAGGATGGCGGACAGCGCTGGTATCACCTTTACCCAGACCAAAATCTCAAGCCCGGCGATCCGCTGCATTGGACGGGAATCGACCAGAACTGGAATTATCAATGCGCCTGGTGCCACTCGACCAATCTGCAAAAGAACTACGATCCGCAGAGCAAGACCTTCCAGACGACATGGTCTGAGATCAGCGTCGGGTGCGAAGCCTGCCACGGACCCGCATCCGGACATCTGGCATGGGCAGAGAAACGCAGCGCTGGCACTGCCACGTCGCCCACGAAAGGCTTCAAGCTGACCTTGGACGAACGCCGCAACGTGACTTGGCCAATGCACACGCAAGGCCAGGCGTTCCGATCCGTCCCCCGCACGTCCACCAAGGAAATCGAGGTCTGTGCCGGCTGCCATGCTCGGCGGCAGCAGTTTTCATCCGATGCGCTCGGTCAACTTTTCGATGCATTCCAGCCATCAACCCTCGACCGGGGGCTCTACCATTCAGACGGGCAGCAGCTTGACGAGGTCTTCAATTACGGTTCCTTCGTCCAAAGCAAGATGCACGCCGCCGGCGTGACTTGCTCTGACTGTCATAATCCGCATTCCGGAAAGCTTCACAAATCGGGAAACGCTGTATGCGCGCAGTGCCATGCGGCAGAAAAGTTCGATAGCGCCGACCACCATCACCATGCATCGAGCAGTGCCGGAGCTCAGTGCGCGTCCTGCCATATGCCGACGACGACGTACATGGGCGTTGATGCGCGTCACGACCACTCGATGCGCATTCCCCGGCCCGACCGATCGATACTCATCGGCACGCCTAACGCTTGCAACAAGTGCCATACGGACAAGTCCGCCGGTTGGGCACGAGATGCTGTCAAAGCTTGGTATCCGTCTTCCAAACCCGGGTTCCAAGATTTCGCCGAGGCTTTCGATCTTGCCGACAGGAGGGCTCCGGGAGCCCAAAGCGCTTTGCTTAGGCTTGCAACCGAGGATACGGCTTCGGGGATCAGCCGGGCGAGCGCACTAGCCCGGTTGGCCGACTTTTCATCGCCCGAAGCCGTGGACATTGCCGCCAAGGCTTTGGCCATCGACGATCCCGCGGTGCGCACGTCGGCAATCGCAGTCATCGCTGGCACAGACCCGGCAACGCGCCGAGCCTACCTTCCAAAGATGCTCCGCGACAGGTCGCGTCTGGTCCGCATGAGTGCGGCTCGAGCACTTGTGGGCGAGCCGGAAGTCGGTCTGAGTGACGATGATCGTGCTGCTTTCGGTAAAGCACTGGCCGAGTATATCGACGGCCAACTCTTCAACGCCGAACGGCCCGAGTCGCACGCAAACCTCGGCAACCTGTATCGCGATCAAGGAAGGCTGAATGAAGCGCGGGCGGCCTTTCTCAAAGCGCTGGACTTGGATCGAAGCTTCGCCGGCGCCAGCGTCGCGCTGGCTGACCTCGAGCGCATGGCAGGAGATGAGCGCGCCGCGGAGGACGTCTTGCGCAAAGGCTTTGCGGACAATCCCACATCCGGGGCAATTGCCCATGCGCTAGGTCTGTCTCTCATTCGTCAGAAACGCACGTCCGAAGCCATGAGCTACCTCTCGCAGGCGGCCAGTCTCAGTCCGGAAGATCCACGGTTCAGCTATGTCCTCGCTGTGGCCCTGCATGATACGGGAAAGATAGCAGAAGCCACGGCAACTCTGAAGAATGCGCTCGCGCGTCATCCATACGATCGTGACCTGCTCCTGGCGATGATCACATATGACATCGAGGCAGGGCTGATCACGTCGGGTCTGGAGCGAGCCGAACTCCTCGCTCAGCTCGAGCCCACCAACCCGCAGGTGACCCAACTCCTGGCGTCCCTTCGCAACCGAAAACGCCAGTAAGCAGCCTCGTCAGATCAGGCAGTCGCGTCATCGCAACTGTGTCCATCCCGCATCGCAACGAAGCGAATCGCGCATTGGTTGCGGCGCTGCATGGTTTCGATTGAGCGATCGAGCTAGAATTAATATGCAAGCAACGATTCCACAGGGGAAATATTATGAAGAATGTAATTGCTCTCGCTTTGGTGGTAGGTGCTGTCGCTCTTGGCGCTTGCCGCCGGGAAGAAGCTGCACCAGAACCCATGAAGCTTGGCGGCGCACCTGCTGTTGAGCAGACCGCTCGCTAATCGTCACGACAGAGACCTGTACTGTCCCAGAGCCCTGAGCGTCGCGGCCGGCGATGCTCAGGGCGTTATTCTGACATTTGAGGTGCATTTGCTCTCACTTGCGAGAAGCACGCCCTTTCATTCAATACCAAACGCCATCGTAGCGTCTGTGTGCTGCCGCTTCAGCCTCCCTGCGTCGTCTGGCGCGCGCTGACACGAACAGCGCAACAATTATCCAAACGGCAAACGTCACCGCGATAATTTCGACAATCTCAATATTCATAGCGCCACTCGCCTAAATTTTCCGCGCAAGCGCAGCCGGTTCAAGCGATTTCATAATCGATACCAAAGCCGGATGCACGATGAAGACGATTTCAGCGCTAATGGAGCACCAGAACGGTTCGCGCAATTCGCCCTGCTCTTTGTTCAAATGCCATGGATCGGCAAGTTACGGATCTGCTAACCATGGCCCGCGCGGCAACGAACTCCATCGGAATTGCGCGCTATCCAGTTTCTGACCTCAGGGCGCAAGGGGCATGACTCAGCGTTTGAGGCCGACCGCCATCAACAAGAGATCGGCCTCACCCGTGCGTCGCTCGATTTCCTTGATCAGGAAATAGGGCATCAGCGCTATCGTGGTGATTGCGGCCATGATGAGTGATCGCCGGGCGTTGGCTGCATCGACCATGAGCAAGTCGGCATTCAACGCCGCGCCATGCCACAGCTCAGACACGACGTGCTCAGTCACGTGGAAAAGCACGATCGCAAGGGCAAAAAATATAGACCTGATGAGGATTGCGAAGGCGGGGGCACGCTGCGCAGTCCGGTCGCCGACCCGCAGCGCTTCAGCAATAAGGACCACTTTTCCGAGAATGAGTGCATTGACTATTGCAAGGCCGTGAGCCTGGAGACCAACGTGATAGCTATCCGCCAGTAATGTCTCGTGCAGCCGCAGAAGGCTCAATATCATCCAGATATAGACGGTAATCACCACGTAGGAGCGCAACTCATGCCGCGCACGATCCTTTAAATTTTGCTTTGTAATCCGGGTGTCCGTTCGTCCTTCTCCGGCGGGCGTGCCGTGAGCCTGCGCGACAGAGGCCGCGGGAGCGATATGCCCTGAACTGTCGAAAAGCCCGGGCAATTCATGCGCGAAGCGCCAAGTGTCCCATGCGGGATGCCATATGAGATCGTCGCGACGCAGTTGCTGCTGGGTGGCCAGCAGTTTCAGATCTGCCAGAGAAAGGGGATGAGACCGGACCTCGGGCCGAAGGGCGTACCATACAGCCGGATCAGGCGAGGGCTGCACTGCCCCGTGAACGTACCGGCTGTCAGCACCAGCATTCATGTTTGCACGCTCGAATACCCTTCACGATCGACAGCTAGAAGTTCATGGTCAGGCCCATGACAGGGCCATGCTGAACGACGTCCAGTTCGTAGGAGCCTTGCGAATAATCGACGGCCAATGCGCGATAGCCGAAGTACCCGTCGATAACGGTACCGCCGGTTTCGCATAACTTCATGTTATACGTGGCGAGAGCCTGCCAGGAGAAATCACTGCCGGCCCCGAAGCCACCGATATCGCCGCGCACCAGCACACTCTGGCCCGGCGCAATCGGCTGACTAAGGCGCGCGCCAATGAAGGGATCCACCCAGTCGACTGTTGCGGAAGCGTCCAACGACAATCCGCCAGAGCCGCCGATAAAAATATCGGTTTCCTGGCGCCAATAACGCCCGCCCGCGAGCACGTCCACCGTCGCACCGCCCTGGGACCAGACGGCATACGCGGCGCCCAGTTCGACCGTCAGCTGCGAGTAGTCGACCTGAACCTCACCGGAAACGAACCGCCGTTCGAAGCCTTGACCGTCCTCGAGCGCCGTCCAGATGATGTCGTTGAAGATGGTCAACGGTCCATTGCGCAGTTCCGCGTAGCTCATCCAGACCGGCAGCGTTGACCAGTCGAGAGAGCGCAGGATGTCGTCCGGCGCGGCGTCCACGTCGATCTCGCGATTCCGAACGTTGATATCGCCCGAGATCCAAGGCAGCCAAGAGTAGGTCGCGAGAGAAAATGTCCAAGCGGAAGCGGTCTGACTGACGAGTGGCGGCGGCGCATCCAAATCGGCGGCTGAAGCCGGAGGCGCGCTGAAAATAGAAAACGCCAACAGCGCCGCCGGAAAACGGATCAAATGCAATACCGTCATGGGTCCCCCTGCATGCGTCCCATCGCCAATGAGCATCACAATGCATTTGGTGTCGACATCCGATATGAAGTTTTGGACACAATCCACATTCTAGGGCGACGTGTTACCTTTCGGACACCAAAGGCTGACAGCCGGGCACGGCCAGTGGGCCGCGCCCACTCCGGCGCGCGCGGTGTTAGGCCCCATCTGAACACTGTAAATCTATGGTCCATGCACAGACACGTTTGTGCACGAACCTGCCTCAGGCCGATAGATTGCGCAAAGCCGCGATCCGCGCCTCGATCGGGGGATGGGTCGAGAACAGCGCCAAAAAGCCGGGCCGGTCGCTAATGCCCATCGTCTGAATGGATTTCGGTAGCTCCCCCGGGTCCACGCGACCGAGAGACGCCAAAGCGCTGATCATGCTGTGGGGCTGCCCCATGTAAGTGGCCGCCCCGGCATCAGCCCGAAATTCGCGGTGCCGCGAGAACCATGCCACAATCATGGAGGCGAGAATGCCGAAAACGATCTGGCAAACTAACGACGTCACGAAATAGCCGATGCCCTGACCATTGCCATCTTTATTGATTTGCTTATCGACCACATAGCCGACCAGCCGCGACAAGAACACAACGAACGTATTCACGACACCCTGGATGAGCGTCATGGTCACCATGTCCCCGTTGGCGACGTGAGCAACCTCATGTGCGAGAACGGCTTCGACTTCCTCCTGATTCATGGTCTGGAGAAGACCGGTCGACACGGCGACTAAAGCCGAGTTTTTGAAGGCGCCCGTGGCAAATGCATTCGGTGCGCCTTCATAGATCGCCACTTCAGGCGTCTTGATGCCGGCGCGCGCCGACAATTGCTCCACCGCCTGCAACAGCCAACGCTCTTCGGAGTTGGCAGGCTCAGTGATGACGTGAGCGCCGGTCTGCCACTTCGCCATCGGCTTCGAAATGAGCAGTGAGATAATCGCGCCCGTGAATCCTATGATGGCCGACAAGGCGAGAAGCGCGCCGAGATCGAGGCCGGTTTCATCGGCGATCCGTCCTACGCCCAAGACACTGATCAAAACGGAAATGACGACCAGAACGGCAATGTTGGTCGCTAGAAAAAGTGCGATCCGCTTCATGTATTCCCAACCTATTTTGACTGGCTGTCCAAACCCGACAGGGCACACTCTCGTTCCAGATATAGTGAACCGGTACCCTTAATCCAGCCCCGCCTGGTCGATGGGCAACGCTCCTCCCGATCGCACGTCAGCCGACGCGGGCGCAAAGACTTCCAAAACGAAGGAATTCGAGAGGCGCGATGGACAATACTTACGGGCAGCTTGTAGACTTCGTGGAGAGAATTGAAACGTAAAACCCGGTATCATGTGGGAGTGACCAGATGGCGATCACAAAGAGACAAGAGGTGCGCGCGCTCAGTTCCGACGAGCAGGAACTCGTCAGCAAATCGCATCACCCGGAGGTCCAGCATATCTCCGATGAGGACCTGCGTGATCTCGTCAAGCTTGTGCGAGAGCGCCGCGACCGCGCCCGCACCGAAGCGAGTCGCCGCCGTCGAGAGTTGCGCGGCAAGGCCGCACCAAAAGGCGCGGCACCTTCGCACGCAGAGGAAGGATCTCAACTGAAACTGGCGGTTCTCGCGATGGCGATGCGGCGGCTCAATAGCGAGCTTGAGCGCCGCAGAAAGATGGCCGCACGTCTCACGCTCGTCGAGAATGCTCATAGAGCGTTGGAGCTCAAAAATGAATCGGCCGGCACCTCCGGTACTCCATTGAACTCCCGGCAGGCGCATGAGGGAATGCGCAGCAAGCCGAGCACCCGAAGACAGAATCTGATCCGCCCTATGGAATTGGGTCGCCTCCGCCAGGCAGCCAAGGTTGCGCAAGCGAAACGCGATAACCGATAAAGCGGCCGCAATCATTGCTCATCTTTGAAGGCGCTCAAGACGGCAGCATCGATAACCCGCAACTTGCGATAGTTCGTCTCAATTCCACCTTGCGCTTCAAGATCCGCAAGGCATCGCCGCAACGTCGGCCGGGCGACGCCGAGTAGTCTTGCGAGTTCTTCCTGCGTGATTTCAGCAAAGCCATCTTGACCCAACAGTGCCAGCAAGCGCCTGCAGACGCGCGCCCTCACCGTCAGAGCCAAAACTTCGGCAAGTTGGGAGAGCGCGGCAAACATGTTCAAAGCACTCAGCTGATAGAAACACCGCCACTGTTCCGGCTTGTTTGCCAGAAGTATTTTGATAGCCGCGCTTGGGAGATGCAGCAGTTTCGCATGTGACGCCGCCATCAGCGTCACCATTCGCCGACGGTTCGTCAGTTCTGCTGCGTCGCCGATCCAGAAGCCAACTTCTGCACGGTAAATGACGACAGGCTCTTCCGCCACAAGCGGAAATGTCATCTGCAGGCTTCCGGACGCCAGTCCATAAAGTCCGTCTGAACGGTCGCCTGCATGGTAAATGAACTGGCCTTTTTTGAATGTTTTCCAGCGGCCTACCTGCTCTGCCCACTCATTGAAATCGCTCGATTGTTGTGCGAGCCAACCCACTTCATCGAGCGGATAGAGCTTCACTCTTTTTATCATTGAAATGGTCCATTTGTTCCAATCTGTCCCTGGACAGTCGAATATGCTGAAACAGTCTCCGATCATTCCATAGTGCGAGACTGCAGTTGTTAGATATTTACGGCTACGGCCGGGAAAAGTGGAGAAACCAGTGATGCTTTACTCCAGTTGGTATGGAAGAGCCTGTCGCCTGGCGACGACGGCTCTCGTGATCGCCGCCAGCGCGTCTGTCGCTTCGGCACAAACCAAGCCCAACATCCTCGTGATTTGGGGCGATGACATTGGAACCTGGAACATCAGCCACACCAATCGCGGCATGATGGGATACACGACACCAAACATCGATCGTATTGCCAAGGAAGGCGTTGGCTTTACCGACTACTATGGCCAGCAAAGTTGCACTGCGGGACGAGCGGCATTCATCAACGGCTCAGTGCCGGTACGTACGGGTATGACAAAAGTCGGAATGCCCGCCGCCAAGGAAGGCTGGCAGCAGACCGACGTCACGATGGCCACCGTGCTCAAGAGCCAAGGATATGCTACCGGGCAGTTTGGCAAGAACCATCAGGGCGATCGCGATGAGCACCTGCCAACGGTCAACGGCTTCGACGAATTTCTCGGCAACCTGTACCACCTCAACGCTGAAGAGGAGCCGGAAAACCGCGATTACCCTGGCGACATGAAACTCGCCAACGGCAAGACGTTTCGTGAGCAGTTTGGTCCGCGCGGCGTTCTCAGTTGCAAAGCAGACGGCAAGGGCGGGCAGACCTGTACGGATACTGGTGCGTTGACGAAAAAACGCATGGAGACAATCGACGAGGAAACGCTTGCGGCTGCCAAGGATTTCATCAAGCGTCAACATCAGGCGGGCAAGCCGTTCTTCACGTGGTGGAACGCGACCCGGATGCATTTCCGCACGCATGTGAAAGCCGAGAACAAAGGCATCAGCGGTCCGAGCGGCGACGAGTACCATGACGGAATGGTCGAGCACGACGCCATGGTTGGCGAATTGCTCAAGCTGCTGGATGAACTCGGCATTGCCGACAACACGATCGTTCAGTACTCCACCGACAACGGCCCGCATTTCAATACGTGGCCCGATGCCGGAACGACCCCTTTCCACGGCGAGAAGAATTCGAATTGGGAAGGCGCCTTTCGCGTGCCAGCGTTCATCCGTTGGCCGGGCAAATTCCCCGCCGACACAACGCTCAACGGCATAGTCTCGCACGAAGACTGGCTACCAACGTTTGCAGCTATTGCTGGCGCGCCAGACATCAAGGAGAAACTGCTCGCTGGCGTGGAGCTGAATGGTCGCTCGTATAAGAACCACATCGACGGCTACAATCTGGTCGACTACCTCAGCGGCAAGACGAAGGAATCACCGCGCAAGAAGTTCCTCTACACCGATGATGGAGGGAATGTCGTCGCCATCCGCGTCGGTGATTGGAAGGCCGTCTATGCTGAAAATCGTGCAGACCGCCTCCAGATCTGGAAGGAACCTTTCGTCCAACTGCGCGCCCCGGATCTCTACAATCTGCGCCGCGATCCCTTCGAGAAGGCCAAACTTGGGGCCAATGTTTACGAGGACTGGTACATTGATCGCGCATTCCTCTTGGGTCCGATGCAGGTCGTTGCGAGCCAGTTCCTTCTATCACTCAAGGAGTATCCGCCAAGCCAGGCTCCCGGCGACTGGAGCCTCAAGTCGCTAGAGAACCAGATCAAGACCATGCAAGTCGGAGGCAATTGACCGGCGGAATTACAACGAGGGCGCGTTCCGAGAGTAAGCACCTAAACTCGGACGAGGCCGCACCCTGCAAAGGGCGCGGCCTCCGTCATAGCCCTAGCGGATGGCCGCATTCAACTCACCACCAATCGGTTGAAACATCCGCCGGTAGGCGCCGGGCGTCAGCCCCGTAAATCGCTTAAACAGCCGGCGAAAAAAAGCCGGGTTTTCATATCCGATGAGTGCTGCAATGTCGTCGGCTGCGATGTTCTGAGATTCAAGAAGACGCTTAGCCTCCTCGATACGGAGATTCTGAGCATACGCCATGAGGGCTTCGCCAGTCGCCGTCTTGAATCGGCGCTTCAACGTACGTTCGGGTATTCCTGAGGCAGCAACCGCGCCGGCGACGACGTTCGCATTGCAAAAGTTCGCAGAAAGCCATTCCTCTGTCCTTCTCACCACCGAGTCGGCGTGCGGTTGTCGTCGCACGAGGCTTTGGAACGGGAGTTGCCCCTCGCTGTGCCACTTCAGAAGATAAACTTTGGCGACGCGAAGCGCGACGCCGGAATTGCAGTGGCGCGCAATGATGTGGAGCGCCAAGTCATGCCAGGAGCTCGCACCGCCTGCGGTGACAATGCGTGCAGAAGGATCGGCGATCACCAGAGCGGGGGACGGATCGAACCGCACGGCGGGAAAGCTTGCTCGGAAGAGGTCCTGATATCCCCAATGGGACGTCGCATCCTTTCCGTCCAGAAGCCCACTGGCAGCCAGAAGCACTGATCCGGAGCAGGCGCTGTAGATCGTGCTGCCTTGGCTGTAGCAAGACCGTAACCAATGCTTCAGATCCTCGTAGCGGTCATGGAGATCGTCGGAAGGCGACAGCCACATCTCCGGAAGGATTAGAAGTTTCGGTGCTGGCGCATCGGCAAACCGGATGTCCGGACGAACGGGAATGCCATTTCCGCACCGGAATGGCTTCGTCGATTGTGCGACAACCCGCGGCCTGATGAGCGGATGCCCTGGCTCATCCCGGACAAACTCATGCCAGAGCGTTCCCGTCGCCGTGAGGACGTCAATCATGCCGTAGAGAGCCGATCCTGCGGTCTCGGGAAGTGCGAGAAGCAAAGCTTCGATGGGCGATTTACCAGCGGGCTTCATCGCTACTTGATGGCACAAAAAGACCGAACCTGGCAAAAGCCGCTCTGATCGGGGCGTCTGTTGCCGCCTAATCTCTCGATCATCGCAACAGCGAACTGATGGAGAGCGACAATGACACCCGCGACAAACACGGCTGAAAAAATGAGGACACTGAATGGATTGAACATTCAGAAGGCTGAAAACACGATTGCGGCGTTCAAAGCCGACAAAAACCTTGCACGGTTTCAGTTCCGCGCACGAAACACTTGGATCAACGGCGGCGAGAACCGCTCCACCATACGTGATTTCTACGGTGCAGGTCGGGAGGACACATCACGCGCTGCAACGTTCGAATTTACGAACGGGGAGCCGCCGGTGCTACTTGGAAGCAACGAGGGCGCCAACCCGGTGGAGTTCCTGCTCCACGCGCTCGCGGGCTGCGTGACGACGACCTTCGTTCTTCACGCGATGGCGCGCGGCATAACGATCTTCGAGTTGTCGACAGAGCTGAAGGGGGATATCGACCTGCAAGGCTTGCTCGGCCTCGACGACAACGTTCCGGCTGGCTACGAACAGATAAACATTCGCATGCACGTGAAGGCGGACTGCTCGGAAGAGGAACTCGATGATTTAATCGGCTACGCCAAGCAGCATTCGCCAACGTGCAATACCGTCTGTCGGCCCGTTCCTTTGGTGCTAGAGCGGGCAAGAACTTGAAAGCTTTTCGACAGGACGCTTGCCTGCCACGTCAAGTGGCGGGCAAGTCCAAGTTTTCGTGTCTGACGCACGGTTAAGGCAGCCGACCTCGATCACTGTCGAGCTGATTTTTGCCTTTGAACCAGTCCATGAGGAAGAGGAACACTACCGCCCCGACTGTTGCAACGACAATGGTCGCAAGGTTTAGCCCACGCTGGTATTGAAAGCCTAACAAACTGCTGAACAGAAAACCGCCGACGACGGCTCCCACGACACCGACGATTAAGTTCGTAACCAACCCATGCTCACGCCCGGTGAACTGCTCCGCGAGCCAACCTGCAATCAGTCCAACGATGATCCACGCAAAGATGCTCATGACGTCCATCCACCTGTTACAGTGGGATAGAACACTAGAGCGGCATGAGGGTTCCCCGCCGAGAAGACGATTGGACCACGCCCGTCGCGCCTCCACCGTTAATGAACACATCCCTCCGAAGTGGCTCGATGTCCGAATCTGCATAGACAAGCGGCGATCGGCTTGATGAAGATGCGGGCGGTCTGAGACGGAGAACAGTGACATGCAGCTAACTCGCCGCGAAGCGTTAAGTGGACTCTCCCTCTTTACGACGACCGCCTACGCCACCTCCGCTTTCGCGTGGGAGGGCCCGCTCATGGACCTCGTCCAGGGAAGCGAGGACTTTCTTATCGCCTCCGACGCCTACGTCTACGGCTACCCGCTCGTGACGATGGAGATGACGCGCCGCGTGATCACGAACGTCGCCAAGTCCGAAGGCACGCGGGCTCCAATGGGGCAGATCATCAAGCTGCGGGAATATCCTAACGCCGCTTTTCGCGATGTAACCGCACCCAACGCAGACACGCTCTACACCACCTCGTTTTTTGATGTCGGCGATGAGCCGTGGGTCTTGAGCACACCAGACTTCAAGGGGCGCTACTTTCTCCTCCCGTTGTTGAGCGGTTGGACGGACGTTTTCCAGGTACCCGGCAAGCGGACCACCGGAACACAGGCTCAGACGTTTCTGATCACCGGCCCCAACTGGTCCGGCACAGTGCCCGCGGGGATGACGCAGCTCAAATCGCCGACCAGCATCGTCTGGCTCCTGGGACGCATCTACTGCTCGGGAACGCCTGAGGACTACGCAGAAGTTCACGCGCTCCAGGATCAGTTCAAACTCCAGCCCCTGAGCACCGTTGGCCAAGATTACAAGGCACCCGAGGGCAAGGTCGATCCATCGATAGATATGAAGACACCCGTTCGCGATCAGGTGAACAAGCTCTCGACGGTGGAATATTTCACTTTGTTGGCCGAGTTGCTGAAACGCAACCCACCGGCCGCCGCCGACGCTCCCGCGCTCGAGCGCTTCAAGAGCATCGGCCTCGTTCCAGGGCAGGACTTCGATCCCAAGGCGGTCGAGCGCCGTTGGGCAGACCATCTCCCCAAACTGTCGCAAACCCGGATTCAGTTGCATTTCATGAGCCGCGACGGCGACATGTCGCGCACAAACGGCTGGACCTTCACGACCAAGACCGGGCTTTACGGCACCAACTACGTCCAGCGCGCCCTCATCACCTATATCGGCCTTGGCGCCAATCGTCCGCAGGACGCTGTTTATCCGACGTCACTAAAGCCGTCGCTGCTTTCGAGCTACGAGGGCAAGAACAAATATACAATGCGCTTCGAGAAGGGCCAGTTGCCGCCGGTGCAAGGCTTCTGGTCTCTGACGATGTACGATGAGAACATGTTCTTCATAGAAAATCCGATCAATCGCTACTCCATGAGCATGCGAACCAACCCAAAGTTCGAGGCGGACGGTTCCTTGATCATCTACATTCAGAACGAAAGCCCCGGACCTGACAAAGAGGCGAACTGGCTTCCGGCCCCGAAGGACAAGTTCTGCCTGATGATGCGACTCTACTGGCCTGACGAAAACCAGCCTTCGATCCTCGACGGGTCGTGGGTCATTCCTCCGGTCACGAAGGTCTGAGGTGAGCCCACTGGTCGGAAGTCAACTCGGCTCAGTCGCGCGGTCGACCGTTGGCGCGCGCCTTGGCGGCAAGCAGGGTCTCTGACGGTAACTCGCCGAAGAGTTCTTTATATTGGCCGGAGAAGCGTCCCATGTCGGACACTCCAGCCGTCTGCAGGGCCGCCGTAACCGAAGTCGTTGGAGCTTCGTTGAGCGCACGGCGGACCGCGTTGAGCTGCCGGAAGCGAAGGTAACGGACGGGGCCCATCCCAACGACTCGATGGAAGGCGCGAAGCAGCGTACGACTGTGAACGTCTGCCGCTCGCGCAAGATCGTCAACGTAAATGGTGTCAATGTGGTCGAGGTGGGCCACCGACGATAGGGCCGTTGTGACAATGTCGTTGGCGCGCCGATATTCTAAACTGACGCGCTGCACGATCCCCTCGCCGCAAAGCATGTGTCGAGCCGTTTCGAGCAAGCTGTTCTCGACGCGCTGCACTTCTGAGATGTGAAATCGCGTTTGCGCAAGCTTTAAAAGGGATTCCGCGAGGCTCAGCAAAGTTAGATGCTGATCCGTTGTCACAGGGACGATGCAGGGGTGACGCGCATGAATGCGTTTCTGCAGGATCGGATTTCTAGCCCAAGCGATTTCCACCACATGGCGTGGGATTGTTAAAGAGAGCCAGCTCCGCGGACCATCCGCCGAAATGACGAAATGCGCCCCCGGCGGAAGGAGAACGAACTCATTTTGCAAAACCAGCTCGCCATTGAATGCTATGTTCGAAAACGATGGATTATGCCGGGCCAATAGCACATAAGTATCCGCGGTGATTGTACCTTCGACGACACTCGCCCCGCCATCCCCGCCGAACTGGAGGAGTAGGTTCGCCACCGCCACGAACTCCAACCACCAAGCAGCCTCTTCCCGGCGGGTCAGAATGAAGTTCACCTTCGCCATTCGTACCGCACTGCAGTATTGGTCGAAAGAGATCTGTTTCATAAAAGTTATGACGCAAATTGAACTTCTGATCTGATTGCACCCTACAGCCAAAGAAAAGCTGTATCGGTAGGTGCCCCGGCACCCCGTTCAAATGCAAGCCTTATTCTCCGCGCCGTGCACTCCTTTCATGTCTTCAACGGTCACACCTAACTCTGAAAGGGCGAGCGACGCAGAACTATCTGTGGCTGTCAGAGCAATACTTGACGCGTGCTACCAATCGGAACTCGGGCAATTCCGAAGTCTTTACGAAACGCGAGCAGTCAGCGGCCGCGCCACATCGGATCTCTCGAATGCGGCACGGGCCGCGACGCTCGGGGCGATCGACGTTCTACTTGTCGATATCGATAGTGTGACGCCAGGATCGGTCGATGAAGCTAGCGGAGCCGTTCAGTTTGCTGATGGGCTTGGCGGAAAGAGCTACTGCATCGTCGACGAGATTGCTGCGCGAGCCCTGTGAACAGGCGCAAAAGTGCTCGCCGTCAGGAAATCGGACTTGCCTGCGGGCAGTGAACTTGCGGCGGTCCTACGATATCCCATCTAGACGATCACATGGGCGCAGTGTGCAATTCAGCCCACCCATACCACATGATCTGAAGGCCTATGCAAAGCAGAATGAACGCCATCAACCGCGTCAGCACGAGCATGCCCACCTCGCCGAGCCACGCGACGACAGCTGTCGAATTGCGAAAGATCAGATAGAGCGCAAGGGAAACGAGGAGCGCGCCACTGGCCGCAACCATTACTCCGGCAAGGTACAATACTGGTGTCGTTGGAATCTGAGCGCCAAGCGCAATCGAAGCCGCGATCGTACCGGGCCCGGTCGTGAGCGGAAACGTTATGGGAAAGAAGCTGCGCCGAACCACCTCAGCTTGCGTCATCTCGCACGTTTCTTCAGCCGCCTTCGCGTGCACGGCATCATCATCGGTTCGGTGAAGCATGCGCCAAGCCGTGGATGCAACGAGCAACCCGCCGCCGAGACGAACTATGGGGAGCGATATCCCGAACAATGCGAGCACATACGTTCCAATCAGCATGGACGTGACGATGACGACCCAGCTGTTGATCGCAATCTGCCGTGCCAAACGCGCCGCAAGAGCACGATTGTTGCCAACGGTGGCTACAAAGACTGGAGCGGTGCTGAGTGGATTGATGATCGGCAGCAGCGTGACTGGCACCAAAACCAGCGCTTTCAGGATCGGCACGATCAGATGTTCCAAGCCATCACCGCGCGTATCTTTCCCGTTGCAGCAAGCTTCCCAGCAGCGTTCTGCAAGGGCGAACACCTCACGTCGCGGACAATGCATCTGCGACCACTTCTTAAATCACCCCTGCAGGTAGCGCGTTTTGATCATCCTCGCAACCATCAGCCAGCTTCGTCAGTGAGGGCGCCGGAGAAGGGCAACCGGGTCCTCCTGAACTCATAGAACTTGAAAGAAGCATCGCAAGGACTGCGGGTCGTTCCGTTGTTTCGCATCCAGGCACAAGTGGTCATCCCGCCCTTAGGTGGTTCGCCAGTGGCAGCCTCGGGTCAGGCTCGGCCGTCTCTGCTTCGTCTCCATGAAGGCAATTCTACCCTTAGCAGCAGAACTCACGCGCCTATTCGACAGCTAAACCTAGCGGACGCACGGTCTGAACAGCCAAACGACAGAAATGAGCCATTAGCGGCTATGGCTACGCCAGGGGGATAACTTTTAGGCCGCGGTGATATGGTCGAATGTCGAATTCCTATGAAAAATACTGTATTCAGGAGGATGGCATCATCGTCGTGAAAGTTTCTGCATGTCGTCCTCTGTTCGGCTTCGCGTTTTCTCCTCGCTCACCATCGCTGTAACCATCGCAGGGATCGCCTCGCAACTGCCGGAACCCGCAGCCGCCCAGTCCCCGAACGCCCCACTTCCGGCCGTCCTGGTAGTCGAAGCAGCAAAGAAGCCCCTTGGCCGCCAGAATGAATTCATCGGCCGGGTCGAGGCGATCGAAAAGGTGGAAATCCGGGCCCGCGTGCAGGGATTTCTCGTCAAGACGCACTTCGCAGCCGGTGCCCCTGTCGAACCGAACCAAATTCTCTTTACGATTGAAAAGGAGCCGTTCGAAGCGACCCTGGAGCGTTTCAAGGCGCAGCTTGCCGCTGCCGAAGCGACGCTCGCGAACGCGTCGGCCACACTCCGGCGCTATCGCGAGCTTGAGAGCAAGCAGGTGGCATCCCAGGCTCAGCTCGACGTAGCGGTGGCCGAAGAATCGCGGGCACGTGCTTCCGTCATGGAAGCAAAGGCGAATGTGACCAACGCGGAAATCCAGCTTTCCTACACTGACATCCGGACACCAATCGCAGGGCGCGTGGGCCGGGCGGCCATAACGCCGGGCAATCTGGTGGGGCCCGAGACTGGCGTTCTCACGACTGTCGTACGGACCGACGAGATGTACGCACTGTTCCCCGTCACACAATCGCAGTTGCTCGACGCACGCCGTGGCATGAAAGGCAAGCCGCTCACCGTCACGGCTCGATTGTCGGACGGAAGTCTGCTGCCCACCGAGGGCAAAATCGACTTCCTCGACGTCGTTGTCGATCCCAAGACCGATGGCCAACTCGTCCGCGCGGTGTTCGCCAACCAGGACGGCGTTTTGACCGACGGGATGACTTTGAGGGTCGCCGTGGCAGAAACCGCGCCGGCAGAGCTGACCGTCGTTCCCACAGTAGCCCTCGCGACCGACCAGGCCGGCCGCTTCGTGTTCGTCGTCAATTCTGACAATGTCGTCGAGCAACGCCGGCTCAATTTGGGCATCGAGCGGAACGGCCTGGTCGAGGTGCGCGACGGGCTCCAGCCCGGAGAGCGCGTGATCGTGCAAGGGCAACAGCGTGTTCGGCCGGGCGCAAAAGTCAATCCGCAGCCGCTTCCGCAGGCGACGGGAGCATCGCCATGATCTCGGCCGTATTCATCCGCCGGCCGCGGCTCGCCTTCGTCATTTCCATCGTGATCTCGATTGCCGGTATCATCGCCCTGTCCGCCATCCCGGTCGCGCAGTTCCCGGACATCGTGCCCCCCCAGGTCAGCGTGAAAGCCACCTACCCTGGGGCCTCTGCTGCGGCCGTCGAAGCGAGCGTCGCCCAAATTATCGAAAGTAAGGTCAACGGCGTCGACCGCATGATCTACATGAAGTCCAACTCTGGCTCGGATGGCAGCTATTCGCTCACGGTCAGTTTCGAGGTCGGCTCCGACCCAGATCTCAATACTGTCAACGTCATGAACCGCGTGAACCAAGCAACATCGCAGTTGCCGTCCGAGGTGCAGCGTCTGGGCGTGACGGTGAAGAAGCAGTCCTCCGCCCTGCTCCAGGTGATCGCGGCCAGTTCTCCGAACGGAACCAAGGACGAGTTGTTCCTCACGAACTTTGCCACGATAACCCTGATCGACAGATTAAGCCGCGTGCCGGGCGTGGGACAGGCCAGTCTGTTCGGGGCGCAGGAATATGCCATGCGCATTTGGCTTAATCTGGAGCGGCTCGCCAGCCTCGGCGTTTCCGTTCAAGACGTGACCAATGCGATCCAGTCTCAGAACATCCAGGCAGCCGCTGGTCGCGTCGGTGCTGCACCGCTCGCCAACGATATCGACTTCCAACTTAACATCACGACCCGTGGCCGCATGACGACTCCGGAAGAGTTCGGCGAAATCGTCGTGCGAGCTTCCAAGGAGGGGGGGCTTCTCCGCATCAAGGATCTCAGCCGGATTGAACTCGGCGCCAAATCATCAGACAGCTTCGTCAGCTTCAATGGCAAGCCGGCGGCAGGCATCGGCATCTACCAGTCACCCGGTGCGAACGCCATTGCTGTTGCGGAAGGGGTGCGCAAGGTTCTTGAAGAACTGCAGCCCCTTTATCCCGACGACGTTCGGACCGATGTCATGTACGACACGACCGTATTCGTCGAGAAGACGATCGAATCGGTCATTCATACGCTCATCGAGGCCTTCGTACTCGTCGGCATTGTGGTCTTCATTTTTCTCGGCAACCTCCGTGCCACGCTCATTCCGATCATAGCAGTTCCGGTGGCACTCATCGGCACGTTCGCCGTGATGCTCGCGCTTGGGTTCTCAGCCAATACAATTTCATTGCTCGCCCTCATTCTTGCGATCGGCATTGTCGTCGATGATGCCATCGTCGTCGTTGAGGCTGTCGAACACACGATGGCGCACGAGCCGCACCTGACAGCAGCCCAGGCGACCGAGAAGGCAATGAGCCAAATCACAGGGCCCATCATCGCCATTACGCTCGTCCTGCTGTCGGTCTTCGTTCCGACGGCCTTCATCCCAGGAATTACCGGGCAGCTTTACCAGCAGTTTGCGGTGGCGGTGTCAGTCGCCATGATCATCTCGGCTATCAATGCACTGACGCTGTCTCCCGCCTTGTGTTCGATCCTGCTGAAGCCCGGCCTGAAGCCCTGGGGAATGATTGCAGCAATCCAGACGCGTATCGATCAAGCGCGTGATGGATACGTTGGAGTGGTCGCACGCATCGCACGCCGAATGATTGTGACCGGCGCCATTGTTGGCGGGTTTGCGGTCCTCGCCTTTCTGCTGAATAAGGCTGTTCCCACAGGCTTCCTGCCGGAGGAGGACCAGGGCGCCTTCATGGGTGAAATTCAATTGCCCGACGCTGCCTCGACCAACCGCACGAAGGCGGTTTTGGCAGAGGCTGAGCAGGTCATCCTATCCAAGCCGTGGGCCAAGTCGGTCTTCTCGGTCGGCGGCTACAGCTTCATCGACGGCCTGTCGCTGCCCAATAAAGCCTTCCTTATTACGACGTTGAAGCCGTTCGAGGACCGCACGGACAAATCGATGTCCGTCTTTGCCGCTTTGAAAGAGCTGCGCGCGACCTTCCAGTCGGTTGCGGCAGCCAACATCTTTCTGTTCAACCTGCCGCCGATCTCGGGACTTGGCACGGGTTCGGGCTTTGAATATCAGCTCCAGGGCCTATCCGGCGCGGAGCCAGCCGACATTGCCGCCGTTGCGCGCGGGCTAATGATCGCGGCGCAGGCCGATCCGCGGCTGACGGGCGTCTTCACGACCTACGGGGCAAGCACTCCGCAGATCTATCTCGACATCGACCGCGAGCGTGCCCAGACGCTCGGCATATCGATCAGCAACATCTTCTCGTCCCTGCAGACTGCGATGGGCGGGGCCTATATCAACGACTTCAATCAGTTCGGCCGCACGTGGCAGGTAAAGGTACAAGCCGACGCCGATGATCGCATGAGCGTCAACGATGTGTTTCGGGTGCGCGTCCGATCCGCATCCGGCGATCTTATCCCTCTGCAGTCTTTCGCGGAAGTTTCGCTCGTGACGGCGCCGGCATCGATCATCCGGTATAACAACTTGCGCTCGGTGACGCTCCAAGGTGGTCCGGCACAGGGCTATTCAACCGGTCAGGCGATTGAGGCGATGGAGGATCTCTCTCGCGCCTCGCTGCCTCAGGGCTACAGCTTCGAATGGACGGGAACGGCGCTTCAGGAGAAGCAGGCCGCCGGCCAGACGGCCGCCATTCTCATGCTGGCCCTCGTGTTTGCCTATCTGTTCTTGGTCGCCCTCTATGAAAGTTGGACGATTCCTGCGGCGGTTTTGATGTCGGTGGTGGTCGGACTGTTCGGTGCGATGGCCGCGCTGAAACTATCGGGCCTCGACAACAATATCTTCGCCCAGATCGGCATCGTTGTTTTGATCGCCCTCGCCGCCAAGAACGCCATCCTCATCGTCGAGTACGCCATGGAGCAGCGCCGCCATGGCAGCAGCATCGTCGATGCTGCAGTCGAAGCAGCCGGCCTGCGCTTCCGAGCGGTGATGATGACGTCATTCGCCTTCATCTTTGGTTTGATACCGCTTGTCTTCGCGAGCGGAGCGGGCGCCGCAACCCAGAAGGCGGTCGCAATGTCCGTTTTCGGCGGCATGATTGCTGCCAGCTTCATTGGCATCTTCGTCATTCCCGGGCTCTACGTCGTGTTCCAGACCCTCCGGGAAAAGGCGCACGCTCTCATGAGCGAACCCCAACCGGTCGCCGAACCGCCGAAGGTCGATGTGCCGGAGGTTAATCCTCCGGGGCACCCCTGACGACGTCGTCCAAATAACAATGCCCTTCTGGTTCAGATGACCAAACTAGGTCAGACTCTGCCGAACGCGACGCCTCTGGTTGGGCTGCTTAGCTGTTTAGTTGGAAACATCGAAAGGCAGCAGCAGGCCTAAACCGACCAGTCCTTCAGTCGCCAGGGTTGATGCTGCACTTCCCGTGCCCGAGCCTCTTCCTCTCGCAAGACTGTTGATGATTCTCGCACCAGCGACCGCCTAATGATGTCAGACCGGCTCATGTCGAGCGCGACAGCCGCTTGGTCGGGCGCTTCAATGAGCGACGCGGGCAGATTAGAAAGTTTGAACTAGTGATGATTTCGCTACAATATGCTAAGGGGCGATTTGCGCGTTTACCGCGCGAGGCTGGCCACACGGTCGGGCTCAGCAATTATTATTAACGAGATTGATTATGCGTCCCGTGCATCGTTTTACAACAGTAGTTGGGGCCCTCTTCCCGCTTATCCTGCCACTCTCTGCTGCCGCCGACACGGCCGACAAGATCTGGATCGGCGGCCCCATCCTGACCATGAACGACGATGCGATGCGCGCCGATGCTGTCGCCGTGAAGGACGGAAAAATTATTGCGGTTGGTAAGAAGGATGATGTGCTCGCCACGAAAGGCGACAAGACAGATGTCATCAATCTCGGCGGCAAGGCGCTTCTTCCCGGCTTCGTGGATGCGCATGGCCACGTCATGATGGGCGGATTGCAGGCACTTGCCGCGAACTTGCTGGCTCCGCCCGACGGCAAAGTCACCGACATTGCCAGCCTTCAGCAGACCATGAAAGATTGGGTTGAAGCGAACAAGGAGATGTCGAGCAAGGCCAAGCTGATTCTCGGCTTCGGCTACGACCAATCGCAATTGAAGGAATTACGCGCGCCGACCAAGGAAGAACTTGACGCGATATCGACGGAGCTTCCGCTTGTCGTCGTCCATCAGTCGGGACATTTCGGTGCTCTGAATTCCAAGGCCCTCGAGGTGGTAGGCTACACATCTGAAACGAAGGACCCCGATGGCGGGGTCATCCAGCGCAAACCTGGAACGACCGAGCCCAATGGCGTGCTCGAAGAAACGGCTTGGATCGCCGTGCTCCCGAAACTCCTTGGCAACATCGGTCCTTCTGGAATGGCAGCGCTGGCGGAAGCGGGCGCAAACATGTGGGCCTCTTACGGCTACACGACAGGGCAGGAGGGCCGCTCCAATCAGGGGCTCGATAGCGTGTTCCGGACCGTCGCGGATCAAGGAAAGCTCAAGATCGATATCGTGAGCTACCCCGACATTCTGCTAGGCCGGGATCACATCAAGGACAACGTCAGTCCCGACTACAAGAACGGCTTCCGTATCGGCGGTGCCAAACTCACCATCGATGGGTCTCCGCAGGGCTTCACCGCTTGGCGCGACCGCCCGTACTACGCTCCCATTGGCAATTTTCCGAAAGGCTACCTTGGTTATCCGGCGGCCAACGGCGAACAGGTGATCAGTGCAATCGACTGGGCCTATGAAAACAATATCCAGATTTTGACCCACGTCTCCGGCGAAGCAGCCGGCGACCTGATGATTAGCGCTCTGCGCCTCGCTGAAAACAAATACGGCGCCGGCGACCGCCGCCCCGTTCTCATCCACGGCCACTTCGAGCGCGAGGATCAGGTGGATTCCTTCGTCCGCCTCGGCGTATTCCCCTCTCTATTCCCGATGCACACCTACTACTGGGGCGATTGGCATCGCGATCATACGGTCGGCCCCGAACTCGCGCAGAACATTTCGCCGACGGGATGGTACCTGAAACGCGGCTCGAAATTTTCCACTCACCACGACGCGCCTGTGGCCTTCCCTGACAGCATGCGCATCCTTGACGCTACAGTCACCCGCCGCTCGCGCAGTGGCGACATCATTGGGCCGCTCCAGCGCGTTGACGTCATCACGGCTCTCAAGGGCATGACGATCTGGCCGGCCTACCAGCACTTCGAAGACAAGACCAAAGGCTCGATCGAGACCGGCAAGCTTGCCGACTTTGTGATCCTCTCCGCCGACCCGACCACCGTTGAACCGGACAACCTCGAACAGTTGACGGTTGCTGAAACGGTCAAGAAGGGGAACACGATTTTCGTCCGCGGCCAGAAGCGCACCGAACTCATGCGCCCGCGCGATTTCGTCAACACCGGCTTCTACGAAACGCTGAAGCAGATCTACGTCCAAGAGCGTGTCCGCAACTTGCCAACCAACTACCGCACACCCGTGGCCATAGCCTTTATCGCAGCAAGCTACGACGATTGCTTCGGCTCGATCATGATTTCGGAAATGATGGATTCTCGTCTGCAAGCCGGCAATCTGGCGGCACAATAATAGCCCTACTGAGGAAGCGTAATGAAAAGCCGTATTGCGAGCGTTGCTCTGCTGTCCGCATCCATTGTCGTCCCAGATATTTCCATGGCCTGCAGTCGTGCCGTCTACTTCGGCAAAGATGGTCAGACCGTCACGGGTCGGACCATGGACTGGTTCATCTCGGACATGGACACGAACCAGTGGCTCTACCCGCGCGGGCTAGAGCGCAACAGCGGGACCAAGACGCCTTTTACCTGGAAGAGCAAGTACGGCAGCGTCGCCACGACGATCTACGAAGGCGCTGCAGCAGACGGCATGAATGAAAAGGGCCTAGTCGCCAACCTGCTGTACCTGCCGCAATCCGAGTATCCGCCTGCACGACCCGATGACAAGCGACCAACGCTGCCGAATTCGGCGTGGGTGCAATATGTGCTCGACAACTATGCCACCACTGCAGAAGCCGTTGAAGGCTTGCGCAAGGAGGAATTCCGCGTCGTTGCCATCCAGGCTCCGACCGGCGAGCCCGGTACGGTGCATCTGTCCATAAGCGATGCATCGGGTGACTCAGCCATCTTCGAGTATCTCGAAGGCAAGCTCGTGATCCACCATGGCAGAGAATACCAGGTGATGACGAACGCCCCGCCATTCGATCAGCAGATTAGCTTGAACAAGTATTGGCAGACTGTCGGCGGCTCTATCATGCTGCCGGGTACCAATCGTGCGTCGGACCGCTTCGTTCGTGCCTCCTACTACATCAACGAAGCCAAGCAATCCGCTGACCCGCGCGAGGCGGTCGCCACAGTCTTCAGCGTCATGCGCAATGTCAGCGTGCCCATCGGGATAAAAATACCCGGGCAGCCGAACATCGCCGACACGCTCTGGCTAACCGTGGCGGATCAGAAGAACAAGGTTTACTTCTATCAAGACACGAAGAGTCCGAGCATCGTGTGGGTCGACTATAGCAAGCTCGATTTCAAGGAAGGGTCCGGCGCTCGCAAGCTGCAACTCGACGGCAATCTGGACATCGCAGGAAACCAGACGGCCAACTTCAAGCCGGCCGAGGTCTTCAAGTTCATTGTGCCACACGATTAAAGCGCTGACACAGTTTCTTGTTGCCTTGCCCGAGGTTGCATCGAGGCCGCGCGGGGGGAACGGACACGACCATCAAGTTAGATACGTGGTGGAAGACGCATGCCGCGTCGTTCGAAGACAAGCACCAGAACAGACTACTTCGCTCAGGCGAAGAAACGGCAACCTTAACCGCTATGTTATAGAGCCCAGCGCATCATGCTCAACGTGGCGAAGGGCGATCTCCCTAGACGGCACTAGAGGTTTTCACAGTCCAAAGCGGACATCACTGCTTTGACGCGTTGGCCAGAAGCCGCCATTCCCAGAAGCACATACTGAAGCCGCGTACTCTGGCCTCTAGCGGTGGCTGTTGGGCCGGATTGCAGGGCCTCGCCCGCTAGCGAGTGGCGGTCGGGCTTGAGTCAGCGCTGCTTATGAGGCCATCCGTGCAATCTGCCCCAGATGATCGCGACTCGGACGCGTCTATCACCTGTCACGTAGGAAACTGCAACAGTGCCAGCTCTGCATTCAATGAATGGAGCTTCGTAGGTGGAGGTAACATGCTAACCGCAATTGCGATTGCACTGCACTCCTTCGTCTTTCTACTCTTACCTATTGCCCTGTATTCTCTCTGGTGTGGCTCACCCATTCCGAACGGCCCTCTTGGCAACTACTTTCGCGCCGTCAAAAGTCTGCGCTTTGTTGGCGATTTATTCTTCGTCGTCGTTTGTGGTGTCTCTGCAGTGAAGCTCGCTCTTCATCTTGGCATCCTCGCGCCGGTTGTCGGAGAGACTCTCGTTGCTTACCTAGGCTTTCCCTTCATGGGCCTGCTTCTCAGCTATCTTGCCATGTTCGCAAGAGCGGTGATCTTGGTGCGACGCGCGCCGTCCCCGTGACGCTCAGCGCACGTTCGGTTTTGCTCGGCTCGAGGTACTCGCCGCGTTTACAAACGGAATCGCACTACTTGCGCTCGCGGCGTGGATCATTGTGGAGGCCGGAATACGCCTTTTCGAACCCGTGGAGATTATGAGCGGACCTATGCTTGTTATCGCCGTGCTCGGACTGGCGGTGAACGTAGCGGGCTTTCTTATCCTGCGCGGCGATGATGACAATCTCAATGTCCAGGGCGCGTTGGCGCATGTCCTGGGCGACCTGATTGGCTCGCTCGCGGCCATTGCCGCCGCTCTGGTGATCCGCTACACGGCCTGGACCCCGATAGATCCACTCCTTTCTGTTTTCGTTGCTGTTCTTATCGCCGGCTCAGGATGGGAAATAGTCCGTCGCTCCGGTCATATCCTCCTCGAAGGAACACCCGAGGCGATCAACAGTCTCGAGATCGAACGCCAACTGTCGGCACTGCCGCAAGTTGGCCGAGTGCACCACATTCATGTCTGGTCGCTCAAGCCGGGGCTATCACTGGCGACCTTGCATTTGCGGCTGCACCCAACAGCGGACGTCCGCGCCGCCGTGGAGGCGGCAAAGCTACTTCTCAGGGAAGAGTTCGGTATCGACCACTCGACGATCGAGGTGGAGATAGCTCCGGTCCCGAAACGTCCCTCAGGACAACGGGCAAACACTTAGAAAGCGGGTCTGCACGATTACGAGCGAGTCTGTGCGCCTCTGTTTAGCACGTCGGAACTCCGTCCTCGCGATTTTACTCGCAGCCTGCAACCGCTCCAATACGCAGCCGTCTAGCGCTGTCAACCAGCACCTAACTTCAGTTCTCCTGTCTGATGCAACGCATTGCCAAGCCGCATGTTGAAATGGCTGAACTCAAATGAGAGAATTATAATGCACGCGCTTGATGGTCGACCTGAAAGTCCCTGGACGGGCAATCATCCCAGCACGAGCTATCCGCAACTTCAGGAGAAGCTATCAGTAGACGTCGCCGTGATCGGCGGCGGCATCGTAGGCCTGACGACGGCGCTTGAAGCTGTGAGATCGGGCTCTTCGGTTGCACTCTTGGAAGGTCGTCAGATCGGCCGTCAAGTGACAGGACGCTCAACGGCCAAAATCACTACACAGCACGGCCTCATCTACAGGTACTTGATGGATACTGTTGGCCGCGAAAAAGCACAGCTCTACGTCGATGCAAATCAAGATGGCTTTCGGTTCATCGAGACCACGATAGCTTCAAACAACATCCAGTGCTGTCTTGAAGAGAGATCGGCATTTGTTTGGATCGGCGTGGATCGCGAAGGCCTCTACGAACTCGAAGCGGAGGCAGAAGCGGCTCTGGAGTTAGGGCTCGAGGCGGATATCGTCGATCGGGTGCCATTACCGTTTGCCACCGGAGGCGGTCTTCGCTTCACGCGGCAAGCACAATTCAATCCGGCACAGTATATGATAGGTCTGGCGAACGTCTTCGAACGCGCAGGCGGCAGGTTGTTTGAATATTCACGGGCCGTCGGAGTCTCGAAATCTGATGGTCGCTGGAGGGTTAAAACCGATAGTGGTGCCGTCACCGCTGATCACGTGGTTCAAGCAACGAACATTCCGTTTGCTGGAGAGCCCGATTTCACAGTCTTAACAAATCCGCGAAGCCACGTTGCTGCGGCTTTCCGAATCTCTGCCGAACGCGCCCCGAACGGCATGTTCGTCTCACGAAATGGGCCGTGTCGTTCATTGCGGACCGGCTGGGACGAGGACGGACTTTTTCTGATCGCCCTCAGTCCTAAGTTCGACACCGGACACGAATTGGACGTCGCCCGCCGGATCCACGAACTAGAACACTGGGTGCGCGAACATTTTGAAGTTGGGAAATTGCTCTGGCGATGGACGAATGAAGACTATGATACTCAAGACCGTCTTCCATTTGCAGGAGAGCTCTCAGGTCAAAATGACAGACTATACGTTGCCACTGGGTTCAACGCCTGGGGCATTACAAATGGAACCGCCGCTGGGCTGCTTATTGCTGAACAAATCGCCGGTCGGCGACCAGCAATTGGTTCGGTGTTCGACCCATGTCGTAAGGCGCAGGACATTGGTCACACTGCCAGCCATATTCGAAAAGAACAATCGAGCGTGGCCGCCATTCAGGCGGGAGACGGCGCCATTGTGAGTACAGGCGACAAAAAACTGGCCGTTTACAAGACCGAAAGTGGAATTGTGAGAGCCCTTTCTGCAGCGTGCACGCATGCTGGCTGCACGGTGACTTGGAATAATGCCGACAAGACGTGGGACTGCCCCTGTCACGGTTCAATTTTTTCTCTCGAAGGTCGCGTCATCCACGGTCCTGCAACGAAGGATCTTGACGAGTGCGCGCCGCCTGCTTAGACGACTAGCCTCGCATCGACTGATGAGGGCGACATTATTCTTGCCCCGTCTTAATCGGAACTTGCTTGAATTCAGCACAAACTGTGTGTGCATAGCGCTGACCGTTCGTCCTATCGTGACGCATAAAATGCGGTGGCGCTATGCGAACGTGCAGCGTGTAGCAACCCGCGCCGGGCACCCTAATGTTCCGCCCGTAATGAAATAGTCCCGGATGCCACAGGAAGGGCATCTCAAACGGACCCATTTGCTCCCCATCAGACGCGGTCAATCTCGCTTCGATGTAGAGGTGTGGAATGAAACGCTTGTCGCCTGCATCGCTGACCGAGATTTCCAGATGGCAATTCTCCTCCGATGGCTCAACCCACTCGAACTTACCTTCCGAGTGAAGCACGTACATTCCTTCAGCCTTCTCCAGGGCATAGGCGACGATGTAATCCCCACAGTGCTGCTGCCCCCCTGTGTCCGCGACTTCATTTGCCATGTAGAGAAGCGAGCGGTGATATGCCTCGCCCTCCTCTTTGGCCATTTCGAGTTGCTTCTTGTCCGCTTCGTCGCTGGGTTGTCCGGACGGGTTTCGTGACATCGTCGTCTCCCGGTCTATTGCGCCACCTCAAGGTTTGCAGGCCTGCTGCCCCAGCTGCCTCAACGCGGTGTTTAATCATCCGGTTCCGGCATGTTGCAATCCGCGCCAATTCGATTGCAGTTTCCACACATAAGCGAGTGGAATACTCGGTGCCGAACGGCGCAACGAGTTCAAATCGACCAGTACTTCGGCCGTTCCGGGTGATGTTGTGCCGCCCGTGCCCGAGCCACTTCCTCTCTCAAGATCGTCAATTCCTCAATCGACTGGCTTGAAGCAGGAAGTAGCAGCTCCAGGTTAGGGAGCGGACATCGCTGCTATGACGCATTGGGCCAGAAGCTGAACCCAACGAGGCGGCAGAGTTGGACATGTTTCAAGAGGTCTGCAAGGCTTCCGGGAACGATTCAGGCATCGATCTTGGTGAAGGACAAAACGCCCTCTACTCCCTACACGTATTGAGAGATCTTACCGGTGTCAGGTGTAGGTAGGCGCTCCAGCTTGCCTGTCCCGATCAGGAATAAGTGCTCAAAGTCCATCTCGCCGCGACCCGCAGCGGCAATGATCCTGGAGGCGATCACTTCTGCCGCAGCATCGGGCACCTCTTTGTGCGCGCGATCGAATGCGGCGCGCATGATCTTGAGCTGCTTGGGATTGAAGATATGCCGCATGGCCCCTCATTGCTGTTTAACAGCGCGCGAACCAGAGACCCTCTCGTAGGTCTCGATGGAGGCCGGCAGCAGAAACAGGTTCGCGAGGAGCGAGATGAGAAGCACCATCACCGCCATCGTCCCATAAAGGCGCACCATCGGCATGCTGCTGAGCAAGGTCGTCGCCAGCCCCCCCGCAATAACAACTGTACTGATGATGACCACCGGGCCGACATCCCGAAGCGCGCCAAACAAAGCCTCGTCAGATGAACGGCAGGTCTCCTGATTCAAGCGATACCGGTTGAGCAGATGAATCGTGCTGTCGACTGCCAAACCGAAGCCGACCGTGAACGCAACCAATGATGTAAATTGAAGGCCCTGTCCTGTGATATAGAGGTAGAGGCTGCCGGCCAGGATGGGCACTGCATTAGGAAGAACACTCACCACAGCGTAGTGCACGCCTGACAGTGCGACAGCTAGAAGGCCGATAACGATGGTGACGGCAATAAAGAGAGAGCGGTTGAGTTCGTTGATCATCTTATAGCTGGCGCGAG
Organism: Hyphomicrobium sp.; assembly: GCA_019751875.1. GTDB lineage: Bacteria > Pseudomonadota > Alphaproteobacteria > Rhizobiales > Hyphomicrobiaceae > JAGVSR01. The sequence goes on along the minus strand of JAIEMV010000006.1, from coordinate 17,519 downwards.
CTGTGACCACTGCAACTCCGGTAACCCGAAAAGTGACGCCCATGTGAGCTTTCTCGACTTCAGCCAGCTTTGCCTCAAGGCCATCAATCAGATCCACAACGCGATGTGCAGGTAGGTCGGGCAATTGAGCTGTGACAAGTGCCTCAGTAGCCTTTGAAGATATGAAGCGCGCGGCCACGTCCTCACCGGTGTCGGTCTTCGCAAACCTAAGGAGCGCAAGACCAGGTGAACCTCCGTCGGCCAGCCAGGACGCAAGACTATAGAGCGAGGTGACGCCCGAGACCTGCGGAAGCTTGGCGACGGAATCGTGAACTGACTTAATGACATCGAGCGTCTCGAAGGATCCAACGTCATAGTCATCCGGCCAGTCGATCAAGACACGCAGTGTGTTGGCTCCGCCGAACTTGTCCTCGATGGTTTGGATGGCTTGCGAGGCGCCGCTGCTCTGCGGGAGATTGTCCGAATAGCGGTACTCCGGCTCGTTCTGAAAGGCGGCGACGGCTCCGACGGCGACGATCACCAAACCGCTCGCTGTCAGCACGCGTGGATTTGCTATGCTGATCGAGGCACACATCGCAGATACGCGTTCCAATGCGGACAGCACGGGATCCTCGGCGGCGCCTTGGTTCCCGCCTTCCCGCTCACGTATCATGAGAACCGATAGTGCAGGCACCATAAGAAGGACACTGATGAGAGCGAGCACCGCGCCGGCGGCGGCGGAAAGTCCAAACTGTGCGATGAACGGGTGGTCGACGAGGGCGAGCGAACTCAAGGCCAGAACCGTGGTGAACGACGTTAGGACACAAGCCGGCCCTACGCGTGTCACTGAACCGGAAACGGCAGCTTGAACGTCCAGCCCTCTAGCGACGCCGCGTCGAACCTCGAACAGAAGGTGCACACTGTCGGAGAAAGCGATCACAAGCACGATGGTCGGGACCACACTGGTTAGAACGTTGATGTCCTGACCCGCAAGCCACATCCCGCCCGAAAGCCATGCAATGGCGACAGCAGCCGGGAGGGTCGCTATGACGACGTACGAGAAGCGTCGAAAGAGGAGCGCTGAGGCAGCGAGAACGACAATAAAGGCGGACACACGGAAAATGTTCTGGTCGCGCTGTAACGCGCCAATAATTTCTATCTTAAGAACACTAAGGCCGGTCAAGCCGGACGAGTAGCCGGTTCCCTCCAGTGAATCGCCGACGGCTGTCCGGACCGCTGCCACGGCTTGGCGCATTTCACCGATCGTCCTTGCCTCTTGCTTTAGGCGGATGAGAAACAGTGCGTTGTCGTGGCCTTCCGAGACCAGAACTCCGCGAAGGAGCGGATTCTTGACTGCGTGCTCCTGAAGGTCTGCAGTGACCATGGAGCCGCTGTTTGCACCGTCGGCGCCGGGCCGCGCCGGCACCGAGAAAATCGAGGTTACACCTTGAACGCCATTAAGTGCCTTCAAGGCGGCATCAAGCTTGTGCAGCACTCGAATGCCCTCGGCCGACAACAGATCTCCATTGCCGATCACCAATTGAAGGTCATGCGCGGAAGCGGGGAAGTGCGACTCCAAGGCATCCAGGGTTGCAAAGGCGTTTTCACTTGATCGGAAGAGGTCGCGAATGTCGCTCGAAAAGGTGAGTTGAGCTGCCGCGACAAGAAAGAGGGGGAGAGACAGAACGATGGCCGCGACGACAGTTCTGGGAAAGCGCACGGCAAAAGAGCCGAGCTTCTCAATGCCGAAGCCGATGCTCATTGAAAAATCCGGCTCCTGCCGAAAAGTTCAAAGCTGATCAGACGACGACAAATACACCCAGAAGCATGAGGACAAACAAGACCAACACAACACCGATCAGAACTTTCGCGGCAGTGGCTGCAGTCCCAGCCAACCCGCCGAAGCCAAGCAGGCTGGCTATCGCAGCCACAGCGAGAAGAATGAGAATCCATTTGATCATGTACTCAACCGTACGCCTAAACGGAGGGCAACAGAGCTGTGTAAACAGGTCCTACGTCGATCGGTTCCGCCAACCTTTCGGTCGCGAGGAATTGTCTTGGCGCGTTGAAGCCAAGCTGTGGCGAGCGCTACACCGGTTCGGGACTGCCGTTACTGCCGTTGAGGTCCACATCGGGGACGACAACGCTGCGAAGCCCGGCGAGTCCGACAAGCGCTCCTCGATGGTGGCGCCATTGTGCTGCGCGGCTTCGGGGTTGCGGTTGGCGAGTCGTACCTCGATGAGGCGGCTCCGCCCGAGATCTCTCCACCTGAGGAACTACCCAGCAAGCTTCTGGTTAGCATCGCCGATAGCTTGTGGAGGCACCGCAGACAAAAGCTGGGCGAGATCGCGCTGAGAAGCGGCGGCGTACCATTGGAGATTGCCGTTCTCCTCCAGCGGTACCCAGCGCCATAGAACAGGTGACACGTGGCAGAGCATCGCTCTCGTGCGCTAAGTGAGGTTCTAGATCAACTCGAGGACGCGGCCGCTGATGATGCCATCGCCATCCAGAAGATCTTGGAGAGGCTTGGCCCAAGATCTTTTGCCTCGGTCATGCTCGTCTTCTCGCTCATCTCAACCTCACCGGCCAGTACCATTCCCGGAATTACAGCCACGGTCGCGATAATCGTCTGTCTTTTGGCGGTACAAATGCTCGCTGGCCGTCAGTGCGTATGGCTGCCGGACGTTATTGCTCGCCGCCGAATTTCTACTGCCAAGCTCTGTAAGGGTATCTCATGGCTTCGCCGACCAACCGAATTCGTCGAGCGATTCCTATGGCCACGGCATACTTATCTCCTCAGACGCCCGTGGATCTTCCTACCGCTCATATCGATTATAGGACTCACGCTCACTATGCCATTCATGGAACTCATCCCAACCTCGGGATCAGCTGCATCAGCTATTATTGCTTTGTTTTCCGCTGGAATTCTTACGCGCGATGGCGCTCTTGTGATCGTATCTATGTTTCTGCTGCTGTCCGGGCCGATCGCCGTCTGGTATTTCGGCTTCACCGGATGAGCCGAACGCGTGGATGGCGCAAAGCCTCCTCATTGCGCTTCAAAACAGGGCCTACTCAAGCCCTTCCTCGATGATCTCATCAGCTGCTTTCAGGTCGAACGATTCAGGCCGTGGCTCATCCTGAAGCCCTACTGCAGTTTTGTCGTGGCAGACCGCGACGAAGAAAGGGAAGTGGTCCGATCCGATATCTTCTAGGACCGCCATATCCAGCAACCAAAATGATTCTGCGAAAAAGACGTGATCAAGCGGCCATCTCAGCAGCGGCCAATCGGCATTGAATGTTGCATAAAGTCCGCGCCCGATGCGCGGATCGAGAAGTCCGCTCACCTCCTGAAACAGACTGCTCGTCCGCGACCACGCGACATCGTTCAGATCCCCGGCAACGATGGACGGGGTAGACTCTTTGCGCACCTCCTCGCCGACAAGCAGCAATTCGGCATCCCGAGGCGCCGTATCTTGCAATGGCGGCGGCCTGGGATGCAGCCCGTACAGGTTGATCCGTGCGCCGGACGGAAGGCGAAGACCCGTCTCGACCGACGGCACATCATTCTCAACGAGGAACCGCACCTCTGGCTTGATCAACTCGTAGCGGGAGAACAAATGCATTCCATAGCCATTTTCCTGCGGATGGCTGATCACGAACGAATAAGTCCGCTTCAGCGGTTCCAGTTGCCGGTTCCACCGGCTATCAGTTTCCACGAGCAGGACTAGGTCAGGGTTAACTCCCTTGACAAGCGCAAGCAATGGCCCCGCGTCCCGGTTCTCAACACGAACGTTGGCTACCAGCAGCGAGATCTGCGAGGCGGGCTCGCAGCTTGCCACCGCCTTCGCTTCGATCTGGGAAATAGGCGTATAGGGCCAAATCGCGTGCACCTGCCACGCGAGCGCAGCGACTAGGACGGCGACGAAGCTGAATGCGCGGCCACTACGCGCAGAAATAACAAAGGGCGTGGCAACCAGAACCGTCGCGAGCAGTGCCGCTATCTGAAGGCGCGGAAAATCCCAAATGCGAATTGCTGCCTCGTTGCTCGGAATGATCGGCAGCACCGTCGCCAGGACGGCCAGTCCACCCAATCCGGTCAAAATCCAGCCTAACAACCTCACAGTGTTTACCCTGCAAACGCAGAGCGACTAACGCGTAAGGCTGATGATGGTTGCGGGGTGGATGAGCTCAGCTTGGGCAGGAGAGGCGTATCGGCACGTATGTACGTGGACTTTGCGAGCACTCCTTCTTGGTACAGTAACTTCCTCAGAACCACCACCAAGGCATGGCCACTATTCACCCGCGAAATGACCGTTCCGCCTCCTTGCAACCATCGACCGGGTTAGCAAGTTAAAAAATGCCTGCGCAATCGCACGCTCAGGCGGCATTCTGAAAAAGCGGAGGCACACGATGCACTTTCGAACAATAGGCGGCTTTATCGCAGCCGTTTCGGTTTTCACAGGAAGCTCGGCGTTTGCTCAGGCCATTGCGCCTGACGCTTGCAAGGATTTGTGGAGCAAGGCTGGAGGAACATCCGATACAGCACTGACGCGGCAGCAGGCTCAACCGTACGTAACGGACTTTACAGTTGTTGATCTCGATAAGAACGGATCAATTTCTAGTGCAGAATTTATGAACGGTTGTCAGCTGGGAAACATCAAGAAGACAAGCGCTTCATCATCCGGGTCGGCCAGCGGTTCGTCGAGCGGTTCGAGTTCAGGAAGTTCTGGTTCCGACATGGGCGGTGGAAAGAAATAGCCCACCGCTCGACAGCAGTAACAGGGGGCCGGATAGCGGCTCCCTTTCTTGCTGGCCGCTTAGCATTGCCCGATCTGCGAAGCCGCTCTCTTGCCCCTGGCATTACGCGTACGTTCGCCTGCTGTGCGAGAATGTCGTCCAACTCCCCTGCCCTCACCGCTGCCATAGCGGTATCCAACGTGCCGACGAGAGCCTCCTTGTTCGGCAGGTTTCGGACAGAAGCGCGGTTCTGAGTTCTGTCCGATTATTCCCATGAAAGATCCCGCGTCTCTGGCGTATCGCCGCGAACACTATCGTCTCTGGTTTGAATATCTGCGGCTTGCACGGCTCAGCAGCGACAAGGCTGTGCGCAGAGCCCTGGAGCAGTCGCGGGCTTACTATGAGCTTTGGGGAACGGACACGACGATCACATTTGATGCGTGGTGGAAGACGCATGCCGCACTGTTAGAAGACAAGCACCAGATCAGAGTGCTGCGCCCAGGTGAAGAAAGGTCAGATGAAGAAGCCTTGGTGCTGGAGATACCGCTGACCAGAGCTGCAACGGCCATCATCAAGCAGATCCGCCCGCTACTTGAAGAGGCCGTAGCCGCTCACGCTAAATCAAATGGGTCATCTCATTTTTTGCCGCTCACGAGCTCACGTGTCTGCTGCATCGCGGAATAGGGACGACATACGCGCTAGATAGGTCACGCTTGCTTCCGTAAGCGGCAGGAGGTCGACCGCGGCCTTTCGCGTTGCTTGAAGTGAGCCATCGCCGTTGCGCTGCACCCAGCCAATATTGACCAGCTCCTGTACTTTGCGCCTGACCGTCTCCCGTGGGATCCGGCTGAACTGAGAGATGGAGTAGGCATTTACCGAAAACGGTTCTGTGTTTGCCCTTTCCTCCGACATGAAGTCGTCGAAGGTCATGGACGGGGACACTCGCCCCGCCGCGAACGTCCGATCTCCAATCACAGCAAGCACGAGAAATAGATCGAGATCACCGCCGAACGCCGACCGCGCCTTGATGAGAAATTCAATGAGGCTTGATACATGCGCCGGCCAGACCTTGCCAAAGTTCTCTCGGATAGTTTGGGCCGCTGCATCGTTCATTGCGATCTCTTTATCCGTTTTCATCGTTTCGCCGTCGTCCGCGGCCGCACTGGCGTTAGCCACTACTACCCAAAATGGGCAATTACGCCATTGAGGTCTAGTCGTAACAGGATCAATAGAAGCCCTGCGAGGGTCGATCCGGCGAACAAGGATCCGGCCCCTGCCGCAGTCGGGGGCAGGAAACATGTTCGGGTCTTTACTCGTCGCCTCGGTCATGGTGACCGTGACGGTCACCATTCATTATTTCGGGCTGGTCCTGCTTCTGAAGCTTCTACGTGAGCGGCCGAGGCACGAGAGGCGGAGCGTTCTGTTCAGCCAGGGTACCGCCATCTTCTTCATCGTGTTCTGTCTCATGGCGCTGCATACCACCGAGATCTGGCTCTATGCGGGCCTCTACCATCTTGCGGGTGCTCTGCCGGATTTGGAGACCGCGCTCTATTTTTCGATCTCGAGTTTCACGACGGTCGGCTACGGCGATATCATTCTTGCGCCCCACTGGCGGATCATCGGTGCGATCGAAAGCGCCAACGGCCTCTTGCTTTTTGGCTGGTCAACCGCCTTCCTGACAACGACGACGGCACAACTGAGTACACTCGACCATAACTGGCTACAGGGGGCGGGCAAGGACCGGACGACATGATCGGCAAAGGGGGCAAATTCAGGCAGAAGACGTGCACCGAGAACCGGCTGCTGGCCGGCCTGCTGCTGTGTGGCGCGTTGTTGAGCGGCTGCGACGGGACAGAGGAGGGCAGCAGCGCTGCTCCAGTGCCTTCAGTCAAGACCATTGAAGTCAAACCCCAGAATGCCGCCCAGGAGCGAAGTCTTTCGGGCACGTTGATCGTGGCCGAGGAAACCAAACTCAGCTTTGCGGTCTCGGGCAAGTTGATCGACGTTCCGCTCCGGGATGGTTCTGAGTTTAAGGCGGGACAAGAGATTGCCCGCCTCGATCCGCTGGATTTCGAGCGGGAACTTGCCAGCCAGAATTCGAAGCGGGAATCAGCCAACGTCCGGCTGAAGGATGCAGAGGATGCATTCCGCCGGCAGTCCACGCTCGCCGCAAGCGGGACCGTGTCGAAGGCTGCACTTTCGCGGAGCGAAGCGGCGCTCGCCAACGCGCGCTCCGAGCGCCAAGTCGCCGACGTGGCCGTTACCATAGCAGAGGAGAATCTCCGCCGGACGACGTTGATCGCGCCGCGAGACGGCATCGTCACTAAATTATTGGCGAAGCAATACGAAGAGATTGCAGCTGGCGAGCCGGTCTATGAGGTTGGACGGCAAGATGCGATGGAAGTGATTGTACTCGTGCCGGAACAGCTTGTGCCGGCGCTGAAATACGGCAATCCTGTCACGGCAACCATATCCGGTCTCCAGGATGCGGTTGTGAAAGGCCGCATCGTGGAAATCGGCGCGACGGCGGAAGCCGGCAACGCATTCCGTGTTCGCGCCCGTCTGGATGATCCGACTCCCGGCGCCCGCAGCGGCATGTCGGCAACCGTGACGCTGCCTATAGTATCAGCAGTCGCGGATCGACCGGTCTTTACAGTCCCGCTGTCCGCGATTCGCTTTGATACGACCGAGACGGGCCCCGTGGTCGGTCAGCGGGCAACACTCTTTGTTTTCGATGCATCTAAGCAGATGGTCGAGCGAAGGGAGGTGCCGGTCGTCGGGATGGCCGGCAACCGCGTCTTCGTAAGTGAAGGTCTGCAGGCTGGAGATCGCATTGTGACGGCAGGGGTCGCATTCCTGCGCGATGGGCAAAAGGCCCGCCTCTGGTCGGCGCCGGAGTAGCCTGAGATGGAGGCCCTGACCCGCTTTTCCATCGAGCGCTGGCGACTGACGCTGACTGCAATCGTGCTGGTCCTGGTCACCGGCACCTACACTTACCTGCGCCAACCCAGTCAGGAAGATCCCGAGATCATCATCCGGACCGCAGTCGTCACGGTGGCCTTTCCGGGTATGTCGGCCAGTCGCGTCGAGCAACTGCTCATCAAGCCGGTGGAGGAAGCGGTCAAGCAGATCCCGGAGGCCGATACCGTCCGGTCGTCCGCTCAGACCGGTCTGGCGACGGTCAAAGTCGAGTTGCTCCCGACGGTGATCAACACGCGTCCAATCTGGGATAATCTGCGCAACAAGATGGCCGATCTTGCACCATCGTTGCCGGCGGGGACAGTCGGACCGCTGGTCAATGACGATTATGGGCGCGTGGCCGTGACGACACTTGCGCTGACGGGTGCCGACTTCAGCATGGCAGAATTGCGGGCCCAGGCGCGTTGGCTGCGGGACCGGCTCTCCACCCTTTCGCTCATCAGCCGCATCGACTTGTTTGGAGTGCAGGACGAGAGGATCTGGCTAAGCTTCGATCGTACGCGGCTGTCCCAGCTTGGACTGTCCAGCACGCAGGTCCTGAATGCGATCGCGGAGCAAAACCAGATCCTCCCGGCCGGGTCGCTGATCACCGAAGACGGCATGCGGTACTCACTGGAGCCCAGTGGTGATTTCCGGAGCGTGGACGCCATCGGCGACGTGCCGGTCAGCACCCCGTCCGGCGCCGTCGTGTACGTGCGCGACATCGTCAAAGTCGAGCGCGGCTATGTCGATCCACCCCGCAAGCCGGTGCTCTTCAATGGCCAACCTGCGGTCGCTCTCGCGCTGTCCATGGTCCCGAATGTCCCGATCAAGGACTTCGGCGTGGAGACGACCGCGGCGCTCGAGAACCTGCGGCAGGACCTGCCGCTGGGAATGAACCTTTCCGTCGTTACCGATCAATCCCCGATCGTGGCAAGTGCCGTTGCCGAAGCGACGAGCAATCTCGGCCAGACACTTCTTACCGTCCTGGCGGTCGTAATGCTCTTTCTCGGAGTGCGCGCCGGCGCCATCGTCGGAACGATCGTGCCGCTCAGCATCTTCCTCGCGCTGGTCGGAATGCTGCTGTGGGATATTCCGCTGCATCGCATTTCGATTGCCGCCATCATCATCGCGCTCGGACTTCTCGTGGACAATGGCGTCGTCATCGCCGAGGACATCAAGAAGCGCATCGACGGCGGTGCCGAGCGAGTGGCTGCCGCTCTAGCTGCGACGCGGACGCTGGCCATCCCACTCCTGACGTCTTCGCTGACCACGATCCTGGCGTTTCTGCCGCTGCTTCTCGCCCCCGATGCTGCCGGCGAATTCTTGCGGGCCCTCGCGCAGGTCATCATCCTCACGCTCCTCGCCAGTTGGCTGCTGTCATGTACGGTGACACCGCTACTCTGTGTCTGGTTTCTCCCGTCCGGCCGCCAAGAAACGCAGTCATCCGATATTACTCAGCGTTTCACTGCCTCCTACGGCCATTGGCTCGGCTGGCTGCTGCGTCACAGCTATTCCGTTGTTGCTGGGGCCATCGTTCTGTTTGCCATTTCGATCGCGGCTCTCGGCCGCGTGCCCACCGGTCTGCTTCCGCCATCGGAGCGCGCGCAGTTCGTGGTGCGTCTCGAGTTGCCTGCGGGTGCAAATGAAGCAGAGACGCTGCGCGTCACCGAGCGTCTCGCGCGATTCCTGGCCGATGAGAGCGCCAATCCCGATGTTGCGTCGAACGTTTTTTATGTGGGCGCGGGTGGGCCGCGCTTCTTCCTTGCTCTCTCCCCTGTCGATTCTGCTCCACACGTGGCGTTCGGCGTCGTCAATACGGGCGATTCAAGCAGTGTTGCCGCCGCACGCGCGCGGCTCGAAGAGTTCCTGGCGGCGCAGATACCCGAGGGGCGGGGATGGACGGAATTACTGTTCCTGGGGCAGGAGCCTCCTGGCACCCTTGAAATCCGTCTGTCTGGCTTGGACATCGACACGCTCTACCAGCGAGGCAAACATATCGAGGATCTCCTTGCCTCGGTTCCCGGTACAAAGGATCTTAGAACAGACTGGGCCAACCCGGTCCTTCAGATCGACGTTCTGATCGATCAGGAGCGGACCCGGCGGGCGGGTCTGTCACCCGCCGCGACAGCGCGTGCGCTCGAGGCGAACTTCGACGGGACGCAAGTGACCGATTACCGCGAAGGTGATCGCATCATCCCCATCGTGCTACGCGCGCGCGAAGCCGATCGCTCGACGCTCGATGATCTTGCCGACGTCACGATCGCCAACGACCGGGGTCAGCCGATCCCGTTGCTTCAGGTCGCAACCCTTGCTGGAGAATTGAAGCCTTACATCATCCATCGCTACAACCTCGATCGCACGATCACGATCTCGGGCATCAATCCCGATCTGACTGCTCAGCAACTGCTCGATCGCGTCAAGCCTCTGCTGAATAGCCTTGACCTCCCTGCGGGCTATCGCTGGGCGGCAGGCGGGGAAGTCGAAGCCAGCCAGAAGGCCAATGGTGCGCTGTTCCTCTACATGCCGCATTGCCTGGTCGCGATCGTCGTGCTGCTCATATGGCAGTTCAATTCCTTCCGGCGCACGGCAATCATTATCTTGACAATCCCACTCGTGGTGATTGGTGCGTCTCTCGGTCTGAACCTTTCGGCCGCGAAACTCGATTTCAACGCGATGCTTGGCCTTCTGGCTCTGGCAGGGATTATCGTCAACAATGCCATCGTGCTGATAGAGCGGATCGACGAAGAGCGCCTGACAACGACAAACCTCGGGTCTGCTGTGACGATTGCAGCGCAAGCGCGCTTCCGGCCCATCGTGATGACCACATTGACGACGATCGTGGGCCTCGTGCCACTCTACCTTCTGGGTGGAGAACTCTGGCGCGGCATGACCGTGGTCATGATGTTCGGCCTTGGAATCGGTACAATCCTGACCCTTGTGGTCGTGCCGATCCTCTATCTGATGCTGTTCTCGCCCTGGCAGCGGTCGCTGCAGCCGGCCGTGACTGCCGAACACACCGCATGAGACGTGGAGATGGCCGAGAACGAATCCAGCATTCTTGATCCGCTTGAGCGAGCATCCGAGATCATCTTCGGCCTCATCATGGCGCTCACGTTCACCTCGACGATCAGCCTTCTTGCAACAAAGGCCGACGTGCACACGATGCTCGCAGGGGCCATCGGCTGTAACCTCGCATGGGGAATCGTGGACGCTGCAATGTATCTTCTCGCGCAGATCGTGACGCGCGAGCGGTGGCGCACCCTTGCGCTCACAGTGGCAAGTGCTTCGACCGTTGAGGCACGTCGCCTGATCGCCGAACACATCCCTCTCGGTGCCGGAAAGATATTCACAGAAAGCGAACTCGATCGGCTCGCCGGTGCTGTTCGGGCCAGTGCCATTCCGGAGCGTCGCGTGATGCCGACCGGGGACGAATGGCGCGGCGCTGCAGGAATCTTTATGCTCGTGTTCCTCTCAACCTTTCCTGTAGCGCTACCATTCGTATTCCTCGAGGACGTCGGCATCGCACTTCGGACGTCCAATGCGATCGCTGTCGCCTTGCTATTTGCGATTGGCGCTGCTTTAGGAAAGCATATGGGCTGGTCGCCCTCGTGGGCTCCCGGGGCGATCGTCGGCGTCTTCGGTGCAGTCCTGGTCGGGATCACGATCGCACTCGGAGGCTGACGTCGTGGGGCCGCTCCTAGCTAGTTACTCCGCGGGGCATTCATTAATCGCGGCTGCTCAAAGTGTAAGAAGCTGGTTCAGCCACTGCCGGCCGATCCCATTTATAACTGCGAGCCAGAAGACCGACGAAACGCCTACCCCAGCAAGGAACCAGATCATGCGTTGGTTCAAGTGTTGCTCCTCAAATCAGTTAGTCCAGCTTTGTATCGAGCCCTGGCGGCTCTTTTTGCCACTGGTATCCAGCTCGACCGAGTTCGTAGCCACGTTGGAACAAGGCATTCATGTAATCCTTATCGAACGCGCTCCTAGCGGGCACTATGAAATCCAAAGGAATGTAGGCTAAGTTATAATCGACACCATCGCGTCTAGCGGTGGTATAGATTTGGTAAAGGTCGCCGATACCCTGAGTTTTGATGAGCGTTGAGATTGATCGGGTCGCGATTGGGATGAGTTGGTCTTTCGTTTCTGCAAATTCTGGATCGACCTTCGTATTTCGAATAATGAAAACGCGACGTTTTATTGTCCACCCAATGGCCTTGTCGATGACCTTCGGCGAAAAGCCCGGCGGGTAGAGAAACACCTGCCGAGTCACACCGCGAGTGGTGCCATCATTGCACCCGTGCTGACGCCGGTCACGAAATCGAAGTTAGGGCGGTCACCCCGTTCAGTGCAGCCGACCAGTAGACCAGCACCGAATGCACCATCGCTGCCGCCGCCTGAAAGCGGCAAGAAATTGCTGCTTGGGCACAAGCTCGAAGATGGACAGTTTTCCCAACATCAGTTGGGTTGATCGGGAAGAAGAATTCTCTTTCGAGGAAATCAGTTGAAGTCCACAATCAGATTGAACTCTTACATGCTGTGCTTTTAGATCCTCGTGCCACCTCGATCTTGGAGATCCTAAATACCGTCCTTGCCGTCATCGCGGGCGCAGGCATATCTATCCTTATTGAGTCATGGCGGGGAGTGGGTGCTCATAACGGGTGAGAACTTCCAGACCGGGGCGTTGTTGTAACGGCGCCTGCGTTTGACCGGTTGAGGCTGTAGCCAGGGTGGTGGACCGGTGCGTCTGCGCCGCTTAATGATCCAGCGAGGTCACAATGCTCCGTTTTCTGTTCGGGATAGTGTTCGGTGCAGCACTCTCGTTCGGCTACGTGAAATGGGGTGGTGCATTATTCGACTTTGTTGGCTTGCCGGATAGGCTGCGCGGAAACATCGTTTCGAGCGTTTCTGATGGCGCTCTCTATGACCTCCAGCAGGATGCCGGTACGCGCCAACGTGCATTGGCTGTGTTCTTCGGCAATCAGCCTGAGCTGGCAGCTACGATCGACGCTGAGGCTGGGCATCCGTTCCTTTCAGCATTACACCACCGGCGTGCCGCGCGCGAAGCGCGTCAACTGCGGGCGCAATGGGAGGCGTTCGATACGGTGCTTGAAAAGCCGGGGCTACGCCAATCACTAGAAAAAAAGCACGCGACCAAGGACATGCTTGAACTCAAGCGTGAGATGTTGACCGAAGCGCTGGTCAAACAGCCGTTCCTTCAGGCATGGATCGGGCGATATCATCCAGGCACGGCCAAAGACGATTTACTGGCAGTATTGACGGAGATTGGTCGTGGCCGCGATTAGCGTTTGTCGGCCGTAACGGCGACTTCGCTCCGCTCATGGATTGACAAAGGATGCGTTACGAGGAGTTCGGGAGCGAGGCTCATCTCGACAAGGAGGAGATGGCTGCGTTCAGACCATGACGAACTCAACCCGGCTTAGTCCGTCTGTCGCGATCACTCGGCTTTGGGGCGGCGTCTGCTGTCGGGAGGGTTGCGGACACCGCCTATAAGAGTTCAGACGGTTGGTATGCATTGACCACGAAGTCCTCTTTCTCTGCTTACCTGCATCGCTAATTCGCTGCGTCCGTCATGCCCGATTGCCCGAGGTTCTCGATTTGATGCCGAAGACGGCAGCGATGAGAGCACCCATGCCGGCGATCACAGCCGCAGCGGTGTAGCCAAAGGCGAGCGCCAGCAACGCGACCATGCCACAGCAGATCAGGCAGAGAATAGCGACGGCGCCTGTGCGCGGTTCCTTCTGAAGGGCAAGATAGGCAGCGTAGCCCAACACGGGGAAGAAGAACAGGAGATCGACGCGGATGTTGCAATTCGCATCGCATAATGTGCCGTTGGCGACGAAGTATTCATAGACCGTGTAGGCTATCCACAGGATGACAGCCAACATGACGGCCGGACGAGGTTGCTTGGATGCGACCATCGAAAAGTAGAGAGCGATCGCCGCTGCAGTGAGCACGAACAGGTACATTCACCTTCTCCAACCGCATGCCGGGGTGACGCTTAACCTCTGGCGCTCCCTGCCTAGCCGCCGAGGCCTCATATTTGAACTTGCGCAGAAGCGGCACAAGCAGCAACGGCGACTTCTGGAGAAGCCGCCGCTGGGACCAAGCAGGAGATGAGAAGGGGCGCTCTGGAGCGCAGCTCATGATGCGCTCCGATTATACGGACTGCATAGGATTGCGAGTTGGCCAGAACCAGGTAGCGAGCGATCAGCGCAGCCAACGTCCCGTAAGTCCTGAGCAACGAAATCCTGATCGCCCACCCAGCGCACGAACTAATCAACTCGCCGCGTCAGACCGTATAACGGCGACACAGATGTCGTCAGCGGCCAACGTTGAAAGCGATGGCTCCTGGCTGAAGGAACCGCCGCTCTCAACATGGCGCTCAGCTGGCGAAGGGGGAAGAGAGCTCCAGCTGGAATGAAAAGATACCGCTCGCAGCTAAAGATCTCGCTAACGGGCCTACCGACCAGAGCCCGGCGGCGATCGCGAGTCAGCTGAAACTAACGACGGCGACCTCTTGCGAAGCCGCCGCCTTGAAAGTCCGCGCAGCTGGCTCAACCTTCCTGCCAGTCCGCCCATCTTGCGTGACAGACATTCATGAAGCGTCGTTGAACGAGCTTCGTGTTTCGCTAGCTGTGGTAAACCTTCTGCTTCCCTGCGATCAGCGCCGCCAGCTTCTCATCACGTCACGCAACGAAATCCTGATCGCCCACCCAGCGCTCAATCTCATCAATTCGCCACGTCAGACCGCATGACGAGCAAGCAAAAGAGTTTATAGATATTTATAGTTTTTAGCGCGGATAAGTTCTAAATAGAATTTACATGTAAGCTGCTGATTTAGTTGAGAATTTGGTGGGTGATCACAAGCTCGAACTGTGGACCCGCTGATTAAGAGTCGACACAAAATCCAACGAAATCAACAATCATTGCCAAGGAAGCTGCGGACCACGTCCTGATCTTTCAGTAACTTGCACAGCCACTGGTAACACTATCCCTCTCTAAACCAGGCGTCAGAACCCTGCTGGACGGATCGTCAAGCAACGAGCCGCGGCGGCGGGGAATACTAGTAACTCCCATTCCTGCTTTGCAGATGCGGAAGTGCCTGCGAAGAGAACCGAGCCAAGTCCCCAAGCCTCGTGCGATTTCCGCTGCGCCCTTACAAGCAGATATAGGCTTGCGAGCTGAGGCGCGGGGCTCAACCTCGGCACATGCAGGGCACGGTCGAGGAGGTCCAAGAGCGGAAGTGGTGCGTCGGAAGCAATGACCCAGATACTTACGGCTGCTTCAAACGTTTGAGTGCACGAGTGCCTTGCTTCATCTCAGCGCTGGCCATTCGAGCAGCTTTTTGTCTTGTTAGTCTGTTATTCTCGAGTGCACGAAGAATGTTAGCCAACTCCAACTGAAGGCTATGAAGCAAGAGCTGAAAGCGAATGGACTTTTCCCGCATGGGCCATGACCCTGATCCTCTCTGTACGTGTATTGAATTCATCCCTGAAATGGAAGCTGCCCAGAAGTCGGTTCGTGGCTCGCCGCAGTCCGGGGACCAAGGTCTGAACGCCACTTGTTGGCTAGTCAAAGCTGAAACTTCGCAACTGCATGTGAGATTTGCGCGGAAAGGCTTCGATCAAGCTAGATTTCGCTGGACGGTTTCAAGCCCGACGCAGGTGTAATTCTGAAGCTGATAAAGCTGATCATGGCGGACTCTTCGAAGGTTTGCGTCGCTCATCCGAACGTCAATCAGCATCGCCGCAACTGCCCGCTCGTCGCTAACCCAGTGAGCTTTTCGGGCATATGCGTGTCCCCAGGGTGCGCCCGTCCCACGTCGGCATTGGCCCCTTGAACGTCAGCGACGACCTTCGCTACGCTCGCCAGTGGCCGCCCTCTTTAGTCCTGCAATCACACCTTTACCGCCGTCAGCGCAATGAACCGTTTTGCACATTTGCGCTGGTCACTCCCTGAAGGCGCGGTTGATCTGGTCGGTGAAAGGCTTTGCTAGGTAGGAAATCGCTGTTCTCTCTCCAGTCGCGATAAAGACTTCGACCGGCATACCCGGCAGAAGTTTCAGCTCCCCCGAGTGGCGCAAATCCTTCTCGTCCATATCGATGCTCGCCATGTAGTAGGATTGGCCACTTTTTGGATCAATGGTGACATCGGCTGAAACGCGGGTCACGTATCCGGTTATCTCCGGCGTATTCTGCTGGTTGAAGGCCGAGAGCCGAAGCCGCGCCGGGCGGCCGGCGGCCACCTGGTCGACATCGCTGGGGGCAATCTTTGCCTGGATCGTGAGGTTATCTTCCTCCGGCACGATTAACATGATCTGCTCAGCTGCGCTTATGACGCCGCCAATCGTATGCGCCGACAGTTCATGGACGATCCCTGTCTGCGGCGCCCGGATATCCACTCTTTGGAATTTGTCCTGGGCTGCAATGGCGCGCTCCTGTAATTCCGCCAATCGCGCATCGATGCTGCGTAATTCGCGCTGAGCCGTAGCCCGCGTATTTTCATCGACGCCAATGATCTCAACGTTGATCTCGTTGATCTGGCCGTTCGCCCGCGCAATCTGAGCGACAAGCCCTCCATATTCCCCGCCAAGTCGACGTTCTTCACGCTCCATAGCGTACACACGCGAGACTGCAGTGAGCTTCTTATCGTGCAATTCACGAATCTGGTCGAGTTCGCGCTTGATCAATTCCCGCTCAGCACCTTTTGCATCTCTCTGCGCGGTGAGACCAGTGATTTCCTCATTGAGCTGGGTCACGCGCAGACGGAGCTGTTCCTTTTGGTTGTCGCGCGCACGCTGGTTCTCATGGAACAGGCGCGTTTCACCTTCAATGGCGGACTTCGCCGCGTCCCCTGCGGCAAGCAGTTCATCGGAAAAGGGGATCGTGTCGAGACCGTCGCGCTCTGCAACGAGGCGCGCGCTGCGGGCCCGCAACTCGAGGAGCTGAGACTTCACGATCTCTAACTCTGCGCCGATTTGCGTCGCATCGAGCTGGAGCAGAACGTCCCCTGCCTCGACGCGGTCGCCATTGCGAACATTGATCTTCGAGACGATGCCGCCGTAGTTGTGCTGAATCTTCTTCACATTTCGCTCAACGACAAATGTTCCCGGCGCGATCACGGCCCCAGACAGTGTTGTCGTGGCAGCCCATCCGCCCATTCCGGCAACCAGTCCGATCATGACGACCGTTGCAAAGACGACCTGAGCGGTCAGCGAGTAGCTCTGACCGGACTTCGCCTTTGAGTTATCGTAACCAGCCATCTCCGTCTTTCCTCATCGCGTAATTAGCTACTGGCAAGTTTTGGCTCACACAGAATACAGATACTGCTCGTAGCGGAGGTCATGTGATCCAACGATCTCAATTTCGAAATCTGTATCGGTGTCGTAGTCGATGTTGCCTTCGAGAATGGTGGAGTTCTCTCTGTCATCGTACTTGAAACGCATTTGCCCCGGTTTTGAAAACTCCTGGGCCTGCGCGATTAGGATAAATTTTCGAATGCCCGGGTCGTCGAACACTTCGTCGAAGACCGTCTCGAATTCTTCGCTGATCTCATCGATCTTGATACGATCGCCGACCTCAAAATCAAGGATCTTATCCCGGCGACCCGAACCCAAGCCGGTTGAGGCGACAGTCTTGAAGACGAAGAAATCGTCGCCTTCGCCGCCGGTGAGTTCGTTAACCGCGTCGCTCGCGACGATGATGTCGTCGCCGCTGCCGCCGATCACGTTTTCGACCGTTACTAGGTTTCGTGGACAAAGCTTGACTGGGGACTCGGACCTTGATTCAAGGCTGACTTTTGGAGGCAGCCTTGGGCGA
>JAIEMV010000004.1 GCA_019751875.1 Hyphomicrobium sp. | reverse complement strand
ATCGACGTTTCAGCGCGTTCTTCGCGTCCTGCGTTCCAGCAGGCGGCCGATCCGAGCCTCACCGAGAGAGGATGCGACCCTCCGTCAGCGACACTGCACCCCGCCCCACGTCACAAGACGCCTCTTAAGCGACGCCCCCTTCAGGAGGGACGGAGATGACGGCGAGTGTAGGGGAGGGGGAAAGGGCGGGGATAAGTCGAAAAAAATTTATAAATCTTGTTGAACTTCCAACGCACACAGACTATTGTTCACTATATGTTCCAAGTGGGAGGTGAAGATGGCTCGAAAGTGCTTTTATAGTTTTCATTACAAACCTGACAATTGGCGAGCTGCCACGGTTCGCAGCATAGGAGCAATTGAAGGTAACGTCCCTGCTCCCGATAATGATTGGGAATCAATCACAAACGGCGGAGATGCAGCGATCAAAAAATGGATTGATGAACAGATGGACGGTAGATCTTGCGTAGTTGTGTTGGCAGGGTTCGAAACTGCCAATCGCAAGTGGATTAACTACGAAATCGTCAAGGCGTGGAACGAAAAGAAAGGTGTAGTTGGTATTCACATACATGGTTTGAAAAACGCCGATAAAGAAATTGCAGCTAAGGGTGCCAATCCCTTCGATTATATAGATGTGGGATCAAAAAAGTTGTCGAGCTTGGTAAAGTGTTATGATCCGTCTGGAAGTACCAGCCAAGAACGCTACGATTGGATCAAAACATATCTCGCAGCCGCCGTAGAGGAAGCGATTGAGATACGAAACAATGTGTGAATTTGGCGGCGTCATAGCCGCCCGCTACTACTATTTTGGTTTTTTATTCTGTCTTGGGTTCTCAAGACGCTGCACTACGTTTTTGGGTTGCGCCGAAGGTGAACGATAGCGGCGTTCGTCGAAATCAACCTCTAACTCCTCATGGAAAAGAGCGACGTAATCCATTTCCCGGCTGAACTTGGTAGGAAATTCACCCTGCAAAGCTATCAGTGACGCAGCTCCCCCAGTGGTTGCCAGAGGAAGTATTTTGATCGATGGTGCGTACTCTCTAATCATTTTATATTCTACAAGAACACCTTTCATGCCTCCGATAAAGACAGCAGCTTCAAGAGCGGTTTCGGAAATCATCTGTTCGCGCATTATTTCTAGGCTTTTCTCTAGTCCAAGGGGACTTCTCTTTGTTAATGTCACATTTTTAAAAAAGGCGTTCTCTTCCGGGAAATCGTCTTCAAATAGATCGCTCTGAAAAAGCTTCACCCAGGCGCCATAGTCTACTTCCATTGATTCGCAAAATGCCCAGACCATTGGAGTGATAGCCGGGTGCCCCCCCCAAACCAGTTTCCGTCTACCAAGCGTAACGTACAATAAACCGGAGACAGCAGCAGCTATTGCCGCGCTGTCACCTTCACCAACGAAATTCTCAGATGAATTATCGGGGACGCTCGCGGATAGAAAAACTGCACCACTTCCACTTAACTGTCCCATTGGGCAAGTTCCCAGCTGGCATTGCTAACTTTCAAACTTCGCACACACGTGATGTTGGAACTTAGCCAGCCTAAGTGCTTAAGCCAGAGGTCTCGAATTCCAAGATCATCGTATACAAGGCAAGGCGTGTCGTGCTTGCCAGCCGTTTTCGCCTTGCTGTGGATATCGTTTAGCGTTTCAGCACTAGGCACGCCAACAACGGGATAGGCTTGAACCTTTAAGCCATTAGGTAATGTGAGTGCGGCTGAGCGATGCAAACCAATGCCTTCAAAGGTGCCTCCCATCCGCTCGACTTCAATTCTCAGTTTTCCATTTATTTCGAGGTGTCGAGTGGCGATGCTTCGGCTCCGGAGACGCTCGGTTCGTGCGATGACCAAATCTACGATGCCATCAGTCAGTGTTTTGTCCGCGCTGATGTCGCGCCGTTTCAATGTTATCGTTTCGCTAAGCGACAGATGCCGCGAGGCTTTGTGATTTGGCCACACAAGTCTGAGTATATGAATGCGTTTTAAAAGCGCGCGTCCTAGTTCCTGCTTCGTCCATTTGCTTGCAAAGTAATTAGTCGTGTCCAGCATGATTACAACATCACTATCGACAAGCCGATGCCAAAGTACCTCTTGAAATGGTTCGCCAGGTCGAATGTCGTGGGTGTCCAGGAATACGTCAAATCCTCGAGCGCTCAGTTGATCGAAAAGCTGTACGGCAACTTCACGAGAGTCCATTCTGCGATAGCTAATAAAGACACGCCGCTGTTTTCTCAATAAACCCAAGCTCTCGCAAGAAAGTGCTGCTAACGCCTTTAGATGAGGATCTCCGGTGGAAACGAAATAAGCGTTAGTCGCGGATATAGAACTTGGAATAGAACTTCCAAAACTGTCTCCCTGTTGAACAATGGGAATGATGGGTACTTTCTCGGCTTCGAGAGTGCTGATGATCTGAGAATCGGTGGTTATAGTTCCACCAAAGTAAAGCGCCGTACTGCATGCCTTTAATTCGTGGTCGGCAAATTGCGTTGAGGTCAAAACTGCTATATCTTGAGGAAAGTCGAGTTCGAAGTCTTTTGCAACTTCTTTAATTGCTTTCGTAATCGATACGACTTGCTTGGGCTTTGGAGAACCTAGAATGATCAATTCATATAAAGCCATGATTGCACCATTAAGTTACAACCGCCCATACCCCATCCCCTACCCCTGCTTCCCATCCGCACCCCAGCATCCGCCATCGCCTCCACCAGCACTTCGCCGCTGCGGTCGCACCGGGGCTGACGCCGCCGGGGTCGAGAGCTGATCGTTGCGACCTTCGAGGAGTCCTTGCGCAACGCCGCACCCAGACCTTCCGCCGACCCCCTATCTTAACGGATCCCAAACGTTAATCCCACGGTACTTTTGACCGGCAAGTTTTCGGGGCCCTTAAGTTGTGCTGCTTGCAACCGGAGAGCAGCACATGCGCGAGACCTTCCATTCCACAGCCGAAGCACGGCCTTCGCGGGCTGGCGGAGCGTCATGGCGCAGGGTGCTGCAAATCTGGCACGAGGACGCCGGCGGCATCATGGTGCCATTCGCCGTCATCGCGCTGGTCCTCGTGGCCATCAGCGGAGGGGTCGTCGACGTGGCCGTGGCGATCAACGAGCGCACGCGTCTTCAATCGGCCCTCGACGCGGCGACGCTGGCAGTGGCCGTGCGGTCCAGAAAAGACGAAGAGACCGACGTCGACGAACTTGGAACACGCGTATTCTCGGAAACATGGTCGTCGCGCATGGATCTCACGGATGCGCAGACGACGTTCAGCAAGGACGAAGACGGCCAGATCCTCGCGGAAGCGCAACTCGACGTTCCGACCAAGTTTCTCCCTCTGATCGGAATTGATAAGCTGCCCGCGCAGGTCGAAAGCGTCGCGCTCAAAGCGCGCACGACGGCCGAAATCGCGCTCGTCGTCGATAACACGTGGTCGATGAGCGGCCCCAAAATCGAGGCGCTGCGCGAGGCCGCATCCCGGCTGGTCGATATCGTGTTCGAGGGAAGCGAACGCGTCAGCGAAGACGAAAGGCCGAAGATCGCCGTCGTGCCCTTCAGCCAGTACGTCAACGTGGGACTTGGCAACCGGTCGGCGAGTTGGCTCTCGGTCGAAGATGACTCGAGACGGGTCGGGAATGAAGTTTGCGACTGGCATCAACCCACACGCTGCGTGCGCACGGAGCGGAGAACGACCACGTCATACATTGACGGTGTGCCGCAGACCGGCACAAGGGACGTCTGTGTCGAGTCGGTTCCGAACGGCCC
Organism: Hyphomicrobium sp.; assembly: GCA_019751875.1. GTDB lineage: Bacteria > Pseudomonadota > Alphaproteobacteria > Rhizobiales > Hyphomicrobiaceae > JAGVSR01. The sequence continues at coordinate 306,522 of JAIEMV010000004.1, read as the reverse complement.
TCGGCAGTGGCGGTGCAACACACCCACTTCGAACCGCCGCTGGAGCGGCTGCGTGGGGTCTCGCGACAATCCGTTCGATACGCGGAGCGATGTTGGACCCGGTCGGCTCATTCCGGGCCTGATGAATGTCACCGCATGCCCGCGCCCGATCACCCCGCTGACGAGCGACAAGGACGCAGTCCTTAGCGAGATCGAATCGCTGAACGTGACGACGGCGAACAGTGAAACGTATACGCAGCCCGGCGTTCTCTGGGGCTGGTATGCGCTCACCAACGAGGCGCCATTCGATCAGGGCGTGGTCAAAGGTACGCAGGGCATCCGCAAGGTGATGGTGTTCATGACGGACGGCGCGAACACGAGGGGGCCGAGTTATCCAGCGCACACGCGCGATGCCCGCGCGTCGACGGCGCATCGCAGGACCGCCAACAGCTTGACCGTGGACACCTGCGCGAACGCCAAGGCCGACGGCATTGAGATCTTTTCGGTCGCGTTCTCAGTCAGCGACCCGGAGACGATCGAAATGATCAGGAACTGCGCAAGCGATCCGTCGAGATTCATGACCGCCGACGATCCGGAGGGCCTCTTGACGACCTTCGAGACGATTGCCGACCAGATTACGGAATTGCATATCTCGCAGTGAGGCGTGGCAGCGGGACGGAGGGGGCGCCGCTCTAGGCCCACTTCACCACGCCCAGCTGCAATCGCACAGTCGCGTCCGCCATAGCCTCCTCCAGCACGCCCGCGATGCGGTCGCACCATTGGCTGACGCCGTCCGGTGTGGCGAGGAGATCGTTGCGGATTTCAAGGAGGACATGCGCGAGCCCGCGTGACGTGCCGTGTCGGTGCATGCAGTCGTTTTCGAGGCGCCCGTGGTAGGGCTCGTTGTCGCCGACGATGAGGTCGGGGTCGGCGCGCAGTCCGGCGAGGAAGAGACGCGCGAGACGGTCGTCGCGATCCCAGAGGATGCCGGCGTGCCAGGGCCGAGGCGCACCGCGCCACACGGGCGTGAAGGTATGGATCGAGATCAGCGCCGGGGCGATGCCGATGGCGAGTGCCCGCTCGATCGCCTCCTCGATGGTCCGGTGATAGGGATCGTAAAAGCGCGCGATCCGCGCCGCGATGTCGGCCTCCGTCACGTGCCGGTTGCCGGGGATGACGGTGCCGTCCGACAGCCGCATGACGAGGGTGGGATCGTCGGTGCCGCGGTTGGGGTCGATCAGGAGGCGCGAGAAGCAGGAGAGGATCGCAGGGGCGGAGAGCCGAGTGGCCAGCGCCTCGGCGAGGAGGGCTGCACCGGGATCCCATGCGATGTGGCGCTCGAACTCGGCCGGCGGCAGCCCGAGCGAGGCGAATTCCGGGGGGACGTGGTTCGAAGCGTGGTCGCAGAGGATGAGGAAGGGCGAGGAGCCGATCCGCGTCTCGCCGAGTATTCGAACCGATTCAAGATGTTCGCGCTGCACGCCGACGGGTCCTTATCCTGCATGCTGTGATTAACATGGGGGCCGCCCCACGATCATCTCTTTCAGCGACGGATGGCCGCTTGACGGCGTGGAAGGCATCCCGCAAACACGACCAAAGTCGAAGTCCCCCCTCCAACGAACGGAAACCGTCATGGCCTCGATCGGAACGGCTGAGCAACGTCGATTGCTGCGTGCAATGTACGATAAGGCTGTGTCGCTCGCCCACCCCGACGTGTGCGTGCCGCCGTTCCTCCCCGAGGTGCCCCCAGGCGGGCGGATTATCATCGTCGGCGCGGGCAAGGCCGCTGCCGCCATGGCGCGGGCAACGGAAAAGCATTACGCCGCTTTAGGCCAGGGCGACAGACTTCTCGGATTCGTGACGACGCGGCACGGCTACGGCTTGCCGTCCGAAATCATCCCGATCATGGAAGCGGGCCATCCGGTGCCGGACGCGAATTCGGTGGCGTCGGCAAAATTCGCCGTCCAGCTCGCCCGCTCCGGCGGCCCGAACGATCTGGTGCTGTGCCTGCTGTCGGGCGGCGCGTCGGCGCTCTGGTCAGCGCCCGTCGAAGGCGTCTCGTTCGAAGCCAAGCGCGCGCTGACGAAGCAGCTGCTGAAATCCGGGGCGCGCATTTCCGAGATGAACACAGTCCGCAAGCATCTGTCGCGCATCAAAGGCGGACGGCTCGCCGCCGCGTCCTATCCGGCACGCCTCATCACGCTCGCGATCTCCGACGTGCCGGGCGATGATCCCGATGCGATCGGGTCCGGTCCGACGGTGCCTGATGGAACCACGCTCGCGGACGCCCGCGACGTGCTGGCGCGCTACAAAATCAACGCCGCGGACGAAATCATTCGAGCGCTGGACGATCCCAAGAACGAAACGCTGAAGCCCGGCGATCCCAAGCTCGCCAACGCCACCTATCATCTGGTCGCGGCACCCAAAGCCTCGCTGCAAGGCGCCGCCGAGATCGCACGCGCGGCCGGCTACAAGATCGAAATGCTGGGCGACAGCCTCGAAGGCGAAGCCCGCGACGTTGGACGCCAGCATGCGGCCCTCGCGTTGACCGCGAAAGCGCGCGGCGAGCGGGTCGCGTTCATCTCAGGCGGCGAGTTCACGGTCACCGTCACGGGCAACGGCGCGGGCGGCCCCAACCAGGAATACATGATGGGCGTCGCGCTCGGCCTCGACGGCGCGGCGGGCATCTCGGCGCTCGCCGGCGACACGGACGGCATCGATGGTGGTGGCGGCAACCCGGACGATCCGGCGGGCGCCATGGCCGATCCCGGCACTCTGGCCCGCGCCAAGGCGAAGAACCTCGATCCAGCCGCAATGCTGGCCAATAACGACTCGACGGCCTTCTTCCGCCAGATCGGCGACCTCCTCGAGTGCGGCCCGACCCAGACGAACGTGAACGATTTCCGCGTTTTGCTGGTCGATCCGTAAGGCGGGGGTACGGCACCCGGCCAGCACCACGACTGTCTCGGGGGCGCGACCCTAGCTCCCTGTCCGAGTGCCCGGTGGCGTGCTAGGCAGACCGGCCGGTTCAGAGGTGGAGAGAGCCCGGATCGAAATGTCCTACCTTCGTTGTTCCTGTTTCAGCTTCGCTGCTTTTATCGCGTCGATCGTCGTGCAGTCCGCGCCGGCAGCGGCCGATCTGAAACTCTGCAACTCGACAGCGAGCCGCATCGGCGTCGCCATCGGCTACCAGGACAAGGAAGGCTGGGCCACGGAAGGCTGGTGGAACATCGCATCGCAAACCTGCGAGACGCTGCTCAAAGGCGCGGTGCCGAGCCGGTTCATCTACGTCCATGCGATCGACTATGACCGCGGCGGCGAGTGGGCCGGCAAAAACGACATGTGCACGGGAGAGAAGTCGTTCACGATCCGGGGGGTTCAGGATTGCGTTTCCCGCGGCTACAAGGCGACCGGCTTTTTCGAAGTCGACACAGGCGACGCCAAGGAATGGACCGTGCGCCTGACCGATCCCGAACCCGCCAACAAGAAATGAACCGTCGCTGACGCGGCGCACCTGATCCGAGAAGAAGAGACCATGAGACGCAACCGCCGCGTGAAGATTGTCGCCACTTTGGGCCCCGCATCGTCATCGCCCGAGATGGTGGAAAAACTCGTCCACGCCGGCGTCGATGTCTTTCGCGTCAATATGAGCCACACCTCGCACGACGTGGCCAAGACATATGTCGAGACCATCCGCGCCGTCTCTGAACGGACGCGCCACGCCGTTGGTGTCTTGTGTGATTTGCAGGGACCCAAGTTTCGCCTCGGCGAGTTCCACGGCGGCCGCGTGTTCGTCAACGACGGGGCCGAATTCGTTTTTGATGGCGACAAGACGCCCGGCAGCGCCGAGCGCGTCTTTCTCCCTCATCCGCAGATCTTCGAAGCCGTCGCGCCCGGCCACTGCCTCCTGCTGGACGATGGCAAGATCCGCATGCGCGTCAAAAGCTCGGGCAAGGGTCGCATCGTCGCGACCGTCGTCACCGGCGGCGCGCTGGCCTCCCGCAAAGGCATCAGCCTGCCCGACACGCTGCTTCCTGTGAGCGCTCTCACAGAGAAGGACCACGCCGACCTCGATTGTTCGCTGGCCATCGGCGCCGACTGGATCGCGCTCTCGTTCGTGCAGCGCCACGAAGACGTGCTCGAAGCCAGGCGCATCATCGGCGATCGCGCCGCCATCATCGTGAAGATCGAGAAGCCTTCGGCCATCGACGATCTGGACGCCATCATCGCAGCCGGCGACGGCTTCATGGTCGCGCGCGGTGATCTCGGTGTCGAAATGCCGGTGGAGCGCGTGCCGGGTCTGCAAAAGCAGATCACGCGCAAGGCGCGCGAGGCCGGCAAGCCCGTCGTCGTCGCGACCCAGATGCTGGAAAGCATGATCTCGTCGCCGATGCCGACGCGCGCGGAAGTGTCCGACGTTGCCGCCGCCGTCTTCGATGGCGCCGATGCCGTCATGCTGTCGGCGGAGTCGGCCGTCGGCCAGTATCCGATCGAAGCCATTCAAATGATGGATCGCGTCGCGTTCGAGGTCGAAAGCGACCCGAGCTACGATGCCTTCGTGCACGCGACGGAGTTCTCCAAGCGCCCCACGGGTGCCGACGCCATCGCTGCGGCGGCATACGCCATCGCCAGCACGGTGAAGGTTGCAGCCATACTCTGTTACACGGCGACCGGCTCGACGGCACTGCGCGTCGCGCGCGAGCGTCCCGGCCTTCCCGTCATCGGCCTGACGCCTATCGAGAGCACGGCCCGCCGGCTCGCCCTCGTGTGGGGCGTGCAGACGGTGCTCACCGCCGACCCGGAAGACCTCGCGCACATGGTCCGCAAGGCCTCGCAGATCGCATTCGAGGAAGGCTTCGTCAAAGCCGGTGAAGGCCTCGTCATCACTGCCGGTGTGCCGCTCGGTTCGCCCGGAGCGACCAACATGATCCGGCTCGCCTTCATCGACGAGTACGGCCTGCCCGACGGCCACACGCCCGACGAGTTCCCGACCGGCGGCAAGCGCCGCACGCCCGCGGTGACAAAGATCCCGATTTAAACGAACGCGCCCGGTGGCCGGCTCCGCACCGCGGAGTCGCCGGGCGCAAACCAAAGAGTTTAAATCCCGCGGCCGTTGACGGCTTCTTCCAGCTCTTTGAGCGTTTCCTGCGCGCCGGGCGAATGCGGGTGCGCTTTCAGCAATGTCTTCACGACGTCGAGGGCCGCCTTATCCTGGCCCATAGTCCGCAACACCTGCACGAGCCCTTCAAGCGCGCGGAAATTGCCGGGATCGAGCGCCAGCACGCGCCGCAGGTCGCCGAGCGCGCGATTGTAGTCGAGCCGGATGACGTAGAGGTAGGCGCGCCGGTTGAAGCCCTCGGTCCAGGCTGGGTAGAGGTCAGTCACGGTGTCGAGGAATTTCAGTGAGAGGTCATAATCCTTCTCATTCGCCGCCACGAGTGCGCGGTTCATCAAAAGCGTTGCGGTCGGGCTTTCCGCCTGCACCCACAGCTGCTCGATGTTGCGCACGATCGGTTCGGCCGCCGCGGCATTCGGTGCTTTCGCAAGTTCCCCGTAGAGACGTTGCAGGATTTCCGCCCTGCTCTCGGGTTTGGGCGCCTCGCGCCGAGGCTTGGCGGCTTCAGGTGAAGACGGAGCCGCATGCGGCGGCGCATCGGGCGGCGGCGACTGGGCCCACGCGGGTCCCGAGCCGAGCAGCACACCCGCGACCGCTACGGTGAGGAGGCGCTGGTGGTATCTAAGATTGCTTTTCATGGTCACAGTCTAGCCCCTCAGCCCGAAGCGTGAAAGCCGCCTCCAACGAGCAACGGCCCCCGGAACGGATGTTCCGGAGGCCGCGCAAACATGCGTAATTGAAGGCCTCAGCCCTGGCGGGCCTTGAAGCGGCGCTGCGTCTTGTTGATGACGTACACGCGGCCCTTGCGGCGCACGATGCGGTTGTCGCGATGGCGCGCACGGAGGGACTTGAGAGAGTTACGGACTTTCATGGCGGTTCACTCGATTGGGCGGCCGGATGAAACGTGCGGGATGCCAGACCGGAGGCCGGTCTGGATCGCCCAAGTCATCGAGCGCTGGAAAAGTTGGCCGGAAACTAGTCGGGGCAGCCCGCCCTGTCAACAAACAGCCCCAACGAAAGCGCTGAAAATCACTACGGCCGCTGAACCCGTCGAAAACCGCCGCATCCGGGCGTCGTAACGAATTGTAAACAGGGCCAGAATGGTGGGCGCTAGAGGGATCGAACCTCTGACCCCTTCCATGTCAAGGAAGTGCTCTACCGCTGAGCTAAGCGCCCCTAATCCGCGCCGGGTCATGCGCGGAGGCCTCGTATATCGACAATGCCAGTTGGTGGCAAGCGGACTTGCGATGGTCCGACGGGCGCTGTTGTGCCGCCTTCCGAATGGGTGGCTTACTCGTCGAGCAGACGCTCGACTTCGCGCACCAGGTCCTTGAGATGGAAGGGTTTCGACAGAACGCGGGCGTCCTTCGGACCTTGGTTTTCGCTGTTGAGAACCACGGCGGCAAAGCCCGTGATGAACATGATCTTGAGATCTGGATCGATCTCACTGGCCCGCCGCGCCAGCTCAATTCCGTCCATGCGCGGCATCACGATGTCGGTGAGGAGCAGCGTAAACGGCTCCCGCTCGAGCCGTTCCAGGGCTTCCACGCCGTTGGCGAAGCCGATGACATCATAGCCGGCGCGAGCGAGAGCCCGCTCGAGAAATGCGCGCATGCTGTCGTCGTCCTCCGCAAGGAGGATGCGATGCACGGGGACACGGGAAGGACTGATTGTCATGGGACGCTTTGCAACTGGCGGGAAGTGGGTTCGCAATCTAGCGCAGCGAAACGGCGATGCCAGTTGAATCTGACGTTACTTTGGTAAATCTACAATGAAGGTGTAGGAGTGCCTCACACGCCTTAGAGGGATTCCAAAGCGACGGCCTGTCCACGTGTTGACGGCCCCGAGACGAGCGTGGACATCCTCGCCGCGGATTGGCACAGTGCTGCGCCTGATGGTCTGCAGGATGCGCCGAGTTGCAACCTCGCACGGCCCTTGAGCTTTCACGTGTATCGCCGCCGACATCCACAACTGCCGACCGGCTGAGAGAAAGGATCGTCACCTCGATGGCCTCGGCCGAGGAACTTTCAATCCGCGAAGAACTGACGCCGCCTTTCGAAGTGCGCGAGCCATTGGGCAATCTGACGCCGTTCGTTTTCTGCTCTCCGCACTCGGGCCGCATCTATCCGCAAAGTTTCCTGGATCAATCCCGTCTCGATGCGATGGCGCTCCGCCGCTCGGAAGACTGCTACGTCGATGAACTGTTCATCCGTGCGGCGTCCCGCGGCGCGACGCTGCTGTCAGCGCGGTTTCCCCGCGCCTACATCGATGCCAATCGTGAGCCCTACGAACTCGATCCGGAACTCTTTGTGGAACCGCTGCCCGATTGGGCAAATGCCCGGTCCGTGCGCGTTGCCGGCGGGTTAGGCACGATCGCCCGCATCGTATCGGATGGGGAAGAAATCTACGACGGACCGCTGGCATTGTCGGATGCGCTGCTGCGCGTCGAACTGCTGCACAAGCCCTTTCATGCCGTCCTGCGCAGCCTGTTAGACCGGGCGCAGCGTAATTTTGGCTACGCCATTCTGATCGACTGTCACTCCATGCCTTCGGCGCACATGGCCCATGCCGGCGTCCAGCGGCCCGACTTCGTCATCGGCGATCGCTTCGGTACATCATGTGATCTGCGGCTGACGAAGCTGATCCGGTCGATCATGACGGAACTTGGCTACGAGGCACAGTTGAACCGCCCCTACGCCGGCGGCTACATCACCGAACACTACGGCCGTCCTCTGCGCGGTGTGCATGCCGTGCAACTTGAAATCAACCGCGGTCTTTACATGGACGAGAGAACATTGGAGAAGACCCCGCGATTCCCATCGCTAGAGCGCGACCTGCTGCTGTTCGCCAAGCAGCTGTTCACGGAAGCGCCGACGCTTCTGGAGCGCCGCAGCGCTGCTGAATAGCGAAAAAAAAGGGCCATCCGCAAGGGATGGCCCAAGTCTAGGGAGGAAACGCCCGAGAGGGCTGCAAGAGGACGAGCACGCTCGCCGTTGCATGAGGTGAAACTAATGGTGCGCCGCAAAAAGCTCAACTGCGAAAAACGCAGGGCTGCCCCCCATAATGCGGTTAACATCTCTAACCGATTGACTGGACAAGTGAAATAAGGAGGAAATCTGTGCTGCGGGTATGTTGCGATGCGACAGGCCGCCGCGTATTTCGTCTCTTATTGGTGCGGGGTGGGAGAACTCGATGTCCCTTCGGCGCCCCGGTGATAAAAAGAGGCCGTTCGTGCGAAACGAACGGCCCAAGTCTAGGGAGGAAACGCCCAGAGTGGGCTGTGAAAGGCCGGAAGTGCAGCCGACCTTCCACGTCAACAACGATGCCTTTGTTTGCTTGGACCATCAACACGCGAGGAAAGCTGTGCCCAACATTCCCGGTACACGCGGCAGTTGAACCACAGTCAACAAAATATCCTCGTAAAATGAGAGAGTTGAGTTTGCATCAGATGTTGCTCAACGTTCTGAACCCTCTTTGCTCGAGCTTCACATTTTCTTGAGGACGCCACGGTGCCCGCGAATCTCAGCCCTGCCGACCCGGCGTTTATCGCGTGCGCCCACGCCCTGGCGGACCAAGCGGCTGCAGCGACGATGCCCTGTTTCCGCGTGCCAATTGACGTCGACAACAAAGACGGCGACGGCGGTTTTGATCCGGTCACCGCAGCCGATCGCGCCGCTGAAGCCGCAATGGCGACCCATCTGGGTTGTGTCTTCCCCGACCACGGCCTTGAGGGAGAGGAGTTTGGCATCACCAAGCCTGACGCCCGCCACCGCTGGGTCGTGGACCCCATCGACGGCACCCGCGCCTTCATCACCGGCTCGCCGATGTGGGGCACCCTGATTGGACTTCTCGAAGACGCCAAGCCGGTCCTTGGCGTGATGGACCAGCCGTTCACGGGTGAACGGTTCTGGTCGGACGGTGTGCAAAGCTTCGCCAGCCGCAATGGCGAAAAGCGCACGATGCGCACGCGATCCTGTGACAACCTCTCATCGGCCGTGCTGATGACCACCGATCCGCTGCTCTTTCGCGCCGGCGCCGAGCGGACCGCCTTTGAGAACCTGCGCGCAAAGGTCCGCCTCACGCGGTACGGCGGCGATTGCTACGCCTATGCTTTGCTCGCGTCCGGCTTTGTCGACATCATCGTGGAGAGCGGCCTCAAGCCCTACGACATCGTCGCGCTGATCCCGATCGTTGAAGCCGCCGGCGGACGCGTGACGGAATGGAACGGCGGTTCGGCAGCCGGCGGTGGCCGCATCGTCGCCTCGGGCGATCCCACGCTGCACGACGCGATCTTGGCGGAATTGAACAGAACGGCGTGAGCTTCTTAACTTCGCCTTCCGGCCGGCGCGCCGCAGGCGTGTTGGAAGGCGCAGAACATGCTTCGCCTTCCGGCCGGCGCGCCGCAGGTGTGTCGGAAGGCGCAGACAACTAGGCCGCCTGCTGCTCGAGACCCATATAGGCGTCGAACGCTGCCCAGAAGCGCATGCGCAGCGGATCGCTCTCTTGCAGGATTTCGTGTTTCGATCCCGGCAGCCGGACGAGCCCGCCGACCTTCAGTTGCACGGCAAAATCCTCCGCAGCACGGCTGTCGACGATCTTGTCGGCACAGGCGGCGAAAATGAGCATGGGCACTTGAACGCGCTTGGGACAATCCGGCTGCTGGAGTTCCGACATGGCCCGCAGCGCCGCCCGGACCCAGCCGACCGTCGGTGACCCGAGCGCCAGCGCGGGTGCGACTTCTAACACGCCCGTCATGCGCTGCCATCGCTCCCGATCCGAGGTCAGTTGGTTGTCCTCGAAACGAACCTGGTCCGGCATTGTCTCGGTGCCTCCTGGAATGAACGAGTGCGCCAGACCGAGCGCCGCCGTCTCGGCATAGAGCCGGACGAGCGACTGCGGATACGGCATCTTTTCGGCCGAGAAGGCGATCATGGGCGCGGTGAGTATGATGCGGTCGAACCAGGATCCAGGTCGGATGGCGTTGCGCATGAGAATAGCCCCGCCCATCGAGTGTCCAAGCCCGGTGTAGGGCGGCGGACAGTCAGGCAGCACGATCTCCTTCATGAACTGCCGCAAGTCGCGATCGTACTCGGCGAAATCCTCCACATGGCCTTTGCGCGGATGATCCAGCAGCCGGTCCGAACCGCCCTGGCCACGCCAGTCCATTACCGCGACGGCAAAGCCGCGGCGGCGCAGTTCGGCAACGACTTCGAAGTATTTTTCGATGAATTCACCACGTCCGGGCGCGATGACGACAGTGCCCCGCCGCGGACCTCGCGTCGCCGGCCAGCGAGCATAGCGCAGCCCCGCCCCGTCTTCGGCCATCATCAGTCCGGTGATCGCGCCTGTAGGGGCCGGATTGCGTGCGATGGAAACAAGCTGCATGGCGCCGTGACGTCCCTTGTCATCCAAAACCGGCTGCGCAAACGACGCAGCCAAGTTCGCTTTTAGCACGTGCCGGGCCGTTCAAAAACGGCTGCCGACGACCCTTGAACGCTGGATTGGGGTGCCTAAATCAAAGGATGCCCGGCCGCGTTCCGGCGGGCTTCACCACCGGCCCGGCCCACGATGGGCGTGCCGTTTCCACATGTCGCTTCTGATGGAGGATATGTCATGCGACACTTCGATTTCTCCCCCCTTTACCGCTCCACGATCGGCTTCGACCGCCTTGCCCAGCTGCTCGACAGTGTGGCCGGCGTCGATGCGGAAGTCACCTATCCGCCCTACAACATCGAACGTCTCGGCGAAAACCGCTACCGGATCAGCATGGCCCTGGCCGGTTTCGTGGACGATGAGCTGAAGATCGAGGTCAAGGAGCAGACCCTCACCGTGAAGGGCGAAAAGAAGCCCGATACGGCCGAGCGCCAGTATCTGCATCGCGGCATCGCCGCCCGCTCTTTCGAGCGCCGGTTCCAGTTGGCTGACCACGTCGAGGTCAGCGGCGCGGCTCTCAAGGACGGCCTGCTCGACATCGATCTGGTCCGCAACGTGCCCGAGCGGCTGAAGCCGCGCAGCATCCCGATCGGCACGTCGGCGGAAACCCGCCAGATTGAGGCTAACGTCTCGTAACGGATACTCCGGCTGCCGCTGGCAGTGTCGGAGCGTTGGATGCCTGAGGCATCACCCGCGCGCCGCGCCAGATGAGTGCGGCGCGCTTTTGCGCGTCGGCCATTCAGGACCATTACGTCTTGTGCCCGTTGGCGAAAGATGCAAAATGCGCGACGCGAAAGGTCAGCATTCCTGTCCTTTATCTGGCGGTCACCGCGCTTTCCAGGCTCGGGTGCCGTCCTTTCGCATGCAATCGGTCCAACAATTCCTGCGCTGGCTCGCGCACGGGATAGGATGTGCAAAGGTGCTCGACAGTGCAGCGAACGCCGCGCCAGATTTCGAATATGCAACGGGGAGCGATTGCTCCACTGGATCAACGCGCGCAATTATCTCACTTCAAACCTGACCTGCACGCATTCGAGAGGCGTAAATGAAGACGCTTCCTACGGATCGGCGCACACGGCAGCTGAGCCAACGTTGATTTGCGCCGGCAGCCCACCACTCAGGCGGGTCACTTTCAGACCCTCTCCACCACGACGACTTTCATCTCCGAGGATCGATGATGACGAAATCCCAGTCTGCCCCGAACGGTTCTGCCCCGAACAGTTCCCAGACCGGGATTTGGGAGCAGCCTGAGCGCCAAGGCCTGTTTGATCCTGCGTTCGAGCGGGATGCATGTGGCGTTGGTTTCATCGCTGACATGAAGGGCCGCAAATCTCACAAGATCGTCGCGGATGCGCTTCAGATTCTCGAAAATCTGGAACACCGCGGCGCGGTCGGTGCTGATCCGCTGTCCGGCGACGGCGCCGGCATTCTGATCCAGATCCCCGACGCGTTTCTGCGCGACGAAGCAGCAAAGCTCGGCATCAATCTGCCGGATCCAGGCCGCTATGCCGTAGGCCATGTCTTCATGCCGTCCGACGAGCGCCTGCGCCACCACTGCGAGCGCGTGTGGGAACGCTGCTTGAAGCAGGAAGGCCTGGAACTTCTCGGCTGGCGATCTGTGCCGGTCGACAATTCATGCCTCTCCGATATGGTGCGTTCGACCGAGCCGGTCCACCGCCATGTCTTCGTCAAGCGCCCTCTCGGCCTTCGCGATCAGGATGAATTCGAGCGCAAGCTTTACCTTGCCCGCAAGGTGGTTTCGAACTCGATCGTCAACGCCTACAAGGGCCGCGACATCGGCCACTACACCGTGTCGCTGTCGAGCCGCACGCTCGTCTACAAGGGTATGTTTCTCTCCTATCAGGTGAAGGCCTACTATCGGGACCTCTCCGATCCACGGTGCGTCTCCGCCCTCGCCCTCGTGCACCAGCGCTTTTCCACGAACACGTTCCCCTCGTGGAGGCTTGCGCACCCCTACCGCATGGTCGCCCACAACGGCGAGATCAACACGCTGCGCGGCAACGTCAACTGGATGGCCGCGCGTCAGGCTTCCGTATCCTCGCCGCTGTTCGGCGACGACATTTCCAAACTCTGGCCGATCTCCTACGAGGGCCAGTCCGACACGGCCTGCTTCGACAACGCGCTCGAGTTTCTCTACCTCGGTGGTTACAAGCTCGCCCACGCCGCGATGATGCTGATCCCGGAAGCCTGGGCCGGCAATCCGCAGATGGATAGCAAGCGCCGCGGCTTCTACGAGTATCACGCGTGCCTCATGGAGCCTTGGGATGGCCCTGCCGCGATGGCGTTCACCGATGGACGGCAGATCGGTGCTACGCTCGACCGCAACGGCTTGCGGCCTGCACGCTACCTCGTGACGAAGGATGATGTGGTCATCATGTCGTCGGAGTCGGGCGTGCTGCCTGTCGCCGAGGCCGATATCGTCAAGAAGTGGCGTCTGCAGCCGGGCAAGATGCTGCTCATCGACTTGGAAAAGGGCCGCATCATTTCCGATGAGGAACTGAAGACGGAAATCGCGCAGAAGTACCCGTACGAAACCTGGGTCAAGCGCACCCAGATCATGGTGTGTGATCTGCCGCTGCCGCCGAAGAAACTGGCGAAGAAGACGAATGTCAGCCTGCTCGATCTGCAGCAGGCCTTCGGCTACACGGAAGAGAGCTTGAAGTTCCTGATGACGCCGATGGGCGCCAAGGGCGAGGAAGCGATCGGCTCTATGGGCAACGATACGCCCATCTCCGCTCTATCCTCCAAGGCGAAGCTGCTGCACACCTACTTCAAGCAGAACTTTGCGCAGGTGACGAACCCGCCGATCGACTCGATCCGCGAAGAGCTTGTGATGAGCCTCGTGTCGTTCATCGGCCCGCGTCCGAACATCCTCGATCTCGAGGGCACCTCCAAGGTGAAGCGCCTCGAGGTTACCCAGCCGATCCTCACCAATGACGACCTGGAACGCATTCGCGCCATCGGGGAGGTGAAGGACAACCAGTTTAATTCGATCACGCTCGACATCACTTACCCGGTCGAAAAAGGCGTGGCTGGAATGGGCCCCGCGCTCGATGTGGTCTGCGCCGAGGCCGAAGAGGCTGTCCGCTCGAAGGACTACAACATCATCATTTTGTCCGACCGCGCGCTGGGCCCGGATCGTGTCGCGATACCGTCGCTTCTCGCCACGTCGGCAGTGCATCACCATCTGATCAAGCAGGGTCTGCGCACATCGGTCGGCCTCGTCGTCGAAACCGGCGAAGCCCACGAAGTGCATCAGTTCTGCACGCTGGCGGGCTACGGCGCCGAGGCGATCAATCCGTACCTCGCCTTCGAGACGCTGGAGCAGATGCTGCCCGATCTCGGCGCCGACTTGACCGCCGAGGACGTGAAGAAGAAGTACATCAAGGCCGTGGGCAAGGCGATGCTCAAGGTCATGGCCAAGATGGGCATCTCCACCTACCAGTCTTATTGCGGCGCGCAGATTTTCGACGCGATCGGCTTGCGCCAGTCCTTCGTCGATCGTTACTTCACCGGCACGCACACCCAGGTCGAAGGTATCGGTCTGCGCGAGATCGCGCGCGAAACAGTCGATCGCCACAGCCTCGCGTTTGGCGATGTTCCCATTCTCGAGAATGCGCTCGAAGTTGGCGGCGATTATGCGTACCGCATCCGTGGCGAAGCGCACGTCTGGCGCCCTTCGACGGTGGCCGACTTGCAGCACGCGGTCCGCGCCACCGCCGTTGAAGACGCAACGGCCGGCCGCATACCGCAGAAGTACCGCGACTTCGCGAACGCCATCAACGATCAGTCCGAGCAGCTTTACACGTTGCGCGGCCTGTTCCGGATCCGCTCCGCTGCGGAAATGGGCCGCAAGCCGGTGCCCTTGGAAGAGGTCGAGCCCGCAAAAGAGATCGTCAAGCGCTTCGCAACCGGTGCCATGAGCTTCGGCTCCATCAGCCGTGAAGCCCACACCACGCTTGCGATCGCAATGAACCGCATCGGCGCCAAGTCGAACACCGGCGAAGGCGGCGAGGAAGCTGACCGCTTCCAGCCGATGCCCAATGGCGACAGCATGCGCTCGGCGATCAAGCAGATCGCGTCGGGTCGCTTCGGCGTCACTACCGAGTATCTGGTCAACTCGGACATGATGCAGATTAAGATGGCCCAGGGTGCCAAGCCCGGCGAAGGCGGCCAGCTGCCGGGCCACAAGGTCGATGCCAACATCGCCAAGGTTCGCCACTCGACACCGGGGGTCGGGCTCATTTCGCCGCCGCCGCACCACGACATCTACTCGATCGAAGACCTCGCCCAGCTCATCTTCGACCTGAAGAACGTGAACCCCACGGGCGATGTCTCGGTGAAGCTCGTCTCGGAAGTCGGCGTCGGCACGGTCGCTGCCGGCGTCGCCAAGGCGCGCGCCGATCACGTGACGATCTCCGGCTACGAAGGCGGCACGGGCGCGTCCCCGCTGACCTCGATCAAGCACGCGGGATCGCCATGGGAGATCGGCCTCGCCGAAACCCAGCAGACGCTCGTGATTAATCGCCTGCGGTCGCGCATCGCGGTCCAGGTCGACGGCGGTCTGCGCACCGGCCGCGACGTCATCGTCGGCGCGCTTCTTGGGGCCGATGAGTTCGGATTCGCCACCGCGCCCCTGATCGCAGCCGGTTGCATCATGATGCGCAAGTGCCATCTGAATACCTGTCCTGTCGGCGTTGCGACCCAGGATCCGGTCCTGCGCGCCCGCTTCACCGGCAAGCCCGAGCACGTCATCAACTACTTCTTCTTCGTCGCCGAGGAAGTGCGCGAGATGATGGCCGCGCTCGGCTTCCGCACGTTCGACGAAATGGTCGGTCAAACGGACGTCCTCGACAAGGAACGCGCCATCGAACACTGGAAGGCGCGCGGCCTCGACTTCACGAACCTGTTCTTCAAGCCGGACGTTCCCGCGAGCGTGAAGATCTACCACTGCGAGCGCCAGGACCACGGTCTCGAGAAGGTGCTCGACAACAAGCTGATCGCACTCGCCAAGCCGGCACTGGAGAAGAAGACGCCGGTGAAGGCCGAGGTTGCGATCAAGAACGTGGATCGATCGGCTGGTGCGATGTTGTCCGGCGAGATCGCCAAGCGTTTCGGCCACGCGGGGCTGCCCGAAGATACGATCTGGCTCACGTTGAAGGGCACCGCCGGTCAAGCCTTCGGCGCATGGGGCACACGCGGCCTCACGCTCGACCTCGTCGGCGAAGGCAACGATTACGTGGGTAAGGGTCTGTCGGGCGCCAAGATCATTGTTCGTCCGGCTCCGGAATCCGGGATCGTGCCTGAAGAGAGCATGATTGTCGGCAATACCGTGCTCTACGGCGCGATCGAAGGCGAGTGCTACTTCCGCGGCATCGCGGGCGAGCGTTTCGCTGTTCGCAACTCGGGCGCGTCGGCCGTCGTCGAAGGAACAGGTGATCACGGCTGCGAGTACATGACGGGCGGCTGCGTGCTCGTCATCGGTCAGACCGGCCGCAACTTCGCCGCCGGTATGTCGGGCGGAATCGCCTACGTGCTCGATGAGGATGGCACGTTCGAGAGCCGCCTCAACAAGGAGATGGTGGAACTAGAGCAGTTCACGGCTGATCCCGGGTCACTCGAGGCGCTCGCCAAGCAGGGCGGCGAAGTCGCTGTTGCGCTCAAAACGGTGATGGGTGATATGCGCAATCAGGACGTGGAACGCATCCACGCGCTGCTTGTGCGCCATGCCCACTACACCAATTCCAAGAAGGCGAAGATCATCCTCGCCGATTTCGCAGCGTGGCTGCCGAAGTTCCGCAAGGTGATGCCGGTGGAATACCGCCGTGCGCTGACCGAACTGGCTAAGGCAGCCGAAGTGGGCGGCGAAAGCTCCCGCCCGCAGGCGTAAGGAAACGCCGTCCGAACACACGATCCTGAAACATCCGTCCGCACGACGCGAAAGAGAGACGAAAAGACGATGGGTAAGCCGACAGGGTTTCTGGAATTCGAGCGCGCGGACCGAAAGTACGAGCCGGTTGAATCCCGCGTGAAGCATTGGCACGAGTTTGTTGTGCCTCTGGCCGAAACCGAACTGAAAACGCAAGCCTCGCGCTGCATGGATTGCGGCATCCCGTTCTGTCACAACGGCTGCCCGGTCAACAACCAGATCCCCGACTGGAACGATCTTGTCTTTCGTGGGAACTGGAAGCAGGCGGCCCTTAATCTGCATTCCACAAACAACTTCCCCGAAGTCACGGGCCGCATCTGTCCCGCTCCGTGCGAAGCGGCCTGCACCCTCAACATCGATGACGCCCCCGTCACCATCAAATCGATAGAAGGGGCCATCGCCGACCGCGCCTGGCAGGAAGGCTGGGTCGTTCCCGAGCCGCCGGAAGCGAAGACTGGCAAGAAGGTCGCCATCATCGGTTCGGGGCCCGCTGGGCTGGCCGCCGCGCAGCAACTCGCGCGTGCTGGTCATGATGTGCACGTATACGAGAAGAACGATCGCCCGGGCGGCCTGCTCGTTTACGGCATCCCTGACTTTAAAATGCAGAAGGACATTATCGAGCGCCGCGTCAAGCAGATGGAAGCCGAAGGTGTGACGTTCCACTGCAACGTACAGGTCGGCAAGGATATCTCGTCAATCGAACTCGAGAGCACGCACGATGCCGTGCTTCTTGCGATGGGCTCCGAGCATCCCTTCGACTTCTTCGCCAAGTCGTCGGGACGCAATCTCGACGGCATCCACTACGCGATGGATTTCCTGCCGCAGCAGAACCGGCGCGTCGCGGGTGAAAACCAGCGCCCGGGCACGCGCGAGATCTCCGCGCGCGACAAGCACGTCATCGTTATTGGCGGCGGCGACACCGGCTCCGACTGCATCGGCACGTCGTTCCGGCAAGGGGCGAAGAGCGTCACGCAGCTGGAGATCATGCCGCGACCGCCCGTCAAGGAGAACAAGGCGCTGTCCTGGCCGCATTGGCCGATGAAGCTGCGCGTGTCGACATCACAGGCGGAAGGCGCCAAGACCGAGTTCTCGATCTCGACCACCGGCTTTGAAGGCGAGAACGGTGTCGTGCGCAAGCTTCACTACACCCGCGTCGACGACAAGATGCAGCCGATCCCCGGCAGTGAAGGCACGTTCGATGCCGACCTCGTTCTTCTTGCAATGGGCTTCTCCGGACCGATCGAAAACGATGTGGTGAAGGAACTGGGCCTCAAAGTCGTTCCGCGCGGCCGCTTCAAGGGCCTCGATGCGACTGAGCGGGATTATAAACTCCCCGGCGACAATAAGCTGTACGCGGCAGGCGACGTCCGCCGCGGCCAAAGCCTAGTCGTGTGGGCGATCCGCGAAGGCCGCCAAGCTGCCCACGCAATCGACAAGGCCTTGATGGGCGTCACGGCTCTGCCGCGCTGACCACGCGCCGGATTTGAACGCTTCAAATTTGCTGAACCGGCCTGCGACGTGCGGGCCGGTTTTTCTTTAGTCGGCGTGTCAATCCTTGCCCGCGCCACGAACAGGCCTAATATCGCTCCTGTGACACCCGTCACTTGTGAGACGAAGCCGCGAAAGGCACCGCACATGAACACACCGCTCGAAATTACCTTCAAGGGTCTCGATAGAAGCGAGGCGATCGAAGCCAAAATTATGGAAAAGACCGCTAAGCTCGAGAAGGTGTTCGATCGGATGACGCACTGCCGCGTGGTAGTCGCAGCGCCAAACAAACATCACCACAAGGGCAAGTCCTACGAGATCAAGATCGACATCGGCATCCCGGATCACGCGCCGCTCATTCTCTCTCACGAGAGCGCGGTCGGCGACGCGCAAGAGGACCTGCAGATCGCTCTTCGTGACGCGTTCGATGCCGCCAAGCGCCGCCTCGACGACATCGCCGAGCGCATGAAGGGGAGCGCAAAGGCAGAGCGCGGACGCCGCCGCCCGGCGCAGATCGCGCGCGAAGACTGAGAGGCCGGATCAATTAGCGGCGCATCTTTGCCGGCGCTGCGTCAATCGCCGGCGGAGGTTCGGCGCTTCCCGTCTCGAGCGGATCAGCGACGGGCTTGATCTCGATCGGCTGAGGTTCCGGACGCGGCCAGACGAAATCGTCGGCCCGTCCGGGGCGAGGTGCCAGCCGTTCGCCCTTGACGAGAACGCGATAGAACGCTGATTGCGTGGGCGACAGCCGCCCGCGTCCACTGCCTCCCAGGGCGCTCGACGACGGCGGCGTGAACGTGCTCATCACGTTGATGCCCGATGCGATTCGATCGACAAGCACGTCGCCAAGCTGCGAGGCGCGATCCGGGCTCTCCTTGCGCGTGACCAGCGCCACGACCGACGCGGGAATGGCGGGCCGCACGATATCGAGCGTCACCACGTCTTCTTTGCCAGTGGGAGTCACCGTTCTCAAACTGATGCGGCCGTTGTCGGCCGGCTGATCGCCCACCGACGGCGTCGTCGCGCCGGCCGACTTGATGTCGCCGCCCGAACTGGCCGCAACGTCGCCGGGCACACCGTCTGCACTGTCCTTCACGACCGCTTTGCCGGGATTGATCTTGGCTTGCTCGTCTGTATCGCCCAGCAGCGGCACGCTGCGTGCCGCCTGGGCCGCCTTCAAATCGCGGCGCAGGTCGCGCTCCACAAAGTGGGCGAGCTTTCGGTTGCCGGCCATTGTGAAATAGATTCCGTCAACGTCGCGCAGTTTCACAGTCTTGCCGCTGAGATCCGGTCCCCAGCTGCTGTAGCCACCGCTCTCGTCGAGAAATCCGGCATAGCTGTCGACGTATTTCATCCCGTTGAGGTAGGCGCGCTCGCGAAGCACCTCGTTCATCATCTGAACGTCGTCGTTGGCGTCGAACTTGCGCATATTCGGCAGGCCGACAAGGTACACTGCGATATTGAGCCGCTTGAGCATCTTCAACAGGCGATCGGCGCGCTGCGAATACTCCGCCCGCCATTCAGGTGTGCCCACTGGATAGCGCTTGCCCGAAGATGTGCGCAGCGAAACGCGATCCCACGCTCCGAGCATGAGTGCGGCGATGGCCGGGGGATCGCGCTTCAGGTCTTCCTCCAGCGCAACGACCTTCTCATTGTGGTCAGGACGCATGAGGCCGTTGAGCATGATAGGCTTCGGCAGCACCTGCACACGCGCGTCGGACACAAACGTTTCCTGCATCCCGTACCAAAGCCCTTCGGCGAGATCGTCGCCGATCACCGCGATGGAATAAACGTCGCCCTTGGGAAACGGCGCCAGGAAGCTGCCCGAGGAGTCGTCCTGCGCGCGCGCCGGAGCCGACGCTGTGAGCGGCACGGCGAAGCTCAGAACGACGGCAATGACAAGCGCGCGCAGCATGGTTCGGACGGTCCGGAAAACTAAATTACCATTGTCGGTGCTTCGCGGCATCCAGACAAGCCTCACTGGGCCGCTGCCGTACGCCGGATGTGGTTCAGGACCTCGTCCGACGGCCAGCAATCCACTTTGAGCCCGTTGGCTCGCTGGTAAAGCCCAATGACCTTGCGTGTATTCGAACCCACCTTGCCGTCCACTTTTTCCACATCGTAGCCGGCCTTGCCGAGCCGCGTCTGGATCTCTTCGATGACTTTGGTCTTCTGCGCGCCGGTACCGCCGAACGCGTGGACGAAGTCGCCCTTGCCTGCGATGCGGTCGGCAAGGTGCCCGACAAACACCGCATAAAGGTCGGACATGTTATAGCGCCGGATCACTTTGTAGTTCTCGAATACAAGGAACGACGGTCCATAAGCGCCCGCCGGGCTCATCAGGTAGGCCTCGACGGACTGATATTTTTCGCCCCATGGCTGCCCGTCGGCACGCTTGAACCCCATTTTCTGCCACTCGGAAATCGGTCGCGCCTGCGTCGGCCCCTCAAAGCCGCAATCGGAGGACGGCGGAATGATCACCTCATAGCCCCAGGTCTGACCCCGCACCCAGCCCTTGCCGGCGAGTTGCGCGGCACCCGACGCCAGGGCATCGCCGACGTTGCGAAAAATGTCCTTCTTGCCGTCGCCGTCCAAATCGCGTGCGTGCGTGAAATACTCAGACGGCATGAACTGCGTCAGCCCCACGGCTCCCGCCCATGAAGCGCGCATATCCGATCGCGCTACGCCCGACTGGAGCATTTTCAAGGCTTCGATGAGTTCGTTGCGGAACAACTCTTTCCGTCGCCCGGTCCAGGCGAGCGTCGCCAGCACCTCGATGGCGTCGTGCGGCAGCTTATGATTGCCAAACGCCGTCTCGCGCCCCCAGATCGCGAGGATGGAGTATCGGTCGACCCCGATGTCGCGTTCGATTTTGGCCAGATCCGCTTTGTGTTCGACGGCGAGTTGACGGCCGGTCGCGGCCAGACGCTCCAGATATGCTTCATCCAGATAATCCTTCGGCGCGCGCGTGAACTCCGCCTGCCCCTTCGATCCGTCCGACGGCTTTCCCGGCAGATCCAGGTCCGGCAGTTTCATATTGGGCTGCAAGCCGGCGAACGCCTTGTCGAATGTGGCGCGCGAAACACCGGCCGCCTGTGCATCCGGCCACAGCCCCGCGATGAATTGCGCAAACGTCGGCCGGTCATCGGCCGTGGCCGGGCCGATCAGCATCAGCAACCCGGAGACGAGGGGGACAATCACGCCCGCGAACGATCTGACGAAACAGGTCACGTATTTCAAAACTCCTTGGAAACAGGGCCACCAAACGCGGATTCGCGGCCCTTTTACGACCCCGCCTCGCTAGCGCGCCTTCCGGCCAGCTCCGCGGCAGCGGAGCAGGACAGGCGCAACCAACCACCCGCCTTCCGGCCGGCTCCGCGCAAGCGGAGTCGGAAGGCGTAACCATACAGAGTGGCACAAAAACCTCTGGAACAAAAAGTCGTTCGCTTGAAGGGCGGAAAGGGCGCCGCTAGCCTCCCCGTGTCGAGCGCATGCGTATCCGCGCCCTCCCCTGTTCCCAGTGACTTTCCCAAAGAGGTAAGGCGATGACCACGCTCCAGGCCGCCGCGCAAAATCAGCTGCGCCAGTTCGTCGAACAGATCGAACGTTTGGAAGAAGA
Source organism: Hyphomicrobium sp. (assembly GCA_019751875.1). Classification (GTDB taxonomy): domain Bacteria; phylum Pseudomonadota; class Alphaproteobacteria; order Rhizobiales; family Hyphomicrobiaceae; genus JAGVSR01. The sequence continues at coordinate 284,937 of JAIEMV010000004.1, read as the reverse complement.
GAAGAAGGCGCTCGCGGCTGATATTCGCGATAAGTATCTGGAAGCCAAGGGCGTCGGCTTCGACGTCAAAGCGCTGCGCAAGATCGTGAGCATGCGCAAGAAGAGCCAGCAGGAACGCCAGGAAGAGGAAAGCATCCTGGAGGTCTACCTCCACGCGCTCGGCATGCTGGACGAATCCTCACCCACGGGCGGGCTCAGGATGGAAGCGGCGGAGTAATTTCCCCGAGATCGGCGGATTTTGAGAGGCGCTCTTCCAGAAGGAGAGCGCCTTTGTGTTTGCATCGCGTCTGGCCACTTGGCAACGCAAACGCCCCGACCGGTTCGGCGGCCGGCCGAGGCGTCTTTTCGAAGGCGGCGGCTCGCGCCCCCGCCCCGAAAGCAGCACCAGCGAGCTATCGAGGTCGCTGATCACGCATTCGAGAATAGACGCGCCCGCAGATCAGAACTAATCGTTATTTATTGTCACTCGAATAAGAGAAGCTGATCTTGTCCGTCACACTGAAACAGCTCAGATACTTCGACGCGCTCTCGCGCGAACTCCACTTTGGCCGCGCCGCCGAGGCCTGCGCCGTCACGCAGCCGGCGCTCTCCATGCAGATCAACGAGTTGGAGCAGACGCTCGGTCTGACGCTCGTCGAGCGCACGCGCAACGGCGTACGCTTGACGCCAAAAGGCGAAGAAATTGCGCTGCGCGTATCGCGTATTCTGGGTGACGTGCGTGATTTGGTTTCCTTTGCGCACCATTCCAATCGCGTGCTGACGGGCTCGCTGCGCTTCGGCGTGATCCCCTCGATCGCGCCCTACATGCTGCCGCCGCTGCTCCCGCTCTTGCGCGACGCTTACCCCGATCTCGAACTGCACGTCCGCGAAACGCAAACCTCGCACCTTGTTGAGGAACTGCTCGAAGGCAAACTCGACGTCCTCCTCCTGGCGCTGCCGATCAAGCATCCCGATCTCGAAGAGCATAAGCTCTTCCAGGACCCGTTCTTGCTGGCGCTCCCCAAGCAGCGCAAGATGGCCGGACGCCTGCGCGCGACCAAGGAAATGATCGAAGGCGAAAAGCTACTGCTGCTCGAGGAAGGCCACTGCCTGCGCGATCAGGCGTTGACGTATTGCAGCCTCAAGCAGGTTGACACGGTGAACACGTTTGGTGCGTCGAGCCTCGGCACGATCGTGGAAATGGTTTCCGCCGGGTTTGGCGTCACGCTGCTGCCCGAGCTGAGCCTGGGCACCGAGGAGCGCGGCCGAGAGTTGACCGTCATCCGCTTCGCCGATCCGGAGCCTGCGCGCACCGTGGGTCTGGTTTGGCGCAACACCTCACCGCGCAAGGACGATTTCCGCGAACTGGGGCGCCTCGCCATAGAGGCCTGGCAGAATGGCCCACTCGCGCAGGCACGCCACATGCATGAAAGCAACAAGAAGCAGGCCGGGCGGGACATCAGCGCGGAGACGTCTTGACCTTGCGCTCAGCGAGACCCTGCGATCCCGCTGAAACTTTTGCAGCGTGCGCCCTGCCGTAGGCTTCGTCGATAGCGGAAAGATCGACAGCCTGTCCGCGGAACTCCTTCGCAAACAGCAATTGCGCCGTCTGCTCGCCGGGCCGCAGTTTCATCGGCAGAATGCGGCCCTCATCGTCGATCATGTCGAAGGTGCGGGCGACGTTCGGGTGTACCATGCGCGCCAGCGCCGGGTCGTCGGCTGAGGCCGTTTCGGTGAGCAGCGGCAGGATGGGGAACGGCGCGTAGGCGAGTTCTTCCGGATGATCGTCATCAAACGCCGGAGCGGCCACGAATGAACCCGGCTGCGCACCAAGCTCGTTGGCAAGATCCGTGACCGCAGGCCCCGGTAAGCGAGTCGCCTCCTCACCCGTCGCTGGAAGCGGCATTCGCACAGCGGGCGTGGGTCCCGTCACCGGATTGGGCTGCGGCACGGTTTGCGGCTCGAGCGCCGCCAACTTGATGAGTTCGTTGAGCTTAGCACGCTCCTGCGCCGTCGGCCCCGGCGTAAAGATCGACGATCGCTCGACAGGCCTTGGCTCTCGGACCAGACGCGGCGCAGTGTCCGCAACCTTGGACTCGGGCCGCGGTGCAGGCCGCGGAATCGGCGCCGGTGCGAGAGCAGCCACGACCGTCGATGGCGGCGGCTTCTTCTCCGGCCGCACGGCAGGCTTCGGCATCGGCGGCACAGGCAGCGCCGGACTGCCGGCAGCGGCAACGAGCACACCCTTGCGCGGATTGGAGCGGATATCGAAGAACTGCGCCATCTGTTGCGCAAGTTGCGGCTGTCGGCGCCGAGCCACGGCCGCGTCGCCGGGCTCCAGCGACTTGCCCTCGGCGGAAAGATGTTTGGAATGGCCCCGCGGAAACAGGAGTGCGAGTTCGTCATGCGTCATGCGCGGCCACGAGCGCACGCGCGCCGTATCCACATGGACGAAAGGCAGGGCCGAAGTGGGATAGTAGCCCACGCCGCCGCGCTCGCGGATCATCGCGGAGTAGCGCAGCTGCCGGATCGGAACATCGGGAAAGTGGATGTCGATCGCCTTGCCGGTAATGTGCTGGCTCTGGCTCGCCTGACCGCCGACTGTCTTACGCAGCATTTCGTTCGTGCCGCGCGAACGATAGCCCGAGATGATGTGCACCGGCTGCTGCGAGCCGAGCTCGTTGTGCATCTCCCAGACGATGTCGATCGTCTTGGGATCCATCTCTGTCGCGTCGTTCTTGCGCCAGTCACGCAGGAACCAGTTGAGCTTTTTGAGGGCCTCGGGAACGTACTTCCCATCCTTCTTGTAGAGGATGGAAATCGTTTCCTTAGTGTGGATGTGGTACATCCAGATCGTACGCGTATCGCCAGAGGCATCGACGTTGGCGCCCGTTATCGCCGTCACAGCAAGAACTGCCGCGAACGCAAGTGTCTTCCCCCAACCGGCCGGCTGCACGCCCAAGTGGCGGAACCCCCTTATTTCCAGGCGTCTTACAGATCGCCGGGATGAAGCAAATCAGCCGCAGACCATTCGTCCGCCGCTGCGCGAAAGTCTTTTCAGAAGGGTTAACGAGAAACCCTTAACGCTTGGTAACTTTTGAATGAGGGCATTCCTGGGCACACGCGCGGCCAAAGGGGGGCGCTCTGTCTAGCGTCGCGCCTTTGGTACAGCCTTTTTCGCCGCCTTCTTCGCGCGCGGCTTCGCGGGCGTGGATTTCTTAGCGGCCTTCACCGTCGCATCCGGCCAGTTGTCCCGGATCCAACGGGCAAGCCCGTCCTCCGTCATCTCACCCGAGGCGATGCCTTGGATCATCACGACAGCCTCAGCGTTCGAAGCCACGAAGTCGATGCCGTTCAGACCGAGGAATGTGATCAAAGCAAGCAGAGCAGCGCGCTTGTTGCCGTCGACAAAAGGGTGATTGCGTGCAATGCCGAACGCATAAGCAGCGGCCAGCGTTGCAAGATCTTCCTCTCCGAACGACCACTTGTTGCGGGGTCGACCAAGAGCTGACTCAAGCATACCGCGATCGCGCAGTCCCGCAGGCCCGCCGAATTCCTGCAATTGCTCACCATGGATAGCGACGACCAATTCTATGCTCAACCAAGTCGGCTCGCTCATTTGGCGAGTACTCTTAGTGCCGAGCGATACTTCTTCATCGCCTTTCGCGCGATCTCTAGACCACGTTCGAAATCATCCTCCGTCAGTCTGATCTTCAGACCATCGGGTTCTTGGGACACAATCACTTCGTCGCCCTGCTCGAGTCCAAGCCGCTGCAAGAGCTCCTTGGGGAGGATCAGGCCGGTGGAATTGCCAATCTTTTTGATTTGCAAGCGCATGGGGTGGTCCTCCTCATCACGTTAGACAAACTGTCTAACACGATCTGTCGGCCGTTGTACAGAATGTATAACGAGACAGAAGGAAGAATGGCTGCGCGAATCCCGCTATCCTTCAGGCATGCACCCGCTCGATTACGTCTTCCGTGCTCTCTCTGGCTCGCCTTTCCGCCAGCGGTTCCGGTTGGGGTCGAAAGAATTGGCGTATGTCAGTCTCCGGTCCGCGGACGAAATCGCGCAGCAGGCCCGCCGCTTGGTTCAGGAAAGGCTCGCGCCTGCACGCCCGAGGAATGACGGCAAGCAAACACCCATGCGCGGTCATCCGGTTTTCATCGCCCAGCACGCGACCGCAACGTGCTGCCGCGGCTGCCTCGCCAAATGGCACGGCATCCCTGCGGGTGTGCCCATGAGCAGCGACGAACAGGACCATGCCGTCGCCGCGATCATGCGTTGGATCGAAGCGCAGCCGAAGACGGAGCGCCGCGACACAACCGGCGTGCAGCTGAAGCTGGCGCTGTAGCCTTCAGATAATGCTCTTGGCGTAGAGATCCGTGCGCCGATCCCGGAAGAAGCCCCAATCGGCCCGATAGCTTTCGATCATATCGAGATCGAATGTGTGGACGAGCACGCCTTCGTCTTTCGCGCCAAAGCTCTCCACCAGTTCGCCGCGATGGTCGGTGATGAACGAGTGGCCGTAAAACATTTGCTGCACACCCTCGTTGTCTTCAAGCCCAATGCGGTTTGCGGCAACGATTGGCACCGCGTTCGAGACCGCGTGTCCCTGCATGGCGCGCTGCCACTGGAGGTGCGTATCGAGCGCACTGTCATAGGGTTCCGATCCGATCGCCGTCGGATAAAACAGGATTTCGGCGCCCTGCAGCACCATGGCGCGCGCGCACTCCGGATACCACTGGTCCCAGCAGATCCCGACGCCGATGGTGCCCGCTTGCGTTTTCCAGACCTTGAATCCCGTATCGCCCGGGCGGAAGTAATACTTCTCCTGGTAGCCTGGCCCGTCCGGAATATGACTCTTGCGGTAGGTGCCGAGTGCCGCGCCGTCCGCGTCCACGATAACGATGCTGTTATAGTAGCGAGGCCCATCCTTCTCGAAAATAGATACCGGGATGACGACGCCGAGTTCCTTCGCGAGCTTTTGCATGGCCTGCACGCAGGGATGCGTATTGGCGGGGAACGCCGTCAGGAACCACTTCGGATCCTGCTTGGTGCAAAAGTAGATGCCCTGAAACAATTCGGACGGCAGGATCACCTGCGCACCTCTGCGCGCCGCCTCGCGCACGAAGGCTTCGGTATGCGCAATGTTGCCGGCCATGTCGGGGCCATAGTGAGTCTGAATTCCAGCGACCGTTATCGAACGGGTCTTCGCCATGAAGGGCGCTCCTTACAGCGGCTGCTGCTGCGTGATGCAGTGAAACGATCCGCCACCGGCCAGGCCGCAGCCAAGCAGACCTTTCGACGGCACTCCGACGACGGCCCGCCCCGGAAAGACAGCGCGGAGCGCGTCCAAAGCCGCCGCTTCGCTTGCAGAACCATAAACCGGAACCACGACAACTCCGTTGGCGATGATGAAGTTCATGTGAGACGCAGGCGACACGTGTCCCAACGCGTTGTGATAAAGCCCGACACCAGGAATACGAACGACCTCGAGCTTGCGCCCCGCCGCGTCAGTCGCATGCGCCAGCCTTTTAGCAATCGCGTCTAGCGTCTCGGCGTTGGGATCGTCTGCACCGCTCGCTGCCTGACAAACCACCCGGCCGGGAGAGACGAAGCGCGCAATGTTATCGATGTGTCCGTCGGTGTGATCGTTCTTCAAACCTTCGTCGATCCAGATGATCGCCTTGGCATCGAAGGCCTGACGCAGCGCTGCCTCGGCTTGTTCCTTTGTCCAGCCGTTTCGGTTCGGATTGAGCAGCGTTTGCCGCGTCGTCAGGATCGTGCCTTCGCCGTCCTGATCTACCGCGCCGCCTTCCAGGACGAAATCGAACCGCTTGACCTGGGCGCCGGCGAGGCGGGCCACGTCGTCACCCACGGTCGCGTCGTCGGGCAGCTCATACTTCCCGCCCCAGCTGTTGGTCTTGAACCTCAGCGCAACCAGTTCGTTGCCAACATGTGCAAAAATCGGCCCCGTGTCGCGCAACCAGATATCGCCATAGCGGGCCGGAATGATTTCTGCGAGGCCGCCAACCGCGGCCGTCGCCGTCTCCTCCGCATCTTTGCCGTTGGCGAGCAGACGAACGCGATTCCCGTGCTCAGCCAGAACGCGAATGAGCCCGGTGATGTCTCGGCGCGGCGCCTCCAGGTCATTATTCCATTCGTCGGGATCGGCGGGCCACGCCGTCCAGATTGCGGCTTGGGGCACCCATTCGGCGGGAACTCTGATAGCGGTATCGGATGCGGTCGCGCTCATGTGGCAGCAGATCCAAAAAGGGATGAAGAAAATTGTTGAGGCGGGGTGTGGAGCCCCCGGTTGCGAGAGTCAAGAAACGTCCGCTTTTGCCGTGCAGCGGAAGACAAATGCCCGCGGTGACGACTGACATTTTCCCCGGTGCGGACAATTCCTTAAGTATCGAGAAACGCGAGAGAATTTTTCCCGTAGCGGTCGAGCCACATCGGTTCGCAAATGTGCAAATTTTCTATCAGGTCGGGAACTTCCGACCATTGTGACCCCTGATCCCAGCACGTAGGCAGACCCATGGCCACTTCGTGGCATGGACGGAGTCGCTGGTAGCGGCGCGTGGTGGGGGACTGCAAATGAAGAAAGTTTTGGGGGCCGTGCTGATTGGCGGCCTGAGCGTTACGGGTTCGGCGTCAGGCCTGTCGCAGGACTCGCCTCCGGCTTCCGGAACGCCTGCCGCTCAGGATTCGAGCGGATCATCGGTGCCTGAAGTCGAGGTCCAGCAAGAGCAGGCACCGACGCCTCCCCCGCAGCCCGCTGCCGCCAAGCCCAAACCCAAGCCTAAGCCTCAGCAGCAGGCGGCCCCGGCGCCCGCTGCCGTGCCGACCCCGCAACCGCCCCCCGTCGCGGAAGCGCCTCCGGAACCCTTCAATCCGGCCAGTGTCCTTCCTAATTCGCCTTACGGTTCGCCCGCAGCCAGGGGTGCTGCCGCCCGCGCCGAGCAATCCGCCACGACACCCGTGAACCCGACACAGTTGATTCCATCGAACCTCGAAGGTTTTTCTGGCGCTGCGACCAACGTAACGCCGGAAATGCTCGCCGAGCAGCGGCCGCGCAACATCAATGAAGCGCTGGTCCGCGTGCCCGGCGTGACGGTCATCAACGACGACGCCAACGCCCAGCACGGCGGTGTGTCGGTGCGCGGTTCGCCCGCCCGACGGTCACGCAAAGTCCTCGTGATGGAAGATGGCCACGCCAATAACTTTGCACTTTGGCTCGATCCGTCGGTGCACTACTGGGGTCCGATCGAGCGCTTCGAAAGCATCGAGGTCATTCGCGGCACTGTCATCACGCATGGCCCGAACAACAACTTCGGCGTCGTCAACGCCCGCAACCTATCGCCATTTGGGCCGGCCGAGACGGTCGTGAGCACGGCCATCGGGTTCACGAAGACCGACCGCGGGTCCTTCCAAGAGATCGAGTCAGTCGACGACAATGGCAACATCACGTTCGGTGACGAAGTGTCCAAGGGCGACCGCACCGATTTATCGTACCGCTGGCATGTCCACACGCGCCAGAACTCGGACAACGTGGGAGTCGTGGCGTCTTACACCGGCGCAAACGTGCAGGGTGCGTGGGATACAGAACAGCTTCGTTTCAACGACTTCTACGGTGCCATTGGCTGGAAGGGTTCCAGTTCTGATCTTGTGGTTTCGTCGTCCTACGCTCGTCAGAAGGACAATTACGACGAGCAGAATTTCCTTGGCGAGGCAGAACTAGAGACTACTGATGAGGACGTGGCGGAGGACGTTGCCGAACGGATTGCAGGCTTCGCGGAAAGCCAGTTCAACCAGCTCAGGCACTGCAAGACCTGCTACGCACCTGCTGCTGGCTTGAACACCTACAATGGGGAAATCTGGCGCGGGCAGATTGTTCACAACGCCTATCTTGACGACGACACGACGATCACGTCGCGCGTTTATGCGCAGTATCACCGCCGCGACCGGTATCAGCTCAATACGTTCGAATCCGACCCTGATGGCGACGTGGGCGAAGGTGCGTTTTTCGATCCCGCTGATCCGGATCCGGGTGACGAAACGGAGATTTTCTTTGGCGATAACTCCATGTTCGGTCGGCTGCGCACCTTCCGCCATGTCGGGGCCGAAGTCCGGGGAGAATGGGCCAACCGCAACATCATGGGTTTCAATCAGGCCATTCAGGCGGGCATTCGCTACGAATACCAGGATATGACCAACCGCAACTTTATTGGTGCGGAGAACGAAATCTTGAAGGATGGCGACGAGTCGGGCGCCACGATTTTCGATCGTGAGCTAAACGCCAATGCAGTCTCTGCCTTCCTGCAAACCAACATCTCGGTCGCTGAGGACTTGAATGTGGTGCCTGGGATACGCTTTGAATGGTACCGCGCCGCGCGCATCAACCGCGTCATCGCACGGGAGGAAAGCGAAGCAGGTGGCGCCGAGGGAGCAAACTGCGCAAGGTTCGACCCGGATGTCGATCCAGATGACGCAGAGTGTCTCTCGGTTGATGGCATCATCTTGAATCCGGAGCGTCGCAACGAAGATTACTCGAACTTCCACGCGCTTCCGGGTGTCTCGTTTGCCTACACCGGCCTCAACCGGACCACGATCTTCGGCGGTTACCACCGTGGCATGTCCACCGGCGTCCTTCGTAACGAGGATTTCCCCGTAGATGATGAGATTGGCAACAACTTCAACCTCGGCTTGCGTTCGACGGCTATAAAGGGCTTGGAGTTCGAAGCCGTCGGTTTCTATCAGCTTCTGAGCGATTATCAGTTTGGCGCGTCGTTCTCCGACACATCAGACCGGTCGTTCGGCCGCGCCGACGAAGTCGAGATCAGCGGCGTGGAACTTTTTGGCCGCCTCAACTCGCAGCCCTTCACGGGCGGTTCAATGAACTTCTTCGGCGAAGCGAACTATCTCTACACGCGCGGCGTTTTCAACGATCTTCGCGTTCAGGACGACGATGATCCGACCGAATTCGAAGTGTTTGACGGCAATCGCATCCCCGAGGTCCCGCTGCACGTCGCCGCCTTCACCTTGGGCGTCGAGCAGAAGTCCGGCTGGCGCTGGGACGCGAGCGTCACGGCCACCTATCGCGGGTCGTTCTTCACCGACGAGGGGAACACTCCGTTCGGCTTCGGAGGGGAAGTCGAATGCGAAGATGGCGAGTGCGAAATCGAGGAAGCAGGTGAAGATGGCGAAGTGCCGTCCGTCTGGCTGCTCTCCGCCCGCGCCAACCTCGACATCGGAAATACGGGCGCCAGCGTCTGGGTCTCGGGCGACAACCTGACAAACGAGTTCTACATCTCCGACCGTGAAGACGGTATGAAGCCCGGCCTTGGCCGCACCTTCTGGACCGGCTTCCGCTACAAGTTCTAAGAACAGATCCTCCCGTCTGTTGGCACGAGAAAGGGCGCCTCGCGAGAGGCGCCCTTTCTGTTTCCATCATCTCCACTTGCGATCAGAACCCGCTGCCGAGCGACGAATTGATCAGGCCGGCGACGCTGTCGTCGCTCTTGCCCTTGGGCGCTTTGCGCTGCGCCACGACCGGCGGCCTCGTTTCGTCGACGGGCGCCAGATGGTCCGGCCCGACCTTGATTTTGTTCCACTGACCTTTGAGCGCCAGCGCGAAGCGCTTCTCATGGCCGTAGATGTCGCCGAACGTCTTGATCTTGCCGCCCTCTTCCACGCGCGCCGTGAAGTACACGATGTGCACCGGGATCTTCTTGTCCAGCGGCACCAGATTATGATCCGGCCCGTTGCGGACAAGATCGTCGATCTTCGCCCTGTCCCAGCCCTTATCGGCGGCGAGGATGACTTCCGCCATCTTCAGCGGATTGCGGATTCGCATGCAGCCGTGGCTGTTCGCCCGCCGCGTCCACGCGAACATGTGCTTGTCCGGTGTGTCGTGCATGAACACGTAGTGCTTGTTCGGAAATGAAAACTTCACAAGGCCGAGCTGGTTGATCTTGCCCGGCGGCTGCCAGACGACGTAATCGGACATCGGCGTCTTCGACCAGTCGATCTTGCGCCAGTCGACGAGTTCCTCGTTATCAAGCCGCCGCATCTCAAGCCCATGCTGGCGCATCATGCCGCCGCCTGACAGCAGGCTCGGCCAGATCTCGCGAACCTTGATCGAATCCGGCACCCGCCAACGCGACTTGAACGTGACGAGTTCGATCTGGTCCGAAAAGATCGGCGTCTGCTTATTGACGAGCCCGACGGTGACGCGCTCGTGGAAGACCTCTTCACCTGATTTGAGAATAAGAATTTCATACTCCGGCACATTGAGCATCACATGCATGTCGCCGAGATCGGCAGGTATGTAGCGCCACATCTGCATATTGGCGGCGAGCTGATCGGCATTGCCCTTGATCGGCTGATTGAGCTTCGCCCGCGTCTCGGCCGTGAGAACGCCATCGGAGGCGAGCCCCTTCAAATTCTGAAAGCCGCGCACCGCCTCCGCAAGCTCGTCGTCATAGAATTGTACCGACGTACCGTCAGCGGCGGTTACGCCGAGCCGCTTACGCAGAGTCTCGACGTCTGCGTGGCTCTCGCCCGGCTTCAAATCACTCCCGGCCGGCAGCTTCGCACCACCCGCCGACTTGGCGCGCAGCGTCTCCAGCCACGCCTGTCGCAACACCATGAACTGCGGATGTTTGGGATGCAGATCGACGAGCACTTTGGCAGGGTTGTCCGTGTTGGCGAGTTCGGACAGCAACTCGGTCCGATCCTTCCACTGCGGACGGCGATCAAAATACGAGGACAGCTGCTCCGCGGGCTTGGCAATCTTGCCGCCCCGCGCATGACGCGCGTAGGCCATCACGGCGAGCGACAATGCGCTTTCGGCTTCGGCGAGCGCCTCCGGCGGAGCACCTGCGAGTTCGGGGACTTTGAAATCTGCGGGATCAAGTGCCCAAGCACCGGCGCGGCGCAATTCCGCCAATGCCAGCCGAGCTTTCGCTGTGAAGCCGTCCGCAGTCACCCACAGCGGCGCATCCCCGCGCGCCTGATAAAAGCTCGATAGCGCGGTGCGATCCAAGTCCTCAGGCGATGGCTTGGGTGGCGCGGCAGCGGCTGGCGCGTCAGAAGATGTCGAACCCGACGCTGCCGGCAAGAGATGCGCACCATCCGCGACAGTTGCGGGTTCGATCAGTTTGCGGGCGGCGGCTCCGATGGCTGTATCCTTGCCGCCAATGCTACCCGTTTGCACCGGCACGTCGGAGGCCGTTGCAGGAGCAGGCTCCGCCGCGAAGGTTGCGGGGCAGATGACCGAGAGCACAAGCACACTCAGCGCGGCACAGCGAAGTCGGCCCATCGTGGTCTCTCCCGCAAGTCCGGTTTGGAACGCAGCCGGCGGCACCGTTATTCCGTTTGAGCGTTCCTGTGTGCACATGCACACCGACCGCGCAAGCGATTGGTTAGCCGATTCTTCGACCGAGCACCCTGCGCAAGACCCCGCACATCAGCCAAAAACAATGGAAAAACAAAGGAGGGCCCGGTGTGAAGCCACCGGACCCTCCACGATCTGCAGGGGCGTACAAGGGGCTGGCCCGAAGGCCTAGTTGACGCGTTGCTCCAGACCGTATTCCTGCATTTTGCGATAAAGCGTCGAGCGGCCGATGTTGAGCCGCTTGGCGACTTCCGTCATGTGTCCGCGATAGCGCCCGAGCGCGAGGCGGATCATGTCCGCTTCGATGGCCTCCAGAGGGCGAATGTCGCCGGAGGCGTCCACCGCCGGAATGCCGAGCGCGCTGGCGCCGACGTCACTGCGCACTTCCATGGTCTGCGGGATGCGATCTTCCGCTCCCAGCAACGCCGGACCGGTAAAAGCGGGCCTCCGCAGCGGCTCGGCAGGCGCGGCGGGAACCTCGGCGTGGAAGCCGTCCACGTGGGCGGCGATCTGCGGAAACTCGTTGATGGTCAACTCCGGGCGGTCGGCAAGAACGACCGCGCGGAAAACAGCGTTCTCGAGCTGGCGCACATTCCCGGGCCAAGTGTAGGCCTTGATCAACTTTAATGCATCGGAGGACAGGCCGGAAACGCGCTTGCCTTCTTCCGCCGCAAAGCGGGCCACGAAATGCTGAGCGAGTTCGGGAACATCTTCGACGCGCTCGCGCAGCGGCGGTACCCAGATGGGGAACACGTTTAGGCGATAGAAAAGATCCTCGCGGAACTTGCCGTCTTTCACCTGCTGGATCATGTCGCGGTTGGTGGCTGAGATCAGACGAAAGTTGACCTTCACCGGCTTCTTCGATCCCACCGGATCGATCTCGCCTTCCTGCAGCGCGCGCAGCAGCTTGACCTGCGCTTCGAGTGGCAGTTCACCGACTTCGTCAAGGAACAGCGTGCCGCCGTCAGCCTCCTGGAACTTGCCGATACGCTTTTCAGAAGCGCCCGTGAACGACCCCTTCTCGTGGCCAAACAGAATGCTTTCGACGAGGTTTTCCGGAATCGCGCCGCAGTTGACGGTGACGAACGGCTTGCCGGCCCGCTCGCTCTCGCCCTGGATGGCGCGTGCGATGAGTTCTTTGCCGACGCCCGATTCACCCTCGATCAGGACAGGGATGTTGGAGGCCGCGGCGCGCTTGCCGAGCGAAATGACGCGCTGCATGGCATCGCCGCGAATGATGAGGTCGTTGAAGGTGAGGGTGCCCTCGGCCTTCTTCTTGATGCGGCTGATTTCGCCCGACAGCGCTTCGATCTTGAGCGCGGTCTTGATGGAAACTTCCAGCCGCTCTGGCGAAGCCGGCTTGATGACGAAGTCAGCGGCGCCGGCGCGCATGGCGTTGATGGCGGCGTCGATTGAACCGTGCGCGGTTTGTACAATGATCGGCGGGATGCCGGGCTTTTGCGAGAGGCGGTCGAGAACGGCCATGCCGTCAAGGCCGGGCATGACCAGATCGAGGAGAACGAGCGAGATGGAGCCGTGATCCGGACCCTCGAGAATCTGAATCGCCTGTTCGCCGGAATTGGTGGTTTTTGTTTCAAAACCCTGCCGCTTGATCATCTCTTCCAAGATGCGGCGCTGGGCAGGATCGTCATCGACGATTAGAACACGTTTGGCCATTGGGCACTCATACTCGACACAACGCAACTGAACTGATGCCCGTGGGATCTTTGCGGCCGTCCCAGACAGGGACGTGATAACCACCGGCAACTCGACGCTACGAGGTCAGAGTGCCCGACAACGGTAAACAGGAGGTTTCACGAAACGCAGGCTTGTAGCTTTTTTGATCAAAATTGCTTCGAAGCCGGTTTTGCGGGGCTGTAAGAGGTTAATCACCGCCGCAACCGCCGCCGTCGCCGCCATCCCCGCCGCCGTCTCCATCACCGAGCCCGTCCGTACCGCCATCAAACGATGTGGATGCGAAGTGACTGCCGCATTGTGTGTGGCGCCCGTAGCCGACTTCGACGGAGACGGTGCGAACGGCGCCGCAGTCCGGCACGTAGTGATATCCGTTCGGGATCTTGAGCTCGGCGTCCAACGAAAACAGCAGCGGTAGCGCGGCGGGAGCCTTGGGGTCGATCCGTTCTTCCTTGCAGGCCTGCCACCAGACCCGCCGCAGTCCCTCGTTCGTCGTCTTGTGATTGGGCCTCAGCACGGCCGCAGGCGTATGATGCAGAAAGCGCCCGAAAGCCTTTCGGCAGAAGTCGTCGTACGCCTTCGTGTAGAGGATGAACTCGTGCCAGAGACCATCGACGGCCTGCGATGGCATCGCGACGTTGCGGTATCCGCCGCGGTGATAAGCTCGGAAGAATTGCTTGAGCCCAAGGCCGATCCGGTTGATCTGTTCGGAAGAAAGGGTGGGATGGTGTCGCCGCAGCTTGGCAACGAGACCTGGCGGCCAGGAGTAACTGTCAATGTATCGGAGCCGCCGCCCGGTAGATGTAGAATTGCCATGCAATGAGCGCAAAAACCGCAGTGGGAATAAGCGTCCAGAACGGCAGGTCGGCGATACTCAATCAGTCCTCATATCTTTGTTTCAACTGCCCGCATTATTCCCGGTTGCCTCGCTTTTTTCTAGTTACCGCCCCGAATTGCGGGCAGTTTTTTCGCGGAAGTGGTTGAAGTTTTGCCAAGAATGTCCCGTGAAACTAAGGTCGAGTGCTTCACGACGACTGTTAGTCGCCCCGCTGTGACGCCTTGCTACCGCCGCCCGACACCACTACTTCAGGCCATGATTTGGCTTCGGGCATGACCTGGCTGGCCCTCCCGGCGCTGACTGCATGTTGCAAACCCAGAGGACTTCATGACGACTGCTCACTTGGCTTCCAAGACGCCCGACCTTGGCCCGATGCCGGTTTGGGACTTATCCGATCTCTATGCCGCACCAGACGCACCGGAGTTGGCCCACGACCTCGCCCGTGCCGAACGCGCAGCCCAGGCCATCAAAGAGCAATGCCAGGGCAAGCTTGTGGAGATCGCGAAGGACGGCGACAAGCTCGGCACCGTCATCAAGTCTTACGAAGATCTCTCCGACCTGATGGGCAAGCTCGCCTCGTATGCGGGCCTCTACTATTATGCCAACCAGGCAGACCCTGACCGCGCCAAGTTCTACGGCGACACCAACGAAGCCCTTACCCGCATCGGCACCGACCTCATCTTCTTCGAACTGGAATTGAACCAGATTGACGAAGCCGTTCTCGCCGCCGCCGTGAAGGCGCCGAAACTCGCCAAGTACGCGCCATGGCTGGATGACCTTCGCCGCGAAAAGCCGTATCAGCTGGAAGAGCGCCTCGAGCGCCTCTTCACCGAGAAGGGCCAGACCTCGCGCGGCGCGTTCTCGCGACTGTTCAACGAGACAATGACGACGCTGCGCTTCCCTGTCGAAGGCGAAGCTGAAACTCTGACACTCGAACCGACCCTGAACCTGCTCTCTCATCCAGACGGAGCACGCCGCAAAGCCGGTGCTGAAGCGCTTGCCAAGGTCTTCGGTGAAAATGTGCGTTTGTTTACGCTCATCACCAACACGCTCGCCAAAGACAAGGAAATCTCAGACCGCTGGCGCGGCTTCAAGGACGTCGCGGACAGCCGTCACTTGGCCAACCGCGTCGAAGCCCCCGTTGTCGATGCGCTTGTCGCATCGGTGCGTGCCGCCTATCCGCGTCTCTCGCATCGCTACTACGTGATGAAGGCGCGCTGGCTCGGCATGGAGAAGCTGAACCACTGGGACCGCAATGCGCCCCTTCCCGATAAGCCTGAGCGCATTTTCACCTGGCAGGAGGCCGAGCACACGGTGCTCGCAGCCTATGGCCAGTTCGCACCCGAAATGGCGGCGACCGCGAAACAGTTCTTCGACAAGGGTTGGATCGACGCTCCCGTGCGCGCAGGCAAGGCGCAAGGCGCGTTCTCGGCTTCCACGGTTCCGAGCGTGCACCCGTATGTGCTCATGAACTACCAGGGCAAGCCGCGCGATGTGATGACGCTCGCCCACGAGTTGGGCCACGGCGTGCATCAGATGCTGGCCCGCGAGCAAGGCGCGCTTCTCGCTCCGACCCCGCTGACGCTCGCTGAGACCGCCTCGGTCTTCGGCGAGATGCTGACCTTCCGCGCGCTCCTCGCCGATACGAAAGATCTGCGCGAGAAGAAGGCGATGATCGCCGGCAAAGTCGAGGACATGCTGAACACGGTCGTGCGCCAGATCGCGTTCTATTCGTTCGAGCGCAAGGTGCATGAGGCCCGCCGCAAGGGCGAGCTGACGTCGGAACAGATCAATCAGTTCTGGCTTGACGTGCAGACGGAGAGCTTAGGCCCTGCGATCGACTTCAAGCCCGGCTACGAAGTCTTCTGGACCTACATCCCTCACTTCATCAACTCGCCGTTCTACGTCTACGCGTACGCATTCGGCGATTGCCTTGTGAACTCGCTCTACGGGCTCTACCAGGAAGCCCACCCGGGCTTCGTGCAGAAGTACTTCGATCTGTTGAAGGCCGGCGGCTCCAAGCATCACTCGGAACTCTTGGCGCCCTTCGGCCTCGACGCGCGCGATCCGGAATTCTGGAACAAAGGCTTGCGCGTCATCGAAGGCATGATCGACGAACTCGAAGCCATGGAAAAGGCGGCGTGATGACTTTCCCTCTCCCGCCGACAGCGACGGGAGAGGGAATTTCCCCGTTCAATACTTCAGTCGTCCTTCGTACTTCACCGCCCAGGCTTCGCCCTTGCCTTTGGCGTCGGACTTCTCGCCTGTAGGTGCAATGATGGCACCGAGAAGTACCGGTGCTTCGCCCGCATCTGTGAGCGCCTGCATGACGTCGCCCACGTGCCCGCGTTCAGCTATAACGATCATGCCGATGCCGCAGTTGAACGTGCGAAGCATCTCCGCGTCATCGAGACGGCCGGCCTTTGCGAGCCACCCGAATACCGGCGGCACCGAAATCGCAGAAAGATCCACCGCCGCTGCCACCGTATCGGGCAGAACGCGCGGCAAGTTCTCCGACAAACCGCCGCCCGTGATGTGCGACAGCCCCTTGACCGCGCCATCGGATGCACCGCCCGTGGCCTCGATCGCCGCCAGCACCGATTTCACGTAGATTCGAGTCGGCGTCAGAAGCGCTTCGCCGAGTGTCGCGCCCGGCGACCAAGGCGCTGCATCGCCCCACCCGAGACCTTCACTCTGCGCAAGTCGCCGCACCAGGCTGTAACCATTCGAATGCACACCCGCTGACGGCAACCCGATCAAGACATCGCCGATGACAATGTCGGGACGCGGCAGGATTTCTCCGCGCTCCACCGCGCCGACGGCAAAGCCGGCGAGATCGTAGTCGCCCTTGTGATACATGCCAGGCATTTCGGCGGTCTCCCCACCGATCAGCGCGCAACCAGCCTGCCGGCAACCTTCGGCAATTCCGGCAACGACGTCTTTCGCAACCGTCACATCGAGATGACCGGTCGCGAAGTAGTCGAGAAAGAACAAGGGCTCCGCGCCCTGCACCACGAGATCGTTGACGCACATGGCGACGAGATCAATGCCGATCGTCCTATGCTGCCCGCTGTCGATGGCAATTTTGAGCTTGGTGCCGACCCCATCATTCGCCGCGACGAGAATGGGATCGCGAAAACCGGCCGCCTTGAGGTCGAAGAGCCCCCCAAACCCACCCAAGTCCGCATCCGCACCCGACCGTCGCGTCGCCTTCACTAGCGGTTTGATCGCATGAACGAGGGCATTGCCAGCGTCGATGTCGACGCCTGAATCGCGATAAGTGACCGGTACGGATTTCTCGTCTTTGGTGGTACTCATGCAACCCCGGCCATGTGATGCGGTCCCGGAGCTTGCCGGAAACGGTCTTACGTCGCGCGGGGGCGGTCCTCCGCCGGCAGTAACAGCGCCGCGACCCGATTTTCGCCCGATTGCTCGCGAGAACATGGGGCGCTCTATCAGCTTAAGGAAGCCGGGGCAATGTTCCGGCGATACGACACAGCGTTCTTTTGCGTCAAGGTCTTCAAAGGCAAGGCTTTATCAAATGCGCTTGACGGTGGATGCGGCCCGGGTCGCCGTTCTGACAGCACTCGCCGCCGTGGGGGCTGGGGCCGCCACCGTCGCTTGGGCAAAGCCCGCAGCTGACCGTGCCTACACGATCGCGAATTATCCCGTGGAAGCCCGTGCAGCCAATGCGGTGACCGCCAAGGACGCAGCCATTGCCGACGGCCAGAAAGCTGCCTTCCGCTCGCTCCTGAAGCGCATCGTCCCCGTCACGGCTTATCGAGACATGGAGCGCCTGGCCTCCGTTGATCCAGCGACACTGATCGACGGGGTAGCCGTCCGTTCGGAACGCAACTCCGCCACCCAATATATCGCCAATCTCGACTTCTCCTTCCAAGCCAACGAAGTCCGAGACCTACTCAACCGCCAGGGCGTTCCTTATGTCGATACTCAGGCTCCCTCGACAATCATCGTGCCGTTGACGCGCGATGCGAAAGCCGCCGCGGGTCCAACGGGCGAATTTCGCGCCGCCAGCGGAACCTGGGGTACGGTCTGGCCCACACTCGATCTGCAAAACTCGGTCGCGCCTTTGAAAGCCGAACCCCTGAAACCTGAGATCGGCCCGGATGCGCTGCGAGGGCTCTATGAGGATGCGTCACTCTCTGCCTCGGTGATGACACTGGCAGCGGCTTACGGGACCGACCAGATCATCGTCGCGGTCGCCGAAGTCGACACCGAAGGCGGCAAGGTGAACGTCCTGCTGGCGGGTCAGGATTCCGCCGGTCCCTTCGCTTTGAAGCGCGCTTATCGCTTGAGTGACGGCGACCTCGCCTACACCCTCGAATTGGCCGCCGTCGTCTCGCAAGGCGTTATCGAGGGCCGTTGGAAGGCGATCAACAGCGGCGGCGCCATCGCGGCTGCAGCTACGTCAGCCAACCCATACGGCACCCCCGCGGGGGCTGGAGTGGACGTGTCCTTCGACGCCCAATTCGGCGGCACCGCCGAATGGAATGCAATGCGCCGTGTCCTGCTCGAGGCCCCCGGCATCGATGATATTCGCATCGGCTCGATCTCTTCCGACCGGGCCTCTGTAAGTGTCAAATATCCCGGCGGCGGTCCCGCCCTTGCCCGGGCGTTGGCCACGTACGGGATTTCTCTGACTGATACCGGCGGGTTGTGGGTGATGCGGCAGTCGCAATGACCGGTAGAAGCAGCCCAAAATCCCGCGGTGGAAAGGTTTTTGCCGCCGAAGGCTTGCCCGATTTGCTCAAGCATGGCAGCTGTGACGCACCCCCGGCCTCAAAGCCCGACAATGCGGCCCGAAGGGCCCAACAACAGATATCCAAAGATCTGACCGTGAGTTTGCCAAACATTATCACGACGGGCCGCGTTATTCTTGTCCCGGTCATATTTTGGCTCGTGGTGACTGGGCAGTCTCAGCTGGCGTTCTTCGCCTTCCTTGTCGCGGGGCTGTCGGATGCCGTGGACGGCTATCTCGCCAATCGCTTCGACTGGAAAACCGAACTCGGATCCTACCTCGATCCGATCGCCGACAAACTTCTGGTCGTCAGCATGTTTATCGCTTTCGGCGTGTCCGGAGCACTGCCGTCGTGGCTGGTAATCGCCGTAGTCTCGCGCGATCTACTGATCGTGGCCGGTGTGGTGCTCGCATGGCTCCTGGACCGCCCGTTTCAGATGAAACCGCTGGGCGTCAGTAAGGCCAATACGGCGGCCCTCGTGGTTCTCGTCGCCGTCGTGCTGGCTGATCAAGCCTTTGCTTTGGGGCTCGATAGGCTCAAGTTCTTGCTGATTCTACTGACGGGCGCGTTGACGTTCGCGTCCCTGGCGGCCTATCTCGACCTCTGGCTTCGGCATATGTCGACCGCGGACTTACCCGGCTCACGAACCTGACCGGACGTCGCCCGACAGCCGCCGCCTGCAAATCTGGAAAGGTGGCAATGATCGCGCCCGAGCCCAAAGCCGTCCCTGAGCAGCTCGTGCTCAATCTGTCTCACCGGCCGGCGCTCGCGTTGGAGGATTTTCTCGTCGGCGCAAGCAACGAGGCGGCCGTGGCGCTTGTCGATGGGTGGCCGAACTGGACGGCACGGGCCGCGATCGTCGTCGGTCCCACCGGCTCGGGCAAAAGCCACCTTACCAACGTCTGGCGATTGAAATCTGGAGCCGGAAGTCTTGTGGCGTCTGCCTTGACCGAAGAGGCCGTGGCAGAAATGGAACGGACCGGCGCCATGGCCATAGAAGACCTCGACCGTGGTATCGCTGACGAGCGCGTTTTCTTTCATCTCCTCAATCTGACGAAGGAAAAGGAGTACGCACTGCTTGCAACGTCGCGCACGGCGCCGGGCGATTTGTCGGTTGCCCTTCCCGATCTGCGATCGCGGTTGCGGGCCTTGCCAATGGTGCGGATCGACCCACCTGGCGACGACGTCTTGAAAGCAGTGCTTGTAAAACTCTTCACCGATCGCCAACTGACGCCGGAGCCGCATGTCATCAATCATCTCGCGCTGCACATGGAGCGCTCGTTCGAGGCGGCTCTTCAGCTTGTCGAATCGTGCGATCAGCTTGCTCTTTCGCGCCAGCGCAGCGTAACCCGCACCATTGCGGCGGAAGCCCTGGAGCGCCTGCATGCGCCCTCTGCTGCCGTTGGCAAGGACTGACTGTCATGCAAGTGTCGCATACTGCGGGCCTTAGTCGACCCCGCCACAGCAGGAAAGGTGTCCGGGCATGTCGACGATAAAAGGAAAAGCGAAGTCCGCATCCGTAGTTGAAACGGCATGGGCTGAACCCGCTCCGCCGACGGGGCCGTCGCGCTTCTACAACCGCGAACTATCCTGGCTCCAATTCAATCGCCGCGTTCTAGAAGAGGCTCAGAACGAGCATCACCCGGTCCTCGAGCGGTTGCGCTTCCTGTCGATCTCGGCCTCGAACCTCGACGAGTTCTACATGGTCCGCGCAGCCGGCATTTACGGCCAGATTGCCGCCGGCGTGACGACCACAACTCAGGACGGCCTGACGCCCGCCGAACAAATGGCGGCGATCAATTCATTTGCTGCCGGTCTCGTCGCCGATAAGCAGGCGACGTGGCGCACCATTCGCACCGAACTTGAGGCTAACGGCGTCAAGCTCGTCGAACCTGAAGAACTAACGGATCGCGAGCGGGTCTGGCTTGAAAACCTGTTTCTCACCCACATCTTCCCGATCCTGACGCCCATCGCCGTCGATCCGGCACACCCGTTCCCCTTCATCCTCAACAAAGGCCTGACCATAGCCGTCCAGCTGCAGCGCCGGACGGACAACATGGTCATGAGCGGTTTGATACCCATCCCCGGCCAACTCGAACGCTTCATCCGCATGCGGGCGGAAGCCGCCTCTGACAAGCAGATCCGCTTCATTCAGATGGAGCAGCTGATCGGCATGTTCCTCGAAAAGCTGTTCATGGGTTTCGAGGTCAAGGCGAAGGGCGCGTTCCGGGTGTTGCGCGACAGCGATATTGAACTGCAGGAAGAAGCCGAAGATCTGGTGCGCTCCTACGAAACGCTGTTGAAACGCCGCCGTCGCGGCATGGTTATCCGTCTTGAACTCGAAGCCCGGATGCCGGAGCAACTCCGCCAACTCGTCGCTGACGAACTGGAAGT
The DNA here is from genome assembly GCA_019751875.1 of Hyphomicrobium sp. Lineage (GTDB taxonomy): Bacteria > Pseudomonadota > Alphaproteobacteria > Rhizobiales > Hyphomicrobiaceae > JAGVSR01. Next base: position 263,867 of record JAIEMV010000004.1, on the reverse strand, counting down.
GGGCCCGGAAGCGGTGTTCGTGAAGGAGGGTGTGCTGGGCCTCTCCGATACCTGCCAGCTGATCGTCGCCGACCGCCCGGACCTGCTGTTCAAGCCGTTCAACATTCGCTTTCCGGAGCGTATCCGCGAGTACAACGGCGATTGCTTTGCCGCGATCAGCAAGAAGGATATTGTCGTCCACCATCCCTACGAGAGCTTCGATGTGGTGGTGCAGTTCCTCCGCCAGGCCGTCAACGACCCCAACGTCATGGCGATCAAGTGGACGCTCTACCGGACCTCGCGCGACAGTCCCATCGTCCAGGCGCTCAAGGAAGCCGTCGAAGCCGGCAAATCCGTCACCGCGGTGGTCGAGTTGAAGGCGCGCTTCGATGAAGCCGCCAACATCCGCTGGGCGCGCGATCTTGAAAACGCCGGCGTGCACGTGGTGTATGGCTTTATCGAGCTGAAGACACACGCCAAGCTCGGCGTTGTGGTGCGCCGTGAAGGCTCCGAACTCACCACCTACTGCCACATCGGGACCGGCAACTACCATCCGCAGACGGCAAAGATCTACACCGACCTTTCGCTCTTCACCCGTGATCCCGCGATCGCCCGCGACGTCACCCGTATTCTGAACTTTGTCACCGGATACGGCAGCCCGGGCGAACTCGATGTCATGTCGGCAAGTCCGAACGGCATCCGCCAGAAGATCCTGGCGCATATCCGCGAAGAAATCGAACACGCCAAGGCGCGCCGACCAGCAGCCATCTGGATGAAAATGAATTCGCTCGTCGATGCGCAGATCATCGATGCGCTCTACGAGGCAAGCGGAGCCGGCGTTTCTATCGACATCATCTGCCGCGGTGTCTGCTGCCTGAAACCGGGAATTAAAGGATTGTCGGAGAACATTCGCGTCAAGAGCATCATCGGACGTTTTCTCGAGCACGCCCGGATCTACTGCTTTGGCCGTGGCGAGCCGTTGCCTTCAGCCAAGGCGGCGGTCTACATCTCGTCTGCCGATATGATGCCGCGCAACCTCGACCGTCGGGTCGAGGCCATGCTGCCCATTCTGAACCCGACAGTGCACGAACAGGTGCTTAATCAGATCATGGTGGCGAACCTGATGGACAACCAGCAGAGCTGGCGCATTTTGGCCGATGGATCATCTGAGCGGGTCCATCCCGGTCCCAAGGAAGCGTCGTTCAACGCCCACAAGTACTTTATGACCAACCCAAGTTTATCCGGCCGGGGTCAGGCCTTGAAGACGAGTTCGCCGCCGAAGTTTCGCGTTCGAGGTCCGGATTGAAGCAGGAAACCGACGTGACGAGCCTGATGCAGATGCTGGGCGGCGCAAGCCGGCCGCGAGACCTCGAGCCGATCGGTGTCATCGACATCGGCTCGAACTCGGTACGCCTCGTCGTTTACGAAGGCGCCGTGCGCTCGCCGACACCGCTATTCAACGAAAAGGTGCTCTGTGGTCTCGGTCGCACGGTGGCCACTACAGGCCACCTCGGCGCGGAAGCCGTCGAGCGGACCATTGTGGCGCTGATGCGGTTCAAGGCGGTCGCGCGCGTGCTAAAGGTCAAGACGCTCAAGGCCTTCGCGACGGCTGCCGTGCGGGATGCTGGCGACGGGCCAAGCTTCATCGCGCGCGCTGAGAAGGCTTGTGGCACGAAGATCGAAATTCTCTCGGGCCACCGGGAAGCGGAACTGGCCGCGCAAGGCATCCGCATGGGCTTCGAGGAGCCGGATGGTTTCGCCGGAGACCTCGGCGGCGGCAGCCTGGAACTGATCGATGTGGGCACCACTACGCTCAACGAAGCGGTCACACTGCCTCTGGGCGGACTGCGTCTCATCGATCAGACAGGCGGCAAGATCGATGATGCGTTGAAAATCGCCGACGCACATCTCCAAACCGTTCCGTGGCTGAGCAAAGGCCGCGGTCGGCCCTTCTATGCCGTGGGCGGAACGTGGCGCGCGCTGGCCAAGCTGCACATGGAGCAGACGCAATACCCTCTGCGCATCATGCAGGGCTACACGATCCCGACGCGTGATGCGATCCAGTTCTGCGAAAGTATCCGCCGCACAAAAAAAATCGCGGCCCTGCCCGGCATCGAGGAAGTTGCTCGCGCCCGGCGTGAAGCGCTGCCTTACGGAGCCTTGGTGCTGGAGCGACTGCTCCTCCAGCTGCAGCCTTCCGCTGTGGTGCTCTCCGTTCACGGAGTCCGCGAAGGCCTTCTCTACGGTCTGTTGTCGCCCCACGAACGGTCGAAGGATCCACTGCTCAGCTTCTGCGAAGAGTTTGCGCTTCAGCGCTCACGCTCGCTCGCTCACGCTCTGGAATTGTGCGACTGGACCGACCAGCTCTTCGCAAGCGACGGCCCGGACGAAACGCCCGAAGAGCGCCGTCTTCGCCACGCAGCCTGCCTGTTGTCCGATGTCGGCTGGCGCGTTCATCCCGACTACCGTGGTGAGCAGAGCCTGGACAAGATCGCCCATGCAGGCATGTCCGGCATCAGCCACCCCGGCCGCATCTTTCTCGGTCTCACCGTTTACTTTCGCCACGCTGGAGCCCAGACGGGCGACACTGATGGCCTGCCGCAGCAATTGTTGGCTCGGATCGACCGGCGCGCGTTGAAGCGCGCCCGCATTATCGGAGGCGCACTACGCGCAGCTCACATGATTTCGGTCGGCATGCCCGGCATTATCGATGAGACACAACTCGACTATCGCGGTGACACGCTGATCCTGACGCTGCCTCCGCAGCACGCCGACCTCGATGGCGAACGCCTGCGCCGCCGTTTCGAAAGTCTCGCCACGGTGCTCGGCCGCACCGGCGAAATTCGTATCGCGCGGTGAAAGGGAGGGGAACGTGGCCGACGATCCCTATCTGGTCCTGGGCGTGCCGCGCACGGCAACCGACGATGAAATTCGCCGCCGCTATCGCCTGCTCGTGAAGGAACTGCACCCCGACGTCAACCCCGACAAAGCCGCCGAAGAGCGCTTCAAGAAGGTCACCGTCGCCTTCGACATCATCGGCGACCCCGTCAAGCGGAAAGCCTACGACCGTGGCGAGATCGACGCGGCCGGCGATCAGCGTCGCCCCACCGGCCCACGCCCGGGTGCAGGTCCGGGAGCCGGCGGCGGCGCCCGCTGGAGCACCGGCTTTGGCGGCTTTGATTCAGAAGATCCCTTCGGAGATATCTTCGCGGGATTTCGCGGCGCAGGCGCCCAGACCCGCGCTCGTCGCGGCCAGGATGCACGCTACACGATCGACCTCGACTTCGATGAAGCAGCCCTTGGCGTCCGCAAGCGCGTGACCATGCCCGGCGGCCACACCCTCGACCTCAATGTGCCATCGGGCGTGGTCGAAGGTCAGGTGCTGCGCTTGAAAGGCAAGGGCCAGCCGGGCTTCAACGGTGGCCCGGCAGGCGATGCGCTTGTCGAAGTTCGTGTGCGGCCACATCCGGCTTTCAAGCGCTCCGGCGACGACGTCACGATCGATGTTCCGCTGACCATCGACGAAGCCGCGCTTGGCGCGAAGATCGAGATCCCGACGCTCACCGGCCGTGTCCACTTGACGATCCCGCCCGGCACGAGTTCGGGCAAAGTGTTTCGCCTGAAAAACAAAGGGATTGTGAACGCTACCGCAGGCACGACGGGCGACCAGATGGTCAGCGTCAGAATTGTGCTGCCTGACCCGGTCGATTCCGAACTGGCGGAATTCCTGCGCGGCTGGCGCGATCGCCATGCCTACGACCCCGGCCGCAAGTAGAACTCAGCCGCCACCGTTTAGAACTCAGCCGCTACCGTTCCCCGGCAACACCCTGACTTCACCGCCGGCAAGGGTGAGCGCCAACTCGCCGCGCTTCAGCCGCACCGCGTCCTCGCCGAACAGCTGCCGCCGCCAGCCCTTCAGGGCCAGCACGTCAGGCTCGTCTTCGGCTGCAATCCGCTCCAGCTCTTCCGCATCTGCGAGAAGCCGCGGCGCCACGCCGTGCTTGGCAGCAGCCGCCTTGAGCAGAACCTTCAGCAGCTCGATCGTCGCTCCGGCTTCCGCAGAAACCGCGCGTGAATGGTTCATCTGCGGCAGCGTCTTCGGATCGCGATTGATTCCCGCTTTTACCGCTTCGATGATTTCCCTCGCGCGCTGCGAGCGGGAAAAGCCATCGCTCAGTGTCCGCAACCCGCCCAGCTGTTCGGGCGTCGTCGGCATCTGGTTGGCGATATCGTACAGGGCTTCGTCGCGAAGGATGCGGCTGCGCGGAACATTTTGCGCCTGCGCCGCCTTCTCGCGCCACGCCGCCAGCTCGATCAGAACGCCAAATGACTTGCGGTTCTTGGTCCTCATTTTGAGGCGCTTCCATGCATCCTCGGGCCGTGTCTCGTAGGTCTCAGGATGCGTCAGATCGGCCATCTCTTCGCTGAGCCACGATGTGCGACCCGTGGCATCCAGCTTCGAGCGCAGGTGCCGGTACACATCGCGCAGATGCGTCACGTCGCCGAGGGCATAGACGAGCTGCTTGTCGGTCAGCGGCCGCCGGCTCCAATCGGTGAATCGTGACGATTTATCGATATCGTGCCCCGTGATGTCCTTGACGAGGTTCACGTAGCTGACGCTGTCGCCGTAGCCGCAGACGGAAGCGGCAACCTGCGTGTCGAAGATCGGCGCAGGGATGAGCCCGGCCTCCGAGTACATGATCTCGATATCTTGACGCGCGGCATGGAACACCTTGGTGACGCCGGTATGCGCCATCAACTCGTAAAATGGCTTGAGATCGATTCCGGTGGCCAGCGGATCAATGATGGCTTCGACGGAATCGGACGCGATCTGGACGAGGCACAGCTCGGGCCAGAAGGTCTGCTCGCGCATGAACTCCGTGTCGACCGCAATGAACTCGGCTGAGACGAGGCTTTCACAAACCTTGGCGAGATCGGATGTGGATGTAACGAGATGCATTTCCGGCTTGTATACAACAGAATGGTGCCGGGGGAAGCCTCGCGTGCTGCGGCGTGCAGTCTGGTGTGAGCGGGTGGCCCGCTTGCTTCACAGGCTGTCGAGGCACCTTAGCTGAGTGTGTCGAAGTCGGTCTCGGTGCCAGCCTTTAACATGGTCATCTCGCGCCCGATGGTGTTCACAAGTCGCGCGAGGTCGGCAATGCGATACGACTGAGGGTTGGCCAGAACCGAACGCAATTCCCGGGCGAGCGGGTGCTCGGCCGGGACATCTGCCGAACCACCGTTTGCAGACTGCGCCGCGTGACCGGCAAGCAGGGCTTCCAGGGCAACGAAATCGATGGCGGACGTGGACATGGCTGAAATCTCTAGGGCGGAGAAGATGGGGCTACCGCGCCGAGGAGGGCGCCCGGTTCCTTAACCGAAAGTTGCGCCATCTTGCTTAACGATCCGTTACCGGGCCGGATAAATGGCGCGTTTCGGATTATCTCAGCCTGCGGGACCCTAGGGGTAATCCGCCGGCTGCCTGCGGCTTGACATTCACCATACCCCGTGCGCTTCTCCGGCCCGATTTTCCCCCAACTCGACAAGGGACTTTAGGCCATGACCGCGGCCAGCCTGCACCGTTATCGCTCCACCACCTGCGGCGGCCTGCGCAGCTCCAATATCGGCAGTATCGCGCGCCTTTCGGGCTGGGTGCACCGCGTCCGCGACCATGGCGGCGTGTTGTTCATCGACCTGCGCGACCACTACGGCCTGACACAGGTCGTGGCCGATCCGGATTCTCCCGCCTTCAAGACCGCCGAAAAGCTGCGTTCGGAATGGGTCGTGCGGGTTGATGGAAAGGTCCGCAAGCGTCCCCAAGGTACCGACAACTCGGATCTGGCGACCGGCGAGATCGAGGTCTATGCGACCGAAATCGAGGTGCTCTCGGAAGCAAAAGAACTGCCCGTTCCGGTGTTCGGCGAGCCGGACTATCCGGAAGACTTGCGCCTCCAGTACCGCTTCCTGGACCTGCGCCGCGAGACGCTGCACGGCATCATCATGAAGCGCCTCGAGATTACGAGATCGATGCGCCGCCATATGCACGACGCGGGCTTCAACGAGTTCCCGACGCCGATCCTGACAGCGTCCTCGCCCGAAGGTGCGCGCGACTTCCTCGTGCCCTCGCGCATCCATCCAGGCAAGTTCTATGCGCTGCCCCAGGCCCCCCAGCAGTACAAGCAGCTGCTGATGGTCTCCGGCTTCGACCGCTACTTCCAGATCGCGCCGTGCTTCCGCGACGAGGACCCGCGCGCCGACCGTCTGCCGGGAGAATTCTACCAGCTCGACGTGGAAATGAGCTTCGTCGAGCAGGAAGACATCTTCCAGACCATGGAGCCAATCCTCACTCGCATCTTCGAAGAGCATGCAGACGGTAAGCCGGTGACCAACGGCTGGCCGCGCATCCCCTACGACGAAGCGATCGCCAAGTACGGTTCCGACAAGCCCGACCTGCGCAACCCGATCGAAATGCAGGACGTCACCGAGCACTTCCGTGGCAGCGGGTTCAAGGTGTTCGCCGGCATGATCGAGAAGGACCCCAAGGTCCGCGTCTGGGCGATCCCCGCGCCGACCGGCGGATCGCGAGCCTTTTGCGACCGCATGAACTCCTGGGCGCAGGGCGAGGGCCAGCCCGGCCTCGGTTACATCTTCTGGCGTGAGGAGGAAGGTGCCGCCGGCGCCGGTCCCGTCGCCAAGAACATCGGCGCCGAGCGCGCGGCCGCCATTCAGGCTCAGCTCGGCCTCAAGACCGGGGACGCCGTTTTCTTCACCGCCGGTAACCCAGCGAACTTCTACAAGTTTGCAGGTGCCGCGCGTGATCGCATCGGCCAGGAACTGAAGCTCGTCGACGAGAACCGCTTCGCCCTCGCCTGGATCATCGATTTCCCATTCTATGAGTGGGACGACGAAGACAAGAAGATCGACTTCTCGCACAACCCGTTCTCGATGCCGAAGGGCGGCCATGCCGCGCTCGAAGCCGCCGAGAAGGAAGGCAAGGACGCGCTACTCGCACTCAAGGCCAATCAGTATGACATCGTCTGCAACGGCTACGAGATCGCGTCGGGCTCGGTGCGTAACCACCTGCCGGAGACGATGGTCAAGGCGTTCGAGATCACCGGCCTGTCGCGCGCCGACGTGGAAGCCCGCTTCGGCGGCCTTTATCGCGCCTTCCAGTACGGCGCGCCGCCCCATGGCGGTATGGCCGCGGGCATTGAACGCGTCGTGATGCTGCTCACTGGCTGCAAGACCGTGCGCGAAGTCGCGCTCTTCCCAATGAACCAGCAGGCGACCGACCTGCTCATGAACGCCCCGTCGGAAGCAAGTCCCAAGCAGCTGCGCGAACTGTCCATCCGCGTCGTCGCTGCCGACAAGAAGTAGAGTCCGAATACGAAAGCGCCCGCCAGTTTGCTGCTGGCGGGCGCAGACGTTCGTTGCGTCGTGAAACTTAGTTGGTGGCGGTGGCCGGCTTCGGCGGCAGTTCCACGCCAACCATGACGACCTTGCCGTCCTTCATCGCCGTGCCTGTCCAGCGGCCATCTTCGCCGCGCGTCAGATCGGACACCTGCGTGTAGCCACGGCCGATGAGGATCTTGCGCGCCGTGTCAGCGTTCGCGGCGTAGTTGAGGCCGGACGTGAACTGCGCCGGATCAGCGTCAGTAGACGTCGCGGGTGCGTCGCCGGCAACGGCAGCCATCGAGAGGCCCGAGCAAAGAGCGGCGGCGAGTGCGAATGTACGGATCATGAAAGTCTCCTCGTTGATGCGTTCCTCGGTGCGGGGCTTTAATCTGTCCCCGCGTTGGTGAAGCCGATGTCCGGCTCCGAACCATGATTGGCATCTAGGGGCTCTTCCGGTTCACTGCCACTCACGTTGGCGTTGGCAGATGAGCCGCGATTGTGAGCCGGCGTGAGGGAAGCTTTCCCGTCGTATGAAGATGAAGGAATGGAAAGGTCGAATAGGCTACAAGGGGCCGCTTTTCGCAATGAAATAGGCGCTTCTTAGCTCACGCAACAGTGAGCGATCCAGGTTACCCGAGCGCTCGCCGAAACATGACCATTTGGTTAGGTGGTGCCTGCCTGCCTGCACTCACGTAGAGAGCGGCCCCGGAGCCATCGCCCCGGTCGAGCCGGTCTGGCCCCGACTGCCGAGCCGTTCTGAAGCCGTCCACGTCCACGCTGGCTTTAGTGCCGACTATTTTGGTGAATGTGACTCAGAATCCTCACAATTGTGGACGGCTCAAGGTCCGTTTGACGGAACCCTCGGAGCACCATAAACCGGCCACGCCGGACCGCTCAAACATCGAGCGTGTCCAGCCCCCGCATGACGTCGCCCTGCACTGATGATCTCGAAGCAAAGGCCTGTGATGCAGCTCTCTGATCTCGCTGCCGATCTCGTGGCTATCCCTGCGCATGTCGCTGACCTGTGGGTAACCGGTGTCACCGCGGACAGTCGCGCCGCGGGACCGGGTGACGTCTTCGTCGCAATTCCCGGGACGAAAGCCGACGGCGGGCGCTTCATCGCCGATGCTGAGGCCAAGGGAGCGATAGCAGCCTTTGCCGCGCAGACCGCAGCCGTCCCCGCCGGACTAGCCATCCCGGTCCTTCGAGTTCCCGACCCGCGCGTTGCGCTCGCCGTGCTCGCCTCACGCGTCTATCGCGGCCAGCCGGCGACGGTCGTCGCGATCACGGGCACGAGCGGCAAAACATCGGTAGCAGAATTCACGCGCCAGATCTTCGCCGCCTGCGGCCACCAAGCCGCTTCGCTTGGCACGATCGGTGTCGTCTCTCCCAAGGCGACCGTTTACGGCTCGCTGACGACACCCGATCCCGTCACGCTGCACAAGACACTGGCTGCACTCGCAACCGAAGGAACCACGCATCTTGCGATGGAGGCGTCATCACACGGCCTCGACCAGCATCGCCTCGACGGCGTCGGGATCGCGGCCGCTGCCTTCACGAATCTCGGCCGCGACCACCTGGACTACCATCCGACCGTCGAGGACTATTTCGCCGCCAAAATGCGGCTGTTCGAAAACCTGCTGCCGCCCGACAAGCCTGCCGTGATCAACCGTGACGGTGCATATGCGGCCGAGGCAGAAGCGATCGCGCGCCGAACAGGCCGTCCGGTTCTGACCGTCGGTCGCAGCGGCGAAACGATCAAGCTCGTCTCCGCCGAAGCCGCCGGGTTTGCGCAGCGTCTCACGCTTCAAGCCTCGGGAAAAATGGCAGCAGTCGAACTCCCGCTCGTCGGGGGCTATCAGGTGGAGAACGCCCTCGTTGCCGCCGGTCTCGCAATCGCGACAGGCGAAGAGGTCGAGCGCGTCTTCGCGGCGTTGCCCGGGCTGAAAGGCGTCAAGGGCCGTCTTGAGATTATCGGCCGCAGAAATGGCGGCCTCGGCGTCGTCGACTACGCCCATAAGCCCGAAGCGCTCGCGGCTGCCCTTGAGGCCTGCCGGCCCTTCGCCACGGGCCGGCTCATATGCGTCTTCGGGTGTGGCGGTGACCGCGATCGGGGCAAGCGCCCGATCATGGGCCGCATCGCGGTCGAGAAATCCGATGTCGTCATCGTGACGGACGACAACCCACGCACTGAGACCGCCCCGGCGATCCGCGCGGAGGTGCTGTCCGGTGCAAAAGGCGCCATAGAAATCGGCGACCGGGCGGAGGCGATCCGGACTGCTGTCGCGATGATGCAGCCGGGCGACGTCGTGCTCGTCGCGGGCAAAGGCCATGAAACCGGCCAGATCGTCGGAGACACGGTGCTGCCGTTCTCGGACCACGACGTGCTGGCGGAGGCGCTGGGAGCCCCATGAGCAAACAGGCACTTTGGTCGTTCGACGAACTCGTCAAGGCCGCAGGCGCTGCCGCCGACGGTCATGCGAGCAACGCCATCACTGGATTTTCGATCGATACCCGCACGCTCGAGCCCGGCGATGTTTTCGTGGCGCTGAAGGATCAGCGCGACGGCCATGATTTTGTCGGCGCGGCGTTTGCCAAGGGCGCAGTCGCTGCCATCGTATCGTTGGAGTATGTGCGAAAACACGATGATGGCGCGCTAATCCGCACGAGTGATCCCCTGCGTGCGCTGGAAAACATCGGCCGCGCTGCCCGCGCGCGCCTCGCCTCTGACGCCCGCGTCATCGCCGTCACCGGCAGCGTCGGCAAAACGACGACCAAGGAGATGCTCCGGCTGGCGTTCTCCGCAGTCGGGCCAACGCACGCATCAGAGAAATCGTACAACAATCACTGGGGCGTTCCTCTGACGCTCGCCCGCATGCCCGCGAACACACACTACGCAGTCTTCGAAATCGGCATGAACCACGCCGGAGAGATCACGCCGCTCACGGCAATGGTCCGTCCGCATATCGCAATCGTCACCACCGTCGAAAACGCGCACATTGAAAACTTCGCCAATGAGGAAGGGATCGCGGATGCGAAAGCCGAGATCTTCCTTGGTCTCGAACCCTCCGGCGCGGCGCTCATCAATCTCGACAACCGGCACGCTGCTCGCCTGCTGGCTGCCGCGCGGGCGCGCAAAGTTCACGTGACCGGCATCACCAAAGACCTCAGCGCTGCTGAAGCCATCGCCACGTTCGGAGCCGACGACGTGGTTGCATTGTCCGGCAGCCGCATGAGCGCGACCACCAGCGAGGGGGAGGTGATCCGCGCTGGTAGCCGCGGTAAACTTCCCTTCCTCATCGGCACCGTCGGCATGCACATGGTGACGAATGCGCTATTCGTGACCGCCGCCCTCGATGCCGCAGGAGCCGAGCCTGCGAAAGGCCTTGCCGCACTTGCCCAATTCGCTCCGCCGCCCGGTCGGGGTTCACGCACGCGCCTTGACGTGGGGTCCGGCGAACTCCTTTTGATCGACGAGAGCTACAACGCCAACCCTGCGTCGATGCGCGCGGCGTTGGCCGTGCTCCCCGCGCTGCCGCGCAGCGACTATCCGCGCCGTATTGCCGTTCTGGGCGACATGCTTGAACTGGGGCCAGACGCACCCGCGATGCACGCCGACCTCTGGGATGCGATCGATTCAGCCGGTGTCGATCTCGTTTTTGCCGCGGGACCGCATATGGCGGGACTGTACGAACGGGTCTCCGGTGCCCGACGGGGAGGTTGGGCCCAAACCTCGGCCGAGCTCGAGCCCATACTCATGGCCGCGCTCAAGCCGGGAGACGCGGTGATGGTCAAGGGTTCTAATGGATCAAAAATGGGATTGCTCGTGGCAGCCATGCTGAGCAAGTTCAATCGGACAGGTTCCCGGGAGTAGGGTAAGAAATCCGCCGCCGCTGGGTTTGGCGGCGTGGGGGGGCGCATGGGGGAGACATGAAGCATGCTCTATGAGCTGGGGCAATTCAGCGACCAGATCGGTCTGCTCAACGTCTTCCGCTACATAACATTTCGGACTGGCGGCGCGATCTTCACCGCGCTCCTTTTCGTCATGCTGTTTGGACCCGCCATCATCGATTTGCTCCGCTTGAAGCAGGGTAAGGGCCAGCCGATCCGCGATGACGGTCCTCAAACACATCTGGCCAAGCGGGGCACGCCCACCATGGGTGGACTGATGATTTTGGCCAGCGTCACGTTCTCCACGTTGATGTGGTCCGACTGGTCGAACCTCTACGTCTGGATCGTGCTCGGCGTCACGCTCGCCTATGGCGCCATCGGCTTCTACGACGATTTTCTGAAAGTCACAAAGCAGCACGCCAGCGGTTTTGGCGGCAAGGCGCGGCTCGGACTGGAATTGATCGTCGCCGCCGCGGCCGCCTGGGGCATTATGCAACTGTCGGCCCCCGCGCTTGCAGGACAGCTCGCGGTGCCGTTCTTCAAGGATACGCTGATCTATCTCGGCCCCTTGTTTCTTCTCGCCGGAATGCTCGTCATCGCCGGTGCCGGAAACGCGGTGAACCTCACCGATGGGCTGGACGGTTTGGCTATCGTTCCGGTCATGATCGCTGCGGCCACGTTCGGCCTGATCGCCTATCTCATCGGCTCGGAGAAGTTTGCAACCCACCTCCAGATCCACTATGTCGCCGGAACCGCCGAACTCGCCGTCATTTGCGGCGCACTCATTGGCGCAGGGCTAGGCTTTCTATGGTTCAACGCCCCGCCGGCTATGATCTTCATGGGCGACACCGGTTCATTGGCACTCGGCGGTGCGCTAGGCGCGATCGCTGTCGCGACCAAGCATGAAATCGTGCTGGCCATCGTCGGGGGTCTCTTCGTCCTTGAAACGTTGTCGGTCGTCATTCAAGTCGTGTCGTTCAAAATGACGGGCAAGCGCGTGTTTCGAATGGCTCCGCTGCATCACCATTTCGAGCAGAAGGGCTGGCAGGAGAGCACCGTCGTCGTACGCTTCTGGATTATTTCCGTCATCCTTGCCCTCGTTGGTCTCGCCACTCTGAAACTGCGCTGAGCGGACCGCCCCGATGATCCCGATCACCACCTTTTCCGGTCTCGACGTAGCGGTGTTCGGTCTTGGCGCATCGGGCAACGCAACCGCTCTCGCCCTGATGGCGGGCGGCGCTCGAGTGGCCGCATGGGACGATGGCGAGTCCGGGCGCGCGGGCGCAGACAAGGCGGGCATCCCGCTTGTCGACCTTTTCCGGGAGGACTGGGCGCGATTTGCCGCGCTCATTCTCGCGCCCGGCGTGCCCCTCACGCATCCCGAGCCGCACTGGACGGTGCAGAAGGCAGAAGCCGCCGGCATCGAAGTGATCGGCGACATCGAACTCTTTTGCCGCGAGCGCGCGAGCCTGTGTCCAGAAGCGCCGTTTATCGCCATCACCGGCACCAACGGAAAATCGACCACCACGGCCCTCATTGCCCACATTCTCCGGCAAGCGGGCCGCGACGTGCAACTCGGCGGCAACATCGGTCGCGCCATTCTCACCCTCGACCCGCTGACGCGCGACCGTGTCTACGTGGTCGAATGCTCATCCTTTCAGATCGATCTGGCGCCCACGATCAGGCCGAGCGTGGGCGTGCTATTGAACATCACGCCGGATCACCTCGACCGCCATGGCACGATGACAAACTACGCCGGCGTGAAGGAACGCCTCATCGCAGGCGCCGACAAAGCCACGGTCGTCATTGACGACGACTGGACCAGGGCCATTGCGGAGAAATATCGCTCGGCCGGCAAGGACATCCTCACGGCCTCCACAAGCGATACCGCCGATATCGTCTTCTCGGGTTCGCGTGTCTTTTTTCGCAAAGAGCCGGTCACAGATCTGGCCGGTGTTGCGGCACTGCGTGGCCGTCACAACGGCGAGAATGCCTGCGCGGCCTATGGGGCGCTCCGTCTTGCCGGCTTGCGGGACAATGAGATCGTGCCGCATATGCTGACCTATCCGGGGCTTGCGCATCGCTTGGAGCAGATCGGTCGCCTGGGCTCCACGCTGTTCATCAACGACAGCAAAGCGACGAACGCCGAGAGCACCGAAAAAGCGCTCGCCACCTGGCCGCGCGGTATCCACATCATCCTCGGCGGTAAGGCCAAGGATGGCGGCATCGATACCCTGCGTCCCTATTTCCCGCGCATCGCCAAAGCCTACCTTATCGGGGCCGCAACAGAAGCATTTGCGGCCACCCTCGGCGGTGACGTCCCTTATGAGTCCTGTGGAACGATGGACGTGGCGGTCGCCAGGGCCACGCACGACGCGATCGCTTCTGGCGCAGAAGATAGCGTCGTCCTCCTGTCTCCCGCCTGCGCGTCCTACGACCAGTACAAAAACTTCGAGGAGCGGGGTGAGCATTTCCGGCGGCTCGTGGCCGAGGAAATCGCGCTCCGCACCGGATCATGAGTTTCTCCCGTGAAGACCGCAGCCGTCTGGCAGGCTGGTGGTTCACCGTCGATCATGTGCTGCTGATTGCAATCTTCATCTTGATCGGTGCTGGCCTCGTTTTCTCGCTGGCCGCCAGCCCATCGGTGGCTCTCAAGAAGGGCCTGCCGGCGTATTACTTCGTCGAGCGTCACGTCCTCTTCTCTGCGCTGGGCGCAGTGATCCTCGTCGTGCTTTCGTTCCTGACCCCACGTGAGACGCGCCGCGTCGCGCTTGGTGTGCTGTTCGTTGCGATCGCCGGACTTATCGTCGTCCACGTGACCGGCCGCGAAATCAACGGCGCCCGTCGCTGGCTATCGATCGGCAGCCACTCGGTGCAACCGTCCGAGTTCCTGAAGCCTGCGTTCGTCGTCATCTCGGCCTGGTTGCTCGCAGAAGCACGAAAACGCCCCGAGATGCCGGGGCTGTGGTTTGCTATCGGCTTGTACGCGCTCGTCGCTTCGTTTCTCGTCATGCAACCCGACGTCGGCCAGACATTGCTCCTGAGCCTCGTATGGGGCGCGCTCTTCTTCGTCTCCGGCCAACCGCTGATCTACGCGGCAGCCATCGTTGCGCTGGGCCTCGCGGGGATTATCGGCGCATACTTCACTTTCCCTCACGTCGAGGCCCGCATCGATCGCTTTCTCGATCCCGCCCCCGGCGACAACAGTCAGGTCGACCGCGCTTTGCAATCCTTCGAGCAAGGTGGCTTTTTCGGGCGAGGACCCGGCGAAGGCACCATCAAAACGTCTTTGCCCGACGCCCATACGGACTTCATCTTTGCGGTCATCGCGGAGGAGTACGGCGCCGTCGCCTGCCTCGCGATCGTCATGCTCTTTGCCTTTATTGTGCTCCGCGCTCTCTACCGGGCCGGCCAGGAACCCGACGTATCGGTGAAGTTGGGCATCATCGGCCTCGCCCTGGTGTTCGGCCTCCAAGCGCTCTTCAACATGGGCGTCAATGTCGGCCTCCTTCCCGCAAAAGGCATCACGCTGCCATACCTGTCGGCCGGCGGCTCCTCCACGCTCGCGGTCTCAGTGACGCTCGGAATGCTGCTGGCCCTCACGCGTCGCCGCGTCTCTTGAAAGGACGGTGCAACCGGACGACAACCGGACCAGAAACGGCCGCGTTTGGCTGACAAGAGCATCCGGTTGGGGAGAGTAGCCAAAATTATGGACCGGAATCGAACCGTCATGTTGGCCGCCGGGGGCACGGGAGGACACTTGTTTCCGGCGTTCGCCCTGGCCGAGGAATTAGGTCGCCGCGGCTACACCGTTGATCTGGTGACGGATATGCGTGGGGACCGCTACGGCACGGGCTTTCCTGCGCGTGCAGTGCATCAGGTGCCCTCTGCGACGCTCGCTTCGAAATCACCTCTCTCCGTTGCGAAGACGGGCCTGGCGCTGGCCAAAGGCATCGTTGCGGCCCGCAAGCTGATGAAAACCGTGCGCCCCCTCGTGGTGGTGGGGTTTGGAGGGTATCCAACGTTCCCGCCGCTTATTGCTGCCCGCCAGCTCGGTATTCCAACCATGCTCCACGAGCAGAACGCCGTGCTCGGCAGAGCCAACAAGATGCTGGCCGGGCGCGTCAATGCCATCGCGACATCATTCGAGACGACAAAGTTTCTGGAGGGCCCGCTGCTGGCCAAAGCCCGCTTCACCGGAAATCCGGTCCGTGGCATCGTCCTCGAAGCGGCGGCGCGCGTTTATCCACCCTTGGAGCCGAACGGTCCCTTCCATGTTCTGATTTTCGGCGGCAGTCAGGGAGCCCGTTACTTTTCGGACGCGGTCCCTCCGGCACTCACTCTGCTGCCTGCTCCCTTGAAATCGCGATTGAACGTCGTCCAGCAAGCCCGCGAGGAAGACGTTGTCCGGGTACGAGCCGCATATCACGACGCCGGAATAGCCGCCGAAATATCCCCCTTCTTCAAGGATCTGCCCGCCCGCATGGCAGCAAGCCATCTCGTCGTCGGCCGGGCCGGCGCGTCGTCTGTCGCGGAGTTAACGGTGATCGGCCGCCCGTCAATATTGGTGCCCTTGCCTCATTCCCTCGACAACGATCAGTTGCAAAATGCAACCCAACTTGCCGAATCGGGCGGTGCTTGGTGTATCGAACAAAAGACACTGAGCCCGGAAAGGCTTGCCTACGAGATCGCGCGGCTCATGGAGAGTGGCGCCGCGCTCCGCGAAGCAGCAGAGTGTGCAAGGAAGCAAGGCCGTCCGGACGCCGTTGTACGGCTGGCAGCCCTTGTGGAAGAGCTTGCGGGGGCCGCTAAGGCCACCACGCCGACATCCGCCCGGGCATCCTGATGCCTGATCTGCAACGTTTGACGGTACGATAGACAACACGATGCAAATACCCCGCAACGCAGGCACATTCCACATCATCGGCATCGGCGGCATCGGCATGAGCGCCATCGCCGAGATCCTGCTTGCGAAGGGGTTTGCCGTCCAAGGCAGCGATCAGAAGGAAAGCGCCAACGTCCGCCGCCTGCGCGCCAAGGGCGTGCGCGTTTTCATCGGTCATGACGCGGTGAACCTGATCGGCGCCCGGAACATCATCATTTCCACCGCTGTGAAGTCCGGCAATCCGGAACTTGAGGCGGCCCGGAGCAAAGGCCTCACTGTCATCCGCCGGGCGGAAGCGCTGTCCGAACTGATGCGCCTCTATTCAACGATCTCCGTTACCGGCACCCACGGCAAAACCACGACGACATCGCTGGTCTCCACCATTTTCGAAAAGGCCGGCACCGATCCGACGGTGATCACGGGCGGCATCATCAACGCGTGGGGCTCGAACGCGCGTCTCGGCAAGGGCCGGTGGATGATCGTCGAAGCCGACGAGAGCGATGGAACGTTCGTGCGCCTCCCGACTGAAATCGGCATCGTTACCAACATCGATCCAGAGCACCTCGACTACTTCAAGTCCGTAGAGAACATGCACGCGGAATACGCCGCATTTTACCGCAACATTCCCTTCTACGGCCTCGCCGTCACGTGCATCGATCACCCGGTTGTCCGCGAGATGGTCGAGCGCCTCGATCTGCGCCGTGATGGCCGCCGCCTGCTCACCTATGGCGTCTCGCAAGGCGCCGATTTGCAGCTCATCGGTTCCCACCAGGACGGATTCACGACGTTTTTCGACGCACAACTGTCCTCGCGAGTGACCGGTGGCGCCCGCACCATCTCCGGCTGGCAGATCCCTGTTCCCGGCCACCACAACGCGCTGAATGCACTTGCAGCCATTGCGGTCGCCGCCGAAGCCGGAATCAGCGACGACGTGATTCGTGCAGGCCTCGCTGACTTCTCTGGCGTCAAGCGCCGCTTCCAGCCGACGGGCCAGTGGAACGGCATCCAGATCTATGACGACTACGCCCACCATCCGATCGAAATCGCCGCCGTTCTCCAGGCCGCCCGCGCAGGTGCGAAAGGGCGCGTGATCGCCATATGCGAACCCCATAGGTTCACGCGCGTGCACGACCTCTTCGGCGAATTCTCCGCGTGCTTCAGAGAGGCCGACAGCGTCATCGTAGCGCCGCTCTACTCCGCCGGCGAAACACCGATCGACGGCATCGACCAGCACGCGCTCGCCGATGGCATCCGTGCAACGGGCCACCGTGCCGTCACGTCCGTCGATCACCCCGCCGACATCGTTCCGCTGCTGCGCCGCTACGGCCGCCCCGGCGACATGGTCGTCTGCCTCGGTGCCGGCACCTCCACCGAATGGGCGGCCAGCCTTCCGCAGTGGCTCTCCGCCCAGGCCGCCGAATAGGCGCGCACTCCGCAAGGCCATACCCAATGAGCTTTCCCGATATCACCTGCGATCTGAAGGCCCGCATGCCGGAGTTGCGCGGCCGCCTCACCGCCAACGCACCGCTCTCGGAGATCACGTGGTTCCGCGTCGGCGGGCCCGCACAAGTTCTCTTCGCCCCTACGGACGAAGCCGACCTCGCCTACTTTCTCAAGAACGTCGGACCTGACCTGCCCGTGTTCGTCATTGGCCTCGGCTCCAATTTGCTCGTTCGCGATGGCGGCGTGCCCGGCGTGGTCATCCGCCTGGGCCGTGGCTTCAACGAGATCACGACCAACGGCACGCGTCTCACGGCCGGCACAGCCGTTCCCGATGTCAAAGTCGCGCGCGCCGCGGCAGAAGCCGGCATCGCTGGCCTATCGTTCTACCGCGGGATTCCCGGCTCCATCGGCGGTGCCTTGCGCATGAACGCCGGGGCGCATGGCACCGAAACCAAGGACGTTCTCGTCAGCGCCCGAGCGGTCGATCGCCAGGGCAACATCCACGTCCTCTCGCTTGCCGACATGAAATTCACGTATCGCCATTGCGGCATCCCCGACGATTGGATCTTCACGCAAGCGACCTACGAAGGCAAGCCTGGCGATCCCGACGAGATCCAAAGAGAGATGGATGAGGTCGCCGATTATCGCGAGAAAAACCAGCCCGTCCGCGAACGCACCGGCGGCTCCACATTCAAAAACCCGCCCGGCAACAGTGCCTGGAAACTTGTCGACGGCGCCGGCTGCCGTGGCCTCCGTGTCGGCGGCGCGAAGGTGTCCGAAATGCACTGCAACTTCCTCATCAACGACCAGAAAGCCTCAGGCGAGGACGTCGAGACACTGGGCGAAACCGTTCGAGCCCGCGTGAAAGCCACATCCGGCGTGGCCCTTGAATGGGAGATTATCCGCCTCGGTGAACCCAAGGACGGCCGCCCGATGGGTGAGGCGCTAGCCCTGCAAGAGAACGCATCATGACGTTGGGCACCGCGCCTCAGCGCACGCGCGAACACGTCGCCGTTTTGATGGGCGGTTGGTCGGCGGAGCGCCCCGTGAGTCTGCGATCGGGCGCCGCCGTCGCCGACGCGCTGGAAGGCGAGGGCTATCGCGTCACGCGCGTCGATGTTGATCGCAACATCTGCGCGACGTTGTCCGCCCTGAAGCCCGACGTCGCCTTCAACGCGCTGCACGGCCGCTTTGGCGAAGACGGCTGCATCCAAGGCATCCTCGAATGCCTAGAGATCCCGTACACGCACTCGGGCGTCCTCGCATCTGCGCTCGCCATGCACAAGGAGCGCGCCAAGGCGGTCATGAAACCGGCCGGCGTGCCGGTCGCCGAGGCACGTATTCTCACCCGCGCCGAGGCCGCCATCGCCCACACGCTCCCGCCTCCCTATGTCGTCAAACCGGTCGATGAAGGCTCCAGCGTCGGCGTCTTGATCATCCGCCCCGGCAACAACGAATGGTCTGCTGCAATCCTTTCCGGGGGCAAGCCGGACGGCATCGTGATGATCGAGCGCTACATCGCCGGCCGTGAACTCACCTGCGCTGTCATCGGCGGCTTCGTCACCGACGTCATCGAGATCAAGCCGAAAGATGGCCTCGTCTTCTACGACTTCGAAGCCAAATACGCCCCCGGCGGCTCCATCCATGAGCTTCCGGCCGATGTTTTACCGGATGTTTACCAGTTGGTCCGGAAATACACCGGAGCGGCGCATCAGGCGCTGGGTTGCCGGGGCGTGTCGCGCGCCGACTTCCGATACGACGACACTCCGGGTGGTTCGGGCGAGCTCATTTGCCTCGAAGTCAACACCCAGCCGGGCATGACGGGCACGTCGCTGGTTCCGGAACTGGCTCAATATGCCGGCTGGAGCTTCGGAGAACTCGTCAGATGGATTACCGAGGACGCGAGTTGCCAGAGGTAGAGCGAGAGCTGAACGCAAACTGGCTGGCGCAGGACGCGCAGAGCCCTCAAGCCTCCACGCCCCGCCGCTCCTCATCGACCTTCCATTTCGGTCACGCCTACGACCCCGACCGGTCACAGCCGGCTGCACGATCCGCCTCGCGCGAAAAGCGCCGCGCGCCGATCCGGATGCTGGTCGGCCTCACATGCGTCGCGTTATCGGCCGCCGGAGCGATTGCCGCCCATACCTCGGGCGGCCTCCATCGAGATCAGCTGGCCACATGGCTCGGCTTCGGCATCGAGCAGGTTTCCTTGACCGGTCACCGCTTCACACCAGACGCCGATCTGTTCGATGCGCTCGATTTGAAATCGGCCCGTTCGCTGGCGAGCTTCGACGCGCCAGTCATTCGCAAGCGGTTCGAGCGGCTGCCGTGGGTGCAGTCGGTGGAAATATCCCGCGTCTGGCCGGGGCAACTCGCCATACGGGTGACGGAGCGTAAGCCGTTCGCCATCTGGGAACGCGGAGAGAGTGCAGAACTCATCGACGTGACGGGCCGCCAACTCGGCCCCGTAAAAGCCGACGCCGTCCTCGATCTGCCGCGCATCGCAGGTGACGGGGCCAACGAGACGGCCGCGCAGCTCATGACAGCACTCGACCGGTATCCTTCGCTGAAGTCGAGGGTGGTCCGCGCACGGCGGTTAGGCGATCGCCGCTGGACGCTCGATTTGGCAAGCGGTGGCCAGATTCATCTGCCGTCCGACGGTGAAGTCTCCGCGCTCGCCCGTTTGGCGAACGAACCTCAACTGGCAGCACACCTCGACACCCACCCGCAGATCATCGACCTGCGCTCGCAGTCGAAGATCGCCATTCGCGCGCCCGCGGTCGCGCCCGAACGGGGAGGGTGAAGCGAGCATGAGCGCTGCAACCCTTCGCCCCGCCCGATCCGATCGCTTTGCCGCTGTCCTTGACGTCGGCAGCTTCAAGACGGTCTGCCTGATCGCGACCCTCGACTCGGAGGGCCGCCCGTCACGGATTGCAGGCGTCGGACTGGCTCCGTCTCTGGGTATCAAATCCGGGATTGTCGTTGATCTTGCCGCCGCCGAGAGTGCCATCCGTTTTGCCATTGCTCAGGCCGAAGACATGGCTGGCATTCAGCTGGAGCGGATTGATCTCCTACTCAACGGAGGCCCTCTAACATCCCGCACCTTTGCGGCAGCGGCGCCGGTTGAAAATAGAATTGTCACGCAGCAAACGGTCGATCGCCTCGCCGCCGCCGGAAGAGCCCATGTCACCAAGGACGGCCGGCAGATCCTGCAACTCGAGACCTGGGGCTATTCCCTGGATGGCGGTCCCCTGGTAGCTGATCCCGTTGGAGGCAGGGCCGATCGCATCGCGGCGCATCAATTCGTCGTCACGACGGATGCACAACCGGTGGTCAATCTCACCCGAACGATCGGGCGCTGCTACCTCGCCGCGCGACGGCTGGTGCCGGGACCGATCGCAAGCTCTCTCGCCGTCACCAGCGAAGACGAGCGCCGACATGGCATCGTCACCATCGATATCGGGGCTGCGGTCACCGGCGTTGCCATGTTCCAGGAAGGCCGGGCAATCTTTGCCTGCACCCTGCCCATCGGCGGCGGACATGTCACACTGGATATTGTGCATGCGTTGCGCACGCCACTTGAAGAAGCCGAGCGAATCAAAACGCTTTATGGCACAGTATTGAAAGCGCAGTCGGATCAGCACGATGTCTTCACTTACGCCATAACCGGCGTCGGCGAGGGGCTTGAGCAGAGATCGACCAAGGCTGATCTGGCCCGGATCATCCAGTCGCGCATGGCCCAACTCTTACTCCTCGTTCGCGATCAGTTGGCGAGCGCTGGGCTTCTCGATGGAACGGCCGCGCGGATAGTTATCTGCGGTGGCGGCAGCGAGATTTCCGGACTGCAATCCTTCGCAGAAGGCGTGTTCAGGAGGCCCGTGCGCGAGGGTAGGCCCCAGACGATTTCGGGCCTGCCTCCCCTATATGCATCGGCGGCGTTCGCCGGTGCCGTTGGTGTTTTGCGTGCCGTCGCTGAAGGCGCGGCCGTCGATCTGCCGGGAGCCCTGGGCCTAGATCCGCCCCGCGGCTACGTCGGTCGGATCGGGCAGTGGCTGAAGGACGGGTTCTAGAGAAGGCAAGTACGGCCGGGGAAGATAACCCGCCCCCGCACGTTCCTTCTGTCAGTCTGAGGGCCAAATGAGCGCAAACGTGCCGCCGAACATCCTGGACCTGAAGCCCCGCATCACCGTCATCGGTGTCGGAGGTGCAGGCTGCAACGCGATCAACAACATGATCGACGCCAACCTGGAAGGCGTCGACTTCGTCGTGGCCAATACGGACGCTCAGTCTCTCGTGGCATCCCATGCGCCACACAAGATCCAGTTGGGAGCCAAGCTCACGGAAGGCTTGGGTGCTGGGTCGCGTCCCGACATCGGCGAAGCGGCCGCCATTGAAACACTCGACGAAATCCGACAGTTCGTCGCCGGATCGCACATGGTCTTTGTTGCTGCCGGGATGGGCGGTGGCACCGGCACCGGAGCTGCCGCCGTCATTGCGCGTGCCGCCAAAGAACAGAATATTCTCACCGTCGCCGTCGTCACGAAGCCCTTCCAGTTCGAGGGTTCGCGCCGCATGCGCATTGCGGAAGCCGGAATTGCCGAACTGAAATCGCATGTCGACACGTTGATCGTCATTCCGAACCAGAACCTCTTCCGGATCGCAAGTGAACGCACAACCTTTGCCGAAGCCTTCGTTCTGGCCGACCAGGTGCTTTATTCCGGCGTCGCTTGCATCGTGGACCTCATCGTCAAGGAAGGCCTGATCAACCTCGATTTCGCGGATGTGCGCACCGTGATGAGTGGCATGGGTAGCGCCATGATGGGAACGGGCGAAGCGTCCGGTGACGGCCGCGCCGTGCGCGCCGCCGAAGAGGCGATCACCAACCCGCTGCTTGACGATGTATCGCTCGCCGGCGCGAAGGGCTTGCTCCTCTCGATTACCGGCGGCGCTGATCTCACGCTCTATGAAGTCGATGAGGCAGCAACCCGCGTTCGCCAGGAAGTGGATCCTGAAGCCAATATCATCGTCGGCGCGACCTTCGATCCCACGCTCGGCGACCGGGTTCGTGTCTCGATTGTGGCATCCGGAATGGATCGCTTAGCCGTGCCCGCGCAAATGGCGCCGCGGCCGGCAATGGCTGTGCCGACCACCCCGCCCGCCCTGCAATCCGTGCCGTCCACACAGGCTGCAACAGCAAGCATCGCCGAGGCCCTCCACAGGTCGAGCGCGTTTGAGGAACTGTCGCGCGAGCCGCCCGCCCAGGTACCGTCGATGCAGCAAGCGCCACCGGCACCGAGCTGGCACAACTCCGACGATGTCGAGATAACGGACTTGCCTCCGGCGTCGGTCGGCGGGGGCTTCGCGCCGCCCATGGACTACACCCATGATCCCCGGCCGGCGGCACCTCAGGACGACTTTGCGCCGGCACCGCCCGCTCCGATCCGGCGAACGCCCCGCCGCATGCCCGACCTGGACGAATTCCCAGCCGTCGGTCAGCGCGAGTATCACGCAAAAATGCAGCGCGAAGCGGCACGGCCGCCGAGCTATGATTCTGCACAGGTCAGAGCGGAGGCTGAGCCGAGGAAACGCGGCCTCTTCGAGCGACTCACCGGGCGCGGAAAACAGGCAGGTGATTCGCATCCTTCGCGCCGGGAACAAGCGGCAACCGCGCAGCAGAATATGCCGGCTGCCGACCGTTCCTACGCCGTAGGAGTCGAGCCGCAAAGCCGCCGTGCAGACTGGTCAAATGATGAGCAGAAACGGCAAGAAAAGCCTGAATTACCGGTGTTTTTCACGCGATCTCGGCGCTGAACGCCGGCTGAAAAATCATCTGCAAAATTCCTTCTTACGTAAGTCTTTCCAATTGGTAACAGAACGTAAGAAAGCGTGATTTGTGACACTCTGAGGCGACAGCTATCGTCACTGAGGATGTGATTTGGATCCGCCCCGCCTCAGGGGTCTCGACAAGCGCCAAGCAGAAGCGCAGCTGGGACAGGGAGTAGGTGGGACGAAGACAAATCCGGGGGGGCAGACACCGGCTTTAGCGAGCGGGTTGGCTGCCTGGGATATGCGAGGGACGGCGCAGCATGTCGAATCGATTTATCGGCGCTCGACAAACCACGATCGCCCGCGAGATCGAACTCAGGGGCACAGGAGTACACAGTGGGGCACCAGTATCCGTTACGCTCCATCCCGCTGAAGTCGATACGGGGCTCCTCTTCGTCGTTACAAAACGTGGTCGTACCATCGCCGAAATACCGGCCCACGTTTCCAACGTCAAAAATTTGACCCTCTGCACCGTCATCGGTGATGAAGCGGGTGTCACGGTCTCCACAGTCGAACATTTGCTGGCGGCGTTGCGCGGCCTCTCTGTCGATAACTGCATCATCGAAATCGACAGCAAAGAAGTTCCTATCATGGACGGCAGCTCGGTGCCGTTCGTCGAAGCCATCGATGAAGCTGGCCTGCGCGAACTCAATGCGCCTCGCCGCTTTATCAAAGTCCTCAAGCCGATCCGGGTAGAAGAAGGCGGCTGCTGGGGTGAGATCGCCCCGCACTCCGGCTTCCATCTTGATGTCGAAATCGACTTCGACACGCCGCTCATCGGGCGCCAGCGTCTCGCATTCGAGATGAGCCCCGGTATCTTCCGCAACGAACTGGCCCGCGCCCGCACCTTTGGTTTCATGTCCGATGTCGAGCGCCTCTGGAAGGCCGGGCTCGCACTCGGCGCCAATCTCACCAACACTGTCGCCATCGGCGATGATCGCATCATGAACCGCGAGGGTCTCCGGGACCCGCTTGAGTTCGTGCGACACAAGATGCTGGATGCCGTCGGCGATCTCAGCCTTTCCGGTCTGCCTCTGCTCGGAGCTTACCGGTCGGTTCGCGGTGGCCACCGCCTGAACTCACTAGTCCTCAAGGCTCTGCTCGAAGACAAGTCAGCCTGGACCATCGTGCAGTCGCCCCGCGTTCGCGAATTCACACCGCGCATCTTCGACGTGCCGCAGGCTTTCGCCGTCGGCGAGTAAGCGACGCAGAAATCGTTAACATTCGAGGGGCTTGCGGCATCGGCTTGCAGGCCCCTCTGCTTTTCTGGCCCCACAAGCAACATAATCAGAAGTCACGATCTCGTGTGGGCTGGATGCGTTCAGCGGTTCTGCGGCGAGACCTCGTGTGCTATCTGGAAAAGCAACGCGGCCGTGGATTCGGGTGCGCGGCGCCCCGCATGCGGGGCGGGGGCGAGAGCACGGATAAAGAATGCAGAAGAGCACACGCTTCCGATTGCTGGCCGGTTTGGTCTTCGGGTTCGCTGCCGCGTTCCTCGGCGGCTGCGCGTCGTCGATCGACGCCACGAGTGCGATCAACTCCGATCCGCCCGAAAAAATGTATTCCCAAGCGGATGCGATGATGTCGGCCGGCAAGTTTGAGGCAGCCGCCTCGAAATTTGAGGAACTCGATCGCTCGCATCCCTATTCGCCGGAAGCCCGGCGCGCAATGGTTCTCGCCGCGTACGCCTATTACAAGGCCGGAAAATTTCCTGAAGCCATCGCGTCCGCCGAGCGCTACACGGTCATGCACCCCGGTACCAAGGATGCCCCGTTCGCGCATCACATCATCGGTTCTGCCTACTTCGACGACATGAAGGGCGCTAACCGCGACCAGGGAGCGACGCGTAAAGCGCTTGACCAGTTCAAAATCCTGAAGACGCGATATCCCGACAGCAAATATGCTGAAATGGCGGACAATCGAATTCGCATCTGCGAAGACACGCTTGCGGCGCAGGAGATGGAAGTCGGCCGGTACTATCTCAAGCGGAAGAACTACATCGGCGCGATCAATCGCTTCAAGACCGTCGTGTCCGATTATCAGACCACCAACCACGTGGAAGAAGCGCTCGCCCGTCTCACCGAGTCGTACATGGCGCTCGGCGTCAAGGAAGAAGCCCAGACAGCAGCGGCCGTCCTCGGCTACAACTTCCCGCAATCGAAGTGGTACAAGGACAGTTACGCGCTGCTGCAGTCCGATGGTCTCGCCCCGCGTGAAGACTCAGGCTCCTGGATCTCGAAGGCCTGGAAGAGCGTTTCGCTCACCGGCAACTCCGGCTGATATGCTGCCTGACGCGCAGTGGGCGGTGTCCCCGCGCCGGGACAGAGCTCCGTCATGACCAGCAGAAAAAAATCATCAAAAGCTGTCGACGATCTGACGCTTGAAGACGCGGCGACCGAACTCGAGCGTCTCGCGACCGAAATCGCCCATCACGACCGTCTCTACTATCAGTCAGATGCGCCGGAAATTTCCGATGCCGAATATGACGAATTGCGCCGCCGCAATGACGCGATCGAATCGCGCTTTCCCGAACTGATCCGCGACGACAGCCCGTCACGGCGCATCGGCGCTGCCGCAGTCGGAGCCTTCGGCAAGGTCCGCCATCGCGTTCCGATGCTCTCGCTCGGCAATGCCTTCGAAGACGAAGATGTCATTGATTTCGCCGCCCGCGTGCACCGCTTCCTGGGATTGAGCGAAAGTGATCCCGTCGCCTTCACGGCCGAACCCAAGATCGACGGGCTCTCGATTTCCATTCGCTATGAAAAAGGCAAGCTGGTCGAGGCGGCAACGCGCGGCGACGGCGCAGAAGGCGAGCGCGTCACGGACAATGTTCGCACGATTAAAGAAATCCCGCACAAGCTGCATGGCAAGGACGTTCCCGAAATCGCCGAGATCCGTGGCGAGATCTACATGAGCCACGCCGATTTCAAAGCGCTGAATGAAACGCAAGCAGCAGCCGGCGGAAAGATCTTCGCGAACCCGCGCAACGCAGCTGCCGGTTCCCTGCGCCAGCTCGATCCGACCATCACCGCCGCCCGTCCGCTGCGCTTTTTCGCCTACGCTTGGGGCGAGATGTCGGTATTCACCGCCGACACGCAGCACGGCATGATCGCCGCCATGCATCGCTGGGGGCTGCCCGTCAATCCTCTGACGCGCCGCTGCGTGACCACCGACGACCTGCTCGCGTTCTACCGCGACATGGGCGAGAAGCGCGCCACCCTCGGCTACGATATCGATGGCGTCGTCTATAAGGTCGATCGGCTCGACCTTCGCGACCGTCTGGGGTTCGTCTCCCGTTCGCCGCGCTGGGCCATCGCCCACAAGTTCCCGGCTGAACAGGCAACGACCATCCTCCGCGCGATCGAGATTCAAGTCGGCCGCACCGGCGCGCTGACCCCCGTCGCCAAGCTCGAGCCCGTCACCGTCGGCGGCGTGGTGGTCTCCAACGCGACGCTGCATAACGAAGATGAGATCGCCCGCAAGGATATCCGCGTCGGTGATACGGTTGTGGTTCAACGCGCGGGAGATGTCATTCCGCAGGTCGTGTCGGTCCTCGTAGACAAGCGGCCGGCAAACGCTAAGCCGTTCCACATGCCGCATGCCTGTCCCGTGTGCGGCAGCCATGCCGTGCGCGAGGCGGATGATGCCGAAGGCGAGCGCGGTCCCCAATCACAAGGGGTCGTCCGCCGTTGCACGGGAGGGCTGATCTGCCCGGCACAGGCCAAGGAACGCTTGAAACACTTCGTCTCCCGCCTGGCCTTCGATATCGAAGGTCTGGGCGAGGAAAAGATCGAACTCTTTTTTGACGAAGGCCTCCTGCGCACGCCCGCCGACATCTTCACGCTGCAAGCGCGCGATGCCAAAAGCAACGCGCCACTCAAAACACGCAAAGGCTTCGGCGCCAAGTCTGTCGATAAACTGTTCGCCGCGATCGACGCACGCCGCAAGATCGGACTGGAACGCTTTCTCTACGCACTCGGCATTCGCTACATCGGCGAACAGACCGCGAAGGATCTCGCCAGGGCCTACGGTTCGCTCACCGAGTTCCGCAAGGCGGTCGATGCGGCCGTGGCGGGCGGCAAGGACAGCGAGGCCTACGCTGACATCGACAACATCGAAGGCATTGGCGAGACCGTCGTCGACGCCCTGATCGACTTTTTTTCCGAACCGCACAACATCGAAGCCGTCGAAGCCCTTTTGGCCGAGATCGACGTCCAGCCGTACCAACGGATCGCTGCGATCGCCTCTCCCATCACCGGCAAAACAGTCGTCTTCACCGGCACGATGGAGCGCCTGTCGCGAAACGAAGCGAAGGCCCAGGCAGAACGGCTCGGGGCGAAAGTCGCAGGCTCCGTTTCGAAGAAAACCGACTACGTGGTCGCCGGCGCGGAGGCTGGCTCCAAGCTCACCAAGGCACAGGAACTGGGCGTCACGGTGCTCACCGAAGAGGAATGGATGGCACTCGTCAGCAGCTGACCGGAGGGACTAGATCGGCTGCGTTGCCGTGTGCAGCCACTTCAACACGTCGTCCTCGCCGGCAACTTCGGCACCGATCACTTCGCGCACGCGGGCATGATAGGCGTTGAGCCATTCGCGCTCATCCCTGCTGAGCAAATCCTTCGCCACCAGCCGCCGGTCGATCGGCACGAGCGTCAGTGTCTCAAAGCGCATCATCGGTCGGTCCCCGCCCTCGGGCGTCTCGGGCTCCGTCACCAGCACGAGGTTCTCAATACGAATACCGTACGCGCCGGCCTTGTAGTACCCGGGCTCGTTCGAGCAGATCATGCCCGGCTCGAGAGGCACCATCCCCGCCCGCGAGATCGACTGCGGCCCCTCGTGCACCGACAGATAGCTGCCGACGCCATGGCCTGTGCCGTGATCATAATCGAGCCCGTGCTGCCAAAGCGCCCGGCGCGCGAAAGGATCGAGGTCGACCCCGCGCGTGCCCTTCGGAAAGTGCGCCGTCGCGATCGCAATATGCCCCTTGAGCACGAGCGTCGCGCGCGCTTTCATTTCCGCCGAGGGCGCTCCGATGGCGATCGTGCGCGTGATGTCGGTCGTCCCGTCATCGTACTGCGCACCTGAATCGAGAAGGAACAGTTCACCTTTCCCGAGGAGCCGGTTAGACGCCTCCGACACGCGATAGTGCACGATGGCGCCGTGCGGGCCTGATCCCGAAATCGTGTCGAATGAGATCTCCCGCAATTGCTTCGTGGCCCTTCGGAAGTCTTCGAGCTTTCGAACGGCCGTGATCTCGTCGAGCCGCCCGCTGGATGCGGCACCGTCGAGCCAAGCGAGATAGCGAACGAGCGCGGCACCATCGCGAATGTGCGCCTTCCGCGAACCGGCGATTTCGGCCGCGTTCTTGATTGCCTTCAGCGCAATGCACGGGTCAGCTCCCGCGGAGACCACTTGTGATCCGAGCCCGCGGGCAAGAGCGAAGGCCGCTGTCTCTGGATCAAGTCGAACCGGCTTGCCAGCTGACTTCAACTCCGCAATCCGCGCCTTCAGGTCCTCGGGCTCGGCTATCGTTGCGATTGTCTCCAGGTCCCGACGCACCTCTTTTGAGAGTTTTGCGCCGTCTATGAAGAGTTCCGGCTTGCCGTTCGCCGGCACAATGGCGAAGGCGAGCACCACGGGATTATGCGCGATATCCGAGCCGCGGATGTTGAACAGCCAGCAAATGCTGTCCGGCAGCGTCAGCACCGCATGCGCTTGGTCGTCGCTGACGAGACGTTTCTGCACGTCTGCGATTTTCTTATCCGCCGAACGCCCGGCCTTTTTCAGCGGATGAAGAACGACAGGGTTCTGCGGCGAAGCCGGCCGCTCTTTGCCCCATGCGCGGTCGACGAGATTACGCGACACGGGTTTGAGCTTCAGTCCCTTCGGCCTCAGTTGCGACTCCAGCCGCCGGATTTCCCCCGCCGTATGCAGCCATGGATCGAACCCGATGATGGCACCGTTGCTCAAGTGTGCCGTGAGCCACTCCGTGAGCTTTGCGCGCGCAATGCCGGGAAACTCGAACAGTGCCGCATCACACTCCTGCGCCGCCTGAATCGTATAGCGCCCATCGACGAAGAGGGCGGCTTGCCTCGTGGTGACGACAGCAAGCCCCGCACTACCCGAGAAACCCGTCAGCCAACGCAACCGCTCAGCGGACGGCGGCACATACTCGCCCTGGTGCTCGTCTGCGCGCGGAACGAGAAAGGCATCGATCTTTTGCGCAGCCATGAAGTCGCGGAGCGTTGCAACCCGCGGCGCGGCGATGGATGGATCGGCGGAAGCAGTGAATGTCTGGAACATGGTCGATTGTTTAAGCGCCCATGGGGCATTTCGCAACAAAACGCCTCAGCGCCGGGTCAGTGTCAGCGTTGACCAGCCCGTCACCCGATCGTGCCGGTCCAGGGCAAAACCTTGCGCGACGAACGCTGCGATCACCGCCGGCGCCTGCGGAATGAGGATGCCCGAGAGAACGAGCTTCCCACGCGGCAACATGATCCGGCGAATATCGCGAGCCAGCCGCATCAGCGGGTCCGCAAGAATGTTGGCAACAACAAAATCGAACCTTGCCGTCCGTCTCAGCTTCGGATGAGCGAGACCCGTGGCCACATGCGTCGCGATCCGGGACGGCGCCGTATTCGCCGCCATATTCGACCGCGCCACATCAACCGATGTCGGATCCATGTCGGTCGCGATGATGGTCGCCTTGGGCAGCACCCGCGCCGCTCCAATTGCGAGCACGCCCGACCCGCATCCTAAATCGAGGACACGGTGGAACGCCCGCCGCCGCGTCAGCCGGTCAATCGCGGTCAAGCACCCATAGGTCGTGGCGTGATGTGCCGTGCCGAACGCTTCGCCTGCATCGATGAGAATGGCATTCGGCCCCTGCGCCACGCGGCCGAGATCATGTGACCCATGAACAGTAAAGCGCCCGGCGATGACTGGCGGCAGAGCAGCCTGTGAAATCGCCACCCAATTCAGCGGCGGCACGTCCTCCACTGTGAGGGCAGGAACGTCGGCCCCGGTCACATTCGCGAGCAGTGTTTGCAACTCGTCTGCATCCGGCAATTCGGTGAAGTAGGCCTCGATACGCCATCCTTCCTCGGGCGCCTCGAATAGCGTCAGTGCGTCCGGCGGCGGCTCCACGAAATCCTGCATCGCGCCGGCGAGCGTGTGCGCAAGATCCCGGTCGGCGGTGACAAGGGTAAGTTTACGGGCGATCATTTGCCATCAGAAGGAAGGCGCTGGCGGGCGTGCCAGGCGCGAGGTGGGATCGCTCGGTGGCCTAGCCCAATTTTAGAGATGAGGGAAGTCTTCAGCGTCGAGTTCCAGGCCTTCCTGGGTCGCGCCGTCTGGCAAATCGTCGAGGAACCGGTCCCATTTCGCATCGAGGTGCCGCGCCGCCTCGAGCGGCGGTAGCGTATGCAGCGTTCCGTCCGCATCTTCACGCACGATCCCATCGGCGATCAGCCGATCCAAAGCGTCGGGTAACTCGAAGTCGACCTGAATATCAAACGTGGTGCGCAGGTACTTCTCGATCGCGGCATCGATGAGCTCAAGATCCGACCGCTTGGCCGGTTCTTTTGCAAGCACGCTGTAAAGCAAGATTTCTTCCTTCACATCCTCGTCCGCGCCGCACTCCGACAGCTTGATCATCACCCCGCGATTATCGGCCATGGCGTGGAAGTAGAGGTTTTGCGCCATCACGACCATGTAGCGCTGCTTCTGGTTCATGAAGTTGACGCCCTGGCGAAACGCTATGCCGCCCAGACCGGCAAAAGCCCCCAGAAGCGCGACGGGGTTGGCCGCCGTCAGACCACCGGCCGCGAGCTTGCCCGCCGTTCCAACGAGCCCCATTCCGACCGCCCCGCCACCCGTGACACCCAGCTTGATCTTGTCGAGCAGCCGGAAGCGCACCCGTGTGTTGGGGAAGACCATCTCCAGGTCGTTACGCGGAATGTTCTTGAACATCTTGATGTAGATGTTGCCTTCCTTCACTTCGGTCGGAAGACTGCCGCGCATCCGCGTGACGATCTTTGTAGCCTCCTTCTCGCTGATGTTCTTCTCGGCCATCACCTCCTTCACCCGGACGGCGAACGGCTTCAGCTTGAAGAGCAGCACGAGGCGACGATAGATCGGTACGTCGAATTCTTCCTTACGCAGGAATTTGCGATAATTGGTGCGCGTGTCACGCTTTTTGGATGCACCCCGGTAGTAGAGCAGACACTCTTCAAACACGCCCATATCGACGTGCAGGTCCAGGCCGTAGTGGCTGTCTTTCGTCAAGATGACTTCGACGGACTTCGGATCGAGCGCGACGTAATTGGCTCTCTCCAGAGTCCGCTTTATTTCCGACACGGCGCGTTTCTGGAGCCGCCTCTTTTCATCGGTTGTGTACTGTCGCGTGATCAATAGATCACTGTCGGGATCGAACGGTTCGTAGGCGCGCAGCAGAGACATCAACCGCCGATTGTGCTGTTGGCGTCTCCAGAAATCCAAATATCGAAAAAAACGACGAGCCGATTGATGGTCGCCGTTTGGCCAAGCCGACGGCACCGTGAGCCGATCGACCAGCGCCAGCGCCGTCAGAGGTATGAAGCGCTCGGTCGGAAGAGGTGCCACCGTCGCGGTCTGAGAACCGGCCGTACTCATTTTCGGCTGAGCTTGCGCCTCGCTCTGAGCGATCGTGTGCGCCACGACAGACACCCCCTGTTACTTTCTTTTTCGTTGCCAACAGTGGCGTGCGATCGCCTGCGCGGCCATCCCGGCTGCCATAATGGCCGGGCAGGTTGCCCCTTGTCGAGATGATCCCCAGCCGGGACCAGCGTCACACGTGCCGCCTCATCATGGCAGTCAAATGACAGTAGACCCTCCACATCTGGTGAGCTTAGGACATGTTGTGAGCATATCAAATGGGCCGTGCTTTGCCTTAGTGGTGCCGTTGTCCATCGGGAAACAGGACACTAGAGTACTAGGTAGTTGTGCGGGAGGGATCGCTGGTGCGGTGGGGAATTCGTCTTTGGGCTATTGCGTGGGTGGGGCTGCAAGCTCTGCCCGCTGCAAGCATGGACGGACCCGCAGCGGCGGATCGGCCCATCCGGCTGGCCATGCCCTATACGTGCGCAATCGAACAAGGCGCTCTCGTCGTTCGGCCGGGGCCTGAACGGGTCTTTGCGGTCAACGGAAACCGCGAGGAGCGCCTGTTCACAACATGCGACCCCCCGTTTTCAAACAACTGCCGATCGCTCACCGTCCACAAATTTGAGATCGTCTGCGGTGTCGACCGCGTGTCATGGACCCGCGTGGTCGCCGCAATCGGACGCACCACAGCCGGTGATGCGTCGGTGTCAAAGGGCCACCTCGTGCTCGTGCGGGATGCGAGTGTGGCCTCTGGACACGCACCGAGCTGTTCCGAACGCAAGGGGAACAGCGCGGGCAATGGCGAATGTTTGCCGTGGAGGGTCCGCAAGCCCACCGAACGAATCGTTCTGCCGCAGGGATACGCGCCCCTACGCGAGGTCGGTGCACGGTTCGTGGACGGCACGGCGCCGTCCGCCTATGCCGCAGCCGATGTGATGTCGCTGAGTAGCGCGTTGCCAGGCAGCGGGCCGTATCGAATGACCCCGGATTCTGGCTCCAACGAGGCCTTCGAGCCGCTCCAGCCCGCCGCGGCTCCGTCCTCCACCGCATCGACGGACGAACATGCCGGTGGCTGGACCACATCGCTGTCGTTCAAAACCATTGAGGAGGCTCGCCCGGAACTCGTCGTAGCCTCGTTGTCCGAGCAAGGCACTCCAGCAAAGAACGCGGCCGGCGATCCGCCCGCACAGCCCTTTCCACTTTGGATCGCCCTTCTTGGCTGTCTGGGTTTGGCGGCCGCAGTGGTCACCTATCGCAGCCAGCAGTTTCGGTTCGCCGCCCCCGATCTGAGCGAAGCCGCCGCCAGTGCCCGGCGCAACCTGAAGCGATTGCAAGATCGCGCGCAGGATGTGCTTGGCGATCTGCAACTCCGCCTAGTTTCCTCCAGCACTCCTGATGAAGCGGCTGATCGCGAGTCGGTCGTGTCCGATCCGGCGTTATCCAGCGCGCTGCTTCAGTTGAAGGCGATGCTGGCGCGCACGGAGGCCGCTGTCGCAATGCTCTCCAGCACTGCGGTGGTGCGTGAGGTGATGCAATCCGAACTTGCAGCCATTCGAGTCCGCATTGACGAAGCCGAACGGGCGTCGAGGCGAGGCTCGACCCCCGTTATGAAACTCGCGGCACAATTCCGCCAGATCGCGCGCGATATCGATCGCGTGCAAAGCATTACGCAAAGTGCGTCGCAGAGCTTCAACATCCACGCCCAGTCGATGTCGATTCCGACAACGATCGCCGATGCCTACACGTTGATCGGTGTCGATCCGGCCGAAGGGGAGGTCATGGCCAAGCGCGTGATCGACAGTCTCAGGATGTCATCGCATCCCGACCATGCTCAAACTGAAGCAGATCGCCTCGATCGGGAGGCTCGCATCAAGCAGATCAATGTCGCCTCCGACCTGATCGCGGGTCGACGCCAACCCTCGTGAGACCCTCTTGCGCACGCAAAAGCCCGGCAAGATCGTCAGATCGAGCCGGGCTTTTCGAGTCTTGAGTCGACGCTGGCGGAAGATCAGGAGAATGTCTGAGAAGCCGGCACGGCCGATCCATTCAGATGCTCGCCATACCCATTCGCGGACGGCTTGCTGATCGGAACGGCAGCTGCGGATTCGGTCTGCGGCACGATTTCGGATGCATCGCGCACCCGCCGCGAGCGGCCATCAAAGCTCGCCCCTTGCTCGATAGCCAAAAACTCAGCCGCAATGTCGCCCTCGACTTCGGCGGTCGCATGCAGCACGACCTTGTTTGAGAGAATGGCTCCGTTCACTCGTCCATGGACTTCGACCGCCTCCGCCGTGATCGAGCCGGTCACGATCGCCTCGCGTCCCACATCGAGTTGGCGCGAATGCAGGTCCGCCTGGATATTCCCGTTGACGCGCAAAGTCCCCTTGCAGCGGATGGTGATCGATTGTCCTTCGATACTGAGATCGCTCCCGATGAGCGATTCCTCCATCAGTCCGTAGTTGTGGCCCGGCCCGGAACCGAAAGCCGGTGACCCACTCATTTGCGAGGCCATGTTTTGTGCCGCAAGATGCTGGGCTACTGGTTTTTGCCCAGCCGGCACGACCGTTGCTTTGGCCGGCGGCGCAGCCGGTTCGGACTTGCGATGAAATACCATGTGACGCTCCCACTCCGTGAACCCGAAACGTGCCCCGATGCAAAGCAATGCAGCGGCTGCGTGGTCGAATTATGACTTGCGCAGCCCGTAAGTTCTGCTCGCGCGGACGAAAAGCTGGCGCGTTGGTGCATGACCAATTTCTTCCTGCAGCCGCCCGTGAGCTTCTGCTTTGGTTCTCAGATCGGTCTCACGAAGCTGTCCACGACCCGTTTGCGGCCCGCTGTCTTGAACTCGATGGTGAGCTTGTTGCCATCGACCTCGGCCACACGACCCTCGCCGAACTTGGAATGGAACACCCGGTCGCCCGTCTTGTACCCGGCCCCCTCCGCCGTCGACGACGCCACGAGTTGTCCCTCGATCGTCAGCGGCGCCCGCTGCGACGGTGAAGAAGGCTGTGGCTGTCCTCGCGCCGTTTGAGCCCGCTGCCATCCCGGCGTCGAATAGGACGAACGGAATTGCGGCTGTGCATCGTCGAAGCGCGAGCGTCCATAAGGGTTGCCATAGAGGCTCGCCGGATTGGCGTATGCACCGCCGAACGGGCTTTTTGCTTCCCGCACTTCCACGTGCGCTTCCGGCAATTCATCGACGAAACGCGACGGCGTAGCGGCCTGGAACAGCCCGCGCAAACGACGGTTCTGCGCGAATGAAACATGCGCCTGCTTGCGCGCCCGCGTGATGCCGACGTAGGCGAGCCTTCGTTCTTCCTCCAGTCCCGCCGCTCCCTGCTCATCCAGCGCCCGCTGATGCGGAAACAACCCCTCTTCCCAGCCGGTGAGAAACACGGTGTCGAATTCGAGCCCCTTGGCCGCGTGCAGTGTCATGATGGAGACGCGATCGCCGTCATTGGATTTGTCCGCATCCATGACCAGCGAAACGTGCTCGAGGAATCCGGATAGATTCTCGAAATCGTGCATGAAGCGCACGAGTTCCTTTAAGTTATCGAGCCGGCTCTGGGCCTGCGGGCTCTTGTCCGCCTGCCACATGGCCGTGTAGCCGCTCTCGTCGAGGATCAGTTCGGCCAGCTCGGTGTGCTTCAAACCATCGATCTGGCCGCGCCACCGCTCGAACGAGCGGATGAGGTCGGTCAGCGCCTTGCGCGCCTTGCCCGGCAACTCTTCCGTGGTGATGATCTCGCGCGCCGCATCGAACATCGACACGCCGGTCGCACGCGCCAGTTCATGCACGCGCTTGACAGAAGTATCGCCAAGGCCGCGCTTGGGTACGTTGACGATCCGCTCGAATTTCAAATCGTTCGACGGGTTCGCAGTGACTTCCAGATACGCGATCGCATCCTTGACTTCCTGCCGCTCATAGAAGCGCGGCCCTCCGATCACGCGATAAGGGAGCCCGACCGTGATGAAACGGTCTTCCATCGCGCGCATCTGCGCAGAAGCCCGCACGAGGACCGCGATCTGATTGAGCGAATGGCCGTTCTTGCGCAGCCGCTCGATCTCGTCGGTGACCGAGCGCGCTTCTTCCTCGTCATCCCATACACCGGTGACCGTGACGAGATTACCCAGAGCGTCGTCGGTGAAGAGCGTCTTGCCGAGTCGGCCCTTGTTCTGCGCAATGAGACCGGCAGCCGCGCCCAAGATATGCCCTGTCGAGCGATAGTTGCGCTCCAGCCGGATGACGGTTGCGCCGGGGAAATCGAGTTCGAACCGCAGGATGTTGTCGACCTCCGCGCCGCGCCAACCGTAGATCGACTGGTCGTCGTCGCCGACGCAGCAGATGTTCGGACAGCCCTGCGCTAGCATCCGCAGCCAAAGGTACTGCGCGATGTTGGTATCCTGATACTCGTCCACCAAAATGAAGCGGAAGCGCCGATGATAATCGGCCAGCACGTCCGGATGCTCGCGAAAGAGTCGCAGATTCTCCAATAGCAGATCGCCGAAGTCGCAGGCGTTGAGATCCTTCAGCCGCTGCTGATAGGCCGCATACAGTTTCGCACCCTTGCCGGCGGCGAAGGCGAACCCTTCACCCTGCGGAACCTTGTCCGGCGTCAACCCGCGGTTTTTCCAGCTGTCGATGAGGTTGGCGAGCTGGCGAGCCGGCCACCGGTCTTTATCGAGCCCCTCGGCTTCAATCACCTGCTTCATCAGGCGTAGCTGGTCGTCGGTATCGAGAATTGTGAACTGAGATTTCAGTCCGACCAGTTCGGCGTGCCGCCGAAGAATCTTGACGCCGATCGAGTGAAACGTGCCGAGCCAAGGCATGCCCTCCACGGTGCCGCCGACCAGGTGGCCGATACGCTCCTTCATCTCTCGCGCGGCCTTGTTGGTGAACGTCACGGCGAGGATCTGCGACGGGTACGCGCGTCCCGTGGATAGAATGTGAGAAATGCGGGTGGTGAGCACACGTGTCTTACCCGTACCGGCACCGGCGAGCACAAGAACGGGACCATCGAGGGCTTCTACCGCCGCACGCTGTTCAGGATTAAGCGCGGACAGGTATGGCGCATCGGCACGCGCCAGGGCACGTGCGGAAATCGACGGCCGCTTCGCGGCGGGCGCCTCGGGGAGATCGAACGGCGGATCATCGCCGTCCGCGGGTCCTGTGCCCGGCTGGGGCTCACGGCGCGGATGGGAAGGATGTGTCATAGAGCCCGTATACCACGCAGCGAGTGGCCAGAATGGGCCCTCAGCGTTCTCCACATGTCCTTGCGGCCGCAAACCGCCGCGCACCCGTCGGATATGGGGACCCGCCCCCCCTGTTTCGAGGGATATGCTAGGCTTTTCAGTTCAGAATGAGGGATGTTTCGGGTATGGTCGCGCACCGCCTCGCAACGTCCGCTTTTGGTCTCAGTTCCGGCACGCTTGCGTGGGCACAATCCAGGCGGGGCCAAGCTGACGGCGACGAGGCGTTTCGTTGCGCCCACGGGCGGTTTGTGATTCGGTGCTGCGTGCCCGCACCCGATGTTGAAGGCCTGGTGCAGACAAGACCGAACACATGAACAACCTGTTGGTTTATATCGGTGGCTTTTTGATCGTCGTGCTCGCGGCACTGTTCGGCTTGCCCTATGTGATCGACTGGAACGGCTTTCGCGGCGTTTTCGAGGAGGAAGCCTCGCGGATGCTCGGCCGCGAAGTGCGCGTGCAAGGCAACGTCAGCCTGCGGTTACTTCCCTCACCCTATGTTCACGCCGAAAAACTGCGCATCGGCGGGGCGATCGGCGAAGAGACGGGCCGCCCGCTGTTCCGCGCCGACGGCTTCACGATGTGGCTGTCCGTGCCCCCGCTGCTCAAAGGCATCGTCGAAGCACGTGACGCGCAGATCGTGAAACCAGTCCTGGAGTTGGCGATCGATGCCCAGGGCAGGTCGACGCTCGCCTCACTCAAGGTGGCGCCGGGCCGGTTCTCCTTCGTCCCACAAGATATCACGTTCCGCTCTGTTGCGATCACCGATGGCAGTCTTGGTCTCTCCGGCCCCAACGGCGTCGAACTGGCCCGTATCGACGGCATCAACGGCGAAGTTTCCGCCGATACGGCCGAAGGGCCATTCCGGTATCGCGGCACGGCGCTTTGGCACGGCGAGAAGCGCGAGGTGCGGTTCAATACGGCTCCTCGCGACCCCAACGGCGATCTCCGTTTCAAGACAAACATTACGGTTCCCGCCACCACCAACAGCTATACCCTCGAAGGTACGGCACGTGATTTGGCGGACGCGGTGACGATCGAAGGAAACTTGGCCGCGCGCATTTCCACCGCCGGCTTTGCCGTGAGCCCCGTGGCTGAAGCCGGCGCCCAGTCGACCCAACCAATAGTCACACCCGCCAAACCGAGTGCCTTTTTTGACGTGACGGCGAAAGTGGCCTCCGAAGCCGGCCGCGTGAAGCTCGACGACATTGCCATCTCCTTGGAGCAGGGTGGCGGACTGCCGCAGCTGATCTCTGGACGATCGTCCATCACTTGGACAGATCAGATGAAGGTCGATTTGGAACTCAGTTCCAAATGGCTCGATCTCGACCAGCTGACGGCGAGTGAGTCCGCTGCCTCAGGCGCCATTCCGCTGGAGCTTGCCCATACGCTGTTCGATCGCCTCGTCGATCAACTGCCGGCCTCGGCCGGTACCGACATTGCGATCGCGGTCGATCAAGTCAGCCTCGGCAAGCAGTCAGTGAGCGGCCTGGAGCTTAAGGCGTCGCGCAACGGCGGTCCGCTGGAATTGAAGGATGTTCGCGCCAGCTTGCCGGGGGGAACCAACCTCGCCCTCGACGGCGTTCTGGATGGAGCGCAAGGCGCGCGCTCATTCACCGGCACCATGGCCCTGTCGGGCCAAAGTCTCACGCGGTTCGCCACCTGGGGCTTTGGCGATAATCCCTTCAGTCGCTCACGCAGCGACGGTCCGTTCGCCATTGCCGGTAATCTCAAGCTTGACGACAAAGCGATCGAATTGACTGACGCCTCGGCGGAAGTTTCGGGCACGCCCGTCATTGGCGAAGTGCGGCTTGGTCTCACCGAGCCGCGCCGTCTCGCCGTGGCTCTCGAGGGCGAGAAGATCGATCTGGAAGATCTCTGGCCCGGAAATCCCGGGCTGCGCGGCCTGCGCCGGCTTCTCACCGGTGACGGCAATGCGGCCGAACGTGATGCAGAAGCCAAATCCGGTGACGGCCTCTTCGGGTCTGACGTGTCCTTCGACATCAAGGCCGGTCAACTGATCGACGGTGAGCGCAAGCTGGAAAACGTGCATCTCGACGTGTCGCTGCAGAAGGGCGCACTGACCGTACCCAAACTCAGATTTGTCTCCAAAGGTGGTCTGGCTGTTGATTTGGAAGGCGCTGCCGCCGACGTGCCCGACAAAACGAGCGGCAGCTTGCGCGGCGTCATCGAGGCGCCTTCGGCTGAGGCCATGGCAACGCTGTCCGATCTTGTCGACCTGCCGCCCGATATCGACGCCAAGCTCAACCGATGGTCGGGGCTGACGCCGTGGCGTGTCGCGACCACGTTCTCATTCGGAGAGCGCAAAGAGGCAGCCGTCGATGTGACGCTCGACGGAACATTGCGCGGCGGACGCGTGGTGGCCGAAGCCCGCATCGATGCGGCGCGCGGCGAATGGCGAACAGCGCCGGCGGACATCACAGCGCAAATCGAGACGCCCGATGTGTACGGCTTCCTCGATCAGGTCTCCGGCACGAAGAGCAAGACAGGAGACGCCCGCCCGGGCAAAGTCTTCGTCAAGGCAGCCGGTACGGCCGCCGATGGATTGGTTGCCGTCGCGGAACTCAGCGCGGAAACGGTCGAACTCGAGTTCAACGGCCGCGTCAGGGTCCCCGACACGGGGCTCACGACGGCCAAGGGCGATATCCGCGTCGCAGCTCAGGATTTCGGCCGCGTCCTGATGCTTGCCGGCCTTTCGATCGGGCCCGGCGCTGGAAGCCTGCCGGTCTCGGGCACGATCGCCGCCGCGCATGACGGTGCCAAGCTGACACTCGCCAGTCCTGCCTTGAAGATTGGCGACGCAGCAGTGTCGGGCGTGCTGACCTATGCTGCGGCCGCCGACGCCGATGCGCCGGCGACGGTCGAAGCCG
This sequence comes from Hyphomicrobium sp., assembly GCA_019751875.1. Classification (GTDB taxonomy): domain Bacteria; phylum Pseudomonadota; class Alphaproteobacteria; order Rhizobiales; family Hyphomicrobiaceae; genus JAGVSR01. The sequence continues at coordinate 223,667 of JAIEMV010000004.1, read as the reverse complement.
ATCTGTCCGCCGATAAAGCCTCGCTTCCTGGGCTTTTGACGGCGTTGTCCGCAGCTCCCCCAAAAGCCGAAGCCCCGATCGAATTGCCCGCTGCCCCCGCCCGCCGCCGCCGCGGCGAATCTGATGCCCCCGTTGTCGCCACGATACCCGCCAAGATCTGGCCCGAGGCAGCCTTTGATTTCGGCCCGCTCGATGACGTCACCGGCACGCTCAAAGCTGGCGTGAGATCGCTGTCTCTGGAACCTGGTCTAGCTATGAAGGACGCCCGCTTCGACGTGGTGTTCAAGCCGGGCAAACTGAACGTTGAACGCCTGGAAGGGGCCATGCTTGGTGGCAAGGCCGTCGCGGCGTTCACCCTCGAGAAGCTGCCCGCCGGCGCCACGATCGCGGGCAGGCTCGGAATTTCGATTTCCAGCAAGGGCAGCGCGGAAAGCGGCGCTGACGACGCCATCGACGGCGACGTGGCCTCCTTGGATGTCAACTTCGACGGCCGCGCGCTTTCGCCAGCGGCGATGATCGCGTCCATGACCGGCAAAGGCACTTTGCAGCTTGGCGACGTGACGCTGTCGGGCGTGGCCCCGCGCGCCGTGACCGAAGTCGCTGATCAGGCGCTTCAGGCCAAAGGCGTCATGACCGGCGAACCGTTGCAAAATGCTGTTCGATCCGCTCTCAAAGCCACCCAATTGAAGCTCGGCAAGGTCACGGTGCCGGTGAACGTCGCAGACGGCCTCCTGAAGCTCGATCGCGTGCAGGTCGATACCGCGGAGGGCCGCGCCACGTTTGACACTGTGCTCGATCTGCAGACGTTCGTTCTCGACAGCGTCTGGAAGATCGAGGGCAAGGGGCGAACACGCGCCGAGCCAAGCGTCGCCGGCGCGGCGACGGCGGGCAAGTCAGCCACAGCCTCGGCCCCGGCTCCTGTCCCCGTCTCCCGCACGTTGCTGCCGCCGGTCGCCGTCGTCTACACGGGGCGCCTCGCCGATCTGGGCACGCTCGCTCCCACGGTCCAAACCGAAGCGCTGGAACGCGAACTCACCGTTCGCCGCATGGAACGCGACGTTGACGAACTGGAGCGCCTGCGCCGCCTTGATGAAGAGCGCGCGCGTAAGGAGCGCGAACGCCAGCAGGCGGCCGAAGCCGAACGCCAGAGGCGCCAGCGCGAATTGGAGCAGAAACTGCTCCCTGGGACGTCCGCACAGCCGCCGCAGTCCGCGGCCCAACCAGTTCCCGTCCCTGTTGACGGCGCGGCGGCCATCGATCCGAAAGCGGCCGCAGCAGCAGAGGCCACGCCGGCCGCAGAACCACCGCCTGAAGCCAAGCCGCGCGTGCAAGTCCAGCCGCAGCCGAAGAAGAAGCCAGCCAACAGCTGGCAGCCTTTTCAGATCTCGCCCTACCAGTAGGTTCGGCGTCGAACGTTCAGTCGCGGTTGCCGCCGTCATAGCTCAGCGCCGCATGGCGGCCGCGAAAATAGGCGAGGATCCACATCCTCACCGCACTCGATAGTCCCGAATTACCGCGCTTTTCATCGATCTCGGCGACGATGGCAGCCGTGGTCTTACCTTCCTTCTCAGCGGCTTCCTTCAGCGCATCCCAGAACGGTTGTTCGAGCGAGATCGACGTCTGATGGCCGCGCAGCGAAAACGACCGCTTCACCGGCCGTGTCACGACACGCTGCCGGGATCGAGATCCTCCTCGGTCTCTCCGCTGCGCTTGTAGCCGTCACCAGCCACTTCGCGTCGCGAACCTTCAAGATGCGCCTCGTCGATGGTCCGCTGAGCATCCTGTTGCTCGCGCTCGGCCTTGGTGCGCCCGTGCCGAATGCGGTTTTCCTCCGCCAAACGCTCCTTCTCGGCACGCTCCTTCGCTTTTCGCACCTTGTTGAGATTGATGATCTCGGCGGTCATGTGCGTCCTCAGATGCCAGTAAAGAGCAAGTCCAGTGCCTGGATAATGGCACTCCCGTCATTGCTCATACTGGTGACGAGTTGCCTCAGTGTGGATCAGATCGCTACCTCGAAGCAACTACGCGCCGCGATCGCGTCCGGTTTGAGAAATCTTCGAACAATCACACCGGATCCGGGCCGATCATTTTCTCCGGCCGAACGATGTGGTCGAAATCCTCCGCCGGGATGCCGTCCTTGATGGCTTCCTCGCGCAGCGTGGTCCCGTTCTTGTGGGCGGTCTTGGCGATCTTCGCGGCGCGGTCGTAGCCGTACTTTTCCTTCAGCGGCGTGACGAGCATCAGCGAATTGGACAAGCCCTTCTCGATGTTGTCGAGGCGCGGTTCAATACCCGCGACGCAGTTGTCTGTGAACGAGATCGCCGCATCTGCGAGCAGCCGCGTCGATTGCAGGAAATTGTACGCCATCATCGGATTGAAGACGTTCAGTTCGAAGTGGCCCTGGCTGCCTGCAAATCCGATCGCCGCGTTGTTGCCGTGGATGTGTGCGGCCACCTGTGTCAGCGCCTCGCACTGCGTGGGGTTTACTTTCCCGGGCATGATCGATGACCCCGGTTCATTCTCGGGCAATGCCAGTTCGCCCAAACCCGATCGTGGCCCCGATCCGAGAAAGCGAATGTCGTTGGCGATCTTGAAGCAGCTCATTGCCACGGTCGTAATGGCACCGTGCGTCATCACCATCGCGTCGTGCGCGGCCAGCGCCTCGAATTTATTCGGCGCCGACGTGAACGGCAGGCCGGTGAGCTTGGCGATCTCGGTGGCGACGCGCTCGGCAAATCCGACAGGTGAGGCAAGCCCTGTTCCCACCGCCGTCCCGCCTTGCGCCAATTCCATGAGGGACGGCAGCGTCAGCTTGATGCGCGCGATGCCGTTCTCGATCTGCTTGGCATAGCCGGAGAATTCCTGCCCCAGCGTCACCGGCGTCGCGTCCTGCGTATGCGTGCGCCCGATCTTGATGATGTGAGCCCAAGCCTTGGCTTTGGCATCGAGCGCTGTGTGCAGATGCTCGAGCGCCGGGATCAGCCGGTGCACCACCTCTTCCGCGCAAGCCACGTGCATCGCCGTTGGAAACGTGTCGTTCGACGATTGGCTCATGTTGACGTGATCGTTCGGATGCACCGGTTTCTTAGAGCCGACCGTGCCGCCCAGCATTTCAATGGAGCGGTTGGAGATCACCTCGTTCGCATTCATGTTCGATTGCGTGCCCGAGCCCGTTTGCCAGACGACCAGCGGGAAATGATCGTCGAGATCGCCATCGATCACCTCTTGCGAGGCTTTGACGATCACCTCGCCAAGCTTCGGATCAAGTTTTCCGAGCGCCATGTTGGTGATGGCAGCCGCCTGCTTCACGATGCCGAGCGCGCGGACGATGGGCTTGGGCTGCTTTTCCCCGCCGATCTTGAAGTTGCCGAGCGAGCGCTCCGCCTGCGCGCCCCAATACCGGTCGTCGGCGACCTCGATGGGCCCAAATGTATCCGTCTCGGTGCGCGTGCTCTTCGTGTTCATCAGCGGGCCTGCGGTCGTTGGAGCCATGGAGAGCGTGCACTCCCCTCATGACTTGTGCCGATAGCACGCCTCCAAACAGAAGGTCACCAGACGAAGCGTCTCTGCTGACAGGTTATCGTCCCAAGAGATCTATCCCGCTCTTTTTGCCGCCACTTTTTGAAGGCCACGTTAGGCCCTGGTCGTGTAGCGATTCCGGGCGGGAGGCGCGAGCGGCTAGTGCCTGTGCGGGTCAAAGACCGCGTGTCAGTGGCGTTGAGTCCAAAGAGGTGGAACGGGCGGGCGGGCTCGATCTCAGGCTTTCATTCCCAACGAAGGATCACGCCCATGGGAACTCCCGTCATCGTCATGATCGTAACACTTGCCATGCCCAATGGCGACGCAACCGTGCAGGTCAAGCCTATGCAGACAGCGGCCCAATGCCGTGCCGCCGCCGACCTTGAAGCCGCCGACCCATACGTGGCCAGCGTCGAATGCTCGGAATTGTCGAATGGGCGGCTGGAATTGGAATTCCGCCCCTACGAACAAGACAGCAACGCGCAGATGCCGTCCCTCGAAAGGCCGATGACGTCAAACCCGCGCAACACGGGCTAAAACACCCAAGTGGCGCGCTTACTTCTTGCGGAACTGATCGAGGCTCAGGATCTGCGCGCCGCTGGAACTTTCGGAGTTCGGGTCGTCGGAAGCCGACGCCGAAGTGGCAGCCGGGACCTCGGATTGGGGAGCGGTCGCGGGCTTGTGCGACTTTGGCGGAGACGCAGCCGGAACGCGCGGCACTTCCGAAATGTTTTCCGCCGCGGCGTTTCCGGCAGGCTCTCGCTCGGACTTTGCTTTACGCGGCGCGCGCGGTTTCTTGGTTGGGGACCGACCGGAGCTGGGGGTTGCAGGATCGTCGTCGTAGGCGTTGGAGGCGATGGACTGCGACCGCATCGACAGTTCAGAATCTTCGAATTGCAAACCGTAGCGGACGGACGGATCGAAAAACACCTTCAACGCCGCGAATGGCACCACGAGTCGCTCCGGAATCCCGTCGAATGTCAGCTTCACCTCGAACCGTTCTTCCGTAACGATGAGGTCCCAGAACCGGTGCTGAAGCACGATGGTCATTTCCGCCGGGTACTTTTCCTTCAGCCGCTTTGAAAGGCTGACTCCCGGAATGGTGGTATCGAAGGAAATGTAAAAGTGATGGTCGCCGGGAAGGCCGGATTTGGCCGTTCGGGCAAGCACCGCGCGCACGACGCCGCGCATGGCTTCGCTCTGCAAGGCTTCGTAATCGATGGAGGAAGAGCCGGTGGTCATGCTGCCGCGTATCGTCCCCGTTTGCCTGCCTTACCGCGCACGTTCCCTCGCGCCGGCCGGTGGCCGTGATGAAGTGGAGGGCTTCTGTTGCCCGGTGCCCTCCGGACCGCGCCTTACCCGGCTAGGGGCAAGGGCTTCAGAGTTTAGGCTTTAGGCACCGCATTACGCAGCGACTGCAGCCTCAGCATAGTTGTCATTGGCAACTATTCTGAATGACCCGATAACGGTGGTATCATGCCGAGCGAAAGCTGAGCCCTTTACACCCTCGTCGATCCTAGTTCGCCCCCGTATATGCGGGTCTTGCGGCCGGCTCCCCGGCAGGGGAGTCGCAAGGCCCACCAAATTGGTGGAGGCGCCGGGTACTGCCCCCGGGTCCGAATGGCTTATTACGACCGCGTTTATCGCCATAGCCGGACGAATCCGGCCCCATGTATATAGGCGGTGCGATCGACGATGGAAAGGCGGGCATTGCAATGCGATGCACCGGCTTTTCGAAGCATGATGAACACTTTTGCCGCAGATGAAGGATGACGCGCATGACGGTGGGAACGGAAGTCCTGACCGAGGGCCCGCCGCGCTACCAGCCGCAGACCCCATGGTCGAGCCTTGGGGCACTCGCCGCCACGGGCCTGATCTCGCTGGGTCCTGGACTTCTGGCGGTGGCGGCGCTGTCCTATGCCGTGACTGTTATTCCCCATCAAGCCGATGGCGGACAGTCATTCCTGTCGCTGGGGACCTTCAAAGGCGTGGCCTTTGCCGCAGCCATTCAGATGATGTCGCTGATCCTGGTATGGCTCTTCGCCGGTAAAGGCGGACAACGCGCCACGGTGCTGCGCATGACAGGTGAGAAGTTTTCCCTGGGCTTCTACGTCGCCGCCGCCGGGCTCCTGATTGGTGCCACGGGGCTATTGGAGCTGCTCCTCTACAAGTCGTTTGCCATTGATATTTTTGCAGATACGGCCTGGCTGCGCGAAGGTCTTTACTCGCCGGCAGCCATGGGCACCTTCATTATCGCCGTTGTCCTGGCGCCCTTGTGGGAGGAACTCACATTCCGGGGTTTCCTGCTGTCAGCGCTGGCAAACACGCCCATCGGCTTCTGGGGTGGAGCGATTGTCGCAAACATCCTGTGGACATCGTTGCATGCGACCTACTCCTGGGCCGGTGTCGCAAGCGTCTTTCTTGCCGGCCTGATCCTGTCCTGGCTTGTCTGGCGAACAGGCTCCATCAAGCCCGCCATCGTCACCCATGCCATAGGCAATATCTTCGCCCTCGCCTTCACCTACGGCCTCGCCCCGCCCTCGCTGCCGATCCCGGCCTGAGGGAATCGCTCTAGAACCGCCACATGGATCAGTATCTCGACCTCCTGCGCCGGGTCCGCACCACGGGCACCAAGAAAACCGACCGCACCGGTACGGGCACGCTGAGTGTGTTCGGCCACCAGATGCGGTTTGATCTGGCGCAGGGATTTCCGCTGGTGACGACCAAGAAGCTGCACGTGAAGTCGATCATCCACGAGCTGATCTGGTTTTTGGCCGGCGACACCAACACCGGTTATCTGACCCGCAACGGCGTGCGCATCTGGGATGAATGGGCCGATGCCGACGGCAACCTCGGCCCTGTGTACGGCAAGCAGTGGCGCTCCTGGGCGACGCCCGATGGGCGCACGATCGACCAGATCGCCGAGGTCGTCCACACACTAAAAACCAATCCCGACAGCCGCCGTATGATCGTCACGGCCTGGAACCCAGCGGATCTCCCCGACATGGCGTTGGCGCCGTGCCACTGCCTGTTCCAGTTCTACGTCGCCGACGGCCGGCTTTCCTGCCAGCTCTATCAGCGTTCGGCGGATATCTTTCTCGGCGTGCCATTCAACATTGCGAGTTATGCGCTGCTCACGATGATGATGGCGCAGGTCACGGGTCTGCAACCCGGTGAATTCGTACACACCTTCGGAGACGCACACCTCTACCTGAACCACCTGGAACAAGCAGATTTGCAGCTTTCACGCACGCCGCGTCCACGGCCGGTGATGACAATCAATCCGCACGCAAAAGACATCTTCGCCTTCCGCTACGAGGACTTTACCCTCTCCGGCTACGACCCGCATCCCCACATCCCCGCCCCCGTCGCGGTCTAGGAATGGACGACAGATCAAGCATGAGCGTCACCACATCTCTCATCGTCGCGGTCGCACGCAATGGCGTCATCGGCCGCCAAGGCCAGCTGCCGTGGCGGATGCCTTCGGACCTGAAGACCTTCCGCCGGCTCACCATGGGCAAGCCGATCGTCATGGGCCGCAAGACGTTTGAATCCATCGGCCGTCCACTGGACGGGCGCGACAACATTGTCATCACGCGAAATCCTCAGTTCGCGGCCGAAGGCGTTTCGGTGTTCAACAACGTGGCTGAGGCACTCGTGCTTGCCCGCGCCTTGGCTCGAACGAACGGCAGCGACGAAGTCATGGTCATCGGCGGCGCGGACATCTTCGCCGCCACACTTCCCGCCACGCAGCGCGTCTACTGGACGGAAATCGTCGGCGAACCCGAAGGCGACGTGCACTTCCCTGCGCTTGATCCCGCCACATGGAATGAGGTCTCTTCCGAGCCGATCAATCGCAGTCCACGAGACGAGTACGATGCCGTCTTAAGGATCTTCGAGCGCACCCCCACTTGACTTTACGTGACCTCACGAGGGTAGCGCCTGAATATTCAGACCTGCTAGCGCCTTGATCGGCACGCCGGAACGCCCACATGCCGGGAGCGCGTTTGCGTCAGCCGGGGGCCTCGCCTATAAGCAGTCGACCTTTCTCAGGCAGTCCCATGCCGATGCAACTTGATCTGCTGCGCCCGCAGCGAGCGTTCAACTAAGTTCATTGAAGTTTCGAACGAAAATCCTGAAGACAAAGCGAAAGGCTGAAGAAGAAATGCCCTGGAGCAATCAGAGTGGTGGTGGCGGCTGGAAAGGCGGCTCCGGAGGCGGTGGACCGTGGGGGCAGGGCCCGCGCGGCAGTGGCGGTGGCGGCGGACAGCCCCCCGACCTCGAAGAGATTTTGAAGCGCGGCCAAGACAAGATGAAGCAAGCGATGGGTGGTGGCGGTGGCGTCCCCGGTCCGTTGCTGTTTTTGGCAAGCGCCGTAGCGATCGCCGTTGTCGCGTGGAATGCGTTCTTCTTCCGCGTCAATCCAGATGAACTTGGCGTGGTGATGCGCTTCGGTGAATTCGTTCGCCAGGAACCGCCCGGCCTGCACTTCCGGCTCCCTTATCCGATCGAGGAAGTTTCCTTGCCGAAAGTGACGCTCCTGCGCTCCACGCAGGTCGGCTTTCGGTCGGCTGGCGAAGGCCGAACGCTCTCGACGGCCTCCGATGTCCGCGAAGAAAGCCTGATGCTGACGGGTGATGAAAACATCGTCGACATCGATTTCGTCGTGCAGTGGACGATCCGCGACGCAGCGGAGTATCTCTTCAACATCCAGAACCCCGAGAACACGGTCAAGGAAGTGGCCGAGAGCGCCATGCGCGAACTTGTCGGCAGGGCGAAAATTCAGCCCATCCTCACTGCGCAGCGCCAGCAAATCGCCAATGAAGTCCAGCGACTGCTGCAGGCAACGCTCGATCGCTACAAATCAGGCATCCAGGTGCGCGAGGTTCAGCTCTTGAATGCAACTCCGCCGCCGGAAGTACGTGAGGCGTTCCTGGCCGTTCAGGACGCAGCGAACGAGAAGGTGACGTTGAAGAACCAGGCCGACGGTTATGCCAACCGCGTTGTCAACGAAGCCAAGGGTGACGCTGAGCGCATTCTTCAGGCGGCCGAAGCTTACAAGCAGCAGACGGTGGCCGAAGCTGCTGGCCAGACCGCGCGTTTCCTGCAGGTGTACGAGGAGTACAAGAAGGCCCCCGACGTGACGCGTCAGCGCCTTTTCCTCGAGACGATGGAACGTGTGATGGGCGGTACGGACAAGATCATTCTCGACAACAAGCAGGGCGGACAGGGTGTCATTCCCTACTTGCCGCTCGATCAGCTTCAGAAGCGAACGCCGCCTGCTGGCTCGACGACGGGAGGCAACTGACATGCGAACCTTCCTCGCCTTCCTCTTCGTTCTGCTACTGACCGGCCTCGCCGCGCTCTACAGCTCGGCATTCATCGTGCACCAGAACGAGCAAGCGCTCGTCCTGCGCTTTGGTAAGCCGGTGAACGTGATCAACAAGCCGGGGCTGAATTGGAAGATTCCCGTCGTCGATACAGTCGATATCTTCGACAAGCGCATCCTCGATCTTGATGCCTCTCCGCAGGAAGTGACGACGCTTGATCCCAAGCGCCTCGTCGTGGACGCCTTTGCGCGCTACCGAATCGTGGACCCGCTGCAGTTCTACCAGACGCTGCGTTACGAAGGTGCCGTCAGTTCGCGCCTTGGACCGATCCTGGAATCTGCGCTTCGCGGGGTACTCGGCAGCGTGACGTTGTCAGACATCGTCCGCGACAAACGCGAAGAACTGATGGGCCGCATCGCCCAGCAGGTAAATCAGCAGGCGAAACCTCTGGGTCTTGAAGTCGTCGATGTACGGATCAAGCGCGCGGACCTGCCTGAGCAGAATGCACGCACCGTGTTCGACCAAATGAAGGCCGAGCGTGAACGAGAAGCCGCCGAGTTCCGCTCGCAGGGCGCAGCCGAAGCCAATCGCATCCGCGCAACAGCCGATCGTGAAGCAACTATCATCAAGGCAGACGCGACCCGAAAGGGCGAAGAGCTGCGCGGCCAGGGTGACGCGGAACGCAACCGCATCTTCGCTGAGGCCTATAGCCAGGATGCGGACTTCTTCGCCTTCTATCGCTCCATGCAGGCGTACGAAACGGCGATGAAAGCGGGAGATACCCGTCTTGTGTTGTCGCCTGATAGTCCGTTCTTCAAGTACTTCAACGACCCGGCGGGGACGGCGGCAAAGCCTTGACGTGTTTCGAAGACGAAACGCTGAACGGGATCGGACCTGCCCATGAGTGATCTCATTGTCGGGTTCGGTCTCGTTCTCGTTCTAGAAGGCATGCTGTGGGCGTTTGCACCAGACATGGCGCGCCGGCTCCTCGAAATCGCAAGCGAAACCGCTCCCGCCACGCTGCGCACGTCCGGTTGGATCGCCATGGCCGCTGGCCTCGCCCTCGTCTGGCTGGTGCGCGGCTGACCACGTGCTGGGCATGCATTGGCTACTTAGCCGCACTCCAAAGTACACTGACGGGTACCGCAGCCGGATCATTACAAAAGTTGGTTATGTCTCGGAAAGACGCCGCGTTGACTTGGTAGCTTGGCGGTCCACAATGCGGACAAGCCGATGCGGCTCGGGCACAAGGCCGGCAGCGACAGGGAAATTGGGAGACACGAATGCGACTGACGATTTGGCCGCGCAAGGCTCTGCTTTCACTGGCGGCGCTCGGAGCCGTTGCGCTGGCATCGCTCCCCGTCGCAGCCTTCCGCGATGGCCCGCAGTCGGTGGCGCCCCTGGCTGAGAAGCTCTCGGGCGCGGTGGTGAACATCTCGACGACGCAGATCGCGAAGTCTCCCGACGGCGTGCCCCTGCCCAAGGTTCCGAAGGGATCGCCCTTCGAGGATTTTTTCGAAGAGTTCTTCAATAAGCGCGGCGGCAAGAGCGGCCCTCAGGACCGCAAGGTTTCGTCACTCGGTTCCGGGTTCGTCGTCGATGGCGTCGAAGGGCTCATCGTCACGAACAACCATGTCATCGAAGGGGCGGATGAAATCATCATCAACTTCCATGACGGCAGCAAACTGAAGGTCGACAAGGTTCTCGGCAAAGACAGCAAGGCCGACATCGCACTGTTGAAGGTCACGCCGAAGACGCCACTCAAGGCAGTTCCGTTCGGCTCCTCGGGCAACATGAAGGTCGGAGATTGGGTGATGGCCATCGGAAATCCGTTCGGCCTCGGCGGTACGGTGACGGCAGGCATCATTTCGGCAAAGCAGCGTGACATCAACGCTGGGCCTTACGACGATTTCATTCAAACGGACGCCGCTATCAACCGTGGCAACTCAGGTGGTCCGCTGTTCAACATGGACGGCGAGGTGATCGGCGTGAACACGGCCATCATTTCCCCGACCGGCGGCTCCATCGGCATCGGCTTCGCGGTGCCTTCCGATACGGTGCAGGCCGTCGTGCAGCAGCTAAAAGAATTTGGTGAAGTCCGCCGCGGCTGGCTGGGCGTGAAAATCCAAACTGTTTCGGAAGATATCGCCGAAAGCCTTGGCGTTGCGGAAAACACGGGCGCACTTGTCTCGGCTGTGACACCGGACAGTCCGGCAGCCAAGGCGGGGCTGCAGCCCGGTGACCTGATCTTGAAGTTCGACGGCAAGGACGTGTCCACCATGCGTGGCCTGCCGCGCCTTGTGGCCCAGGCGCCGATCGGCAAATCGGTCGATATGGAACTGCTGCGGGGCGGCGAAAAGAAAACGGTTCAGGTCGTCGTCGGCAGGCTCGAAGAAGAAGACGTCGAAGCGGACCTCAATGAACCGGAGAAAAAGGACGAGGAACAGGCCAAGCCCGAGACCGTGCTCGGCCTTTCCGTCACGCCGCTCACCGATGAACTGCGGACGCAATTGGGTTTCGACAAGAAAGTGAAAGGGCTGCTTGTCACGGCAATTGACCCCGACAGCCCGGCGGCCGGAAAGAACCTGAAGCTCGGCGACGTGATCGTTGAAGCGCAGCAGAACCCGATCGCGACCGTTGAAGATTTGAACGCCGCTTTGGAAAAAGTGAAAAAGGCCAACGGCCGGCAAGTGCTGATGCTGGTCGAGGATTCCAAAGGTGACACGCGCTTCGTGGCCCTGCCCCTCTAAATTGTGCCCGGCGGCCGGCTCCCCACAGGGGAGTCGCCGGGCACAATTACAGCTATTCCATGCCCGGCGGCCGGCTCCCCACAGGGGAGTCGCCGGGCACAATTACAGCCATTCCATGCCCGGCGGCCGGCTCCCCACAGGGGAGTCGCCGGGCACAATCGAAAGACTCACCTATGCACCATGGCCACCAGGGTCTAAACAGCCAGGCATTGTAGAAAACACCGGGGAGCAAAGAGCCCTTGTCCGACCGCAATCACAGTCTGCTCGATACCATTCTCGACGTTTTCGTGCCGATCCACCAGGACGGGCACAAATTTATCGCCATCGGCCTCCTCGTGACGCTGTTGGGCTTTTTCATCTGGGATCCCATCGGATGGATTGCAGCCAGCATCACCGCATGGATTTGCTACTTCTTCCGTGATCCCGACCGCGTGACCCCGCTTCGCGAAGGACTTGTCATCTCGCCGGCCGACGGCCGCGTCTCGCTCATCGAAAAAGTGCGTCCCCCATCAGAACTTGGCCTGGGACACCAGGAACGCGTCCGCATTTCCGTCTTTCTTTCGGTGTTCGACGTGCACATCAATCGCGCCCCCGTCGCCGGACGCATCAAGCGCTCGATCTACATTCCAGGCGCTTTCCTCAACGCCGCCCTCGATAAGGCAAGCGAAGACAACGAGCGCCGCGCCATTGTGATTGAAACACCGGCCGCCCAGGAGATCGGTGTCGTACAGATCGCCGGCCTCGTCGCCCGCCGCATTGTCACCTTCTCGCAGGAGGGCGATACTATCGGCGTCGGCCAGCGTTTCGGGCTCATTCGATTCGGCTCGCGCGTCGACACGTTCCTGCCGCCAGGGCATGGTCCGCTGGTGTCGGTTGGACAGAGGGCGATTGCCGGCGAAACGGTGTTGGCTGATCTGAAGTCCACCGAACCCGAGCGCGAAGCACGGCGGGTCTAGTGCCTCACACCGGCCTGCCGAGTGTGAGCGAAGAGGATCTCACACCGGCCTGCCGAGTGTGAGCGATCAGTGTCCGGCGGAATGGAGGCGAGCATGGATCCCGAAATGCCGCATATCGAGAAAGAGATCACCCGCCGGCGCCGCCGCCGCCTGTTCTCGCACTCGCGCGTCCCTGTCCGCATGCTCGTGCCCAACTTCTTCACGCTGCTCGGACTCTGCGCTGGGCTGACCTCGATCCGCATGTCGATCGAGGGCCGCTGGGACGTGGCCCTCGCAGCGATCGTGTTCGCCGCCATGCTCGATGGCATTGACGGCCGCGTCGCGCGACTTTTGAAAGCCTCCTCTCGCTTCGGCGCCGAATTGGACAGTCTCGCCGACTTCGTCAACTTCGGCGTCGCGCCAGCAATTCTGTTGTTCACGTGGGGACTGGTGGATATCAAGAGCGTGGGCTGGATTTGCGTGATGATGTTCGCGCTCGCCTCCGCGCTTCGTCTTGCGCGCTTCAACGTCGCCGTCGATGAAGAAAAGCCCAAGTGGCAGTCGAACTTCTTCACCGGTATGCCGACGCCGGCCGCGGCCATCGTCGTGCTTCTCCCGTTCTATCTCGCCAAGCTCGGCCTCGACGCCAACGCGAGCCGCATCGCCATGGGCGTCGTCCTCGTCTATACGGTGCTCATCGCAGTGATGATGGTCTCGACCATCCCGACCTACTCCGGCAAGCTACTGGGAGAACGTATTCGCCGCGAATACGTGCTGCCGATCTTCATTCTCGCCATTGGCCTCGTCGCGTGCCTGCTCACGTTTCCCTATGAAACCCTGGCGATCGCATCGCTCGCCTACCTCGCCGTCATCCCGCTGAGTTGGCGCCGCTTCGTCGCCAAGGAGCGCGAGGGACAGGCTCCGTCCGACACGGCCACTCAAGGGCAGCCCTCGGCGGTCTCCGCAACGTCCCCGGCCGATCCTGGTCGCGTCGTGGACCTGCGTCCAGCAGAGCCCAAGCGCTGAAGGACGCAACCTGGATTGCAGATCGAGGCGCTGGCCATCCCCGATGTGAAGATCCTGACGCCACACCGGTTCGCCGACGCGCGCGGATTCTTCTCTGAGACGTTTAACGAACGAAACTGGCGCGACGCCGGCATCGACGCGCATTTCGTGCAGGACAATCACGCCTACTCGGCGGAAAAGGGTGTCGTGCGCGGACTGCATTTCCAGTTGCCGCCGTCGGCTCAGGGCAAGCTCGTCCGTGTGACGCGCGGCGCCATTCTTGACGTGGCGGTCGACATCCGGCGCGCCTCCCCCACCTTCGGCAAGCACATTGCGGTGCTCTTATCGGCGGAGAATTGGCGCCAGATATGGGTGCCACCAGGCTTCGCGCACGGCTACGTCACACTCGAGGAGCACACCGAGGTGATCTATAAGGTGACAAATGCCTATGCCCCCGCTCTCGACCGCGGCATCCGCTGGAACGATCCAGCACTTGGCATTGCATGGGGCGTCACGGACAGCGCCGCGATCCTGTCGGACAAGGATCGCAAGCAGCCCCTTCTCGCAGATGCAGCGGACTTGTTCTGAGAACACCTAGCGGGGCGCGTTCGGCTTGAGCAGCCGCTCCCGCAGAGACATGCCGCCGCCCGAAGCCGGCATCGGCGGCGGTGCCGATGCGGGCAGAGACGTGTCGCGGCGCATGAGCCCGCCGGTTGATGATCGCGCAACGCCAGCGTGCGCAGGCTGAGAAGGAATTTCGCGGCGCATGCCAGCTGCGGCACGAGTCGTTGGTTCGACGTGCTCGCTCGCGTCAGGGCGCGGACCTCCGATATTCATGGCATCTGCGAACATCGCGGCGTGGTGGCTGGGATCGCCCGGCCCCGCACCGGCGGAGCGCCAGCGCTCGACGACGTGATCGAGGAAGTTTTCATCGCCGACCGAGCTCTGCCACTTCTCGGAGAATTTGGCCGTCGAGGAGCGCGGCAGCCGGTCGCGCGGAAGTTCATCGAATTTGATGCGGACAGGCAAAGCAACACCGTCCCCGAAGGCAAGTGCCTCACGCTGTCCGAGCGCGGGAAGAAACTCCAACAGACCCGATCCCGTATCGGATATCGCCGACTGTACGATCGCCTGGTCACGGTCGTTCGACATGCGGAGCGCGAACACGGTGTTGCATTGAGACAGGATCGTAGGATCGATTTCCGCCGGACGCTGGGTCACGATGCATAGCGAGGCGCCGTACTTGCGGCCTTCCTTGGCGATTTTCGCGATGGCACGTTTGCATGGTTCGAAGCCCGCGTTCGGATTGAGCGGAACATACCGGTGGGCTTCTTCACATACGAGCGTGACGGGCACTTTCCCCTCGCTCCACAGCGCGAAGTCGAACGTCATGCGGCACAGAACCGAGACGACCACGTTGACGATTTCCGTCGGAATGCCAGTGAGTTCGAGAATGGTGATCGGCTTGCCCTGCACCGGCACGCGGAAAATGCGCGACAGAATCTGCGTCATGCCATCGTAAACCGTCAGCGACCCGAACATGAATGCGTAGCGCGCATCCTGCGAAATCGTGTCGATGCGTGACTTCAGGTTACGATAGGGAGCAAGATCGCGCTTGTTTTCGAGCTTGCCCATCCGTTCGTCTATGAGACCGGTCAGGTCCGAAATGCGGTAAGGAACCGGCGTATCGACGGTGAAGCGTCCGTGATCGACGATGCCGCGGCGCAGCTTCTGGTTCTCTGCCGCGCGACCGGCCGCATAGCGGCTCTTCGCCATCGGGATCAGCTCTTGCAGGATTTCGATCTCTTGCTTCCGTTCCGGATCACCGACCAGAACCTCCGTCGCCTCCTCGAAGTTCAAGAGCCACAACGGCAGCTGCATGTTCCACGGGCTGATCACTTCAGCCAGTTCGCCGAAGGCGGTAGCGTATTCGTTGTGCGGGTCCAGCAGCACGATGTGCGCCGCCGGATGCTGATCGAGGATTGATCGCAGGATGAGCGCCGTGGTGCACGACTTGCCCGTGCCCGTGGTGCCCAGGATGGCAAAGTGTTTGCCGAGAAGGTCGTCGACCCGCACGCGGGCATCGATCGTGGCGTCCTGCCGGATGCAACCGACACGCACTGATCGAGCATCGTTACCGCAAAACGCAAGAGTGAGTTCGGCCTTTGTCGCAACGCGCACCCGGTCACCCAATCCAGGATACACGGTGACGCCTCGATTGAAAGTGGCCGCGTCGCCGGAGACGTTGCGCCAAAGTTCGCCCACGAGGCCAAGCTCTGCGATCCAGATTTCGTTATCACCATCGCGATGTGCAGGAACCGGAACGCTCAATGCTGAGACGATCGCCAGAACAACCGTGTTGGCGGTATCGATCGCGAGCAAAGTGCCCATTTCCGGCCGATCCTGAATGTTTCGGATGGAGCCGTCTTTTGGCGTATCGAGAAGAACAATGGCCTTTGAACCGGTCACAGACACGATGCGGCCGATCGAACCGTCAATTCTCGAGAGCACCTTGCCCGAGCCCGTCGAAATTAGACTTTGCATGACAAATTCCATGTCCAGTGAGTTCCCAGCACTTACGCCCCGCCGCCGCTGCCGAGGACCACATCACGTGCCTCACGGATGTTGAGTGTCGTCGCACAGGGCAGAAAAATTCCGACTTCGGTTCCGCGGCCTTTTTCGCTGTCGATCCTGATGTGTCCACCGTGCAGCTCGACCAGGGATCGCGCGATCGGCAGACCGAGCCCCGTGCCTTCGCGCCACCGCGACCGACTGCCGTCGACCTGACCGAACGGCGTCGTCGCCAGCTTCAACTCCTGAGCCGACATCCCGACGCCCGTGTCACGGATCATGACGCCGACCCCACCATCGGCAAGCCGAACGCCTTCGATCTTCACCGCACCGTCGCGAAGCGTAAACTTGATCGCGTTGGATACGATATTGCTGAACACCTGCTGGAGCTTGGTGGAGTCACCACGAACCAGCGGAAGCGGGTCTGCCACCTCGAGATCGAGGCTCACTCCCGCCTCGCGTGCGGCCGCGCGGTTGGCCTGGTATGTCGCTTGCAGAACGTCGTCGATATTGACCTCGCCTGCATCGAGCGTGTAGCGCCCGCTTTGCATTTTGGAGATGTCGAGGATGTCGTTGATGACCGACAGAAGGTGCCCGGCTGCGGCGTTGATCAGCTTGGCGTACTCGACAATGTCGGTGTCGGCGATCCGCCGCTTATCGTGCTCGGACAGGATCTTGGAAAAACCGATCATGGTGTTGAGCGGCGTGCGCAACTCATGGCTCATGTTCGCGAGGAATTCGCTCTTTACGCGATCGGCGAGCTCGGCCTCGATTCGGGCGGCATGTTCCGCCTCGCGCGTACGCTGCCGGAGGATCGCTTCTCCCACGAGAGAAGCGTAATCCCCCATGAGCGAGCCGCCCTTTTGTCTATTGATGGACCCACGTATCATGCATGTGCCGATGATCAGATAATCGATCTGAGCCTATCGGCGAATGGATAAGACCGGGTTAACTGACAGCCGCAACGGCCACGGGCCAATTAACGAACTGTGAAGCGGAACGGTACCGAAACCACCAGCGGTTCCCTGTTCAGATCTTCAGGCATTGCCGGGAAAGGTGCTGCCTTTTCAACCGAGGCGATGGCCGCGTCATCGAGTTGCTGGTTGCCCGAACTGGTCGCAATCTCCCGCGTCAGGAGCTGACCGGATGAATCGACGGTGAAGCGAACAACGGCCGTTCCGATTTGACGGGTGCGCGGGTTGACCTTACGCTTCTCCAGGTGCGTGCGTAACTTACCCAGATACTTGCTGTGCGAGGTGGCCTCGCCGCCCGATTTGACGACGCTGGTGGCGCGCTTTTCCTCGACTGCGATCTGTGCAGCCTGCTCGAGCGTAGCGACTTGCGGCGGCACGAGCTCTTTGACCGGTTCAGGCTTGACCTCTTCGATCTCCTGCTCGGGTCCCGTCTCGGAAGCGATGACCTTCGTCTCCTCCACTTCCTCAAGCTCCTTCACTTCCTCGACCGCTGGCCGCGCTTCGCTGGCCTCCATGGGCTCGGCTTCGACCGCCTGCACCGTCGTGTCATCCTGGCCCCACATATCGAGGCCCTCGATGGCGATACCTTGCTCCACGATGAACTGGTCGTCGCCTTCGCCCGAATCGAGCGCTGCCCCGCCGGGCAACACCAGCAGCCATGCCGCGAAAGCGGCATGAGCGGCAAAAGACAGAAACCATGTGGCGGGCTTGAGAAGCATGCGAGGTCGCTGGGTCCTTCAGGTCACGGTGCCGGGGATGGGTTGGGAGCGGGAGCGGGAGCCGGTGAAGCTGATCCCGAAGAAGCGGCAGCCCCGGCGCCAGGCTGTTGCGAAAGGAGCGAGACGCGGCTGAAGCCGCTCTGGCCCACTTGTCCCAGCAGATCCATGACCTCGCCATAAGGGTTCTTCTTGTCCGCGCGAACGTACACGACGGCATCGCCTTCCGCCGCTCGTATCTCGCGCAACTTGCCGACGAGCGCGTCGCGCGTCACGAAGTCGTTGCGAATCTGCAGCTTCCCGTCGGCCGTCAAGGTCACCACCATCGGCTTCTTCGACTGGCCAAGCTTCGCGGCCGTGGTCTTCGGCAAATCGATCGGCACGCCCGTAACCATGAGGGGAGCCGCCACCATGAAAATGATCAAGAGCACCAGCATCACGTCCACCATGGGTGTGATGTTGATCTCCGCCATCGGGCGATAGCTGCTGTCCTCGCCGTCTCCTGACGAGACGTTCGCGCTCATACCCATCAGTAGGCCTTTCCAGCGCGCAGCGGTTCGACGCGCCCCGCGGCGTCACCGTGCGGGCGCGAAATCTGCTTTGCGATCTCAGAGATGGCCGCGTTTCCACGTTGACTGGAGCGTCCGAGCTTCACGGCATAATGGTTGTAAGCCATCACCGCCGGGATGGCGGCGACGAGGCCGAGTGCCGTCGCGAACAGCGCTTCGGCGATACCCGGCGCCACGGTAGCAAGGCTCGTGTCCTGCCGCGCGGCGATGGCGGTGAAGCTGTTCATGATGCCCCAAACGGTTCCGAACAGACCGATGAACGGAGCGGCGGAACCGATGGTGGCCAGAAACGGCAGGCCGGATTCGATCGACTCGAGTTCGCCTTTGAAGCGCTGCTTCATGGCCCTTTCGAGCCGCGCCCGAATTTCGCTGCGGGCTTCTCCGCGCGAGACGCCGTCGTTGGCCTCCGACTCCGCCGCCGTCAGGATGCGCCGCACAAGGCCATCGGCCTCAGCGGCATCAGTTGCTCCGTCGGCCAGGCTTTCGAGCGCCTTCACGTCGGATTTGAGCCGCCATGTCCGAATGGATTTCTCGATGACGATCGCCCAGCAGGCTACCGACGACAGAACCAGAAGCAGCATCACGGCCTTCACGATCGGATCGGCGGTCGCGATCAGATCCATGATGGAGAGGGTGGACTGCGGTGAGGCGGTCAAGAACACAGGTTGATCCTTCGCGTTGCGCTGCGCGCTTATTTCGTGATTTGGACGTTGCTGAGTGACTTGAGCGTAATCGCATCGAGGCACTTTTCGACAGGCCCCGTGTCGGCCTTGCATTCCATCACATCGTGCACGAGAAAGCTGCCGATCTTGTCGCACGCCGTGCCTTCGAGATCGAACATCTTGACCGTCTTCTTGGCGCTCTTGAGAGGCGCCAGATCCAGCATCAGCCGTCGACCGATGACGCCGTCGGTATGAAACAGGATCAGGTCAAGTTTCAATGTCTGAAAGCCGACTGATCCGGGATTGTCGACGACGGTATAGACCCGGCATCCTTTGTCGACCGTCTCCAGCTTGTTGAGTTCAACCGTGATGGCCGGCGCTGCCGCTGCGGCGGACGGCGTGGCCTCACCGGCGATCGCCGGTGCAAAGCATGCCAAAGAGGCAAAACCCATGATGAGCGCGCCGAAGCCGGCGGATGCGGACTGCACTTTCAAGTCGTCTCTCCCCTGTGCGCTCTGGATGGTCTAAGCGCCATCCTGTGTCGCGCGTTGGTGGCCAACATCGGCTCCCGAACGCTTCGAGCAGCCGCGCGCAAGCCCATAATGTGTTTCTATATAACCTAACATTTTTCGCCCTGTTTGGCCGGTGCCAAATCAGGTTCGGGTCTGACCTGACACAGGACTTCGT
The DNA here is from genome assembly GCA_019751875.1 of Hyphomicrobium sp. Lineage (GTDB taxonomy): Bacteria > Pseudomonadota > Alphaproteobacteria > Rhizobiales > Hyphomicrobiaceae > JAGVSR01. Next base: position 203,949 of record JAIEMV010000004.1, on the reverse strand, counting down.
TCCCATTGTCGTACCGGTCGTCCGCGAGCCCTGAGATAACGGTCGAACCTACTGGAGATCAAGGACTTTTCCTAAGAACGATTCCAAACATCTGGCACCGCAGATGAGCATGGCCAGCCGGGAAAAATTCCCGATGCCGACTTGCCACAATGCTGCTTTTTCGGCGTTCCGCGGCTCATTCGGCCCCACTGGTCCTTGCGGCCATGAGCCAACTCACACTAACGAGGTCTGGATAGGTCTCCTGAGGAATTTTCCCAGTCTGAGAAGAGGTTGCGCTGGATGTCTGATCAACTGATCCGCGGGTTGATGGTGGTGGGTCTGATTGCGGCCATCGCACCGTCAGCCATGGCGCAGACGACAGACACGCCCGCCCCACCGCCGGCCACGGAAGCGCCCGTCCCAACTCCGCCGACCCCGCCTGCCACCGAAGCAACCCCGGCGCCGCCCGCTGCACCGGCTGCGACGACCCCACCAGCCCCACCGGCTGCGACCACCGGGCAATCCACGGCCCCCGCCGCCGCGCCGTCTCCTGCATCACAGCCGGCAGCCACGGCCGAGCCGGAACCCGTTGCTCCAGGTCTTTCGCTGCCGGAAGTCACCGTGCAGCAGCGGCAGCCTGTAAAGCAAATCGCCGGCCCCCCCGTCGGCGAAACGGAAATTCAAGTTGCGCCAGGTCCGGTTGTCGGAAGTTCCGCGGGCGCGGCAGCCACGGCGGCCCAAGGGACAGGGACCGGCGGAGGGACGGGCAGTGGCTCGGGCGTCACCCTTTCCAAGGTTCCCGGCGCGGTTTCCGTCGTCACCGGCGACCAGATTATCGCCGACCGAACGCTCCAGGTTCAGGACACCTTGCAAAAGCAGGTGCCCGGCATCCTGCTGACGGATACCGCCGGTGGCGGTCTTCGCCCCGACATCCAGTTCCGAGGCTTTGACGCCTCGCCGATCGGCGGACGCTCGCAAGCCATTGCTGTCTACCAGAACGGGGTGCGCATCAACGAAGCGTTCGGCGACACGGTCAACCTCGACCTCATCCCCGCCATCGCCATCAGCGACATGACCATTTTAGGCGCAAATCCGCTCTATGGTCTCAATGCCATCGGCGGCGCCATCGGCATCACGATGAAGGATGGCTTCAGCTTCCAGGGCGGCACGATCGATGCGATGGGCGGCTCGTTCGGTCGCGGCCAGGTGGCGATGGAAGCCGGCGCCAGCTCCGGCACGGTCGGGGCCTATGCGGCGCTCGAACTGATCCGCGAGAACGGCTTCCGCGACTTCTCCGAGGCGGACATCGAACGCTTCTACGGCGACCTCGGCTTCAAAGGTAGCGCGGTCGAAGTTCACCTGAGCCTGACCGCCGCCCAGAGCAACGCCGGCGTGGTAGCGGCATCTCCAGTCGACCTTCTCGACGTGGGCTGGAACCGCACGTTCACAAGCCCGCAAGATACCGACCTCGAAGTCTTGATGCCGACCTTGAGCGCGAAGGTCCAGGCCACCGAAACGCTCTCGTTCAGCGGCATCGGCTACTACCGCAAGTTCAAGTCGAAGGTCATTGACGGGAATTTGAGTGAAGTCGGCTTGTGCGAAAGTGGTCCGCCACTGGATGGTCAACTCTGTCTCGAAGAAGACGGCGGCGAGGAGCCGTTCGTTCCGCCGATTGATTTCGCCGATGTTGCAGCCGGTGTTGGATACATGGGCGATCCCGATGATTTTCCGTTCGGATCCATCGAGCGCATCAACACCGATGCTGAAAGCTTTGGCGGCTCGGTACAGGCGGTCAACACTGCTGAGCTCTTCAGTCGTCCCAACCGTTTCATGATCGGCGCAAGCTACGACCGCGGAAAAGTGGACTACAACACGTCCAGCGAAATCGGCGAAATCGGCAATCGCTTTGTTGTCACCGGCTCCGGTGTCATCATTCCTGCTCCGCCCGACCCTGATCCGGACGATGAAACCCCGGAACTTGCGCCGCGCCGTCTTGAGACGCAGAACGACTACGTTGGCGTCTACTTCAACAACTCGCTGGATGTGACAGACGCCTTCACGCTTACAGTCGGCGGTCGTTACAATTACGCGCGCATCCGAATCTCCGATGAAACTGCGGCTCTCACGGAGAATGGCGTAGGCTATCTGCCGGACCTGAACGTTACCAATGACTACCAGCGCTTCAACCCGATGGTGGGTGGCACGTATAAGCTGATGAAAGGGTTGACGGCATACGGCAGCTACTCAGAAGCCAATCGCGCACCCACAGCCGCTGAACTCGGCTGCGCGGAAGAAGATAACCCGTGTTTTATCGAAAGCTTCCTGACTGATGACCCGCCGCTCGAGCAGGTCGTGTCGCGTACGGTAGAACTCGGCCTGCGCGGCGAAGAGAGATACTTTGACGGGTCACTTTTGACGTGGAGCGCTGGGCTGTTCGGCACGCTGAACCAGGATGACATCATCAACGTCGCGTCTCAGACGCAGCCCGGCCGTGGGTTCTTTCAGAACGCCGGCGACACACTGCGCCAAGGCATCGAGCTGGCTGCCGGCTATCAGACCCGAAGGTATTCGGTTTACGGCTCCTACGCCTTTGTCGACGCGACCTTCCAGGACGATCTGATCCTCCCAGCTCCCAATACGCCGAACGGCACTTTCAACTGTGACGACGGTCCCGGCGATCCAGTAGATCCTGATGAAGAACAATGCCAGTTCGTTCAGGACGGAGACTCACTCCCCGGCATCCCGCGCCACCGACTGAAGGCCGGCTTTGAATACTGGATCACACCGCAGTGGAAATTTGGCTCCGACCTCTTGGCCGTGTCCGACCAGTTCTTCTTTGGCGACGAGGCGAACAACAACCGCAAGCTTGCCGGCTATACCCGCGTTGACCTGAAAACCTCTTACAAGCTTTCGGACAACGCCGAGGCCTACGGTCTGATCCGCAATCTTTTCGACCGGCGCTACGGGTTGTACGGTACGTTCTTCGACACAGACGAGGCAAACGAAGTGTCTGAAGCGGCGGGCTACGGCGAAGATTTCTTCGGCGATCCTCGCTCCATCTCCCCCGTTCAGCCGTTCGCCATCTACGGCGGCTTCCGCCTCACGTTCTAAGTCAAAACTGTCCGTCTGATGAAGAGGGGCGGTCGCGAGGCCGCCCCTACGTCTTTTCGTTCGTGGCTCCCTCGACACGCCGCTTGACAAAAGCCGAGACGGAGACGGGGAACAAATCCTTCCCCCGCTTTGGCAAGATGGAAAAAATGCTAGCGTCTGAGCTGAAAAACATGAAGTGCAGGATCAACCGTGCTCAATTGCCTTCGACAGCTGCCGGCCTTCGCCGCAGCCATCGTGGCTCTCACAGTTCTCTGTGGGAGAACGGGGTCTGCCAGCGCCGATCCAGCCGTCGGCCAATTCGAACTCAAAACGCTGGAATCTGGGCCGGGCTTCCTCGAATTTCAAAGTCAGAACGCCTGGAGCTTCGGCCAGCCGTCGCGTGAAACGACGGTAGTTGATGGCGAAATCATCTACGACGACAACTCGATTATCAAACAGCGCGAAGCCCTTGAAATGGAGATGGGTCTCACGCGCCACCTCAAGATGCGCGTCGGCATCGAGTTCGAACAGGAGCGCTTGGACGATCCGCCGTCACCCGCAGACGCGAATGACTTTGCGCCGTTGCAACTCGATGAGATCGGCGCCGAAGTGATCGCGATCTTCATTCCGCGCGACGGCGACGGCTTTGGTTTCGGAACCGTTGTCGAGTTCGAACGCCCCCTCGAAGGCGACGAACAGATGAGTCTCATCATGGGGCCGATCTTCGAGTACGCCACCGGCCGTTGGCTCGTGGCCGCCATTCCCATGCTGGTTCACGACTTCGGCGGCGATCCCGACGAGGACGGCATACGGGACGAGAAGTGGGACTTCGCCTACGCAGCTCAGGTGGCCTACACGCTCAATGATAATTGGACGCTCGCCATGGAAGCCTATGGCACTGTCGAGCGGCTGGGCAACACCGGCACGCCGGGCGAAGCAACACTGGCGTTTGGAGACCACGACCAGCACCGGATCGGGCCCATACTCTATTACTCCTATGACTTCGGCCGCAGCCTGCGCCCAGATCCGCCGCGCGACGACGACGGAAGCATAGAAACGAGCGAATTGACGGTAGGACTGGGGTTCCTGGCGGGTCTCAACGGGAACACCCCGGACGGGACCCTGAAGCTCAGCATCGAACTCGACTTTTGATCACGAGATCGAGCGCGGTCGCATCGGCAGGAAACGCGACTCGATTGGGCTCAAGCTGATGGGCTTCAACGCGGCTTCAGCAGCATCGACTTCGCTGATCGCGGCATCCAGCGAGGCAGCGACGTGTTCCAGTCCTGGCACTGCCCGGGCATCATCGCGCATATAGATGAGAGTTTCGCGCACCGTAGAAAGATCGATGGCTGGCGGCCACGTGCGGTTGCGGGGAATTCGAAACACGGGACATGCACTCCCAAACAGAACTTAAGCAACGGTAAACGTCTGTCGAAAAACTCGCAAGAACCGTGCCTGCAAAAAATTATCGGGCGAAGGCCCCCTATGTCCCGGATCGAGACATAAGTCAGGCTTCTTCGACCGGTTCCGGGAATGGATCCTTTACCCTCATGTCCCAGGATACCCGTCGAACGGTGCGGCAGAACCCGCCGCCGCCGGCAGCATAAGAAGGACAGCGCCGTGTTGGGAACGCGCCGCCCGGGGATCCTCATCATCGTTGAAAACCTCACGGTGCCGCTCGATCGGCGCGTGTGGCAGGAAGCCTGCGCGCTGCGTGACGCGGGCTACACCGTTTCCGTCGTGTGTCCGAAGGGCGGCGTCCATACCGCGCCTTACGAACATCTTGATGGGGTGCACATTTTCCGCCATCCGCTTCCCATCGAAGCGAGTGGGCCGTTGGGCTATGTCGCCGAATATTCGACCGCGCTTTTCTTTGAGTTCGTGCTTTCGGTGAAAGCCTACTTCAAGGTCGGCTTCGACGTCGTGCAGGCCTGCAATCCCCCCGATCTGCTCTTCATCATTGGCGCCTTCTGGAAGTATCTGTTCGGCAAGCCGTTCGTATTCGACCACCACGACATCAACCCCGAACTGTACGAAGCGAAATTCGGCCGCCGCGGCGCGTGGCACCGGTTGCTGCAATTCTTTGAGCGTCAGACCTTCCGTGTGGCGGATGTGGCCATCGCCACCAACGAAACCTTCCGCGATATCGCGACAGGCCGCGGCCGCATGGACAAGGACCGCGTGTTTATCGTGCGCTCCGTCCCCGATACCAGCCGCTTCCGTCGCGTGGAGCCTGATCCTGATTTGAAGATGGGCCGCAAGCATCTCGTCGGCTTTGTCGGCATCATGGGCAGCCAGGACGGCGTCGACCTGATGGTCGAAGCCATGCATGCCATTGTCAACGAACACGGCCGCAACGACGTGCAGGCCCTGATCATCGGCACCGGCACCGAATTGCCTTATCTGAGAAAGTTGTCAGCCGAGCATGGTCTGGAGGATTACATCACATTCCCAGGCTTCCAGTCCGGCAACGCGCTTCTAACCGCCATGTCGACGTTCGACATCGGCGTCATCCCGGATCCGAAGAACGTCTATAATGACAAGATTTCCATGAATAAGGTCTTGGAGTACATGACGCTCGGCATCCCGTTCGTGCAGTTTGACTTGAACGAAGGCCGCAAGATGGCGGCAGGCGCCGCACTTTACGCGGAAGACAACTGTCCTCGTTCGCTCGCATCGCGCATGCTCACGCTTCTCGATGATCCCGCACTGCGGGAATCCACCGCTGCTGAAGGCGTGGCGCGCGCAAAGTCGCTACTGCGCTGGGATGAAGAGCGCAGCCGTCTGCTTTCGGCCATGGAATGCGCGCTCGGCCGCAAGGTCCGCAATGTGCCGAAGCCCGTAGCCATACCTGCCCACGATTGAACGGCATCATCGGGTCACGATAGCGAAGATCGGTACGCTAAACCCTGGCGGCAGTCTGCAACCGGTTCCGGGTCTCGGGCATGCCCGTTGCAGCGAAAAGGGCGATGACGGCCAGTGTCACGACGAGCCCGATGCCGCGCAGCGCCATATCATCTGGCCCGCCCGCCACAGCAAGCGCACCCGCCGCCGTCAGCGCAGCCGGTAGCAGAAATGCGACGCGCCGGGCAAACACGCGCGACAAGCCGCACACCTGCGCATCCATCCGCCGGGAGACATAGGCGAGTGACGCCACTTCGCCGGCAAATCCCATGGCAGCCACCGCTTCGAGACCATATCCAAACGCGGCGACCACAATCGCAGGGAACAGCGCGGCCGCGCGAATGCACCCCGCGATCAGGAAGGGCCTCGTTTCGCCCACCGACAGCAGAACCATGCCCGGGACGGCCTGCAGCATGCGCACGGACCACATCGCCGCGAGCCACGCCATGACCCCGCCGAGCCCTCCAAAGTTAGGCCCGAACGCGATCTGCAGAAGCGTCCCGCCGAGCAGCACCGCCGTGGCGAGATAGATTGCCGCGAGGAGGGTGGTCGCTTCCGTCATCGCTGCGAAGCGCCGCGTTAAGAGTGCATCATCGCCGCGCGCGGTGGCGAACAGCGGCAGCATGAGCGACTGCCCGACCTTGGCCGCGATGAGCCCCGGCACCATCGCCACCATGAATGCAGCGCTGTAGCCCGCGAGAGCCTCGATGCCGATCATACGGCCGATGACGATCCGATCTCCGTAGTACACGGCAACAAGCGGAAAGGCGCTGAGCCAGATCGGCCAGCCAAACTCGACGAGGCGCCGGATGATCGCAGGATCGAACGCAACGCGATAGCGCCGGTTCGCCATCCCATGCGAGACGAGCGTCCCCGTCACAGCCTGCGCGACCGACAGAACCACGACGGCGTGGAAATCCGGAATAGCCTTCACCACCGGCCAGGTCAGCGCCAGAGCAACCGCCTGCGGAAGCACCTCGATCCACAGGAACGGGCGATTGTCGAGGTGGCGCTGAGCCCGCCGCGCATCGAGATGCTGAAAGCCCTTGATGAGAGGAACGAGCGAAAGCGAAGCGATTGACGCAGCCGCATCCGGAACGGCGAAGAATGCCGCGATCGGCACTGAGCCAACCAGGAGCAAGACCGCAATCACGATGCCGCGCACGATAAGCGCCATGTGATTGGTGGCGATAAACCGCGCCTGTCCTCCGTCACGCGCCTGCACGATGAGCCGGTCGACACCGAGATCGGTCAGGTTGTCGAGCAGCTGCAACAGAAGTGTCAGGATCGCGGCGATGCCGAAATCGCCCTTCGCGAGCATATGCCCGAGCATGGCGTTGCGACCGAACGACATCGCTTGCGACGCAGCAAAGGCCGACATCAGGAACGCGCCCTGCCCTGCGACGCGGCGGTGCATCATGCGCGAGGTCTTGCAGCTGTCAGCCATCGCCATCAAGCCTTGCCCCACGACCGCTGGCGAGGCAGACGCCGCAGCAGCCCGGCATAAGAGCGCTCGGTCAAGCGACCGGCCTCACGGTCGAGACCAAAGCCGGAGAGACGCAGCAGCGCGCAGGTTGTTTGCATCCAGCGCGGACGAAGCGCATGGCTCCACTTGACACGGAACGCCTCCTGCGCCGCGTAGAAATCCGCGCTCTTCGAGCCGCCCGACAGATGCCTCAGATGGAAGTCGATCACCCACGCGCTATAGCCCGCAACATCCGCGTTGAGGCAGAGGTCCGGCCCATAGAAGTGAAAGCCCTCCAAGTCCACGGAGCACCCGACCCGCGCGCTGCGCTTCACGACGATGAAATTCTCATCAAGGCTCATGACGCGCGCCGGCAGATCTCCGGAATTACGGTTCGCCCCGTGCGGATCGGAGATGCGGTGCGCGAGCACGCCGGGCTGACGGCCGCCCGCATTACCGGCGAGTGCCCAGTTGGGATCGCGGCTATCGAGATCTGCGAGGCGACGGTCGAGCACCTCTAATCCGTCGCTGAGCAACCGCACGTCCTGATGGCACAAAATGACATGGCGTCCGCGCGCGGCGTGAAGAAGTGCGTTGAGACCGCGATAGGCGCCACTCTGGTGGGGACCTCGGTTGTCGAGATAAAGGAACTCGGAATTCGAGCTGTCGAACCCGCCCGCAGCGAACGTCTCGCACATTGCCGCATACTGCTCGAGATTCGTCACCAGCGTACCGATCGAGTAGCGCGGCGCAACGCTTCCACCGTAGGCAGCGGCCGTAATGACTATCGGATCTCCTTGGTTCACGTTGCGCCTCCCATATGCACGGCGTCGATCACCGGACGAAAATGCTCCGCTTCCGTCAGGCTCGGCTCCGAATAGCCTGACCGCCAATCGTCGCGAGCGGCCCAAACCGCACGCCACGTGGAGGCAGCCTCGCGGGCACGCGCGTCATGTTTGATGCGGGCGAGGGCCTCCCATACCAACCAGCGCGTCAGCGGCCACATCATCAGCAGAATTTGTCCGAATACGACCGTGCCGCGCGGCCAATGCCGGGCGATAAGCGTCGATTTGGCCGCAAGAAGCTTCGTCATCTTGCCGGCCCGTGTCTTTTCCGATGCGCCACCGTGGTGAATGATCGTCGCTTCCGGCGTCACGGTCGGCCGCGCGCCGATCCGCCGCGCACGCAGGCACAGGTCGGCCTCCTCGCCGTACATGAAGAAGGTGGGATCGAAGCCTCCGAGCGCCTGCCACACTGCGCGCGGGATCATGAGGAAGCAGCCCGAGACGATATCGACTTCCCGCACTGTGTCGCGCGGCCAGCCGCCAAAGGCTTCTGGATTAAACAGGGCCGATCGGGGAAACAGGGCCGCAAGACCCGTAACGCGCATCGCAAGATTCCAGGGCGTGATGCGCTGCCAGCAGGAAGCCGGATTAAGACTGCCGTCGGCGAAGAGCGTCCGGCCGCCCCAGATCAGTGCCCGTGGATTAGCGCGCGCAAACGCGACGAGCCGATCAATGGCGCGATCAGTGACGACCGTGTCGGGGTTGAGCAGCAAAACGTATCGCCCGGTCGCATGCTCGGCGGCAAGATTATTGCCGCGCCCGAAACCGATGTTGTCATTGAGGCGGATCAGCTTCGGCCGTGCCGGATGGGCGGCGATTGCATCCGCCGATCCATCAGTCGAGGCGTTGTCGACGACGATGATCTCATAATCGAAATCGCGCGTTTCGCGCACGACCGACGAGATCGCAGCGAGCGTGAACTCGCGCGTGTTGAAACTCACGATCAGGATCGAGACATCGATGCTGCGAGGCGCGGTCAAGGACGAAGGGCTCCGAGAGTAGCGCGCTTGCCCGTTAAGACATTGTTAACGGTTGGCGCGCGCGGATAAACGGTAGAACTGAACCACCATGCGCGCGCGATTTGAGGAAACGATTAACGACGATCGTGCAGAGTACGGTCCGAGCATCGGGGTCCCCAATGCTTGGCCACCACCTGCTTGGTTCCAAGCACCTTGGCGTGTGTCGATGGCGCCTCAGGAATCTGCAACTCATGTCCATCCGCCACCGCGACCTGCCCATGGATCAGGAAACCACGCGAATGAACGTGCCCGCCTGCCGCGAGTTTGACGGCATCATCTGCATCGGTGGCTCGGATTGGTGGTACCATAACCGCGGCCATTTCGATTTCCAGGTCATGCGCCGCTTTGCTCGCACCATGCCGGTGCTGTACGTCAACTCACTCGGCGTGCGCGTGCCCGATGCGACCAATCCCGGACAGTTTGTCAGCAAGGTAAAGCGTAAGCTGAAAAGCCTCGCGCGCGGCGTCGTCAATGTTGAAAACGGCTTCTGGGTTTTCTCGCCTCTCAGCATTCCTGGCCAGACCGGCAAAAAAATTTCAGGCTTCGCGCTCGCCCCTCAGATCCGCCTGGCCGCGGGCCGCGCCGGCATGACGAGGCCGCTACTGTGGATGCATTGCCCGGCAGGAGCCGATCTTATTGATGAACTGAAGCCGGTCGGCACGGTGATGCAGCGAACCGATCGGTTTGAAGCGTTTCCCGAGGGAAACCCGGTTCTGCTCACGGAACAGGTGACGAAGATTAGGCGCGCCGCCGACATGGTCGTCTACTGCGCACCGCATCTGATGGCCGAAGAGGCCTCCGAGGTCCGCAGCCAATTGCTCGTCACGCACGGGGCGGATGCCCAAGCCTTCATCGCCGAGGGATCAAAGCGCGCGCCGGGACCAGCCGACGTCGCCGTGATCGGCAAGCCGCGCGTCGGGTTCATCGGCGGAATAGATGCCCACACATTTGATCCGGATTTGTTTATCGCGGTGGCCAAGCAAATGCCCACCGTCAACTTCGTCATGATCGGCAGCTGCTCGCTGCCTGTGGGTTGGTGCGAATTGCCGAATGTGCGCTTCCTAGGCCGGAAGCCCTACGATGTCATTGCCCGCTACATGGCCGCCATGGACGTGCTCATCATGCCGTGGAACAAGAGTGAATGGATCAAAGCCTGTAATCCGATCAAGCTGAAGGAATACTTGGCCGTTGGTCGTCCAGTAGTGACGACGGATTTTCCCGCCCTCGATGGGTGGCGCGATCTCGTCCGCGTAGCAAACGATGCTGACACGTTCGCAAGTGCAATCCGTGCAAGCCTCACGCAGCCTTATAATCCCGCGGACGCGCGCACCCGCGTCGCCGGTGAAACATGGGACGCCAAGGCAGAGATCATCCTGCGCGGCATGAGCGGGCTCGGACTCGTCTACAGACCGTCGCACGCGTCCGTCTCCTGGAGCACGGCATTCCGCACGGTTCTCGCTCCGAGATCTGCCGGCTGACTTCGAAAGCCGCCAAATCAGAACTGGCCGGCATCGATCGAACGATGCCGGCGCATGAACGACACATCACTCCTTGACGAGATCCAGGTCGTCATGCCGGCAAGGCGGCACCGGGAAGCGAGGGCCGGCTTTGCGGGCGAATGAAGCTGGGGTGCCGGGGCCGCATCGGCTGTGCCAATTGCGACGCGGCACTTTTCACGCGTTTGGTATCGGCTAGCGCACTGCCGAGCCCGAGCACGAAATACAGCAGCGCGTGCGGCACATTCCAGTAGTGCACTGTTGCGCCCAGCAGGCAAATCCCGATGAGTGAAATGAGCCAACCCGCCGATATGCGCCGGCGCAACGGATCACGGGATCCGCGCCCCCGCGTCACCACGCCGTAACATATCATGATGATTCCAGATGCAACCAAGAGGAAGGCGGGAATACCGGTGCGGAGTGCAAGAACCAGCCAATAGGCATCAATCGTCGAAGAGTACATCCATTTGGGACGTTCCCAATCCGCCAAGCCGATCCCGATCCACGGGCTGCCCCACACATTCTCCAGACCATAGTCCCAGATCAGCATTCGGTAATAGCCCGTCCACGGGTCGAACGTCGCGACGGAGATGAGGATTTGGACCGGCGGACGGTTAGAGACGAGCAGGATACCGAGGTAGAGGCCAACGAGAATTGCGAGCGAGATCTGCGCTCGATACGGAATGACGACGGTGAACCTGTTCCAAGCCATCATGGCGCACTGCACGCTGAGGCTTAGAAGCGGTGCCGACGACATTGCAAGGAAAGCGGCAACCCCTATTCCGGCGGCGCGAACATAACGCCACGTCCTTTTCGGCTCGCACATCCAAATCAGTGCAAACATGGCTGCACAATACGTGCCGTAGTGGATCGGATGATCGAACGTCGAGGCGGCTCGCACGATACCTTTTCGAAATTCGACGGGCGGAAGTGGCGGCCCACCAAGCGCCTTGCGCAGAATTTCGTGGATGAAGTGGGTGCCGGTCAGCGTATCGAGGAGCGCGATGAGTGCGGCCAGCACGATCGAATAGAAGACGATGCGCATTGCGGCTTGCAGCGTTTCCAGATCGCGAATGTAGGCGCGCGCGATTGTGTAGGCGCCTAGGCTTTCCAGTGCTGTCGACCCGCCGAAGATGAATCCAGCTTGGCCACCGTGGTACGTAAAGGCGAAAATCTGCCAGACAGCCAATCCGAAGAACGGAACGTCATAGAGTTTCAGACGGCAGTCGGGGCGGAACGCCAGCCGGTAAAGAGCAAACGGAATGAAGATGAGGAAGACGACGCGGTGTGCGGACAAGCGCAAGTCTCCGACGACGAGCGATAGCTCGGTCGGCGAAATAAAGCTCAGGATCGCCAACGTGATCGGAAGCGGCGTCTTCCTGAAAGCATCCAGCATTGACCGGTTCCTCCCCCTTTGGGCTGGATCGGTGGACTAGTAGGCGTTGCGTCCCGAAGCGACGGCGATGAACGTGCGAGCGATGATTTTCGCGTCGAGCCACAAAGACCAGTTGCGGACATAATTGAGATCCGCTGCCACCCGTCCTTCCACGCTGTCGCGTGTTCGCGTCTCGCCGCGGAAGCCAGACACCTGGGCGAGACCCGTGAGGCCTGGCTTGACCTGGTGGCGATGCGGATAGGTATCGACGATCGCCGCGAAGCGCTCGTCGTGTTCCGCCAGATGCGGGCGTGGACCGACCAACGACATCTCTCCCTTGAGCACGTTGATGAGCTGCGGCAGTTCATCGAGGCTCGTGCGGCGCAGGATCTGTCCCACGCGCGTGATGCGAGGATCGCCGGCGGTCGCCTGCTGCGCTTCGCCCGTCTCATGCTGCACGGTCATGGTGCGGAATTTGAACACGTCGAAGGGCGACTGATTGCGGCCGCTGCGCCGCTGCCGAAACACGACAGGACCCGGGCTATCGAGCTTGATCGCGAGTGCGATGATCGGGAACAGGGGCAGCGTCACCAGAAGCAAAAGGCTGCCCGCGACGATGTCCTCTCCCCGCTTCAGGATGCGCTGCCAATCATCGATCGGCTTTTTTTTTTGACGTCAAGCAGCCCGACCGGACCGACAGCCGACACGGTATGCGCCGGGCCGTTGTCGATGAAATCGGACGCGATGTGCGTCACGACATGCAGGCCGACGGGCAAAGCTTCCAACTGGCGTGCGATCTTGCTGATGCGTTGATCGGCCGACGGAGGCAAGGCGATGATGATCTTGTCGATCTCGTTGCTGCGAGCCGCACAAATCAGATCTTCCAAGCGGCCAGCGAGAACGAGGCCGTCCGGATCGATGCGATCGGTGCCCATGCGGTCGTCGAATACGCCGGCAAAGTGGATGCCTGATGGCACGGCCTCGAAATGCTCCTTGACGCGGCGGGCGATGGACCCGGCCCCGAAAACGGCAACGCGTTCGTCAAAAACGCCCTTCTGGGTCAGCCGTGCATAAACCGCATTCGCAACAGCGCGGTTGAACAACATAAGCGTGAAGCCCGCCGAAAGGCCGACGCTGAACCAGACCCATGTATGATCTGCCCGTAGCGCGTAGGGCATGCCATGACCCAGAAGAACCAGCATCGTGACGGTGAGTGTGGCAAACAGAAGACCCGGCCGCACCGGAAAATCATGCAGCCTATCGGGCGCATACATCCCGGAAACACGCAGCATCATGTGGACGATGATGGCCGCGGCAAGGCCCGACTGTGTGAGCAGCTGCCAGTCGGTCACGATGCCGCCTGCCTTGCTGTAAATCACCGCCGGCAGCATGAACGCCGCCAGTACGGCAACGATGTCGGCTAAGCCCACGAGATCGGCAGCCAGTCGGCGCGGCACGCGTCGGCGCGGCGCCTTGGTGACGACCTGCGAGGCAGCGCTATCAGCAACATCCAACGCAGCATCGATCTGCGGCTGAGCTTCGACAGTGGACATGGCAACTCCAGGTAAGCGTCCCTGCCGCGATGAGCCGTTGGCAAGGACCTACAGATTTCACTGACGAGTCTGCGCCAAACCCGCTAAAATTTGATTGAAAAAATCTGCCCTTCGTTCGCATTTGGCTGGCCATCTGCCGAACAGCCGAGCCCCATCAAGCCGCCCGTGCGAGCCGACCCGGCGCTGGCGAGCCCATTCGGGTGCCGAGCGCGTAGCTGTCTTCCAGAGCATGCTGCGCAACTTTGTTCATCACGACGCCGGCCACCTTGGCGTGGTTGAACCCGAGCGACTGCAGTGCGCGCTTTGCGAGCTGTTTCGGCGTCTGTCGCCATGTGGTGACGAACACGATCTGGTCGGCGTAGTCGGCGAGGATGCGCGCATCGACCACCGGCAACAGCGGCGGCGCATCGATGACGATGATATCGAACTGCTGCGTCAGGCGCTGCATGGTTTCGGCCATACGGCGCGATGCGAGCATCTCCGGGCGTGCGGTTTCCAGAGGTGTCGGGCTCATCGCCGGCAGGAAATAGAGATCAGACGCCGTATCGTGCAGGATTGCGCTCTCGACCGGCATACCGTGCACGAGCGCATCGAGCAGTCCGCGCGTCCGCTGCGGCGCTAGTTTACGCGTCAGCGCCGCCCGCCTCAAATCACCGTCGATGAGCAGAACGCGTTGCCCGGTCAACGCGTAATGGTGGGCGAGGTTCGACGCGATGATGTCGGCGCCTTCGCCAGGCAGGCTCGATGCCAGCATGACCACCCGGGACATACCGGCCCGGTGCCGCATATCGAGTTCACGCCGGATGCCGCGCACGCTTTCGGCAAAAATGCCGCGTGGTTCGGCCAGCACGAGCCGGATTGATCGCAGCGGATCGACGCCGCCATGAAGACCGGGCCCCTCGATGGAGATGGCGGGAACGGACGCGATGTATGCGACCTCGAGACTCCGCTCGACATCGTCCGGGTGGCTGACGCCGGGTGTCGCGAATTCGAGACCGAGCGCCAGCATCATGCCCAGACCGAAGCCGGCGATGAGAGCGATCAGCACAATCTGCTTCCGCTTGGGCGAGGAGGGATGGAGCGGCACGTCGGCCTGCTCGACGATCCGCGCATCCGGCAGCTGAAGATCCTGCGTCTCCGATGTCTGCTTGTAGCGGCCGAGCAGCGACTCGTAGAGCTGTTTGGACGTCAACGCCTCCCGCTGCAGTTCTGACAGCTTGACCGACGCTTCCTTGGTGGCAGCCTCCTGCTCCTTGAGCGTGGTGAGCGACTGGCGAAGCTGCATTTCACGCCGTTCGGCGACGACATATTCATTTCGAAGGTTGGCCACCTGGCGCTCGATTTCGACAGCAAGCTGGCTCTCGGCTTCGGCAATCTCGGCCCGCACCTTTTGCATCTCGGGGTGGCGGTGACCATAGCGCGTGGCCAGTTCCGCCTCGCGTTTGCGCGCGACCGAGACGGATTCCTTCACCAGCCGGATGGTATTGCTGTCGAGGACTTCCGCAATCGTCGCCGTGCCGCCGGCGGTCGCTGCAAGGCGTTGCGCGTTCTCGTACTTGGCCTTCGCTTCGGCCGTAGTGTTCCGCGCAGCGACAGTCTGCTCCATCAACCGCGCCAGTTCCTTCTCGGAAAGGATATTGCCTTCCGAGTCGAAGATGTTGTTGTCGGACTTGAACATCGCCACTTTGCGCTCGGCCTCAGCCACACGCTGCTGCATCTCTGCAAGCTTGCCCTCGAGAAGATCTGTCGCAAAGCCGCTCGCCTGCTTCTTGCTGGCAAGGTTGTTGGCAAGATAAATCTCGGCGATGGTATTGGCGATGCGTGCCGCCTTGACTGGATCGCCCGCGGTGAACTTGATCTCCAGGAGCAGCGTCATGCGCACACGCGACACCTTGAGCCGCTCTTGAAACAAGGTCGCGAGTTCGTCACGTTCAGGCGTCGCCTCGCCGGGTTGATTGCGCCCGACAAGCGTACCGTTGGGATCCTGATCGAGCCGGCGCTCGCTCTTGATGTGCTGTGAAGGCTCCAGCGGCTGCTCTGCAGGCAGGTAACCGCTGAGGCCAAGGAGTCGAAACACATACCGGACCGTCGACTGCGGCCGGAATTCCGGGTCGTCGCGAAGGTTCAAGACGTCAATCACTTTCAACGCAATGGCACGCGATGAGAGCACCTCGACTTCGCTGTCGATCGAAGCACTATCACCTTTCAGATCCTCCACGACGCCTTCGAATTGCGAAATCGACTTCTTGCGTGGATCGATCTGCACCACTGCAACGCCATCGTAGCGGTTCGGAAGCGTCATCGAGAAGGCGGCGGCTGCGACCGTAACGGCAGTCGTCACCGCTCCGATGAGAGGCAGACGCCGGCGCACGGCATTGAAAGCGCGCTCGAGGCTGAACGCCCCGCCGCCGCTGTCTTCCATGCCTGTGTCCATCGTAGCCATCGGGTGGTGGTGGTCCTTAGAATTTCAACGTGCCGCCAGCGCGAACGATGCTGCGATCGAAATCGTAGGTGGGATCGTTCGAGTCGCGGGTTTCGTAGGTGTAGCCGAGCGTAAACAGCATGTTTTTGGTGTAGTAGTACTGCAGCGACGCGCCGGTCTCGAACACCTCGTCCTCCCGCGTGCTGCCGATGAAGTCGACATTTGCGAAGCCGACGTTTGCCGTCGCAAAAAGGTCATGCCGTATTTCGTAGTTGGCCGAAGCGATGGCCGAGGTTTCGATGCGACCGCTGTCGTCTGCGCCGAAATCATCGGCGATCTGGCGCGAAGCAGTGGCTGAAAGCGTGAGCCGGTTCGTGGCCAACCACGTGACCTGCGCCTCCAGAAGCGACGTCGAGACGCTTCCAAGATCCGATCGCTCGTAATCTCGCATGCCGTAGCCGCCGAGCAGGCGCCAGCGCACCAGTGGATCCGTCTCGAAGGCGAGCCCTGCCGAGATCTCGTAGCCTTCCGAATTACGATTGCCGAGACCGGGTGCCTCGGGCTCGTTGAATTGCTTGATGCCGCGCAGATTGGCCACGAAGTCGAACCCGGGCGAGATCCGATAGCCGGCGCGCAGCTGCGCGGAATAGAGTTCCTGGTCGCGATACGCCTGGCTGAGCGTTCCGCCGCCGATGGCAGGAACGCTGTGGTAGTCGAGCTTTTCAGCGGTTGCTGAGACCGTGCCGTAGAGTCGCCCGACATCGCGCGTCAGGCCGACGGAGGCGCGGAACTGATCGACCGGAACCGGCTCGGCTGCCGAAAGCGAAGCGGTGATCGCGGAGCGCTCTTCATGGTCCCGCTTGGCGAGTGCACTGACGGAGAACGTATGCGCGTGATCGATATGCACGGCGCCACGCGCGGCTCCCCCGAAGTTGGCATAATTCTGATCTGTGTTTTCGGCGAAGTTCATGAAGCGGCCGAAGATGGTCATATCGACATAATGTCTTGGCAGCTGTGATTGGATGGTCAGCGTCGGTGCCGTTATGAAGCGCCAATCGGCGATCGGATCATCGGCAAGTCCGTAGATATTGGAATCGTATGCGATCGTTTCGGTGATGGATGGGTAGATGAAGAAATTACCCATCCGAAACCCTTCCGGTGCGGCAAACCCACGATCCGCTTCGGCCACCGTTTGCGCGCCATACTTGCGCGCCTCGATCCAATCACGCCGCATTTCTTGGCTGGCGATCGTATCGGTGATGAGGTCAGCATTGTAGTCGACGTCGATCGCGAGAGCTCCGCTGAACGGTGCGGCGCTGAAAGCTGCCGCCGCCGCTGCGCACGCGAAGGCCTGCGCATCGCGGCGCGGCCTTCGGTTGTCAGCAATGGCGGAGCTTGGCTTCACGGGTGTTCTCGGCTCGCTGGTTTCGCTTAAAAGAAGCGCTCGGGAATGCGCACGTTATCCCCAGGCAGGATGGTGACGGTACCGTTCGTTGGAATGCGAACCTCGCCCGCTCCTTCACGCGTGACGATCGCGTACGTCTGATCGGCGCGGTACGTGTAGCCGCCTGCGATTGCGATCGCGTCGCGCAGCTTCAGGCCGGTTTTGTAGGCGAACTCGCCACCACTCTTCACCTCGCCGTGGATGTAGAAAGGGCGGTAGTTTGTGATTTCGACGGTGATCTTGGGATTCTTCAGGTAGCCATCCGCCAGTCGCTGCGCGACCGTTTCGCGAAACTGGGTGAGAGTTTTGCCTTGGGCGGGAACCTCGCCGGCAAGGGGCAGCGCCACCTGTCCGGCAGCATTCACCTCGACGGCGCCCGACAGGCTCTCTTCACCGAACACGTTGATCTTCAGCTTGTCGCCGATGCCGAGCCGGTATGAGGCGCCGAGCGCCGAGGGCGTACCCTCAGTCATAAAGCTGGCTGGCGCAGGTCCGATTGTCTCCCCGCAGGCAGACACAAGCAGTCCTGCCATTGCAGCGACGCAGCATTTGAACGCACTGACGAGTGACATACGCAAAACTCAAATTACACGTGTGCGAAATCCGACGCGGTAAAGCCATGCCGGAGACATACCTCCACCGCACCTTTCAAATGAGCGCTGTTAGTATTAAAAGCGTGCTAACAAGAATGAGAAAAAACCGCGCAAATTCCGTAATTTACATCTTGTAAGTAATTTCCAGAGTCGCGCGAAAAGATTTATTTGCCATTTGGAATTCGGCCGTAAACGCCTCGTTGAGAAGTGCCTCCTATTGTTAATTGAATGAGTTATGCGGGGAGTTGAACGTGACGACCGAAACTTTGTCACCAGCCGCCCAGCTGGTGTCGGCCTACGAAGGCAAGGCAACGAGTTACTTCACCAATGCGCGCGCCGATTTCGTGCGCCTTCTGCCCCGCGACCCCACCGCCCGCGTCCTCGAGATTGGCTGCGGCAACGGCGCCACCGGCGCCTTGGCCATGGCTCGCGGCCGCGCTGGGCACTATGTCGGCGTCGAATTGATGGAGAGCTACGCCCAACAGGCGCGCACCGTACTTTCCGACGTTCTCATCGGGGACGTCGAGCGCATGGATTTTGAGTGGCAGCCGGCCGAATTTGACGCGCTCATATTGTCCGAAGTGTTGGAACACCTCGTGGAACCGGGCGCCCTGCTGCGCCGTCTGTCGCGCTTCATTCGTCCGGGCGGGATGGTGCTGGCAAGCTCACCCAACATCGCCCACTGGAGGGTGCTGCGCGAGTTGGCGAAAGGCCGGTTCGATCTCGCCGATCAGGGCGTCTTCGATCGCACGCATTTACGGTGGTTCACGCCGGCAACCTTCGTTGCCATGTTCGAGAACGCAGGCTTTCGCGTCAATCATGTCGGCCCCGTCAACCCATTCTCGCCCCGCGTTGAATTGATCTCGCGCTGGACGTCGGGGCGCCTCGATCATCTTTTCATGACGCAGATCGCGGTGCAGGGAACGCGGCGCTGAGAAAGGCTAGAGCACCAGCAACTCGGCTTTGCCGTTGATCACGTCATAGTCGCAGGCAAGCCGCGAGAAGCGATCGCCCACCGTCAGCCGCAAGACGGGATTCTTGTAGCGAGCGTTCCACAGCGGATGCTCGAACTGCCAGATCGGCACACTCAGCCGTGGATTGCCGAGCAGGATTTCCGCCGTTTCAGGCTGCTTCCAGTTGATAGATCCGACAGCGACGGGCATGCCGCGCGCGTCGGTCTGGGGCCGTTCTGAACAGGCGGCTTGAGCATGCAGCTGGTAAGCCGCTAGCAAGGCTTCACTGGCGGCCTCGCGGTGGAGCTTGTCCTGAGCCCAAACCTTGGCCGCGACCAGGAGCGCTAGAATGATGACCACCGCGCGCATCGCGGGATTCCTTCGCTGACGTCACGCCCGATAGCCGCTACGAAAATGCGGAAGGGGCTGCTGCAACCGTTAAACAGTCTCGCTGATCCGGGTGAAGAAAGAGTAAGCCGCTGTGCCGCGCCGCAACGCGCGGTTCTGCGCCGCCACAACCCTTGTCAGCCGCCCGCCCTTGCGGCATGAGGGGCGATCCTCAACGAAAGTCGAACCCCGGGTAGGATACGCAACCTATGTCAAAGAAGAAAATTCTGATCACCTGGCCACTGCCGGAGGCCGTTATGGCCCGCGCCCGGGAAACGTATGACGTCATCGCGCACGGGGATAACCCCAAGATCACCATCGACGAGATGCTGGAGACGGCCAAGTCGGTTGACGCAATCCTCCTGACGCTCAACGAAAAGTGCCGCGCCGACGTGATCGCGCGCATTCCTGAGAACATCAAGTGCATCTCGACCTTTTCCATCGGCTTCGATCATATTGACCTGGAGGCCTGCAAGCAGCGCGGAATCAAGGTCGGAAATGCGCCCCACGGAGTCACCGTCGCGACCGCTGAAATCGCCATGCTCCTGCTTCTGGGTGCGGCACGCCGAGCCGGAGAGGGCGAAGCGATGATCCGTCAGCGCCGCTGGCCCGGTTGGCAGCCCCTGCAACTCGTCGGCCAGCGCCTCGACAATAAGAAACTCGGCATCTACGGCTTTGGTAAGATCGGCCAGGCACTCGCTCAGCGCGCCCGCGGCTTCGACATGGAAATCCACTACTACGACATCTACCGCGCAAAACCCGACGTAGAAAACAAATACAACGCCACCTACCACGAGACCCTCGACAGCCTCCTCGCCGTCTCACAATTCTTCTCGATTAATGCGCCATCAACGCCCGAAACGCGCGGCTTCTTCAATAAGGCCACGATTGAAAAACTGCCGCACGGCGCGATCGTCGTGAACACGGCGCGCGGTGATCTCGTCAACGACGAAGACATGATCGCAGCACTGAAGTCCGGACGCTTGGCCTATGCCGGTCTCGACGTGTTTGCTGGCGAACCCAACATCAACGAAGGCTACTACGACCTGCCGAACACCTTCTTGTTCCCACACCTGGGCTCTGCCGCCGTCGAAGCGCGAAATCAAATGGGCTTCGAAGCGCTCGACAACATCGATGCTTTCTTCGCCGGCAAGGAAATGCCTTTCAAACTGGCCTGATGGGGTGACCGTTAGGAGTTTGTAAAAAGAGCCGGGTGGCGATTGCCTCCCGGCTCTTGTTTTTTTCGTCGTCACCGCCATCCTGAACCTCATTGAGGTCCGGCCATGAACGCGAAACCGAAATCGACCGAACTTACCTCCACATCATTACGGCCTCCGGTTCGCACCGGACTGGCGACCATCGGTCTCGCTCTGGGCGGCGGCGGCGCGCGCGGCTTGGCTCACGTCGTCATGCTCGAAGCTTTCGACGAGTTGGGTCTGCGGCCGAAGGTTATGGCCGGCACCTCGATCGGCGCCGTCATTGGCGCGGCTTACGCTTCAGGAATGGCCGCACGCGAAATTCGCGCGCAGATGCAGGAGATTCTGTCGGGTCGATTGGACCTGATGCGCGATCTCTTCACGGCACGCGCCCGCACGCTGCCCCGCGTCTCTCGTATTTTTCCGCCCATGAATGCTGTGCTCTCGCCCCAAGCCGTGCTGGAAATCATCTACCCCGCTCGCGTCGCGCGCGAGTTTGCCGATCTGCAGATCCCAATGAAGATCGTAGCAACTGACTTCTACGCGCTCGATGCGCGGATTTTCGAAACCGGTTCGCTGCGCCAGGCCGTGGCTGCAAGCATGGCGCTGCCCGCGATTTTCGAACCGATCATGGTCGACGGTCGCGCGTATGTAGATGGCGGCCTCGTCAATCCGCTCCCCTACGATCTTGTACGCGCGGAATGCGACATCACTGTCGCAATCGATGTGTCTGGCGTCCCAGTACCCGCTCCCAATCGCGCTCACCCAACCGCCACGGAATCGCTATTCGCCGCATCTTTCATTTTTGAGCGCACAATCATCCGCGAAAAGCTCAAGACCCTTCAGCCCGACGTGTTGATCCAGGCGGGAACGAGCCACTTCCAATTGCTCGATATCTGGAAAATCGACGAGATTCTCGCCGCGGCTATCCCGGCAAAGGAAGAGCTGAAGGTAAAGCTCGACCGCATTTTGGGCGCGGAAACGCTGACTATTCAGATGACCGAGACGCGCGAACTGCCCGTGTCGCGTTCCGAGACGGCCACAGCTGTTGTGACAGCGGAACAACCGCGTCTCCTTCGCCGTCTCAAGTCTCTGAAGCGAACGCCAAAGTCGAGCCGCTAACCGCGCCTCTCGGCAAAGAACGCTTTCAGGATCAGGCTCGCTTCGTTTTCACCGATCCCCGGATAGACGTCGGGCGTGTGATGGCATGTCGGCTGCGAGAAGACGCGTGCCCCTTGCTCAACGCCTCCCCCTTTCGGGTCGGCAGCTCCATAGTAGAGCCGCCGAATACGGGCGAACGAGATCGCCGCCGCGCACATGGGACATGGCTCCAGCGTGACGTAAAGATCATGGTCCAGTAGGCGCTCGGACTGCATAGCGCGGCACGCTGCGCGAATGGCCAGCACTTCGGCATGAGCGGTAGGATCGCTGAATTCGCGCGTCCTATTGCCGGCACTGGCCACGACACTCCCGTCCGGCGCAACCACCACAGCCCCGACCGGTACCTCGCCCCGTCCTGCGGCGAGGCGCGCTTCCTCGAGCGCGAGTTCCATGTGGCCGGGCTTCACTGGCGGTGTCATAAGGGCTTCCCGAACGAGCGGTTCGTCCGCCCAATTTGCAAAGAGCACGCATCTGATGCGCAAACCTTTTTCCGGTCAACGCCCGCCACGCGGAGGCGGTAAAGGACCCGGCCGTCTCGAAGGGCGCGAGGCCGTTCGAAAGGATACTCGTCCAGGTTCACGCAGCGGTGACCGCCGCGAAGCTTCGAGCGACGATCGAGATGACAAGAGGCGTGGTGATGATCGCCCGTCCAGACCCCACCCGTCCAAATCCCGCGCCTCAAGCCCCCGCCACGGCAAAGTACGGTCTCCCGGATCGCTGCCGTCCGGCGCCCGGCCCGGTGGACCTCAAAAAGCGCCTGAACCCGCGCGGTTGAGTGAACCCATGCGCATCGCCAAGGCGATAGCGCGCGCCGGCCTCTGCTCGCGCCGCGAAGCCGAACGCTGGATCGAGGATGGCCGCGTCGCGGTCAACGGCAAGATCCTCGAAACCCCCGCTTGCGAGGTCGGCCCCGGCGACAAGATCGTGGTCGACGGCCGTCCGCTGCCTGCCGCCGAACCGGTTCGCCTGTGGCGCTATCACAAGCCGAAAGGTCTTGTGACGACGCACCAGGATCCGCAAGGCCGCCCCACCGTATTCGACAAGCTGCCGCCGGAAATGCCGCGCGTGATCTCCATCGGCCGGCTCGATTTCAATACCGAAGGCCTCCTCTTGCTGACGAACGACGGTGCGCTCGCCCGTCATCTTGAATTGCCGGCGACCGGCTGGCTGCGCCGCTACCGCGTTCGCGCACGCGGTCGCGTTACCCAGGCCGATCTGGACGCGCTGAAAAACGGCATCGAGATCGAGGGCATCCGGTACGGACCGATCGACGCTACGATGGACACGGTGCAGGGCGCCAATGCTTGGCTCACGATCGCTATCCGCGAGGGCAAGAACCGCGAAGTGCGCAAAGTCATGTCGTCGCTCGGCCTCGAAGTCTCGCGCCTTATCCGCATTTCATTCGGACCGTTCGAACTGGCCGACCTCGTCCCAGGTGCCGTCGAAGTGGTAAAGCGCAAGCATCTGGCGGAGCAACTGGGTCCCAAGCTCGCAGGCGAATTCGGGCTTACAGAGACGCCCGAGCAGCGCAAGGAGCGCCACGCGCGCGGCAAGCAAAAAAGCATCAGCGATGAGGACGACACGTGAGAATCGTCGGCGGCAGGTTCCGTGGCCGCGCCATCGCGAGCCCGGAGCACGAAGGCGTGCGGCCGACGTCGGATCGCGTGCGCGAGAGCGTGTTCAATATTCTCCTGCACGGCATCGATGGGTTCTCAATTGAAGGCCAGCGCGTCATCGATCTCTTCGCCGGCACTGGCGCGCTGGGCCTTGAAGCCCTCTCGCGCGGCGCATCCTACTGCCTGTTTGTGGAAGATGGCGCGGAAAGCCGTGGCCTTATCCGGCAGAATGTCGAAGCGTGCGGACTGACAGGCAATACGCGCCTCTTCCGTCGCGATGCCACCGATCTGGGGCCAGCATCGCCCATGCAGCCGTTCGGCCTCGCCTTCCTCGACCCGCCGTACGGTAAAGGCCTTGGCGAACGCGCAGTTCAGTCTCTGCGCGACGGCAAATGGCTGACGCCCGGTGCAGTCGTCATCTGGGAAGAACGCGCATCGAGCGAACTCCCGTGGCCCGAGGGATTCACGGAACTCGATCGGCGCACGTGGGGCGATACACAGGTCGCCTTCGGCCGCTTGGCTCCCTAAACCGCTCGCAAATCGCGACCCAGGGAAACGGGGAACCGCGAAATCGGCACTCCGCTCGCTCGCGCTTCAAGCGCAAGCAGTTCCTGGGGGAACGGCATCTTGGTCGAGCGCAGCGCAGCACCCATCAGCGAGGCGTTGGCGTGGAGCGACAGGACATGATGATGCACGTCGCCCTCGACAAAAGCACCGTCCATCAGATGCACGATGCCGGCGTGAACGGTGCCGACAATCTGCCCCTGAACGTAGAGCTCACGGGTCGTGATGTTGCCGAGAACATAACCATCGCGGCCTATGTCGAGGCGCGAACACAGGATGTCGCCTTCGAACCAGGTATCGAGTTCAACCTGCCCCGCGGCAACAAAGTTACCGCGCAGGACGCTCGACGTCGCAATCTTGAACATGGAACCAACGCAATACGAATGGGTGCCCACCCATCGTCAGGAAAGCCCACATCCGTGGTGGAATTTGGGCGTGTTCGCTTGCAATCCTTATGCTCAGCGGCGTCCGAACAAGCGCTCGATATCGGAAAGCTTGAGTTCGACGTAGGTCGGCCGTCCGTGATTGCACTGGCCGGAATACGGCGTTGCTTCCATCTCGCGCAGCAGAGCGTTCATCTCTTCGGGAGCCAACCGCCGCCCCGCGCGCACACTGCCATGGCAGGCCATGCGCGAGCAGATGGCTTCGAGCCGATCGCGTAATGCGAACCCCTGACCTTCCGCTAGGATCTCCGCCGCGAGATCCCGCACGAGACCCGCAACATCCATTTCGCCGAGCAGCGCAGGCACTTCGCGCACAGCGACCGCGCCGTGTCCGAATGGCTCGAGCACGAGCCCAAGTTCGGCCAGTTCTGCTTCGCGTTCGGCAAGCGCGTGGGCTTCGTCGTCTCCCACGTCGATAATGGCTGGTATCAGCAGCCCCTGTCGCGCGACACCGCCGTTCGACAGCATCGCCTTCATGCGCTCATAGACGAGCCGCTCGTGCGCGGCGTGCTGATCGACGATGACGACGGAGGTCCGCGTCTGCGCCACGATGTAGGTCTCGTGCAATTGCGCCCGCGCGGCCCCTAGCGGGCGGTCGACAAGATCCGGAGCAAGCGGCGCTTCATGCGCACGCGTATCCGCACTCGGCGCGTCGAATGCGGAGAACGGTGCCTGCATCGCCTCCGCAAGGCCGGCAGGCATGGAGGTCGGCCCGCGCTCCTGCGCGTGGAAGTTGGAATACGTGCTCGGCAGCACACCGCCGGCAGAGCGTGCCAACGTCTCGAGCGTTAATCCGCCGCCGCGTGAACTTGCACGATGCCCCGCACCTTCGAGCGCATGCTGGATGGCGCCGATCATCAACGCGCGCACTCGGCCGCCGTCGCGGAATCGAACTTCCGCTTTGGTCGGATGCACGTTCACGTCCACATCGGAAGGATCAAGGGTGACGAACAGCGCCAGCAGTGGATGACGCCCCTTCGGGATGAGGTCGCCGTAAGCGGCGCGCACCGCACCCACCAGCACCTTGTCGCGCACCGGGCGCCCATTGACGAACAGGAACTGCTGGCCGGCATCTGGTCGATGCAAGGTCGGCAAGCCGGCATAGCCGAGGATACGCACGCCATCGCGTTCGCCCGAGATCACGAGCGCATCCGCCATGAATTCGCGCCCCATGATCCGCCCAAGGCGCTGCAGCAGCCCCTCGGCTGATGCCTCGCACCGCGGCAGACGCAGCCCCATGCGCTCACCTGTCGTGACGGAAAAGCCGACGTCCGGATGCGCCATCGCAAGGCGCTTCACCATCTCCGAAACGGCCATGTTCTCCGCTCGCTCGGACTTCAGGAACTTCAGCCGCGCCGGTGTCGCCGAGAAGAGCTCCCGCACTTCGACGCGTGTGCCGGCATTGATGGCGGCAGGCTTCAGACCGCTCTTCTCGCCGCGCGACACGACGATCTCAAAACCGTCGCGCTTGGAAGGCGGCCGTGACGCGATCGAGAGCACTGCAACTGAACCGATCGACGGCAAGGCCTCGCCCCGAAACCCGAGGGTTCGAATATCGAAAAGATCATCTTCATTCAGCTTCGAGGTGGCGTGCCGCTCGACCGCGAGCAGCAGATCCTCTGGTGGCATGCCCGAGCCATCATCGCTGACGCGAATGAGCGAGAGGCCGCCCCCTGCAGTCACGACTTCGATCTCGCACGCACCGGCGTCGATGGCGTTTTCGACGAGTTCCTTCACAACGCTCGCCGGCCGCTCGATGACCTCACCGGCAGCGATACGATTGACCGTTTCTGGCGCGAGCTGGCGGATGGCCACGGGCGAATCTCCTGCGATCACCCTCCTTAGCAAAGAGGGCGCGCCAGCGGCAGGCGGAGGCGATGAAGGTCAACAGTTTCAAGCGCCGAGTCGCTGTTTTGTCAGAACTTTTGCCAATTCCACAGCCGGCTGATCGAAGGGATCGAGGTCGAGAAGATGCCCCGCCACGATGGTCTCCATCATGAAATGCATAAGAAGGGCGCCTGCAGAATGCGCGTTCAGGTGTGCCACGTCGATTGTGCGCACGGGCCGCCCGGCCTTGTTCAGGGCCTCGGCGATGGCGTGACCTTGCGCATCGACGATGTCGCCGATCGCTTTGCCGCCGATGAAACCGATGCCGGCCTTTCCAGCGAGCGATTTGTCGACAATGGGTCCCGAACCTTTGGGCGACAGCCGAAGGATGGTCGTGGCGATCTCGCGCGGCCCATCCATGAACAACTGCAACTGGCTGTGCTGATCGACCGGACCGACCGCGGGGATGGGCGTTGTACCTTCCCCACCCTTGCCGAGGCTTTCCGCCCAAAGCTGAACGTACCAGTCGGCAAGTTTTCCGAGGCGATCGGAGTAGGGCATCAGGACGAGCGAGCGAATGCCGCGATCCTTGGATAGGGCCACCATCGTTGCCGCGCCGGCGGCGAACGGGATGTCGGCCGCCGGTGCAGCATCGAGCATCGGCTGCAAAATCCTCCGTGCGCCTGCGCGAATCTCGCGCGCATCAAGTCCGCGCGCCATCGCCGGCAGCAAGCCGACATTGGTGAGACACGAGAAGCGTCCGCCAATTCCTGTGTGATGTTCAAGCAGAGGGATGCTCAGGGATTGAAACAGCGCCCGCAAGCCATTCGATCGGCCCGGCGCATCCGGCTCCGTGATGCCGAGGAACAGCGACGGGATGTGATCGCCGAGCCCCGCCTCTTGGATGGCCGAGATCGTCGCGATCGCCTGCGCCAAAGTTTCAACCGTCCCACCTGATTTCGATGTCACGATGAAGCGCGTCTTCCTAAGGTCCGTCGCAGCCAAAAGAGCTTCAAGCGTGCCGCCGTCAAGATTGTCGTAGAAGCGAATGCGAGGACGGCTGTGCGGCGCCTTCGCCGCGGTGTGCGGAATGCCCCAGCCCGCGATCTGCGCCAGCGTCTGGCCGCCGAGGCTTGAACCGCCGGTACCGAAGAAAACGATCGTGTCGGCACCCTCTGAGAGCTTGGCAAGAGCAGCTTCCGCCGCATCGATATCCGCTGTTTCTTCGACAATGCGCAGGAGAGGAAGCGTTGCGTTGGCGTAGTCGGCGCGCAGATGTTCGAGCGCAGCTTCCGCCTTGTTGAGCCACGCATCCAGCGAGTTGCGCTCCAATCCATGCGCTCCGATGGAGCGATCGAGGCAGCCAGAAATGTCCTGCACGTAGCCAGCGGTCTCGGACACGAAACTCCTCCTCGGAGACGTTGAATGGTTCCTTGCGGTAACGGGTTTTGCCCATCCCGCCAAGAGCCAAAAAAGCGAAACGGCGTCACCGTCCCGTCGCTTTGAAACCAGGATGAACCTTAAGGAATTCCGGTTGCTGATCAGCCGGCCTTGAGTTACGTGCTGCGGTGCGCAGCAGCGATGATGCGCAAGATGTCCTCAGGCGATGCGTCGATCGATAGGCGGTTGAAGTCGGCGAACTGACCGAGCGCCTGTTCGAGCCGCCGATGAAATGCACTGCGATCGATTTCAATCGTGCCGAACTGCTTCAGATGCTCAGTTACAAATTGCGTGTCGAGGAGACGAAAGCCGCCATGAATGAGCCGTGCGGCGAGATAAACAAGGGCGATCTTGGAAGCATCGCGCTCGTAGGAGAACATGCTTTCGCCGAAAAACACGCCGTCGAGCGCCACGCCATAGAGGCCGCCGACAAGCCGATCGTCGTTCCAGACCTCGACCGTATGACAATGGCCGAGCCTGAATAGTTCACGGTAAAGCGCTCGAATTCGCCCATTGATCCAAGTCGAGTCCCGCCCTTCGCGCGAACCGGCGCAGCCATCGATCACACCCTCGTAGTCGGTGTCGATACGCACCTTCAGGTGGGTCGAGCGAATGGTCTTGCGCAATCGCGATGGTACATGAACCGCATCGAGTGGGAGGACCCCGCGGTTCTGCGGCTCGATCCAGTGCAGCGCAGGATCATCGGCACTTTCCGCCATGGGAAAGATCCCGCAAGCGTAGGCCTTCATCAGGACCTGCGGTGTGATCTCGATCAGGATGTCGTCACGCGACATCGGCGGGAATGCCTCTGCTTTACCGTCTCGGCGTAGAGTTTAGCGACCTTCCCCAGAAATTGCGAGCCGGGGCTGAATATGCCAACGCGCGTGAATTCATGCCAAGACAAAGATCCCATTGTGCGCAAGCTGGCCCGAAGTCTGATAGCCGGCGTTTTTCAAGACCCCGATGAGATCGGACTGCCAACTTCCGATGTTGGCCTCCAATATGACCGAATGGGGGAAGAGACTGCGTGGAACCGAAGAGAGATAGGGAACAAGGACCTTGTCCTCAAACCCTTCGACGTCGATCTTGATGGCATCCACGCGGTCGAAACCGGCTTCGCTCACGAGGCTGACCAGTGTTCTCACCGGCACCTTGAAAATGGTCTTGCCGCCCCGCGCATCACGATCGAGCTGCAGGGAGGAGCCGCCCATATTCGTCTCCTCAAGTGCGAATTCCATCTCCCCGTCCACGTCCGCAATTCCGGCCTGCACGGCAACGATATTCTCAAGTCCATTTGCCGCCGCGTTGAAGGCAAGGCGCGTTAGAACAATGGCGTTCGGGTCAACGGCGATTACGCGTGCGTCCGGCCCTGCATTCTTCGCCACGAAAACGCTATAGGCACCGACGTTGCTGCCGATATCTAGAAACGTGAATGAGGGATGGAGCCGGGATTTCAGGAAGCCGAGTTCGGTCGGATCGAAGAACTGCGGAGTGACGATGAGGCGCTTTTCGCAGGCGTTGTTGCCAGCGTGCAGACGCATCTTCTGACCAAGCACCTCGAGATCGAGCGGGTCGTGCCTGAGCCGCCGCATCGCCGAGCGAATGAACGAACCCGCGCGCTTTCCGACTTTCGTCGGCGGAAGGCGCCGTCCAATTGCAATGAGGCGCGCCTCGAAAGCTGTCGGCTGATAGGTCCCGAACGGGGCGTCGCTGTCGGCCACGTGTGCTCCTCGTGCCGGAAGCCATTCAGGACTTGCCGAGATATTTTTCCAACCAGTGAATATCGTACATGCCGTTCACCACATCGGGGTGCCGAACAAGTTCGTGGAACAGCGGAATTGTCGTCTCGACGCCATCGATGACAAACTCGGAGAGCGCCCTTTTCAAGCGCATCATGCACTCGTTGCGCGTCTTACCGTGCACGATGAGCTTCCCGATCAGACTGTCGTAATAGGGCGGAATGCGATAGCCCTGGTACGCGCCGCTATCGACGCGGATGCCAAGTCCTCCAGGCGGATGCCAATAGGTGATCTGGCCGGGCGATGGACGGAACGTCCGCGGATTTTCTGCATTAATGCGGCATTCGATGGCATGCCCGGAGAGAATGATGTCGTCCTGCTTGAAGGATAGCCCGGCCCCCGATGCCACGCGGATCTGCTCCAGCACGAGATCAATTCCTGTGATCGCTTCCGTGACCGGATGCTCGACCTGGATCCGCGTGTTCATCTCGATGAAGTAGAACTCGCCGTCTTCGTAGAGAAACTCCACCGTGCCGGCGCCGCGATACTTGATCATCTGCATGGCCTGAGCGACGGTCTGGCCGATGCGCTTGCGTGATTCCGCGTTGATGGCGGGCGAAGGCGCTTCCTCGAAAACCTTCTGGTGCCGTCGCTGGAGCGAACAGTCACGCTCGCCCAGATGCACGGCGTTTCCAAGTCCATCGCCAAAAACTTGGATTTCGATATGACGCGGCTTGGTGAGATACTTCTCGATATAGACGCTGTCGTTTCCAAATGCCGCCTTGGCCTCGGAGCGTGCGGTGGCAAACGCCATTGGCAAGTCGTCAGCACTGGTGGCAACCTTCATGCCGCGACCACCGCCTCCAGCCGTCGCCTTGATGAGCACGGGGAAGCCCATGCCCTTGGCGACCTTCATTGCTTCCGTCTCGGACTTCACTGCGCCGTCCGAACCCGGAACCACAGGGATGCCAAGCCGCTTGGCGGTCTCCTTCGCTTGGATTTTATCGCCCATGATGCGGATATGTTCCGATGTGGGGCCGATAAAGGTGATGTTGTGCTCTTCCAGGATTTCCGCAAACCGCGCGTTTTCCGATAGGAAGCCGTAGCCCGGATGCACGGCGTCGGCGCCGGTGATTTCACAGGCGGCCAGAAGGCGAGGGATATTGAGGTAGCTGTCAGACGATGTGGGCGGTCCGATGCACACGCTCTCGTCGGCGAGACGGACGTGCATGGCGTCAGCGTCCGCAGTCGAATGGACGGCAACCGTGGCAATGCCGAGTTCCTTGCAGGCGCGTTGGATGCGCAGTGCAATTTCACCCCGGTTTGCGATCAGAACTTTGTCGAACATGTCTTATCCGGCAGCGACCCCGGGATGCGGACAGTCGGAGCGCCAAGCGCAACCGGTCTGCCCTGCCGGGTCGATGCCCTCCCTTATTCGATGACCGCGAGAACCTCGCCGAATTCCACCGGCTGCCCATTTTCGAAGAAAATCGCCGTCACCGTGCCTGACCTCGGAGCAGGGATTTGGTTCATGGTCTTCATAGCTTCGATAATGAGGAGCGTATCGCCCTGCTGCACCCGGCTGCCGATTTCGATGAACGGCGGCGCAGAGGGCTCCGGTGAGCGGTACGCCGTGCCGACCATCGGCGACTTCACGGCGCCGGGATGTTTGGACGGATCAATAGCGGCTGCGGGTACGGCCGACGATGCACTGGCAGTGGCGGCAGCGGCCGGTACGGTGGCAACATGTGACGCGGTAATCGTCAGCGACCGAGCGACACGGACTTTGAGCCCGTCTTTTTCAATCTCGATTTCAGAAAGCCCCGTCTCGTTCAGAAGATCCGCCAGATCCCGGATAATCTTCTGTTCGGGGCTTTGTTGTTGGCCCTGGTCTTTGCCCGTCATGGTCCGTCTCACCTTATTCGGCCGCGGCTTGCCTCGCCGCGGCGTTTTCTTGGCCGTTGACTTTTTGCTCATTGCGGTCACGCCGCAGACTTTCTGTCGAGGATGCCGCGGACGGCTTCGAGTGCGAGTTCGTAGCCTTTCGCACCCAGCCCGCAGATTACACCGGTCGCGGCGAGCGATACGTAGGAGTGCTGCCGGAAGCTGTCGCGCCGAAAAATGTTTGAGAGATGGACTTCAACGATCGGCAGTTCGCAGGCCTGGAGTGCGTCCAGAAGCGCTACTGACGTGTGGGTCAGGCCGGCGGCGTTGATAATGATGGCCGATGCGGCGGTCCGCGCCTCCTGCACCCAGCCGATCAGTTCGCCCTCGACGTTCGATTGTCGAAAATCAATTCCTAGACCGAGAGCCTTTCCCCGGGACTTCGCCAACGTCTCGATGTCCGCAAGCGTGTCACGGCCATAGATCGCCGGCTCGCGCTGACCGAGCAGGTTCAGGTTGGGTCCGTTGAGGATATAGACCGGCTTTGTCATGGGACCGAAAATAAGAACAGGCGGGAGTACGGCGCTGGGCGAGCCAGCCAGCCGGATCGCTCCCCGCCTTGCCCGCCTATTCCGTACAACCCGGGGGTCTAGCAGCTTTCCAAAGGCGACGAAAGAGTTTGAGCCGGCTGCGCAACGAGGCAGCAGTGGGAAAATCGTGTTACCCGCCAGAACTTTGCATGAAAATGCTGCGGTGCTGCAGCCAAGGCTCGCTCAGCAGTAGGCGCAACCCGACTGGCGCAGGGCGGCGATCTTTGCCGTCAGCTGGTCGAGCAAGTCTTCCGGCGCACCGCCGATGGCCTCGCTACCGACCAGAAAGTGTGGCGTGCCGCTGATGTTCATTTTCCGGGCCAAAGCCTCGACACGAGCTAACTCGCCCTTCACCGCGTCCGAGTTCTTGTCTGCTTTCAGTTTTTCCACATCCAAGCCGAGCTTGCCTGCGGTCTCCAACGCGAAAGCTTCCGTCACGCGGCCCTTGCTGTCGATCAGGGCCTGATGCATTTCCCAGTATTTGCCCTGCGCGCGCGCAGCCAGCGCAATTTTCGACGCCTCCTCCGAGTCCTTGCTCAGAATGGGAAGCTCTTTGAAGACCACACGAACGTTGCTGTCCTTCTCGATAAGTTCGCGGATGTTGTGAAAGCCGCGCTTGCAGTACCCACAGTTGTAATCGAAGAACTCGACGACTGTGATGTCGCCGTCCGGATTGCCGGCGACCGGCGCGTCCGGATGGCGATAGATCTCCTTGGCGTTCTCAGCCACGAGAGCTTTAGTTCGATCGGCCTCTTCCCGAGCCATCTTTTGTTCGAGCGCAGCTTGCACTTCGATCAGTACCTGCGGGTTCTGCAGCAGGTAATCTTTCACGATCTGCTCGATGCCGCGCTTCTGGGGATCGGTGAACATCGATGTGTCGGCAGCCACCGTGCTAACCCGCAATGGGCCGAGGAGCAGGAACCCGGCTGAAAGAGCGACCGCGATAATGAGCGCAGCCACAGCCGTTCGTGACGGGCGTCCCGTGGGTCCGTTGTTCTGCGAGGAAGGCGAAATGTCGGCCATGAGGAAAGCTCGTTTTTCTGAGGCGCTGGCAAATGCCGACGCGAGACGATGAAGTAAGACCCCGTTTATCAGGTCTGCGGCTTGTAGTTCAGAATGTCATCGGCCTTGACCCATTCAGGGCTGCCTGGCTTGAGTGCTCCTTGCGCGCGGCGCGCGAACTCCTGTGCCTGCTTAATGGCGCCGAAATAGAACAATCCTTGCGCCCGCGCCAGTTCGGCCTGGGGGGTCAATCCCTTATCGTAATAGGCTTGGCCCAGCATATTGTACGCCATCGCGTTCTCACCTTCTCGCGTGATCGCCTTGCGCAGAATGGTGATCGCCTCGTCGAGCAAGGCCGGCTGCTTGGATTGAATCATGCTCTGTGCCAGCTGCACGGAGATGAGCGGCGCCTCGCCGTTCGAAAGCTGCACAGCCTTGCGTAGCAGCGGGATGGACTCGGCAAACCGTCCGCTCTTCTGGAGGAAGTCGGCCTTCAGCTCATAGAAATAAGGGTTCTGGGGCTCAAGCTTGATCAGCTGATCAGCCTCCGCCAGCGCCGCCTCCAGACCGCCGCCGCCCATGCGGAAGCGCGCGGTCGCGCGCGCATATTTCGCCGGCAAGCTCTGGTCCGAAGACGGGTATCTGTTGAACACGGTCTGTGGGTTCTCGATGTACCCGGAAAGCTTGGCGCGCATCATGTCGTGGCGCAATTGAAGGACCGGTGAATCCGTCACGCCGTAGTTCGGACTGGTCTCAACCAGCTGTCGCAAGCGCGCAAGACGATCGGTGGCAACCGGATGAGTGCGCGCAAACGGATCCCGGTTCTGGTCGGAGAAAAGCTCCTGGCCGGCGAACCGCTCGAAAGTCGTCAGCATGCCCTGGCCGGATTGCCCCGTTGCGTTGAGATAGCTGAGGCCAGCCTGATCGGCCGCCGACTCCTGAGATCGCCGCTCGGCTGTAAGTCCTCGCATGATCAGTTCGTTGCCGCCCGAGAGCACGCTCTGACCAGCGCCGCCGAGATCACGGCCGCTATCGCCGCCGGCCACGCCACCAGCCACCATGAGGCCGAGACCGAGAATCTGCGCGATGAGGGCACGCGTCTGATCCTGAGAGATGCGAGCGCGCAGTGCCGCCATGTGGCCACCTGCAATGTGACCTGCCTCATGCGCGAGCACGCCAATGACTTCGTTTGGCCGCTGCGCCTGCATCAGCGCGCCCGTGTGGATGTACACGCTCCGCCCATCGACGACGAACGCATTGAAATTCTCGTTGTTGACGATGCGCACAGCGACCCGGCCGCTTCCAAGCCCAGCCGCCTTGAAGATGGGACGCGCGTAGTCGTTGAGCAGGTTCTCGATCTCGGTGTCACGGATCAGCGGCAGTCCCTGCGCAAAAGCAGGCGCGGGGGTCAGCACGGAAACGAGAGATGCCGCCATGGCAGCAAGAGCCACGGCGGCGCGTCGCGGCCGTGCGATCACAGACCGCGGCCAGCCCAAAGAGGAAAATCGTTCGCTCATGCGCAACCGTTCGCCCAGAATTGAGCCCAAATATCGGCAAGCATGGCACCGCCGAACGGTCGCAACACAGCCCCGCTTCCAATAGATAGTCAAGGACTCGGACGCGCCAAGTGGCCTTAGGGCTCCCGCATCAGGCTCCAGCCGGCGACGCAACCCCATGGACGTTTCCGTCGGGCAGCCGGGCGGCATTCCACCGCACAATGGCAATTGCCGACAACGCGATGACCCCCCCGCCAAGGACATCTACGAAGTAGTGGCCGCCTAATGGCACGGTTGAAAGGATGTTCATTGTGTTCAGCAGCGCGAAAGGGACGAACAGCGATCTGTAGTGACGCACGGTATAAGTGGCGATGATAGCCATTACCGTATGAAATGACGGGAACGTCACGATCCCCATGGTCTGGGTGACGTCGAATGAGGCGAACGTGCCGTTCCTCAGGCTTTCCACATGCGGCAGGTATTCTCGGCATGCCAACGGGTTGAGATGCGAGAACGGCTCAGCTACGGGCTCGAAATAAACGCACGATCCCAATGCCGGCCACAACGTCGCCAACACAATAGTCGGGATGATGGTCAAGACGAGCAGCGCGCACAGCTGTGCCGCGTTTTCCCTATCGAGCGTCACGGCGCAGGCAAGAAAGACGATTAAGAATTGTATCATGCAGCTGTTATAGGCGGCATACATCGCCTCCGGCAGAAGCGGCACTGTTCCAACCCAGGCGTGAAAACGCACGAAGTCCAGGCCAAGCGCGGCGTCGGCAAATGCGAAAGTGTGGTCTTGCAACGGCGCCGCTACGGCCTGTCCCATGTACGTCAGAACCGAGCCGCACAGGGTGAAGAGTAACAGGAACAGCCAGCCAGCGATGAACAGCTGAGCGCCCGACACGGCCCCCTGCCAATGTCGGCCTCCAACCTGGCGCCGCTTTGCCGCTGAGAGTGCCAGCAGGACCGCCGTCATCAAGCAGATCAGAAATATCGCCCCATTCAGCTTACCGACATCGATTGCAAACGGCTGCTGAAAGCCGAACCACACAAGGAACCAACCATAGAGCGCGAGCAGCAGCCTCCAAGCCAGCAAGCCGCTACGGCCCTGGAACGCGGTCAAGTGTTGAACGGTGTCCATTCCGACTGCTCCCATAAACCCGTTCATGAGTAGTCGATCGCGGTAAAAGGCGGCCTAACAAAAGGGCTTAACTCGGCTTTACCCCTGGTCACGCAAAGAGGGGGAGGCAGCATTGCCACCTCCCCCTCCGCGACATTGACGAAGACGGGTCTGAACGATCAACCGCGGCCGCTGTTGGCGCTGAGCGACACGAAGCGAGCGCCGATGTCGACGTGGATGTGGCCCATGTCGCGATAAGTCATCGTGCCACCCGAATGATGGTTCTTGATCAGCCAGTTGACGATCGCGCCCTTTCGGCTACCGGCATCAAAGTCAATCGCCAGACCGTAACGATGCTTCGACGGCTTGCCGCTTGTGGCGATCACCGCACCGGCCCGGCAGGTCGACACGATCGAGACAGGGCCGAACTGGCTTTCAATACGATTGAGGAGAGCACGGGCCTGCGGCTGAAGGCATGACCGCGACGTGCCCCCAGAAGCGTACTTCGTGAACGAGCGCGATTTCAGGCCCTTCTTGCCGGCGTAGTTGCGCTTCTTGCCGTACTTCGCCGTGCGCTTGCCCTTCGACTTGGCGGCATACCGGGAATTCGACTTCACCGTGTAGTTCTTTGCGATCGACGGACGGTCGGCCCATGCCGACGTCTTGTCCGAGTGGGGCCGGGCTTCGGCACCAGTGACCGAGAGGGCGACGCCGGCTAGGGCGGCGGCGATCGACAGAAAACGAGTGCTCATGCTTACTCCAATTTTTTATCGTCTGACTGACCGGTATTCCGGCATTCGAGAGAAGATCTGACAGCTGTTGCTGTACTTTGAAGTCTTGCCCGAGTTATTCGCCACCGAC
Organism: Hyphomicrobium sp.; assembly: GCA_019751875.1. Lineage (GTDB taxonomy): Bacteria > Pseudomonadota > Alphaproteobacteria > Rhizobiales > Hyphomicrobiaceae > JAGVSR01. The sequence goes on along the minus strand of JAIEMV010000004.1, from coordinate 167,479 downwards.
GGCGCACAGCAACGGTCAAGATAACCTGTTGCCTCACTCGTGTTTGACTGACCCCTTCCCCGTTCGGCATTGGTCTGCTGCGCTGCACACGAGATGCGAACACTGCACGACAACCGCCAACAGCCGGGACCTTATGGTGAAAATTTGACGCCTAACACCCGCAGGCGGGGCGGTGCGACGACAAGTGCAAGGCGGACCAGCCGCCAGCGTCCGATTACGCAAGTCCCTAAGTCAAAAGCAAAAAACCGGGCGCGAAGCCCGGTTTTCTGTTCGTCTGCAACTACCGCGGGTGCGACAGGTTCGCTAGGTACCCAAGCGGCGCTGCCACCAGCCCTTCCGCACAGGCTGTTCACTTACGGTTTCGGATGCTGCTGCCGTTGCCTGATCTGGCGTCACCACCACCCGCTCGATCTTCGGTTCGCTCGCAGTCGGTTCGGTAACGCGCCGGCCTGGAGCTGCACTCACTACTGCATCCGGCTGAGCGCCGACCTCCGGCTCAGAATAAGTAGGCGTTTGGCGTGCCGGCGCCTCATACACCGGCAGCCGTGTTTCGGCGACCGTGGTGTCGGTAGCTTCAGGGTTCGTGTCGACGCCGGCTGGACCAGCGAAATCGTCCACGAAGTCTTCTGTCACATGCGCCCGGATTGGGTAGCCGTTTGTATCTTCAGCACGGGCGCCAGCCGCACCGGTCTGATCCCGATCACGTCCGCGACCACGGCGTCCACCCCGACGCCCGCGACGCCGGCGGCGGCCACCCCGATCGCCGCCTTCTCCAGCCTGTCCGGGACCTTCAAAGCCGGCCTCTTCGCCCGCTGTTTCGATCAGTTCCGCCTCACCCACGGCTTCTGAGCCAAAGTCATCGCCCTCATCTGCGTCATCGAAGCCAGGCCCATTCGACATGGCTCGAATCTCGCCACGATCGTCTGCGCGTTCCTCGCCCCGTCCGCTGCGTTCGCCACCGCGCCTCCCACGGCGGCGTCGACGGCGGCGGCCACGGCCTCCGTCCTCACCATTGCCATTGTCGCGCGCTTCCCGGCCTTCTCCGCGACCTTCATCGCGACCTCCGCGACCTTCGCGGGTGCGCGGACGATCTGGCTCAGCCTCTTCGTCATTGATTTCGCCGACGAACCGAACACCGTCCGAGGCAGAAGGGCGCTCGTCCTCTAGGGACTCGGCGGCACCGCTGTCGTCGCCTTCAAAACCCCAGTCCATGTTGACCGCGGTCCGTTCATTCCGGCGCGCCGGCGCATCAATGCGCGCCTGCGTCTTTTCGATTGTGAAGTTGGCACCCTGCAGCTTATCGCTCGCTTGGACCGAAATCGAGATGCCGTGATGCGCTTCCAGCTCGGTTATGAACTTGCGCTTGTTGTTGAGAATATAGAGCGCGACCAGCGCCGTCGTGGTGGCAATGAGAGACGAGGGGTGCCCGGCCATCAGCGCATCCTCGATACCGCGCAGAACGGCGAGCGCGACACTCTCGGTAGAGCGGATGATCCCTGTGCCCTGACAGTGCGGGCACTGGGTCGTCGATCCCTCGAGCACGCCGGTCCTCAGCCGCTGTCGCGACATCTCCATCAGGCCGAAATGTGAGATCCGGCCGAGCTGAATGCGAGCCCTGTCGAAGCGAAGCGCATCTTTGAGGCGCCGCTCGACGGAGCGGTTGTTGCGCTTCTCCTCCATATCAATGAAGTCGATGACGATGAGACCCGCAAGGTCGCGCAGCTTCAACTGGCGCGCGATTTCGTCAGCAGCCTCGAGATTGGTATTGTAGGCCGTCTCCTCGATCGAGAATTCACGGGTCGACTTACCCGAGTTCACGTCGATGGCAACGAGCGCTTCGGTCTGGTTGATGACGAGATAGCCGCCCGACTTCAGCGTCACGAACGGGCTGAACATGGCGTTCAGCTGACGCTCGATCCCGTATTTGTTGAACAGCGGTTCTGCCGAGGAATGCAGCAACACATTCTTGGCGTGGCTCGGCATGAGCATGCGCATGAAATCGCGTGCTTCTCCGTGTGCAACGTCGCCGGCAACGATGACCTCTTCCACGTCCTTGTTATAGAGGTCGCGGATCGAACGCTTGATCAGGTTGCCTTCCTCGTAAACTAGGCTCGGCGCAGTCGATTGCAGCGTCAGATCGCGCACGCTTTCCCAAAGGCGAAGCAAATATTCGTAGTCTCGCTTGATTTCCTGCTGGGTCCGCGCAGCACCCGCCGTGCGGATAATCAGCCCCATACCTTCCGGCACGTCGAGCTCCGCGGCGATGGACTTGAGACGCTTGCGGTCCTGTGGGTTGGTGATCTTGCGGCTGATCCCGCCGCCCCGTGCCGTGTTCGGCATGAGAACCGTGTAGCGGCCGGCGAGCGACAGGTAGGTGGTCAGCGCCGCACCTTTGTTGCCGCGCTCTTCCTTGACGACCTGCACCAGGATGACTTGGCGCCGCTTGATGACTTCCTGAATCTTGTATGACCGCGGCCGCCGCCGAGGGCGCGATGGCAGTTCTTCGAGCGCGTCCTCCGAACCCGTTTCGACTGTTTCGGGCTCGGCAGGTGTGGCAGCAACCACTTCCACGGTCTCGTTTTCAACGAGGCCAATGGCCGTCGGAGCATCTGTCTCAGCAGCGGTACGGTCGTCCTGCTCGTCTCGTTCGAGATCGTCGCCTTCTAAATCCCCAGGGTCCGCTTCCTCATGGTCGTGCGATGGCTCAAAACCGCCGACGACTTCAGGTTCTGGCAAGTCTTCTGAAATCACGTCATCGGCGCCGTGTGCGTCGTGCGCTAAGACCGTGTGGCGCGGATCATCGAGGCTTTCCTGATGGTCAGGGTGATCATCCTCGAGGTGATCGTCGTGGTTGACGCTATCTTGGTCATGATTGTGGTCGTCGGGGCTGTGATCCTCGTCGTGCTGATCGTGCCCAAGTACCGGCTGTTCACCGGTCCCAGGAGCCTGCTCACGACGCTGCCCCCCCTGCGGGCGCTGCCGGCGCCGCGCCATGCGCTCGGCATGAGCATCCGCCGCTGCTTCCTCGGCCGCTTCGGCTGCGGCTTCTTCTTCGAGAAGCGCCTGCCGGTCGGCCATCGGGATCTGGTAGTAGTCGGGATGAATTTCGTTAAAGGCCAGGAAGCCGTGGCGATTTCCGCCGTAGTCGACGAAGGCCGCCTGGAGCGAGGGCTCCACGCGGGTCACTTTGGCAAGATAAATGTTGCCCCGTAGCAGTTTGCGTGCGGCGCTTTCGTAATCGAATTCCTCTACGCGGCCGTCACGCAGAACAACGACCCGGGTCTCCTCCGGATGCGTCGCATCGATGAGCATTTTGTTGTTGGACATGTGCCGAGTTCCTTGGGCAGCGCCGGCTTGGCACAGGGCCGGTAGAAGGCTCAAAGCCTCCCTCGACGATCAAAATGCCGTGGGCGCGCACATTGGGTGGGGTTGACGGATGAAATGAATTGTTGGGCTCAAAGCCTTGCGGCCGGCTCCCCGCGGGGGAGTCGCAAGGCCAAATTCTAAACGCGCCTTGCGGCCGGCTCCCCACGGGGGAGTCGCCAGGCACACGTGACAAAGCTGCGCGCATACGCTCTCCGGCTGGGCCAGCCGGGCGGCGCAAGCCATCGGCTCGCAAGAGCGTCGCGGCTTTCGGGTTGACTGCACGCAAAATGGGCATTCTCGAAGTTCACGTTAGCCTGCACCGGCTCGCCTAAGCTCGCCGGAAGGCGGGTTCATGGGGCAGGGCACCACGCGTCGCTCATCGCGACAGATGCCTTCAGGGATGCGGCTCTGGGGCCCCCTTTCAATGGGCCCCGAGCAAGCCGCAGGCATGGACAGCGCGTCCGTTCCGTCGCGGCGCGGCCGTTTCGGCTGAAAAAACTTGAGAGGACCGTGGGTCCGGCACCGCTCCTATGGGCTCAAGGAGGTGGCCGCCGCTCGAGAACTCTTCCAGTTCTTCGCCGATCCGCGCGAACACCCGTCTGATCGAACGGCCGGCCAGTCGACGCGGCCGACCAGATCCTGGCCACATATTTGCGTTTGCACACAACGGCTCAAGGGTCTGACGCGCGTCTTCCATCGGCTCCGACGAGGCGCGGAGAAACAGAACGCATAGGAAGTGTAACGGGTTCGCGGTCCTGGTGACAAGCGTGTTAAGCTGACCGCAGGCCACCAACCCAACGTATAGCCTGGAGCGGAACGGCAAATTATTTGTTAAGCTGCGGCAGATTCTGATCTTTTTCCAAAAGCCAAGGACAAGCGCAGGAAGATGCCGGGGGGCCTTCCGAAACAGGTTCGAGCCGTTGTGGCCGCCGCTCTCGCTGCGGCGGCCTTGCCGTGGCTTGGCTCGAGTGACGCAATCGCCCAGAGCGAATTGCCTGTCATTTTCCAGTGGCTAGCCGCCGGTGCTAGCGCCGAAACCGTCGTCGAGAAGAAGACGTCTGACCCGGTCGAGACGACCTCAGCGTCCCTCATCGCGGCGTCCCATGCCTCGGAGGCGACTGCGATCGACGTTCTGGGTGATCAGAAAGAGACGGTATTTCAACTCACGCTCACTCGTGGTGTCACGGCCGAAGTCTATTCATTGGCCAATCCCTATCGCGTCATCATCGATCTTCCTGATGTCGGCTTCACATTGCCAGCGGATGCAGGACGGGACGGTCGCGGTCTCGTTCAGGCCTACCGCTACGGGCAATTCGCCGAGGGCAAGGCACGTATCGTGCTCGACACGACCGGCCCGGTGACGATAGCCAAGGCCGCGATGACCAACGCCCGCTCAGGTTCCGGCGTCGTCCTGACAGTGGAACTCCGGCCCAGCAATCCGGCCGCCTTTGGCGAGGGAACGGGCGGTGGTCGCCAAGCGGCGGATACTGCCCCCGCCGTAGCCACGGACGATCGCGCGCCAGCTGCGCCACCGAAGGCAGATCAAAACAAGCCGGTTATCGTTATTGATCCGGGGCACGGCGGGATAGACCCCGGGGCGGTGGGCGCGGGTAACCTGCTGGAAAAGAATCTGGTTTTTGCCGTCGCAAAAAGGGTGCAGGCGCAACTGGAAGGCACTGGCCGTTATACGGTCGTCATGACCCGCGCAAGCGATGTCTTCGTCTCGTTGAGTGATCGGCTGGCGATATCCCGCAAGGCCGAGTCGGACCTGTTTATCTCTATTCACGCTGACAGCATCGAGTCGACCTACGCCCAGTCGATCAAGGGTGCCACGATTTATACCTTGTCCGAACGGGCCTCCGACGCCGAAGCACGGGCGATCGCAGAGAAAGAGAACGCATCAGACCTGATCGCAGGTCTCGATGTCGGGAAGGGCGAAGACAACGACGACGTGAAGAATATCCTCATTGATCTGATGAAGCGGGAGACTGCTAATTTTTCGGCAGAGTTCTCGCGCACCCTCGTCCGCAGTTTGAAGTCGAACGTGTCGCTGTCCCGCGATCCAGAACGCGCCGCCGCTTTCAAGGTCCTGCGCCAGACCCACGCACCATCCGTGCTGGTGGAGTTGGGCTACGTCAGCAATCCCGACGAATCGCGTCAGATGCAATCGGTCGCATGGCAGGCGAAGGTTGCCGCTTCGATCGCCGGGGCAGTCGAGGCCTACTTTGCAAAGCGATCGGACGTCGCCCGCTGAGGGCTGCGGCCGCTGAAGTAAGATGCATGCTGTTGATACAGTCGCTGGACGACGTGGCGCCACAATTTATGCTAATATGATGATCTAGCTGGGTGGCATTGCTGCGCTGCGGCAAGTCGGCTAATCATCCTCACGACCGAGTTCAAAGAGCCTGTCGCCTTAACCGCCGTCGCGTCGCCCTTAGGATGATGCCAGCGGCCACTCCCGGATCGCATGCGAGCCCCAGTTTACCCGCCACCAGCAGAACCGAAGAAGAAGCGGCGTCGCAAAAGTCTGCTGCTGACCTTTCTCGGCTGGAGCTTTGGGCTGTTCGTCGTCGCATTCGTAGCCGTCTCAGCCGCCGTCGGCTGGCTTCTGTTCGAGGCCTCCAAGGACCTGCCGGATTACGAAAGCCTCGCCCGCTACGAACCGCCAGTGATGACCCGCATCCACGCGCACGATGGGTCGCTTATCGCTGAATACGCTCGCGAGCGGCGTATCTTCGTCCCCATTAATACCATTCCGAAGCGAGTGATCGCCGCGTTTCTCTCCGCCGAGGACGCCCGCTTCTACGAGCACGGCGGCATCGACATGCAGGGCGTGGCCCGCGCCGCCATCAAGTACATCGAAACGAAAGCGACGGGTCGCGGCAGCATTCAGGGCGCATCAACCATCACCCAACAGGTCGCCAAGAACTTCCTGCTGACCAGCGACCGCACCTTCGACCGCAAAATAAAAGAAGCCATCCTCGCCATTCGCATCGAGCGCGCCTATTCGAAGGACAAGATTCTTGAGCTTTACCTCAATGAAATCTACCTCGGCATCGGAGCGTACGGCGTGGCGGCGGCCTCGCTCAATTACTTCAATAAGGAGTTGAAGGACCTGACGCTCGAAGAGGCGGCTTATCTCGCAGCCCTCCCCAAGGCGCCTAACAATTACCATCCGTTCCGCAACCGCCAGAAGGCGACCGAGCGCCGGAACTGGATTCTCGAACAGATGGCTGATAACGGGTTCATCAAGACCGCGGAAGCGGCAGAGGCGAAAGCCAAGCCTATCGAGGTGAAGTTTCGTCAGTCCGGCGCCCACATTTTCGCTGCAGAATATTTCGCCGAGGAAGTCCGTCGCTCGCTGCACGCCCAGTACGGCGAAGAAAAATTGTATGCTGGCGGTCTCTCCGTTCGCACGACTCTCAATCCGCGCCTCCAGGAGATGGCGCGCCTGTCGCTCATCGACGGCCTTGTGGCGTACGACCGTGACCAGGGCTGGCGCGGCCCCGTATCGAAAATCGACATTTCCGGCGATTGGGGCGTGCCGCTTGGCGCGATCGACATACCGTCCGACATTCTTCCTTGGCGGTTAGGTGTCGTTCTCCAGGTCGGCAAGGACAAGGCCGTCGTAGGCTTGCGCCCGTCGCGGCAACAGGACGGTACCCTTACCAAGGACCGCGAAGCGGTCGAAATCACGCTTGCCGAAGTGAAGTGGGCGAAAGTCCCGGCAACCAAGACGACGCCGAAAGCGATCACCGACATTCTGGCGGCAAGCGACGTGATATACGTGTCCCCGAAAGATCCGCGCAAACTCGACGGTGTCTGGTCTTTGATGCAGATCCCTGAAGTCGGCGGCGGGCTCGTCGCCATGGATCCGCATACCGGACGCGTACTGGCTGTAGCCGGCGGCTTCTCGTTTGCAATGAGCCAGTTCGATCGCGTTATCCAGGCCAAGCGCCAGCCAGGCTCCTCGTTCAAGCCGATCGTATACGCCGCCGCGCTCGACAACGGGTATAAGCCCACTTCGATCATCCTCGACGCTCCAATCGAAATCGATCAAGGCCCAGGGCAAGACATTTGGAAGCCGGAAAACTACGATAAGGAAAAATCGTTCGGCCCGACAACTCTGCGCGTTGGCGTCGAGAAGTCACGCAACCAGATGACGGTGCGTCTGGCGCAGGATGTCGGCATGCCGATTATCACGGAGTATGCCAAGCGCTTCGGAATCTATGACGATCTGCTGCCGGTGCTCTCGATGTCGCTTGGTGCGGGTGAGACGACGCTGCTACGCATGGCGACCGCCTACTGCATGCTGGCCAACGGCGGCAAGCAAGTCCGTGCGACGCTGATCGATCGGATCCAAGACCGCTGGGGCCGCTCTGTCTGGAAGCACGATGCACGTGACTGCATCGGGTGCACGGCCGAGACATGGGATAATCAGCCCGAGCCCGAGATCCCCGATGATCGCAAGCAGATCATAGACCCGCACACCGCCTATCAAATGACGTCGATCCTGGAAGGCGTCGTCCAGCGCGGCACCGCCACAGTGCTGAAATCCTTGAATCGTCCAATCGCCGGCAAGACCGGTACGACCAACGAAGAGCGCGACGCCTGGTTCGTCGGCTACACGCCCGATCTCGTTGTCGGCGTCTTCGTCGGCTTCGACACGCCACGACCGATGGGCAAGGGCCGCACCGGCGGCGGCGTTGCGGCGCCGATCTTCGGCGATTTTATGAAGCGTGCCTTGGCCGATGAGCCTGCCGCTCCTTTCCGCGTCCCGCCCGGGCTGAAACTGGTCCGAGTGAACCTCAAGACCGGACTTCGCGCCGGCCCGAACGACAGTCAAGTCATTCTTGAAGCGTTCAAGCCCAATGAGGAGCCTGACGACGCCTATTCGATTATCGGCTTCCAGGTGAGTGACACCGGCACGCCCGCAGGTTCGAGCCCGTCTTCCAGCACATCAACTGGAGCTTACTCCGCAGCCAGTGATGCATGGGCTCCAGTCTCGGCGCCGCCTGGGAATGCGCCGGCGCCCCCGCCAGCCCGTCCTCCCGGCTGGTAGCGCGGGAAGCAACACGATTTATCCCGCGACCGAACCGTCCCTCTTCGCTTGCAGCGTTTACAGGACCTCAGGCCGACACTATATGCGTGTCACTCGAATTCCCTTCCATTTCGAAATCGTCTCCGGAGAAGATCCTCATGCGCGCTGAAGCGCAAAAAACCGTTGATAGCATCCAAGAAGCGCTCGCGCTTCTGAGGAGGTATCTTTGACCCGGACCAAGCCGAAGAGCGTCTTGGCGAACTGAATCGCCGCGCCGAAGATCCGGCCATTTGGGCCAAGCCTGCCGAAGCGCAGAAGGTGATGCGCCAGCGCCAGTCGCTGGAGAAATCGCTGACGAACTTTAAGCGCATGCAACAGGAACTCGAAGACAACGTCACCCTCATCGAAATGGGTGAGGCGGAAGGAGATGCCTCGACCGTCGCGGAAGCTGAGGCCCTTCTCGAAAAACTGGATCACGAGGTCCAGCAGCGTAGTGTGGAAGCTCTGCTGTCGGGCGAAGCCGACGGCATGAATACCTATCTCGAAGTGCATGCGGGCGCGGGCGGCACCGAGAGCCAGGATTGGGCATCGATGCTCCTGCGCATGTATATGCGCTGGGCTGAGCGGCGCGGTTTCAAGGTCAAGTTGATCGACGAGAGCCCCGGCGAAGAAGCGGGTATCAAATCCGCAACTCTTGAAATCGAAGGCGAGAATGCATTCGGCTTATTGAAGACCGAAGGAGGCGTGCACCGCTTGGTCCGCATCTCGCCCTACGATTCCAACGCACGCCGCCATACGAGCTTTGCCTCCGTTCAGGTCTACCCCGTCATCGACGATTCAATCGACGTTGACGTGAACCCTGCGGACGTCGAAATCTCGTTCGCCCGTGCTTCGGGTGCCGGTGGTCAGCACGTCAACCGCACGGAAAGTGCGGTCCGCCTCGTGCACAAGCCGTCGGGGATCGTGATTTTCGCGCAGGAACAGCGCTCCCAGCATCAGAACAAGGACATCGCGTTCAAACGTCTGAAAGCGAGGCTCTACGAAATGGAGCTGAAGCGGCGTGAAGAGAAAGCCTCTGCGGATCAGGCTGCAAAAACCGACATCGGCTGGGGGCACCAGATCCGCTCGTACGTATTGCAGCCTTATCAGTTGGTGAAGGACCTGCGTACCGGCGAGCAATCCACAGCCCCCGACGATGTGCTCGATGGCGATATCGACCCCTTCATCCAGGCGACGCTCTCCGCCCGCATCAAAGGCGGCAATGGCGCGGTCGTAGAAGATATCGATTAAGGCTGGCTCAGCCGCCTTGCCGCGCAGACAAAATCTCGATGCGATCGCCGGCCTCGAGCTGGCGATCGCCGCGGGCCCGCACCGGAACGAAGGCCCCATTCACCGCCGTTGCGACGCGCGTCTCGCCGAAGTTCTCGGTTGCAAGGAGATCAGCCAGCGTCTGTGCGTGCGTGACGCGCGCCTCGCCATTTACGATGAGAGAGATGGGCTCGCGTCTCTGGGTCACGGTGCAGGGGCTCAACTGAGAAGTTTGCCTTCGAGCTGAATGATGCAGCTCTCGATGTTGTGCAAGATCTCTTCCGTGTGAACGAGATCCTTTTCCAACCGTTCCACGTCGCCAGAATGATCGTCGCTGCTGAATGCCGAGGATAGCCGCCCAAGCGCCGCGAAAAACCCCGACTGTCGCCGTGCCCGGGCAGCTGCCCTTTCCGCCTTTGCCTCAGCCGCCCGCGCCCGCTTCAATTCAGCCGCAAGCCGCCGCTTCAGAAGCCCGACTTCTTTCTTCTTATGGCGGAGTTCCTTAATTGCCGTCTTGGCCTCGGCCGCAGAGTTCACCTTAACCGTCACTTCGGTCCCGGCGATCCTCGCAAATTGCATTTCCCTCAGTTGCATGCCGGCTGGTCCCGCAGGGCAGAAGGTCATTACGCGACAAAGCTACACAGCCGGTCGGTGGCCGTCGGCCGTGACACCGCGCGCCCGCGGACATATGCAACCTGAGCCGGTTAACGAGACCGTAGCACGTCAGTAGGCAGATATGCAGCCGGCGGCGTGACTTAACCAACTGCTTGCGGCTGCGACATGCACGCGCGAACCCTGGTTAGCACGCCCGCGAGCCGCTATCGGATGGCGGCTCTCACTCGGCAAACGGGACAAGCTCACTGTGAACATACTCGGGATCGTCACCAAGACGCACGACACCGGCCTCGCTCTGTTGGAGAACGGCCAACCGTCGTACATTCTTGAAGAAGAGCGCTTCAACCGGCAGAAACACACGCTCGAGTTTCCCACAAACTGTCTCGACACGATCTTTAGCGACGGGCGCCTCTCTTTCAATGATATCGATGTGGTGACGACGCCGTGGGAGATGGATCGCCTCCGCCCCACGTTTTACAACAACGTCACGAGCAAGCTGCCGTCGAGCCTCAATCTGCTCCGGCCGGCGGCGCACCGTGTGCAAGCCTCCGCGATCGTCAATCTCCCGTTCCGTCTCTGGATGGGACTTGGCAAGCGTTACGGCTACCGTAAGGTGCCCAAGATCGTCCAGGTCTCCCACCACAACGCCCACGCAGCGGTGTTCAATGTCTCGCCGTTCGACGAAGCCGCCGTGCTCGTTATGGATGGCTACGGCGACGACACCTCCACCAGTGGCTACATCGGCCAGGGTACCAAGCTCGAGCGGGTATGGCAGAGCCACTTCTTCGACAGCCTAGGCATGCTCTACACGTGCGTGACCGAATACCTCGGCTTCAAGGTGTTCGAAGAAGGGACCGTCATGGCGCTCGCCGCCTGCGGCGGCCCAACCTACATCAATCGCTTCAAGGACCTCATCCAGCTGCTCCCGGACGGTCAATTCCGCATCAATCGCGATTACGTGTCGTTTGATACGCACGGCCTGGTTCGTCCATTCAAATGGAAGTTCTATGAGACCTTCGGTCCGCCGCGCTCGCGCAAGGATCCGCTGACCGACCATCACCGCGATATTGCCCGCGCGCTCCAGGCTGTTATCGAAGAGACAATCCTGCACATCGTCCGCGATATGGAAAAGCGTCAGTCGTCGCGCAATCTCGTCATCTCAGGCGGCGTCGGCCTCAACTGCGTCGCCAATGCCCGCATCCTGCGCGACACGAATTTCGAGCGCGTCTGGGTGCCGCCGTGCGCCTCCGACACCGGCGCGCCCCTCGGCTCGGCGCTCTGGCATTGGCACCAGACGCTCGGTAACCCGCGCACTTTCGAGATGACGCACGCCTTCTACGGCAAAGGCTTCACCGACGCTGAGATCAAGGCAGCCCTCGATAAGGCAGGCCTCGTCTACAAGAAGTTTCCCGAGCGCGAACTCTTGCAGCTTGTCGCCAAACTTCTGAGCGAGCAGAAGATCGTCGGCTGGTTCCAGGGCCGCGCCGAAATGGGGCCGCGCGCGCTGGGCAACCGCTCCATCTTGTCGGATGCGCGCGACAACAAGATCAAAGATCTCATCAACGCCAAGATTAAGCACCGCGAGGCCTTTCGCCCGTTCGCCCCCGTCGTACTGCTGGAGCGCGCGCAAGAGTTCTTCGAGGTCTCTCAGCCCGACCCCTTCATGACACTCGCGCCGCGCATCCACCCGGATAAGGTGCACCTGATCCCCGCCGCTGCTCACGTCGACGGGACCGGCCGCATTCAAACAATCGAACGCTCCGCGAACCCCCGCTACTACGGTGTCATCGAAGAATACGCTAAGATCACCGGCATCCCGGTGATCCTCAACACGAGCTTCAACCGGCAGGAACCTGTTGTGAACTCGCCCGAGCAGGCGATCTCCTGCTTCCACCGCACCGACATGGACGCTCTGGTGATGGGCGACTACTACACCGCCGACCGCAACCCTGAAGCCGTCAAGCGCGCACGCGAAAGCTTCGTCTCGGTTGCGACCGCCGGTAGCGAATAAGGCGTCTGCTCAGAAGAGGTGGCTGTAGCGATCGATTTCCCACTGCGAGATCGAGAGATGATACTCGCGCCACTCGTCGCGCTTATAGCGCACGAATTCGTCACGCAGAGCCGTCCCGAGCGTCTGTTCGACGAGCGGATCGGCCTCGAACGCATCGACCGCCTCATCGAGGTTCTGCGGCAGGAAGTCGATACCGCGCGCACGACGTGCGTCCTCGCTGATCTCGTAGAGATTGTCGTCGTTAGGCATCCCGGGATCGATTTTCTCGCGCACGCCTTCAAGCCCCGCGGCAAGCGCCAGAGTCGCCGCCAGATAAGGATTGACGGCGCCATCTGCATTTCGGCTCTCGCAACGCCCGCCGCCCATCGGAACACGAATTGAGTTCGTCCGGTTGTTCGAGCCATAGGAATTAAATACCGGTGCCCACGAGAACGTCGCCATCGAACCGCGCCTCACCAGCCGCTTGTAGCTGTTCACCGTCGGCGCGAACGCGGCACACAGCGCCCTGCCGTGCCGCAGAATCCCACCAATGAAGTGATAGCCCATCGGCGTCAGTCCGAGCCCGCGCGGATCATCCTCCGGTTTGCACTTGAAGAGGTTCTCTTTCGTGTTCAGCTCATAGAGCGACATGTTGAAATGCGCGCCGTTGCCTGTGCGATTGGCATAGGGTTTCGGCATCAGCGTCGCGAGAAGCCCGAGATCTTCCGCATATTGCTTGGCCATCATTCGGAATAATGTGAACCGGTCGCAGGTCGTCAAGGCATCTGCATAGGTGAAGTCAAACTCGTACTGCCCGTTCGCATCTTCGTGATCGAAGGAATAGAGATCCCAGCCCAGATCGTTGATGGTCGTCGCCATCCGGTCGAGCCACGTGAAGTTGCCCATGAAGCCACGGATGTCGTAGCAGGGCTTGATCAGCTTATCGTCTGGGTTGGGAATCGCGAGCGAGCCGTCCGGCATTTTCTTCAAAACGAAAATCTCGCACTCGATGCCGAGATTGAAGCCGAGCCCCATCTTTGCAGCTTCAGCCTGCACATTCTGCAAAGCCACGCGAGTCGAGAGCGGATATGGCTTGCCTTTGAAGTGAATATCAGCCGGCATCCACGCGATTTTCGGCTCCCATGGCAACTGCACGAGAGCATTCAAATCCGGGATGGATGCGAACTCGTCGTCGTTCGGCGCTTGCCCCATGCCGTCGACGGCATAGCCGGTGTAGAGCTCGGACCCCGCCGCCATGTGGTGCAAGTGATCAATCGGCACGACCTTGCCCTTCTGGCAGCCGTGGATGTCGACGTAGGCACCCATGCAGTATTTGACGCCGCGCGCCTTGAGGTCCGTCATCAGCGCGTCGCGTTTCGGATCATGAGCCATAGGTATTCCCTGAACTGGTTTTGGCGATCAGATGCTGGAGAAGGGCGTGTTGTAAGATGCGTCCAGGGGCGGCGTTTCTTTCATACCGCGTCGGATCATGTCCGCGAGGTCCTCGACCATCATGGCGAACAGGTCCTCTCCCTTCTTCTTCGTCGCGCGGCTTGGGTAGCCGGTGACCCCGTTTTTGCTGGTCCGGTTCACGGGATGGGAGAACACGAGGCCGTCCGTCCGATCGGGATCGTCCGCCGTGGCGATCTGATCCTCGCGCACGATCTCCGGCGCCACGGCCAGCATCAACGATGTCTCCGCATCGTTCGCATGCCAGTCGTCGCCATCGGCGAAGTGGACCGCCTTGACCCGCGGCGTCATTTGTCCGGTGTTGATCACGCAGACCATGAGATCGTCAAAGGTTGCGCGTAGGTTTTCCAGCGCGCATCTGAGCGGCGCGAAGTTCGTCACGTGCGTGTTGACGATGAAGAGACGCCGCACGCCCGAGTGATAAGCCCAGGTCCCAATCTGCGTCACAAGCATGGTCATGACCGCCGGGTCGAGCGCGATCGTCCCCGGCCAGCGCTTGCTGTGACCGATGGAGCAACCGTAGGGCATGGTCGGCAGCATGGGCACGCCGGTGACGTCGGCGACTTTCCGGCAGAGCCTGTCGGCAAGCACGAAGTCCATTCCGCATCCCAGCTGCGGGCCATGCTGCTCCGTCGCGCCCACCGGAAGCATCGCGGCGCCGTTGACGGCCGCGAGCGCGCCTGGAATTTCCGGCCAAGCCTTGTCTGCCCACATCATCGTGCGTCCCCCTCTGCTGAAGCGGTATGACGATTGCAAGAAATCGTCATACTGTCGAGAGAGCACGGACTGTGCCAACCGGAGGGACGTTCGCCATGGTGGTGAGAACGACGCGTGCGAAAAGAACCGCGGCATATCAGCGGCCGCGCACGAACAACCCACCACCGCACAAGCGCGGTCCCGTCAGCCGCATCACCATTTCGCTGTCGGAAGAGCTTCTGACCGATCTCGACCAAGTCGTTGCTCAACGCGAATTTCAGAGCCGATCTCAGGCAGTTGCGGATTTTGTCCACCGCGCGCTGGTCGATACGAAAAGTGAGATGGGCGACGACGTGATGGTCGGCACCATCACGCTGTTCTACGATCATACCGTCGGCGGTTTGCAGCAGCGCCTGGCCGTCCTGCAGCGCCGCTATATCGATGAAGTGATCTCCTCGCTGCACGTCCATCTCACGGGCGAGAAGACGCTGGAAGTGATCCTCGTGCAGGGCCCTGCGCCCAAGTTACGGGCAGTTGCTGGTGATATGGGCAAATTGCGCGGCGTGATTTCAGGCCACCTCCAACTCGCCGCCGCCGTCATACCGCCCCTCCATCCCTTGCCCGCCAAAAGTCGATAAATGACAGTTCTGAGGTTCGCAGCGTGGCTGAACCATACCCGCGACGTGAAAGTTCTCGCGCAAAGTGGTCGTTCGCACTACGTAACATGCAAACGCAAGCTGAGGCGCAGCGCGCCTGACCGGAGGCGATATGAACGAACGGCCGGATGCGACTGTCGGGCTCAAAGCGGCGATTATTCCCGTCACGCCATTCCAGCAGAACTGCACATTGATCTGGGATGAGGCGACAAAGATCGGTGCGGTGGTCGATCCAGGTGGAGACCTCGGGCAGATCCAGGCGGCCATTGCCGAAATCGGACTGAAGATCGAGAAAATTCTTCTGACTCACGGTCACATCGACCATGCCGGTGGCGCCGATGAACTGCGCAGAAGCCTCGGCGTCAAAATCGAAGGCCCGCATCAGGCCGACAAGATCCTGCTCGACAACCTCGAAGCTCAGGGCGCCGCCTACAGCATTCCCGCCCGCAACGTCACGCCCGATCGGTGGCTTGATGAAGGCGAGTTGGTCACTGTGGCCGGGCACACCTTCGAGATTCTACACTGCCCCGGCCACTCGCCAGGCTCCGTCGTGTTCGTCAACAAGCGGCAAAAGTTCATGCTGGCCGGCGATGTCATCTTCCGCGGATCTATCGGTCGCACCGACTTCCCTTACGGTGATCATGGCGCGCTGATCAATGCCATCAAGACCAAGCTCTTCCCGCTCGGAGACGAGTTCGCGTTCATCTGTGGGCACGGCCCCACGAGCACCATAGGTGCCGAGCGCCGCTCCAATCCATTTCTGACTTGAACGATCAGAACGGCCAGCTCGCACCGAGGCACCCGAACACGCCGCATTCCTGCGCGGCCGTGCCGTAGCCCTTCATCTCTCCCTGGTACTCGAACATATCGAGCACTTCCACGCGGAGCGTCTCCGAGCAGCTGGCGCGGCAGTATTCCCATGTGCCGCCGGGCAACTGCACCTGAAGCCCGTTGCGCCCCTCCCGCACCCGACCGCGCACGCTGCCATTGCCGAAGCGGCTGTTCGCAACGACGTAGCCATCCTGGCCGTTATAGCCGCGGTCACGCCGGAAACCAGCCTCGGCCGTCGACACGCCCGCGATGGCAAGCCCCGCAACTAGGGCAAAGGAAAAGGCTTTCGAACGAGGGCTGAGCATTCACAGTCTCCCACAGGAAGCGGCGCGCCAAATAGAGTGACAGCGCGCACAACACCCCAAGCGTTACCATGAATCTGTTGGAAAAAGCGTGTCCTCGGCGCCGCGCTGTCCAGCTAGCTGCGTTCCAGTTCCAGGTCCACAGACCGGAATCCCTGGCCGTCCGTGGCGATCGAGATCAGCTGGCTCTTGCCCTCGAGCGCAATCGACATGGTCGCCTTAATGGTCCCGTCGATGGTCAGCTCGATGCGCTCATTGGAAAACGTGCCGCTCACAGACCCGGTCGAGTTGAACGACCGCTCTTCCCACGACCCCGATATGACTTGTCCCGCTTGGCTCAGGCCGGCCCGCAGGTCGATCTTGTTCGAGGCACTCGCACACGCGAGCGCAATACCGAGGCCGGCCCCGGCATCCTTGGATGTAAAGTAGGCTTTGCAACTCAAGGCCTCCGACTGACCGGAGAGCAGCTGAACGCGCCCGACGCCGCGCCACGTGCCGGTGAGATCCTGAAACGAGGTGGCATGGGCCGGCACCGCGAAGAAGGCAATCGCCAGCCCGGTGGTAATCATCTTTTGAGCGCGGGACTGCATGGCTGCGGGTTCTCCTCCAGGGTTCGAGCCAAGCCTCGACAACGTCCAAGCCGTCGATGATGCGGAGGGAATGCGGCCGTTGTTTGAGGCGCCGCCCGATGTTGCAGCGCACATAAATCAGGCCTGCGCGCGACCGCCGCGCCCTACGGATAGGCAGGTTCTACCCAGCGGAGTAGGACGCCCACCTCAGACTGAAGGTATGTATCTTCGCCGAAAGTATGATCCATTCACTTGCCAAAACGACAGCGGACGGGGCGGCACGCCCCGAACCGGAAAAAGACCATTGGGAGACCCCGCATCCATGGAAGCCAGAGCGAAGAACAAAGTCATTTCCGCCGAGCAGGCCATTGCGCTGGTCAAGGACGGTGATGTGATCTGCACCACGGGCTTCGTCCAGAGTTGCATCCCCGAGGCTCTCCACGCCGCACTTGAAAAGCGTTACGTCGAAACCAAAGCGCCCAAGGGCTGCACGCTCATCATGTGTGCCGGCGCCGGTGATAGCAAAGGCCTCGGCACTGGCCGTCTTCATCACGAAGGCCTTCTCTCGCGCGTCATCGCCGCCAACTTCGGCCGCATGCCGAAAGTCGCGCAGGCCGCGCAGGAAAATAAGATCACGGGCTATAACCTACCCCAGGGTGTCATCTCGAAATTGTATCGCTCGTGCGCCGCCGGCTCGCCCGGCCTTTTCACCAAGGTGGGCCTGCACACCTATGTCGATCCGCGCCTCGGCGGCGGCAAGGTCAACGAGGTGACGAAGGAAGATATCGTCAAGCACGTGGAAGTCGAAGGCGAAGAGTGGCTGTTCTACAAGGCAACACCAATCGACGTGGCCCTCATTCGCGCAACAAGCGCTGATCCGTCCGGCAACCTCTCGATGGAGAAGGAGTGCCTTACGCTCGACGTACTCGCCCAGGCTATGGCTGCTCACAACAATGGCGGCGTCGTGATTGCGCAGGTGGAGCGCATTGTCGAGCAGGGCTCGATCAAGCCGAAGGACGTGCGTGTACCGGGCATTCTCGTGGATTGCGTCGTCGTGGCTGAACAGCCCGAGATGCATCGCATGAACTACGGCGTCATGTACAATCCGGCGCTCTCCGGCGAAATCCGGATCCCTGTCGATGCGATGCCGAAGATGGATCTCGACGAGCGTAAGATCATCGCCCGCCGCGCCGCTTTCGAACTCCCGCCCAACGGCGTCATCAACCTCGGCGTCGGCGCACCCGACGGCGTTGCAGCCGTCGCAGCCGAAGAGCGCGTCACGCCCTACATCACCATGACGACGGAAGCCGGCGCCATTGGCGGCGTCCTCGCCGGCGGATCGAGCTTCGGCGCGTCAGCGAACGCCCATGCGATCATCGATCAGAACCAGATGTTCGACTTCTACCACGGCCGCGGCCTGGACCTCACCTGCCTGGGCATGGCCGAATGCGATCAGTTCGGCAATGTCAACACGTCGAAGTTCGGCGGGCGCCTCAATGGCTGCGGCGGCTTCATCGACATTTCGCAGAACGCCCGCGCCGTCGTCTTCGCCGGCACCTTCACCGCCGGAGGCCTCGAAGTTGAAATCCACTACGGCAAGCTCAAGATCGTGAAGGAAGGCCGCTCGCGAAAATTCGTCAACAACGTCGAGCAGATCACGTTCTCCGGCCCCTACGCGAGCCGCAAATCCCAGCCAGTCATCTACGTCACAGAACGCTGCGTGTTCCAGTTGACGCCCGGCGGACTCGAACTGATCGAAGTCGCCCCTGGTATCGATATAGAAAAGCACATCCTTGCCCACATGGACTTCAAGCCGATCATCAACAAGCCGATGCCCATGGACCGCCGCATCTTTGTCGATGATCCGATGGAACTGCTCTCGGAGTTGCTGAACCTCAAGCTATCGGAGCGCGTCAGCTACGACAGCGACCGCAACATACTCTTCGTCAATCTCGAAGGGTGGAGCGTACGCAAGAAGTCCGACATTGACGATCTGCGTAAAACACTCGTTGCCGCCTGCGTCGCCGCCGGCCGCCGCGTCAACTCGGTGGTGAACCACGACGGCTGCCGCATCGCCGAGGATCTCTACGACGATTACGCCGAGATGATCCAATACATGATGGACGACCATTACCTGACCACGACGCGCTACACGACGTCGGCCTTCATGCGTTTGAAAATGCAGGAAGCCTTGTCCAAGCGCGGTCTTGCTCCGCATATCTTTGAGCGCAAGGAAGATGCTCACGCCTTCCTCGAAGACCAGGCGGCCGAGTAGGTCCACGCTCCACGCGCAGCGGCCGGCTCCGCGATAGCGGAGTCGCTGCGCACATCCTCGACAGGGCCGGCTCCGCGATAGCGGAGTCGCTGCGCACATCCTCGACAGGGCCGGCTCCGCGATAGCGGAGTCGCTCAGCGCACATCATGCGCGGCGCAGAATGCGTCCCATGAGAAAACCAGCGGCCATGAGCACTGCGCCAATGGTCACGAGTGTCAGAGATGTCGTGCTCGGCCCGGGCATAAGGTAAGCCCGGCGAGGATCGCGCGGATCATAGGCCACGGGATGCGTGCCACCGGACCCAAGCGCTGCGATGTCCCGCGCCTTGGCCTTGCCCGGCAAGCCGAAGTCCCACGGTTCCAACTTGTGGCCCTCGAAGGCCAAGCCATCAACGCTGTAGCGATAGCTGAGCGCCAGCACCTCGGTCTCGACGGCTTCGGTGATTCCACCGCGGAGGCGGTCGGTCATCGGGATCGTGGTGGTTTCCTCTATCGTCTCGAGCGTGTTCGTGACGAGCGTCGCCGTTGTTGTCGGCCAGGATTGTGTGACGTATCCGCGCCAGCTGCCGATTGCGCCGATCAGCGCGAGGACGAGCCCGGCCGACATCAGCACGGTGGCAAACATCGAGGCGCTCCTGCGGTAGCTGTAAGCTGCGCGGCGGCGCTGGGCAGGGGACATGGGCGCGGTTTCTCCTGGTCGGGAACCGGGGACGCGCACATGAGAAGACCAGCCGGCAACTCCACTAAAATAGGGTAGCCGCGCGTGCATGCAATGGGGCAACGCAAACATCCATCACCCGCAGACCACCTTCGAAGGCATGAGTCCAGCCGATGAGCGACGGCTCACCCGGTGTTCCAGGTTCGAGCGTGGCGGGAATGTGTATGAAGCCGCTTCGCATCCTGGGTACCACCCGACTCGCATAGCGCAGCGAATGAAACAAGACGGCATTGCAGAGGTAACGCCCCGGGTCCGATGAAAGCTCCGCCGGATAGCCCGCCGCGTGGAGTGCCCGCACGATTCCGCGCACCGGAATCGTCGCCGAACGCCGTGGCCGGTCGCCGGCAATCAGGTTATCCCTTGCCGCGAGCAGCCCGCATTCGTCCGGTATGTCCTTCGTCACGTTGTAGGCATGCGTCTCAATGACGAAGCCGGTCGCGCGCGCCGATACTCCAAAGTGCAGTGCCACCGCCGGACGATGTCGATTGAGAAGCTCCGTGAGACGCACGGGCGCTTCCCTCCAGTCGACCGGCAGCACATCCGCAACGAAGCGAAGATGGCTGTGCCGCAGCGATGCGCGATGCGCCAGTTCCGACGCGAGATCGGCCGATGCGTTGCGCGCAACACCGGGGAACCGCCCGAACCCCGTCAGCAGCACAACGCTGCCGCCACCTGATGCATTGAAAGGTGCGGTTGACAAAGAAAGGCTCCGGAACCGCGTGGTCCCGGAGCCTGATGCCTTGGGCGATGCCATGGCGGCGTCAGCCTCCGGTCGAAAGGGCCTGCATGCGAATTTCTTCGAAAGCTGATACGTCGAGATTTGGTTTCAAATCACCCGGATCTTTAGCCCGGCGCACGCGTCCGTCGAATTGCGCGCCTTCGGAAATGGAGAGGGTCTGGTGCGTAATGTCACCCTCCACCTGCGCTGTCGGATGGAGGGTCACAGTGGCCGCTCGGATGGCGCCTTTGACGCCGCCCCGAACTTCGATCGCCTCTGCGTTGACCGTACCGACCACCGAGCCTTCTTCGCCAACGACCACCTGCCGGCCATGAATATCGCCGTGCACGTCACCGTCTATGGTCAGCTTGTTCTGCGAAATAATCGTGATCTTCTCGCCCATGATGGTGAGGTCGGTGCCTATGACCGACATGCCATCGCCGGATGCGGAGCGCTCGAATGGCGATCCTGCAGGGCGCGGCGCCGCCGCGGCGGGCGCTCCGGTGCCATTCATGCTGGGCATTGAGGGCGGCTTGGGTGGTGCACTCTCGGAACCGGGACCACGGCTGAACACGAATGATTACTCCCTATTGGCAAGACGACGCCCTCCGCTCACCCACATCATGCGCGGATGTTGAAAATATGTCGAGGAGAGTGAAGGGATAATCGCCACCTGTTGCATCCTGGGCGCGCCTTAGGCGCTGGCATTGTTCCGTGCCGCCGCGATGATGAGCCAGAGGGAGACTACTGCAAAAGCCCCAACAGCGAAGGGCTCGGCTGCCGCCAACCACGGCCGCACCATTTCGCGAACGACTCCGAACATCGGATTGGTGGCGCCTTGAGAGAAAAACAAGTGCCAGAATGCAATTTGGATGGTTGCAACGAGCAAGAGAGGAACCGCGAACAGCAGGCTCCACCACCGACTCCATCCCACTTCCGGTAAGCGCTTCCACAAGAGCCGGGTCAAGAACGGCACCGCTGCAAATGCAACCGTGGCCCAGCCGTAGAACTCGAACCACCGACTGCCGAGGCCGATGCGGAGCACGGCGGCAAGCGCGATCGCGAGAGCTGCAATGCACACCAGGCCGCTTTGGAAGTGCTGATGGGTCATAGGGCGCGTTCTAGCGCGAATTGCCCGAGCGCCTCAACGGACAAAGGGCATGACAAAACACAAAGGGCCGCTCGTTTCCGAGCGGCCCCGTGAGACCGGTGCGATTTCCCGGGGGCATCGGCCCGCCAGCGTCGCAGCGCGTCAGGCGATTTGCGGAAGGTAATCCGCCGAAAGCCCTTGCGATCCAGACATCGCAGCCTTCAAGATCCCACTCGACATCGGATCACCTCCTTTCAGTTGTTGAACGATACCGCCACGTTGTCACATTCGCCCGGGCTTGAAAAGAGGCCGTGTGACGTCACAGGCTGATGGTATGGGATCGGTTGACGGGGCGCTTCAGCGTCTTAGGTTGACCACATGCTTGACCAGTTCCGCATCCTCGAACCGCATCCAAACATACTGGCCTTCTACGATGGCCGCGTGCCCGGCTATCGCTTCGCGCAAGAGGACAACTGGGTGGACGACGGCGCCCTGTCGCTGGGAATTGCCAGCTACGCAATCGTCGATGGCGCCGAGGCCCTGGTTTACGACACCCACGTTTCGCTCGCACACGCCACTGCCATTCGCGAAGCATTGAGTGCACGCGGAGTATCGAAGTTCACCGTCGTTCTAAGCCACTGGCACCTAGACCACATCGCCGGTAACGAGGTCTTTTCCGATTGCGAGATTATCGCGTGCGCGAAGACCGCCGGACATCTCGCTCGGCATCGCAACGCGATCGAGACCGGCACCTACGACGGCCCACCCGCCATCTCGCCTCTGGTGATGCCGACACGCACCTTCGAGGATCGCTTATCGCTCCGCATCGGCAATACCGACGTCGAACTCATCGAATTCGACATTCACAGCGACGACGGCGTCGTGCTCTGGCTCCCCCAAGCCCGGCTACTTTTGGCTGGCGACACCCTGGAAGACAGCGTCACGTATGTGGCCGAGCCGGAAAATCTCTCCCGCCATTTACCCGAACTCGATCGACTGGCGAAACTCGGAGCGACTCACATCCTGCCCAATCACGGCTGCCCCGATCGCATAGCTTCGGGCGGCTATCACGCCGGCCTGATCCAGGCGACAGCGCGCTATATCCGCTTGCTGCTCGCCATGAAGACCGATGCCGTTCTCCGCGCCACCGCACTTCGTGATCTCCTCGGCCAGGACCTGGAAGACGGTACCCTCGTCTACCTGGAGGGTTACGAGCCAATCCACGCCCGCAATGTCGAGCGGGTCCTGGCTTTATGATCAGCCGGCTGGCGCTGTCGTCGCGTCCCGGACGGATCTGCGCTCGGCGAGCATGCGCGCGGCATACGCCATCGCAGCGATTCCCGCCGCCGTTACGACAAGTTCGAGCGCCCATGATGTCCCGATCTGCCGCAGCACGATCCAACCGGCAAAGGAGAGAATGGTGCCGAGCGCAAATATCTCCAGCGCATGCCGTCCGCACAGCGAGATCGCACGCGCCACTGGCCGCTGCAACCAGACGGCCGATACCGGGATCAGCGATCCAGCCACATAGGCGAGCGCCAGGACATGCAGAAAACGCCAAGCGGAGAGGTCCGGCTTACTCACGGTGCCGATCAGATTGGGGGGCAAGAGCGGATTGTCGGGCAGCCAGGCAATCGGGACCCACGGCGCCGCGTAAAGAAATGAAAAAGACACATAGAACAGAGCCATCGCCAGCACGGCCGAACGATTGATCAATTCATGGCTGCGCGCAAGAACCGCCGCAGCAGCACCCGTTGTGAACAGCAACTGCCAGGCGAACGGATTGAAAAACCAGCCTTCACCCGGCGTGTTGACCGGCAAATTGATTTTGAAATAATTCGCCACGGCCCAGATGGTGGCAGACACCGCCAGCGTTGGGACCACTCCGCGCCGGAATAAAAGCAACATGACCGGAAACCAGAGCATCAGCACCACATATAGCGGCAGGATGTTCATCTGGTTAGGCTGATACGTCAGCGAAATCACGCCGAGCGCCGCGCCGAACGGCTCGTCTCCGAGGCGCTGTAGGAACATGTTGTGAATGTAGGCCGGATCGCGAAACACATGCGCGGCCCCGTACAGCATCACCGCCGAAGCGAGCAGAATAGCGATGTGCCACAGATAGATGCGCCCGGCTCTCTTGAACGCTCGCTGGAAGGACGGCGCGAGGGCTCCGCTATCGCTCCCAAGACCGTAGGCCAGCGCGGCCGAGTAGCCGGACAGCAGCACGAAAACCTCGCTTGCGTCCGCAAATCCGAAGTTCTTCAGCGTCCCATAAGCCCATGTATTATCGGGGATATGGTCGACAAAAATGAAGATGAGCGCGAGACCGCGAAAGAAGTCGACACGAGGGTCGCGAGGGCGCGACAGGCGCGCGGGCGGTTCGAGCATGGGTGCGGGCGGCCAGGGAGCAAGCAGCAGAATCGGCCGCGTCCGCGACCGTCACCGCACTGTTATGCGCCTGATGCGAAGTCGCCAATATGGCGGAGTTGGCACATGGTGAATTGTTTTTCTGTGTGGTGCCGCTGCGTCAGTGCCGAGGTCGAGGTGCCGCCATCGGCCTGCACCGCCACGCACTAATGCTTCTCCTCCGCCGTCACATACACCTGCCCGCCCATCTCGCGGAATTTATCACTCATCTCCGCCATGCCTTGTTCCTGCTCGTTGAGCTTTGCCGCGTAATCGCGAACATCTTGCGTGATCTTCATGGAGCAGAACTTTGGTCCGCACATGGAACAGAAGTGCGCCACCTTGTGCGCCTCTTTCGGCAGCGTCTCATCGTGATAGGCCCGGGCGGTATCAGGATCGAGCCCCAGGTTGAACTGATCCTCCCAGCGGAAGTCGAACCGGGCGCGAGAGAGCGCGTCATCACGCAGCTGCGCCGCCGGATGCCCTTTGGCCAGATCGGCCGCGTGCGCTGCGATCTTGTAGGTGATGACGCCTGTTTTCACGTCGTCGCGGTTGGGGAGCCCCAGGTGCTCCTTCGGCGTCACGTAGCAGAGCATCGCGCACCCGTACCAACCGATCATCGCCGCCCCAATCCCGGATGTGATGTGATCGTACCCCGGCGCGATGTCGGTCGTCAGCGGCCCCAGCGTATAGAATGGGGCCTCGCCGCATTCGCGGAGTTGCTTTTCCATGTTGATCTTGATCTTGTGCATCGGCACATGACCCGGCCCTTCGATCATCACCTGACAACCCTTCGCCCACGCGATCGCAGTCAACTCGCCAAGCGTCTCCAGCTCCGCGAATTGCGCCCGATCGTTCGCATCCGCGATGGAGCCCGGCCGCAACCCGTCACCGAGCGAGAACGAGACGTCATACGCCCGCATGATGTCGCAGATCTCGTCGAAGCGCTCGTAAAGGAAGCTTTCCTTATGATGCGCGAGACACCACTTGGCCATGATCGACCCACCGCGCGACACGATGCCTGTGACACGGTTCGCCGTGAGCGGCACATAGGCAAGTCGGACGCCGGCATGGATGGTGAAATAATCGACGCCCTGTTCGCACTGCTCGATCAGCGTGTCACGGTAAAGCTCCCAAGTGAGCTTCACCGGATCGCCGCCGCACTTTTCCAGCGCCTGATAGATCGGCACCGTCCCGATAGGCACCGGTGAATTGCGCAAGATCCACTCGCGCGTCGTGTGGATGTTGCGCCCGGTCGAGAGATCCATGACCGTATCCGCACCCCAGCGGATCGCCCAAACCATCTTCTCGATCTCTTCTTCCACCGATGACGAAACGGCCGAATTCCCGATGTTGGCGTTGATCTTCACTAGAAAGTTGCGGCCGATGATCATCGGCTCCAGTTCCGGGTGATTGATGTTCGCTGGAATGATCGCACGGCCGCGCGCAATCTCGTCGCGCACGAACTCTGGCGTGATGTAGGGCGGGATCGCGGCACCAAAACTTTCGCCGTCTGCAATTGCCTGGTTCGCGCGATCGAGCGCCGCTTTCCGCCCGACGTTCTCGCGGTGAGCGACGTAGATCATTTCCTTCGTGATGATCCCCGCGCGCGCAAATTCATACTGAGTGACAGGTTGGCCAGGGTTGGCTCGCAACGGTGCATGGGTGATGGGAAAGACCCGTGCGGCATGCGAGCCCGTCACGTTGCCGTTGTCTTCTGGCTTGATATCGCGGCCGGGATACGCCTCGACGCCACCGCGTTCCATGACCCACGCAGTGCGATGGCGTGCCAAGCCCCGGGCCACCTCGATCCGCTGGTCCGGATCGGTATAGGGTCCTGATGAATCATAGACGTGGAACGTCGGCTCGTTGGGATCGGTCAGCGCGATCGCGCGCAAGGGGACGCGCACGTCAGGATGATGTTCCGGGGCGCTGTAAATCTTGCGCGAGGCGCTGATCGGCCCCGTGGTCACCGTTGGTAAAGAAAGATCGGACGGGCGCGTCGGCTTGTTCATGGAACTCTCCCGTGTGCGCAAGGCGCAGCACTTCTATTCATCAAGCCGAATGAAAGGAGAGGGGCCTGGCATAATTCCAAGCGCTGCGTCCGTCCCTTCGCCGGCATGACCCGGATCAGGTTCGAAGGGTGCTCGCGCTCGATTGCGCAATCTCAGCCGGATTGACCGGCGCCCCTCGGAACGAGATGCATCTTGCCCTGACGAGCGTTTCGACGCAACCCGGTACCGATCAGGCGCGGCTGGCAAGCAGCAGCCGCTCGAAAGCGCGCATGGTACGCTCTTGCGCGCGTCGGTCCTTCATAGACCAGTGCCAGAAATGATGGCTAAGATAGAGGCCATAAAGCTCAAAGACCAGTTGGTCCGCGTCCAGACCGGAGGCGAACTCCTCTGCAGCCTTTGCATCTTCGATGGCTGCCTTCAACGTTTCCGACCAGCCGCTCATGAAAGTCTCGAGCTTGCCGCGCACTTTGGGTGGCAGCGCGTCGCTTTCCGCACTCGCGTGCACGAATGGACAACCTCCTTTGAGCCGCGGACCCCGCGACCATGATAGCCAGCGTGCGAAAAGCGCCCTGAGCCGCTTTTCTCCGGTGCCCGCGATCGTGCCGGCCTCGACGACATCGTGAATGAAAAGAGCCGCTGCTTTTTCGATGACGCCGAACTGCAACGCTTCCTTGTCTGCGAAATGCGATAGCAATCCGCTGCGCGACAATTCCAGATCACGCGCCAGATCTCCGATTGACAACGCGGACAGCCCGCGCACGCTCACCAACCCCAGGCTGTGTGAAAGTATTCGCTCTCGCACAGGGTCCATCGTCGTCATCATTCCGCCCTCACAATCTCAGTCATTAGCAAACGCAAACATCGGAGCCCCCGCTGCCGAGCGGCCGGACGCAACGCGCCCACCGTGACGCCATACCAACAGGCGCAGTGCGGAGAGAGTTGGGCGAAATCGGGATACCGATGTGATCAAGCCAGCCGGTGTTGCCATTCGGCCCCGTTGCTTGCAGGCTTCTGAAGAGCGCTAGGCCGCGAGAGCCTGCTGTGCGCCTTGCACCCAACGCGTGACCACCTCGATATCGGGCGTGTCTCCGTTGCGCAGAATGCGAGCACCTGCCGGCGTCGTCGCAAATGCAAGAACGGCGGCAGACAAAGCTACAGGGTCGGCATCGGCGAGTTTTTCCGGCGTGTCGTATCCCGCACCAGCCAGCAATTGCGCATGGGTGCCGCGCAAACCCGGCACGCGTAGAACGAGCCGCGCCTCCGTCTTCCATCGCTCAACGGTTTCGGCATTGAAGCGGCCATCTCCGAGCAGCGAGACAACCGCGTCCGGCTCCGCATGGATGAAGTCCTTCACGCTCACAATGCCGCCAAGCGCCAGACGCTCCGCCAGCTTCGGACCGATCGACGGCGCCCGCTCGAGATCATCGCTTTCAGCCAGATAGCAGCGGGGCGCGATATTGAGGCGTGAAAGTTCGTCGCGTTTGGGAGCACTCGATTCGACACCGAGGACCGCCGATCGCGGCGGGTTCTCCACCTTAGCCTCTCGGACCTGCACAGCCGGCCCCAGTTGATTGTGCGGCGACGCGACGGCAGCACTGCCGTTGGCCCCTGCAACGGCAGCAGGCTTTGCGCTCGAGGTTGCGCGCGGCGTTTTGACAACGGCAGTGGCTGGCGCAAGACGCTTCGCCCGTTCCGCCGCCATGACTTTTGCGCGCGGCTCAAGGACTTCTTTCTGGTAAAGATTGCGCACGACGCGGTCGTCCTCCGGCAGCGTCGCCTCC
Organism: Hyphomicrobium sp.; assembly: GCA_019751875.1. Classification (GTDB taxonomy): domain Bacteria; phylum Pseudomonadota; class Alphaproteobacteria; order Rhizobiales; family Hyphomicrobiaceae; genus JAGVSR01. The sequence continues at coordinate 139,630 of JAIEMV010000004.1, read as the reverse complement.
ACCCGGCCCGTCACCATCAACTCGTCGTACATTGCCTGTACCTGCCGCCGCGTCTCGGCATCCGCGATTCTCTTCGTGATCCACTTGGCAGGCATTTTGAGAGTCGCCAGGACCGTTTCAGCCGTGAGCGAAACTTCAGGTGGCTCTACGGCGGCTTCCGTGATGGCTCGGTCGAGCACGAGGGCGAACCCCTTGGCCGCGTAAATGAGAAGAGCAGAGACCGCGTCGCGCGCGATCGGGTTGAGACCCGCGGTCGGTTCCCGCACACCAGTCTTGAAATCATAATGCGTGATGAGTGTTTCATAGTGCGGGTTTGAACGCTCGGCGCCGGCGATCACATGCGCGCGCAGCCAGTCGTCACCGAAAGGTAGCGCCGGCGCCTCATCTTGATGCTTCGCTTCGCCCTCGGTACGCAGCCGGTCGTACGAACGGTTGATGCTCCATTCCACCGCACGATGCACGCTGTTTTCCGCATCCGATTGCGCCGTGTGGAAGGGATGAATCGGGTCGGTGTAGTAGTGGCTCAGCACCCCGGCTGCGTAAACCGCGCGCTCGAAGTCTTTTTCCCGCAGCGCCTCGACCAGATGCCCGTACCAGTTGGCAGCCTTTTCCGGCGCGCCGCCCCAATAGCTGTCGCGCACGTGAAGCACATGATTCTTGAAGTCTTTGAACTCGTCGTCTGGTGCCTTCGAACCGCTCATGTACACGGCGGCATATTTCAAGAATACACGTCGCCAAGGCTCTGCATCCCCGCGCGGCAGATACCGCAAAGCATCGAGCGCCAGTTTGTGGTGCGTGCCGTTCGCGTGCGCCGCATAGACGATGGTGAAGAGCAAGGACATCGCCTAAATCCCACGAAAATGGCGGGCGATAGTCACCGGCAGGAGCGCCGCGCGAAATCACCCGCGTTTCGCTTGTGGTAGCGCGAGTCGGGTGCCTTCTCTAACCCGGCACCGCAATGCGGCCGGGGATATGTCTTATACGGAAGGCAGAAACCCGCATTGTCAGTCGGCAGGGCCATTGAGAAGCGTGTTTGCCGGCCGGTCGGGCGTCAGGGGCCAACCGCCGATGTAGGGTTTGACCTCGACTGCTGTCCCAACGCGGCGCTTGCGCTCCACCGATCGAATCATCTGGCGCAGACGCGGTTGGATCTCCGTACGCCAACGCGTTCCGTTGAAGACCCCATAGTGACCGACCCCAGGCTGCACGTAGTGGAAGCGCTCGTCATCCGGAACGTTGGTGCAAAGAAGCTGTGCCGCTTCCGTTTGGCCGAGACCGCAGATATCGTCCCGTTCGCCCTCGATCGTGATAAGCGCCGTGTTCCGTATTTTCGAACAGTCCACCCGCTGGCCGCGATGCATCATCCGCCCGTCCGGCAGCAGATGCTCCTGGAACACGGCCTGCACCGTCTGAAGGTAAAATTCTGCCGTTAGGTCCATCACAGCCAGGTATTCCTCGTAGAAATCCTGGTGCCCTTTGACGCTGTCACAGTCGCCCTGAACGAGATTGTTGAAGAGATCCACATGCGCGTTCATGTGCCGCTCCAGGTTCATGGTCATGAACCCCGTCAGTTGCATGAACCCTGGGTATACACGCCGCATGGCGCCCGTATGAGGCGGTGGCACGAACGAGATCACGTTGTTCTCGAACCAGCCGATGGACTTGGCCTGGGCCAGTTCGTTGACGCCTGTTGGATTACGCCGCGTGTCGATCGGCCCACCCATGAGCGTCAGCGACGCAGGCTGCATCGGATCGTCATTGTCGGCCATGATGGCGGTGGCTGCAAGAGCCGGAACGGCCGGTTGGCAGACCGCGATGACGTGAGTCTGAGACCCGAGCGTGTGGATGAACTCGATCAGGTAATCGATAAAGCTGTTGAGATCGAAGCGCCCTTCGAAGATCGGCACCTCGCGTGCATCAGCCCAATCGGTGATGTACACTTCGTGTTCTGGCAGCATCGCCGCCACGGTTCCACGCAGTAGCGTCGCATAGTGCCCAGACATCGGAGCGACGATCAGCACCTTGGGATCGTTGATCTCCGGCGCGCCGTCGAGGAAGTGGCGCTTGAAATGGATCAGGTTGCAGAACGGCTTGGCCGCTACGATCTCCTCGCTCACCGGCACGCCGACACCGTTGATCCGTGTTTCCCTGAGGCCGAAGTGCGGTTTGCCGTAGCGCCGTGTCACGTTCTCAAAAACTTCACATGCGGCCGCTATTGAGCGGTTTATCGGCGTCGTGGAGAACGGATTGAACGGATTTTCAACGCTGTACTTCAGCGCCTCGGCTCCGAAGCGGAGCGGGCGAACGATGGCGTGCGCGAGCTCGTAAGCGTAATAGTGCATTCCTGGCCCCCAGCCTCTTCTCTGCGCCTGTCGTGCTTGCGTTGCGTTGCCGCATGGCACAATGCCGACATTTTTTGCAGCGCAGAAGATTCTGCAAGTGTAAACGTAAAAACCGTGTACTAGCCAGTGAATAACGTGCGTGGGCGTTGCGCCATCGTACTTAAGGGTGAACCCTGTAAGTCCTTTTTCGGACGTATTTGACTTACCGCCCCTCGCGCCACCACGCGACGGTCAGTAAGGCCAGGAGGGCAGCGAGTGCCAACAAACCGGTAAACAAGGGAAAAATTTTTACTCCACGAGTCAGGTAGGCTTCCCGGTCTTTAAGGGCCATCCACCCCGATCCGGAAAACACTTTTGCCGTAGCAAGCATGCTGATCCGCGGAACATCCACCGCCGACCCGTCGACCGCGGTCGCAGCCGAACCCGTCCAGAACACGCCGCCCCCCGTCTGCGAAGCCAATGGCTGCAACGCCTTCTCCGAAGCAGTGACGTCGCTCATCTCGCGAGGATCTTCAGTCCCGGCATGCACCACGGCCGTCAGCGGCCCCTCCGGTCCGTCAGTGGCGGCCTTGTAAAGGCCCGGCAACTTCACATCGGCAGTGCCACGCCAAATACCGGGCCCCGCCGCTTCTAGTATGACCTGAGATACGGTCCCGTCCGCCGCCGTCAGTCGAACCGGCGCAACCGTCTCGCCCATCGAGTGACGCTCGATCGTGATTTTCAGTCCCTGCGCAGATGCGATAAGCCGTTCCTCCTCCAGATCCGGTTCTTTCATCAGCCAGTGCGACAACCGCCGAAGCAGATCCGAATGCGGCCCGCCTCCCTCGAAGCCGCGCGCCCAGAGCCATGCGTGGTCCGAGGTCAACAGCGCAACCCGCCCTTTACCGCGCTTCTCCAGCAGCAGCAGCGGGCTTTCCTGCGCCCCTGACATGATTGTGGTGCCACGATCCGATTTGACTTCCGCCTGCCGGAACCAGCGGCCCCACGTGGGCGGCTTCCCGTCGACCCCCGCACCGGGCAGTCCGCGCGTGACAGGGTGCCGGGCCCCGTCAGCCGTGATCGTGGCCTTGAACGGCTCCTCAAAGACGCGTCCCGTCGGCTTCGCCGGCAGCACGGGTGCAAGTGGCGTGCGGTAGAGCGTCGTCGATCCAGCGTAATCGTCGCCCGCCGCGATCAGCAGTGCGCCGCCGTTGTTCTCCACGTACCGGGCGATGTTATCATAGTAGCTGAGTTGCAGGATGCCTCGATGCTCATAACGATCGAAGATGATCAGGTCGAAATCGCGGATTTTCTCCGAGAACAACTCCCGCGTCGGGAAAGCGATCAGCGACAGTTGGTTGATGGGCGTGCCGTCCTGCTTCTCCGGCGGCCGCAGAATTGTGAAGTGCACCAGATCAACGGAGGCATCTGATTTCAGGAGATTACGCCACGTCCGCTCGCCTGCGTGCGGTTCGCCTGACACCAGCAGCACGCGCAAGTTCTCGCGCACACCCTCGGCTGCGATCACGGCCTTGTTGTTGACCGGCGTGAGTTCCCCGGGTGCTGTCTCCAACTCGGCTTCGAGGATATTCGTGCCCGCATGGGGAAAATCCATGGGGATGGTGATTGACCGGCCGATCTCGACGCTGAGCAATTCATCCGGCTTTCCGTCACGCCGGACTTTCAACGTGACGAGTTCTGCTGACTTGGAGTTCCGCCCCGTTTCGATCGCACGGATCTCTATGTCGCGCGTTTGGCCGACGAGACCGTATTTCGGTGCCTTCACGATTTCGATGCGTCTGTCGAATTCATCGGGACGCCCGGTCAGCAGCGTGTGCACGGGAGCGTTGAAGCCAAGCGCCTCGGCCTTTTTCGGCACATCGTGAACCTGACCGTCGGTGACAAGGATGACGCCTGCCACGCGATCCGGCGGGATGTCACCAAGAGCAACATTGAGATCGCCGAATAGATTGGTGCCCCGGCTGCCTGTCTCGCTCGGTCGCGCGGCCGTGACGTATTTGACTTCCAGATCAGGAATGGCGCCGAGCTTCTTCTCGAGTTCCGCACGAATGGCAGCGGTTTGTTCCGGCCGCTTGTCGATGGACTGGCTCGTGCTCTCGTCCATCACGACCAGCGCGATATTCGCCAGCCGCTCGCGGTCTTCCTGACGCAATGTGGGGTTTGCGAGCGCCGCAATGACAGCGGCGAGCGCCAAGGCTCGTAAGGCGGCACCGCGGCTGCGGCGCAGCAAAAGGAGAACACACAACACTACGGCCACCACCGCCGCGGTCCACAGCCAGGGCTCCGGAATGAGAGGCGCGAAATCAATCGACCAGTTCATGGGTGCGCCCTCATTGCCCAAGCCGTTCGAGAAGGGCCGGCACGTGCACCTGATCAGCTTTGTAATTGCCAGTGAGCGCGTGCATCACGATGTTGATCCCGGTGCGCAAAGCCATTTCGCGCTGGCGCTCACCGCCTGGCGTCACCGAGTAGATGGGCACGCCCTTGTCATCGAGAGCCCACGCGGAGGCCAGGTCGTTCGGAGTGATCATGATGGACGAGACGCCATCGGCCTGGCGCGCCCGGCGCTCTTCGCCTTCGGCGCCGTCTTCACTGCGATCCTGCGCCTCCACCCATAATTGTCCACCGTTCCATCGGCCGGGGAATGATTGCAGCAGATAGAATGATTTTGTCAGCACGTGATCTTCCGGAACCGGTTCCAGCCGAGGAATGTCGAGCCGCCCGATCAGCCGCTGCAGCGCCGGCCCGCGCTCGCCCGCCATCGCCATACCCGTCGGCAGCCCATTGCCATAGTCGCGCGTGTCGAAAATGATCATTCCGCCTTGCTTCATGTAGGCATCGATCTTGGCCAGTGTCTCCTCCGGCAGAGGCTCGGCGTTGTCGAGCACCGGCCAGTAGAGCACGGGATAGAACGCAATTTCGTCGCGTACGATATCGACGCCGCGCGGTTCGCCCGGTTCAACGGCTGTCCGAGCGCGCAGAACCTTCATGAGCCCTGAAAGACCTTGTTTGCTGACCTGATCAACAGCCGGATCGCCTGTGATGACATAGCCAAAAGTCACGTTTGCGGTTGCTTCCACCGAAGCTCGGTCCGCCGGCGACACCTCGGCAGGCACCGTTACAATGGGCTTCTCGGCTGGCATCCGCCCCGGAAAGGTGAACCGGCTGGGCAGATCGAAATCCTGCGCTCGTGCGGGCTGCGGCGCGACAACGGCGATGGCCAAAATGAGAGTTGCGGCGTGCGCAACAGGGCGCAGAAGCGCGCGCAGACCGCCCATCAGCAACAGCACCGCGATGACGTCGGCAAACAGGAGCGCGAGTGCTGTCAGCAACAAGGCGGGTTTCAAGGGCGTCGTGCCTTCCTGATCATAACCAAGACGCTGCGCGCTGGGTGGGGGAGTGGGAAGTGCGGTAAGCGACGTCTTCGGCGTCACCACGTTGATCGCACGCGGCGCAGACCCCGCGCCATAGTAGCCTGGAGGATGATCAAGACTTGCAACCGTTCTGTCTGCATCGGAACGCTTCAATGGCTGTGCTGTCGGCGGCGGCGGCTTGAGCGAGCCAAATCCATCAAGCGTCTGCACCGGCGCCAGGATCTCGGGCGCCGCGGCAGTCTGCGGAGAGGAGGTATCGGCAGTCGTGGTGCCTCCCGTACTCGAAGCAGGGGCTGCCGTGAGTGTTCCTAATTCCGAGAGTCTCCGTAGCATCTCCACGAACAGGCCCGACATCGGCAGGTTTGACCAGTCGGAGTTCGCCGTAACGTGGAATAGGACCAAGTAGCCCTCGCCCTTCCGCGTAGCCGTGACGAGAGGCGTCCCGTCGGTAAGCCGCGCCCAAACTTTCACTTCAGGTGTCAGAAGCGCGGGGTCGGCGAGAACTTGCCGCCGCACGGACACGTCCGCTGGGACAGAGAGACCGGAGAACAGGCTCTCTTCGTCGAACGGTGCGAGCGGTTGCGGCGTCGACCACGACAGCGCACCTCCGAGCGATCGTCCGCCGGCCCGCAAGCCGACCGGAAGCAGATCATCGCCACCCTTTTCCAATCGTGGACCGGCGAACCGCACAAGGACGCCGCCTTTCTCGACCCAATTCGTAATCTGCTCGGCAGCTTCGCCCGAAATCGTACCGATGTCGGCCAGCATCATCACGCTGGCGCGGTCTTGGATGATGGTCTTCGTGCCGGAAACGAGGTTCTTCTCCTTGGGCACGATCAGTTCGGAGAACGGCTGCACTGCTCGCTGGATATAGTACAGCGGCGCAAGCAGCGGCTGCGCCTGCTCCTGCGCTTCCCCACTGATGAGGCCAATGCGCTGCCACTGCGAGCGCTGATCGAGCAGATTGACGCTGCCCGCCGACCGCGTACCGGCGATCTCGAGGCGCGTCACTTGGTTGCGCAGTTCCAGCGGCATCTCGATTGCCGCTGTCGCGGATGTTTCCCCGTCGGCAAATTTAAACGGCGTCTCGGCCAGTCTCTGTCCACGCGCAGAGTAGGCGTGCACGATGCCTTCTCGCGCGCCGCCACCGGCCCGGATGATTTTCGCAGCGAGCTTGCCGTCAGCCCCCATAGATGCCGAAAGTCCCAGCGGCTCGCTCCCAGCCTTCACGTCGACCACTGCAAAACGGCCATTCCCTGCTGCCGTGGCAAGAGCTTCTCCGAATTGAGCCCCCTTGCCGTTGTGATCGAGACCATCTGTCAGCCACACTATGTTCGCGGACTGCGCACCGGTTGTTTGCAGCGCCGTCGTGAGTGCGTTCAAAAGCCCTGTGCGATCCGGCGCGAATGGCTGCGGCTGCAAGGCCGCCGCGGTGGCGCGCGCATCAACCGGCGCTTCCAATCTGATGACCGGCGCCTTTGTCGTCGCCGCCGTCCCGAAGACGGCCACCGGTCGGCTGTCACCTTCGGCCTCATCGATCAGCCGTTCGACCATCGCCAGCCGCTGATCCCATTCGCCGGCCGACGCCCAACCGTTATCCACGGCGATGACGACGGGTCCGCTGCCCTTGATCGGCGGCTGCGCCTGCGGATTGAGCACCGGCTCCGCCAGCGCAAAAATCACCAGCGCCGCCGCGAGCAGTCGGATGAGCAAGAGCCACCATGGCGTTTTGGCCGGCGTTTTTTCCTTGTTCTCGATGCCGACGAGAATGCGGGTCGGTGGAAATTCGATCTGGCGCGGCCGCGGCGGAACCGTTCGCAGCAGCCAATAGATCAGCGGCAGCGCGGCGAGCGCGGTCAGCAGCCAGGGATTGAGGAACGCGAGAGCAGAAAGCCCCATTACACGGCCTCCGCAGTCTCGGCGCGATAAACCGCGCCCATTTCACCCGCGAGCCGCATGACGAGCGTCAGCAACGGTTCGCTCGCCGGTCGGTCGGTGTGGTGCACGAGGAACGACCAGCCGAGCCGGTGCGTGAACTCTTCGATCTGCGCCCGATGATCGGCCAGCCGCTTCTGGTACTCGGCTCGCAACGTCTCAACGCGGTCGGCTAGAAAGCGCTCTCGGCCTGATGCGTTGGAGAATTCAGCGCGTCCATCGTACGGCAGCGTTTCTTCCGCCGGGTCGAGCACCTGCACCATATGGCCGCGCGCGCCGAGCGAGGCGAGCTGCTCGATGCGCTCCCTGATTGCAGGTACGGGCGCCAGAAAGTCACCGAATAGCAGGACTTCGGCATGACGCGGGATTTGCTGCGCAGGTGGACGGCTCTTGTTGATCAAGGGCGACGAGACGTTGGCGATGATGGCTTCGGCAAGAAGCGACGCAATTCTGCGACTGCCGGAGGGCTGCGACATGGCCATCAAACCGATGCGTTCTCCGCCCCGCATCAGGAGCTCGGCCGACGCCAGCATCAGGACCACTGCGCGGTCACGCTTCGAGACCTTCGTAAGATGGCTCTTGAAGTCCATTGAGGCGGAAAGATCGGACCACATCCAGACGGTGTGCGCGGCTTCCCATTCCCGCTCGCGAACGTACAGGTGATCAGACGACGCGGAGCGTCGCCAGTCGATCAGCTGTGCGCTGTCGGCGCTTTCATAGGTTCGGAATTGCCAGAACGTCTCACCCGGACCCGAGCGGCGGCGACCGTGAATGCCGTGCGCCACCGTCTGCGAGATGCGCTTTGCATCGATCAGCAGGTCGGGCAGACGCTCGGCGAGGGCATGCGCGCTCTCCTGCAGACGGGTCAGCGAGTGACTGTCGCCGTCGGAAGGATCGTCTGCTCTCCATTGGTCCGCGGTGGATGCCATGTGCGGCGTTATCCGGCCTTCGCGGCCAGGCGTGCAATGATGCCGGAAAGGTCCTGGTTATCGGCCCGCGCCGCAAATTTCAGCGCCATGCGGTGCTTGAGGATCGGTTCGGCCAGGGCGACGACGTCATCGATCGACGGCGCGAGACGCCCGTCGATCAGCGCTTTCGCGCGCACAGCGAGCATCAGCGCCTGGCTCGCGCGCGGGCCCGGACCCCATGCGACATACCGATCGACTTCCGCATCAGCACCGGTGCCCGGTCGTGCCGACCGCACGAGCGACAGGATGGCCTCCACGACCTTGTCGGGCACGGGGATTTGCCGAACCAACCGCTGCACCGAAATGAGCTCGGGCCCGGTCATGACGGTTTCGAGCCGCCGCTCTTCGGTGCCCGTGGTCGAATAGAGCATCCGACGCTCGGCCGCGAGATCCGGATAAGTCACATCGATCTGCAGGAGGAAACGGTCGAGCTGCGCTTCGGGCAACGGATAGGTGCCTTCCTGCTCCAGCGGGTTCTGAGTCGCGAGCACATGGAACGGGGTCGGGATGTCGTGCCGTTGACCGGCGACTGTCACATGGTGCTCCTGCATGGCCTGCAACAGCGCCGACTGCGTTTTCGGTGATGCGCGGTTAATCTCATCCGCCATCAGCAACTGGGTGAAGATCGGCCCCTTGATGAACCGGAATGATCGCGACTTGGACGCTGACTCCTCCAGCACTTCCGCGCCGATGATGTCCGATGGCATGAGGTCGGGTGTGAATTGGATGCGTTTGGCGTCGAGCCCCAGCACCTTGCCGAGCGTATCGACAAGCAACGTCTTGGCGAGACCCGGGACACCGATGAGAAGAGCATGCCCGCCTGAAAGTAGCGTGATAAGCGTGCGTTCAATAACGACATCCTGGCCGTAGATCACGCTCGCCGCGGCCTTATGCGCCCGCTGGACTTGCGCTGCCGCAACCTCCAGGCGCGGCACGATGCTCTCATCCGTCGACGTCAGAACTGTCATTGAAGCTCCATGGCCCCCGGACGAGGAGGCGATTGACCTGTCGCAACTGCCTTGATCTGGTGCAAGGATAGTGGCGCATTTACCGTTACATACGCAGGGCCCCGCGTACAGGGCCCCGGTCGTCTGCCATCAACCGCGATAGTGGCTGTCCGCAACCCTGCTTGGTCAAGTTAAACCTGTGTAACGGGTTCGCCTTTTTCGTTCGTCTCATCGCCCGTGAGGAGCCCCCCGGAATGCCTGAAAAAAATAGCGGAAACCACGCCGGAAGTCGGCTTGGTGGACTGGCCGAAATGGTGAAACAAAGTGCTGCAACAGGGCACCCTCCAGTCGAGAGTTGGAACCCGCCCTACTGCGGTGACATAGGCTTAGCCATCCTTGCCGACGGAACGTGGACCTACCTTGGGTCCCCGATCGCGCGCCCGGCGCTCGTTAAGTTGTTCGCGAGCGTCTTGCGCAAGGATGCCGATGGGAAAACCTATCTCGTCACCCCGGAGGAAAAGGTCGATGTCGCAGTAGCTGACGCGCCATTTCTCGCAGTCGAGATGGAAGTTTTGGGATCGCCGCCGCATCAGGAACTGGTCTTTAGAACCAATGTCGATGATGTCGTGACGTGTGGCCCCGAGCACCCGCTTCGCTTCGCGGTGGACGATCGCACCGGCGCAATCAAGCCATACCTGCGTGTCAGAGGCCGCCTGGATGCGCTGATCACCCGCGCTCTGACCCACCAGCTCCTCGATCTCGCCGTGACGACCGAGCCGGTGGGCGTTCGCAGCGGGGGTCTCTTGTTTCTAATCCCGGACGCCGGTCCCTCAGCGGAACTCGGCCGCGGTTAGCCCGTTTGCGGCAGCGTTGAGAACGCGCGGTCGACCTCTCTAGACCTGCCAAGGCTGGAAATTCGCATTGCGACACAAATATTCCCTTTCTTCCGCCCCCGGACAGGCGTACGCCGCCCTGGCATGATGCGCCGTGGCAGGAATACTGCAGGAAGTCGACATGGCAAAGTTTGACGCTGCGGCCGAGACCGCCGGCTCCCATGCCGCCGGTTCAACACTCTCCTCACCAACTTCCGCGAAGTTCAGCGCCTTACTCATCGGCTCCATCGGCGTAGTCTATGGTGATATCGGCACCTCCCCTCTTTACGCCTTCCGCGAAGCGGTCGTTGCCGCAAAAACTGGTGGCCTCGAAGCCCGCGAGGCGATCCTCGGCGTCCTCTCGCTCATCACATGGGCATTGATCCTCGTTGTTACCCTCAAATACGTTCTCCTCATGCTGCGCGCCGACAACAATGGTGAAGGTGGCACCTTTGCTCTGATGGCGCTCGGCCAAAAAGCCGCTAAACGGAGTGCCCCGCTGCTGGCGGTGCTGGGTATCGCCGGGGCATCGTTCTTTTATGGCGATGCCGTCATCACTCCGGCTATTTCGGTTCTCTCTGCAATCGAAGGGTTGAAACTCGTTTCGCCGCAGTTCGACGGCTGGATCATCCCGCTGTCCTTGCTCATCATCCTTGGCATCTTCACGGTCCAGTCACGCGGGACGGCAAGCGTCGCCCGGTTTTTCGGACCGATTACCGCGGTCTGGTTCGTCGCAATGGCGATGGGCGGCATCATTCACATCGCCGACGATCACGCGATACTGAGCGCGCTGAGCCCCCATCACGGCGTGGTCCTCGTCGCCTCGAATGGCCTGCTTGGCCTGACCATTCTTGGCTTGGTTTTTCTGGCCGTCACAGGCGCCGAGGCACTCTATGCCGATCTCGGTCACTTTGGCCGCCGCCCGATCCAGTATGCCTGGTTGTGCTTCGTTTTTCCCGCGCTCCTGCTGAACTATTTTGGCCAAGGCGCACTCGTGCTCACCGACCCCGACGCCATCGAAAATCCGTTCTACAGGCTCTATCCGGAATGGGCGCTAATCCCGATCGTCCTACTCGCGACAGTGGCCACGATCATTGCAAGCCAAGCCGTCATCACCGGTGCCTTTTCATTAACGCAGCAGGCCGTGCAGCTTGGTCTCCTCCCGCGTTTGAGCGTTCGCCACACATCCGAGTCCATGGCCGGTCAAATCTACCTGCCGCAGGTGAATTGGATGCTCTTCGCCGGGGTCGTCTTCGTTGTTGGTCTCTTCAAGACGTCCAGCAACCTCGCCGCAGCCTATGGTGTCGCCGTCACTGCCGATATGATCATCACGTCCGTTATGGGCTTCTTCGTCCTGTGGCGCGCGTGGGGCTGGTCAGTTTGGACGACGTCGCTCGTAATTGTTCCATTGCTCCTGATCGAGCAGGCATTCTTCACCGCCAACATCCTGAAGGTTCTGGAAGGCGGCTGGCTGCCGCTGCTGATGGCGACAATCTTGTTCGTCGTCATGTGGACCTGGATCCGAGGATACAAGATTCTCTCCCAAAAGATCCGCCGCGAAGATACCGACCTTGCATGGCTCGCCCGCAAGTTGGAAGCTAAGCCTCCCATCCGCGTCCCCGGCACCGCCGTCTTTCTGTCTGCCGACACCGATCTGGCACCCACGTGCCTGATGCACAATCTGAAGCACAACCGCGTCTTGCACGAACGCAACATCATCCTCTCGATCAAGACGCGCAATATTCCCCGCGTGGCCCGCCATGAACGCGTCGATATCGACCGCTCGGATCCATTGTTTACGAAGGTGATCGCCCACTATGGCTTTATGGAAACGCCGAACGTTCCGAAAATATTCGAAACCTGCCGCCGCAAGGACCTGAACGTCGAAGTGTCGAACGCTTCTTTCTTCCTCTCCCGCCGATCTTTACGACTGGCTTCCAATTCCGAACTGCCACGCTGGCAGCAGAGGTTGTTCCTGGCGCTCGCTCGTTTCGCGGAGGACGCAACGATCTATTTCCGTATTCCGATGGATAGAGCCGTCGAAGTCGGAACCCAGGTGGCGGTGTAACCGGGAGCGCGCGCAACCATATGTTGACCGAAGCGATCCTCTCGCCAAGCCTACGCGTACAGAGGTCGTCAGTCCAAACAGGGCGCACCGCAAACCCATGAACAACGAAGACAACCGCTTTTCGGCCCGTGCCGCCCGCTACGTGAAGGTCGGCACCAATGTCGGCACGGTGGCGGCCAAGGTGGCCAGCCAGCGCCTGTTCGGTATTGAGAGCAATGACAGCGCCCAGGCAGCTGAACTTGCCGCTGCTCTCGGTGGGCTCAAAGGTCCCCTTATGAAGGTGGCGCAGCTGCTCTCGACGATTCCCGAGGCATTGCCGCCGGAGTACGCACGCGAATTGTCCCAACTTCAGTCGCAAGCTCCGCCGATGGGCCCTGCGTTCGTCCGCCGTCGGATGCAGGCGGAACTGGGTCCCGATTGGCGCACACGGTTCGGCTCCTTCGAGGATCAGTCCACGGCTTCGGCGTCATTGGGACAGGTCCACCGCGCGAGTTCACTCGACGGTCGTCCGCTGGCTTGCAAACTGCAGTATCCCGACATGCAGTCGGCCGTGGAAGCCGATCTCACTCAGTTGAAGGTCGTTTTTGCTTTACATGCGCGCTTTGACAGCGCCGTCGACACCAGTGAAATCTTGAAGGAGATCGGCGCTCGTCTGCGTGAAGAACTCGATTACACGCTCGAAGCTAAACATACCCGCCTCTACGGTCTTATTTTTGAGAATGACTCGATCATCCGCGTCCCGGAAATCGAACTCGGCCTTTCGACCGGCCGCCTGCTCACGATGTCATGGCTCGACGGCCGTCCGCTCCTGTCCCACAAGCAGGACAGTCTCGAGGATCGAAATCGCATCGCGCAGGCGATGTTCCGTGCCTGGTGGTATCCGTTCTCCCACCACGGCGTCATCCATGGCGACCCGCATCTTGGCAACTATACCGTTTTCAGTGAAAACGGTCGCCCGGCCGGTCTGAACTTGCTTGATTACGGCTGCATTCGCACATTCCCCGTCGCCTTCGTCCAAGGCGTTATCGATCTCTACAAGGGGCTGCTTGCCAACGATCAGCCCCGCATCGTCCATGCCTACGAACGCTGGGGCTTCAAGGGGCTCACCAACGATCTGATCGAAGCGATGACCATGTGGGCGCGTTTCATTTACGGCCCGTTGCTCGACGATCGCGAGCGCACCATTGCCGAGGATACAAAGCCCGGCGAATACGGCCGTCGCGAAGCATTTGCCGTCCACAAAATCCTCAAAGAGAAGGGTCCTGTCACGGTGCCGCGCGAATTCGTTTTCATGGACCGCGCCGCAATCGGGCTTGGCGGCGTCTTTTTGCATCTGGCGGCCAAGCAGAACTGGTACCGCCTCTTCAATGAAACGATTCAGGATTTCGATCTTGACGCCGTCCGCGCGCGCCAGACCGCGACATTCGCCGAAGCTGGTGTTCCGATTCCCAGCTGACAATGCGTAACATTTCCGGCTGACCTGCGAGTGGTCTAAGTCTTGGGCTGAGCAGGCTTGCCTTTACGCGCCTTATAGGCATTCACGATCGTCAGCATTGCGTCGCGAACAGATGGCCAGCGGTTGACGAACTGTACGACTGGCCAGGAGATCACGCGCGTGATCCCTTTGACATTTCCAAGTCCCGGCGTCGCCGAAACAGCTTGGCCGTTTTTGAAAGTCACTTCCGGCGCGAATGTCGCCGTCACGTCGAACGTGCTCTTATGGGTGGTGATGGTGCAGACGACCGGCTGTTCGGGACTTCTGAAACTGTAGTCCACAGCCGCCAGGGCCTTGTCGATTTCGGAGCGCGCAATGCGCACTGTGAGACGGCACTTGAAGTCTTTCACATAGCCGCGGGAGCCTTTTTCCAGTTCCGCGCGCTCCTCCGCTGAAGGCTGCAGGGGAAAAAGGCATGCGATCTCGGGGCCCGTCCCGGTCTCGAATTCGGCGAAGCAATCGTCGGATAGAGAAGGTGCCGGAGCATTTGATTGGGCAGCAGCAATGCCACTCCAGGAAATCGCGCACGACGCCGCGCAAACAATCATCGCAAACCGGCCGACCCTAGCGAGCATCGGCCGCGACAGGATTGGCGGACTTCTCGACCGGTTTCGCCGGTGCCTTTGCAGCCGCGGAACCAGTTTCCGTGACGGCGGGCTTGGCAGGCTTCTTTACAGCGGTCTTGCTTACGGCATCCGGTTCCTCTTTGGGGCGGCCGTCGGCGTAGTACCGCTCGCCGCACTTCTTGTGCAGGAACTTGTTGACCGACTTCAACATGCTTCGGTGGAAGAGGCCGATCGTGTCTTCGAGGCTCGCCGCCATGTTGACCGTTGCGGTCACGGCGGTGGGGCCGTCGACGCCGGCAAGATTTATCCAGATTTTGTCGGCTTTCCCGTTTTTGAATTTGAGCTTGGGCGCCAGCCGCGCAACGACCGGCTTTGGTTTTCCGTCCTGCTCGACGATGCATTTAACCTCGTGCTCGGGAACCTGCACGGTGTACTTCGGCGCTGTCAGCGCGCCGATGACATCGGCTCGGCTGAGCGTCAGGTCGACGGAGCAGCGGGCGTCCCCGAACCCCCAGGAGACAGAACTAGAGTCCCCCTTCTTCAAGGTGTCCCGGTCCCAGGTTTTGGTGACGTCACAATCAAGATCAGGTCCGGTCTCTGCCCGACCGAGAACCATGGTGCACAGTTTGCGCTCACAGGTCTTAACTCTCATTTCCTCGTCCGGCGTCGGTTCAAGCGCCAGGGCAGGCGCTAACCATCCGGTCGCGACGAGTGCAACGACGCCGGCGGCCAAGGCGGCAGCAGACGGACGGATCGGCGAATGCTGCATTGCAATGGCTCCAGCGGTCGGTGATGCGGCTTGCAGCGTCCTGACAGGGCAATGGGCCGGCAATGAGGCTTCCGGACCTGCACGGCCGCTGGTGAGTCTCGTTGTTAATCTTTCTGGTCGTCCGCTGCGGGCGCCTTGGCGTCATGACTTAGAGGGGTGCGGCGGCCCGTCACCGCCTAATTTACGAGTTTAGCCGGTTTGCGGCCCGCTTGCGGCGTCAACGGGGCTAGGTTAGGTAACGCGAGGGAAGTATGCGCCCTTGCAACACATCTCACGCCCCCACGCCCATCTCCAGGGACCGGCGTCGGGGCTGAAAACACGGGAGGGGAAGACCGAAATGAGCGTCGACACGTCGAACGGCCATCCGGCCATGGACTACAACCAACACAAAGAAACCTACAACGCCTTCATCCGCTTCTCTAAAATCGGCATCATCCTTCTCGTTCTGCTGCTTGCCGGCATGTACGTCTTCCTGGTCTAAGCCCGGAATAACCGCCTACGGCGGTGCCATGCCCGGCACTGCCGACACCATCTGCGTCATCCACAATCGGTGACGCGGCTCCGGCCGCGTTGCGCATTCGGGAATCTCCATGATCACGATTGCAGTTACTGCGGAGGGGCCGGACGAACCGCGCGTCGCCGTTTCCCCGGAGACGGTCAAGAAGCTCGTCGCCCTTGGCGCCACGGTCAAAGTTCAGTCGGGCGCAGGTCTGCGCTCGCGCTTCTCCGATGACATGCTCAAGGCGCAAGGCGCCGAAATCGTTGATAGCGCCGTCGCCGCGATCGAGGGCGCCGACATCCTCTTGAAGGTGCGCCGCCCCGGCCCCGATGAAATCGCCGCGCTTAAGCCGGGCGCTCTCGTTGCCGCGATGATCGAGCCTTACAACGATCGCGCTGCCCTCGAAGCAGCAGCAAGCCGCGGCGCTACGCTGTTCTCGATGGAATTCATGCCGCGCATCACGCGCGCGCAGTCGATGGACGTCCTGTCCTCGCAGGCCAACCTCGCCGGCTACAAGGCCGTCGTCGACGGCGCGTCGATGTTCGGACAAGCCCTCCCGATGATGATGACGGCGGCAGGCACCGTTCCCGCCGCAAAAATCTTCGTCATGGGCGTCGGTGTTGCCGGCTTGCAGGCCATCGCCACCGCGCGCCGCCTCGGCGGTATCGTGTCCGCGACCGACGTCCGCCCAGCAACGAAAGAACAAGTCCAATCACTCGGAGCAAAGTTTGTCGCCGTCGAAGACGATGAGTTCAAGCAGGCGCAGACGGCTGCAGGTTATGCCAAACCCATGTCGCCCGAGTATCAGGCCAAGCAGGCTGAACTCGTCGCCAATCACATCAAGACGCAAGACATCGTCATAACGACCGCTCTGATCCCCGGCCGCCCTGCACCGCGGCTCATCACCAAGGCCATGGTGGAAAGCATGAAGCCGGGCGCTGTCATCGTAGATCTGGCAGCCGAACGCGGTGGCAACTGCGAATTGACGGTGCCAGGCCAGACGGTGGACGTCAATGGCGTCACGATCGCAGGTCCGATCAATCTGGCCGGTACCGTCGCGGTCAACGCTTCGAGCCTCTACGCCAAGAACCTCCTCGCCTTCCTCGAAGTCCTCATCGACAAGAAGGAAAAGGCGCTGAAGATAGATTGGGAAGACGAGATCGTGAAAGGCACGCTCGTCGCAAAAGACGGCAAGATCGTTCATCCCAACCTCACCGGCAACTAACGCTTTCAACCGCCGCGGTCAGCGCGGGCAGGAGACGAAACGATGCGTTCCATTTTCAATCTTATAGCCACGGCTGGACTGCTGGCGCTCGCGCCGACCTCGGCATTCGCCGCCAGCGACGCGAATGCAGTTAGTCCAGTC
The DNA here is from genome assembly GCA_019751875.1 of Hyphomicrobium sp. Lineage (GTDB taxonomy): Bacteria > Pseudomonadota > Alphaproteobacteria > Rhizobiales > Hyphomicrobiaceae > JAGVSR01. The sequence continues at coordinate 122,429 of JAIEMV010000004.1, read as the reverse complement.
GTCTATGAACTGATGGTGTTCGTGATCGCCGTCTTCGTCGGCTACTATGTCGTTTGGTCCGTGACGCCCGCACTGCATACGCCTCTTATGAGCGTCACCAACGCGATCTCCTCGGTCATCGTGGTCGGTGCGCTTCTCGCTGTCGGCGTGGCGCTAACGGAAGCCGACAGTGTGTTCGCGAAACTGTTTGGTTTTCTCGCCCTCGTGATGGCGTCGATCAACATCTTCGGCGGCTTCCTCGTCACCAATCGAATGCTTGCGATGTACAAGAAGAAGGACGCGGCTCCGAAGAAGTGAGCCATGTTCTTGGATGTCTCCTTATAACCCCTAAGACCGTTCCGGAAGTGTGCCGATGTCCGCTAATGTAGCAGCCCTCCTCTACCTCGCAGCAGGTGTCCTGTTTATCCTTGCCCTGCGCGGTCTCTCGAGCCCGGCATCTTCGCGGCAGGGGAACCTGTTCGGCATGATCGGCATGGCGATTGCCGTGGTGACGACCTTGGGACTGGCCCAACCGTCCTTTATCTCCTGGGTCTTGATCCTCGCAGGCCTCGGCATCGGCGGCTTTATTGGCGCGAAGACGGCCCGCGAAATTCCAATGACAATGATGCCCGAACTGGTCGCGGCATTTCACTCCCTCGTCGGTCTGGCTGCGGTATTTGTCGCTGCTGGAGCGCTCTATGCCCCCGCCGCTTTCGGTATTCTGGAAAACTCGGCTGATCCCTCGCAGGGCATCAAAGCAGCAAGTCTGTTCGAAATGGCGCTTGGCGTTGCAATCGGCGCCATCACGTTCACCGGTTCCGTCATCGCATTCGCGAAACTCTCCGGAAAAATGTCGGGCAAGCCGATCATCCTCCCGGCACGCCACTTCATCAATGCTGCGCTCGGCATCTTTATCATCGCGCTGATCTATTGGTTCATGGAGTCGGGCGGATCGTCGTGGCTGTTCTGGCTCATCGTCCTGGCAAGCCTGGTGTTCGGCGTTCTCATCATCATTCCGATTGGCGGCGCTGACATGCCCGTCGTCGTGTCGATGCTGAACTCCTACTCTGGCTGGGCCGCGGCCGGGATCGGCTTCACGCTTTCTAACATCGCGCTCATCATCACCGGTGCACTCGTTGGGTCCTCCGGCGCTATCCTGTCCTACATCATGTGCAAAGGCATGAACCGCCAATTCCTGTCGGTGATTGCCGGCGGCTTCGGCGGTGAGACGGCCGCGGCAGGTTCAGGTGGTGGCGAACAGAAGCCAGTCAAACTTGGTTCGGCCGAAGATGCGTCGTACGTGCTGAAAAATGCATCCAAGGTCATCATCGTCCCCGGCTACGGCATGGCGGTCGCTCAGGCTCAGCATGCGCTGCGCGAAATGGGTGACCAACTGAAGAAGGCCGGCGTCGAAGTGAAGTACGCCATCCACCCCGTCGCCGGTCGCATGCCCGGACATATGAACGTGCTGCTCGCCGAAGCGAACGTTCCCTACGACGAGGTCTTCGAACTCGAAGACATCAACTCGGAATTCAGCCAGGCTGATGCCGTTTACGTCATCGGCGCCAACGACGTCGTCAACCCGGCGGCCGAGGAAGACAAGAACTCTCCCATTTACGGAATGCCGGTGCTGCAGGTGTGGAAGGCCTCCACCGTATTCTTCAACAAGCGATCGCTCGCTTCCGGATATGCCGGCATCGATAACCCAGTCTTCTATCGCGATAATACGGTCATGGTGCTCGGCGACGCTAAGAAGATGACAGAAGAAATCGCCAAGTCGTTGGCGCATGGCTGATGCCTGTCTTTCGACCTTGAACTGTCAGATAAGGCCCCGCCGCGAGGTGGGGCCTTTTTGCATCCCGGGAACTCACCCCCAGGTTCGCGTATTGACCTCCTGAGGCGACATGCTTGCCGATCTTCATGTTGCAACACGACTGACACATTTTTTGATCCACGGACCTGAGAATCCGCGTTAGCTTATTCGTTACGTCTTTCGGCACAGGGGCACGGCGGTGTCCGCTTCGAAGGAGATGCGCATGGGGTGGACCGCTCGGCGAGCCTTGTTATCTCTAGCTTCAGTTTGGGGGTGTGTACTCGCCACCTCCGCTTTTGCGGAAGAGAGCGCACGGGAAGGATTGCAAACTCGCATTAAGGTCGGTGGACAGGAACTCTCCTGCCGCGACTTTCGCGGCCAGACTGTCCGCTCGATCCACCTGGATGACTTGGGTGATGTCGCGCACGCGCGGATCGTCAATCGCATGCCGATCATTACACTCAACAAGCGGCGCCTCGACACGCTCCCCGACAAGCTGCAGGTTTTCTTCTTCAATCACGAGTGCGCACATCACATCCTCGGGCACGTGTTCTATCCAACCCAGACGAGCGAAAACGAAGCCGACTGCTACGCGATCAAACAAGGCCGCCGCGACGGCTTGCTGACCCGAGACGACGTGGTCGCTTTCACGCCCTACATCGCGGTGAGCCGCGGCTCCCCCTTCGGCCATCTGCCGGGCCCTGTGCGATCGCAGCGCTTGCTCGCCTGTTTCGACGATCCGTCCGAAGAGAACATCGTCGATCCCGCTGGCTTCACACCGCCTCCGCCGCCTATTCTGGCTGAAGGCCTTCGCTGAGTTTGGTCTTTGCGGCCCTACTCCTTAAGTTGGCGAGCGCCTCCTTGGGGTGTTGGCGGATTTCGGCGCGGAGCGCGTAAACTTTTCAGTTGAGCAGGCTGTCGATGATCGTTCTCAAAAGCCTCGCTCTTTTGGCCGTTCTCGCAGTCCTCGCTCACTTCGGTACCAAGGCCATCCAGCAGCGACTGCTCTATTTCCCAGACACGCGCCGCACGACTCCCACGGAGGCCGAACTGCCCGACGTAACCGAGCGCGAGTTTGAAATGGCCGATGGTACCCGCGTGCTGACGTGGTGGGGTCCGGCAAAGCCTGGGCGCCCGACGCTGCTGTACTTTCACGGCAATGGCGGCTCGTTCGTGACCCGCTCCGAACGCATCCGCAAGTACATGGCGCACGGCTACGGCATCGTCATGATGACCTATCGTGGCTTCGGGGGCAGCGCAGGCGCACCATCGGAAAAAGCCAACGTCGCGGATGCCCTGGAGGTGTATGACGCCGTGCGCGCCAGCGGCGTGTCCCCGTCTGAAGTCGTAGTGTACGGCGAGTCGCTCGGCACGGGAGTAGCGGTCCAGGTGGCCGCCCAGCGAGAGGTCGGCGGGGTCATTCTCGATGCGCCGTACACCTCGATCGTGGATCTCGCAGCCCTGCACTACCCCTACCTTCCGGCGCGATGGTTGATGACCGACCGCTACGAGACGCTGCAGTCGGCGGGACGCGTTACGGCACCCGCGCTGATCGTGCATGGCGAGGCGGATGACATCATCCCCGTGGAGATGAGCCGACGAGTCGCCAACGCTTTGAAAGGTCCCGTTAAAGTGGCCACGTTTCCCGGCGCAGGGCACTCGGATCATTACCTCTTCGGCTCCTACGAGGCCATTTACACTTGGCTGGCAGCTCAATTTCCGTTGCGTCCCACCGCAGGCAAAGAGCCAACCCTTCATTAGGTGTGAGTTTAAATGGCTCAGGCCGCGCGGGGATGCCGCGCGGCCTGAGAAAACGTCAGTTCTAACGGGAAAATCAGCCGCCGAACGACGAACCGCCGCCGGATCCACCGCCGAAGCCACCGCCGGAAGAACGACCGCCGCCCGGACCTTTGGCCCCCGGACCACCGCGGGGTGCTACGGGCTTGGACGGCAGCAGGCCTTCACGCTGCAGCTTCTTTCGCGCAAGTTTACGAGCGCGGCGGACGGCTTCCGCCTTTTCACGCGCCTTCTTCTCGGAAGGCTTTTCGAAATAGTTCCGCAGCTTCATTTCGCGGAAAATACCCTCGCGCTGCATCTTTTTCTTGAGCGCCTTGAGGGCCTGGTCGACGTTGTTGTCGCGAACGAGAACTTGCAAGAGACTGAACCTCTGCTGGTATCAGGTTGATCTGTTTGAAGAAAAACGAGAACCGACGCCGCGAGCGTTGTTCGCCCTGCAGCCCCGGGGGTGTTTCGTACGGCGGCTTTTAACAAAGGAAATCTGAATTGTCCATCACCGTGCCCGGCGGAGGATATCCAAATTGGTGCCTCCGCAACCCGAAGCTAGGGCGCCTTCGTCAGCAGCCGGTTGACGTGGCCCATCTTGCGGCCCGGCCGGACCTCCGTCTTCCCGTAATGATGCAGGAACGCTCCCGGCTCGCCGGCGATCTTCTCCCAGGCAAGAATGTCGTTGCCGACGAGGTTGATCATCTCCACTCCGGGCGATTTCAAACGCGTGGACCCCAGCGGCCAGCCGGCGATGGCTCGAATGTGCTGCTCGAACTGCGAGGTCTCCGCGCCGTCCATCGTCCAGTGGCCCGAGTTGTGGACCCTCGGCGCCATCTCGTTCACATAGACATGCTCGCGACCATCGATTGTGACCGCGAAGTACTCGATCGCAAAAACCCCCACATAGTCGAGTGCCGCTGCAATGCGCCGCGCCGTTTCCAACGCCTCGGTCGCGGCTTGCGCACCCATGCGTGCCGGCGCTACGGAACGATGCAGGATGTGATTGCGGTGTTCGTTCTCGGTCACCTCGAACGCCCGGAATGCGCCATCGAGCGAGCGTGCGGCAATGACCGAAACCTCCCGATCGAATGTGACGAAGCCTTCGAGAATCGATGGCTGACCGCGCATGGCGGCCCACGCTTCATCCGCGTCAGATCGCGATAAGATCTTTGCCTGCCCCTTGCCGTCATATCCGAAGCGGCGCGTCTTGAGCACCGCGGGTACGCCGGTAGCTTCGATCGCTACATCGAGATCCGCCCGCGTGGCGACCTCATGAAATGGCGCGGTTTCAGCGCCCAACTGGCGGGCCAGCGTCTTCTCGTTGATGCGGTCCTGCGCGCACGCGAGTGCCTCAGCGCCGGGACGCACGGGTACGATCGCGTTAAGAAACTCCACGGTTGCAACCGGAATATTCTCGAATTCGTAGGTCGCGACGCAGATCGTTCGCGCGAACGCCGTCAGCGCCGCCTGATCATCGTAGGGCGCGATGGTATGAGCATCGCACACGTCGAAGGCGGGGCCGGCGACGTCGGAGAAAATGTGGCACTTGAAGCCGAGCCGCGCGGCCGCCAGCGCCAACATGCGACCCAGTTGGCCGGAGCCGAGAATTCCAATCGTCGAACCGGGGGGCAGCACGGTCATGGGCGGGCGCTCATGCGTCCTTCGGCGTTTCGGCGACCGACGACGTTTGCTTGGCGCGATAGGCGTCGATGCGCCGCGCCAGAGCCTCGTCGGAGAGCGCGAGCACTTGAGCCGCGAGTAACCCCGCGTTCGTGGCTCCGGCTTCACCGATCGCCAATGTGCCGACGGGCACGCCGGCCGGCATCTGAACGATCGAATAAAGACTGTCGACGCCGTTCAACGTCTTGCTGAGGACCGGCACGCCCAACACCGGCAGTGGCGTCATGGAAGCCGTCATGCCCGGGAGATGCGCGGCCCCGCCTGCACCCGCGATAATCACCTTCAGGCCTCGTTGCTTGGCCGATTTGGCGTAGGTGCAAAGCCGGTCTGGCGTCCGATGTGCGGAGACGATCTTGGCTTCGTAGGGCACGCCCAGATCTGCCAGGATATTGGCCGCGGCCTTGAGGGTCGGCCAGTCGGACTGGCTCCCCATGATGATGCCGACGAGGGGGGTGATTTTGGCCATCGTACTTTCGATCAGCTCCCGCAGGAAAGCGGCGGGTCTAGTGGATATTTCATGGGTTTACAAGAAGTACGCAGGAGCCCGGCGTGCCGTCAGGTCGCATAGGTCGCATATTGCGCTGCATCAGAGTTCCGCCCAGTTAAGGCGCGGCGGCCGCGCTGTAGGGCTCGCCAAGAAGCAACGCGGGCAGGCCGGGTCCATGGGCGTGTCCAACTGGGAAAAACCGCCAGATGCTGCACGATCCAAAACTCTTCGAAGCGACATCCGCTGAACCGGTCCGCCACGCCATCAAGAACCCCGACAAGCTCGCCGCCGAACGGCGCGAGGCACGCGAGCAAGACACGGCCCTCGCAGTGATGCTGACGTATATTGGGATCCTCGTTCTGTCGGTCTGGTTCTGGGGCATTCAGGGGCTCGTGGGTTGGGCGCTGATGAGCGCTGCGCTGGCGGGACTTTGGGTCCTCTACACCACGCGCGGCATCCGCGGCGCCGATACGGACTGAAAGTTACCGGCGCCGCCGCGACGTAGATGCAGATGCCGCGGCGACCGTTTGAACGACAGCCGTCCGAAGCGTATTGTATTTGACATCCAAGTGCCCTAATTGCGCTGCCTTCGGTGCGTGACGCGCCGAACGCGTGCGGCTGCCCAGCATAGCCGCGGTCTTCACCGGGAGGGTAAGAAACTTGGACAGCGTTCTCATCATTGGCGCTGGAGCCGCCGGCTCCGTCACGGCGCAGAAGTGCGCGATGAACCGCGACGTGTTCAAGAAGGTGCATCTGGCCTCGCGCCGTCTCGCGAGCTGCGAGGCGGTCGCCCAGCGGTGCAAAACGCCGATCGAGATTTCTCAAGTCGATGCCGACAACGTCAAAGAGACGGTCAAGCTGTTGAAGAAGGTCAAGCCCGACCTCGTCATCAACATGGCGCTGCCCTACCAGGACTTGCCGATCATGGACGCCTGCCTCGAAGCGGGCGTGCACTACATGGACACGGCGAATTACGAGCCGCGCGATGAGGCGAAGTTCACGTACAAGTGGCAGTGGCCCTATCACAAGAAATACAAGGACGCCGGCATCATGGCGGTCCTCGGCTGCGGCTTCGACCCCGGTCAGTCGAACATCTACTGCGCCTATGCGCAGGAGTACCTGTTCGACGAGATCGAGACGATCGACATCATCGACTGCAACGACGGCAGCCACGGCAAGTCGTTCGCAACCAATTTCAATCCCGAAATCAATCTGCGCGAAGTCACGCAGCGCGGCAAATACTGGAAGGACGGCAAGTGGATCGAAATTGATCCGCTCTCGATCTCGGCGATGATCGACTACCCGGAAGTCGGCCCGCGCAAGTCCTACCTCATCTATCACGAGGAGGAGGAAAGCCTCGTCAAGAACATCAAGGGCCTGAAGCAGATCCGCTTCTGGATGACGTTCTCCGACAACTACATCAAGCACCTCGACGTGCTCCAGTCCGTCGGCATGACGCGCATCGACCCCGTCATGTACAAGGGCAATCCGGTGATCCCGATGGAGTTCCTGAAGGAACTGCTGCCGCCGCCCTCGTCGCTGGGCAAAGGCTATACCGGCAAGACCTCGATTGGCTGCATCTTCCGCGGCACGAAGAACGGCAAGAAGAAGATCACGATGATCTATAACGTCTGCCATCACGAGCAGGCGTTCAAGGAAACCGGCGCCCAAGCCGTATCCTACACGACGGGCGTGCCCCCGGTCGTCGGCGCGATGATGATGTTCAAGGGCGAGTGGAAGGGCAAAGGCGTCTTCAACGTCGAGCAACTGCCCTCCAAGCCGTTCATGGATGAAATCGGCAAGCAGGGCCTGCCCTGGCACGTGAAGGATCTCAAAAAGTCCGACCAGGAAGACCTCTTCAAAGTGAAGACCTGATTGATCTCACGCGCTGGCCGCGCTCCGGCCGCCCGCGCCGAACATCGTCATCCCGGGCAAGCCTGCTACGGCGAAAGCGGGGGTGCCCGGGGGCCATTGCGCAGCGATGTCGACGCACACGGCGATCAACAACATTACGCGCGCGATCTATACAACTACCGGTGAATTCCAACGGCACGGTGACGGTCTCCTTTTTTCTTTCTGGCCCTCGCGCAGTGACGCGAAGGGGGCGGGGCGGCGGATGAGCCGCTGAGTTGAGTTTAGTGGTGCGGCCCACGGACCGCCCCGCGCAGGATTTCTGGCATACGACCGACGTTTCAGCGCGGTCTTCGCAGCCTGCGTTCCAGCAGGTGGCCGGTCCGAGCCTCACCGAGAGCACGTGCGTACGTACCGTCAGCAACTTCTGCACCCCGCCCCACGTCACAAGACGCCTCTTAAGCGACGCCCCCTTTAGTGCGGGACGGAGATGAGGAGAGTGTATGGGATGGCGAGAGGGCGGGGATAAGTTCAACGTCATCCTGACGGGCGAGCGCAGCGAAGCCGGCCGCGAACCAGACAAGCCTCAACATGAAGGCTCTTCGATTAACAGCCACAACAAAGCGCAGTGCCTTGGGGAATGCCCCTCGGCGACGATGGACATAATGGCCTTCGGTGCTAGTGTGCGGGCGTGTATTTGACGGGCTGTGAGGGCTGCAAATGTCGATCGCCTCTTTAGCGGAGGAGAGGTTCAAGGAGATCCTCCGAAGCAACCTCACTCCCGCTAAAGCAATATCTGATCCTGTTCATTTGCGTGGACGCGCGAAGCTTTTGAAGCAGATCGACTGGGCCTTCAACTCCCCGGGCAAGCACGCGTTTATCTACGGGGAGCGCGGCGTCGGCAAGACTTCGTTGGCGCAAACTGCTGCTCTGTTGCACTCTTCTAGCGAGGCGCGGCCAATACAGATTGCCTGTGACGAATACGTTACGTTTTACAAAATGGTCTCCGACATTGCCCGCCGTGCTTTGCCGCCACAGGACGTGATGCAGCGGTCGGTGACCAATAGAACCGGTAAACTCAGCCTGTTTGGATTTTCTGCCGAGCTTCAAACTGGAATTCAGAAGGGGGTTATACCTCCAGTCGAGAGCCTCAACGATGCGGTGGTGCTTTTGCAGTATGTTGCCGGTCTGCACCATGGTGAGCCGGTTCTCATCATTGATGAATTCGATCAGGTGCGTGACCGGGAAGACCAGAAGAGATTTGCTGACCTGATAAAACAGATCTCTGACCAGAATGTAAGCCTCAAGCTAATTTTCTGCGGTATTGGACAGTCGCTTGAGGACCTGATCGGCGTACACCTGTCGACTGATCGCTACCTTGCACCAATTCCTGTGGAACCCCTTAGCCACGATGCTCTCTGGGAAATATTGGAAACTACCGCTGACCAACTTGGCGTCGAGGTCGGACGTGAAGAAAAGGTGCGAATATCCCAAATAAGCGATGGCTTTCCATATTATGTTCACCTTATTGGGGAGCACATGTTTAGGTCGATGTTTTATGACGAAGCTTTAGTGGAACGTGTAGGCCTTAGACACTTTGATGAAGGAATGAGGGGGGCGGTTAGCGAAGCTTTGGCGTCCCTGAAGCAAGCCTACTTAATGGCTGTACACAAGAGGAGCGACGACTACGAGGAGGTCCTGTGGGCGGTGGCGGACGACACAATGTTGGAGCGCCAGACTGCAGAAATTTATAGCAGATCCTACTTGCCCATAATGGAAATGCGAAATCTCAAATTGAAGCGCGACGAACAGAGAGCGCCCTTAGATCAGAAGACATTCTACCAACGAATGAATGCGCTAAAGCGCGCTTCTCACGGTCAAATTCTGATTGGTTCAAAGACTGGCTGGTATCGGTTCCGAGAGAATTGGATGAGGGGCTACGTTCGGCTGAAGGCCGAGCAAAAGGGCGTCGCGCTGGGCATCGATCATCATCTTGCCGAGCGACCGCCGCATCGCAGGTGGGACGGGCCGGACGCGGCCTGAGCTTGCGAGGATACTGTTCGGCGAGTTGTAACATTGCGATACATCCCGACGAGAATTACGGTCCAGAATCACGGCGGTCGCTCGTGCAGGTGAAGTCTTACACAGAGGCGCTGCGGCTCGCCAATGCCGCGGGAATGGACGCCGCCAACAGGCGAATGCGCAAGGCAGGGCGGACGGCGTGGTCGGCCGCTGATCGCGACCATTGCTGCGAGGTCGTTGAAAAGATCCTCGTCTCGCTCGGCTACGATGTCGTGAGCTGGAACGCTTTGGCCGGTGTTCCGCGCAACGAACCACCGGAACCGCCGCGCAAGAAGGCCAAACGCCGCAAAGAAGGACCGGTGCAACTGTCGTTTGGGTTCGCTTGAGCCGGCGCGCCGCACGCCGCACTTTCGCTTGACGAGAACGGCATAAGTCGAAGGATATGCACCGGGCCGGAAGCCAGATCCGGCCCGAAGCATGTCCGGGGGAGCGATGGCATCCGATCATAGTGTCGATGAACTGCCGCTGTGGGCGTGGGTCGCGCCGGTGGCGGCGGCGACGCTGCTCGCATTGAAATTTTCCCACGTCATTCCCGCGGACGGCGGCCTCGTTCTCGTGCTGGCCGCGATCCTCCTTGGCGGCGCGGTCTTCGCGGCGGTGCATCACGCGGAGATCATCGCACTGCGCGTCGGGGAACCGTTCGGCTCCATCGTGCTGGCGGTCGCCGTCACGGTGATCGAAGTCGCGCTCATCGTTTCCATTCTGATGGGCGCGACGGCGGGAAGCGAGTTTCTCGCGCGCGATACGGTCTTTGCCACCGTGATGATCGTGCTCAATGGTATCGTCGGTCTTTGCCTCGTCGTCGGCGGAATGCGCCATCACGAGCAGTCATTTCAAACCGCCGCGTCAAGCACCGCACTCAGCGTGCTGGGAACATTGGCGACGTTCACGCTTGTCCTTCCGAACTATACGCTCGCGTCGCCTGGAGCGACGTACAACACCGCTCAGCTCGCCTTTGTGAGCGCCTCCTGTGTCACGCTCTATGCCGTGTTCCTGTTCGTCCAGACGATCCGTCACCGCGACTATTTTCTGGCGGACGCGAGCGAACAACACCCGGTACACGACACGCCCAGCAATCGCACGGCCGCGATCAGCCTGGGCTTGCTCGTTCTTGCATTGGTGGCGGTCGTGCTTCTGGCCAAGACGCTCTCACCCGCACTCGAGGCGGCGATCGCGGATGCAGGATTGCCCAAGGCTTTCGTCGGCGTGGTGATCGCTGCCGTCGTGTTGCTGCCGGAAGGCATGGCCGCCGTCCGCGCCGCAGCCGCCAATCGTCTGCAGACGAGCCTCAATCTCGCACTCGGTTCAGCCATGGCCACCATCGGCCTGACGATTCCGGCCGTCGCCGTCTTTGCTATCTTGACTGGGATGACGCTCGAATTAGGCCTTGATCCAGAGGAGACGGCACTGCTGGTGCTTTCGCTCTTCATTGGAACAGTGACGCTCGCCACCGGCCGCACCACGATCTTGCAGGGCGCGGTTCACCTCGTCATTTTCGCCGTTTTCCTCTTCCTTGCAGCCGTACCCTAGGGCCCGATGACCGAAGCCGACATCCTTTCCGTTCGCAACGACTTGACCGACATTGTGGTGTCGGTGGTGTCCGTCTCGTTCGGCATGGTCTCGGCCTACATCGTCGGCCTGTGGCTCGTCTTGAAGCGGGCGCCGCTCATCCTGCGCGCGCTCTCGTTTCTCGTCTTCTCCTTCGGCCTCGCCTTCATGGGTGCGTTGACGATCGGCATCCACGAATTGCTGCTGGGGACCGAACGCGCATGGGGCAAGCTCGGCAAGACAGCGACGGAGATCCCAGGGTTCGGGAGCGCTCCCATCGAAGCGTTGGGCCTCACGCAATATGAAGCCGCCGCGGCGCTGGGCGCTGTTGCATTCCTCGCGATCTACCTCGCGCTCTTTTTCCTGACGTTCTTCTACCGCTGGCCGCAGACTGACAGCGGCTGAACCCGCCCGAGGATCCCGTTTCCGGCAAAACGCGCCCTCCGATCTGGCAATTTCTCGACGAGGCGTGTTTCTAAAGCGGCCAAGAAGGCTTAAATAGCGGTCATGAACCCCCGCGAACCCCATCTCCTCGGCCAGAAGCCCGGCACCGCCCCGTTCACCGTTTATGGAACGCAACTGACGTCGCGTCTGTTGCTCGGCACCGCGCTTTATCCTTCGCCGCAGATCATGGCCGATGCCGTGCAGGCCTCCGCCGCCGGCATCGTGACCGTCTCGCTGCGCCGCGAGCAGGCCCGTGGCCGCACGGGCGAGCGTTTCCTCGATCTCATCCGCGCATTGGATGTGAAGGTCTTGCCCAATACCGCCGGCTGCCGCACGCCCCGTGAAGCGATCACAACGGCGCAAATGGCGCGCGAACTGTTCGACACGCCCTGGATCAAGCTGGAAGTGATCGCCAACGACGACACACTTCAGCCCGATGTGTTCGGCCTCGTCGAAGCCGCGGAAGTGCTGGCGAAGGACGGGTTCCAGGTGTTCCCCTATACCACGGAAGATCTGGGCGTCGGCGAACGTCTGCTCGCTGCGGGCTGCGAAGTTCTCATGCCGTGGGGCGCACCGATCGGCACCGGCCGCGGACTGGCCAATCCCTACGCACTGAAAACCATGCGCGCGTACTTCCCCGACATTCCGCTTGTCATCGACGCGGGTATCGGCGCACCGAGCCACGCGTCGCAAGCCATGGAAATGGGCTTCGACGCATGCCTGCTGAACACGGCAGTTGCCAGGGCCGGCGATCCTGTTCGCATGGCGGAAGCATTCGCCAAGGCGATCGATGCCGGACGCTGCGCGTTTGAATCGGGTCTCATGGAGCAGCGCGATATGGCAAGCCCTTCGACCCCCGTTGCCGGTACGCCATTCTTTGATCTGACGCGCCAGACTGAGACGAAGCCGAAGCCGAATCCAAAGCCATGACGCCGGTCGCTGCGAACCCTCCAGCGCTGTTCTATCCCATCGTGCCTGACATCGATTGGCTGAAGCGGCTCGTACCGCTCGGCATCAAGACTGTGCAGTTGCGCATCAAGGACGCGCCGCAAGACGAGGTGCGGCGGCAGGTCGTGGAGGGGTTGTCGGTCTGTCGTGCGCACGGCTGCGATCTGATCGTCAACGACTATTGGGAAGCCGCCGTCGATGCGGGCGCGACGTACCTGCATCTGGGACAGGAGGATCTGGCCGCGGCCGATCTTCCGGCGATCAAGAAGGCTGGTCTCAACGTCGGCATCTCCACGCACAGTGAAGACGAGTTGGAAACCGCCCTTGCTGCTGATCCGTATTACGTTGCGTTAGGTCCCATCTACGAAACCAAGCTGAAAGTCATGAAGTGGGCGCCGCAGGGCGTGGAGCGCATCACCGCCTGGAAGCGCCGCATCGGCACGCTGCCGCTCGTCGCCATAGGGGGCATCACGCCGGATCGGGCTGGTGGTGTCATGGCTGCCGGGGCTGATAGTGTCGCCGTGATCACGGATTTCATGACAGCCCCGCACCCGGAAGCGCGTGTCTCACTCTGGCTTGATTGGGCCCGTAACCTCCGGCATCCCTAGCGATAAAAAGCGACGCAACAGAAGCATCAGGAGAACCCCGAATGCAGCCTGTCGAAGATAACACCACCACCGTCTCCCGCCGCACCGCGCTCGGCTTCGCCGCCGCAGCCCTGGCCGTCGGCGCCACCGCGGCCCGCGCCGCGGAGGGCATGGACCACAGCCAGATGGACCACAGCCAGATGGACCACTCGAAGATGGACCATTCAGGCATGGATCATGCGATGCATGGCGCTAAGCACAAGGCGCTCATCGATACCGCCAGTTCCTGCCTTGCCAAGGGCGAGATCTGCGTTGCGCATTGCATCGACCTCATCAAAGGCGGGGACACCGCTATGGCCGACTGCATGAAGAGCGTGTCGATCATGATGCCGATGTGCGCCGCCCTTGTTCGCTTGGCCGCCATGGACGCCAAGCGCCTGAAAGAATTCACCGCCGTCTGCAAGGACGTCTGCGCCGATTGCGAAGCCGAGTGCAAGAAGCATGCGGAGAAGCATGCCGTGTGCAAGGCGTGCATGGACAGCTGCACCGCCTGCATCAAGGAATGCAAAGCCCTCCTCGACTCGTAATTTCCCCGCCTTCCGGCCAGCTCCGCTGAGCGGAGTCGGAAGGCGCAACTTAAACCAGCGCCCGCCAGCCGATATCGCGGCGAAAAAACCCGCCCGGCCAGTCGATGCGATCGATAGCTTGGTAGGCGCGCGCTTGCGCATCTGCCACGGTGCGACCACGGGCGGTCACGGCCAGCACGCGGCCGCCATCGGCAACGATGCGCCCGTCCACGGCTTTCGTACCCGCGTGGAAGATTTCGACGCCCTCGATCGCACGCGCCGCTTCCAGCCCCCGAATTTCGGTCCCTTTCTTCGGCGTGCCCGGATAGCCTTCGGCAGCAAACACGACGGTCAGCGCCGCATCGTCCGACCATTGCAGGTCGAAGCTATCGAGTACGCCGCCCGCGGTGGCGAGCATCGCGGCGAGCAGGTCCGACTTCAGCCGCAGCATGAGAACCTGTGTTTCCGGATCGCCGAAGCGCACGTTGTATTCAATGAGCTTGGGGCCATCCGCGGTGATCATCAGACCGGCAAACAGCACACCCTTGAACGGCGTCCCCCGCGCGGCCATGGCAGCAACTGTCGGACGCACGATGTCCGCCATCGTTCGCTCGATCATGTCGGGCGTCATGACAGGCGCGGGTGAGTAGGCGCCCATGCCGCCGGTGTTGGGCCCGGTGTCGGCCTCGCCGACGCGCTTGTGGTCCTGGGCCGATGCCATCGCGAGCACGTTCTGCCCATCACACAAGGCGAAGAAGCTCGCCTCCTCGCCCTCGAGAAATTCCTCGACGACGACTTCGGCGCCCGCGGCACCGAACGCACCGGCGAAGCAGGCATCGATCGCCTCTTCGGCCTCCGATCTGCTGCCGGCAATGACGACACCCTTGCCGGCGGCGAGCCCGTCCGCCTTCACCACGATGGGAAAGCGCTGTGTCGCAAGATATGCTTTCGCCGCCTCCGCATCTGCAAAGCGTCCGTAAGCAGCGGTCGGTATGCCATGCTCGCGGCAGAGATCCTTGGTATAGCCTTTCGAGCCTTCGAGCATCGCCGCCTTTCGCGACGGCCCGAAGTGCGCGATACCCTCGCCGGCCAGCGCATCCGTCAGTCCTCCCACCAGTGGGCCTTCGGGACCGACGACCACGAACGAGACATCCTTCTCCCGGCAGAAAGCGACGACGCCGGCATGATCGGAGATATCGATAGCCACGCAGGTTGCGACCTCGGCGATACCCGGATTTCCGGGCGCACAATAAAGAGTCGTCAGCAATGGGCTTTTTGCAAGCTTCCAAGCCAGCGCGTGTTCGCGGCCGCCGGAGCCGATCAAGAGAACATTCATGTCGGTCAAGTGCTACGGTTGTCGAACTGGGTCAAGGGGTTGATACGCCAGGACGTCCGGCCGTTTCCCCCGGAGACTTGATCCAAATCACAGTGGCAGCAGGCGTTCGGCCATAGGCCAATGCTTGTCGGGGGGGGGGCATTTGAGCGCTGGCCTGCTATCCTTTTGGCAATGAACTGCCTTTCTCGAGCTATACCCTACGAGGATTGCCGTTAATGTATGAGACGATCGCCAAGACATGGGCCACAACCCGGAATGGCTGGCCTGGCACGCTGCTCGGCTGGCTTGGCAGTCCGCGCGATGAAGACGATGATGATCGCGGAATGTCGCCCGGCCGCATCCCACACGCAGAAAGGCGACTGCTGGCGCTCGTTGCACTTGGCTTCGCCCTGATTCTCATCTGGTGGTGGTGGGATCGCGGGCCGGAAGTAAAGGTCGTTCCCGTTAGCATCGGAAGCGCTGCTGCCGTCGTCTATGCGACAGGCGTCGTCGAGCCGGTGAATTGGGCCAAGGTCACGGCGCCGTCGCGCAAGCGCATAGTTGAGATATGCAAGTGTGAAGGCGAACCGGTCAAGAAAGGCCAAGTTCTCGTCCGCCTCGACGACGATGAGGAACAGGCGGTTCTGAGCGAGTTCGAGTCGCGGCTGACGCGACTGAAGGAAGACGCTGCGCGCCTCGAAACGCTTGTAAAGCGCAACTCGGTCTCGCGCGTGACCCTCGACGACAAGCTGACGCAGGTGCGTGAGTATGAAGCGCGCGTGGCCATGCAGAAAGACCGCATTTCAGACCTCGCGCTTAAATCGCCGCTTGACGGCATCGTCATGCGCCGCATCGGCGAGGTCGGTGAGATCGCTGGCATCGGTGAGCGAGATACGCTGCTCTGGGTCGGCGAGCAGAAGCCGCTGAAGATCATCGCCGAAGTGAACGAAGATGACATCCTGAAAGTCGCGCCGGACCAGCGCGTTCTCCTGCGCCACGAAGGACACGAGGGCGCGCCGTTGCCGGCAACCGTCGAGCGCATCACACCGAAAGGCGATCCGGAGAGCAAAACGTTCCGCGTCCATTTGAACCTGCCGGACGATACGCCTCTGAAGGTCGGCATGAGTGTGGAAGCCAACATCGTGGTCGCCGAAGTGCAGGACGCATTGATCGTCCCCGCAGAAGCAATCTCATCCGGTCACGTTTTTAAACTCACGGGCAGTCGGGTCACGCGTGTTCCCGTGGAGGTGGGCATCAGGGGGACGGATCGGGTCGAAGTGAAAGGTGCGCTCGCTGTAGGCGACCTCATCGTCTCGCCGCCGGTCGCCGCCCTCCAAGACGGAGACAACGTACGTCCCATCCGCGCCGATGAGGTGAGCCGATGAAGCTCGTCCTCGACATCGCACTGACCCACGTCCGCTCGCGTCTTCGCCAGACGCTCGTGGGCCTGATGGGCGTTGCGATGGGGGTCGGCTTTTCGGTGATGATGGCAGCGCTCATGGAAGGCTCGCAGCGCGATTTCGTGAGCCAGCTCGTCGACGCCTTGCCGCACATCACCATGAGCGACGAGCGCCGGGAGCCGCCTCGCCAGCCGGCTGAGGACCAGTACCAGGTCGTTGCATTTTCCGGCCTGAGCACCATGGCGACACGGCCCGGTATCAAGAACCCTTACGCCATCATCGCCTCTCTCGACAGCTGGCTTGACGGAGCGGTCGCGCCCTCTGTCCAGGCGCGTGCCGTCATCCGCTACGCCAGCCGCGATACCGCCGCCAACGTCACCGGCATCGATCCCAAACGCGAGGTCGCGGTCTCGAAGCTGCCGGAACAACTCCGTGGTGGTAGTTTGGACGATCTCTACCGGTCTTCGAACGCAATCATTCTCGGCGACCGGCTGGCCCAGAAGATTGGTGCGCGCGTCGGCAACACGATCGCCGTCGTGTCCGGAACGGGGCGCGTCCTCTCGTGCACGGTGGTGGCGCTTCTGCATTCTGGCATCAGCCAGACCGACGAGACGCAGGCGTACACGCTCATCAAGACCGCACAAATTCTCGCCGGCCAGACAGGCATCGTGAATGCGATGCGGATCCGCGTGTCGAACATCATGCAGGCGATGGATGTCGCCAAGCGCATCGAGGCGCAAACAGGATATAAATCCGTGTCCTGGCAGGAAGCCAACGAAGACCTTTTGTCGGCTTTCGAAGTCCGCAACTTCATCATGTACACGGTCGTCGGCGCGATCCTGTTGGTCGCGTCCTTCGGCACCTACAACATCATCTCCACCATAACGCACGAGAAGACGCGCGACATTGCCATTCTGAAATCGCTGGGGTTCACCGAAAGCACTGTTCGCTCGATCTTCCTCATCGAGGCGCTGATCATCGGGTTGGCCGGCACTTTGGCCGGCTGGGCTTTGGGTTACGGATTGTGCCGGGCACTTGAAACCATCGAGTTCAAGAGCCCTTTCATGGATGCGACCCACCTACCGCTTTATTACACACCCACGCACTATCTTCTCGCCGGCCTCGTCGCCCTTGCAGCCTCAGGCATCGCCGGCTATCTCCCCGCCCGCAAAGCGGCCCACGTCCACCCCGTAGAAATCATCCGGGGCGCGTCATGACAATCCAGCTGCCCGTGACCACGCCGCTGATCGAATTGCGCCACGTCACCAAAACGATTGGCGACGGGATCGAAACGACACTCGTCCGCGATATCAATCTAGCCATCCAACCCGGAGAGTTCGTCGCTGTAACCGGGCCCTCCGGATCGGGCAAAAGCTCGCTGCTGTATCTGTTGGGGCTGCTGGACGTGCCGACGTCTGGCGAAGTGCTGATGCAGGGCCACCACGTGCCCGCCAACGACGAGACTGCGCGGGCACGCCTACGACTTAAACTGCTGGGCTTCGTGTTTCAGTTTCACTTCCTGCTGACCGAGTTTTCAGCGCTCATGAACGTCATGCTGCCGATGCGGGCGCTGGGAGAAATCAGCGAACACGACATGAAAGAACGCGCAATGAAACTGCTTGCGTCGCTTGGTTTGGAGGCGCACGCACACAAGCTGCCGGGACAGCTTTCCGGCGGCCAGCGCCAGCGCGTTGCGATCGCACGCGCGCTGGCTAACGGACCGCAGGTGATCCTCGCCGATGAGCCGACGGGCAACCTCGATACCGCTTCGAGTGACCAAGTGCTGAGCGTCTTGCGCCACCTTGTCGACGATACCAAGCGGTCGATCGTCATGGTGACACACGATCTGCAACTCGCCGCCCGCGCGGATCGCCAATTGCGCATCGTCGATGGCCGCATCGTGACGTGAACGTCACTTCAACGTCTTCAGATAGTCGATGATTGCCTTGCGCTCCCCGGCATCCGACAAGCCTGCAAACGTCGCCATGTTGCTGCCTGGGAAAAGGCTGTTGGGATTGGCAATGAACTGATCCATATTGGCTTCATCCCAGACGACATTCGTCGTCTTGAAGCCAGGAGAATAGGCAAATCCTTCGACACCGCCGGCCTTGCGGCCCATGACCCCGTGGAGAGTGGGACCCAAGCGATTGTCGCCGGGCTCGGCGGAGTGGCAGGTCCGGCAATGGTTGTTGAACGCAACCTGCGGATCAGATCCGCTCGGAGACGGTTGTGCGACAGCGGCCGCAGCAGCCACAAACGTTCCTGCCATTACAGCAAAGCCGATCCAACGTAGCGCAAAGGTCGTCGTATCCATGGCGGCGCTCCTCAGTCGGATGGTACGGGTTCGTACAGGAAAACGCCGTCTGCGACGGTGTAGTTCCCGCCACTGTTGCCACAGGGTCTGTGCAGGTATAGTTCGCCCAACTTCAAAGAGGACGACTCGTGGCCGACCTGACGCCCCAGCCCCTTCGCAATGCGCCCGAGTATTCCGTCGGCGAACTTTCGAATGCGATCAAGCGCGCGCTCGAAGATGGATTCGGCCACATTCGGCTGCGCGGCGAGGTCTCGGGTTTTCGCGGCCCGCATTCCTCCGGCCACTGCTACTTTTCGCTGAAGGACGATAAGGCGAAGATCGACGCCGTCGTCTGGAAAGGGAACTGGAGCCGTCTCAGGGTCAAACCCGAGGAGGGGATGGAAGTCATCGTCACCGGCAAGGTGTCGTGTTTCCCCGGCTCGTCCAAGTATCAGATCGTCATTGAAGCTTTGGAGCCGGCCGGTGCCGGCGCGTTGATGGCGCTGTTGGAGGATCGCAAACGCAAGTTTGCGGCCGAGGGCCTTTTCGACGAATCGCGCAAGAAGCCGCTGCCGTTTCTCCCACGTGTCGTCGGCATCATCACGTCGCCGACCGGCGCCGTGATCCGAGACATGATGCACGGCTTCGAGGAACGCTTCCCCACGCATGTGGTCGTCTGGCCAGTGCCGGTGCAGGGCGAAGGCAGTGCAGCGAAAGTCGCGGCCGCGATCCGCGGCTTCAATGCGATCCCATCCGGAGGACGCATCCCGCGTCCGGATGTGCTCATCGTCGCCCGCGGTGGGGGCAGCCTAGAAGACTTATGGGGCTTCAATGAGGAGATCGTGGTGCGTGCCGCCGCCGCAAGCACCATTCCCCTGATCTCGGCCGTGGGCCATGAGACCGACTGGACCCTCATCGACCTCGTCGCCGATGCGCGAGCGCCCACGCCGACGAAAGCCGCCGAATGGGCCGTGCCGAAGTATTCCGAATTGATGGCTGACGTTGCGGACCGCAGCCAGCGACTGCGTATCGCCTGCCGTCGTATGTTGGAAACAAACCGTGCGCACCTCAAGTCCGCAGCGCGCGGATTGCCCCGCCCCGAGGATCTGACCGCGTTGCCCCGCCAGCGCTTCGACACCCTAGATCAGCGATTGCCGCGCGCGCTCCTCGCCAATACGCGTGCCCACACCATGCGACAGGCCAAGATCGCGGGAAGGTTGACGCCCAGCCTCTTGCGTACGCTCGTGGAACACCGCGACCGGCGCCTCGCCGATGGGTTCGCGCGTGCCCGCGCGGCCCTGACACGCATCGCAGGCGAAAGGCGGATGCGCTTCGAGCGTATTGGAGGTCGCTTGCGCGTCGAGGCGCTTGCCAATCGCCTCGACCAGAAGCGACGCGCGCTGGAGGCACAGTCGAAGCTGTTGACCTCGTATAGTTACCAAGGCGTTCTCGCCCGCGGCTTCGCGATCGTCCGCGACGAAAAGGGCACCATGGTGCGCCGCGCATCCGCGCTGACCCCGGGCCGGTCCTTAGAAATCGAATTTTCCGATGGCAGGTCCGCGGTTGAAGTCTCAGCCGGCACACGGGGCAAGGCAACACCTGCGGGTGGCACACCCGCACCACCGTCCCGCAAGAAAAGCGACGGCCCGCCACAAGGCTCACTGTTCTGACCGACCCGGGTGCCCGCGCCAATCGGCGATCGCTGCCGCACCCGTCTTGTTCCGGCTCGGCAAGGACATTAGACATAGCAGACGGATCGCGACACCCCGGAACAGGCGCGGGGAAGGAACGGCAATGAACAGGTTAGAACGATTGTTTGGCGGCGGAACGGAAGCGCGTGTGCGCTATTTGGCCGGAGAATTCCAGGTTCTCTCGGCCGGAGACTATGTCCGCTGCGCGGTAACCGGCGCGCGCATCGAACTGCAGAACCTCAAATACTGGAGCGTCGATCTGCAGGAAGCCTATGCGACACCCGAAGCTTCGATGAAGCGTTTCCTGGAAACTCAGCCCAAGGGCTGACGCGCGCGCTGCCGCCGCGTCAATGCCTCTAATACGAAATCGATCAAACGATCCTCGCCGTCATCGTGGAATGCCGTCGTGATCGCAAGCGGCCTTGCCGACCGAGCAAGTTCACCCCGCGCACCGGACGCCCCGGCTAGTCTGACAAGATCCTTTTCAGTTGTGACCAAGATCGCCCCAAGCCGCTGCGCGGCGGCCAAGAGATCAGCCGCGTCGATGTTCGTGAAGGCATGGTGATCGGTGAAGCTGCGTTCCTCGACGACATGCGCACCCAACCGCTTCAGCAATTGAAAGAAGCGCTGCGGATTGCCAATGCCAGCGAACGCGACGACGGGCGTTCCGGCGAGCCAACCCGACTCCCCGGCCGGCATCTGTTGTGCCGATAGCACGGGTCCTGTGAACGCAGGCGCGACTGCCCGCGCAATGCTGTCGCGATCCTCACGCCGTCCATTGACCACAACGATGTCCGTATGTGCGAGTTGCACTGCGAGAGGAGCGCGCAAGGGTCCGGCTGGAATGACGCGACTATTTCCAAACCCGCGCGCGCCATCGACCACGGCGATCCGAAGATCTTTTGCGAGTGACGGGTTCTGCAACCCGTCGTCCATTATGATCAGATCGGCACCGGGTCGCTGCTGGATGGCCCGCGCTCCGGCCGGGCGATCCGGAGCGACCATGACGCATGCTGCCCGCGCCAGCAGCAACGCTTCGTCGCCGACGTCAGCCGCGACATGCCGCGCCGGATCGACCACAGTCGGGTGGCGCGCACGTGAACCATAGCCGCGTGTCAGAAAGACCGGCGTAAGGCCCCTCTGCATGAGCCGGTCGGCAACAAGGAGCGCCAGCGGCGTCTTACCAGTTCCACCCGCCGTGAAATTACCGATACAGACGACCGGCAGAGGGCTGGTGGCGCTGGGCGGCCTTTGCATCCGTCGCGCCCCAATCGTGCCGTACAGCGCCGCCGCTGGCGCTAGAAGGCGCGCGGTCAGCGTCGGCTGCGGCAGATACCACCACGGCGGTTCACGAGACGGCACGGCGAAAGCCTTGGTCCGCCGTCTCCGGTACCCGTTCAGGCGGTGCAATCGCCACGGCTGCCGGCTTCTCCTCCACCGCAGGAAGCAACGGAAGCAGCGCCGCGACGGTCTTGTCCAGCGCGCCACCCATCGCCGCGAGCGCGCCCTCAGCTGCATGATGGGCCGCCGTGCGCGCAGCTTCATCTGTCAGCAGCCGCGAAGCGGTGCGGGCGATATCGTCGGCAGCCTTGACGGTGGCGACAGCACCTGCCGCGTCGAGACCGCCGTAGATATCGTTGAAGTTGTGCCGGCTCGGTCCGCTCATGACGGCGCATCCGAGCCGGATCGCTTCAATCGGGTTCTGACCGCCATGTTCGACCAGCGACCCGCCGAGGAAGACGACGCGCCCCAATGAATAGAACAGCCCCAGTTCACCAATCGTGTCGGCGAGATAGATGTCGGTGGAGGAGGCTGGGTCGGCACGCGCCGATCGCTGTGTCACGCTGAGCCCGGCGGCTCGCAAGTCGGCGGCGAGTTTTGCGCCACGTTCCGGATGCCGCGGCGCGATGATGGTCAACAGTCCCGGCATGCCCTCGCGCATGATTTGGTGCGCCTGCGCGAGAATGCGCTCTTCCCCTTCATGTGTACTCGCGCCGACCAGAATGGGCCGGTTGCCGATGATCCGGCGGAGACGCTCAAGTTCTACTGCGTCCACGGGTGGGGCCGGCGCGTCAATCTTCAGATTGCCCACGTTCATCGTCTGGGGCGCACCCAATTGCCTGAAGTTACGCGCGTACACCGCGTTCTGCGCCAGGACGAGGCGGAACTGTCCGAACAGTTGCTTGGCGATGCGCTTGCGCCGCCGCCAGCGCTGGCTGCTCCGGCTGCTCATGCGCGCGTTGACGAGGACCAGCGGGATTTTCCGCTGCGATGTCGCGAGCATGAGATTGGGCCAGATCTCGCTTTCGGTAAAAATCGCGAGGGACGGTTTCCAGTGGTCGAGAAAACCCGTAACCGCCTGTGGCGTATCGATCGGAACGAACTGGTGGATCGCGCGCGGTCCGAGCCGCGCCGCCGCGAGACCAGCTGAAGTAACGGTTCCCGTGGTCACGAGCAGGGTGACATCCGCACGCGCCACGCGCAGACGATCGATCACCGGCAGCACGGCCATGAACTCTCCGACGCTGGCCGCATGGATCCATGCGACCGGCCCGTCGGGCCGGGACCGCAGGCTCCGGCCAAGCCGCTCGTCCTGCCGAGCCGGATCCTCCTTCCCTCGTTCTGCCCGCCGTGCCAGAACGATCGGAGCGATGGGAGCCAAAAGGCGGCTGGCACCTCGATAGACCCGGAGCAACAATCCAGGGTTGGGTGGCGGAAGCGACGGATCGGCGGAGCGTGGTGTCGATCTCGCTGGATCGGCACCCGCAAGCGCATAGGCGCGTCGCGTCGCGGTATTGAGCGCGCGTTCCACCGACTGTCGGATGTCTTCCAGCTGGTCCGGGCTTGCGTCTCGCGGCACGAAGATTGGTTCTCCGTAGACGAAAGCCAACTTCGAAAATGGCAGGTTGATGGTCAGGCGGCTCCAGGTATCGAGCACCAGGGATCTCGAACTGGCCACAGCCAGCGGCACGATGGGCCGGCCGCTCATGCGCGCCAGCGTGACAATACCCTCACCGCAGCGGCGAGCCGGCCCCGGCGGCACGTCAGCAGTCATAACGAATGACGTGCCATTGGCGAGGCACTGAAGAGCGGCGCGCAATGCGCTGGCGCCGCCGCGATCCTTTTTCCGATCACCGGCCCCCGCCCCACGCACCAGTTTAACGCCGAGAGACTCCATCGTCGCGCCGATGAATTCTGCGTCCCCGTGGCGGGCAACCATGGCCGCCACAGGCACATCCGGACGATGCATCGATGCCATCATGAACTGGCCATGCCACAGCGCGACAATGCACGGATGGTCTGCACTGAGGCGGTCGATGATGCCGTCAGGTTCGGCGATGACGTTCGAGGTGCGATGAACGAATCGCACGAGCCTGGCGAGTTGCCGGCCGGCGAGACGTGCAGCGCTCACCTTGTCAGGCGACGTGTGTGCCATTGATGCTATGAGCCCTGGCCCCGGCGGGCCTGCGACTGCGGGTCCCCGACGGCAAAAGTCTTACGGCTTGCTGACCCCTGTGGGCGCGCTCTGAAGTCCTCTTGTCTCAGGTTACCACAGCGAATATCAACCGAAATCATGTGGCCGCCGGCACTTATCGACCGCTGCAGCACAAACTGCGGGTGCCGAGCCATTAGCCTTACCTAGAAACGGTCTACTTTCCGGCTTTTCGGCGACTTAGCGCCTCGAAACGGTCTGCAAGGTATCAAGCTGGGAATTACCTCTAAATAATGCGATTCACGCGCATCAAACGGATGAAGCGAGCGCTGCGCAGGGGCGCCACGACCATGCGCTCGGAGGTTGCTGCACGCGCGCCCGAACCCTTGCGCCGGGCCGTCGCCCCGATCGTCAGCTATACAGACATGTTGCTTTTCGATCATTTGTTCGTGCGCCTCTTGTTTCCAAACCGCCACAGATTGGGCCCGCGGGCGTGGCGTGCTGCGCAGCCTCTGCCCCATCAACTACGAAGGGCGAAAAAGCTCGGCGTGAGAACGGTCGTCAATTTGCGCGGCAACGAAGATAAGCCGACCGCAAGAACGGAACGCGCAGCTTGTGAACGCCTGGGTCTGGCCTACGTCGACTATTGCTTGCGTAGCCGCGATGCGCCATCCCGAGACGAACTGTACGGCCTACGCGATCTCTTTCAGCGGATCGAACATCCCATTCTACTGCATTGTAAATCGGGCGCTGACCGGGCGGGCCTTGCCAGCGCACTCTACCTCCACGTTGTCGAAGACGTGCCGATCGAGAAAGCCGCTCGCCAGTTGAGCCTTCGCTATGGGCATGTCCGGTACGCCGACACGGGCGTGCTCGACGCCTTCTTCGAAAGGTATTTGGCTTACGCTGCTCAGGAAAAGATCGACTTCTTCGATTGGGTCGAACGTCACTACGACCCGAAGGAATTGAAGCGGTCGTTCCGCAGCCGGGGCTGGGCCAATCGCCTCGTAGATGGATGGTTGCGCCGTGAGTGACGCTGCTCAAGCCCCAGGCTTTGCCGGATCCAGCAGGCGGTGCAAGTGCACGACGAAATACCGAACGAGTGCATTGTCGACGGACTTCTGCGCAGCCGCTTTCCAGGCGGCATGGGCCTCAGCATAGTTCGGGTAGATTCCGACGATATCGAGATCGTGCAGGTCGCGGAACGTGACGCCATCGAGCGATTCCAACTCGCCTCCAAAGACAAGATGGAGCAGTTGCGGGTTCGGCTTGGTTTGAGACATTGGCGCGGATCCGGTAAGTGAAAGCGAACCCGGCTGCTGCCGGGCGGCGACTGGAAGACCCACCGGACGCGCCGGTGCAGCCCTCATCGCGCCTCGAACCGGCGCCATGACCGGGACAGACTGCCGAGGCGAAGGTCATCAGGCAACAGCGCGAAGCGCCGCGCCACGGACGTGAGGTCATATTGGGCAAAACGGTTGAGCCGCCCGCTGGTAGGCCGAGAAGCACCGGCAGCCGTCGGCTGCCTGCCGAGCCTTCGTTATGTCTCGAATATGGCCAGTTCGAGAGCGACGGTGAGTGCCAACAGCAGCATCACCAAAACCCAGAGTGCCACGGCGTCTAGACGAGGTTCGGACATGGCCTCCTCCCAGAAACGTCACGCCCATACCAGAAAGGATGGCACCCGATTCCAAGATTGTCTAAGCAATTTTCACCATTATCAACCCGCCCTCACAGCCGCGCCCAGGTCACAGACGAACGATCCGGGTTCCCGGGTGGTGCCGTCCGGGCTCCCGATAGGCGCCACAGGCCCTGTTTGATCTCGGCACTGCAATTGTCTAGCGTCTGCTGAATTGATCTCCAGAAGGTTGCGCATCGCCAGATGACCCTGTCACCATACGACCAGAATCTCGATAAAAACCCGGCCAATTATCAGCCGCTGACCCCTCTGACCTTTCTCGATCGTGCAGCTCGGGTGTATCCGAATCATCCGGCGATCATCCATGGCGCGCAGCAGTTCACCTGGAAAGAATTCTACGGCCGCTGCCGGCGGCTCGCTTCTGCCCTGTCACGGCTCCAGATCGGACCGGGCGATACGGTCTCTGTGATGCTGTCGAACACGCCCCCGATGTTGGAAGCGCATTACGCCGTGCCCATGCTGGGCGCGGTGCTTCATTCGCTGAACACACGCCTCGATGCGCCGATCCTCGCTTTCCAGCTTGATCATGCGGACTCTAAAGTCCTCATCACCGACCGCGAATTCGCCGGAACGATGGCCGAAGCGCTTGCGCTCGCCAAGGTGCGCCCCATCATCATCGACTACAACGATTTGGAGTTCCCGCAGACGGGACGCGCCCTATCGCATCTCGACTATGAAACGCTTCTTGCAAACTCGGATCCCGAATTTGCATGGCGCATGCCCGCAGACGAATGGGACGCCATTTCGCTGAACTACACCTCCGGCACCACGGGCAATCCGAAGGGTGTCGTCTATCACCATCGGGGCGCGGCGCTGATGTGTTATTCCAACACCATCGCCACCGGAATGGGACGCCACCCCGTGTACCTGTGGACGCTCCCGATGTTCCATTGCAACGGCTGGTGTTTCACCTGGTCGTTGGCGATGGTGGCCGGCACGCATATCTGCCTGCGCTGGGTGCGCGCCAAGGCGATGTACGATGCCATCGCCGATTACAAGGTGACGAACATCTCCGGCGCGCCCATTGTGATGGCGACGCTGCTTGGAGCAAAACCCGAGGAAAAACGCGAGATCAGGCATCGAGTCTCGTTCAATCACGCCGCTGCACCCCCGCCACAGGCCGTCCTGGATGCCATGATCGCCGCCGGCTTCGATCTGACCCACCTCTACGGCCTCACTGAAACGTACGGCCCCGCGACCATCAACGAGTGGAACACCGAGTGGCTGGCGCTGGATGAGGAGGCGAAAGCCAAGAAGCGCATTCGCCAGGGTGTGCGCTACGTTGCGCTGGAAGATCTCACGGTGATGGACCCCGAGACCATGAGCCCTGTTCCCGCCGACGGCGAGACGATGGGCGAGGTCATGTTCCGCGGCAATATCGTGATGAAGGGCTATCTCAGGAACGCCGAGGCAACGACAGAGGCTTTTGCCGGCGGCTGGTTCCACTCTGGCGATCTCGGCGTCTTGCATCCCGACGGCTACATCCAGCTGAAGGATCGCTCGAAGGACGTCATCATTTCTGGTGGCGAGAATATCTCGTCCATCGAAGTCGAGGATGTCCTCTACAAGCATCCCGCTGTCGCCGCCTGCGCCGTCGTCGCCAAGCCTGACGAAAAATGGGGCGAGACTCCCTGTGCGTTTGTCGAGTTGAAGGCGGGGGCAATCGCATCAAAGGAAGAGATCGTGACGTGGTGCCGCGAGCGGCTCGCCCATTACAAGGCACCGCGCCACGTCGTCTTTACGGAGTTGCCGAAAACCGCCACCGGCAAGATCCAGAAGTTCCGCCTCCGGGACCTCGCCAAGGACTCCTGAGCCGCAGCCGCCGAAATTTCTCCGACGGGTTCTTCCTCCGCAATCGTTCGATGAGTGACGCGGCGTGCTTCGGCCCGCCAGGCACGTCCCCTCAGTGCCTCGCTCCCCCGCATGGGCGGTCCGGACACGCCGCGGCTCGAACAAGGAGAACCCGATGACGCGTAATGGAAAAATTCTCGCCGGCGCCGCCGCTATATTGACGCTCGGATCGGCAGCCGCGGTCGCCCACCGCCATGGCGGCTGGCACCATAAGGGCCCCCACGGCTGGGGCGGCCCGCATGGCATGATGACACTGGCAGGTCCGCTGTGCCGCGGCAACCCGGCAGAGAAAGCCGACCTGATGATGGTTCGCCTCGAATATAAGGTGAACCCCACCGACGCCCAAAAGCCGGCATTCGACGAACTGAAATCAGCAGTGAAAACCGCCGCTACAAAAGTCGCAGCGGCCTGCCCGCCAAAGCCCGAACCCACGGCCGATGGAGACAAGAAAGCCGCGGCTAAGGACATTACGGCTCGTCTTGCCGATACGGAAGCACAACTCGCCGCCGCCCTCGAAGGCATGAAGATTGTTCGACCGGCAGTTGAGAAACTCTACGCGTCGCTTGATGACGCGCAGAAGAAAGCCGTGTCGGAAATCGGCATGGGCAGGCGCGGCAAATGGGGCCGCCATCACGAGCGCTGGGAAAAGCGCGGCGGCGACTGGGATGGTCCCGGCCGTGGCCCCGGTCGCGGACAGGGCCCGGATGACGGAACGCCGGAGCGCGAAGGCGATCTCTAATCGCAGCGCCGAGTGAACGAAATACAAGAAAAGCCGAAGCCCGCCGGTTTGACCGGCGGGCTTCGACTTAGAGTGCAGGTGGATGTAAGCAACCGCCATCCTGCAGCGGTGACCAGCTGTTGCCGGCCGTCGTCGGCTGCAGCCATTTCGACCAGAAATACAAAAGCCGACCCCAGGGCGGCGCCGGCTTCGAGGACCTCAGTGTCGAGAGGCGGTCGACAGTCTATCAATCTCTTCTTTGATCTTGAGCTTCTGCTGTTTCATCCGCCGGATCACAACGTCATCGGATCCAGGTCTTGCCATCTCCTCACAAATCCGGCGATCGAGCTGCCGGTGCTTCTCTGCGAGTTCGTGGAGATGTGCGGATAACGCCATTTAAGCCTCCTTCGATCGTTGAGCCCGTAAATAATGCCAGAGAAAATGTGGCTTGTAAAAGGTGCACAGTGATCACCATTTCTACTTCATGAAGAATTGATCGTGGGTCCACATCCCTTCGCAGCTGCGCAATAAACGATGTACCACGGCCGGCTGCTCAGAGCCCCGAACATGCTGCGACGTAGTCGGAGCACGCTAAGGTGTTGCAGAATTGGGAAAGAGGCGTAAAACGCGGCGCGGGGGAAGCCGGGCTTTACGATATCGCCTGAGCAAGTGCGAAGAGGCGCCATGGTGCGACACAGCGAAGGGGACTTGCGCGAGGAGCTCGTGCGGCTGCGCAACGAGCACCGCATGCTTGACGAGGAAATCGTTGCTCTCGAAGCTATGGGTGGCCACGACCAGCTCAATATCCGCCGCTTGAAGAAAAAGAAGCTTGCGCTCAAGGACCAGATTATAGCGGTCGAAGACCAGCTGCTGCCCGATATTATCGCATAGTCGATATAGCCAGATTAAGCATGAAGCAGAACTGGCAGCCTTTGCGCCGCGTTAACAATCGGCGGGCGAGGCTGAACGCTGCGGCTCAGGTTATCCGATGCGACCGATCGAACACTGGCTCTATCCGACACCGCAAGGTCTCTACTGCGAAGCCGGCGATTTCTACATCGACCCGCCGCGTCCGGTCGATCGCGCGCTGATCACGCATGGGCATTCCGACCACGCCCGCTCCGGCCACGCACACGTTCTTGCGACGCCTGAGACCATCGCGATCATGAAAGTGCGCTATGGCGCAGCCTGCGCTGGGGCCTTTCAGTCGGCACACTGGGGCGCGCAACAAAAGATCGGAGACGTAACAGTCCGCTTTGTGCCAGCCGGGCATATTCTCGGATCGGCGCAGATTGTCATCGAACGCGGAGACTGTCGCGCGGTGATATCCGGTGACTACAAGCGCGCATCGGACCCGACGTGCCGTCCCTTCGAACTCGTGACCTGCGATGTATTCGTCACCGAAGCGACCTTCGCGCTTCCTGTCTTCCGTCACGAACGTGGCGAAGACGAAGCGCGCCGGCTGGTGCAGTCGATCGCCCGCAATGCAGAACGTACACACCTGCTCGGCGTCTACGGTCTTGGCAAATGCCAGCGCATGATCGCGCTTCTCCGGCAGCAGGGCTACCACGATCCGATTTGGCTGCATGGCGCACTCGTTGGCCTCACCGCATTGTTTCAGGATCTCGGGATCGAACTGGGGGATTGCCGTCCGGCAAGCACGGCGACCGATGCGGAACTGAAGGGCGCACTTGTCATGTGCCCGCCGTCGGCGCTGCTGGATCGCTGGTCACGGCGCATGGGCGAAGATCCCGTGAGGGTCTTCGCATCGGGCTGGATGCGCGTGCGAGGCCGCGCGCGCCAACGTGGCGTCGAGCTTCCTCTCGTTGTTTCGGACCACGCCGACTGGCCTGAACTTCTCAATACCATTGTCGAAACCGGCGCCGAAGACGTGTGGGTGACGCATGGTCGCGAAGATGCTCTGGTGCATCAGTTGAGCCTGATGGGCCGCCGCGCGCGCGCGCTGGATCTGGTTGGCTACGAGGACGACGCGGAGTAGCCATGCGCGCGTTCGCCGAAGTTCTCGATTGCCTCTCCACCACGCAGAGCCGAACCGGCAAGCTGGCGCTCTTGACAGACTATCTGCGCTCCGCGCCTGATCCGGACCGCGGTTGGGCGCTCGCGGCTTTGACTGATGGGTTGCCGCTGCGCATCGGATTTCGGCGGATACTTTCAGACTTGATGGCGGAACGCACCGATCCGGTGCTGTTCAAGCTCTCCCGCGATTTCGTCGGCGACACCGCGGAAACGGTATCGTTGATGTGGCCGGCGCCGGAGAGCATCGTTGAGCCACCACGCCTCGGCGAGGTCGTCGATTGGCTTCTCAATGCCAAGCCGTCGGAGCATGCGGCGATCATTGCAACCATCCTGGACCGCTGCAATGTCCGCGAACGCTGGGCCTTTCTAAAGCTGATCGGTGGCGCACCCCGCGTCGGCGTCTCGGCACGCCTTGCCAAAACAGCAGTTGCCCAGATCGCGGGCCTCGATGTCTCGGCGGTCGAGGAGGTCTGGCACGCACTGAAGCCGCCCTACGCCGAACTATTCTCCTGGGTGGAAGGGCGTAGCGAACGGCCCGATCCCGGCAGTGTACCGGTGTTCCGGCCCATGATGCTCGCCCATCCCGTGGAAGACGCCGATTGGCCCACACTGGATCCGAACGAGTTCGCCGCCGAATGGAAATGGGACGGCATCCGCGTGCAGGTCGCGGCCAAGGCGGGTGATGTGCGCGTCTATTCCCGCACAGGCGATGACATCTCGCCGGCATTCCCAGAAATCCGCTCGGCCTTCTCGCATCACGATGTTGTTGCCGATGGCGAGCTTCTGGTTGTGCGGCAGGGCACGGTCGCACCGTTCAACGATCTCCAGCAGCGGCTCAACCGCAAATCGGTGACGGGCAAGATGCTGCGCGAACATCCGGCTCACCTTCGGCTCTATGATCTGCTGTTTACGCGCGGCGAGGATATTCGCATGCTCTCATTCGATGATCGCCGCCGTCGTCTGGAAAACTGGCATGCGAGCGAGCGGCCTCTGCTGACGGATTTGAGTGCGCTGGTGGAATTCGACACCTTCTCGGAACTCGAAGACCTCTGGCGGGGCGCGCGCGAAGCCGGCATCGAAGGCCTGATGCTGAAACGGCGGGCCAGCCCCTATCTCGCCGGCCGCCCGAAAGGCCACTGGTTCAAGTGGAAGCGCGCGGCCCTCACGCTCGATTGCGTGCTGATGTATGCGCAGCGCGGCTCCGGGAAGCGGTCGTCACTTTATTCGGATTTCACGTTCGGCGTTTGGCGACCGCGCGAAGGCTCCAACGAACGTGAACTGGTCCCGGTCGGCAAAGCCTACTCCGGCTTTACCGATGCCGAACTGCGCGATCTCGACCGGTTCATTCGCGCCAATACGACGGAAACCTTCGGTCCGGTCCGCGCTGTGGTCCCAAAGCTCGTGCTAGAAATAGCCTTCGATGCAGTCCAGCCCTCGAGCCGGCACAAATCGGGCGTCGCCATGCGCTTTCCCCGCATCCATCGCATCCGCTGGGACAAACCTGCTGAAGAAGCCGATACTCTCGAGGCGACGATGGCGCTGATCGGGTAAAGGGGGAAAGGAATGTTCGACGGCTTCTCACGCGGACGGGTGCAAGCGGGCGACGTCGACGTCGCCTACGTGAAAGGCGGCAGCGGTCCGCCGGTCCTCCTTCTGCATGGTTATCCGCAGACCCACGCCATGTGGGCCAAGATCGCGCCGTTGCTGGCGGAGCGATTCACCGTGGTCGCTGCCGACCTGCGCGGCTACGGCGACAGCTCAAAGCCTGTGTGCCTGCCCGATCGCAGCAACTATTCTTTCCGCGTCATGGCCGCCGATCAAGTGGCGCTCATGCGCAGCCTCGGTTTCGATCGCTTTCACGTCATCGGACATGATCGCGGCGGACGCGTAGGCCACCGAATGGCGCTCGATGAACCCGAGCGCGTGCTCTCGCTCGCCGTCCTCGACATCGTACCCACATACGCCATGTTGATGGACACGACTCACAAAGTGGCAGCCGCCTACTGGCACTGGTACTTTCTCGCCCAACCCGAGCCGTTTCCCGAAACGCTGATCGGCCGCGACCCCGATTATTTCTTCGAATTCTGCCTCGTCGGCTGGGGCAAGGTCCCCCTCGATGCGTTCGATCCCGCGCAACTGCAGGCCTATCGCACGGCATGGCGCAACCCGGCAGCCATCCATGGTTCCTGTTCGGACTACCGCGCGGCACTGACGGTCGACTTGGCGCACGACACCACTGATCTCGCTCGCAAGGTCACCTGCCCAGCACTGGCGTTTTGGGGCACCAAGGGCCTCATGCATCAGCTCTTCGACATTGAGGCGGAATGGGAAAAGCGCCTCCTAAGGCCTCACTTCGCGACGCTGCCGGGAGGACACTTTTTCCCCGATCAGTTTCCGGAAGAGACCGCCGCGCGGCTGCTTGCATTCCTCGAAGGCGTCGCCTGACGCTCAGCCGAGCCGGCGCCGGAACTCGTCGTATCCGTATGAGCGCAGCACTTCGTAACGCCCGTTCTCATGCAACATCGACAGGTCCGGAAGCGGCGTGCCGTTGAAGGTCGTGTTCTTCACGAACGAATACTGCATCATGTCCGTGAAGATCAGCCGGTCGCCGACCTTGAGCGGCTGAGCGAACGAATACTCACCAATGACGTCACCAGTCATACATGTCTTGCCGCCGAGAACATAGGTATGCGCAAGAACGCCGGGCTTCTTCGCACCGATGATGATCGGCGTGTACGGCACCTCCAGCACGTCGGGCATATGCGTCGACGCCGATGTGTCGAGGATTGCGATGTCCTTCTCGTTCCGATGCAGGTCGAGCACGGTCGCAACGAGCCAGCCCGCGTTGACGACGAGTCCCGCACCCGGCTCAAGAATGACCTCGACGCCGAATGCCCTCCGGAAATCTTGCAACGCCGCAATAAGCGGCTCGAGCTTGTACCCCGGCCGGTTGATGAAATGCCCGCCGCCGAAATTAACGGACTTCACCTGGCGGATCTCGTCCGCGAAGTTTTCCGCCACATGCTTGATGAGACCAACGGACCCTTCTTCGCGCGCTTCGCACAGCGCGTGCGCATGTAGAATGTCGATCTGACCCCACGGGATGCCGGCGCTCTCCGCCTTCGTGGTACCGAAGCGCGAACCGGGCGCACACGGGTCATACAAGTTGCCGCCCAAGGTGGCCATTGAGAAGCCGGGATTGATGCGCACGCCGACATGACGACCAGCCGCCTTCACGGTCGCCATGTGCTTGGCAAGCTGACCCGGCGAATTGAAGTAGATGTGCTCGGCGATGGTAACCAGCCGCTCCACTTCCCCTGGACCATAAGCCGGCGCATAGACGTGAACTTCCTTGCCGAACTCCTCGCGGCCCATCCGCGCTTCGTACTCACCCGACGCCGTCGTGCCGTCGAGCGTGTCGCGCATCAGCGGAAACGCCGCTGGCATCGCCCACGCTTTCGTCGCCAACAGCATCTTGATGCCGGTTTCGGCTTTCAGCCGCGCCGCCGTCTCTAGATTGCGCTTGAGGCTTGCCACGTCGAGCACATAAGCCGGAGTGTGCAGGTCGGCGGGCAGGTTCGGCGTGGTCATCGGCTGTCATAACTCCGCAGCTTGATGGGGAACGAGCGCGCTATATGGCACTGGCCAACCTTTTGTTAAAGTGTTCTTGGGGCTTGCGACAGTTATGCGACGGGGCGCGCCGAGGCGGGAAACGAAAAGGGGAAGCATGTCGAGAAGCAGCTTTGCAGGTCCGCGACGAGGTGTATCGCGTCGGGAGCTGATGCACGGCGCCTTTGCCACCGCCGCAGCCGGAATGCTGGCTCACAATCGCACCAGCGCCGCAACGGGTGCCAGCCTCAAGACCGATCCGTTTCAACTCCTCGGCGTAGCCTCAGGCGATCCGCTGCCCGATGGCGTCGTGCTCTGGTGCCGTCTCGCGCTCGACCTCGACGACGGCAAGCGCTGGGGTCTGTCCGATGAGGCCTACCGCGTGGCGTGGGAGATCCGCGATCTGGAGCGAAGCGGCCGACACGTCACCGCGAGCGGCATTGCCATCGCATCCGCTGACAAAGGCTACGCGGTCCATGTCGAGACGAAAGGCCTGAAGCCTTCAACACGCTACGCGTACCGGTTCACGTTGGGCAACTTTTCCGCCGAAGGCCAAACGCTGACGGCGCCTTCCACCGGTACGACACCCGATAAGCTCCGCTTCGCCTTCTGCTCCTGCGCCGAGTACGAGTTTGCCTTTCCGTACGCCTATGAAATGATGGCACGTGACGAGCCCGACTTCATCGTCCATCTCGGCGATTACATCTACGAAGCGGTATACGATCAATTCTACCGCTTCGACGCACCCGCTCCTGCCCGCCGTCTCGGCTGTGAAAACTTGTCGGAGGGCCAGAAGCGCGCTCGCTTTCTGAAGTACGACCGCACGGCGAAAGTCAAAACACTCTCCCAGTTCCGCCGGCGCTACGCAGAGTACAAAAGCGATCCCCGTCTTCAGTACGCCCACCGGAGCTGCCCATTCATCGTCACATGGGACGACCACGAAGTTGAAAACGACTATGCTTCGGATTTCTCCGAAGTCCGCGAAGCCGAAGACTTTGTGCAAACGCGCATCGCAGCCTACCGCGCCTACTTTGAGAATATGCCGGTGCGCCTATCGACGCTCCCGGTCGTCGCGGAACGGCGGCAACTCTATCGCGCCTTCGACTTCGGAAAGCTTCTGCGACTCAACATGCTCGATGAGCGACAGTACCGCTCCGATCAGGCCTGCGCCGCTGGGCTGCGCGGCAATGCACGCTCACTTTCGCTAGGCGAATGCCCCGAGATCGAAGCCATGATCGGCGCGGATGGAAAAGCGCGTGAGATGCTGGGCAAGGAGCAGTCGCTGTGGCTGGAACGCCAGCTTGCAACATCGAAGGCCACATGGAACGTGCTCGCCCAAGGCGTCATGATGGCGGCCATCGACAGTCGCGCGGATTGCAATTTCAAAGAGCCGAAGTCGGAGACGACAATCTGGACGGATGGCTGGGGCGGTTACACCGTAGCGCGTCAGCGCGTCGTCGATCTGATGGAAAAGTACCGCGCGCGAAATCCTGTCGTCCTCTCTGGCGACGTGCATTCGCACTTCGTCACGCGCGTTCTGAAGGATTGGAAGGATCAGAACTCCGCCTGCGTCGCACCCGAGTTCACGTGTACTGCGATCTCGTCTTTCCTCCGCAATCTCGAACCCTGGGCCGGACCAGGCGGCGGCAATGAGCGCACCATTGTCGATCTCGACTGCCGCCATCACGGCTACACGCTGTGCGAAGTGACCAGCGAAACATTCGACGTCGCGGCGAAGCGCATCACGCCCAACGCGCTCGCTCCCGACATCGGGGCCGTGAAAGCGGAGACGAGCTACATTTACCGCGTTACCGCAGGTGATCCCGAGCCGCACAAGATCTGACCGCTAGTCCGCGATCGTGACTTCAAACACGCGCCGGTTCGTTTCACCCGATGCAAGCCGCGCCTCGACCGCGAAGCGGTCTGTTCCCGCGGCTCCCGCTCGGGCGGTGTAGTAGACGCCCGTTCCCGCAACCGTGCGCCCAGCACAAGTGCCACCGGCCGAAGCTGCGATCGTCGTCTGTTGACCCGGCCGAAATGTGATCTCGCCCTGCGACGGCGGGTTCGTCACCATCACTTGCGGCGCGGCAAGCGCCGTACAGGCCTCATCCCATCCAGCGAATACGAAAACCCGCGCCGGCCGGCCGGCAACGACAGGAGTGGTCCGTGTCGCCGCGTCTTTCGTTGGAACATCTGCGTCCGCAATGGGTTGTGGCACGGTCGAACCGGAACAGGCCGTAACCATCAGGATTGTCGTGAGACCGGCAGCGCGGATCAGGTCGGAGATCATGACGGCTTGCTGTTGTGATGTTGTGTGAAGTCACCTGCGACCGGCGGCACATTGCCATGCGAAGGACTTTCGGACTACGCCTTTGAATGAAGCTATCGGGGATGACCCATGCAGAACGGTCCTTCGACGGAACGGACGACGGCGGGCGGGAGACCTGCTCGCGTGTACGTTAGCCGCATGCCTCACCTGATCCGCTTCCTAGGACTCCATATGGGGATCGGCGTCGCGATTGGCGTCATCATCGCGTCGGTAATGATCATGAGCGACCTTGCCGGCTTGAAGGGGCTGCTGATCGAAACCAGGGAACCCTTCGTCGCGATATTGCTACTCTATGCTTTCAATGCTCTGACCTTTGGCAGCGTGGCCATGGGCGTCGCGGTCATGACGATGCCTTACGATGGCCTTTGCGACATGCGCGATCCCAATGACGACAAGGACGCCGGCCCGCTGCGCTAGACCGTCAACGTCGTTGGCAGCATGAGCCGGTATGGAAGCATCGTTGACCGGGTGAAGCCGAAACTTTCGTAGAAATGACGGGCCGACAGGTTGTCGTTGTCGGTCAACAACGTGAGACGCTGCGCGCCGTCGAACCGAGCTTGCGCGATGATCGCGGCCATCAGCCGCTTGCCCACACCTTTGCCGCGCAGGC
This sequence comes from Hyphomicrobium sp., assembly GCA_019751875.1. Lineage (GTDB taxonomy): Bacteria > Pseudomonadota > Alphaproteobacteria > Rhizobiales > Hyphomicrobiaceae > JAGVSR01. The sequence goes on along the minus strand of JAIEMV010000004.1, from coordinate 85,674 downwards.
TGTCGGCCACGATCACATCTTCGAGCATCGCGACCTTGGCGCCCAGATACGTCGACACCGAATAGTGCAGCACGCCCATGCCAACCACGTCGCCTGCCGCCTCGGCCACGACGATCCGTGCGCTATCCCCACGATCAAACAAAAGCGCAAGACCGCGCGTTTGCGCGGTCCGGTCTGGAGCAAACTCGCGTTCTTGTGAAAACAATTCCCCCAGCAACTCGGCCAGTCTTGGGATGTCGCTGCGGATCGCGAGGCGCGTGCCGGACATGGATGAGATCTCCTGGCCGGGCTTGCCGCGCTCCGGCCTCAAATGTTACACAGTTACATGCGCCGCTCAGAACCGGCCGAACCGCTGCCGCGAGCAGCCCCTTGGGAGTGAAACATGAAGCACGGACTCGCAACCGCGATCATTGCAGGCGCAGGTGTCGCACTGGGCTTGGAGTCATCTTTGGCGGCTTCGCTGGTTTCGGCAAAGAAGCTGGAAGTTAACGTCGAAGAGGCGAAGGCAGAAGCCGAGCGCACGGCGCTCTGGGCCAAGATCGGCGGCTGGTGCGCCATCGCTGAGTGGCACCCAGCCATTGCGAAGTGTGAAGAATCGAAGGACGGCGACACCGAATTTCGCACGCTGACGCTCAAAGATGGCGGGGTAATCAAGGAGAAACTCCTGGAGAAGGGGACCACCAGCTACAAGTACGAGATTACGGAGAGCCCCCTGCCGGTCAAAAACTACACCGCGATGTTCTCGGTAGCCCCTGACGATGACGATCTCGACGAAATCAACGTGCTGTGGTCCGCGACGTACGATGCCAACGGCGCCGAAGATAAGGAAGCCCGCAAGGTTATTGACGGGATCTTCAAAGCCGGCATGGACAGTATAAAGGCGAATAACACGGCAGCGGATAAGAAATAATGTTCTAGCGCTACGAGCTGCGAAAAATGGACGGGCCGGGAGACGATATCTCCCGGCCCGTTAGCTTATGCGATCTGCAGCCTAGAAGCCGAAGCCGAGATAAACGCCCGGTCTACGCCATCCCCAGCCACCATAACCCCAGCCGCCGCGATAGAAGCCTGGGCCGTATCCATAATAGTAGGGGCGGTAGAATCCGCCACGCCGCCAATGCCGATGCCGCCAACCGCGATGACGCCAATGGCGACCGCGCCAGTGTCTCCCGCGGTAATAGCGCCGGTGAACCTGCTCCATCGGCTTCGCGTCGGTCTTAGCAGCTGCCGTGGCTGTGCCTGCGCCAGCCAATGGCGCAGCTTGCAACGGAACTGAAACAGCGAATGCGCCCATCATGGCCGCAGCCGCAAGGGCGAGTTTGACCTTCATGCCCATCTCCTCGAGTTGCTCGTTTATGCACGTCCCCGTGTGACTGATGAACTAGTTAGGCTAGGGTTTGGTTGCAAGGGGAAACGCGGCATTTGTTTCCCTAAGTGTTTGCCCTAAAACGTGATAACGCGAGAGCATTGGAGTTATGACGCTGACGAGTAAAGTCATTCTGATAACCGGCGCGACCGCCGGTATCGGTTCCGCAATTGCGAAGACATGCGCGTTGCGCGGTGCACATGTTCTCATCACGGGACGAAACGCAGAACGCGGTGCCCAGGTCTGCGAAGACATCGCGAAGGCCGGTGGGAGCGTGCATTTCCATTTATCGGATGTCACCGACGTCCGAAGTGGCGAAGGCGCCGTCGATGCCGCAGTTGCACACTTTGGTCGCCTCGACGGTCTCGTCAACAATGCCGGGATCCTGGTTCGCGGAGATGCTTTGACCTGCAGTGATGACGACTGGGACCGCGTGATGGCCACGAATGCCACGGCCGTCTTTCGTCATGCACGCGCTGCGGTGCGGCAGATGAAGCGTCAGAGCAGCGTCGGCGCCATCGTCAACGTCGCCTCCGATTGGGGACTCGTCGGCGCGGAGAATGCAGTGGCCTATGCCGCCAGCAACGGCGCAGTGGTGCAATTGACCCGCTCCATGGCGCTCGATCATGCCCGGGATGGCATCCGCGTCAACGCCGTGTGTCCGGGTGATACCGATACCGCAATGCTCGCGATGGGAACCGATCCCGCCGAACGGCAACAGGCGCTCGCGAAATTGGCCGACGGTCTCCCATTGGGCCGGGTCGGCACGCCGGCCGACGTCGCCGCTGCAGTCGCTTTCTTGCTGTCCGACGACTCGTCTTTCATCACGGGAGCGTGCCTGCCTGTTGACGGTGGCAATACCGCACGCTGAGCAGCAGGATTTTTTCCCTTTTCTGGTGGCGGGATAGCTGGTTTCGCAGTGTATGACCGCGTTCAGCATTTGACTGCGCTCAATCTTCCCCTAGGATAGCTGCGCTTGGATGTCGCACCGCAATATTACTGCGACCGGGCGCCACGGGCTGTAGGGAGCGCGACATATGGCTTCGGTGAATGATTGGCCGGACGTTCGAACGGTCACCCTGGACGACCTCAACGAAGCAGTGGTCGCTGGCATTGCCGATTTCCGCGCTCATCCCGGTTACGGCCTCGCCATCGGCTCGGCCTTCGCGGTCGCGGGTTGGGCGCTGTTCTTTGCGCTGGCCGAACTCGGACTCCCGTTCCTCATCTATCCGGTCGCGATGGGCTTTGCCCTTGTCGCGCCGTTCGCCGCGGCTGCGTTCTACGCCGTGAGCGACCTGCGAGAGCGGGGCGAAACGGTCACGAGTGCCGCCGTAATCCAAGGGCTCAACCGTGAACGCCATCGTCGCGATCTCGGCTGGATGGCGCTCGTCACCTTCCTCGCACTGATCCTGTGGCTGGAAATTGCAGCTGTGCTCACATTCGCATTCGGCGGGATCAATACCTTCGACACCGATTACCTCTCGAAGATCCTCGACAGCCCCTCCGGCTTGGTCTTCCTCATCATTGGCAATCTCGCCGGAGCCGCGATCGGCTTCGCGGTGTTTGCGATCACCGTGATTTCCTTTCCGATGCTCTACCATCGCGATACGGATTTCATCACCGCGATGGTGACGAGCGTCCGCCTCGTGGAGAAAAATCCCATTACCATGCTGGCCTGGGCTGTTTTCATAGGCTTCATTGTTGCTCTCTCCGTCATGACGGCCTTTTTGGGGCTCTTGATCCTTCTTCCGATCATCGGCCACTCCACATGGCACCTTTATCGCTTGTCGGTGGAACCGGTCCGTACCGCATACGCCGCTCCGCCGGTTGAAACACCGGCCGTCACCTCCTCGGCCACTCTCATCCCGGGCCGCCTCGTCGGGGGCTGAACCTCGAGAGCTGCGTTCTGGTGTAGCAGTGCATGCATTCAGGTCCTTCATAGTGACTGCCCCGGTCGTCTCCCGCGAACCGGGGCATTCTTTTTGCCGGCAGTCGGAGGGAATCCGGCAAGGACGGCCAATTCACGCCTACTTTGCCGGCTGCATTCATGCGTCACGATAGCCGCAGCACACGGACCGAGGATAAATCATGCGCCAGTCGATCCTTTTTATCTTGGCCGCGGCTTTGGCGATAACGGGCGCTTCCGCCGCCGACCGCCTGTCGTCCCTGGCAGGCTCTGAATGGGGCTTCGAGCAGGGCCGCGACACATACATTCAATTCGCTGAAAACGACGTTTCGGGTTTCTCCGGCTGCAACCGCTTTCGCGGCTCGTACACCTACGCCGAAGGCAAACTCTCGTTCGGTCCTCTCGCGAGCACCCGCATGGCGTGCTCGCCCGAGCAACTGGAAATCGAGCGAACAATCCTGCAACTTCTGGAGGCAACGAAAGCGGCAGAGGCAACACACAAGACACTCAAGCTGCAAGACGGAACGGGAGCGGCACTCGCCACGTTGAACAGGCGTGACTTCGATTGAGATGATCTCGAATTGCCACTCCGGGGATAACTGAGCAGCCGTTGCAACAGAATCGAAATGCCACGCACGCCGCTTCGTCACTCGCGGCCGATGATGCCCCGCTGACGCTCGCTGCATCGCTCGCGCCCGTCGCGGCCCTCCTCTTCAGCGTCGCGCTGCTTCTGATGGGCAACGGCCTCCAAGGCACGCTGATCCCCGTACGCGCCAACCTCGAAAACTTCCGCGCCTTCGAACTGGGCCTGCTCGGCACCGCCTACTTCTTCGGCTTCACGGCAGGTTGCCTGCACGGGCCCGCGCTCGTGCGCCGCGTCGGACACATCCGCACCTACCTTGCGATGACGTCGGTCGCGTCCGGCATCGCGCTGCTGCATCCGATGATCGTCGAACCCGTGATCTGGTGGCTCCTGCGCATCATCACCGGCTACTGCTTCGCGCTGCTCTACATCATCATCGAAAGCTGGATCAACGAACGCGCCGACAACCGTGTCCGTGGCACCGTGTTCTCAGTCTATACGATCGTGAACCTGACGGTGATTACTCTCGGGCAGCTCATGCTGGGCTTTGCTGATCCGGAATCATTCGTACTCTTTGCCGTCGCATCCATTCTGGTCTCCTTCGCAGCACTGCCCGTGGCGTTCACTGTCGCCGCCCATCCGAAAATGGTCGACAGCGTCCACCCGCGCCTCATCGAACTGGCGCGCATCTCGCCCGTGGGCACCGCGGGCTGCTTCGCGGTCGGCCTTGCCAACGGCGCTTTCTGGACGCTCGGCCCGGTCTTCGCGGCCAACGCGCGCCTCGACGCGGCCGGCATCGGCCTCTTCATGAGCGCGGTGGTAATCGGCGGCGCCATCGCGCAGTGGCCACTCGGCACATTTTCAGATCGCCTGGACCGCCGCTTCGTGATGCTCGTCGCGGCGTCGATCGCGCTGGGTGCCGCGATCGCGCTGATGATCCTGCCCAACGCCGATCGCACCACGATGCTGCTCGCCGGCGCGGTGTTCGGCGCAGGCGCCTTTCCGCTCTATCCGCTCGCCGTCGCGCACGCCAACGACAACGCCCGCTCCGACCAGTTCGTCGAAGTCTCGTCCGGCCTGCTGCTCGTCTTCGGCATCGGCGCCGCCATCGGACCCTTGCTCGCCTCACTCGTGCGCCAGGTGATGGGGATGCCGATGCTGTTCGTCTTCACCGGCGCGGTGCACATGGTGCTGATCGGCTTCATCCTCTGGCGCATGAGCCTGCGCGCCGCACCGCCGCCCGAAGACCGCACGGACTTCAACGACGCCGCCATCGCCGCCTCGACCGTCGGTTCCTACGATCCGCTGCCCGACGCAGCCGCACCCGCGCGCTGACTCACCCCCGGCGCGCCATCCGACGCATGATGATTGCGCCATCCGACGCATGATGATTGCGCCCTCCGACGCATGATGATTGCGCCCTCCGACGCATGATGATTGCGCCATCCGACACGCCTGCGGCGCGCCGGCCGGATGGCGCGGGGGGCCGGATGGGCCAATCAACACACTCGCGCCATCCGGCCGGCTTCGCGTCAGCGGTTTCGGCTCGCGCGATCTAAACCGCGCCATCCGGCCGGCCTCGCGTCAGCGAAGTCGGATGGCGCGATCTAAACCGCGCCATCCGGCCGGCTTCGCGTCAGCGGTTTCGGCTCGCGCGATCTAAACCGCGCCATCCGGCCGGCTTCGCGTCAGCGAAGTCGGATGGCGCAATCAAGAATGGCGCAAATCAAAGAGCGCGCGCTTCAGCGCCGCGATCTCGGCGCGAAGTTCGATGATGAGCCGCTCTTGCGTGTCGGGATGTTTTCGCCGCCGCGCCGCGTTCAGCGTGTCGATGTAGTCGTGTGCGACGCGGACCTTCGCTGCCGCCACGCGCTTGCCCAGCCGACGGCGCGCGCCGCTGCCGGACTCGCCTCCCGCGTCACGTCCAGCGGCACGGGAGCTACAACTTTTCGAATGGGAAGCATCGGCCATGAGCGGGGGTTCTCCAGTGATCCTTCGCGCGTCTGCCTGACGCGAAGGAGGCGGGGCGGCGCATGAGCCGCTGAGTGGGTAGTGGTGCGGCCCGTGGACCGCCCCGCGCAGGATTTCCGGCATACGATCGACGTTTCAGCGCGTTCTTCGCGTCCTGCGTTCCAGCAGGCGGCCGATCCGAGCCTCACCGAGAGAGGATGCGACCCTCCGTCAGCGACACTGCACCCGGCTCCACGTCACAAGACGCCTCTTAAGCAACGCCCCCTTCAAGGAGCCGGGATGCGGGCAGTGTACGGGAGCGACAGAGGGCGGGGATAAGTGCGCTGAAAAAAAATCGAGCATCGCCGTTCGAGACCGCGTCCCCTTTCCCCGTAGGCGCGCGATGCGCGCCGTACGGAGAGGGTTAGGCCTGCCCCGGCGACGGCCGCGGGTGAGGGGCAGCATCATGGGTGAGGGGCAGCATCCCCACGGAGCAAGCAGCTGCCCCTCACCCCAACCCTCTCCCCATTGAAGACAATGGGGAGAGGGGGAAGTGCGCGCGCGCAGCACGGCCCCACCCAACACCGTCATCCCGGCGCGCGAGCGCAGCGAAGCCGGCCGGGACCCAGACACGCTTCAACAAGAAGATTTTCGCATCAGCGGCCCACGCTCTGGACGCAGCCGCGCAGATTCACACCGCTGCGGGTTGACTGGCTCCCGGCCTTCGCCGGGATGACAGCGGTGGGGAAGCGCGTGCGCGCTGGGTCACTCCAAGAGACGTGAACGGCTTTAGTTAATTTTCAGCTGGCCAACCTCCTTGTGTGCGGCGTAGTCTGATCATATCGGGTGGGCGTTTGTTTGCGTGCGGGGGCAGTGGGGATGGAGTGCGACAGCAATATCGCGTGCGAGTTATTTGAGCTCGTCAAGGACAATGATTTTGCAGCGGGGGTGTTGGCGAAAACGTTAGGTCAGTTAGGCGATAAATCGGCTGGCATCGTCGGTTGGATTGCCGGAGTTCTCCGAGATCACGGCGAGAAGGTGATTGCACTAGCAGGCTTTTCCTTCGGGTTCTACCGATGGTGGCTGTATCGAGAACGGACACTCCACGAGCGCCTCGAGAAGTATCTCCAAAAGAGTGATGGGCGACTGAAGCGGGCGCAAGACGATGTGCTTCGCTCTCTTGAGCGCCCTGGCCCGCGCCAGCCTGTCCCCGCACTTCCCTTATTCTCTGCTCCAGAACTCAGGTCTGTCTTGCGGGAACGGCGATGGGGATACGCACCCGCTAGCGCAGCCGTCGAACTCAGCGCGCAGTGGCAGTTGAATCGTGCGATTGAAAAGATTGAGAGCCGACTGAAAGCCGGCGACGACATGCTTTCGTCCCTGCGAACTCAACTCGCATCCGCCCACGTTCTGCGTGGTGCAATCGCGGCTTCGACGCGACGAACATCGCTCCAGGAAGCCAACTCGCACGCGGCGCTGATGGCTTTTCGTTCGGCGTTACAGGTTCCGGGTCACGAACAGAACAGCAAGGCTAAGGAGTATGAAGCGCACCAGTTGAGATTGATGGGGCATTTCGGGCAGGCCCTCATCGCCTATAAGGAGCTTGAACGGATTGCCTCTGGTGAGGGCGACTACCGATCGCAACGGCTCATTCAAGCGCGAGCAAAACGTTTTCAAGCTGAATCAATAGTGGCGCCAACGAGACATGTCGGCTCGGATGGAAGAACGACTTTCACAGTGCCAATGGCAGCGTGGAACCTAGTTCGCCGAGGAAGCGGAGCATCCGCGCAAGACATCAGATTGAATTTTGCGCCATACCAGGACTGGGACTTGATTGAACAAGGCGATCTTCATTATTTGACAGCGTTCTTCGCGAACACAAACAGTTTCGTGGTGATCGAACGTCAGGAACTGACGAACGCTGAAGTCTGCTACGAAATCGCGCTTAGGCAGCCCTTGCCGCGTCAATGGAGGAGGCGCGAAAGGTCCAAGCTTCGGCGCGCTGCTAACGAAGGGCTAGCTCTCGTGAAGGCCGCGAAAAAGGGCGACTACCAAAACCATTGGCTCGTTCAGCGCTCATAATAGGCGCAAGGCTAAGCCCGCAACGTAAGCGCCGCCAGATGCTAGCAGTGCGTTAGCTAGGCTGTGCATCGCCGTCGACTGAGCCGCATCAACGTGCCCACCCTCACGAGCGCGCTTATAGAGGAAGCCGTATTCGGCCTGTGAGAGAGCGGCGAGGGCTAGCGCTGAGGCAGCGATCGCCCAAACACCGATGTCTGCATAGCCGCTTAGCGCGGCCGCAAAAACTGTAAGGAAGCCGATCATTGTGCCTATCCGGCCGCAACGCTAGCACGAGACGCGACCGTAAAAGGACTAGACGATTCTTGCCCACTCCACCGTTGAATTGACGGTTAGCCAACGGCGAATTTGTTCAGAACTAAGTGTGGCTAGCGCTAGCCCGATGAATGTAAACGTCGGAAGAAGATCGTACGGAGTCTCGCCACTCTGTAAGAGTATCGTCCAATAGGTGGACAAGCGGATTGCGGTTCAATCTTTTCTGATCAGCTTGCTGTAGTAGCTTCGCAATATGGTTGAAGTCTTGAAAACTGCTATCGACAACACGTTTAGTCAAGCCATGGAAAGAATTCTCTGCGTCGTATTCGGCAGCGCTGGGCAAATAGAATTGCGCCCAAAAATTCGTCAAAGCTGCATAATGATAAATAGCTATGTAGCTCGACAACAGTTCGTCGACCAGTTGCGATTGAGCGTCATTCACGTCGGGCTTGGCCATGCGCGTAGTAATCGCGTTGGGTAGCTCAGTTAAAACCGCAACTACCTGTGCAAAATAAGGGTCCGGCTGAGCGGGAGTGTCCGTCGTTACGTATTTCGTCAGCCTGTCCATCCACTTAGCATTGACCTTCTGTAGGGCCTCTGTTTGAGCATCAATCTTGGCAAGCGAGTTGCTGAGCTGCTTTTCAGACTCTTTGCTTCGTTCATAGAAGTGCAATGACAGCCAAATTGCTATGACGGACAAAGTAATCGATAGCGCGCTGCTGATCACGCCAAAAATTTCGAGTTGAGACATGATTACCTCCCCAACCCCCAAACCTCTTCTCGCACGCGGATGTCGGCGAGGATGCGGTCGAGGAGAAGGCAGGTGCGCTTGAAGAGGTCGCTGCCGCGGCGGTAGTCGGCGGCGGCGTAGAAGTCGACGCGGCCGGCGTGGAAGAGCTCCTCGCACATCTTCGATGAGTGGTCCGGGTTATGCACCGCGAAGGCCGCGCCGCCCGATTTCTTCATCAACGCCATCGAGGGAACGTCGGTCTCCCCGTCGCCGAAGTAGATCATGTTCGACCACGGGATCGGGCGCTCGGCCTCGGGCATGTGGCGGTTGATGCTCTCCCCTAAGTCCTCGATGCCCTTGTTGATGCGGAAGAGATATTGCGTCTTGCCGGTGTCGGTGATGACGCGCTTGGGGAACGGCGTCTCGTAGGGCTCGAACCAGTATTCGCTCGCGAACACGTTGTGGAAGTGCGGCGCGATCACCGTGCCCTCGATGATCTCCGTCAGGCCCGAGGAAATCAGGTAGTGGCGCAGTTCGATGCCGGGCGTCTCGGCGCGCAGTCGAACATAGTCGCCGATGGCGGAGAACCAGTCCGTGACGCCGGGGTAGAGTTCGACGGAGGCGCCCTGCGCGACCAGCGCCGCGCGATCGACGACGAGGCCCTTCTCCTTCGCCTTCTTGTACATGAGGTGCATGTAGGTGATGAGCGGATCGGCCTGGCGCTCGCGGGCGACGCGCGTGCACTCCGCCCAGAAGTCGGCCGCCGTGATGCCGAGCTGCGGCAGGAACGAATATTCCTGCATCGGCCGCGGCGACAGCGTGCCGTCGAAATCATAGACGAGCGCTATTGTTTTTTTTGTGTAGCCAACATTTGCCAGGGCGATGTTGGCCGGTTGATCTTGTCCACCGCGGGCACTGTGTTGGGTGGGCGGGCTTTCGCCTGAAGGTTGCGAGAGCTGAGGGGCCGCGGTCGCGACGGCTTTGAGGGATGGCTTCGGCGGTGAACCCGTCCCTGTCGCTTTGCCTGATTTCTTGCTTGCTGAACGCGCCGCCATCATCCGCTCCGATTCGCCGATACAACCGGGGGACAGTCACGCGATTCGCAGGGCGGCAGGAAGGCATGGCAACCCCCTCTCCCCATCGCTCTTGCGATGGGGAGAGGGTTGGGGTGAGGGGCAGCTGCTTGTTCGTGCGGATGCTGCCCCTCACCCTAACCCTCTCCCCGTGAGAACGGGGAGAGGGGACTAGGGCGAATGCGTCAGCTCCCGCACAGAGCTTCAGGAGGAGTGAGGTCAGCGCCCACGCCGGCTTGCCGAGGGTGGGGCCAAACAAAAACGCGCCCACGCCGGCTTACCGAGCGTGGGGCAAAGTCAATGCTTACAGCAGCCGCCGCCTTCGGTATGGGCGTGATCATGGCTGTGATCATGGTCGTGCGAATGGCCGTGGCCACCGCAGCAGCCGCCTTCGTGGGAATGAGCATGCGCGTCGGGATCGACGAGCGCGGCGGCGAGACGGCGTTCCACCGCCATCGACTGCTCGACGGGTGCGTTCGGCGCTTCCATGCAGAAGGCCATCACTTCGGCGGCCAAGCGGAGGTCGTCCACGCGGCCGAGGTAATGACGGCGCAGGCGGCCCTGGCGGTCGAAGATCAGCGTCGTCGGCGTGCCCTGGATCTCGTAGGCCGTCATGGTCGCGGGGAGGGACCCGCCGTTGATGGCATCCTTGGCGACCGGGAAGGTGAGGCCCTGCTCGGTGAGAAAGGCGGCGAGCTTCTCCGCGGTCTGCGTCTCGGGCTCTTCGAACGCGGTGTTGAGCCCGATCACGACAACCTCGTCGTCGGAGAAGCCCTGCGCCATGCGCTCCGCCTGCGGTAGGCCATGCTTCAGCGAACCGGGGCAATGGGTCTGGAAGGCGGTCAGCACGACGACGCGGCCCTTGAGGCTCTCGAGCGGGCGCGGTTCGGGGGCGTTGAGCCACGTCGAGGCTTCGAGCTCGGGCGGGTTCTGGGGATCGAACATGGGAAGGGGTCCTCGAAAGGCGCGCGCCCATACGGCTGCGCACCGGCTCTTTATACGGGAACGCGATGCCGCCGTCAGCGTCTCGACGCTTTTGCCCCACCCTGGCGGTGCAAACCTTGACACGGCGGCGTCTGCGCGCGACGGGAGGCGACCCGAACCGCCTGCCTGAAGGACCCGACATGACCGCCACCGCCACCGACAAACGCGCCCGCCTCGTCGAGATCGTGAAGCAGCGGTCGTTCCAGGAAGGCCCGGAGATGAAGCTCGCCTCGGGCAAGACGTCGACCTTCTACTTCAACATGAAGCCGACGATGCTCGACCCGGAAGGCGCAGCCCTCATCGCCGAATTGATGCTGGACGCGATCGCCGCCGATAACGCCGATCTCGTCGGCGGTCTCGAGATGGGCGCGGTGCCGATCGCCTCGGCGATCGCCGCGGTGAGTCACGTTCAGAACCGCCCCGTCGGCGCATTCTTCGTCAGGAAGCAGGCGAAGGAACACGGCACGCAATCCCTCGTCGAAGGCCTGGTCCGCGGCGACACGATGAAGGACAAGCGCGTGGTCATCGTGGAGGACGTGACGACCACCGGCGGCTCGGCGCTCAAGGCAGCCAAGGCGCTGGAAGCGGAAGGCGCGAATATCGTGCGCGTGCTCACCATCGTCGATCGTCTCGACGGTGCAGCGGATGCGTTTCGCCACGCGGGATTGAAATTCGTGCCTATCCTCACGCTTTCCGATTTTCGCAGTTGAAAGCACGCTCGAATACTGAGACGTTGAGCGCGCAACGGTGAGCCGATGCGAACAGACGCATTGGCCTCGTCTGATCTTTGGGGGACGTGACATGCGCGGTGTGGCTGAGGCGGGCCGGTCTCTGGTCGCGATTGTTTCATTTGCAGCGGTGATGACACCATTGGCGGCAAGCGCCAACGAGATAGCAGCGCCACTCTCACCTTGCATTGACGGCGCACAGCAACACGCAGCCGCTCCCGCTGTGGCCCCCAAGGTGATGACCCTCAAAGAAGCCGCGGCCGCCACGGGCATGCTGGTGAAGATGACGGAAGCGACAAAGCTCGCCGGCCTTGACGACCCCGAGGTGGATGTCGGGCCGCTGACGTTGCTTGCCCCGTCGGATGAAGCCTTCAATGCCTTGCCACAGGATATTCGCGACAGGCTGCTGGCGCCGGAAAACCGCGCGCTGTTGACCGACTTGCTTCTTTACCACGCCGTCCCCGGGCTCTACTCGACCGATCGGCTCCTGAAGGCCAAAGTCCGCAACTACACGATCTCGGCCATCGAAGGCTCGGCAATCGAGATCAACAAGCGCAGGAAGACCGGCGAAATCGACATCGCCGGCGCCAAGATCTTACGCTCCGAAACCGCCTCCGACGGGATCATTCACGTCATCGACAAGGTCTTGATTCCCCCGGCAGTTATGGCCGCTCTCACCGCGCCGCCTTCAATGGGACCCGCAGTCATAGCGGAAGGCGATCAGTAGGCCGTATCAGAGAGCCTGGCCCGCACCCCCCCTGTCGCAGGTCAATCTTTTCGGACCGACGTTTCAATAGCGAGTGACGCCACTCGGTGTACTGATCTATGCTGGCTCGCACGGATGCGCATGCGTATTGCCGTGACGCTGCATTGGTTTGATTGAGTATTGAGGTGGCACCATGAAATTGAGATCAGCGGTTGCGGGGGCCTTTGCCCTTGCCGTTTTGTCGGCCGTGCCGCAGGCGCAGGCGCAAAAGCGTCTCGAAGCCTACGAAACCGCCAAGGAAGCCTACATTTATGCCTTTCCGATGATCGCCGGTTATAAGGCGATGTACCAGTTCAGCGTCGACAAAACGTCATCGCAGTACAAGGGCGGCTTCAATCAGATTCACAACACCGCGCATGTCTTCACGCCAAAAGATACGGCGATCGTCACGCCGAATAGCGATACGCCGTATTCGATGATCCAGCTCGATCTGCGGGCAGAGCCGATCGTGTTCTGTGTGCCCGAGATCGAGAAGGGCCGGTATTACTCGGTGCAGCTGACCGACACGTATGCCTTCAACTACGGCTACGTCGGAACGCGAGCCACGGGAAACGGCGCGGGATGCTATATGATCGCTGGCCCCGGTTGGAGTGGCGACAAGCCTGCAGGCATTGCAAAGACTTTCAGTTCAGAAACGCAATTTGGCCTCGTCATCTTTAGAACTCAGCTCTTCAATCCAGCCGACATTGACAACGTCAAGAAGATCCAAGCCGGCTACAAGGTCATGCCGCTGTCGATGTTTCTAGGCCAGCCCGCGCCGCCCCCGGCCCCGCCGATCGACTTCCCCAAATTCACGGACGACGCATTCAAGCTGAAGGCATTCGACTACTTGAACTTCCTTTTGCAGTTCGCCCCCGAGGTGCCTGCCGAGAAAGATTTACGGGCGAAGTTCGCGACGATCGGCATCGTGCCCGGCAAGCCTTTCACCATGCCCGCGGTGGGTGAAGGCAAGGTCGCAACGGAGTTGGGTATCAAGGAGGGCTTCGAGGCGATCCAGAAGCGCCGCAATGAGATCGGAAAACGTGAGAACGGCTGGCAGATATCCAAGCCGTTTGGCGATCGAGCCTTCTACAATGGCGATTATACGCTGCGCGCCGCAGCCGCTCTTGCCGGCATCTATGGCAACGATGCGGTCGAAGCGCTCTATCCGTTTGCAGCCGCGGACGATAAGGGCGAGAAGCTCGACGGCAGCAAACACAATTACACGATCACCTTCCCATCGGGCGGCTTCCCTCCCGTCAACGCGTTCTGGTCCGTCACCATGTACGACGGCAAGACCCAGCTTCTGATCGACAATCCGATTAATCGCTATCTGATCAACTCACCGATGCTGACGAATATGAAAACCAATCCGGATGGCTCGGTGACGATCTATGTGCAGAACGCTTCACCGGGATCGGATAAGGAAAGCAACTGGCTGCCGGCGCCCAACGGACCCGTTTACATGGTGATGCGGCTCTATCTGCCGCAGCAGGCCGCGCTCGACGGCACCTGGAAGCCACCAGTCGTTGTGCAGACATCGAAGTAAGGCTCGTCCGAGGTCGTAAAACAATAGGCGCAGCATGGCGGCATGCTGCGCTCTATTGTTTCTGCGTGGCCTGTGACGCGCAGGCAGAGACGTCGATGGGGGTGTGGGGCTCAGTCTGCGCCCTTGGATTTCTCCAACCGATCTCCGGCTAGAGCACGCCAGCGGCGGCAGCTTGGCCGCCGCACATCGCAATCGGATCGAACGTACTGCAGTCCGGCGCTCTCCTCCGAGGCCGACTGAGACCCTTGCGAGTTTATGGGCACGCCCTCTCGAGTCTCACTGGTTTGTTCAGAAGTCGCGAGCGCTGGGGCTGTCCCTGCGAGTGCTATTATGAGGATAGCAAGGCCGACACGCGGCATGGCGGCAAGTCTCCCGATTTTCACATTCCCCTCGAGAGCTTCCGCTCATTTAAGCCGTGCCTGCAAATCGGAATGACCGATCGGCAGGGCGATGCAATAGGCATTTGCGAAAATAGAGGCAACAATGTCTCGCGGCATCGCACGGCCGGGACAAGGTTCTAAAGTCCGCTGAAGGTTCGGAACTCGAGCTTGCCTATGCGCGTCTTCACTCGTGTAGGTACAGGAGACGTTTGTCATGAAACGTATATTGGCACTATGTTTCGCCGTTCTGGTCGCGGGCCCTGATTATGCTGGGGCCCAGTCAACCGGCGGATCTCCGAATGATCCCAACAATGCCCGCAATCAATTTCCCGCCCCGTCAGCCAGTCAACCAACCGATCCCGCCGCGGAGTACGATCCTCTCGCGCGGGTCCCGACGGCCCCCGAGGTGCGCATCGACGCAAGCGATCAGCCGGGAGGACAAACAGGCTATCGTCCTGGCTATCTCCCACCGGCACCTGCCGTTGGGCCGCCGGAAGTCGTGGAGCGGCCCGGCGTCCCTGCCGCGCCTGATCCGCTCGCGGATCCGGACGTCGTGCTGATACCTGCTGACTAACGGTCAAGAGCTTGAGAACGCCAGGCACCCCGCGGCGAAACCCGCGCCACCGACGAGTATCTCGCCGTGCCGAAACAATTGCCAGCGCCGGTTCAGTGCAACTTTAATCGAAGCGGCGCCGCCCAAAGTACGCGCGACCGATTGCGTTCCCGCGGAACAAGCCGGGAATGAGGGCGTTGAGCCGCCTCAACCGCAACACTGGGAGACCGACATGGCGGAAAGCGAACGCGATTTCTTCGTCACGGGCCTGCGCAACGCGCACGCAATGGAAATGCAAGCGCGAGAACTGATGGAGCGACAGATTGATCGCACGCACGATTATCCCGAACTGCGCACTCGCCTGCAGCAGCACTTGGTAGAGACGACGAGTCAGCTTGAACGACTGGAAAGTGTTCTGAAGGAAATGGGCGAAAGCTCATCGACTGTGAAAGACACGGCTCTCTCGATGATGGGAAATGTCTCGGCGATGATGCACGCTGCGTCGTCAGATGAAATCATAAAGAACATGCTTGCAAACAACATGTTCGAGAACTTCGAGATCGGCACCTATAAATCCCTGATCGCAATGTGCGGTCGTGTGGGCACACAGCACGCCGAAACTCTTCTCCGCTCGTCTTTGACCGAAGAAGAGAACATGGCTCGCTGGGTGGATGAGCACATTGAACCGGTCACGCTCGCGTTTCTAGCCAGAGTTGCGCACGACAGCCCCGAAGGCCGAGCGCGCATGGCGCAATAAAGGCGCAAGAAATCGAGCGGGAATAGAAAGCTGGAGCGCTGCAAATCCGTGCAGCGTCCAGTCGATCCTCAGATCCGAGTTTTGGAAATGGATAGACCTCATGACGAAAATAACAGAAGCAAAAATTCTAATCATCTCAGCCGATGGATTTGAACAATCCGAGCTGGAGGTCCCCCGCGACAAGCTGAAGGAAGCCGGAGCCAAAGTTACGATCGCGACGCCAGAGGGACGAGATGTGAAGGGCTGGAAGGATAAGAATTGGGGGCCGGAAGCGAAATCTGATGCAGCAATCGATCGTGTTGATCCGAATGATTTCGACGCGCTTGTGATCCCCGGTGGTCAGATGAATCCCGACATCCTGCGGGCGAACCCGCGCGCTGTCGAGATCGTCAAGGCTTTCGCCGACGCCGGCAAACCCATAGCCGCGATCTGCCATGGTCCGTGGTTACTCGTCGAAGCCGGAATTTTGAAGGGTCGTAGGGCGACATCATACAAATCGATCAAGACCGATGTGATGAATGCCGGTGCGAAGTGGGAAGATAGCGAGGTCGTGGTCGATGAAGGGATCGTGACGAGCCGCGCACCTGGCGATCTGCCGGCGTTCGTTTCTAAAATCATTGAAGAGATCGAAGAGGGCCGCCACGCTCGCCACGCGGCCTGAACCTTCAACTCCGCTGATATGATGAGAGCGCGCGCCCAACGCGCGTTCTCAGTGCTTTCACTTAGTATGACAAATTTGTGATCCCGTCGGGAACCTGTGCCCCAACTTGCTGTTGGGCCAGGCCTCCTCCGGGACATCGCCGCTTCGTGATTCGGCAGCAGGTTGCGATGTCATGCGCGCCCCGTTCTCTCAGGAGGCTTATGAAAGGTCAACCGCGCAATGACCATCTGTTCCAAGTTGAAGCGGAGAAAAGAAATGGGAAGTAGAACGATCATCTACGGCGTTCTCGCCACAGCTGCGGCGGCTTTTCCAGCAGCTGCGAATGATGACGTCAAAAAAGCGGTCGCTGACCCCAACAACTGGGCCATGCAGCAGGGCAACTACGAAGGTTGGCGATATTCGAAACTCGATCAGATCAATACGCAGAACGTGAAAGACATACAGGTAGCCTGGCAATTCTCAACCGGCGTGCTGCGCGGCCACGAAGGCTCGCCAATCGTCATCGGCAAAGACCTTTATCTTCACTCGGCCTTCCCAAATAAGGTTTTCAAGCTCAGTCTTGAGAACCCCGTCGAGCCCAAGGTTCTCTGGAAATACGAACCCAAGCAGGATCCCTCTGTCATACCTGTGATGTGCTGCGATACGGTCAATCGCGGTCCGCAAGTCGCCGGTAACACTCTCATCATGGGGCTTGCCGACACCACGCTCGTGGCGCTCGATACGGAATCGGGCAAGGAGAAGTGGAAGCAGGTCAACGGCGACCCGAAGAAGGGCGAGACCTACACCGGAACTCTAATGATCATTCGTGACAAGGTGATCATGGGCAACTCGGGTGCCGAGTTCGGCGTGCGCGGACACGTCACCGCCTATGGCCTGAAAGACGGCAAGAGGCTTTGGCGCGCCTATTCGGTGGGTCCCGATAGCGACATCCTCGTCGATCCGCAAAAAACCATGTCGCTCGGGAAGCCCGTTGGCAAGGATAGTTCGTTGAAGACGTGGACGGGTGATCAGTGGAAGATCGGCGGCGGGTCCACATGGGGCTACTATGCCTATGACGATGAGGCGAACCTCTTCTATTACGGCACCGCGAACCCCTCGACGTGGAACCCCGTACAACGCGCCGGTCCGGATGGCAAACGTATCGACCAGAAATGGTCGATGACGCTGTTCGCACGCAACCCCGACACGGGCGTAGCCGTATGGGCGTACCAGATGACCCCATTCGACGAGTGGGACTATGACGGCGTCAACGAGTCGATCCTCACGACGCAGAACATCGGCGGCGAAGAGCGCAAGGTTCTCACCCATTTCGATCGCAATGGCTTCGGCTACACGATTGACCGCCTGACGGGTGAGCCGCTCGTCGCTCAGCCCTATGACCAAGATCTGAACTGGTCGTCGGGCGTCGATCTCGACAAGTCTTCGCCGACTTACGGTCGTCCGAAGGTGATCGATGAAAAGTCGACCTTCGTGCAAGGCGCGGACGTGAATACCAAGAACATCTGCCCCGCAGCTCTCGGCTTCAAAGACCAGCAGCCGGCAGCGTACTCTCCGCAGACAAATCTGTTCTACATTCCAGTGAACAACGTCTGCATGGATTACGAGCCGTTCAAGGTCTCATACACTCCGGGTCAGCCCTATGTGGGTGCGACGCTGTCCATGTTCCCGCCGGAAGGCAAATCGAACACGGGCCACTTCACGCTCTGGGATGGTGCTGCGGGCAAGATTGTCGCTCAGCATGATGAGCCGTTCTCGGTCTGGTCGGGTGTCCTGACGACGGCCGGCGGCCTCGCCTGCCACGGCACCTTGGATGGATACTTCAAGTGCCGCGATGCCAAGGACGGCAAAGAGCTGTTCAAGCATCGACTGCCATCCGGCGCGATCGGCAACGTGTTCACGTATGCCATCGACGGGAAGCAGTACATGGGGCTGTACTCGGGCGTCGGCGGCTGGGCCGGTATCGGTCTCGCAGCCGGTCTCGACAAACCCACAGACGGCCTTGGTGCAGTGGGCAACTACGCCGGTCTCAAGTCCTACACCGATCTCGGCGGAACGCTGACGGTGTACGCGCTGCCATAAAAGTACAGCCGTGAAGCGGGCTGCCACGCTCGCTTGACTAGGAGGAGGGAAACCTCCTCCTTTTCTTAGCGTACACACGAAAAGGCCCGGAGCAAGTCCGGGCCTTCATCAACGCTGTGCCAGACCACCGTTACTCGGCAGCTTCCTTGTTGAGCCGGCTCTCCGCCAGCTTCGTCAGCTTCTGATCGGCGCCATACTCTTCTTTCAGCGTCTGGCCGAGGACCTTGGCGGCATCCTTCATACCGAGCAGCTCGGCCCACGAGACCAGTGTGCCGTAGCGCGTGATTTCATAGTGCTCGACGGCCTGCGCGGCGGCGATCATCCCGGCGTCGCGCGTATCGGGATCCTGAATGTCGGCGATCAATTCGTTGGCTTCCTCGATGATACCCTCTATCGCCGGGCATTTCGTCGCTTTCGGCTTCTCACCAAGCATTTCGAAGACCTGCTCCAGCCGTGTGACCTGCTCTTCGGTCTCGGCGAGATGGCTCTCGAATGCTTTGCCAAGCTCAGGGCTGTCCGTCTTTTTCATGATTTTCGGCAGAGCTTTCACGATCTGCTTCTCGGCAAAGTAGATGTCCTGCAGCGTATGCAGGAACAGGTCGTTGAGGTTCTCAATCTTCATGGGTCGTCTCCAATCAAGCGGCAATTCGGATGCTGCGAAGGGGGTGAGGCGAGCCGCGCGGGGGGACACGGGCTCGCCTCTACTGCAGGCATTGTCGGTCGGGGGGGATGACGGGAGTGCCTGCAGATTTCTG
Organism: Hyphomicrobium sp.; assembly: GCA_019751875.1. Lineage (GTDB taxonomy): Bacteria > Pseudomonadota > Alphaproteobacteria > Rhizobiales > Hyphomicrobiaceae > JAGVSR01. The sequence goes on along the minus strand of JAIEMV010000004.1, from coordinate 66,541 downwards.
GTTGAGTTGCGACGAAGGTCTAAGCAGCCTTCGACTGTCGGCGTTCCATTTCCTCAATCCGGTCTGACAAGTCTGCCCGCTGGCGTATCAGCACCTCGCGATCGGGTTCAGGCGCTGCGGCAATGGCTTCGTCATAATAGCCGAGAATGCGCTTTTCGCCGTCGATGAAGCCCGGAAGAACCGTCTCGTCCAGGTCGGTCAGCATGGACTGAAAACTGATGATCGTGCGGTGCACGGTGGACATGAACGATCCGTCGTCATCGGGTGTCGCTCCGGATTTGAGCAGCAGAGGCTCCAGCTCGACGGATGCCTGCTGCCGCAGCGCCACCATCTCCTCGAAAAGCGTAACCAAACCAGATTTGCCCGCATCCTTGAGCGCCTCTTCGTAGCCGTTGCGGCTGTCCACAAGCGTCGTATGCAGAGATGAAAGGGCGTCGCGATAATCGGTCATTGTCCGCTCCCGTAACAATCGTTCGCCAGGGAAACGCTCGGCTCACACGACAGTTCCGGAGCGGTTGGCAATTACGCCTGAAAATGCCGACCGCCGATGTTAACCAGTCCGTTCTGATCCAAATCAACAATTCCCCAACTGCACCGCTCTCGTGTAGATCATGTGAGCAACGAACCACCTCATGTTCCGGAGCATCGCGTGCCAACCCGCGCCCTTGGTCTCACGTACGTGCAGTCCACAATTCTCCTCATCGTGGTGGGTGCCGGCATGTTGGTGTTGCTGGTTGCCGCTTCGTTCAGGCTGACATCGGAGACGGCCAATCGGGCCGAAGCGATCGCGTCCGAACGACTGGTCCGGATCGCCGCTCGCCAGACTCACATGGGACTGTTGCGAGCGGAATCCGGTCAGCGGGGCTACCTTTTTACGGGAGAAGAAGCCTATCTCCCGCCCTACTACGACGGCCTGGAAGAGGCGCGAACAGGGTTGGCTGACCTCGTCGCGCGTGGGGTTGATCCGGCAGACGCAGCCCGCATCGCGAAGATCATGGCAATTGTCGAGCCCAAGCTGGCGGAAATGGCGGAAACTGTTGCCCTGGCGAAAAGCGGCAAACGAGAAGAAGCCCTGCGGGTGGTCGCAACTGACCGCGGCTTGAAATATATGGCCGAACTGCGCAAGGAGTTGGAACAGATCACGACCCGGGCGGACACTGTTGTAGGATCAGGGCTGTTCGAACTTGCGCAATCCGCCCACCGACTCTCAATCACGACCGCCCTGGGTTCAGGTCTGCTCGTTTTGCTGGCGGTGCTCGCATTCTACATCGTAGCGAACAATACCGGTAAGCTGGTCAGCGCCCAGGAGTCCCTGCGGCAGATGACGAACGATCTGGAAGAACGGGTGAATGACCGAACACTTGCGCTGACCCAGGCTAACGAGGAAATCCAGCGCTTTGCCTATATCGTCAGCCACGATCTCCGCGCGCCTCTGGTCAACATCATGGGCTTTACCAGCGAATTAGAAAGCGCATCCGCTCAACTCGGAGAGTACTTCAAGAACGACAACGCGACCGAAGCCGAGAAGGCCAAGGCTGCCGAGGTTGCGACGACGGATATTCCAGAATCGGTCGGCTTCATCCGATCTTCCAGCACTAAAATGGACAGCCTCATCGGCGCCATCCTCAAGCTGTCGCGCGAGGGGCGTCGCGAACTGAAACGCGAGCGCGTCCAACTTTCAGATGTCATGACGGCGACGCTCGCGAGCCTGCAGCACCAAATTGACGAAGCTGGCGCAGCGGTAGATGTTCCGGACACGCTTCCTTCCGTTGTGTCTGACCGCCTCGCAATTGAACAGATCGTCGGCAACATTCTCGATAATGCCGTAAAATATCTGGCACCGAACCGTCCCGGACGCATCACGGTATCCGCCGAAGAAAGCGGTGGTCGTGTGAAGCTGCGCATCGCGGACAACGGCCGGGGTATCGAAGAAGCAGATCTGAAGCGGATTTTTGAACTGTTCCGACGCGCCGGCCGCCTTGATCGCCCGGGCGAAGGCATCGGCCTCGCACACGTCCGCTCGCTCGTCCGCATGATGGGCGGAGACGTGACGGTTCAATCCAAGCCGGGAGAAGGCACCACGTTCGTGGTCGACCTGCCGAAGAAGATGGCCATACAGAACGCTAAGGAGCAGACGGCATGAACACCCATAACGCCAATCCCGTTACGATCGTGATGATTGAGGACGACGAAGGACATGCGCGTCTGATAGAACGGAATATCCGTCGCGCTGGCGTCACCAATGATATTGTGCCGATAGCAAGCGGCAATGCCGCCTTCGATTACCTGCTGGGTGATGACAAGAGCGGCGCCGTCAGCGCAAAGCGGGCTCTGCTCATCCTTCTCGATCTCAATCTTCCGGACATGAGCGGCGTCGATATTCTGCAGACGATCAAGACCAATCCGCATCTGAGGCGATCGCCGGTGGTCGTTTTGACCACCACGGACGACGAACGCGAAATCCAGCGCTGCTACGATCTGGGCGCCAACGTCTACATCACCAAGCCAGTGAACTACGAAAGCTTTGCAAATGCTATTCGCCAGCTCGGCTTGTTCGTTGCCGTGATGCAAGTGCCTGTCGCGGACTGACCGCGACAAACGTGTGAGATGTCACCAGTCAACCTGCCGCGATGAGATGACCCTCGTTTTATACATCGATGACGATGAAGGGCTGGCCCGTCTTCTCCAGAAAGCCTTGTCGCGCCATGACATGATCGTTGACCACGCCCCAGGAGGCGCCGAAGGGCTCCTGCGCCTTTCGGAGAAGAGCTACGATGTCATTGCGCTCGATCACAATCTCGGATCAGAAACCGGTCTCGACCTGATACCGAGACTCGTCGCGGCTGCCGGAGGGGCGCCGATCATCTATGTCACCGGCTCGGACGACGCCAACATCATCATGTCGGCCCTAAAGGCAGGCGCCAGCGACTACGTTTGGAAGGATATCAACGGCAACTATCGGGAGCTGATTGTTGCAGCCATCGGGGATGCCCTAGCTAAGAAGCGGCTGATGGCCGAGCGTGAGCAATCGCAAAAGGACATCCTCGCAGCAAAGGAGAGAGCTGAAATGCTCCTCGCCGAAGTCAATCATCGCGTCGCCAACTCTTTGGCAATGATTTCATCGCTGGCGACCTTGCAATCGAATGTCGTCAAGGATGAAGCGGCAAAGGCAGCTTTGGCTGAAATGCGCGCGCGCATCCTCGCAATCGCGGGCATCCACCGCCGGCTCTACACGTCGTCGGACGTCCGTAGCGTCGATCTCGATGCCTACTTGAAAAATCTCGCGAGCGATCTGTTGGCAGCTGTAGGAGAAGGCAAGAGAACTCATGGTTTGAAAGTGCAGGCGGACGAAAGGGTTGTGACATCGACGGACCGCGCCATCTCCATCGCGATGGTCGTCACCGAATTGGTGACAAATGCATTGAAGTACGCCTATCCGGAAGGGCAGACGGGTGATGTTCGTATCATTCTCACAAAAGGCGGGAGTGAGCGGGCGACGATCCTCGTCGAAGACGATGGTGTCGGTTGGAACGGGTCGGGTCCCATCAAGGGAACTGGGCTCGGATCGCGGATCATCCAGGCCATGACCAAGTCGCTGCACGCTGAACTATCCTACCGGACAGAAGGTCGGGGCACGAGGGTTACGCTGGTGTTCCCTCTCTAGCGATCATGCGAAGCCGCGATACTCGGGGCGGATGATGAAGGGACCGGCAGGCGCATGGCCATCTCCGGTGAATGGAGCCGGTGTCCGTGCACAGCTGTGTTGATCGTTGTCGGGCTTGGCGATGGTCGCGGCATGCATCTCTCGCATCCGTGCGAATGCTGCTTGCGCAAGATCTCCAAGGTCTTCGCCAGCAGTCCCGAGCTGGCGCCACTCACCGTCCTGCCACGTTTGCCCGCGACGCCGCCAGTTGCTGCCCATGTTCGTCCCCTCTCTCGACACCCAAAATAGGACTCCGGAGCGCAAGCTCCGGAGTTTTTTCAGCCTTAGTTGTCAGTGACCTCCGGCAGATTTTCCGCCTGCTCTTCCGTCCGGGTCAACTCGACGCGATCATTTACGATTTTGAATTCGCCTGGAGAAATCCGGACCCGCGTCTCGCCGAAGCCGAGGAAGCCGCCGATGTCGGCATGCAATTCGGTGACCCGGCCTGAGTTGTCGCGCACCACTTCGGCAACCTCACCGATGTTTTTCTGATCGCTCGACCACACCACTTTGTTCTTCAATGCAGCGGCCTGCTCATCGGAGAGCACTGGAGCAGCGCTGTTATCGGCCGTTGTCGAGGGCAATTCCGACGGTGCCGGAGAGGCTGGAACTTCGGCAGGCGCTGCGGATGGCGCAGGTGCAGTGTCCGTTGCCGCTGGAGGTGTGGCGGGAGTCGCCGGTTCCGGCGGCGTGTCCTGCGCGATTGCAGCAGTCGAAAGCATCAGAGATGCAATAATGAGTGAGGTGCTTTTCATGATCGATCCTCGATGAATGGTAAAGCCGCCAGTCGCGGCACGGAGACAAAACGCAGCGGGAATGGCTCAGTTCCAGCTGCGAGGCTTGGCTTCAAGTCGCTTCACGACGCGGCGGCGAACCGCATTCGCCGCTATGATCGCGGCCGCCAGCCGACCATCCGTTTTTGCGCGCCGCTCGACGTCTCGCGCTGCGAGGGGATCGAGCCGCCCGGAGACGTAGTCACTGACATCAGAGGCCATGTAGTCCTCATCATACCCAAAGAAGTCAGCCGCTCCGCTGAATTCGTCAGATGACATTGAACAGGTTCAACAGGATGATGACGGAGATCGGCACGCCGATGATCCAGAGAAGAAGGGATTTCATGAATCAACTCCAATGCTGTCGTGCGGTGTGTGCTGCCGTTCGAGCGGCTCGACACGTACAACGCATTGTCGAGCCGGAGGTTTCCCATGTTCACTGCCGTTTTTGCGAACACGGCGGAATGCCGCGGGACACGGTCTAAGCAGCCGTAGCCGCCGGAGCAGTTGGAGGGGATGAGGCTGGCCATTCGCTCCGGGTCGGTTCAAAGTCGAGGGCGGCCATCGCCTCCGCCACACTTCTATAGAGGGCAATGCCTTCCGGCAGCCCGGGCCGGCTGAGACCGAACCCCGGCTCTACCGCTTCCAGCACATGCACGCGGCAGCCTGGGAATTGCTGCTGCGTGCGCTTGGCCAGGATTCCGAGCAGACGGCTGTCCACGCCTCCCGCGGTCGTCAAAACGATGGCGTCGAGGGGACCTTCTCCATCCTCGGCCTTTCGTGTCGCCAGCGCCGTCAGCCCCGATGTACCCGTCGTAGCTTCGGCCTCGATGCGCGGCGACTTGTCGAGAACGGCAGCGGTGACCTTTGCCGTCAGCTCGTCGAAGGGACCGCGGGCCGCCACCACGAGCACGCGCTGCGCCCGGTCGGGGGAAGCAGGAGCTGCTGGAACCGATTCAACCAGAAAGTCGACGACGTCGTCGACCGTCTCCGTGATCTCGTCACGTCGCAACTCATCAATGCGCCCACGCCGCTGATCGGACGCAGCATGCCGGAGCGCTGGCAGCAGAGATCCGTCGACGGATGCCGCCAGACCCTGCTCCTCGACTTCCTCTTCCAGCTGTGCGATCGCCGCCGCTGTGTCACCCGATAAAATGCGCCGATAAAGGTCGAGATGGGGCTCGAGTGCGCGCTGATCACCCAGCAGCACGCTCGCGAATTCCAGGCGCGGAATGTAAGCGCCCATGACAACAAGAAGGAGCGTCAGTGGCGCCGCGAGGATGAGTCCGATCGGCCCCCAGATCAGCACCCAGAAGCTGGCTGAAATCACCATTGCGAAAGGACTGAGCCCGATGCTGCGACCGAGCACCGCCGGCTCCACCACGTGTCCCATGACGGGCTCGGCGATGAGAAAGAAGGTTGCCGTCACCAAGGCTGTAGTCCAGCCAGGATCCACGCCAGCGGCCAGGATGATCGGCGGCACGGCGGCGATGAACGAGCCGACGTATGGAATAAAACGCGCGATGGCACCGACGACACCCCAGAGGATCGGGTTGGGCACGCCGATCGCGGCCAACATGATGCCCGTAACGATGCCGAATGTAACGTTCAGCACGGCCTGTGTGAGAAAAAGTTTGGATAGGCGCGATCCCGCGTCGCTCATGGCTGCGGTGGTACCGCTCAGATTTTCGGTGCCGGCCAGCCGAATGATGCGATCACGAATGTCCTCGTATTGCAATAAAAGGAACATCGTAAACAGCAGCGTGAGCGCGAAAGTCGTGCCTGGCCCGGAGATTTTTTCAAAGATGGCCATCAGAGAGTTTGGTTCGCCTTCTGCCGGCTCCGCATCAGGTTTGGCATCTGCGGCAGGTGGTGATGGCGGCGTAGTCGTAACTCCGCCGCGTGGGCTTGTCGTTTGCTTGGTGGGATCATCGAACTCCCGCCGAATGGCGTCGTCGATCGCCTCCACGGCATCGCTCGCCCGCTTCAATGTCGTTGTGCCCTGCCCGAGGCTCGACACCCAGCGAGCCTTTTCGACGAGATTTTCGCGGTACGTCTCAAGTTCCGCTGTCAGCGTCAAAATCTGCGTACTCAAGACGGTCGTCAGCGACACTGCGGAAATGAACCCGCCGCCCAGAACGATCGCCACTGCGAGAGAGCGCGGCAAGCGCCAGCGCACGAGCTTTTTGACGATGGGGCTGAGAATGAAAGACAGGATCGTTGCAATGGCGAGCGGGATGAGGAGGTCAGCCCCCAGAATGAGCGCTGCGATCACGAGTGCGGCGATCATGAGCGAAGCATGAAGCGTTCGCAGGTTGTCCGCGAGCATTGGCATCGATGTTCGATCCCCGGAATTGATGCCCGATTGGCAGCAAATCATCCGCGACAGCAACGCGCCGCCCCATGTTTGGTTGCGATCATCAGACGAGTGACGGGAACTGGTCGGCAGCCCGTGCGTTTTATGGGCGTAGGCAGGCTGCGAGCCTCGCCCGCGATTTTTTCGCCATCAAGGAGACTGTTATGTCGGGTACATCGGACAAGATTAAAGGCTACGCCAACGAAGCGGTTGGAAACATCAAGCAGGGTGTTGGCAAGCTTCTCGGCTCTGACAGGATGCAGGCGGAAGGTGTGGCGCAAGAAATAAAGGGCGACGCCCAGAAGGCAGTCGGTGAAGTGAAGAACAAGGCGTCGGACGCTTACGATAGCGCCACGTCATCTTCGACCGCCGATAAGGCCGCCGGTCATGCGAACGATGCGATCGGTAATGTTAAGCAAACGGTTGGGCGTACTGTCGGCTCTGACCGTCTAGAAGCCGAAGGCCTTGCTCAGGAAACGAAGGGCGAAGGCCAGAAAATCAGCGGCAACGTGAAGAAGACGTTAGGTCGATAACATTTCCCAGCCGAACGAAGAGTACGAAGGAAGCGTCGCGAGTGAAAACTCGGGGCGCTTTTTTCTCGTTCTGTAAGCAGATATCCGCGGCGGAAAACTTTATCAGCACTGTACGGGAACCTGAGTTTGATGGGCGCGTTTTGAGGACATTGGTTCATCAATCAGGAGCACCGCCATGGGCAATATGCTTTATTACGCCGTCGTCTTCCTCGTCGTGGCCCTGGTCGCGGCGTTCCTTGGCTTCGGCGGCGTCGCTGGGACGGCGATGGAGGGGGCACGTATTCTGTTCTGGGTCGCCATCATCCTGTTCGTCGTGTCGCTGATTGCAGGCCTAATTCGGAAAGCCTGACGAGGCTCACCGCGCCAGCGCTTGGATCTGACCGGCCGGTCTCGCTCGACGCGAGGCCGGCCGTTGGCTTGGGAGAGAAAGCAACTGTCATGGCAGATCTCACTCCCGCACAACAAAAGACGCGCATAATTCTCATAGCAGCTGCTCTGCTGCTTCCGAGTTTGTCACTTTTGCCTCTAGGCGGGCTCTATCTCTATCACAACGGGTGGCTGCTTTATTGGGCCCTTGCGGCACTCGCAGTAGCCCTGACGGGGTTCCTGGTCGAGCGCGCCTGGATGTCCTCTGGCGAGCGTCGGCTGGCCAAGCTGGAAGCCGCCGATGAACGCCTGCGTCGGCAAGGCCATCTTACATTGTCTGATCGCGCATGGGGTGACGTGCGCGCCATCGCTTCGAAGGTCGATCCTGAGACACTGGCCTCCACAGAAGATGTTTTGAAGCTCGGCCAGCGCACGATCGACGCGGTCGCACGGCGCATGCATCCGGAGCGAGAGGATGCCATTTGGCAGTTCACGTTGCCCGAAGCTCTGATCATCGCCGAGCGGGTCAGTGCGCGGCTCGGGACATTCGTCGAAACCCAGATCCCGCTCGGGGATCGGCTTACGGTCGCGCAGCTTCTATCGGTTTATCGTTGGCGCGGCATGGTGGGTGTCGCCGAGCGCGCCTACGATGTCTGGCGCATCATCCGCTTCGCCAACCCGGCAACGGCCATGACGCATGAGGCTCGCGAGCAGCTCTCGCGCGCCGTCGTCAATTGGAGCAAGGAGCGCGTTGGACGCCGCATCGCCGAAGCTTATGTTGAGGAAGTCGGCCGCGCGGCCATCGATCTCTATGGAGGGCGCTTGCGGCCGCACGGCGAAACACGTGCCGCAGCAGAGGTGGTACAGGCGGAGGAAATCCGCAAATCCCGTGCGTTGCGTGCCGTTGTCACGGGATCCTCGCCAACCCGCGTGGACACCATGGCGGCTGTTGCCGCCGTTGCCGACGAGCAGACCGAGCGCGAAGAAAAATCCCGCATTCTCTTCTCGTTGAATGAAGCTGTCGGCGTCGACACCGTAGGCCGGCGGCAGTTCGTTCGCGGCGCCAGCAAGAGCGACGTCATCCTCTGGTGCATCGATGGAGCGCAAGGCGTGACGGCGGGAGATCGGGCGGCGGCTGAGGCATTGAAAGGCGCTATTGTGGGTAGAAAAATCGAGCAGGCACCGGGCGTGATCATCGTCTCGATGCAGAGTGGGGGGCAGTCGCCGCAAGACGCTGAGACGCAAGTCGAGACTCTCTCAGCCATGCTGGAGCGCTCGGGACGCATGCCGGTGGTGACGTTATTGCTCTCTGAATCGGGACCGCAGCGCGACATTGATGCCTTGGCGATCGCCGATGCGATCCGCGATCAAGTCGCACGTGCGCCATCCTTCGCAGCCACTCACCGCTCGGGCGGATTGAGCTCAGCGGCGAAGCAGGCGGTGACGGCTGCGGGGACGTTGGCCGGACAGATCTTCAGCCGCCGCGACTGAAGCGTAGCTTTTGGAATACTTCGGAACCTTCGGCAAATGGCGGAGTTCCTCGTCCGCACGCTGGCAAAAGCCGGCGCACCCCCATGCAAGGAGATCTCAACATGGCGACCGCAACCCCTTATTCGAACGAGACCGCTCGTCCGACTTCCGATCGCGCATCCGATTTCGCTGATAATGCGAACCAGCAGATCGACCGCGCACTCGATCGCGCCGAGAATGTTGCGCGCCAAGTCGCCGACCAGGGCCGCGAAGCATCAGAGCGCGTCGGTGAAGTAGCTGGCAACATCAAGATTGCCGTCGACAAGTCAGTCAAGGATCAGCCCATGGCGACGCTCGCCGTGGCCGCGGCTGTCGGCTTCGTGATGGGCGCTCTCTGGAAGTCCTGATCGATCTGTGATCACAAAACTCTAGATCAGGGGCACGACCATGCTGGGACTAGGTTTCCTTTATCGCAAGGCGCAGGCGACGGTGGACAATGCCATCGCACAACTTGTGTGGGGCCTCCTCATGGTCGTGCCTTTGCTCGTCGCACTTGGATTTACGACTGCGGCAGGATCAAATTATCTTCATCGCCACTATGAGCCGGAGATCGCCAATCTGATCCTCGCCGGCGTGTTCTTTGCCATCTCCGCCGCCATTGCCATCGGTTACGCGGTCAGAAAGCCGGAGACAGCCGCCAGCGAAGAAGCCAAGGCACAGGAAGAGGCCGACAAGCAGGCTGAGAGCGAAAGCGCGAGCGATAGCCCGTTGTCGGCCTTCAGCAATGCTGATCGGGATATTCTGTTGGCAGCTTTAACCAGCGCCGCGCCGTATGCCATTCGCCCCGTGCTCACTACCGCCTTCCGAAATCTGCCACTTCTGCTGGTGCTTGCCGTCGCTGCCTTCGTGATGAGCCGATCCACAGCGCCAGCCGAAACGTCTGCTGGGGCAACCGACGGAGTTCCGGCCGAATAGTATTATCTTTTCAGTGGGTTAATGAACGGGACGCAGAAACTACTGCTAAGCTGGGAACTCTGAATAGTTCCCCCGCGTTAAACCGTGAACTGAGAGGCTCCACGATAGTGATCGTGGATTTAGAAACGTCCGGGGGGCACGTGAACACGCGTCGAACAAACATCGAAGGCACACCGCAAAAGCAGATGGAAGCAGAAGCCGAAGCCGCCGTCGAACCACCTATGCTGACAAAAACAGCCGAGGCAGAAATCGCCATGGAGCTGAAGCGGCTCTATGGGCAAATGCTGGCCGAGCCGATGCCTGAGCGCTTCACGGGTCTCCTGGACCAATTGTCCAAGGCGGAACGGAGATCGGAGCGCGATTCATGAGCAGTGTTCCTACTCCAGAATTCCAACGCGAGCTCACCAAGCTGCTGCCCAACTTGCGCGCGTTTGCCCGATCGTTGACGCGCTCGGCGGACCAGGCCGATGACTTGGTCCAGGAAGCGCTCGTCAAAGCTTGGCGGAATTGGCAACAGTTCGCGCCCGACAGCAATATCAAGGCGTGGATGTTTACGATCCTGCGCAACGCGCATTTGTCAGAGCGTCGCAAGCGTAAGAACGAAGTGCAGGATGTCGAAGGTGAGTTCGCCGCGCAGTTGGGTGTGAAGCCGGAGCAGCCCGGCCACATGGATTTGCTGGACTTTCAGTCCGCCTTCGCCCAACTCTTGCCCGAGCACCGCGAAGCGCTCGTGCTGATCGGCGCCGAAGGCTTTTCCTACGAAGAAGCGGCATTGATGTGCGGGTGCGCGGTCGGCACGATGAAAAGTCGTGTGAACCGGGCACGCACGAAGCTGGCCCAGATCATGGGCATCGATTCGGCCGCTGAAATTGGTTCTGATGGCGCCTCGGTCTTCGTTCGCGCGACCGGCTGAGGATACGATAAGTTACGGAACTCCTTTCCGTTTAGCATGCGTCATAGTTCACTAAACCAGGCCCTAATCCGCGAGAATCTGCACGGGGGAATGCAAACCATGAGTACGTCATCACTGGCTGATCTGATCGCTCCGCAATTGCCCTACCTTCGCCGCTTCGCCCGCGCGCTGATGGGCTCTCAGGATCGCGGCGACGCTTATGTCGTCGCGATGCTCGAAGCGTTGGTTGCCGACAACCGCATCTTCGATCGCGATGTTGCGCCCCGCACAGCGGCCTACAAAGCGTTCATCAATGTGTGGAACTCCGTTCCTACAAATGGCAGAGCCGATCCTGCCGGCGACATTGCGGACCGTCGTATCGAGACACTCAATCCCGGTCCGCGTCAGGCGTTCCTGCTGGCTGCCGTTGAAGAGTTTTCGACACGAGACATCGCAATCATTTTGGGCAAGTCGGAGGATGACATAGCAGAGCTGATTGACGCCGCGGGCAAGGAGATCGCCGAGCAACTCGCATCACGCGTCCTCATTATCGAAGATGAGCCGCTGATCGCGCTCGACATCGAAGGTCTGGTAACGGATATCGGCCACGAAGTCGTCGGCGTCGCCGCGACCCACAAAGAAGCTCTTGCGCTGGCGCGCGACAAGCGCCCCGAACTCATCCTTGCCGATATTCAATTGGCCGACGGCAGTTCCGGCATCGAAGCCGTCAACGAGATTTTGATGGAACTCAACGTGCCTGTGATTTTCATCACGGCTTATCCAGAGCGGCTGCTCACCGGCGACAAGCCGGAGCCGGCGTTCCTGGTTACCAAGCCATTCAAGCACGAGATGGTGAAAGCCGTGATTAGCCAAGCACTGTTTTTCGATGTCAAGGCTGGCGTGAAACAACATGGCGCCGCCGCCTGACGCGGGTGGCCTAGTTTGATCTGAGAAAACCGGAGAATGGAGCGCGAGGCTTCGCGCATGGGAAAGTGAAAGGCATGACCACCGAAAGCCAGAAGGTGGGTGACACGACGGGAAGTGTCACGAACGTTGCTGAAGGCTTCGGCAGCGGGAAGGACGGTGCACTCGATCGCGGGGATGTGAATTGGCAGTTCTTCGAGGCAAGTCCCGACGGAATTAAGATCATCGATTGCGACGGCGCCCTCCTCTTCATGAATGCAAACGCATTGAAGGCGTTGGAGGCCGACGACTATGCCGCCATCGCCCGCCATAAATGGATCGACCTCTGGCCCGAAGCCAGCCGGCAAGATGTGGAGCACGCATTCAAGCAAGCATGCGCGGGATCCTCCGCGCGGTTTACGGCATTGCGGCCGACGCAAAAAGGAAAGCCTCGGTGGTGGGACGTTGTGATCTCACCCATCAGGAATGCTGAAGGACGCGTCGTGAGCGTGATGTCGATCTCGCGCGACGTGACGCCCAACCTGGATCTCGCCGACACGTTGAAGCGGAGCGAACTGCAATTCCAGGCGCTCGCCAACAACATCGCTCAACTCGCCTGGATGGCCGATTCTGCAGGCGATCTCTTTTGGCTCAATCAGCGCTGGCTCGACTATACGGGCAGCACGCTCGAAACATCGGCCGGACAGGGATGGCGGATTTTCCATCATCCCGATCACATTGCTCGTGTCGTGGACAAGTGGACCCGTTGCACCACTGAAGGCCGCGTATGGGAGGACTTGTTCCCCCTGCGCGGAGCCGACGGCAAGTATCGTTGGTTTCTGTCGCGCGCCATGCCGGTCCGCAATGCCGACGGCGGCGTCGAATTCTGGTGCGGGACCAATACGGACGTGACCCAGACGCGCCGCCAGAGTCAGCGCCTGCGTAAGCTGGCGCGCATCATCGAACTTTCCCACGAGGCGATTCTCGTGCGTGAGATCTCCGGTGGTATCGTCATGTGGAACCGCGGTTGCGAAGAACTGTTCGGGTACACGAGGGCGCAGGCGAGATCGAAGTCGCCGTTCGAACTCCTCAAGCCGCGAAACATTCCGCCAGCCGATTCATTCGACACCTACATTCTGGAAAACGAATTCTGGAGCGGTGAGGTGCACTACACCGCAAGCGACGGATCGGATGTTTGGGTTGATAGTCGCCAGGAATTGGTGCGTGTCGGCGACAAGAAACTGGTGCTTGAAACGAACCGCGATATCACCGAGCGCCGCCAAGCCGACGAAGTCCGCTCGCTGCTCGTGGCCGAACTCAATCATCGCGTGAAGAACACGCTGGCCGTCGTACAATCGATCGCGGCGCAGACCGCGCGCTCGAGTACGTCGCCGGAAAAGTTTGTTTTGCGATTCAATAATCGCCTTCAGTCGCTGGCCAACGCCCACAATATCTTGAGCGAGGTCGCTTGGTCCGGCGCCCCGATCGTGGACTTGATCACCTCGCAGGTGTCGATGACCGGCGCGGACGCCGACCGCATCTCTTTGCAAGGCGAGCCTGTCGATCTTCCGCCACAGACGGCGCTTCAACTCGCCCTCATTCTCCATGAGTTGTCTGCAAACGCGATGCAGCATGGCGCACTGTCGGCGCCCGGGGGTCAGGTGGCAATCGACTGGTCGTTGAAGGACGGGCAGCCGCGTGTTGTTGAACTGACATGGCGTGAGACCGGTGGCCCGCCGGTCGCCCCTCCTGTCGGCCGGGGTTTTGGCCTGACACTGATTGAGCGGTCGCGATCGCTGCCAAATATTAAAACCTCGATTGTCTTCGAACCGGCCGGGGTCATCGCTCGCGTCACGCTCGAGGCTCGCGCAGGTTCAGAGCCAAGCTTATTCAATCCGGGTCAGAAACTGATGAGGCCGCGGGTGGTGCCTTCGCGAGGGCGGCAGTTATCGTCGCGTCGCATCATGATCATGGATGGGAGCCTGAGCCGCGCGCTGTTGATCGAAGATATGCTCGACACTGCGGGTTATTCGGTCGTAGGGCCGATCGCGTCAGCCGGCGCAGCCGTCGAAAGCCTGGAAATGCAGCCTATTGACCTGGTGGCGCTCGATGTTGATGAAATCGGGGACAGCGAGATTGAAAAGCTGCTCGACGCCATGACCTATCACGCCATTCCGTGCATCGCGATCGGCTCGCCCACCCGCCTTTCCCAAATCAAGGCTGGAGCATTCGCTTCCCTGGTTGCCAAGCCCATCGACCGTGACCTGTTTCTGCGCGCCGTGTGTTCAAGCCTCGAGGAAGATGATCTGGATATCGACGACGCAATGACGGAAATCTGAAAAAAGAAACCGCGACCTGACGCGGCTCAGTCACAGACAAATCAATGTCGTGACAGACGCGACGAGTAAAACCCAGCCCCATATCGCGAGCTGTCAACTGAGGTTCGTTAGCTTCGAATCTGTATCGGGATTTCCGATGAGCGGAGGCGTGAACTGAGCCATGAACGATCGGCTGGTGGCGTCACGCGAACGTGGAAAGTCATGGAATACGCAAGCCAATCCATGTCATGGCGCTGCTACAAAGCATTGCTAGGTCGTTGAAGACATCTGAAATCGTATGGGTAGGATATCGGAATTCGCCGTTCTGGATTGTCCGCAACGCACGGCTTGTACAAATCGCCGAATATGCGAATTCTTTGGGAAATGGAGACGCGTTGCGGAGTTATCCCGAAACAGACGCCGAAGCGTGGCCAGAGAACCAGGATCACTTGCCCACGCTTGCGCGCAACTCCAGCAACCCAGAAGAGTTTTGAGGCGGAGGAAGAGCCGATGTCGAAAACCTATGATGAAGCGCGGTACTTGGCTCGATCGTTGGCGGTCACCTTACTTGATCTGGAACCCGCCCAGCGGCGTGAGGTTCTGCGCTATCTCCAGGAAGAAGTAGAGCGACTTGCGGAGGCGCCGGATGAAGATACGTCCGAAAGCGAAACACATGAGCCGAAAACCTCCGGCTGGCTGGCCGATAACGATGCGGACCATACCGGCGCCGTCCGCAGGAAAAATGAAGCCTAAGCTTTGGCCCATCCCTAGAACTGCCGTGCAATTGCCACGGGATTGGTCTACCAACCACCCGGTGAGAAAACAGTGGCCGGGGAACTCATGGCAACGTCACTTTCAAGGCTCGTCCGTCTCGGGCTCATTGGTGCAGTGGTGGCAGGGTCGGGCGTGACCCTTACGCCGCCGACAAATGCAGTGCTAGCTCAGGAGACAGCGGTGACGACACCCAGCGGATTGAAGATTGAAGACACCAAAGTCGGCGATGGCGCGAGCCCATCAACCGGCCAGACCTGCGTGATGCACTACACGGGCTGGCTTTACGAGAATGGCCAGAAGGGACGTAAGTTCGACAGTTCCGTGGACCGCGGTGATCCATTCGAGTTCCCGATCGGCACCGGCCGCGTGATCAAGGGCTGGGACGAAGGCGTCGCCAGCATGAAAGTCGGCGGCAAGCGGACCCTGATCATTCCACCGGAGCTTGGCTATGGTGCACGCGGCGCCGGCGGCGTCATTCCACCCAACGCAACGCTCATTTTCGACGTGGAATTGCTCGGCATACGCTGACCCTTCCGCGAACAACCGGCAAAGCGAAACAGGGGTTCGGAAATATCCGAACCCCTGTCTCGCATCGGGACATACGGGACGTTGCCGCTTACGCTGCAACCGTGCCTTCGTCGCCAGGATCGCGCAGCACATAGCCGCGGCCCCAGACAGTTTCGATATAGCCGTTTGGCGCGCCGGTAACTTCCTTGAGCTTCTTGCGCAGCTTGCAGATGAAGACGTCGATAATCTTCAGTTCCGGCTCGTCCATGCCACCATAGAGGTGGTTGAGGAACATTTCTTTGGTGAGCGTGGTGCCCTTGCGCAGCGAGAGCAGCTCGAGCATCTGGTATTCCTTGCCGGTCAAGTGCACGCGCTGGCCGTTGACCTCGACCGTCTTGGTGTCGAGGTTGACCTTGAGATCGCCAGTCTCAATGACCGACTGCGCGTGGCCCTTGGAGCGGCGTACGATGGCGTGAATGCGCGCCACCAACTCGTCCTTGTGGAAGGGCTTCGTCATATAATCATCGGCGCCAAAGCCGAGACCCTTCACCTTGTCTTCGATCTGGGCAAGGCCAGACAGGATCAGGATGGGGGTCGAAACCTTGCTGACGCGCAGCGTCTTGAGGACTTCGTAGCCGCTCATATCGGGCAGGTTCAAGTCCAGTAGGATGATATCGTAGTCATAGAGCTTGCCGAGGTCCACGCCTTCCTCGCCAAGATCCGTCGTGTAGACGTTGAAGCCTTCGGACTGCAGCATCAGTTCGATGCTTTGCGCCGTTGCGCTATCGTCCTCAATAAGAAGGACTCGCATTTCTTTCGTTCCTCTCTTCCCTGTCCCGTCGCCAGGTCGTCTGCCCAGATGCTGAAGAGAACGCTAGCGTCGCCCGCGATATTCGCGGCTCGCGCTAATCCCCTTTTAAGGAATTTACCGACCAGAGGTTAACAAACCCTAATTTTGTCTTGCGCCGACCGCTGCAAGCCTGCCGGCACACATAGCCAATTGTTTCTGAGCAAGGGATTGTCGTTCGCCCGGAGCGACCCGGAACGCGCCAACGACATGATTTGATTAAATGACCCCGCCGCCCGACTTCGCTGCGCCTGGACCCTGCGATGACCCCTCGGTTGAGATAATTCCGGCCCTGCCCGGCCGCGATCCCAACTGTGGCGATTCTCAGATTTCCAAGCACAAACTCACACGAATCTACAGGTATCAGAATTCGCGAGCCCACCACAGGGCGCCTGCGAAACTTTTTTGGGACGCTAGACAAAACTTTAGAAAAACTTCGCATCTCGTTGCTTTACCGCAACTTAATTGGCATATGCTACCTATATTGGGTATAGTTGACAGACGCAACGTGGGCTCACCCCCTACGGAGCGACCTGTCGGATAACTTTTCCTGATTGCGGCAACCCATGGTTGGCATGGGATTTGAAGTGCTCAGGCACCGTGTTCGAACAAGTATGGGGTATCGAACCATGAAGCCACGCGAGACTGCGCTTCGTCTGAAGCGGTTCGAAGCTGAGGAGAAGGCCCGCAAAGTCGCGGACCTCGAGCTTATGATTCGTGAGTTTGAAGCTATTGCCAGCGATCTGGATCGCCAGATCCAGGCCGAAGAAGAGCGCACCGGGATCAAAGATCCCGCGCACTTCTCTTATTCGACCTTCGCCAAGTCGGCGAGCGCCCGCCGTGAAAACCTGCGCTCCTCGGCCGGAGAATTGAAGATTAAACTCGAAGCCGCGATATCAGACCGAGACGAGGCAGCGGATCAGTTGAGCCGCGCTGCCACGGCAGAACCACCCCGCGAGAACGATCGGGGGCACAGCCGCCGTCGCGGCGAACGCTCAGACAGTGCTTCGCTGCGCTAATCCACATCGCGTTTTGACGTCTGAGAGCTGAGGCGGGCTGGAGATCACTCCAGCCCGCCTTATTTGTATGGGTTTTGCCCTGGTTCTGTCGCCACGGCCGTCTTGTGCACCGGTGAACACCATGCGAAGCGTCCGCAATTGGCCGGAATCGAAACATAAAGAAGCGGCTAAGTATGTGCGTTGAAGTCACCGGATCTCGCGGTAAGGCACAATTTTCATGCGATGTTCTCGCGATACGCGTCTCGCTGTCACATCGATTGCCGCCGCAATTCTGGCCGGCTGCTCCAGCTCGTCGCCGAGCCTGCCGAGTGTCGCGATGCCCGACGTTGCCGCCATTACACCGAAACTCGCGCCAGCCGACGCCCCCCGCCCCGTTGGCGCGCCGACGGAGATCTATACCCGGGTCGGCCGTGGCATTCTGACGTGCTGGTTCAGCCCCAGCGGACCTTTGAAACCGGCCTACATCTACAACGCCGATGCACAGCCGCCGTCGAAAGGCGGCGCGTCTGTGATCAGCATTCACCAGCGCGACCGCGAGGCGACGGACCCGCGGTCCATTCGGGCCTGGAAATTGGCAATCATCCCGGATCCCGAAGGGACCAAGGTCGAAATCGAGAATTTCAAGCTGCCGCCGGAAATAGCCGAGCCCTTAGCCCGTGACGCTCGCCGATGGGCGGCAGGCGAGGAAAACTGTAGCGATCAGAACACATTGGCGGCTACCCCGCCCCCGCCGGTCATTGCCTCCAAAAAGGCGCCGACGAAACCTGCTGCGAAGCCGGGGACTGTAAAGCCGCAATAGCGATCGCCAAAGCCAATACGCGCCGCCTCGAAGGATCGAAGCGGCGCGATACTCGACACTAAGCCGCACACCGGCGGTTAGCGGCGATAATCCTGGATTTTCGTGGCTCGCAAACCCGGCAGACCGTGCTGATCGATCGACCGCTGCCAGGAAAGGAACTCGTCCACGGTCAATTTGTACCGGTCACAAGCTTCTTCGATGCTGAGCAGCCCGCCGCGAACGGCCGCGACGACTTCCGCTTTGCGGCGGATGACCCAGCGTTTGGTGTCTTTCGGCGGTAGATCCGCAACGGTCAGCGGAGCCCCATCGGGTCCGATGACATAGCGGGTACGCCCTCTCATTTGGTGTTCGGTCATGATACTCGGTACACTCTGATGACCACGCATAAGACTACCCTAGCAGGGTGCCATTAAATTCAGCCTAACCCATTGAGTAAACATACCATAACGCGTTGTCCCGCGAAGCCCTCGCAAGCAGTTAAGGTTGATGCCGAACCGGAACATGTGTGCCGCTACGGCATGCGCATTGAGACGGCTTTCACAGAAGGTGGCTGTTATCGGCCGCATGCGGACTTTCCAACGTGAAACGTCAGCTTCGCCTTTCGGTTCTGAACCACTGATGCCGTGTGGGGTTGCATTCCCGGCACGAGAAACCCGGCTGAATTTGCATCCCGCTTGTCAGTGACAGTGCCTGAGAGGTAAACAGAAGCCTTGTGCCTCGCTCCCGCAACGGTCATGCTGCGTCGCCGCAGAATTGACGCTGAGGCATGAAAAATTTTGATTTTGAGCCCCATTTCGTTGGTCCGCCGTGCCTGTGCAACGAAGACGATCGCAATGATGAACGATGTCGAGAGCCGATTACCGTGACCGATAGCGCCGACAGCCCGACCAGCATTGCCGCCGTGGCTCCCGCCATCGGCAGCCGTGTCGTGGTCGCCATGTCGGGTGGTGTCGACAGCTCGCTCGTCGCCGCGCTTTTGAAGCGCCAGGGTTATGACGTCGTGGGCATCACGCTCCAGCTTTATGACCACGGCGAAGCCATTGCCCGTAAAGGCGCCTGCTGCGCCGGTCAGGACATCCAGGATGCACGCCGCGTCGCCGATCTCATCGGCATCCCCCACTATGTCCTCGATTACGAGCGCCGCTTCGCCGAAAAGGTGATGACGAGTTTCGCCGACAGCTACATGGCCGGCGAAACGCCGATCCCGTGCGTGACTTGCAACCAGGAGATCAAGTTCAAGGATCTCCTCGACATGGCGATGGAACTGGGAGCCGAGAAATTGGCCACCGGTCACTACATTCGCCTGGAAGAGACGCCATCAGGCCCAGTGCTCAGCCGCGCCCGCGATGCCGAGCGCGACCAGAGCTACTTTCTTTATTCGACAACCCGCGCCCAGCTGGAACGCATTATGTTTCCGCTCGGCGACATGCCGAAAGCCGCCGTGCGCGACCTCGCCCGGGAACTCGGCCTGCCGGTTGCCGACAAATCCGACAGCCAGGACATCTGCTTCGTACCGAAAGGCCGCTATACCGACGTCATCGAACGGCTGAAGCCGGGCGCGCTTCAGGCGGGCGACATCGTGCACATCGACGGTCGCCACCTTGGTCGTCACGACGGCATCATCAATTACACGGTCGGTCAGCGCCGCGGCATCCGCATTCCAAGCGCCGAGCCGCTGTTCGTCGTCCGTCTGGATGCCGCCCGCAATGAAGTCATCGTTGGTCCGCGTCAGGCGCTGGAGACCACGGAACTCATTCTGAAAGGTGTGAATTGGCTTGGCGACGAACCACTTGCCGATGCCGCCGCCGGTCAGCGAGCGCTGCATGTTCGTGTGCGCTCTTCGCAGCCGACACAACCTGCCATATTGACGAGCAGCGAAGATGGCACGATCAAAGTCATCTTGCGCGAAGGCCAGCTCGGGATCGCTGCTGGGCAAGCGTGTGTATTTTACGCCGATGGCAGCAACACATCGCGTGTTCTGGGCGGGGGAACGATCGTACGCACTTTGCGGTCGAGCAACGGGCCGGCAGCGGGTGATCAGGATATGAACGACCAGACGAGCGAACCACGCCGCGCGGTCAGATAATTTGTGGCATGTCTGCGAGTGCAGGTGTGCGGGGGCAACGGACAAAGGACGAGGTTGGCAGATGATTTCGAATTTGCGGCCGAGGGCAAAGCGCACCCGACCTGCGGTGCAGAAGGCTGGTGGCCGTATCGTGCACATCGGCCATATTCACGAGGACGCAGTGAAGGTCGCCTACCGGCGCTGGGCTCCCGTGTACGACCACACCTTCGGCCGGGTGGCCACGGAAGGCCGCCGTCATACGGCTGAAGCGATCAACCGGCACTGCTCCGGCAGCGTTCTGGAAGTCGGTGTCGGCACCGGCCTTTCCTTGCCCGACTATAGGCGCGACCTCGACATCGTCGGGATCGACCTCTCGACTGACATGCTTGAAAAAGCCCGGCAGCGCGTAACAGAACTCGGACTGACCAACGTGAAGGGTCTTTATGAGATGGATGCCGGTGAACTGGAGTTCCCGGACCATTCCTTCGACACGGTGGTCGCCATGTACGTGATGACTGTCGTGCCTGACCCTGAGAAGGTCATGCGTGAGCTTTCGCGCGTTACGAAGCCCGGCGGCGAAGTCGTCCTCGTCAACCACTTCAGTCAGGAAGAAGGCGTGCGCGGCTGGGTAGAGCGGCGCATGGCGCCGTTCGCCGAATTGATCGGCTGGCGGCCGATCTTCGACCACTCCCGGGTGATGGTCTGCCACGACCTCAAGCTTGTCGAACGCCGCTCTGTACGTCCCTTCGGCATCTTTACGATGATGCGGTTCCAGAAGCTCGCTGAAGCCAAACGCGTCGCGGCCGAGTAACAGTCCGCGCCAACCGGCCGGCTCCGCAGCGCGGAGTCGGTTGGCGCATTTAGGAGGCGTCCGCGCCAACCGGCCGGCTCCGCAGCGCGGAGTCGGTTGGCGCATTTGAGAGGCGTCCGCGCCAACGGGCCGGCTCCGCAGCGCGGAGTCGGTTGGCGCATTTGAGAGGCGTCCGCGCCAACCGGCCGGCTCCGCAGCGCGGAGTCGGTTGGCGCAATTGCTTGACAGGTTTACACCGCCGTCCCTATAGACGGCGCTCTGGTACGGCGGGATAGCTCAGTTGGTTAGAGCGGCGGAATCATAATCCGTAGGTCCCCGGTTCAAGTCCGGGTCCCGCTACCATTCATCCAGCGCATTTCGGAACAGTCACGCTCTGTCGGCGACTCGCTCGTCAGTGTTAGCTGATCCCGGCTCGGCCAGCTTCCGGTGTTGTTCAGCCAGCATGGCGGCCGGCGTGATATTTGCGACGGCCGCCGCGACTTTATTGTACCAGCCGGTCACCACATCCCCGTCGCCCTCCATCATCGCGCGAAAGCCGATCTCGGCGACATCGGCAGGGTCGTCCTTCGGCGCCTGGCCGAGTTTCGTATCCCTGAGACCGGCACGCTCGAAAAACTCGGTCTCCGTCGCGCCCGGCATAAGGCACGTGACTGTTACGCCGGTGTCCCGCAGCTCGGTACGTAACGCCCACGAGAAGGAGTCGATAAAAGCCTTCGACGCGTTATAGACGGCGTTGAACGGACCCGGCGAAAAACCTGCGATCGAGCCGGTGATGAGCACCCGCCCTTCGCGGTGCCGGCGCATGTCGCCGACCACACGGTGGATGAGGTGCAGTGTCTGCAAGATGTTCGTATTGACAATCTTGCGCACGCTCTCGAAGTCCTGGTCGAGAAACCCATTTCCGAGGCCTGTCGCAGCGTTCGCAAGAAGCGCGGAAACACGGCGCGCCCCGATCGCGCTCACGACCTCATCGACGCCGCGATCCTCGGAAAGCTCTGCTTGCAAAGCCTCGACGTGTGTCCCGAGCGCCCGAAAATCCGCAGCCGCGCGATGAATGTCCGGTTCGTTGGCGATCACTATGAGATCAAAGTTGTTTTGGGCGCAGACCCGCGCCAGATGGTAGCCGATACCGCTTGATGCACCGGTAATGACAGCGAGTTTTCGGGGTGAAGAGGTTGCCATGCCGTTCCCTTTTGAGAATGAGAGCGGCCGGAAACGTCGTCTCCCTACTTTTGTTCCACCGACATCAATTGGGACTGCGCGGAGTATGGCCACTCCTTCCGGTTCACCCCTTCTTGCGCATGCCCGCTGCCGCGGCCCTTACAATGAAACCAATGTCGCGCTCCACATCGCGAGGATCGAAATCGGAGAGGCGATTGTTGATCGCCAGATGCAGGATGCCATGGGCGGCGCCGAAGAGCGCACGGGCGGCCGTGCGTCGCTGGTCCTTGTCGGGAACGTCCGCGCCGATCGTCTCCTCCAAGAGGGACAGCAGCCGCGCGCGCTCAGCCACGAAGTCGGCAGGCAGCGCTGCGTCGTCGGGAAGCCGAAACTCGAAAACGGCGAGCCAGCGGTTACGGTTTTCCAGCGCAAACGTCATATACGCTGTTGCCAGGGCCAGCAGCCGCCCCTCAAGCCCGCTTTTGGCCGACGCCTTGCGTGCAGCATCGAGGGGATGCCCCATCGCCGTCATTGTTTCGCGGTTGATGGCCAGGATCAGTCCGTCACGATCGCCGAAGATATTGTAGAGCGTGCCGACTGAGCAGCCGCCCTCGGCCGCAAGCCGCCGCGCTTGCACCGCCGCCAATCCCTCCTTGGCGACGATCGCCCCGGCTTTCGACAGGATGACGGAACGCAGTGCCTCGCGGCCCACAGCCTCGGAGTCGGCGGTGGTTACTGCAGGAGAGAACGACGGTTTGGGTGTGCGGACCATAGCGACGAATTAAGCACGATTCCAGCTTCCGCGAACATGGTTCAAAGGGCGCTTGAACAAGGTTCATGTTTCCGGCATTGTCGGAGCGTGAACATAGTTCAAGGTGAGCCGGTTCTCCCGATCGTCCGCCGCGAACAATGGTCGCGCAACTTGTCCCGAGGAGTTCTCATGTTGAAGATGGTCACCACTCTTCTGCGCGGCGCGGCATCCGAAGCAGAAGAAGCCCTGTTCGATGCCAACGCCATTCGCGTCCTCGAGCAGCAATTGCGCGACGCCGCCGGCAGTCTCGAACATGCCCGCCGCGAACTCGCCTGCGCCATGGCGCACCAGGCGAGCGAAGAGCGCGCGGTCTCAGCGCTCGAGGAACGCATCGGCGCACTCGAAGCCGCAACGCGTGATGCACTCGACGCGGCCCGCGAGGATCTCGCAACTGAAGTGGCAACCGTCATCGCCGCCACCGAAGACGAGCGCACGTTGCGCAAAGCTTCCGTCGAAAAGTTCGCAGCCGACGTCCGCCGCTTGAAGCAGCTCTCCGAAGACGGCCGCCTGCGACTCGCCGACCTGCGCCGCGGACTGGAAATGGCCCGCGCACAGGAAGCGCTGCGCCGAGCCGGCGCAAACGGCCGTCAAGCACTCAGTGTCGGCACGGGCGCATTGCGTCAAGCGGAAGCAACCCTGGTGCGCATTCGCGATGTCCAGGCGCGCGAAGAAGATGTCGCCGCCGCCCTGGATGAACTCGACAGCCGCGAGAGCGGCCGCGACCTCACCGATCGACTCGCGGCGGCCGGCTTCGGGAGCGTCAAGAAGACGAACCCCGCCGACGTTCTCGCGCGCCTGAAGGCCTCTGCTGGAAAAGCATCTGACGCGGAGCCCGGCTCATGACGCCCCGACCCGCAAGAAGGATGTTCGATACAGCCATACGAATGAATGAAACGCGCGTCACAGGAGAGTCCGCCATGTCCTCGACAACCAAGAATACCGGTGCCTGGCTCAGCTTCACTTACATCTTCTTCGGTTTTGCCGTGGGCATGATGCTGCTGGGCATCTGGGCACTTCCCGCCGACCTTTGGATCAAGGGCTATCTGTCGATGGCGACCGTCTCGATGCTCGGTGCCGCCTTCACGCTCGCCAAGACCGTTCGCGACGAACAGGAAGCCAAGCGCTTTTCCAATCGCATCGAAGATGCCAAGGCCGAGCGCCTGCTTATGGAGGTGGGTCGCGTCGCAACATGAGCATAAGCTCTGCGTCCCTGCGGCAACGGTGCGCGGTCTGGCAACAGGTCGCGCATCGTTGCGACACAAAGATGCCATGCTTGAGGCTAGGGTTCACGGCATGAGCACATCCTTGATTTGTCGCCCGTTCCTGACGCTCGCGCTGACGCTTCTGGCACTGGCCGGAACGCTCACCGCGCCAGCGACGGCCGGCGAACAGATTGTTCTGCCGTTCGACTGTAACGTCGTGGGCGGTCGCGTGCAGGTCCGGCCCTCCGGAGATCAGGCCTATCGCATCTACGGCGCGCGCCGGCAGGAGCAGTATCGTGCCTGTTCCGAACAGAGCCCGGACCGCTGCCGCACCTTCCTCGTGCACAGCTTCAAAATGGCCTGTGGCAGAGATAGGGCTGAATGGCCCGAAGTTTACGTCGCCATCGCCAAGGTCACCGACGGCCGCGCATTCTTCAACAATGACGGCGCACTCTACTATCGCATGGGACCGCGCGAGCCGCGTGACAGCTATCCTTTTCCCGAACCACGCCGCGCAACAGGCATCGTTGAGATGCCAGCGGGCTTCGCACCGATGGCCGGTGTCGATGCCATTTTTACGCCGCTCGATCCCCGCGTGGCTGAACTTGAAGACGGGGCTGCATCGAATTCGCCAGATGCTGACCCGCGAGCCTATCGCGACACCGAGACGGCATCACGCAGGAACGAGGGCGCATTTGCTCCTGCGTTGACGCCGAAAGCGGCGGAGAAGCCGAAGGTCGTCGAAGCTCCGAAGATCGCCGAGCCCCCCAAGCCGGTCGAGCCGCCGAAGTCACAGGTCGTACTTGAGCCCAAACCGCTTGAAACGGCGAGCACCGAAAAACCGGCCCCTGCCTCCTCGGCTACCGAACTGCTAAAGGCATCCGACGCGGTGCCACCAACCGAGTCTGCGTCGCCTGTTGCGCCAACGATTTTGAATAACCCTGTTGCCAAGCAAGTCGAAACCGCAAGCCAGACCGAAACCGTCGTCGCCGCCGCCGAAATCCCGGCTGGTCCTCCGACAACGACTGGGGCCCTTCCTAATGTCGGTTCCCGCGTCGAAGACTGGAGTGCGGTCGGCGGCACGCGACTTTCCGTACCTCCGCTTGCAGTCGCGGTCCTCATCGCCGCCGCAACGCTCGCAATCCTGCTCGTCATTTTGAAAAAGCAGGCCGCTGTGCCCGCCGCCGCAGGTCCGCTCCGCGTTCCGATCGAGCCGACGTTGCCCGGCTTCGATCCGCCGCGCGCGAGCCCGAGCCAGGCTCTGACCGTCCGTGCCACCCCCGAACCGCCGTCGCTTTTAAGCGCTAAGCCGAGCTCCGATCTGCCGGAGACGCGCGCCGATGCGCTGGCACTCCTCGGCCTCAACGCCGATGCCAGCGAAGCCGTTATTCGCAAGGTCGTAGAAGCGCTTCGCCAGTCCTGGCATCCCGACCTTGCCACGGGCGATGCTGACCGCGCCGCCCGCGAAGTGCGCATCAAGGCCATCAACGTCGCAGCCGGCATTCTGCTGCCCAAGACGCTCACCTGAACCCCAATAGCCGAAACCACGATCGATTCGGACCCCATCCGTCCGAAGTGACTACCGCTGCGCAATGAAGACGCCGGCAAGGATGAGCCCGAACCCCGCCGCGTGATAGAGCGCGGGCTGTTCGCCGAGGAGCACCATTGCCAGCACACTGGTGAAGAGCGGAATCAGATGGATGAACACACCGGTCCTGTTGGCACCGATGATCTCCACGCTGCGCGCGTAGCAAAGGTACGCAACAAGGCTCGCCAGCACACCGGCATACAGCACCGCCGCGATCGTCTGCGGAGTGATGTCCATCATTTGACCGTGCGCGTATTCCCATCCCGCCAGCGGCAGGTTGACGAGCCCAGCGATGGCATACGTCAGCCCGACGAAACTGAGTGTCGAAATCGGCGGCCGCGTGCGCAGGAGCGCGGTGTAGAGCGCCCACACGCCGGTCGCGAACAGCATGACGAGATCGCCACGGTTGAACGTGAGGGTCGCGATGCGGGCAAACTCCCCATGCAGGACAACGACCGCGACACCCAGGAGCGACACCGCCATGCCGATGAGCTGGTTTGCGCGCAGCTTGTCACGAAAGAGCGCCGCCCCGGCCAGCACGATGAGAACGGGCCCCCACGAGTTGAGGATCGCCGCGTTCGTCGCCGTGGTCTCCGTTAGGGCGATATATTGAAGAGTATTGTAGATCCCTGAGCCCATGAAGCCGAGCAGCAGGAGCCGCGGCCACGTCTGCCGGATCACGGGCCAGTCGGCGCGGATCGCACCGTAAGCGAATGGGAACATGAGGACGGCGGCCAGCGACCAGCGCAGAAATGCCAGCGTCATCGGCGGGATGTTCCCGCTCGCCCACCGACCAAGGATGTGATTTCCCGCCCATAGGCCCATCGTCAGGATCAGGAATAGATAGGCGTTCGCAGTAGAGGCGGTCGTTAGGCGCGAAAGCATGCGAAGGCGCGTCCTGCGATGAGCTGAGCCTGGAGTCTATAGGCAACCCTTTGCCCCGTCAAACGTCGACCTGCCGCGGTTTGCCGGGCGCGGCATCTAGGGTGTTGGGCAAACGCAATTCTGAGATATAAGCGGGGCGAAATGTTCAATGCCTTGGCCCCGGTCCGCGGACGGCCGGGGCCAAGGCACGTCTAGAGGCTCGCGATGGGCAACGTAGTGGTAGTCGGCGCCCAGTGGGGTGACGAAGGCAAAGGCAAGATCGTCGATTGGCTGTCGGAGCGCGCGGATGTCGTCGTGCGCTTCCAGGGCGGCCACAACGCCGGGCACACGCTCGTCATTGGCGAGAACGTCTATAAGCTGTCGCTGCTGCCGTCGGGCGTGGTGCGTCCGGGCAAGCTCGGCGTGATCGGCAACGGTGTCGTCGTCGATCCGTGGGCGCTGATTGCAGAGATCGAGAAGCTCGGCAAGCAGGGCGTGGCGATCACACACGAAAATTTGCGCGTGGCAGAAAACGCCGTGCTGATCCTGCCGCTTCACCGAGAACTCGACGTCATCCGCGAAGAGGCGGCGGGCACGGCCAAGATCGGAACGACCGGGCGCGGCATCGGTCCGGCCTATGAAGACAAAGTGGGCCGCCGCGCCATTCGCGTGCAGGACCTGAAGAACCTGTCCACGCTCGGCGCCAAGGTAGATCGCCTGCTGGTTCATCATAACGCTCTGCGTGCGGGGCTGGGCAAAGAGCTCGTCTCCAAGGATCAACTCATCGCGGAATTGACCGATATTGCGCCGAAGATCCTGCCCTACATGGACGTGACCTGGGACCTGCTCGATCAGGCGCACCGTGAGCGCAAGCAGATCCTGTTCGAAGGCGCACAAGGCGCACTCCTCGACATCGACCACGGCACCTATCCGTTCGTTACGTCATCGAACACGGTGGCCGCACAGGCGGCAACCGGTTCCGGCATGGGCCCGCGCGCCGTCGGCTATGTGCTTGGCATCGCCAAGGCCTACACGACGCGCGTCGGCTCCGGCCCGTTTCCGACCGAACTCGACAATGCAATCGGCGAGAAGATCGGCGAGCGTGGACACGAGTTCGGTACGGTCACGGGTCGCAAGCGTCGCTGTGGCTGGTTCGATGCCGTGCTCGTGCGCCAGGTGTGCAAGGTCTCCGGTATCGACGGCATCGCGCTGACGAAGCTCGACGTGCTCGACGGCTTTGACGAACTCAAGATCTGCGTCGGCTATATGCTCGACGGCGAACGCCTCGATCGCCTCCCCGCTGGCCAGAATGCGCAGGCCCGCGTCGAACCCATCTATGAGACGTTCGAAGGCTGGTCGCAATCGACGTGCGGTGCGCGCAGTTGGGCGGAATTGCCCGCGCAAGCCGTAAAGTATGTGCGCCAGATCGAGGAACTCATCGGCTGCCCTGTGACCCTCCTGTCAACGAGCCCTGAACGCGACGACACGATCCTGATGAAGGATCCATTTCTCGCCTGACGCCTTATCTTCGGTGAAGACGTCCACACCTGCCACCTGTCCGTAAGTTCATGTGACAGCCCCAGATGCGCTGTGCTTTGCACGCGCAAACACCCGCTTTGGAGTACGGATCATGGCGCGCAAGCCGACCGCAAAAGAAACCATCGTGATGTTCAACGTCACCTATGAAGACGGCACGATGACCTCCAACCGCCGCGTCCCGGGATCGATTCTCGGTGGTCTCGAAGGTGACGCTCCGGCGCAAGCCCTGATCGAAGAGCAGGATCGCCAAATCCAGGCGCAGTCGGGCCGCTCGCGCGGTGCGATCAAATCGATTGTCCGCGCGCCAACGCGCTGAAGGCAAACCGGGCATGAGCCAAGCGTTTTTGCCGACACGTGAAGAGGCCTTTGTCCGTCTCAAGGATTTCGTCCCGCGCGCCGGCAGCGCCTACGCGAAATCGCGCAATTTCGACTATGGTCCGACTGAACGGAAAAATGTTTCGGTGCTCTCGCCCTACTTGCGCCATCGCTTGATTGGCGAGGATGAAGTGGTCCGCGCGGTGCTGTCGAAGCATCGTATTTCAGCGGCGGATAAGTTTGTCCAGGAAATCTGCTGGCGCACCTACTGGAAGGGCTGGCTGGAACAGCGGCCGACGGTCTGGAGTGAGTACCTGTCGGAACTGTCGCGCGAAAAGGAAAAGGCAGAGAAGTACAGGGACTCTGCAGCGCGCTATACGGCCGCCGTCACCGGTGAGACCGGCATTACCGCATTCGATGCCTGGTCGAAGGAATTGGTCGAGACCGGTTATATTCACAATCATGCGCGTATGTGGTTCGCCTCCATCTGGATTTTCACTCTGCGGCTGCCCTGGACACTCGGTGCCGATTTCTTCTACCGCCACCTGCTCGACGGCGATCCGGCGTCCAACACGCTCTCCTGGCGATGGGTGGCGGGCCTGCACACGCGCGGCAAGCACTATGTCGCCCGCGCCGACAACATCCGCCACTACACCGACGGCCGTTTCGATCCCTCAGGCGAACTGAACGAAGCCCCGGACCCGCTCGACGGTCCGGATAATCCGCCTGCCGTCCGTCTGCGCCCACCCATGAGCGTCCCGCCCGGTGAGCCCGTCGTGCTCCTCGTCAACGAAGACGACCTGACGCCTGAGCGCTGGCCAGTCAACTCCGAACAGGTGAATGGGGTCATGCTGCTGCCGGCCGATGACAGCTATCCGGGTCTTTCGGAACAGGTGCGCGCGTTCCGATCCCAAGCCATTGCAGACGCTGCCGGACGTGCGGAGCGCTTTTTCAGCTGCCCGGTGGTCCGTCTTGCAACCGCGCAGCCGAACGAGGCCGTAGCGCTGTGTCGCGCGCACAGCATCGAAAAGCTCGTCACCGCCCACGTGGCCGTCGGCCCGGCGCGGAACACATACGACGCGCTCGTTGCAGGTCTGGCAGGATCAGGCATCGGCGCCGTGGAGGTCCGCCGCGACTGGGACAGCGCCTTCTGGCCCCACGCTCGCGCCGGCTTCTTCAAGGTCAAGGAACGAATGCCCGAGACACTCGAACGCCTCGGCTTGATGTGATTAGAGCGCCGATGTAACGAGGCCGCGCGCCGCTGCCAGAGCGCCATCCGTCAGGGGATGCGCGAGAAGCCGCTTCGGGTTCACCGGTCCCGGCAAGGTGATCTGCCCCGCAGGCACGCATTTGAACCCATAGCGCCCGTAGTACGGCTCATCACCGACGAGAATGACCAGTGATTTACCGGCAGCCCGCGCATCCGCGAGGCCTTCCGCGATGAGTTGGCCACCAAGGCCTTGTCCAGCGAATTCGGGATCGACCGCGATGGGGCCGAGCAACAGCGCCCCGGGCTCGCCGCCAATTTTCACCTCACTCAGCGTGATTGCCGCAACGAGCCGGTTCCCGCGTACCGCCACGTGACAGAAATCTGACAACGGGTTGCCGTCGCGCCGGCCCTCGCGGACACGATAGGCCGAACGCGCATAGCGGCCTGGGCCGAACACCCGCCCGTGCAGCTCGGCTATCGCAGGCACATCAACCGGTTCGGCGGTGCGAATGAGAATTCTGTCGGACATTGCGCGCGAGGTTCAAGTTGCCGCTAAGCGGCACTGACTTCGGCCGCGAGCTAGCACGGATGGAACGGAGGGTCTAGGGAAGCATTACCACAGCGGATCGCGCGTCTTGCCATGGAACACTTCGCCCAGCCGGGAGACGACCGCCCGGTGCGTCCCTTCAGGTAAAGCATCGAGTGCGAAAAAGCCCTGCTCTGCAATTTCGGAATTGGGCAGCGGCGCCTGCGGCTGCTTCCAGGACCGCACTATAAAAAAAGCGACGTGGTCATTCGGAAAATTGCGAAAATTGGCATACATGCCGAACAACTCGGGTGGCTCCAGCAGCACGATGCCCGCCTCTTCCGCCAGCTCGCGCTCAAGTGCGGTCGTGAGCGCCTCGTTCTTCTCCACACCACCGCCGGGAAAATGCCAGCCAGCCCGATACGTATGCCGGATGAGCAGAACGCGCTTAGTGTCGTCGATCACCAGTCCCTGGGCTCCGAGCGTCAGACTGCGCGTCCAACGCCAGTAGCGCTGCAGCACCTGCATGACGAGTTTATCTCGGAACATGATCTGGCAGCCTTGAAACGAGGAATTGCACAATGTCTCACGCACAAGCGATCGAAATTCTTACGGCGACGTGCCAGGCTGCCGCCGAGCGCCAATGATAGTAAACAGTTTCTGCAATTAATCCCGAAGGAGGCTGATTCTGCCCCGCAATGACGCACACATTCACCCTCGCACACATTTCCGATTTGCACCTGACGCCGCTACTCGGCTTCGGTCCGCACCATTGGAACGTGAAACGATCGCTCGGTTTCATCAACTGGGCGCGCAGCCGGCGCTTCGTTCACAGGCTTGAAGTTGCCGATCGCTTGGCAACCGATATGTGGCAGCAGGGAGCAGACCACGTCGCCGTCACAGGCGATATTGCCAATCTCGGTCTGCCGGATGAATTCGGGGCTGCTCTAGGGTGGCTGAAGACGGTGGGACCACCGGACAAAGTGACGGCGATCCCAGGCAATCACGACATCTATACGCGACGCATGTCAGGTCCTGCCTGCACTGAAATCTGGCGTGAGTACATTGCGTCAGATACGTGGGGTGCATCGTTTCTGGGTGCCGAACCACAACAGTTTCCGTTCGTCCGCCGCGTCGGACCATTGGCGCTGATCGGATTGAACTCCGCTTTTCCAACGCGTCCATTCGTTGCGGCTGGCCGGATCGGGCCGGAGCAACTCGAGGACTTGCGCGACTGCCTCATACGATTGAAAAGCGAGAAGCTGACACGGGTGGTGCTCATCCATCACCCGCCTCTGCCGGGTCAGACTGCGCCACGCCGCGCGCTCGAAGATGCGGAGCAGGTTTCGGGGGTCCTGGCGACGTGCGGTGCCGAACTCGTGCTTCACGGACATAATCACCGCGACAGTCTGGTGTGGCTTCCATCCAATGATGAGTCGATTCCCGTCGTCGGTGTCGCATCGGGCTCTGCCGCACGAACCCACGGACTGGAGCCGCTCGGCCGCTACAATCTGTTTCGATTCTCAGCGGCCGGAATTGAGATGCACGTGCGCGGTTTGGGTGGCGCGGCCGGCGGTGTAGTCGATATCGCGCGCTTTGCGCTGCATCCCGACGCACAGCCTCTGTTCGTCTGATCGCGCACCGAAGCCACATGACGCCGGCTGAATTCTAAACGGACTGTAACCCAGGCTTGACAAGTTGCGCGGCACCTGGACTGATAAGTGCGTATCGGTTCCTCGCGGCGCGTAAGTGCCAACAGGAGAATAGGGAACACGGTGAGGATCGTTCGCGATCCGATGCCGAGGCTGCCCCCGCAACTGTAAGCGGCGAGCTTCCCCCACAATGCCACTGATCACGCTCTGGGCCAGTTGCCCGGGCGGCGTCGGGAAGGCGGACGGGAAGCGCCAGAGCCGCGAGCCAGGAGACCTGCCGGTACATGCTGCCCATCCCTCGTGCGGGGCGCGCGGAGGAACGGACCACCCGTAGTGGCGGCTGATGTGCAACCGGTAGGGAGCGGCGTCAGGCATGCGCGGGTTTATGGGTCCAGATTAGACCTCAAAGATTGACAGCACGGACATGGAGATCGAGCGATCTCTTGCCCGCTGGTCCAATTCACCCGTCCGTCAGACATCCGATCCCTCCAAACCGCCACGGGTTGGAGGACGAATGACTATGACAAATGCGCATTGCGCATTGATGATGACGTGCGCGCTGGTCACCGCCGGCGCCGGGATGAGTGCGGCCCCGGCAGTGGCTCAGGAGGCCGTGCTGCCGCCAGTCGTCGTGGAAGGCGCGACATTGGCAATCCCATCAAAGAAGCCCAGCAACAAACAGAATGCGCCGACTGAACCCGACGTGGAAGCGTCTGGCGGCGGCACCTCTGCAGCCGGTGAGCCAGCGTCGGATGTGACGCCATCGAGCGAAACGCCCGGCAATTCGGCCGAGGGCATACAGAGCGGCAAAGTTGGGTCCGCGGTCAGTGTCGTGACGGGCGCCGAGCTCAAAGACCGCCAAATTCGCCATGCAGCAGACGCACTGCGCAGCCTGCCGGGTGTGAGTGTCAGTTCACAGGGTGGCCCCCAAAGCCTGACGGTTGTTCGGATCCGCGGAGCTGAAAGCAACCAGACTCTGGTCCTGATCGACGGTGTGGAGGTGAACCAGGTTGGCGACGGGTCCTTCGATTTCTCGAATCTACTTGTCGACGACATCGCTCAGATCGAGGTCATTCGCGGACCGCAAAGCGGCCTGTATTCGTCGGGCGCCATTGGCGGCGTGATCAACATCCTCACGAACGGCGGCAAGGGGCCTTTAACCTTTAGGGCCCGCGGCGAGGGCGGCTCATTTGGAACCTCAAACGGTACCGCTAGCGTTTCGGGCGGAACTGACCGTGCCCATGCGAGCCTGGTCGTGTCGGGTGTCCGCACCGACGGTTTCAACATATCGCCCGAAGGTCCCGAGGAGGATGGTGGTGACTTCACGACGGTGTCATTCACCGGCGGCCTCCTCGTGCTCGATAACCTCAAGCTCGATGTATCGCTGCGCCGTGCCACGCGTGATGGTGACCGTGACGGCTTCTTCGGCTTTGACGCGGCCGGGTTCTTGACGGCCTCGGACGATCCATCCACGTTTTCGACCGACTTGAGTGTCGGGCGTCTCGCTGCGACGCTCGACACGTTCAGCGATGGGCGGTGGACGCAGCAACTCTATCTGCAAGGATCGGAAACCGATAACAGCGATTTCTCGCAAGGTGTGTTCGACCCTCCCGCGGGAACGAAATCGCGCAACATCAGCACGCTGTCCGAATATGGTTATCTCACCACATACCGTCTGGACGCGGGCTCCGGCATGCCGGTTCAGCATTTTCTGACCGGACTTGCGGTTCACCGGAATGAAGGCTTTGACCAACCACTGCTCTCGCGCGACTTTGAACGAGATCGTGACAGCGTCGCGGGCGAAATCCGCGGCGAGTATTTCAACGCCGTTTCACTTGTTGGGAACATCAGAAGGGACTTCAACGAGGGTTTCGAAGATTATACCACGTGGCGTACAACGGCTTCGCTCCGTCCTTGGGCATCGTCGCCCTTCCGGCTCCACACAAGCTATGGAACAGGCGTGAAGTATCCGAGTTTTGCGGAGCAATTCGGCGATTTTCCGAACTTCATTGCGAATGCAAACCTGCTGCCGGAAGAGGCTAAAGGTTGGGATGCTGGTGTCGAGACGACTCTCTGGAACGGCAACGCCGTTGTGGATGTGACGTACTTCGACTCCGATCTGGAAAACGAGATCGACACCAGATTCTTCGTAGATCCAGTCACCGGCGAGTTCTTCTCGACGCCGTTCAACCGGACGGGTACGAGTACGCGCAACGGCATCGAGGTGCAAGCGCGCGCTCAACTCGCAACCGGACTGACGGTCGGGCTGGCCTACACGTACTTGAACGCTGAGGAAAGTGACGGGACACAGGAAATCCGGCGCCCGCCACACAGCGGCCGAATGGACGTCAACTACACGTTCGACAACGAGCGAGCCAACTTTAACGTGGCTGCCATATACAACGGCGACATGGACGATCTGGCCTTCAGCTTCTTTGATACAGTCGTCACCACGCTGGATGACTACTGGCTGGTCAACGTCGCAGCGTCCTACAAGCTTTCGCCCGGCGTCGAACTTTATGGCCGCGTGGAGAACGCGCTGAATGAGGACTATCAGGAGGTCTTCGGGTTCGAGACGGCCGACATTGCAGCCTACGCGGGTCTCAGGTTTACCTACGTCGAAGAAGCCACCCGCGCCTGGGCGGAAGGGCGCTAGAACGATGCAAAAGGACCGCTAGCTTGAGCACACGTTCGAGCAAGAGAACGAGAACGGCAGCAACCCTGGCGGCATTGGTCGCCGGGGTTGTGGCGCTCGCCGCTGGTTGGCCCGCAGGCGCCGGCTCAGACGTGCCAAAGCCCCAACGCATCGTCTCGCTCAACCTGTGCATCGACCAGATCTTGCTCGATCTGGTCCCGCGCGAGCGCATCGGCGGTGTCAGCTTCCTGGCAGCCGATCCATCAATGTCGCTCGTCGCCGAGGAAGCTAAGGCTTTGCCTTCGGTACGCGGATCGGCAGAGGAGATCTTAGCGCTCGATCCCGATCTCGTACTCGCGGGCGAATACACCACAGCCGCCACCGTCGATCTGCTTCGCCGCCTTGGCCAGCGCGTCGAGATCGTCCCGATGGCGACGAGCTTCGCGCAAATCCGCGACGTGGTGCTGCTGATCGGCCAACTGACCGGCGAAGAGCAGCGCGCCAAGGCGCTCATAATCGATTTCGATACACGGCTCGCCGAGGTCAAGGCGCGCGCGGTCGTCCGATCCGAAGCTCCGCGCCCCCGGGCCGTTGCCATGCAGGTCAACAGCCTCGCCTCGGGTGAAGGCAGCCTCATCAACGAAGTGCTCGGCGAAGCCGGCTTCGATAACGTTGCGCGCCACGCCAAGCTCGGCCCCGCCGGACGATTGCCGCTCGAAACGCTCATCTCCGATCCGCCGGAAGTCATCGTGCGGGCGAATGATGCGTCCGATTTCCGCACAGTTCTTGGTGACAATCTCCGCCATCCCGCGTTTCGCGCGCTGGAAGCCACGCGTCCGAGCATCCACATTCCAATGAATGAATGGCTGTGCGGCACACCACGCCTCGTGCAGGCGGTGGAGCGGCTTGCCGTCGCGCGCGAAGCCCTCCATTTTCGCGCCGAGGCTCCGCGATGAACGCGATGCGCCTCGCCGCGCTGCTGGGCTGCGCGGCGCTTGCGGCCTTCCTGCTCTCCCTGTTCATGGGCGTCGATGGTTTCACCTTGGCGGGTTCTGCAGAAGCCCGACGCGTGATCCTTCTTGAAGTGCGGCTGCCGCGCGCGCTGCTCGGCTTCATGGTCGGCGGCACGCTGGGCCTCGCCGGAGCTGTGCTGCAAGGGTATCTGCGCAACCCGCTTGCGGAGCCGGGCATTCTCGGCATCTCCGGCGGTGCGGCGCTGGGCGCCGTCATCGCCATCCACTCGGGTGTTGCCCAGGTCGTGGCGCTGGCCTTGCCGTTAGCAGGTCTGATGGGGGCCGCGCTCGCCACGCTAGCGCTGACAGTGTTGGCAGGCCGCGGCACAGGTTCAGTGACCCTCATCCTTGCCGGCGTCGCGGTGTCGAGCCTCGCCGCCGCGCTGACCTCTCTCGCGCTCAATCTCGCACCGAACCCCTTCGCAGCCTCGGAGATGCTCTACTGGCTGATGGGGTCGCTCACCGACCGCAGCTTGACGCACGTTTGGCTCGCAGCACCCCTGATGGCGATTGGGTGCCTTCTGCTCGCCGCCACCGCGCGCGATCTCGATGCACTCTCACTCGGCGAAGCCGCTGCGCAGAACCTGGGCGTCGATCTCACGCGCCTGCGCTGGATGGTCGTATCCGGAACTGCACTTGCCGTTGGCGCCGCTACTGCCGTCTGCGGCGCGATTTCGTTCGTCGGGCTGATGGTGCCGCACCTTTTGCGCCCGTTGACGAGCGGCGAACCCGGCCAGTTGCTGCTGCCGAGCTTTCTCGGCGGCGCCACTGTCGTGCTGCTCGCCGACGTGGCGCTGCGCATCCTCTCACCCATGGGCGATCTACGCCTGGGGGTGCTGACGGCCCTGATCGGTGCGCCGTTCTTCCTCTGGCTCGTTCTCAGCAGACGATCGGAGCTCGCACCATGAGCCGAGCGACGACACTGGCGGCTTCCGATATCGGCGTGCAAATAGCAGGACGCGAGATCCTGCGGGACGTCGCGCTCACCATTTCCCCGGGCGAACTGATTGCTGTGGCTGGACCGAATGGCGCGGGAAAATCCACGCTGTTGCGTGTGCTGGCCGGTCTCACGCAACCCGATACAGGCTCGGTTCGTCTGGGTGACATGGATGTGCGCACCATGGATCGTCGCTCTCTCGGCCGCGCCATTGCCTACCTCCCGCAAGATCGGACAGTCCATTGGCCGCTGAAGGTTCGCGCCGTGGTCGCATTGGGGCGCATACCGCACGGATCGGGTCCGCAGCGCGGCGAAAGCGACATCGACCGCGCGACGATCCAGGCGGCGCTCAAGCAAACTGACACCGAAGCGCTCGCCGATCGATCCATCGGCGAATTATCAGGCGGAGAGCGGGCGCGCGTGCTCATCGCGCGCGCCCTCGCACAGGATGCCGGCATTCTGATCGCCGATGAGCCGGCTGCTGGTCTTGATCCGGCGCACGCCCTTGCGCTGTTCGAAACATTCGTTGCAATCGCAGCGCAGGGCCGCGCGGTAATCGTCGCGCTGCACGATCTGTCGCTCGCACTGCGCTACTGCCCGCGCACGCTGTTATTGAAGGACGGTGAGGTTGCGGCATCGGGTCATGCGCGCGACGTTTTGACCGAGCCGATGATCGCCCGTGTCTATGGGATCACGGCGACGATTGCAGAGATTGCCGGCGTTCCATGTGTCATCCCCGTATCAGTCAGGCCATGATACGGTCAGGGTGTTGCTGCAGGTTTGGAATGTGGATCATTCGGTCCGCGTTCTCCGGACATGAAGCGGGGCATGTGACGCGTGGAATTGTTTCGACGCCGATTGAAATTAAATCTGGCGCTTCAGGGTGGCGGTACACATGGCGCCTTTACATGGGGTGTCCTGGATCGCCTTCTTGAGGATCGGTACATCCAGTTCGGTTGGGTGAGTGCGGCCAGTGCCGGCGCGATCAATGCAGCCGCTCTAGCAGCGGGCTTGGCAGAAAATGGCCCCCAAGGCGCGCGCACCAAGCTGCGTCAGGTCTGGGAAGCCGTGGCCAAGGCCGGCATGCCGGAGTTCGTCCGCCTGAACCCCGTCCTTTTCACGCTGTCGCGTTCCGCACCACTTGCTCATCTCGCATCCTTGTGGTCGCCGTACGAGTTCAATCCGCTGGGGTTCGATCCTCTGCGGCGGCTGCTGAATGAGACGATCGACTTCGGAGCGATCCGCAAGCACGCGCCCGTGGAACTGCTGATCGCGGCGACAGAAGTCGCGACCGGCGAAGCCCGCCTTTTCCGGCGCGATGAACTGACGGTCGATGCCGTTCTGGCCTCTGCCTGCTTGCCGGCGCTACATCACGCGGTGGAAATCGACGGCATCGCGTATTGGGACGGCGGCTTTTCCGCCAACCCCGATCTCGTGACGCTCGCGATGGAGAGCCCCGTCGCAGATACGCTGATCGTACAGCTCTCGCCCCTGAAGAAGGAAGGCTTGCCGACGGGGGCGCGAGAGATCCAGGCACACGTCAACCGCTTGACCTTCAATGCGCCGCTGATCCGCGATGTCGAGATCATTGAAATGGCGCGCGAAGCCATGCGCGGCGCCGTGCGTTCGCGCTTTTCGAGGTTGCGAAAACTCGCGCAACACCGGTTCCACCTCGTCGAAGCTGCGCCGTACACGGGTG
Organism: Hyphomicrobium sp.; assembly: GCA_019751875.1. GTDB lineage: Bacteria > Pseudomonadota > Alphaproteobacteria > Rhizobiales > Hyphomicrobiaceae > JAGVSR01. The sequence continues at coordinate 28,278 of JAIEMV010000004.1, read as the reverse complement.
TGCTTTCGGACAGGACGAAAATTCATCCGGACATCGAACTCCTCAATCACCTGCACGCAGCCGGACGCACGGAAGCGGAAAAGTGGCTCGCCGCCAACCGCCGCGCCATCGGGCGCCGCTCGACGGTGAATTTGCGCACCCATTTCGAAGCGGTCCGCGCCGGGCGTTCGGCAAAACCCAAGGATCCGGTCGAAGCGAACACCGCGCCGGCGCAAGTCAATGGCAAGACCTCGCCACCGGAGACGCTCCCTGCCGCGCCACCACCTGCAACGAAACTACCCGAACCGCCAGGCGCAGCGCGCGGCGGTGCCTGAGTCACGGCGAGGCTCAGTCACGGCGATGCCAGCCGCGCATACCCTTCGGCGAGCGTTTCGTCGAGGATGCGTTTGTAGTCAGAGTAGGACGCATGGCTTGCGGGCACTTCACCGAGTGTCGCGCCTTTGAAATCCGACCGCTTCAAGTAAGCAATTGGCGCCGATACGGGCACAAAGAAGCGGCCCTGCTTGTTGAGCGTCGTGATGAGCCCACGCATTTCGCCCGCCTGGTCGAGCTGCGAGACGACGACCATGCGCATCGCCCCCTTGGTCAGCGACACGAGGTGAATGAACATGGACGACGAGGGGATGTAGAGCCGCCCACGATGCGAGAACGGCTGATCGGGCCGGTCGCGCTCCTCGAAGATCAGCGACGGCCACTCGGGGTCCCAAACGATGTCGGTACGGTAGGCGACGATGGTATTCGCCACTGCAAAGGCTGGGCGCAGCGTGAGATAGCTGCCGATGTAGTGATCGACACCGGCGCGCGTGTAGGCCCCCATGTACACTGGAGCAACGACACCGCCTTCGCCGCGCAGATCCATCGGTTGCGCGGTGGTCATGGCGCCCGACCACAGCTCTTTCAGCCGGCTGTAGTCGAGCCCAAGGACCATGCAGACGTCGAAGAGCGTCTGCTCGCGCACGGCTCGGCCGCCGAGTAGGTTTTGGATCGTCTTCTCATGGCATTCAGCCGCGTCGGCAAGTTCGGCCTGTGTCATCTTTTTTTCGATGAGCGCCGTGCGCAGCATCTGTACGGCGGCACTGCGCTCGGCGCGAGCCGGGATGATCTTATCGGAAGCCATGACGAGCGGGTTCCAGGCAAAAGGCGATAAAGCTTTGCCGGTTGTTATCGCCCGTTGCGGGTTTGCCCGCAATTGCTCGGAAGCCGGATTATCGTTGAAAGGTCAACGGCTGTCCGCCACGGAGACCACCTCAAGTTTGACTGGGGCAAGCCCGCGCGCCTGCATGTCCAGGATCTCGGCGGCGGCTTCCGACACGTCAATGATGCGGCCCGGCTTGAATGGCCCGCGATCGTTGATCCTCACGACCGTCTTCTTGCCGTTTCGGAGATTGGTGACGGCGACGAGCGTCCCGAACGGAAGCGTCGGATGGGCGGCTGTCATGGCCCGCTTGTCGAAGACTTCCCCCGAGGCTGTCATTTGATCCTGCCAATAGTAGGACGCGATGCCGTCGAGTGCATGCGATCGGGATGACTTGGGGCCGAGCGAGCCGGTTGTCAGCGACGGCTTCGACGCCGGGCTCCCGATATGAACCTCCGTGACCCAACGGCTCTCGACCGAGTTGGCCTCAGCTGAGGTGGAGGCAGCAACGAGAGCGGCAACGGCAGTGGCGCGGGTCAAGGCGGCGGATGCGGGCATGAAGGTTCCAGGCATGAATGTGGACAGTCCGGATAACAACGCGCCGGCTCCGAATTCATTCCGCTAGTCCGATTCGCAGGCCATCCTAAGGCATGTCTCGTCATCCCAAGCTCCCCGCGGGTGGGTCCAACAGCTCCACACCGGCCCGCCGAGTGTGGACCAAACAGCTCCACACCGGCCCGCCGCGTGTGGACCCAACAGCTCCACACCGGCCCGCCGCGTGTGGACCCAACAGCTCCACACCGGCCCGCCGCGTGTGGACGCAAACAGCTCCACACCGACCTGCCGCGTGTGGACGCAAACAGCTCCACACCGGCTTGCCGAGTGTGGACCAAACAGCTCCACACCGGCTTGCCGAGTGTGGACCAAACAAAAAAGAGCGGTGGAAGCTTTTGTGCTTCCTACCGCTCTTCTGCTCATGATCGAGGGTCAACCCTCGGGAGTGATTAGCCGCGACCGAGGACGGCGACCGAAACCGGGGCCACGCCCGAAGCTGTCATGCCCACCTGCTGAGCGGCAGCCTTGGACAGATCGATGATGCGACCCTTGATGTAGGGACCGCGGTCGTTAATCGTGACGACGACCGACCGGCCGTTGTTGCGATTGGTCACGCGGACCTTGGTGCCGAACGGCAGCGTCTTATGAGCCGCCGTCATGGCGTTCGGATTAAACCAGCCGCCCGACGCTACGCGCTGGGGCTGCCAATAGTAAGAGGCCATGCCGCTGTACGAGCCACCTGAAGGGGCGGAATAGGACTTCTTGGAAGCCTTGTAGCCGTAGGTTTTCTTGGCCGATTTCTTGTAGGAGGTCTTCTTGGCATGGCTGTGCTTATGGGCCTTGGCGCAGGAGGCCGCAGGTCCCATGCACTCGTAGGCGGCGCTGGCCGTGCGTGTGTCGGCAAAGCCAACGGTGACCATCGCCATCGCGGCAGCAAACAGAATGCGCATCGTTTACGTCTCCATCTCATCGGGCGACGGTTGCTCTGTTCGCTGCCTTTTGATCCGGGATCGCGCGGCCGTTGAGCCCGCGCCGCCACCTGTCCGTCAGGCCCTCTCCGGGGTCCTGAAGCGGTCATGCCGGCGTATGATCCCGTGGCAGCTCCAGTAAAACCTGAGCCTGGACCCGGATGTCCTTCGTCGCCGATACTGTTTTGGGTGCAACGGATGCCGCCCCCCTCCGGTGAGGGGAACCAAGCATCGGCCGTGCGGACGGGTCAACCCGGGCCATCTGAACATCATTCAATAAAACAGTGCTAAATCGGAATTAATCTTGCAATTTCAGAGCTGTGGCCGATCAGGCACGCGACGGCGCGCCGCACCGAAACACATGTTAACCCTAATCGGGAAGTCTCTGAAAATAAGGCCAAATAGGGGCAAGGGTCATTTGATTGATCCGACGGCGGTTCCATTTGAGCCGCAATTGCCACTTCCAGCGGTCACGCGGACAGACTAAGCGTGCGTGCGGGCGCAGGGGAGAGCGCGCATCGATGAAGGATCAGCAGCAGATCGCCAAGCCGACGCTGACCGAAGCGACGCGCGAGTGGGCGCGCATCGGCTGCCTGTCGTTCGGAGGCCCGGCCGGCCAGATCGCGCTCATGCATCGGATCCTGGTCGAGGAGAAACGGTGGATCGACGAGCACCGCTTTCTCACCGGTCTCAACTTCTGCATGCTGCTCCCCGGCCCTGAAGCGATGCAGCTTGCCACGTACGTCGGCTGGCGCATGCATGGAATCGTCGGTGGCCTCATAGCGGGTTTGCTCTTCGTCCTGCCCGGCGCAGTCCTCATGCTGGCGCTGGCACTCGCCTATGCCCACTTCGGATCCGTGCCCGTCGCCGAAGCTCTCTTCCTTGGCGTGAAGGCCGCCGTGCTCGCCATCGTGATCGAGGCGCTGCTGAGGGTTGCGAAGAAGGCACTGCACCGCACGTCGGACTGGGCCATCGCTGCCGCTGCCTTCGTGGCCATCTTTTTCCTGGCGGTCCCGTTTCCCGTCGTCGTGATCGTGGCGGCCGCCATCGGTTTTGCTCGCGGTCGCGGCGCCCCGGCGTTGCCACCTTCCACCGATGCGCACGTCTCGCCCGTGGAGACTCTGCGCACGTTGGCCCTCTGGACGGCTATTTGGGTGCTCCCGCTTCTCGCAGTTGCAGCTTTTTTTGGGGCCGACCATGTACTGACCGAACTGGCGTGGCTGTTTTCCAAGCTTGCCTTGGTCACGTTTGGCGGCGCATATGCCGTGCTCGCCTACCTCGCCCAGGAGGTCGTCCAGACGTATGGCTGGCTGAGGCCTGGCGAAATGCTGGACGCATTGGGCCTCGCCGAGACCACGCCGGGTCCTCTGATCCTTGTCACGGAATTCGTCGGTGCGGTGGCAGCCTTTCGCGAAGGCGGCGGCAACCCGGTCGTCATGGGCATCCTCGGCGCGGTCGTGACGCTATGGGCGACGTTCGCACCCTGCTTCCTGTGGATCTTCGTCGGCGCGCCGTACATCGAACGGCTCAATGCCATTCCGGCACTGCGGTCGGCACTGAGTGCCATCACCTCAGCCGTCGTGGGCGTCATCCTGAACTTGACGGTCTGGTTCGCACTCCACGTCCTTTTCGCACGCCTCGAGTGGGTCAGCGCGGGCCCGTTTCATTTCGAGTGGCCGGATGTCTCGACTTTGCGCATCGATGCGGCAGCGCTTGCCGTGCTCGGCGCCATCCTGCTCTTCGGCCTGCATCGCGGCATCGCAACGACGCTCGCCGTGACCGGCGGCACGTCACTCGCTCTCCATGCGCTGGGCGCGATCTAGCGCCCTACAGCCAGCCCTTGCGGCGGAAGTAAAGAAAGGGAATGACCGCAGCGAGCACCATCGCGACGAGGGCAAGAGGATACCCGTAATCCCATTCGAGCTCCGGCATGTGGCGGAAATTCATGCCGTAGATGGACGCGACCAGGGTCGGCGGCATCAGCATCACCGCCATCACTGAGAACAGCTTGATGATCTGGTTTTGCTCGGTCGAGATCATGCCGAGCGTTGCTTCCAGCAGAAAGCTGATCCTGTTCGTCAGAAACCGCGTGTGCTCCATCAGCGAATGATTGTCGCGCTGTGCGATGTCGAGCCGTTCGAGCACGCGCGGATCGAAACCGCGATCTCGTGCGGCCTCGCGAAAGTAGTGCATCGTGCGATCCAGCGAAGTGGCGCTTTCCAGAACCCGCGCGACCAGATCGCCCTCTTTTCCAGTACTCCGCAAAAGGACATCCAGGCGCCGGGAACTGTCGCGCCTCTGGGTGTTCAGGTTGAACACGTTGTGGGTGAGCTTTTCCACGTCATCCTGGATACGTTCGATGACGTCGGCGGTGCGGTCGACGATCGTTTCAACGAGCCCGATCATGACCGTACCACCGGAATTGCATGAGACGGCACCCTTCTCGGCTCGGCTGGCAAACACGGGAAACGCGCGCGGCTCGACGTAGCGCACCGTGACCAGCCGGCTCTCTTTCAAGATGAATGTGACTGAGCCGGTGGTGGGCGTTGTCTTGTCGGGGAAGTAGATGATCGAGGTGGTCATGAACGTGCCGCCGTCTTCCTCATAGAAGCGACTTGACGCCTCGATCTCGCGTGCCTCGTCGCGCGTCGGAACGTCCAGGCCTAAAGCCCTCTCGATGGCGGCTTCGTCCTCCGGTGTGGGATTGACGAGATCTATCCAGACGGTTTCCGGTCCAACAGAGGCACCCTCACCCAGTTTGACGAGCAATCCGTTCCGGCAGTCGTAGACATTGATCATCGTGCGCGCTCCTGACCTTGTCCGGCGGATGACGGAAACTTAAACCCCTGTCAATTGCACGCGCGTCGCGGACAGAGTATTCCTACCCAAATCAATCGCTGAGCGCTGGCTCATAGACTTTCGGAGACCAAAATGAAGCGTTTAGCGAACTCGGCCGCTTTCGTCGCCGCCCTCACCCTCGTCGCTGCTGGCAGCACCCCGGCGTCGGCCGCCATACAATGCCGGAACGGCGCGCAGCTCGTGGCCGGCAGCTACATCTCAACGCCCTATTGCGAGGATAAGCTCTTGGCGGACGTCGCGCGTGAGTATGGTTTCAAGGTCTCGTTCGCAGAGATCCGCAACAACCCCAACGCCAAGCGCAACGTCTGCGTCTATGTCGGCCGTGACATTCGCGTGCAGGAAAACTGCCTGACGGCGAACCCCACCGGCCGCCGTGGGTTTTGAGCGGCAAAGTCGCGGTCAGGCCGTCAAGCCCATCAGCCCGAGGATCTCATCGACGGCGCGCGTCGGAAAAAGTCGCCCTTCCCGGACGTCGCTCTCAATGGTCGGCAGTCGGGCTGCCACAGCCGGGTTTGCCTTGACCGCGTGCAAGAGCCGATCGCTCAGCATATCGCGCATCCATTCCACGGCCTGACGCTTGCGCCGCTCCGCGAACTGGCCGTTCTCAGTCATGAGCTGCCGATGCTCGGCGATCTTGCCCCACAGATCGTCGAGGCCGAGGTTCGTACGGCCTGAAATGGTCACGACCGGCGGCAGCCACGCAGCGGACTTCGGGGTGAAGATCGCGATCGCGTTCTGATATTCATTCGCCGCCCGCTTGGCGCGCGTGATGTTGTCTCCGTCCGCCTTGTTGATGGCGATCATGTCGGCGAGTTCGATGATGCCTTTCTTGATGCCCTGCAGGTCGTCGCCGCCGCCGGCAAGCAGAAGTACGAGGAAGAAGTCCACCATGTCGGCGACCGCCACTTCCGACTGGCCGACACCGACCGTCTCGACGATCACGATATCGAATCCAGCCGCTTCCAGCAGCACCATCGTCTCGCGCGTCTTGCGCGTCACGCCGCCCAGTGTACCCGATGTCGGAGACGGCCGGATGAAGGCGTTGGCCAACGGCGCCAGCTGGCTCATGCGCGTCTTGTCGCCGAGTATGGATCCGCCGGTCCGCTTCGATGTCGGGTCCACCGCCAATACGGCGACCTTGTGACCGGCCTGGACGAGGTTCGTCCCCAACTGATCGATCGTGGTCGATTTTCCCACGCCCGGCACACCCGTGATGCCGAGCCGGATCGCGCCGCCGGAATGCGGCAGCAGCATCTGTAAGAGTTCCTGAGCCTCGGCGTTATGGGCCGCCTTCGTGCTCTCTACGAGCGTGATGGCGCGAGCCAACGCCGTGCGGTCACCCGCAAGAATGCGCTCCTTATATTCGACGGGGGTCATCGTGTGGCGCATAGAAGCGGGAATCCAGCGACGGCAAAGTGGAGGTGCAACCCGGCGGCGCGCGCCGGAACAAGAACGCGGGACCATGTGCAGGTTTTCCCCGCGCCGCAAGAGGGACCGGGTGCGTCCCGTCGCCGTTTTCACGGGTGACCGGACTGCCCTCGTCTTGGCGTCATTATCGGCGCATAGCTTGATGTGTGGCATTGCCCGCCTATCCGGCGCCGCTAAACTGCTGCACCGCACACCTGGGGGGATCTTTGATGTCAGAACTGCCCGAACTCGCGCAGTATGCGCTGGCTGCAATGGCCGTGCTGCTGCTGTTCGCGTTCGCCTGGAGTGCGACGCGGCCCATGCCGAAGCTCGCCCGCGGCCTCGCGCGGCTCTGTCTCGTGGCGCTGATCGTGCTGCCCGTCGCGCTGATCGTCCTGACCAGCGACCTTGGTGCGCCGGCGACTGGGCCCGTCGCGACCGCGCCGCAGACTGCCCCTGCACCAACGCCTGTGCCGGAGGCGCAGCCCGCGCCTGAGGCGGCAAAGCCCGCTCCGAGGCCTAAGAAGGCCGCCGAAGCCAAGCCCGCAGAACCCACGGCCGAAGCTCCGCCCGTGGTGGTTGGGGAAGCAGCCCCGGAAGATGAGGTGGTTGCTGAAAGTGCGCCCGAACCTTCAGGCGGCGCAGGTCCGCCCGACGAGGCACCATCTGTAGCCGAAGCCCCGTCTTCGTCATCGAGCCAAGAAATCGATCCCATGGACATGCCAGGCCGCGGCCGCGACGGTGACAGCGCCACCGCGCCGCCTCCTCCCCCAGCACCAGCCCCGGCCCCTGGCACAAACTCCGCTGCCGAGGAGCAGCGCACCGGCTTCGACATCGTGCCGGTCTATTACGGCACTGACCGAGCGGAAGCCGCGACCGAGAAACGCCTCGACTATGGTCCGAACCGCGGCCGCAAGCTGATCCTCGGCCAAGCCCTCGTTACGGTACCGAAGTCGCACGTCCAGCCGTCCGTGGAACGGCCCTGGGCCATTCGCATTCCTTACTTTGACATCACGCTCTACGAAGAAGCGGAAGATCCAGACAAGCATTTCACCATGAAGGAACTGAAGGCCCAGACGCGCGAGGAATTGCTCGCCCTCGTGCGCGCCCGCCTTGCGAAATCGGAACGCTACAAGGACCACGCTCTGGTCTTCGTCCACGGCTACAACACGACGTTCGATAATGGCATCTATCGCACGGCCCAGATCGCGTACGACCTGAAGTTCGACGGCGCGCCGTTCCATTACAGCTGGCCGTCCGGCGGCGGCCTTTCCAGCTACACCTACGACCGCGAAAGTGCCGGGCAGTCGATCCCCTACATGCGGGACTTTTTCGATCTCGTGATCAAGGAAAGTGGCGCCAAGAAGGTTTCTGTCATCGCCCACAGTATGGGCAACCAGCCTGCGCTGCAGGTTATGAAAGATATCAAGGCCTCCTCGCCACCGGGCGTCGTCATCAGCCAGATCATTCTCGCCGCGCCCGATGTCGATCGCGACAACTTCGAGAACATCGCGAAGGAAATCCAGGGCCTCGCCAGCGGCATCACGCTCTACGCCGCCTCGAATGACTTCGCGCTCAACGCCTCGCGCCGCTTCCATGGCGGAATTCCCCGCGCCGGTGACGTACCGCCCGGAGGTCCTCTCGTTCTGCCCGGCATCGACACGATCGACGTCACCGCGGTTTCCACCGACAGCCTGGGCCTCAATCACTCTGGCTATGCGGAAAACAACGCCCTCTTGAACGATCTGCAACTCCTCATCCAGACTGGCGAACGCCCGCCCGAAAAACGGATTCCTCTGCTGGAAAAGATCGGCACGGCGGCGGGCGACTATTGGCGCTATCCAACCGCACCTTGAACCTTAACGAGGTCTTAAGGGCTGTCCCGTAATCTGCTCCCGCAACGACACGCGGGGGCAGACATGAATACGACCACACGCTTAGGGCTTTTCATTCTCGGCTTTCTCGCAGCGACGGGCGTCGAAGCTGTTCGCGCCGATGAAGCCTACCTGTGCGACGGCGGGCGGATCGTCAAAGTCCCCTTCGGCAAACTCGAGGAACTGAAGCGCACCGATGCATGCATCGCCGGGTATTACGGTTTGAAGGTTCCATCCGTGCCCCTGCTCGAAACTGGCGCGATCAGCCCGCCCGCACCCGTCGTTTCTGCTGCTGCACCTCCGCAAGCTGCAATCGCCGTTCCACTCGACCGCCCTCCCTTGGAACCCGACTTGTCTGTGGCGCAACAGCCAAAGCCCGCACCCGTCCGGCAAGCGACCGGTGAAAAGCCGATCGTGCGCGCCGCCGCGGGGACGGACTATCGCAACGTCGTGCTGCTCAATCCCGCGCCCGGTGATCCGGCTATCTTCCGCCATGAGCGCTGAGCGCTGCCCCAGCTTGGGAGAGGCATAAGGACTTCGTTTACTCGCGTTTGCGATTGTAACGGACCATTCACGGTTTTCGATCCTACCCGTCAGGCGAACTTCCATGTCCTCACCCGTGCTCGCGCGTCTCCTTGGCGGCCTACTCTGCGCCGCAGCTGCCTTTGCATTTTCGGCTCCGTCGTTTGCGCTGAGTGACGAGCCGGCGCAGCGGACAGAAGACGTGAGCAACGACGAGGAAGTTAGTCCGCCGAGCAGCAGCGATGACATCTCCGAAGACCGGAGCTCGGAGCCCGACGGGTCTAGCTTGAGGGACCCTGACGGCGCCCAGGATCGCTCGTCTGCCGCTCCGTCCGTGCGGCCGCAGCCCAGTCGCGCGGAGCGAGCCGACCCGGAAGCGGCAAAGCGCGCGCTGCTCTCCGATCCCAAGAAAGAAAAGCCCAACCCGCTTCTCGACACCCGTGGTCCCGACTACTACGACCGCCGCGCCAAGGAACTGCTCAAGGATGACAACGACAAGGGCCGGGTCGATCTGCATCCACTGATGGAGGCCCACCCGGAAAGCTACGTTATCGTCTGCACCGCCGGTTGCCCGTCGGGAGAAAGCGCACAGATCGTTTCCCTGCTGCCCAAGCGCAATGCGACGCCGCTTCCGGGCGCAGCACCGAATGCTGACGCGCTGGAGATCAGCTGTGTTGGAGGATGCGGCAACGGCAACAGCGCCTCGTTCCCAAGCGCACCGAAGCCCTATTCGGCTGACAAGCCCGTAGCTGCCACCGTAGGCGAGTGGATGACGACCGTCGCTCAAGCCCCCGCCGGCGCCGAAGCGCCCGCCCCGAAGTCTGCGGCCTCCGGCGACTGGATGGACAAGATCAACCGGGACCGCGCTGTTGCGAAGGCGCAAGCAGTGCAGCAGGCGGCCGTCGAAACGGATCCCGCCAGAGCGCCGAAGGCAAGCAAACCCTCCAGCGCACCGAAGGCGAACGAGCCCGCCAGCGCTCCGAAAGCGATCGAACCCGCGCCGGCAACCAAGGTCGACGCGAAGCCCTCAGCACCGGCGGCCGTCACGCCTGTAAAAACGGCGGAAGAAAAATCTGTCGTGGAAGCAGCCAAGCCCGTTGTTGAAGCCAAGCCCGTCGCTATCGCACAGGCGACGCCGTCCGTCTCGGCAGACGCCAAGCCGGCGGCGTTGGCTGAAACGAAGCCGGCCGCTGCACCGGTCGAAGCCAAGGCCCCCGTCGTCAACGAAGTGAAGCCCTTGCCGCCCGTCGCGACCAAGACCGTGGCTGCTGAGGCCAAGCGCGAGACGCCACCTGTCGCAAAACCTGCCATCGCCGCCGAAGCCAAACCCAACGCTCCCAGTGCGCCGACCGTGACGGATGCAAAGCCGGCGGCTGTGGTCGAAACGAAGCCTGCCGCGATCGTCGCGGCAAAGCCCCTGCCGCCGGTCGAGAGCGCCCCCGCCATCACAGCGCAAACCAAGACAGAAGTTGCTACGCCGGCACCCGTCGCGCTCTCGCAACCGCCGCAGCAGATCGCCGCTCTCGAAACGCCAAAGACGCCGGCCGCTTTACCCGCCAAGCCGGCGACGCAGGACGCAATGGCGCCAATGGTAAAACCGGAAGCCAAAGTGCCTGCCCCGGCCCCAGTCGCCTCTCAGAAACCCGCTGACGTCAAAGTCACGCCAACGCAGGAAACCAAGGTCGCCGCCGTCGAGCCGCCTGCGGTCGAAAAGCCGGCTCCTGTTGCACCATCTGCCCCGAAGGAGCGCGTCATCTCGGTCCTTTCGGAAGACAAGGAGATGAACGCCGCCATTGAAAAAGCCCGCGGCACTCTGGCGGCCTTTTGGAAGAGCTACGACGCACCGGCTCCCGGCGAAGCCGATCACGCTCTGAAAGTTGCAGTCGCCGGCAACGGCACGACGGAGCACTTCTGGTTGACGCGCATCAAGCGTGACGGCGGCAAGCTCTCGGGCGTCATCAGCAATCAGCCGCAGAGCGTCAAGAGCGTGAGAGTCGGCCAGCGCTATGAGTTTACCGCCGACATGATCTCGGACTGGACCTTCAAGCGCAACGGCAAGCTCGTCGGCAATGAAACGATGCGCGTGCTGCTGCCGCGCATGCCCGAAGAACAGGCGTCCGTCTATCGCCAGATGTACGAAACTCCTTGATCGATCGGTGACGCAGGTCGTCAAGCGGCGCTCGTCGGATCAGCCCGCGAGCGCCGCTTTCAGCTTAGCAGCATTCTCGGCCAGAACCGCCCCGTCTTCCATGCCTCGCGCATGTGTCTTCAGCGGCACGCCTTCGTGCCGCGGGATGACGTGGACGTGCAGATGAAACACCGTCTGGCCCGCCGGCGCTTCGTTGAATTGGATAATCGTGATGCCGTCTGCCGCATACGCCGACTTGGCAGCCCGCGCGATTTTCTGAACCACCGGCATCAATGTCGAAAGAACCGCCGGATCAGCGTCAAGCAGGTTGCGCGAGGGGGCCTTCGGCACGACGAGCGTGTGTCCGGTCGCTTGCGGCATCACATCCATGAATGCAACCACATCGTCGTCTTCATAGACCCGATGTGATGGAATCTCGCCGCGCAATATCTTGGCAAAGATGTTCCCCGGATCGTAGGCAGCGTCGGGCATAGCGGTCTCCATCGGGCCTGATCGGCGTCGCACAGTGAGCGCGAGTTAGAAGAGCCCCACCGCCGCCGTCAAGGCAGCTGCTGTCATCCCCTAATCCTGTTCCTCCTGCAAAGCCTTCTTATACGGCGCGAAATCCGCAAGCAGCCGGTTGGCATCTTCGACCGCCCGCCGTTCCTCGACCAGGAAGCGGGAGACCGCGCGGCTTAAACCCTCGTCTGCAAACCAGTGCGCCGAATAGGTCGTCACGGGATTGTAGCCGCGCGCCAGCTTGTGTTCACCCTGCGCACCGGCTTCCACGCGTTTCAGCCCATGCGCGATCGCGTAGTCGATTGCGCGATAATAGCACAGTTCGAAATGCAGATAGGGCACATGCACCGCGCATCCCCAATAACGGCCGTAAAGGCAATCGCCGCCGATCATGTGCAGAGCGCCCGCAATGCGTGTCGTGCCGTCGCGGGCGAACATCAGCAGGCACTTGTCAGCCATGATGCGGCCAAGCTCGGAGAAGAAGGCGCGATTGAGATACGGACGGCCCCATTTTCGCTCGCCCGTGTCCATGTAGAAAGCATACATGGCATCCCAGTGCTCTTCGCTGATCTCCGAACCTGTCACCTCCTCGATCATGAGATCGGCGACCGCATCCGCGCGCTCCTTGCGCACCATCTTGCGTTTGCGCGAGGCCAGGCTCGCCAGAAAATCATCGAAAGACCGGTAGCCGGCGTTCGTCCAATGGAATTGCTGGCCGGTCCGCTGCAACAGACCGATGGCACCAAGCCGCTTCCACTCGGCCTCTTGCAGAAACGTAATGTGCACCGACGACGCGCCGATCTGGTCCGCCAGTGTCATGGCCGCGGCAACCAGGGTAGCTTCCGTATTTTCGCGTTGAGCTTCCGGCGCGATCAGCAGACGCGGCCCAGGTACCGGCGTGAATGGCACTGCCACCTGCAACTTCGGATAATAGCGTCCGCCGGCCCGATGATAGGCATCGGCGAACGCGTGGTCGAAAACATACTCACCCCGGCTGTGTGTTTTGACATAAAGAGGCATGGCCGCCTCGATAGCGCCTGCGGCATTCTCCAGCACGATGTGCTGAGGCAGCCAGCCGGTTTCCGGTCCTGTCGTGCCGGCGGTCTCAAGAGCCGCGAGAAAAGCATGCGAGACAAACGGATTGAACTGCGCCGGGTCCGGGTTCGCCAGCCGGTCCCAGCCCCCCGCCGGGAGATCGACGATCCGAGAAATCACTTTCGCTTCTCGTGTCCCGCCGTCGTCCATCCGTTGGCCTCTCAGTTGGTCCGCCCTATATGATACTCCGGCCGCCGCGGCTGGATCATTCGAGGGCACCTTCTATGCGCGCACATTCTGGTCTTTTGATGCAAGGCTTTCGGGTCCTGTGCGCCGTCGCCTGCGCACTCGTCGTTTCGGCCGGAACCGTCGCCGCGCAGGACGGTGAAGGCGTGAAGGTGCCGCGCAAGTCGATCTTCAACAATCTGGTTTCGGCCGACAGCGTCGAGAAATCGGCCGCTCTTCAGTACAGCCAGATGACGCGGCAGGCCTTCCAGCAGCGCAAGCTGCTCGATGCCAATGACCCACGCACCCAACGCGTCCGCCGCATCGCCAAGGATTTGCTCCCACACACCAAGAAATTCAATGACCGGTCCGACAAGTGGGACTGGGAAGTGAACGTTTTCGATAGCCCGACGATCAACGCGTTTTGCATGCCGGGTGGCAAGATCGCCTTTTTCACCGGCATCATCGACAAGCTGAAGCTCACGGATGACGAGATCGCCGTCATCATGGGCCACGAGATGGGCCACGCCCTGTGGGAGCACGCGCGCGAGCGTACCGCGAAGGTGAACATGACCAATATCGGCAGCCGGGTCATCGGCGGGTTGTTGTTCGGTCAGGCAGGTGAACTCGTGGGCGCGGCCGGCTCGAGTCTCGCGGCCCTGAAGTTTTCGCGCAACGACGAAACCGAAGCCGATCTGATCGGAATGGAGCTCGCGGCGCGTGCTGGCTATGATCCCCGCGCCGGCATTACGCTTTGGCAGAAGATGTCGAAAGCAGGGGGCGGCGCACCCCCGCAATGGCTGTCCACCCATCCATCGGGCCAAACTCGCATCAAGACTTTTCAGGACAATCTGAAAGACGTGATGCCGCTCTATGAACGCGCGAAAGCCGCAAGGAACGGGTGACACACCCTAGGCTTTGAACGTGGTCCAGACGACACATGGAGTCTACTGACAGAACAACGGCTTCCATTTAGCGGTTGCTGTCGAACATCAAGCTGTAATTGATAGTCTCAACTGTGGATGGCCTGTGAATAAGACAGGGATCCGGCAGTGGCCGTCTTCCTGAGGGCCCCGGTTCAACCGGGTGGCAGACAGCCGATAAGCGATGCGTAAGCTGGACGCCGTGGGGCGGTTGTCCAACGAACCGTTGCGGCATTCATGAAAAATGCGGGGTTCGGTCGGGTGAGGCGCGCCTGCGTCTGATGCGATCGCGCGGCGTCGTCTTTCGACGCGTCGTAGCAGCATGTGCGCGCATGGGCTGCGCGTAAAATCGTCGTTCGCATGCGGGGAGGGGCGTTCCTCAGCGGCGATCGAACAGCATCATTGGGGGAAGACCTCATTCAATTTTGACCTGGCGACAGGTCCTGCAACCGGCTGCGCACCCGCGCAGCAGGACAGAGCCGTCGTGTGTTTTTCGTGTGTGGCGTTTGCGTTGTGTGGGTGGTGTGATGCGTATTTTTAAATTGGCGTTGCGTACTTTCCTGGCCAACCGCCTAATGGCGATGGGACTAGCACTCGCTGCTGGCCTAGGATCACCGCATGCAGCTCTCGCGCAGACAAATTGCTCGTTTGAAACCGGCAATGCGAATGTCATCACCCGCAGTGGCCAGAGCAATAACGTAACCGTTCAATGCACGGGCCAATGGTCGACCGTGCAAACCCTGTGCGCTGACGGAGACAATTGTCAGAAGCTGCAGCTTTCAAATCCATCAGTAAGCAGTGCTTCACCTCAGGATTTGCTGACATATTCCACCTCGCCAGCAAACGTCACCTTCAACGTCTGCAATCCGAATACAACTGCAACCCCTCCATCTGGCGGCGTTTCCGATAACGATGATCCAGTTTCCTACAGCATCAATGGCTTAGGTTCGTTCTCACAAACGGAAGCACAGGGAGTGGTGCAGCGAACGGCTGCCAACGTGTCAACACCTCCTCCGCAATCGATTGGTACAACCCACGTAGGTGGCAACGAAGAGTTCGCAGTTGTTCGGTACCAAGTGAAATGCGACCCCCCGGCTCCTCCAAAACCAAAACTCACACTGTTGAAGACCGTCAATGGGGGAACAGCAGCAGACACCGACTTCACGCTTACCGCAGCCGGGGCAGTCGACACGATTTCTGGCGTAGAAGGCGATACGTCGATCACCGCCGCACCCGTCACATCTGGGACCTATTCTCTCTCCGAGAGCAGCGTTCCCAATTACACGCTGACAGCGCTGACGTGTAACGGCACTGATGTGCTGGCCAACAACAGGCAAGTTAACGTGACCACCGACACCACGTGCACGTTTACCAACACTTACACACCGGGTCCGCCGGCAAAGACCCTCACACTCAAGAAAACAGTCATCAACGATGATGGTTTGACTGCGACACCTGCCGACTTCACACTCTCGTTCACCGGGCCAGGTGGGTCGGGAAGTGGCGTTCAAGGATCGGCGCCGGTAACGAATGCTGTCGTGGCGGCTGGAACTTACCAACTCAGCGAGACAGGCGTAGCCGGCTATGTTCAGACGTCTATCCAATGTGACGGCAGCGACGCAGATGGCACGGATGGCCTGACGATTAGCGCCGATGACGCTAACGTCACCTGCACCTTCACCAATGACGATCTGAAAGACAACCGCACCGAAGAAGAAACCAAGCGCTTCGTCATCCGCCGGCTCGATAACCTGCTCACCTATGGGCCGGACCGCGCCCGCATGCTGCGCCGTCTCGGCGAGGCGCCGCCGGAGCAGCAGAGCCTGAAAGACGGCCCGATGAAACTCAATGGTGCCGTGTCGGCTCCCGCTTCGACGGCAACCACCTCCCGCACGCCGGGCATGTCGACTGGGTCTGATCCCTTCGCATCCCGGGTTCCGACCGGCAGCATGGCGCTGGGAGCCAATCCGTTCAGCACCATGACGCAGCAGAACGAAGTTTTCGATCCCTCGCGTCCGGACATGCAGGTCCAGAGCGGCCCGACATCAACCGCCACCGGGGTTCTGGCCAACATCGCAGGCCAACTGATGCCGGCGGCGCAGGACAGCGGCACGATCAAGTTCAGCACGAGCCTTAGCGAACTGCGCGCCATCGCAACCGCCGCCGAACAGCAGCGCCAGAATGATTTGATGATGAAGGCAGGGTTGAACTTCGCTGACGCGCCCTATGTCACGCAGCCGAACGGCTTACGCCCCGGACTAGATGTCTGGGTCGAAGGCACGATCGTCCGCTACAACGATGATCTCGGCGGTGTGAACCGCGACGGCGACTTCAGCGTCCTCTATGTCGGGGCCGACTACGTCGTCTCCCCTGGCATTCTGGTCGGCGCTCTAGTCCAGGTTGATGATACCGAGGAGGTTATCGACGATCCGACGCTCAAGGGCAACATCGAAGGCCGAGGCTGGATGGCCGGTCCCTACATCGGCATCCGTCTCGCCGATAATCTCTACTTCGATGCGCGCGCCGCATGGGGCCGGTCGGACAACGATATCGACCTTACCGATACGCAGAACAGGACCGGCAGCTTCGAAACCGATCGCTGGCTCGCATCGGCGACGCTTACCGGCAACGAGTATTCCGGCGCCTGGCGCTTCTCGCCCCAGATCAGCATTGCCTACGGTGAGGAAGACTATGGCTCCTACTCGACGAGCCTGCAGCAGACCATACCCGGCGGCGGCGCCAGCATCGGGCGCGTCACCGGAACCATGGAAGTCGGATACCGCTTCAACGGCTATGGCGGGTCGATCATCGAGCCGCACGTCGCCATCAGCGGCATCTGGAACTTCGACAGCGACGACCTGTATGTGAACGGTATCCTCGCTGACAGCGACGAAAGCCGGGCGCGCGTCGAGGGCGGCTTGTTGATCACAACCCCGAGCGGCATCGGTTTACGCGGTGCGGCGGGCTACGACGGCATCGGTGCCAACGACTTTGAAGCCGTCAGCGGATCGCTCTGGATCAACATTCCCTTCAACTAGGGGGAATCTGGGCGCTGTTCGAAGGCTGAAACTTCCAGGGGTTGGTACGGGGGCGACGGTCGTCGTCGCCTGTGCCATGCCTCAGAAGCCGGTGCCCTCGAAAATCATCTGATCCGCAGCCAATCGGGCCCTGGCCGCATCCTCGGCCGTGCGTACGGTCCATGCGAAAATGGGCAGTCCGGCCACCTCGCGCACGTAGCGGGTCACGGGCGTTGGCAGTGATTTGACATGATAGGCGTAGAACGACGGTGCGACAGGACCGGACTCGAGCAGGTTGGAGAGCCGCTCGGCCCGTTCGTCGCTGATCCGGTCACGCCACCAGGTCTCGCCATGCTCGTCCCGATAGCCGCCAGAAACGATGCCGCGCGGGATCTCAGTCGCCAGTTCGCGCATCACAGTCATGACATCCGGATCGAACGACATCAGCGCGATATCGCCCGGATAGTCCAGAGCGCGCCGGCCGATTTCTGCGAGGAATGGCACATCCGGCGGATCCCACTCGCTCTTGATCTCGACGAGCAGCGGCACACGACCGTCCACGAGCGCGAGAAAATCGGCAAACGTAAGGATGCCGTGTCCCCCCGTCTGTGTGCGCAAGGCATGGATGGTCGCCTCGCCGAGTTGAGAAATGAGCTTGCTCTCGCCGCCGATGATGCGTTCCGTTGTCTCGTCGTGAAAGACAACCGGCAGCCCTCCGCGCGCCGGGCGCAGATCACATTCAATGCCGAAGCCTTTGGCGATCGCCGCCTCGAAAGCGGCCGCCGTATTCTCGATCACACCTGCGCGCTCATCGTGCAGGCCGCGATGGGCGATCGGTCTCAAAAACGCTCCGCGATCGAGCATCACGAACCCTCAGGCTATGAGTAGGATCGCATCGACCTCGACGGCGGTGTTGGCCGGTAGTCCGGACGCACCGACAGCCGCGCGCGTGTGCCGTCCCCTGTCACCGAGCACCTGCACCATCAGATCCGACGCGCCGTTGACAACCTTTGGGTGATCAGAAAATCCCGCGCCCGAATTGACGTACCCGGTCAAGCGCACGACCTGCCCAATACGATCGAGCGAACCAAGCGCGGCCTTCGCTTGGGCCAGAATGTTGAGTGCGCATAATCGGGCTGCCTTCTGCCCGTCTTCCACGGTCAAATCCGTGCCGACGGAGCCCGTGACGACCGTGCCGTCAGCCGCTTTCGCGATCTGCCCGGAGATGAACAGAAGGTTGCCCGCCTGGACGGCCGGGACATAATTGGCGACCGGATTGGGCGCTGGCGGAAGATCGAGACCCAGCTCTTTCATTCTCGCCTCGATCTGGCCGGCCATCTGTGATCTCCTTGAAGCTGGGGGACTAAACGCCTAGGTTGACGAGCACGTTGTCGGCTGAACCGGCTTCTTTTGCAATGTCAGGATGACCGGTACAAACAAGTGACCTCGGCCAAGAAGCCGAGGAGCCAGCGCCTGCACAGGCCAAACGAGCCAGCGCCTGAATAGGCCAAGGAGAATCGATGCGCACAATTCAATCGGGTTTGGCCGCCGTCCTGACGCTGTCCGCCGCCGTCGGATCGTCCGCGGCGGTTGCACAGATCGTCAACCCCGCAGTTGCACCCATCCGACTGCAGCCGCACCGGGCCGTCTACGACATCTCTCTGGATGAGACGGGCCCGGCCATGAGCATCGGCAGCATCACGGGCCGCGTCGTCTATGAGCTGATGGGCAGCACCTGTGAAGGCTATGCGCAAAACATGCGCTTCGTCACAGAGACCGCGACGACGGAAGGCCAGACCTCCACGACCGATCTGCGCACATCGAGTTGGGAGGACAAGCTTGCCCGTCGGATGCGTTTCTCCTCGTCCACGTTCGGCAACGATCAGCTCGTCGAGCAAACGCAAGGCACGGCAACCAAGACTGAGGCCGGGGGCCAATTGGCGACTAAGCTAGAGGGCGCGGCAAAAATTTCAGGGCCAGGCCCAGCCGCTCTGCAGTCGCTGTCCATCGATCTGACGAAGCCGGAGCGGAAGTCGGCTAAAATCGGGGAACCGGTCTATTTTCCCATCGATCATTCCATGGCCATTATTCGCCAAGCCAAAGCCGGCAGCCGTGTCTTCAGCGGCAACCTGTATGACGGTTCGGAGGGTGGCGAAAAATACTACTTCACCGCCGCTGCCATCGGCAAAGTTTCTACGCGCGAGGAACTTCGCGCCGTACCGAAGTTGACGGGCGATGCGGCAAAACTCGACGGCGTGCGCTCGTGGCCCGTCTCGATCGCCTATTTCAAGCCCGAGTCGCGCCACTTCGATCAACTTCCACTTTATGAGATGTACTTCCGGTTCCACGAGAACGGCGTGACATCGAACCTTGTCATCGATCACGGCGATTACCGCCTGAAGGGCGAACTGAAGGAACTGACCCTGCTCGACCAGAGCCCGTGCTCGCAGTAAGCTCAAGGACCAGATGGCCAGAGCCACGCAGCGCCTCGCACGCCGCTGGCATCTCCCCACCGAGGCGGAACCACACGCACGTGAGCGTCTTCGCCGAAGATGTGCGGAGCCATGAGGTGAGGCAACTGATCATAGAGATGCGCGAGCTTTGATAGTCCCCCGCCGAGGACGATCACATCCGGATCGACGACATTGACGACGGCGGCCAATCCGCGCGCGAGCCGATCGGCATGCCGGTCGAGAGAGGCGCGCGCCGCCGCGTCTCCCGCGTCCGCGCGCTGTGCAATCTGAGCTGCGTCCAACACCGCGCCTGTGCAGAGGGCATGGTCAGCCGCGAGCGCCGGACCTGAAACCCAAGCTTCCATGCAACCCAGCCGGCCGCACCAGCATCTTGGTCCCGGCCATTCTTCCGCCGAGGGCCACGGCAGTGGGTTGTGACCCCACTCGCCGCCGATGCCCCGCGGTCCGTCCATGATCTGCCGCGCAACGATGATGCCGCTTCCGCACCCCGTGCCGAGAATGACCCCGAGGACGCGCGTGTCGTCGGCAGCCGCCCCGTCGGTTGCTTCCGACAGCGCAAAACAATTGGCGTCGTTCGCAAACCGTACACGCGGACCCAGCCGACGTTCGAGATCGGCGGCGAGCGGGCGTCCGTTGAGCCACGTCGAATTGGCATTCTGAACCCGCCCCGATCTCGGAGCGATCGACCCGGGCATCCCGATCCCGACGCGGGCCCCACCGCAACCCGTTTCGGCTTCCAGCTGCTCGACGGTCCGGACGAGCGCCACGAGCGTCGCCTCGTAATCCCCTTGCGGCGAAGCTCGGCGCAACTCAGCGAGCGTTCGACCGTCGCGGTCGATGGCGATCGCCGCGATCTTCGTCCCCCCCAGATCGATCCCGATGCGCACGCCTGCAAGATCGCTCAAACGCCGCCTCCGGCTCCGGTCCTGTCGAGCAGCATGCGAGCCGCCGGGATCATTTCAGGGGCGATGGCCGCGTGGCCGCAAAAGACCATCAGCAACGATTCGTCGCCGAGCAGATGATCGAGCACTGCGACCTGCACGGGCGGCGTTTCTGCCTCAGCTATGAGCGTTTGGGGCTCCATTCCCGTCAGCGACAGGAATCGCCCCAGCCGCCGCGAATCCTCCGCCAAAAAACCGATGGCGCGGATCGCAATTGTCTCCGCGTCGTCTCGGGTAAGGGCTTTGGCCCGGCCTGACTTCAGCGCACACATTTCATTTACCTTCACGAAGGGTGAGCCCTAGGTACAAATCTTTGTTTTAAACTGTTGGTTACTGCTCCATGCGCACAGTGAGGACAAGGCGCCGCCGGCCAGAATCGGTGCATCACAGTCCGGGCTAGAGTGGGATTAACCGGTAATGGTCTACCAAGATCAAGGATTGGCCGTCGAGGAGCGCCCCCGGACAATGAAGGACGGCCGCAAGCTGGTTCTCATTGTCGAGGACAACGAGCTCAACATGAAGCTCTTTCATGATCTCCTCGATGCACACGGGTACGCCACGATCCAGACGCGCAACGGCTTCGATGCCATCGCGCTCGCCCGTCAACATCGCCCCGATCTGATCCTGATGGACATTCAGTTGCCCGAGGTGTCCGGCCTTGAAGTGACGAAATGGCTGAAGGAAGACGACGAACTGCGCTCCATACCCGTTGTGGCCGTCACGGCCTTCGCCATGAAAGGCGACGAGGAGCGCATCCGCTCCGGCGGCTGCGAGGCGTACGTTTCCAAGCCGATCTCAGTCATGATGTTCCTCGAAACGATCAACCGATTTGCCAAAGCTCAACGCGCCTAGCCCAGCCCTCTGTTCGAGTACCGAGTACCTGTTCCATGACCGCCCGCGTCCTCGTTGTTGACGACATTCTGGCCAACGTGAAGCTTCTCGAAGCCCGGCTTTCGGCCGAGTATTTCGAAGTCGTGACCGCGAATAACGGCCCTGACGCGCTCGAGATCTGCGCCCAACAGCGAATCGATGTCGTCCTGCTTGACGTGATGATGCCGGGGATGGACGGCTTTGAGGTCTGCCGGCGTATCAAGGGCAACGCCGACACGCAGCATGTTCCGGTCATCATGGTGACGGCCCTTGACCAGCCCTCCGACAAGGTGCAGGGCCTCGAGAACGGCGCCGACGACTTCCTGTCCAAGCCCGTTGACGACATTGCTTTGATCACGCGGGTCAAAAATCTCGCGCGCCTGAAGATGCTGAACGACGAGATGCTGATGCGCGCCTCCACGTCGCGCCAGTTGGGCCTCAGCGACAGCGCGGCGCTGCAGAAGGCACTGAACGTGCGCGCCGGGCGCATCCTCCTGGTCGACGATCACCCTCGCTCCGCCTCGCGTCTGGTCGAAGTCATCTCCAAATCCCACGACATATTTGTCGAGCGCGACCCGAACGCGGCGTTGATCAAGCTCGCAGAACACAACTTCGATCTTCTCATCGTCAGCCTCAGCCTCAGCAACGCTGACGGCCTGCGCCTATGCTCTCAGGTTCGCTCGCTGGACCGCACGCGCCACCTGCCGATTGTCATCCTAGTCGAGCCTGGCGACGAGGCGCGCCTGCTGCGCGGCATGGATATGGGCGTCAACGATTACCTCATTCGTCCCATCGATCGGCATGAGTTGCTGGCCCGCATCAAAACCCAGATCAAGCGCAAGCGGTTCAGCGACTATCTGCGCAACAGGCTTGAAGAGAGCGTCGAACTCGCCATTACGGACCCGCTCACCGGGCTCCACAACCGTCGCTACATGGAAAGCCACTTGCGGACGCTTGTCGAAGAATCCATCCGCACCGGCAGGCCCCTGTCGATCCTCGTCACCGACATCGATCACTTCAAGCACGTCAATGACACTCACGGCCATGATGGTGGAGACGTCGTGCTGAAGGAATTCTCGGCGCGTTTGAAGCGGAACACGCGCGGCATCGATCTGGCATGCCGCCTTGGCGGTGAAGAATTCCTGATTATCATGCCGGAAACAGATCTCGCCCGCGCCTATCAGGTCGCCGAGCGGACCCGTGTCATGGTCGCGTCCGAGCCGTTTCAGCTGCGTGCGGACCTCAAGATCCGGGTCACAGCAAGCGTAGGCCTGGCCACTCTGGAGAGCCCGGACGATACGCCCGAGAAGATTTTCAAACGTGCCGACAACGCCCTTTATGCTGCCAAGCGCCGCGGACGCAACCGCGTCGCCGCAGACGCAGCCTAACTAAAACATTGATTCTTTAGGGAAATTGTGAAATGGCGGGCCAGCCGCCACAATCGGGTGTGGACTGATTCACATTACGGCGTACTTCCGCCGCAACAAGTCAAGAGAATTTCTTGAAACGGTGCCAATCCTCTGTCACATTCTTAGCTGTTGGGTGGGTCTAGACGATCCGGCCGGAGAAAATCGCTAGAAGAGCGAAATCTGCCGAGAAGAACGGAAGGCGCGGGGGCGCTCCGATCCCACCATCGATGAATTCACGGCTTGCGTGCGAGATGTACGTGAGTTCTGACGCGAAATACCAGGCGGGACGTCAACGCCCTCTATGACCATCGTCTGGTGACGACGCCAGGGTCCGTGATCTTCTCGGAATGCTAACCCCGCTGCCGAGCGGTTACGGACCCTGGTCCCTCTCTTGTGAGGGCCAACTTTCAGAATAATCAGCACCTAAGCACCGCAGCCCGTTACGGCGCGATAACGCGTATTGGCGCTGCGACCTTACTTGATCTTCGTTTCTTTGAACTCGACGTGCTTACGCGCGACGGGATCATACTTCTTGAAAACGAGCTTTTCGGTCGAGGTGCGCGGGTTCTTCTTCGTAACGTAGAAGAAGCCGGTGCCGGCGGTCGACAGGAGCTTGATCTTCTGCGTGACGGGCTTAGCCATGGTGAAGAACCTTCGAGAAACGAAAGACGCGCGGGTTCGCGGGAAGGCCGGAACATACTGAGCGGCGGCTTGAAGTCAAGCGGCGCCGCTGAGCGACGAGCCGCGCCCCTTCAGCACGGCCCGCCGGAACGCCCCCGAACGCCAGAAATAGAAGGGGATCTCGGGCGCGCTCGTACCGTCGAGGGCCACCTTGAGGTCCGCCAACACCATGCGTGTGATGGAGGGTAGGTCGTGGTCCGAAACCTGGTCCAGGCCAAACCACCCGATCTCGGACAGTTCCCCATCGGTGCGCGAGACGACACAATGCACGGCGGATGCCTCCGCCAGAAAGAAGCGCGTATCATATCGCCTGGGCCGCCCCGGTGGGGTGATCGCCCGCGCGATGTATCGGAGCCGGTTGAGATCGGGCCGAACGCCGGATTCCAGCAAGGCATTCCAGCCCGACTGCAACGCGTCGGCCTCGACAGGGCCATCGACCGAAACCAGATAGCCGGTCTCCTCGAACGTCTCCCGGATCGCTGCGCTGACGAAGGCGCGCAACCCACGCTCCGGATCGGCATGCCGGACGCCACGCTTCAGGCAACCCAGATCATGCGCCGACAAAGCGCCGGCCGTCGCCACGTCACCATCGCTGCGTTCGACCCGCCCGCCCGGGAACACATACTTGCCCGGCAGAAACACCGCATCCGGCCGCCGCCGGCCCATGAGAATGCGCGGTTGCGATCCGCTAAGGTCCACCACGATCAGCGTGGCTGCGAGCAGCGGCCGACCCTTGAATTCCTTTGCAGCGCTGGGCGGCACGAGGAGGGAGGACGTCACGCGGCCCGGCTCACGCTTGCGAAGCCGGCTGCGGCTCAGGATCGGGCTCATCCGTCTCGCCGCCGAACCCGTGCATGCGCAGCGCCCACTGAAGCCCGACAAGCCCGCCCTTCACTTTCGGCAGTAGCCACAAACTCAAGAATAGCGTCAGCGGCAGCCAGATGACGAGGTGCACCCACGTCGCCGGCGCGAGCGTCTGCTCGAGCACGAGGAGCCCACCGATGATGATGTGCCCGACGATGAACATTGTGAAATAGGGCGGCGCGTCGTCGGCACGCTGGTGATGCAGTTCCTCGCCGCACGTTTGGCAAACGGGGACCACCTTCAAATAGCTTTCGTACAGCTTGCCGGTGCCACACCGGGGGCACGTGCAGCGGATGCCGTTCATGACGGCTTTTGGCCAGGGCCGATCGTTGAAGGTGTCGGCAGGCACATTGGTATAGAACTTGTCCATTGGACCAACTTGGTGCCGAAGCAGACCGCGGTCAAGGCAAGCCGGAGGTACCAAGACGCGATCTATCGGCGCGGTCGCCGTTGCCGCGTCATGTGCCGCCCGCGCGGACCTTTCACAGCCTTCAGTACGTGCCGGTGACCTTCCGACATCATTTCAAACCGCAACGCTCCCGCCGACGGGATCGCCTCCACGAGCTTGACCTCGACATCATCGCCGAGCCTGAACGTCACGCCGGTACGGCTGCCCACGAGCGCGTGGGCCTCCTCGACGTGATGAAAGTAATCCTGCCCCAGCGTGGAGATCGGCACGAAGCCGTCGGCCCCCGTCTCCTTCAGCCGCACGAACAGCCCCGACCGCGTCACGCCGCCGATCCGCGCCGCGAACACGGCGCCGATCCGATCCGCAAGATGCAGCGCAACGAGCCGATCGATCGTCTCGCGTTCGGCCGCCATCGCGCGCCGCTCCGCATCCGAGATCGACTGCGCGATCGCCGCCAACCGCGGGATCTCCTCATCCGCCAAACCACCATCGCCAAGCTTCAAGGCGCGGATGAGCGCCCGGTGCACGAGCAAATCCGCGTAGCGCCGGATGGGCGAGGTAAAATGCGCATAACGCGCGAGGTTCAATCCGAAGTGCCCGATGTTTTCGGGATTGTACTCCGCCTGCGCCTGCGATCGGAGGATCACTTCGTTGACGAGTTCGGGCACCGGCAGCGACTTGGCAGCCGACAGCACCTTGTTGAACGCACCGGGCTTTAATGACCCATGCGGCGGGATTTCGAGATCGAGCGTCTCGAGAAAATCGCGCAACGACTTCAGCTTCTCTTTCGACGGTGCATCGTGGATACGATAGACGAGCGGCGACTTCCGCTGTTCCAAACTCTCGGCGGCGGCGACATTCGCCTGGATCATCATCTCTTCGATGAGCTTGTGCGCTTCCAGCCGTTCGGGAATAAACACGCCGGCAATTCGCCCATTCTCGTCGAGGCGGATCTTCCGCTCCGGCAAGTCGAGATCAAGCGGTTCGCGCCGGTCACGCGCGGCTTTGAGCGCCTGATAAGCCGCCCACAGCGGCTTCAGCGCCGCTTCCATCAGCGGCGCGGCCTTCTCATCCGGATTGCCGTCGAACGCCGCCTGTGCCTGTTGGTAGGAGAGTTTCGCCGCTGAACGCATCATCGCGCGCAGGAACGTATGCCCGCGCTTGTCGCCATGGCTATCGTAGACCATGCGCACCGCAAGGCATGCACGATCCTCGCCCTCGCGCAGCGAGCACAGATCGTTGGAGATCTTCTCCGGCAGCATCGGCACGACGCGATCGGGAAAGTAAACCGAGTTGCCGCGGATCTGCGCCTCGCGATCGAGCCGTGTTCCCGACCGCACATAATGCGACACATCCGCAATCGCGACGATCACGATGTGCCCGCCCGGGTTTTTCGGATCTTGATCGGCTTCCGCATAAACGGCGTCGTCGTGATCGCGTGCATCCACGGGGTCGATCGTGAGCAGCGGAATGCCGCGCAAATCCGTCCGACCAGCCAACTGCGGCGGCTTCAGATCCCGCGTCTCGTCGATGACGCTCTCGGGGAAGTCATCCGGAATGCCGTGCGCATGAACCGCGATCAGCGACACCTTGCGCTCGTCTTCGGGATTGCCGAGCGCTTCCACGATGCGCGCGCGAGGCGTCGTGAACCGTCCCGTCTTCGCTAGTTCAAAGCGCACGAGGTCGCCGTCCTTGGCGTCTTTCTCGTCACCCTTGTGCACCGGCCAGGACTTCAGTTCCTTGCGATTTATCGGCTCGATCGACCCGCCGCCCCGCGCATTCGCGCGATAGACGCCGAGCAACCGCCGCTGGTCACGCGGCAGTTTACGGATCGCCTCGCCCTCGAACTTGAACCCCGCGACATCCACCTCGTCGAGCTTCGTGATCCGCGCCATCACGTGATCGCCGACGCCCGGAACGCGATCTTCATCCGCTGTGATGCGCGCGAGCGTGCGCGCCAATATCAGCACGCGCGGCTTCGCACCTTCCTCGAGGTTCCACACGACCGGTTCACCGATCAGATCGCCGTCGCGATCGCGCCCGACGATTTCGAGCGCCGTCACCGGCGGCAATACGCCTTTCTCGCGCAGCGCTTTGCGGTCGCCCGTCAGCGTGCCTTCATCGGCCATTTGTGAAAGAAGGCGCTTCAGGGCAATCTTGTCGCCGCCCTTGATGCCGAACGCCCGCGCGATCTCGCGCTTGCCGACTTTGCCCTGCGCGCCTTCGAGAAATTGCAGAATCTGCTCGCGCGACGGCATTGCATCGTCACCGACGGGCCGCGGCGCACCGCTCTTTCCGCGCTGCTTGCCTTTGGAACCAGCTTCGCCGCCTCGGCCTTTGCTGCGGCCCGGTTCGCCGCGACCCCGCTCATCGCCGCCGCTACCAGAACCACCCGATCCTCTGCGCCCTGTCTCGGGCCTACGCGCCATGTGCTCTCAATCTCACCGCTGCTTCCTTGAGCCCTCATCGCACGGCCAAGGGTGATTTGGAAAGGGACGGGGGTGGCATAGTGGGGAGACGGGGAACTCAGACGAAGCCTCCCCATAGCTCGTCATCCCGGCGAAGGCCGGGACCCAGTCAAGCCTCCGCGCGACGGATTTCGCAGCCATGGCGCGTTTTGCCAATAATGGTCGTCGATGGCGTGAGAACTGATGAAGCACCCCTGCGTCTACATCCTTGCAAGTCGCCGCAATGGCACGCTGTACGTCGGCATCACCACCGATTTGGCAAAGCGCATGGCAGAGCATGACCAAGGCATGCTCCCGGGTTTCACCAGTCGCTACGGCATTTACCAACTCGTCTATTTTGAGCACCACGTCACCATCCCCGAAGCCATCCAGCGCGAAAAAACAGTGAAGCGCTGGCATCGCCAATGGAAGCTCCGACTCATCGAAAGCATGAACCCCGAGTGGACCAACCTCTACAATCCCGCAACGGGCGAAATTGCTTTGGGCCCTTTCGATCACCTTCGCAATCGCTCGTAGCAGCGGTTGCTCACCACCTCCCCAGTGGCTTCCGCCCCACCCTCAGAACGTCATCCCGGCGGAGGCCGGGACCCAGTCAACTCTGAGCGGAAAGGAACATCGCGTCCGCGTCCTCGACCGAGGTCCGAGCTGGAACACTCATCGCGTTGCGGTTTGTCTGGGTCCCGGCCGGCTCCGCTTCGCTCCGCACGCCGGGATGACGTTGTAGGAGGGGCGTGCGCAAGCGCTGCCACGTCATCGGGATGAGTTCGCCAAACCGATGTCATTCATACCCGAAAACAGTCGTCCCGGCGCTCTCACCCTCCACCGTCATCCCGGCGAAGGCCGGGACCCAGTCAACGTTGAGCGGAAAGAACATCGCGTCCGCGTCCTCGACCGAGGTCCGAGCTGGAACACTCGTCCCGTTGCGGTTTGTCTGGGTCCCGGCCGGCTCCGCTTCGCTCCGCACGCCGGGATGACGTTGTAGGAGGGGCGTGCGC
>JAIEMV010000003.1 GCA_019751875.1 Hyphomicrobium sp. | reverse complement strand
ATTGCACGATCAACGCCAACCAGGCCGGCAACGGCACGTTCAACGCCGCGCCGCAGGTGCAGCAGACGGTCACGATCAACAGAATTGCGACAACAACGGAAGTTTCGTCGAGCCTTAACCCGAGCACGTTCGGCGCCAACGTGACGTTTACCGCAACAGTGACCTCCTCTGCCGGACCCGTGACCGTCGGAGCCTTCACGTTCCGCGTCGGCGGTATGCCACTTGCAAGTGGGGTGTCGGTAAATGCGAGTGGACAAGCCTCTTTCGTTGTTTCCAACCTGCCAGTTGGCAGCCATGTTATCGACGTGGTTTATTTGGGCACACCGAGCTTTGTGAGCTCAACCTCGTCACCTGTGACGCAGGTCGTCAACAAGGCAACCCAGACGATTTCGCTGAGCGCCAGCCCCACCTCGATTCCATTCGCAGCGGGTTCGATATCGACTCTGACCCTGATCAACAACGGCCCCGGCAGCGGCGCGGTGACGTATTCGGTTAGCGGCCCGTGCACGCTCTCGTTTCCCACCGTGACCCCGACCGGAACGGGCACCTGCACCATCACGGCGACGAAGGCCGCGGATGCCAACTACGCAGAAGCCACAAGCAGTGTGAACGTGCAGATCATTGCACCCACGATCGCGATTTCATCGTCCCCGTCGCCTCTGCCCGCAGGCAGCGCACAGGTGCCCTACAGCGCATCCTTCAGCGCCTCCGGCGGCACACCGACCTACACTTTCGTTGCCGCTGGGCTCCCGCCGGGGCTCGCGCTTGCCAGCGACGGAACGCTGTCTGGCACACCGACCGCGGCCGGCTCGTTCACGTTCGATGTGACCGCGACCGACGCCAACGGCTTTAGCGTGACGACGCCGTTTACGCTGACCATCGGTGCGGCGTTCGTCCAGCAGCGCACGCGCGAGGTGATCGGCAACTTCATCGCCCAGCGGGCGGACGCGCTGACCTCGAATGAGCCGTCGCGGTTCAAGAACCGTCAGCGCCTCAACGGCACGCTGTTCGGCGCCAACGGCGGCGGCAATCAGGTCGCTTCCGGCGGCCAGCCCGGCGGTCCACCTGTCGCCTTCTCTGCCACGCCCGATGCCGACGGCAATGTGAGCCGTCTCGCCTTCGGGACGAGCCTCAAGCAGATGATGGCGGCAAAGAAGAGCGAAGCCGCCTCCAGCGCCGCGGCCGCCGGCGCATCGCCGGAAGGCCGCATGGCGCTCGGTGCCTCTCTGGCCAATGACCCGCCTCCGCTTGCCAGCTCCCCGTTTGACATTTGGGTCGAGGGTTATGCGACGCACTTCGAGGACGACACCACGAACTCGAGCGGCAACGTCGGCATCCTTTACGCCGGCGCGGACTACCAGATCATGCCGGGACTTCTGATCGGCGCCCTGATGCAGTTCGACTTCGCCGACGAGACGTCCGGTCTTCTAGGCAGCGACGTCGAAGGCCGCGGCTGGCTGGCGGGGCCCTATATCTCGGCCCGGCTCAATGAAAACATTTACTTCGACGCCCGCGCCGCATGGGGCCGCTCTGAGAACGATGTCTCCCCCTTCGGCACCTACACCGACCGCGTCGACGGCGACCGCTGGCTTGCGCGTGCCGACCTGACCGGCGAATGGCGCTGGGATCGCTGGCGCTTCAGTCCCACGATCGGCGTCGCGTACTTCGAGGAAGAGATCGACTCCTACGTCGACAGCAACGGCATTTTCATTGCCGGTCAGTCGCATCGTCTCGGACGTCTGAACTTCGGCCCCGAAATCGGCTACGGCTTCCTTCTTGCCGATGGCACGATCCTGGAGCCGATGGTTTCGGTGCAAGGTCTGTGGGATTTCGAGGGCGCGGACGCCATCACCTTCAACGAGATCCCGGGCACGACGTCGGATCTGCGCGCTAAAGTGCAGGCGGGCGTGACGCTGACAGCGCCCTGGGGCTACACCATCCGCGCCACCGGAATGATCGACGGATTGGGCAGCGACGACTACGAAGCCTACGGCGGCCAGCTCATGCTCAACATGCCGCTCAACTGAACGTACCGCTCGCTCCCCCGCTGGTGAGCGGTCGTGGCCTTTTATACAGCAGCGGACCTGGAGCGCTCGGAGAAGCCCAAC
Organism: Hyphomicrobium sp.; assembly: GCA_019751875.1. Lineage (GTDB taxonomy): Bacteria > Pseudomonadota > Alphaproteobacteria > Rhizobiales > Hyphomicrobiaceae > JAGVSR01. The sequence continues at coordinate 349,874 of JAIEMV010000003.1, read as the reverse complement.
CGTGGTTTGCCTGCGACTGCATTTGTGAGAGCAACAGTTTTGACATGACCGACACAGCAATTCTTGGACCCCCGCTCTCGCTGCGCATTCTGCGATTTCCACTGACGCGCATAGTCGTTCTGGGATCTGTTCTGTTCTACTTCATGGGGTGGGCCCAGTCGTGGCTCGATGACTACCACGATGCACCCGTGCTGAACGCGGTCATCCAGATCGTCCTGGGGCTGGCGGCGATCGGCGTTTATCTGGCCTGGGGGACGTTGATCGAACGCCGCGAGGTGACCGAGCTCTCGACGCCAGGGCTCGCCCGCGAATGGGCCATCGGTGCGCTGTGCGGCGCGGGGCTTTACACCGCGAGCGCCGGGATCTTGATGCTGCTTGGCATTTACAAAGTTGAGGGGTTCAACCCCGCGCTGTTCTTGCTTCCCAACATTGCGATGGCGATCAAGTCGGGAATTTTCGAAGAGCTGCTGTTCCGCGGCGTCCTCTTCCGCTCGGTCGAGACCATGTTCGGAAGCTGGATCGGGATTTTGGTCTCTTCCATCGCGTTTGGCGCTGTTCACCTGATGAACCCGGGGACAACAATGGGCGGAGCCGTCTACATCGGCATCGAGGCCGGGCTGCTGCTGTCTGCTGCCTATCTCGTCACCCGTCGCCTCTGGATCTGCATGGGCTTCCACACGGCGTGGAACTACTTCCAGTCTGCCGTTTTCTCCGGCGTCGTCTCAGGCGCGGTCAGTGACCCCGGCTTGCTGAAGGCGACGATCGAAGGTCCGGAGCTGCTGACCGGGGGTTCGTTCGGAATGGAACATTCGGTGGTGGCACTGGTGCTCTGCACCACGGCAGGCGTGATCCTTCTTCTAACCGCCATCCGCCGCGGTCACATGATGTCGCCGCTGTGGAAGCGCTGAGGCTAACAGAAAAGCCGACACGAATCCGCGTTGGCTGAAGCGACCGTCTCCGCCCATCAACCGCACCGCCTGTTCTCTGTGTGTCACCGTTGCCCGTTGTTGCGGAAAAGTTCTGCTTGCAGCATCGAATTCCTTGGCAGCCGCCATGCGGCCATCTAGCGTCCCCGCTGGGATTCCTTAGTTTGGAGGCGGTAATGCAATCCTTGAAACTCGGCTTTGTGGCAGCGGCGATGGTGTGCGCACTTTGGGCACCGGCTCAGGCCGCCGATTGCACGAGGATCGCTGCCGTCGGTCAAATGTTGACCCACGATACCGCCGTGCTGTTCTCGACCAACGCCCTGAAAAATACCATCGCTTCGAAAGGTCTTATAGGGCAGGGCCCCGTGAAGACGACCTGCGAAGATGAAGGGGCCACGACGACGTGCCGCTCCTCGCAGATGGCCTGCAAAGGCGGCACACCCAAGAGCTGCCTCGGCGCATGGCTGTGCTTCTGATTGGCGAGCGTTCTCGCGCACTCCTATGTTCTGCGCACACTTATCCCCGCTCTCCCGCCCTCCCCTACACTGCCTGCATCCCGGCTCCGTGAAGGGGGCGTCGCTTAAGAGGCGTCTTGTGACGTGGGGCGGGGTGCAGTGTCGCTGACGGTGTGTACGCACCCACTCTCGGCGGATCAGACTTGAGTAGTTGCATGTCTAGTGAGCACTTGTACGAAGCCGACGATCACCGCCTTATCTTCCATTGCGATCGATGACATAAGTCTGCCCCCAATCTCTAAGGCGTACGAGCAGCGGTTTCAGGCTACGACCAAGATCGGTCAGGCTGTACTCCACTTTGGGAGGCACTTCCGCGTAGATGCGACGCGCCACGAGGCCGTCGTGCTCGAGCTCCCGAAGCGCTTGTGTAAGCGTGCGTTGAGTTACCTTCGGCAAAAGCTTGCGCAACTCTCCGAAGCGTTTGGTTCCCTCGGTCAGCCGGAACAAAATCACTCCCTTCCATTTGCCGCCGATCATATCGAGCGTCGCCTCGACAGGACAGCGTTCGTAGATTTCGTGACGTTGCTTTCTCATTGTGCATCCATAGTATCAAATACGTACCTATAGGCTTTATTACTGCCTACTTTACAAGACTCGCTAACAATCAAGAATGCTCCTTAAGAATAGAGGAGCGAAATATGCCGATGTTAACTCCAGAACTTTACTATCTGACCCTTGCCGCCGCCTTCACGGGCTTGCTGTGGTTACCGATCATTATCAATCGCCTTACCGAGATGGGACCTTGGCAAGCACTCAAGAACCCGCAACCCGATGTCCGACCTCACGCGGATTGGGCTTATAGGCTCGCGAATGCCCATCGCAATGCGGTCGAAAACTTGGTGGTTTTTGCGCCTGTGGCTCTTTGTGTTCACCTGCTGGGACTAACGAGCCCTACGACTGGGCTGGCCGCAGCCGTCTTCTTCTATTCGCGCGTAGCCCATGCCATTATCTATACCTTCGGCATTCCGCTCTTCCGCACCATTGCGTTCTTCGCCGGCTTCATCGCCCAAATGGCGCTCGCCGCAAGTATTCTGGATTACCTGCGAGGGTAATTATGGTCGGAGAACTCTGGAATGCTAAGCGGCCGATGCAGAAGTTTCTATAACGGCGATCATGGCGCAACCTTCTTTAGCGCAAGGTCTGAGCAACATAGTCTTTCTCCTATTGGCGCATTATAAACTTTGAGCACGACGCCGCTGCTGGGCCAATTCGGACGTCACATCTCCACGCGTAAATGTGGCTCGCTCTAGCGTCCTAAACTCTGCTTTCTGTGCAAAGCTGCTTTGCAACCACCCCATTTATCCCCGCTCTCCCGCCCTCCCCTACACTCGCCCTCATCTCCGTCCCTCAATGAAGGGGGCGTCGCTTAAGAGGCGTCTTGTGACGTGGGGCGGGGTGCAGTGTCGCTGACGGTGTGTACGCACGCACTCTCGGTGAGGCTCGGATCGGCCGCCTGCTGGAACGCAGGACGCGAAGAACGCGCTGAAACGTCGATCGTATGCCGGAAATCCTGCGCGGGGCGGTCCATGGGCCGCACCTTACTACCAAACCGAGCGGCTCACGCGCCGCCCCGCCCCCTTCGCTCGATCGAGCGAAGGCGAAAATGAAACTGAGAGATGCGCCAACCCAACCGGCACTCTTCGACTTGTAGAGACCGCCCGCGGCAAGGCTCACGCCCTGAGCCGCGCGTGCACCGCATAGTCAAGCACCACGTCGGCGGCATACGCGCTCGGCCGCTTGCCCCCGGTCGCGATGCGCTCCGGCACGCGCGCGAGCGCTTCGATCTGCTTTCGCCGCACATCGGAGGGGGAGAGCAGCGGGATCAAGGCCTCAGCCATTTTCTCCGGTGTCGCGTTCTCTTGCAGAAATTCGGGATAGATATTTTCGTCCGCCACGAGGTTCGCGAGCACGACACTCCTCACCTTCAGGAGAAAGCGCATCCGCGACATCACCGCATCGACCTTGTAGGCGACAATTGCGGGCGTCCCGACCAATCCCAGCTCCAGCGTCACCGTACCCGACGCCGCGAGCGCCGCATCCGCCAGTCGAAAGGCTGCGAACTTGTCCGCCTCGCCCTCGATGAAGTGCACCGGCTGACCCCACGTCTTTGCAGCCTTCTCAACGACGCTGCGCACGGACGGCACCACCGGGAGCAACACCTCAAGGCCCTCCGGCATGGCCTTTCGCACGAGCCGCACCGTCTCTCCAAACGGAGCCAGCAACCGCGTCACCTCCGACACTCGGCTGCCGGGCAGCACGACGAGGACCTTTTTCAGCGGATCGAGCCCGAGCGTCGCCTGCAAATGAGCGCCATCTTGCGCGCGGATCCAGTCGATGCGTTCGCTCAACGCATGACCGACGTACGTGCATTTCGGCCCGCCCAACCGCAGATGCTCAGCCGGCTCGAACGGCAACAGCGCCAACACATGATCGACATAGCTGCGCATCTTCTTCGCGCGCCCCGGCCGCCACGCCCAGACGCTCGGGCTCACATAATCGATGATGGGGACGTCGGGCATTCGTTCGCGGATCCGCTTGGCGATGGGATGTGTGAATTCGGGACTGTCGATGATCACGACAGCGTCCGGCCCCACGGCCACGGCATCGCGCACGGTTTCGTGCACGCGGTCGATGAGACGCGGCAGCTGCTTGAGGATGTTGATCGGCCCCATCACGGCGACGTCTGCGAGCGGAAACAACGAGACCAGCCCCTCTGCCGCCATCGCCTCCCCACCGACGCCGTCGAAGACGACGCCGTGCCCGAGACGCGCCTTGATCTCCGCCATCAACTTGGCGCCCAGCGCATCGCCGGAATGCTCGCCTGCAACAAGATACAATCTGAGCGGCCGCGCGCTTCCCCTCATCACGCCTCCGTCCCGCCGATCCTGACTTTCATGCCGACAGACCGTATATCGTCCCTGAGCCCCGCCGCACCGTCCGCGGCAGACGCAACGATCCACTCATACCCCGCATCCCCCGCCGCCGTGATGACATCCCGGTCCAGATCGGCGAGCGACGCGACCGTCAAGGCCCCGCGCCGCTTTTTGCTCTTCCCCCATTGTCTTCGCTCCGCTGCGCGCGTGACCAGGGCGGAAAGTCCCTCCCCGGCCTCCACCGCCAGCACATGCCGCCGCACGACCACCACGCCACGCGAGCGCACCCGCGGCACCAGCGCGCCGAGCACGGCCAATCCGATCTCGCCATCGTCCTTGAGCGCTGTCTTCGTCACGCCCGACGCCGCGCCAGCCTCCAACCCGGCAATGAAAACCTGCGCCGCGTCCGCCGCGTCCGACGTGTCGCCGCGCTGTGCGGCCAGCGTCGCCCCCGCCTGCACCGCGATCCCCCGCAGTCCTGCCGCCACCACACCTGCAACCGTGTTCGGCCCGATCGCGGGCATGTCGACGCGCAGCTCCTGTCCAGGCTTCGGCCATTTGACGAGCACGCCGCCGCGTGCACTGTCTTGCCGCTCCACGATGCGCTTCAGCATCGCGTCCGTACCCTCCGCACCTTCGATGGCAAGCACCGCGCCATTCGCCACGACCACCGCCTGCCCGACATCGAACGGCGCCAGCCGCGCCACGATCTCTCGCCCGATCTCGAAATCGCGCTTTGAAGCAGCGCTCATGGCGACTTTGCCGTAAGCGCCCTCACCGATGAGAAGAGCCGGAGCGACATCCGCTGGTCCCCGAACAACGAATCCATGACTATCGAAGAAACCCACGACACGGCGCAAGACGCTATCATCTCCGCCCGCCGCCACGATCCTGAAGATACGCGGCAGGTTCCACCAGAATCCGACGTCGGTGCGGATCGCGCGGAGGTCCGGTCGCGTCACGCTGCCGACGATCACAAGATCGGTGACACCTTTCTGCTTGAACGTGCGGAGCAACTGTCCGATGCGGCCCCAGTTGACGAGTGTGAAATCATGGCCGGCGAAGTCGCGCGGACGAACCTCGCCCTCGAGCCCGACGATCACCAGGTTCTGTCCCTCGGCATGGAGCACATCGGCGATCTCGCGCGGGAGCGAACCGCCCCCCGCCAGAATACCGACGACGGCTTTCGAACCGCGCACCATGGATCAGGCCTTCTGCTCAGGCCTCGGCCGCGCCTTGCGGCGTACACAACGAGCGCTTGCCGCCCTTGCGGATGAACTCGACGATCTCAACGACGATCGGGTGATCCTTGAATTCGACCGCCACGTCCTCCACACGCTCCAGCAGTGTGCCTTCCTGGGCGAACATGAGACGGTAGGCCCGGCGCAGGTCATGGATCTGTGCCCGTGAAAACCCCCGCCGCTGAAGCCCTATGATGTTGAGACCGGACAGATACGCGCGGTTGCCGAGCGCCATGCCATAGGGAATGAGATCATGCTCGAGCCCCGACATGCCGCCGACGAACGCGTGTGGTCCTACGCGCGCGAACTGAATGACGGCTGCTCCGCCGCCGATGATGACATAGTCGCCAACGGTGCAGTGCCCGGCCAGCATGACGTTATTGGAGAAGATGACGTTGTTGCCGACATGGCAGTCATGACCGACATGGCTGTTGGCGAGGAAGGCGCAGTTGTCACCAACCGACGTCACCATTCCGCCGCCCTCGGTGCCGGGGTTCATGGTCACGCCTTCGCGGATCAGGCACTCTTTTCCGATCGTCAGCGTCGACGGCTCTCCCTTGAACTTCAGATCCTGCGGCTGATGACCGATCGAAGCGAAGGGGAAGATCTTCGTGCGCGCGCCAATCGCGGTTCGCCCCGCCACAGCCACATGGCTGACGAGTTCCACGCCATCGTCCAAATGCACATCCGGCCCGACGGTGCAGAACGGGCCGATCTTGACGTTCGCTCCGAGGCGCGCTTCGGGAGCGACGACAGCGGAGGCGTGAATTACAGGTTTTGACATCAGCTCTTCGAGGCCGCGAAGGCGCGTGCGTCCGCCGTGTCGGCGAGCATGGCGCTGATTTCCGCTTCTGCCACCACCGCCCCGTCGACCTTAGCCTCTCCATAGAAGCGCCAGACACGGCCGCGATTGCGGATCTTGCGCACATGGTAGTGCAGTTGATCGCCGGGCAGAACCGGCTTGCGGAACTTCGCCTTGTCTATCCCCATGAAGTAGACGAGTTCCGCCTTATAGTCTTCGCCGAGGCTCGACACGCATAACGCACCGGCAGTCTGGGCAAGTCCCTCGATGATCAGTACGCCGGGCATCACCGGATATTGGGGAAAGTGACCCTGGAAAAACGGCTCATTGATCGTAACGTTCTTGAGGCCGACGCAGCTCTCATCGCCATTCATGTCGAACATGCGGTCGAGAAGCAGGAACGGATAGCGGTGCGGAAGGAATTTCATCACCTTCGCGATATCAGCCGTCCCGAGGGCCTTCACCTTCGTCTTGTCGTCCATCGTCCTCTCGCTTCGGCGCGCTTGCCGCCGCCGTCCTTGATCCGCTCATCCGGCTGAGGCCGGATTTGTCTGCGACCTTCGTGATGCGCCATACGCGCTGCGTCAATCATCAACCTCGTCGCTCGACGCCCCTTTTCTTGCTGCCAGGCGCGACACAATGGCGAGTTCCCGAGCCCATTGCCTCAGCGGCCGCGCCGGCGTGCCGCCAACAGCCACTCCGGGAGGGACATCCTCCTTCGGGTGCGATGCACCCGCAATTTGCGCGCCCGTCCCGATCTTGATGTGCCCGACGGTCCCCGATTGTCCGCCCATCACCACGAAATCCCCCAGCTCCGTGGAGCCGGAAATCCCAGTATGCGCGACAATCACGCAGTGCCGTCCAATGACGACGTTGTGCCCGATCTGGACCAGATTATCAATTTTGGTGCCCTCACCGATGATCGTATCCTTAAGGGCCCCGCGATCAATGGTCGTATTAGCCCCGATCTCCACATCGTCCTGAATAACGACCCGGCCGATCTGGGGCACCTTCAGATGACCATCTCGACCCATCGCGAAGCCGAAGCCATCCTGACCGATGCGCGTGCCGGCATGGATGATAACGCGGTCGCCGATCAGCGCGTGCACGACCGTCGCTGATGCACCGATGTAGCAGTCTCGCCCAATGGCCACCCGATAGCCGATGACGGCACCGGCCGCGATCCGGCTGCCGCGCCCAATCATCGCTTCCGGCCCGACGATCGCCCCGGGCTCGACGACCACACCGTCCTCGATCTGCGCGCTCGGATCGACGGCGCACCCAGACGTACCAATGGCCGCCTTAGGCACCAATGCTTCCGGATAGAATTTCTGTAAGGCCAGAGCGAACGACCGGTACGGCGCTTGTGTCACCAGCGCGGCGGCATGAGGCGGCACACGCGCGGCAAATGCCGGCTGCACGAGCACGAAACCGGCTGCGGTTGCAGCCAGTTGCGGCAGATACTTGCGGTTATCGAGAAAAGAAACGTCTGAGTTCCCAGCATCGGCAAGTGCCCGCACATCGCAGATCGCGCGCGCGCCATCGGCACCCGGCGCCAACTCGGCACCCACGACCTTCGCAAGATCGGCGGCTGGAAATGGCCCCTTGTTCTCGAAGAAACCGGGATGAAGCATGGTAGCGCCCTTCTTCGGCGGTAGAGCACCGAATGAACATCGATCAGTAGCAGATATTATATGGCCGCATCCGCTACGCACCAATAAAACGGCGGCGCTGAACCAGCGCCGCCGCGTGTTTCACACAGCTGTCTGTGAACATCAGAACCGGGTCGAAGCACCGAAGCGCAGGTTCTGCGTCCTGTCATAGTCTTCCTTGGTGATCGCTTCCGAGTAATCGACGCGCAGCGGACCAACTGGCGAGTTCCAGAGCAAGCTCACGCCAACCGCCGAGCGGACTGAGCTGTCGTCAAACAGTTGCGCATCAGGATTTACGGCAGAAGCATCAGCATACAACGCATTGATGTCTCCCGGCGTACCCCACAACGAACCAGCATCGACGAATGCGGCGCCACTGATGCCAAGGTCCTCGGGAATGAACGGAAGCGGGAAACGAACCTCAGCCGTTGCCGCCCAATAGTTCTGGCCGCCTATAGCGTCGCCGGTCAAAGAGTCACGAGGCCCATAACCGGCGCGATCGAAGCCACGCACCGTTTCACCGCCCCGGAAGTAAAGATCGAGCAGGCGCACATCATCCCCGCCCCAGCCCTGTATCGTGCCAGCCACCGCACGGCCCACGAGCGTGATCTTATCCGTGATTGGGTAATAGGCGCGGCCCTCACCCTGCACGCGGACATAGTTCACGTCCCCACCGAGACCCGCAAAGTCCGTTGAAAGCTGCACATAATAGCCGCTGGTCGGATTGCGCGGATGATTGCGCTTGTCGTACGTGAGTGATGTACCGATGGCTGACGTCCAGTAAGCCTCATCCGTACAGTCGGCCTCGGCGTTATTGTTCCGATCATTATCAAAGTTTGCAGGATCGCCCAGATTTTTGTCTCCGCAAGCCTGCTTCACGGCGAGCGAGGAACGCGAGTCGACATCAAAGATTTCATCGCGTTTAAGCGTGTACCCAACCTGCATCCATGTATCTTCAGAGAGAGGGAAACCGAGGCGGACCGTGCCACCCGACGACCGGCTCGAGAACCCGGCGTCGTCACGCTGGTCAAGTTCCTTATGGAAGAGGTCGAAACCTGCCGACAGGTTGCGGTCGAGGAAGCGCGGTTCGGTGAACGACAAGTCAACTTGCATGCGCTCCACAGAGCCAGCGAGCTTCAAGCGCAAGAACTGGCCATTACCCATGAAGTTGCGCTCGGTGATCGAAATGTCACCGATAATGCCCTCGTTGGTCGAGAAGCCCGCACCGAACGACAGCTCACCCGTGGACTGCTCTTCCACCTCGACATCGAGAACCACGCGATCGGGAGCCGAGCCCGGGCGGCGCTTGACATCCGCCGTCTTGAAGATGCCGAGCCCTGAGAGACGCTTCTTGGCGCGATCGACCAGCAGCGGGTTGTAGGCATCGCCTTCCGCCAGACGGAACTCGCGACGGATCACGAAATCCTTCGTGCGCGTATTACCGATCACGTTGATCCGCTCGATGTAAATGCGCGGGCCCTCGTCGATCGCATACACGACCCCGATCGTGCGTGTCGCCGGATCCGGGTTGGCGCGCGGACGAACACGAGCAAACGGGAAGCCCTGTTCCGCCGTCGCAAGCGTCAACCGCTCGACCGTCTTATCGACAGCCTGGGCGTTGTAGATATCGCCCTGGTAGGTAGTAACCTCGCCGTTCAGCGCCGACGCGTTAAGGTCTGGCAACCCGTTCTCAACCGTCACAGCACCGAAGTTGTACTGAACCCCTTCTTCGACGGCGAACGTAATGACAAATCCCGAACCGTCACGATCGAGATCCGCTTGCGCGGCAGTCACCCGGGCATCGGCATAACCGTTCTTCAGATAAAACTGGCGCAGCAACTCGCGGTCGAGATTCATGCGATCCGGATCGTAGATGCTGGTCCCCTTCAGGAAGTCGAACCAGCCTTGCTGCGTCGTGGAGATGATATCGCGGAGTTGCTCATCGGTGAACGCGCTGTTGCCGACGAAGTTGACGCCTTTGACCTTAGTCGCGCCACCCTCGACGATTTCGAATACCACGTTCACGCGGCTCTGCTCGAGCTCGATGATCTTCGGCTCGACCGACGCGGCGAACCGCCCCTGGCGCGTATAGACGTCGAGGATCCGCTGCACATCCGCCTGAGCTCGGGCGCGCGTGAAAACGCTACGCGGCTTGAGCTGAACTTCATTGCGCAACGTCTCGGTATCGACCTCGCTGTTGCCTTCGAATGCCACCTGGTTGACGACCGGGTTTTCGACGACACGAATGATGACGGTGCTGCCGTTGTTGTCGATGGCCACGTCTGCGAACAGACCCGTGGCGAACAGCGCCTTCAGCGAGCCGTCGACCTTGCTAGCATCGTAGGCATCACCCACGTTGAACTGGAGATAGGACCGGACAGTGTCGGCTTCGACACGGCGGTTACCCTCGACCTCAATGCTGCGCACGACGCCCTGGGCCATTGCAGCCGTGGACGCACCAATGTGCCGAGCAGAGATCTCGATCGCGAGGATCGCCAGAATCGCGGCGAACAGGCGGACGCCTGAAACGGCCGAAAAACGGGAGAACCCATGACGCGGATCAGCCCTCATGCTTTTGCCGTTCCCCCTGATCCGCACAGACACCGCACCGGCAATCCATGCGCACTTCATGCTTGGCCAGTCCCACTGGCACTGACGGTCCCACCGACGCCCGAAAAGCCTATGACAGACTCAACGCCACGCCTACGCCAGCCTCAAGCTTTTAACGATTCAGTAACCCGTCTGGAAGTGGCAAGAATACGTCACAGGACACGAATCTAACCGGCCCCTCCAAGCCAACGTTTGAGGATATGTAAGTCATTGAAAGTGGCAAAGATCATGAGACTCAGAACGAGCGCCAGACCGATGCGGAAACCAAGCTCCTGATGCCGCTCGTCGAGCGGCCGACCACGCACCGCTTCTATAGCGTAGAACATGAGGTGCCCGCCATCGAGCAGCGGGATCGGAAACAGGTTGATCAGCCCCACGCTGACGGAAATGAACGCCGCCAGCTGAATGATGTACTCAAAACCCTGCGTCGCCACGCGGCCTGCCACGTCCGCAATACGGATGGGTCCGCCGAGCTGGTCCGCAGACTGGCGCCCCACAATGACGTCCTTGAGATACCCCAGCGTGCTCGCCACGATGAACCAGGTCCGGTCGCCCGCGATCCCGACCGACTCGACGAATGACGGCTCGTAAAGTTTGACCCCCTGCTGGCCGGGGATGCGCTTCACTCCGATCATGACCATCCGAACCTTGTCGCCCTTATCATCGAGTTGCTCGCGCACCTCAGGAACAACGACGAGGTCAAGCTTCTCCCCACCCCGATCGACGGTGAAGGTCAACCCTTCGCCTACGCTGGTGCCGACAAAGCGCTGGATGTGTTCGAAAGCCGTGACCGGCCGGCCGTTGATGGCTGTGACGAGATCGCCTGCCTTGATGCCAGCCTTGGCGGCAGGTCCCTCAGGGATCACCTCGTCGACCCGGGCTTCCGTCGAATAGACGCCGTTCACCCAGAACCAGAATGTGAAGATGACGATAGCCAAAATGAAATTCGCGACCGGACCGGCCACCACCACCGCCGCCCGCTGCCAAACGGGCTTGGCATGGAAAGAACCGGCGCGCTCGTCAGCGCTCATCTTCTCGATCGCATCGCGCGACGGAACGCTGGCCGCGTTCTCGTCATCCATGAACTTCACGTACCCCCCAAGCGGGATCCAGCACAGCTTCCACCTCGTCCCGTAGCGGTCATCGAAGCCTGCGATCTCCTGTCCGAATCCGATCGAAAAGGCCTTGACCTTCACCCCGCACCAGCGGGCCACGAGAAAATGGCCGAGTTCGTGGAAGAACACGACGATCGTCAGAACGGTGAGAAACGCGAAGCCGTAAAGCAACGGTCCCGAAAACGCGTTCGAAAGGGCTTCCATAAATCGTCTCCGGTAGGGCCGCAGTGAATGCGGCAGGCTTGGGCCCGACGGGCGCCACTGACTGCCTAATGTGGGGTTTCGATGACCATTCGCGCCAGATCCCGACCCTCCGAGTCGGCGTCGAGTACATCTTCGAGAGTTTCCGTAACACGGATCAGCCCCCGTGCCTCTGCTTCCTCGAGCGTCCGTTCGACCACCCGCGCGATGTCAATAAATCCAAGGCCGCCGGAGAGAAATGCGGCCACTGCAATTTCGTTCGCTGCGTTCAAGATCGCAGGAGCATTGCCACCTCGTCGCAGCGCAGCCTTGGCCATGCCAGGACCGGGAAACCGCGCCGCGTCCACCGGCTCGAAGGTCAGCGATCCGATTTTGATCAGATCTAGCCGCGCCGTCGGCGTCGCACGCCGTTCTGGCCAATTGAGAGCCAGCGCGATCGGTGTGCGCATATCGGGTGGCCCCAGTTGCCCGATCACCGAGCCGTCAATGTAGTGCACGAGACAATGCACCACCGATTGGGGATGAATGACCGCGTCCAGCTGATCCACGCCGACGGGAAACAGATGATAGGCCTCGATGAGTTCCAGACCCTTGTTCATCAGCGTCGCGCTGTCGATCGTGATTTTGGCACCCATCGCCCAGTTCGGATGCTTCAGCGCTTCCTCTGGACGTGCATTCTTCAGCCTTTCTATCGGCCAGCAGCGAAACGGGCCACCGGACGCCGTAAGCACGATCCGCTCTACGGCCACACGCTCCGCGCCAGCCAGTGATTGCAGCGCCGCGGAATGTTCGCTGTCGACCGGCAGCAGTTCTGCGCCCGACGCGCGCACTTCGCCAAGAAATACATCGCCGGCCGAAACGAGGCACTCCTTATTCGCAAGGGCGACCCGTCGACCTTGCCGCGCCGCCGCAAAGGTCGGCTTCAAGCCCGCCGCACCAACGATGGCCGCCATGGTACAATCGGCTGGACGCGATGCGGCATCGATCAGCGCATCTTCTCCGGCCGCCGCCTCGATACCCGAACCGGATAGTTGTGACTTGAGTTCGGCGTAGCAACGCTCGTCGCCCACCACAGCAACTTGCGCCTTATGCAGGATCGCCAGCCGCGCAAGCTTTTCCACATTCGACTGCGCGGTCAGCGCAACAACCTCGAACCGCTCAGGCTCGCGCCCCACCAGGTCGAGCGTGCTCTCGCCGATCGAGCCCGTCGCGCCGAGCACAGTCAGTCGCTGCGGGGATGACAGCGTGCGTTCGCCCATATCGCCGAGCTTGATCGCGGCTGCACGTGTGAAATGTCTGCTCATCGTGTCATCCGCCGAAGAGAAGTGCGCGCGCGGGCGCTTGCGGATCAAGGGCGAGCGCCACGAAACCTGCGGCCACCGCGGCGAAAACCAATCCATCGATGCGGTCCATGATACCGCCATGTCCCGGAATGATATGGCCGGAATCTTTCACCCCGAAACTCCGCTTCAGGGCTGATTCCGTCAGATCCCCGATCTGCGCTACAACGCCCAGAAATACGCCTGCAATGCCAACCATCAAAGGCTCTGCACCGATCGTATGAGCGAAACCGGCCGCCGCCAACCCCGCCGTCGAGATGCCACCGAGAAAACCCGACCACGTCTTATTGGGCGAAATCGCCGGTGCCAGTTTCGGTCCGCCAATCAGCCGGCCGAATAGGAAGGCCGCGACATCGGTCGCCACGACCGCGATCAGGACGAGCAGCGCCGCTGCAAAACCATGGGGCTGGTCTTCGCGCAGCCAGATCAGGGCCACGACCGGCAGCCCGGCATAAAGCACGCCTTCAGCTGACAAAAGAGGTCGCCGCTGGAAGCACAGCAGCCCCGTCAGGATGCACCCGGCGATGACGGCCGCAATCGCCAGTGCCGCCAGACCCAGCCAAGCCAGAGCCGCCGCAATGACGACAGCGAACACCTGCACGACCAGTGCAGCATCGATCGCGCCATCCCGAACGATCCGCGACCACTCGAAACTTGTAAGCACGCCGACGACGGCGCCGAGAACAGCAAACGGCAGACCGCCCATGTAAAGCGCGACGCCCGCAATTGCGGCCATGACGAGGCCAGACGCCGTTCGAAGCCCTATTTCCCTCGATGACCCGATCATGACGGGAGCTGTCGATTGCGATGGCTCAGCCGGCTCGCCGCCCATCATGGTCGTCAGGCCGTCGACCGCTGCGTCAGTCCGCCGAACCGGCGATCACGCGCGTGATACATCTTAATGGCTTCATCAAGCAACTCCGACCCGAATTCCGGCCAGTAGGCGTCGAGAAACACAAATTCCGTGTAGGCCGTCTGCCAGAGCAGAAAGTTCGACAGGCGCATCTCGCCGCTCGTTCGGATCAACAGATCGGGGTCGGGGATGCCCGCAGTATCGAGAGTCCCAGACAGATGCTCCGGCTCGATGGCGTCCGGATCCAATTCACCGCGCGCGACCTTGCGCGCAATTTCTCGCACCGCTTTCGTAATCTCGGCACGAGCACCATAATTGAAGGCGATGACGAGGGTTAGACCGGTATTCAACGACGTCAGATCCCGCGCCTCGTCGATCAGTGCCATCAGTTCGGGATCCACGCGGTCCCGCTCGCCGATGACGATGATGCGCACGTTCGATTGATGCAGTTCCGCCAGATCACTTTTGATGAAGCGCCGCATGAGGCCCATTAGATCGTCGATCTCTGCCGCAGGCCGCGACCAGTTCTCCGAAGAAAAACTGTAGATGGTGAGGTAGCCGATACCCCGTTCACGGGCGGCCCTGACGGTGCGCCGCACGGCTTCCACGCCCTGCCGATGGCCCCACGTACGCGAAAGTCCCCGTTCCGCGGCCCACCGGCCGTTTCCGTCCATGATGATGGCGACATGCCGCGGGGGCACGAGGTCGGGCGATGCACCGGGACTCGTCTGCGATCTCATGGGCTCGGCAGGACCTGCGGTTTGGCTCGTCGGAGAGCGGGTTGCCTCAAAGCGAAGTTACTAAGATCAAACCTTTTGTATTTCCGTTTCCTTCGCAGCCAAAGTCTGGTCGATCTCTTTAACCAGCTTGTCGGTCAGTTCCTGCACTTTGGCAGCATTCTTCTTGTGATCGTCCTCGCTCATTTTGCCGTCCTTCTCGAGTTTCTTGAGAAGGTCGAGACCGTCTCGGCGCACGTTGCGCACAGCAATTCGATGGCTTTCCGCATATTTGTGGGCCTGCTTGACGAGTTCAGTGCGACGCTCGGCAGTGGGAGCGGGCAGCGGCAGTCGGATCAACTGACCGTCAACCATCGGATTGACGCCGAGATTAGCTTCGCGCAGTGCTTTGTCGACCGCTGTGACATTCGAGCGATCCCAGACCTGCACCGCGATCATACGCGGCTCGGGCGTCGTGACGGTGGCCACCTGATTCAGTGGCATGCGCGAGCCGTAGACCAAAACCTGAACCGGATCGAGCAGATGCGCGCTGGCGCGCCCGGTCCGCAAGCCCTGTAATTCGCGCTTAAACGCGTCAAGCGATGCGCGCATCCGGCCTTCGAGTTCCTTGATATCGTAAGTTGCAGACATCCTCGTTCCTTGTCGTCGCCGCGCCCGAAAGGCCCTGCCGAGGCCCCCGTGGCTGACGGGCTGAATGCGTTAAGGGGGGCAGCGAAAAACGACCAACACCGGCGCCCTATGTGTGGATCACGGTCGCCCGGGCTTCCCCCTTCAGAACTTTCAATAAATTCCCGGACTCTTCGATGGCACACACAATTACCGGAAGTCGATTATCGCGGGCAAGCGCGATCGCCGCACCATCCATGACCTTCAAGTCGCGCGCCAGAACCTCAGCGTACGTGAGCCGGTCATAGCGTACTGCGGACGGGTCAATCTTTGGATCGGCGGAATAGACCCCATCCACCTGCGTCGCCTTCACAACCGCGTCGCAGGATGTCTCGATGGCCCTCAGCGTTGCGGCAGTGTCCGTCGTGAAGAAGGGATTGCCCGTTCCCGCCGCGAAGACCACGATCCGCCCCTGCGCCAGATGGGCGAGCGCTCTCGGCCGCACGTAGCTCTCGCAAACTGTGGGCATCGGGATCGCCGACATCACCCGTGCGTCCGCCCCGCGCGCCGTCAGCGCCTGCTGAAAAGCCAACGCATTCATGACGGTGGCCAACATCCCCATATAATCGCCAGTGGCCCGGTCCATGCCCTTGGCCGCCGCCTGAAGCCCACGGAAGATGTTGCCTCCCCCGACGACCACCGCAATCTCGGCCCCCGCGTTCACCGCGTCGACGAGATCACCGGCCAACCGATCAGCCACGGCCATGTCGATGCCATAGGCGCCGTTCCCCATCAGCGCTTCGCCTGACAGCTTGATCAGTAGCCGCTTGTATTTGAGCCCGACCGGACCGGATATCATGGTCAACTCCCTGGTGCCCGCCGGATCGAGCCTTGGTCAATCAAATCCTACGCGCGACCCTATGCCGAGTCGCAGAGCCAGTTGTTGCAGGAGTGCGTCATTAGTGGCGCGGTATCGCACATTCCAGCACTTTCCAGCCAGCCGCGACCCTGTCGCGCGATGTGCCGCGCCTCCGACAGCAGAACGGCCGGCGAAGGACGCCGGCCGCATACAATGCGAGGTAGTGGAGGCGGCCGAGACTCAACCGCCTTTGGAGGCTGCGACCGTCTTTGCGACTTCAGCGGCGAAATCCTCTTCTTTCTTCTCGATTCCTTCGCCGAGTTCGTATCGCAGGAACCCCGTGATCTTGATCGGCGCGCCGACCTCCTTCTCGGCTGCCTTGGTCGCCTCTTCCACCGAGGCCTTGCCGTCAAGAACGAACACCTGGCTCAAAAGGCAGGCCTGCTGGAAGAATTCCTTCTTGAGTCGTCCCTCCACCATCTTGTCGACGATGTCCTTGGGCTTGCCGGATGCCAGCGCCTGCTCAGTATAGAATGCGCGCTCTTTCTCGACCGCAGCCGGATCGAGATCAGCCGACGTCAGTGCCAGCGGCTTGGCGGCCGCCACGTGCATGGCCACCTGACGACCGAACGCCATTAGCGAGTCGGTGTCACCGGCGCACTCGAGGGCGACGAGCACGCCAATTTTGCCAAGCCCGTCTGCAGCCTTGTTGTGCACGTAATCGGCAACGACGCCTTCTTTGACAGAGAGTGCCCCGGTGCGGCGCACGCCCATGTTCTCGCCGATAGTGGCAATCGCATCCTTCACCGTCGTCTCGACGGTGTTCGACGTGCCGGGGTAGGTGGCGGCCAGCAGCTTCGCCACATCGCCGTTCACGCCCGGAGCCAGCGAAACGATCTTCTGCACCATTTCCTGGAACTGCGGGTTGCGCGCGACGAAGTCCGTCTCCGAGTTCACTTCGACGACAGCGCCCGACTTCACCGTCGACATCACGCCGATGAGGCCCTGGGCCGCGATGCGGTCGGACTTCTTGGCGGCCTTAGAAAGACCTTTCTTGCGCAGCCACTCGATGGCGGCGTCCATATCACCGTTGGTCTCGGTGAGCGCGGTCTTACAATCCATCATGCCCGCGCCGGTCTTCTCGCGCAGGTCTTTCACCATTGCGGCGGTGATCGTGCTCATGTCGGCTCCTTCCGCTCTGTCGAGCGAGTAGCGAAGTGTGATTGGGTCTGAGAAATGCGGATAGAGCAGAACGGCCAACAGGAATGCCCTGCCCGCCGTTCCGCATCCATTAGCTGTATTTTGTTACGCTGCTGCAGCGTCGACGAATTTCTTCGCCTGCGCGATCCAACCGTCGGCTTCGATCTGACCCTTGAGCTTCAAGAGCAGGTCGAGCGCCTTGGCATTGTCCGCATCGAGGTCGGCGATTTGCCAGAAGTGGAACACGCCGGCATCGTTGAGCCGCTGCTCCAGCTTCGCCGAAATGCCGCTGATGCGCTTCAGGTCGTCGGCTTCGCCACGTGGCGCTTCGATGCCCTTGAACTTGACCGGCAAGGCTTCGACCGGTGGGCTGGCGAGCGCCCCGATATCGACGCCAGAAGCCGACTGGCTGCGTTCCAGACCATCGAGAGCGGCACGCGCCACGAGATCGCAATAGAGCGTGATCGCACGACCAGCGTCGTCGTTGCCCGGAACCGGGAAGTCGATACCATCCGGATCGCAGTTCGTGTCGACGATCGCGACGATCGGGATACCTAGCTTGCGAGCTTCCTGGATCGCGATCTTTTCCTTGTTGGTGTCGATCACGAATAGGAGGTCGGGCACGCCGCCCATTTCCTTGATCCCGCCGCGCTCCTTCTCGAGCGTGTCGCGCTCGCGCTGCAGCGTCAGGATTTCCTTCTTCGTGCGACCCTGAGGATCGGCCAGAATGTCATCGAGCTGGCGCAAACGGCGAATCGACGTCGAAATCGTTTTCCAGTTGGTCAGCGTGCCGCCGGGCCAGCGATGGTTGATGTAGTACTGCGCCGAGCGCTTGGCAGCCTCCGCGATCGAGTCCGATGCGGCGCGCTTCGTGGCCACGAACAGCACGCGGCCGCCACCGGCGACGGTGTCGGAAATCTTGAGCAGCGCCTGGTGCAGCATCGGCACCGTCTGCGTCAGATCGAGAATGTGGATGTTGTTGCGCGCGCCGTAGATGAACGGCTGCATCTTGGGGTTCCAGCGGTGCGACTGGTGACCGAAGTGCACGCCAGCTTCCAAAAGCTGACGCATGTTGAACGCGGGGAGCGTCATCAGCGGATATCCTTTTCCGGTTTAATCCTCCGCGGTCCGTTGTGAAGACGGCATCCCGGTCACCCGAGTTGCATATCGTCCACCGGAGCGTCGAACGGGGCTTTCAATCCGTCCAGCGCGCGAACCACGTGCGAGATGCGCGGCTTATGACCGAGAATGGCTGGAAAGGCAAGCGGATGCCCCGATTACGGGTGCTCCGGCTAGATCTCCAGCACCTCCACGACCCCCGGCGCGGTGGACAGCTGTCCCGCCTGCGCCGGCGAGACGTCATACCGGCCCGGGAGAATGATCTCCAGTTCCCGCGCCCCGACGGGCAGTACAAGGCGCACCTCGCCGCCCCTCTTCGCCCCGGCCTGACCGGGCTTCAGCAGCGACTTGAATTCTTCGATCACACCGCGCCGCGCAGCAAGCACGCCGGCGTCGAATACGATCTTCAGACCCCGGTCGATCTCTGCCGCCGCCTTGTCGAGCGCCTCCATGCTCTGGACGCGCATCTTCACCGTATCGCCGTCGCGCTCGGCCTCCACGTTGAGAACGACTGGCGTGCCCCCCTCGAGCAAGTCCCGGCAGGCACTGAGCGTATCGGAAAAAATCACCGCCTCGAACTGCCCGCTTGCATCCGAAAACAGAGCGAAGGCGAACTTGTTGCCCTTCTGAGAGCGCCGCTCGCGAGCCGAGATCACGATGCCCGCCAGCCGCCCGCTCGAGACCCCCCTCGCGGTGGCCGCTTCGAATTCCACGAACCGCCGCACGCCGAGTTTCTTCAACACGGTCTCGTAGGCATCAAGTGGATGTCCCGACAAGAAAAATCCGATCGCGTCGAATTCCTCCTGCAGTCGCTCCATCGGCGTCCACGCCTTTGCCGGCTTCAAATCGAGCGACGGCGCGCCTCCACCGCCGCCGAACAAATCGCGCGTACCCTGCGCCGCGTTCTCCGCCTGCCGGTTTGCGAGCGCGAGCATGCCTTCCACATTTCCGCTCACTAGCGCGCGGTTCGGCTCCAGCCCGTCAAAGGCGCCCGCCATCGCCAGAGTTTCGAGGCCACGCTTGTTCAGCGCTTTTGGGTTCATCCGTGTCGCGAAGTCCGACAGCGAGCGGAACGGCCCTTCCGTAGCGCGTGCCGTGACGATTGTCTCCACCGCCGACGCGCCGATGTTCTTCAACGCCGCCAGCGAATACCGGATAGCGCCGTGCGCCTCGTCGGCTTTCGAGCGCTCCACCAGAAAATCCACCTCTGACGCATTCACGCACGGGGGCAGAACCGGGATGCCGCTTTTTTTCGCCTCGGCTGCGAACATGGCGAGCTTGTCGGTGTTGCCCATATCGAGCGTCATCGAAGCAGCCAGGAACTCCTCGCGGAAATTCGCCTTCAAGTAAGCCGTGTGATAGCTGACGAGCGCGTACGCTGCCGCGTGCGACTTATTGAAACCATAACCGGCGAACTTATCAACCAGCTCGAAGATGAAGACCGCATCGTCTTTTGCGACGCCGTTCTTCATCGCGCCATCGACGAAGCGCGCCTGCTGACGCGCCATTTCCGCCTTGTCTTTCTTGCCCATCGCACGGCGCAACAAGTCGGCGTCTCCGAGCGAGTAGCCCGCCAGCACCTGCGCGATCTGCATCACCTGTTCCTGGTAGATGATAACGCCATAGGTTTCCTTGAGAATGCCCTCCAGCATCGGATGCAGGAAATCGACCGGCTCCTCGCCATGCTTGCGGTTGATGTACGTGGGAATGTTGTCCATCGGACCGGGGCGGTAGAGCGCCACCATGGCGATGATATCTTCGAAGCGGTCGGGCTTGAGCCGCTTCAAGCTCTCGCGCATCCCTGTGCTTTCGAGCTGGAACACACCCACCGTATCGGCCTTCGCGAGCAGCTGGTAGGCCGGAACATCGTCGAGCGGCAGCACCGCGAGATCGACGGTGATCCCGCGACCGCGCTTGATCAGATCGACGGCCTTCTCCAGAACCGTCAGCGTCTTCAGGCCGAGAAAGTCGAATTTCACGAGTCCCGCCGCTTCAACCATTTTCCAGTTGAACTGCGTGACAGGCATATTCGATTTCGGATCGCGATAGAGCGGGACGAGTTCGTCCAGCGGCCGATCACCGATTACGATTCCGGCTGCGTGCGTTGAGGCGTGCCGGTAAAGACCTTCGAGTTTCTGCGCGACGTGCAGCAACCGCGCGACCACCTCGTCCGCATCGCGCGCCTCCTGCAGTTTCGGCTCGCCCTCGATCGCCTGATCGAGCGTCACCGGGTTCGCCGGGTTGTTGGGAACAAGCTTGCATAGCCGGTCCACCTGACCATACGGCATCTGCAGGACGCGGCCCACATCGCGCAGGACCGCGCGCGCCTGTAGCTTGCCGTGCGTAATAATCTGCGCCACGCGATCCGAGCCGTACTTCTGTTGCACGTAGCGGATCACCTCGTCGCGCCGGTCCTGACAGAAGTCGATATCGAAGTCGGGCATCGACACGCGTTCAGGATTGAGAAAGCGTTCGAACAGAAGCCCGAACCGCAGCGGATCGAGATCGGTGATCGTCAACGACCAGGCAACGAGCGAGCCTGCGCCCGATCCACGACCCGGCCCCACAGGGATTCCACTCGCCTTCGACCACTTGATGAAGTCGGCCACGATCAGAAAGTATCCCGGAAATTTCATCTTCGTAATGACGTCCACCTCGAACGCAAGGCGCTGCCAGTAGTCGTCCTCCGAGAACCCGGGTGCGAGCGGTACGATGGCGAGCCGCGCGCGCAGACCCTCCTCCGCCTGACGCTTCAATTCGGCTGCTTCTGCTGCAAGCTGATCGGCTTCCGAATCTGCACTCGTCTGTACGAACCGCGGCAGGATCGGCTTCTTGCCCTTCGGACGGAAGGCACAGCGCTTGGCGATCTCCACCGTATTCGCCACCGCCTCGGGCAGATCGGCAAAGAGAGCCGCCATTGCATCTGCGGATTTCAAATGATGCTCGCGCGTGACGCGCCGCCGGTCATCTTCCGAAACGTACCGCCCCTCCGCGATACACAGCAGCGCGTCATGAGCTTCAAAATCATCGGGCGTGGCGAAATAGACCTCGTTCGTTGCGACGATCGGCACGTCGTGGTCATACGCGAGCCGAAGCAATTGCGGCTCCACGTCTTGCTCAGCCCGTGTGCCGTGACGCTGCACCTCCACATAAAGCCGGTCGCCGAACGCGCGCTTCAAGAACTGGAGCCGATCCTCCGCATGTCCCGGCTGTCCGTCGAGCAGTGCACGATCGATGGGCCCATCCGGACCACCGGTCAGAGCAATCACCCCCTCGGTGTGAGCCGCGATCTGCGCCGCTGTCACGAACGGAGCATCCTCGCCCTCGGTACCAAGATGGGCCACCGACACAAGCTTCATGAGGTTCGCATAGCCGGCTTCGTTCATCGCAAAAAACGCGATCAACCCATCGCGCCACGCATGCTGCCGCAACGGCGGCCCCGCAATCTGACCTGGCTTTGCCTTCTTCTCCGTCAACAGGCAGGCGAGCGAAACGCCCACGATCGGCTGAATGCCCGCCCCAGCCAATTTGTCGGAAAATTCGAGCGCGCCGAACATATTGTTGGTGTCGGCGATGCCCAACGCGGGAAAGCCATACCCATCGGCGAGCTTGGCGAGCTTGCCGATAGGCAGCGCGCCCTCGAGCAGCGAATACGCCGAGTGGACTTTGAGGTGGATGAATTTCGGAGCCGGAATCGTCTGGGTCATGCGCCGACACTAGCGCCGCTGAGCCGGCCGCGGCGCACGTTTTCCACAATGTCACGCAGTTGTCCCACACGGAACAGAATGCAGCCACGGTCAGGGTTAAGGTCGCGTCACTGATCGAGCAAACCGATGGAGCAACCCATGACTGCCCTGATCGAACTCATGATGCAGAACGAAGACTTCCCTGGCGCGCCCCTTCGTGACGGCGACCCCCGGCTCGAATGAGGATTAGTGCACCGCCGACGGCGCAACCTCGACAAGTTGACCGTTCTCCATTCGGAGCACGCGGTCCATCCGCGAGGCAAGCTCGAGATTGTGCGTGGCAATCAGAGCCGCCACGCCCTCGCTCTTGAACAACCCGATCAACTCGTGAAATACCAGCTCGGATGTCTTTGGATCAAGATTTCCGGTCGGCTCATCTGCGAGAATGAGCTTGGGCTTGTTGGCGAGGGCCCGGCAGATCGCGGTGCGCTGCTGCTCACCACCCGACAACTGCGCGGGCCGGTGATCGAGCCGATGGCCGAGCCCGAGCGTGCTCAGCAGTTCGGTCGCTCGCGCGTTGGCCGCCTTCCGAGGCTTACCCAAGATCATCTGCGGCAGCACGACGTTCTCGAGCGCTGAGAACTCCGGCAGCAACTGGTGAAACTGGTATATGAATCCCACGTCCGAACGGCGAATGCGCGTGCGCTCGTCATCCCCGAGCTTGGAACAATCCTTCCCGCCCATGATGACGGAACCCGCCGTGGGCGTCTCGAGCAGCCCTGCGATATGCAGCAGCGTCGACTTGCCGGCACCCGATGGCCCGACGAGCGCTACGGCCTCCCCCGGGTAGATCGCAGCACTGGCGCCGTTCAGAACGGCGATGTCGCGTTCGCCCTGCTTGAACGTGCGCATCAGACCGTCAAGTTTCAGAATAGCTGTGGTGGTCGGCGTATCAAGCATAGAAAGCTTCCTTACTCGTACCGGAGCGCTTCGACGGGATCGAGCTTGGAAGCTCGCCACGACGGATAGAGCGTTGCCAGCACCGACAGCGACATGGCCATCGCAACGATCCACGCCGTCTCGACGGGATTGATCTCGGCGGGTAAGCGCGTGAGATAGTAAATGTTGGGATCGAACATCGGCGTGCCTGTCACCCAGGTGATGAACTGACGGATCGCTTCGATATTCCAGCAGAACACAATTCCGAGAATGAGTCCGGCGATCGTCCCCACCACTCCGATGGAGGCGCCCGTGATCAGGAAGACCCGCATCACCGACCCCTTCGATGCGCCCATCGTTCTCAAGACTGCGATGTCGCGCCCCTTGTCTTTCACCAGCATCATCATGCCGGAAATAATGTTGAGCGCAGCCACGAGGATAATGAGAGACAAGATGATGAACATCACGTTCCGTTCGACTTCAAGAACGGTGAAGAACGTCTCGTTTTTCTGTCGCCAATCCGTGGTGTTGATGGTGGGGCCGCCCGCACCCCTGATTTCGGCGGCGAATTGATCGACCCGTTCTGGATTGTCGACGACAACCTCGAGAACGTCCGCCTCGGCGCCCTTGTTGAAATACCGCTGGCTCTCCTGCAACGGCATGAAAATCATCGTCTTGTCGTACTCCGACATGCCGAGTTCGAAGACAGCGGAGATCACGTAGGGCTTGGATCGCGGTGCGGTTCCAAAGGGCGTTGATGCGCCACGCGGCGAGACCAGCGTCAGCGTATCGCCGACGTTCACGTACAGCGCATTGGCCAGCCGCTGCCCGATAGCGATCGACTGCGACCCGTCGAACCCATCGAGGGTTCCGGCCCGTATGTTCTCAGACACGAGCTTGAGTGACTTCAAATCCGGCTCGGATATACCGCGCACCAGTGCGCCCAGCGCCTGTGCGCTCGACGAAACCATCACCTGACCTTCGACGATCGGGATGGCATGCGTCACGCCCGGCACCTTGGCGATCTTCGACGCTTGATCCACATAGTCCGTGAACGGCTCGCCGACTTTATAGACGATCACGTGACCATTGAGTCCGAGGATCTTCGAGAACAGATCCTTCCGGAACCCGTTCATCACGGCCATCACGATGATCAGCGTCGCTACACCGAGTGTAATACCGAGAAAAGAGAATCCCGCGATGACGGAAATGAACCCTTCCTTCCGCCGCGCGCGCAGGTAGCGCCCGGCAAGGAGCCACTCGAATGGCGAAAACGGCTTCGTGTCAGGCGTCTCGGCCATCCCCTGCAACTCCCTCACGGTCCATCCCCAAAGCCGATCGTCCAACCGGCCCTATTTCGCTGTAGCACGCCTAGCCGCGCAATCAGGCCAGATTACGTTTCATCTTGTAGGCGTGGCTAGCGTTCTGAAAAACCACATCAATATGACCGCCCAATCAGCACGTACTCCCGCGCCGGCTCCCCCGTAAACAGACAGCGATGCCCCGTCACGTCAGGCTGCTCCAAGGGTGCATTCCGGATCGTCAGCTTCAGCGCCTTGAGCCGCTCAGCCACGTCATCAAGTGCCGCACCCTCGGGTTTCGCCCACATCACGCCGGCCCAGCCCTTGAACTCTCCGCCTTCGTCGTCGCCGGACGCAGCACCGAAGTAGGCCTCCAGTTCCGCAAACGTGCCGATGTTGGAAACGATGTTCGCGTCCAGCCGGGCCTTAGCCTCGGCGAATAGACCGTCTTGGATCGCCTCCAGCAGCGTTCTGGCGCCGGCAACGAAGTCTGCCCGTGACTGCGTGTGCGACACGACCTTGTCGCCGTCGCGCAGCTTATCGCGTCGCATGAAGGTCACATTGCCGCCCGCCGCATCACGCCCGCCGATCTCCACGATAACAGGAGCCCCGCGTCGCACCCAATTCCACCGCTTCTCTGCCGATTTGATGGGCTTTAGATCCACGAGCACGCGAATGCCGTGCACCTTGAGTTCAGCTTCCAACTCCGCGCAGTAGGATTTCAATTCCGCGTCTTCCGGCTTCTCGCGCAGCATCGGCACGATCACGATCTGGCGCGGCGCGATCCTGGGCGGCATACGCAGGCCGTCGTCATCGCCGTGGCTCATGATCACGCCACCAATGAGCCGCGTCGAGACGCCCCAGCTTGTCGTATGGCAGTAGGTGAGCTTACCGTCCTGGTTCTGGAACTGGATGTTCTGCGCTTGCGCGAAGTGCGTCCCCAAATAATGCGACGTGCCTGCCTGAAGCGCCTTGCCGTCCTGCATCATCGCTTCGATTGAATACGTGTTGTCGGCGCCGGGAAAGCGTTCGTTCGCCGGCTTCTCGCCCGCGATCACCGGTATCGCCAGCACGGTCTCCGCGAATTCGCGATAAACCTCCAGCATCTTTAGCGTCTCGGCCATCGCGTCGTCGCGATCCGCATGCGCCGTGTGCCCCTCCTGCCAAAGGAATTCCGCCGTGCGCAGGAACAGCCGCGTGCGCATCTCCCAACGCACCACGTTGGCCCACTGGTTGATGAGCAGCGGCAGATCGCGATAGCTCTTCACCCAGCGCTGGAACGCATCGCCGATGATCGTCTCCGATGTCGGCCGCACGATCAACGGCTCCTCCAGCTTCGCATCGGGATCGAGCACCAGCTTGCCGCCCTCGTTCTTCAGCCGGTGATGCGTGACGACGGCCATTTCCTTGGCGAAGCCCTCGACGTGCTCCGCCTCCTTCGCAATGAAGCTCATGGGAATGAAGAGCGGGAAATAGCAGTTCTCGTGCCCCGTATCCTTGATCCGCTGATCCAGTTCCCGCTGGATTAGCTCCCACACGCCCCAGCCCCAAGGCTTGATGATCATGCAGCCGCGCACCGGGCTCTGCTCGGCCATATCACCGTCGCGCACCGCCTCCTGGTACCACTCCGGAAAGCTCTTTTCGCGAGTGACGCTCAGC
This sequence comes from Hyphomicrobium sp., assembly GCA_019751875.1. Lineage (GTDB taxonomy): Bacteria > Pseudomonadota > Alphaproteobacteria > Rhizobiales > Hyphomicrobiaceae > JAGVSR01. Next base: position 323,640 of record JAIEMV010000003.1, on the reverse strand, counting down.
GCGCGCTTACTCATGAGCCGCTCCCGCCATCAGGAGTTTGCCGAGAGCCGATGGGGAACAACACAGAGGCATGGGGTGGACAGCCTTGACTAGCGTGGAAGATCCCGTGCGCACGCACGGCCGAACGGCAACCCGGACTGACATCCGCGAGTCGCCACGTTGCACCCGCCGTCCTTACCGGCTCCCCCGGCCCCCGGCAACCGGGTGCCCGTAACCACCGGTTGACATCACCCGGCGCACGCCAGGCAAAATGAGATCGTCACCGCGCTGTCGCCGACCCCGACCGACCGCACCTTCAACTCTCCCGCCGGACCGAGCACGAACCGCTTCTTCAGTTCGCCCGCGATCTTGGCCTGGACGTCAGGCTTGTTAACCTGCTCGCGCAGCATTCCATCGAGATCCCCACGCAGCTTGGCGATCGCCTGCCGCGCCTTGGCCAAGACGGCCCGGCAAATCTCTCCCGAAATCAGCGCCGCGCTCGGCGAACAAGAAGGCGAGAAAGTCCCGCCGATTTTTACCGCCTTCGCTTCGAGCGATAGACTGTCGGCCACACCCACCGGCGCCAGATCGATTGAAACGGATGCATCTGTCCACTCGATCCGTGGCAGCGCGTTGACGGGAGCGCAGATCCCGGACCGGCACCGCCCCACCAGTTCGGGACCGTCACTCTCGAAGCGCAGCGTCAGCCGCACCGCTCCGGTTACAGGTTCGAAGGAAACGGCGGTCGAATTGATATCATTGACGTAGTAGGCGTAAGTTCCTCCGGCGATCGGGAACGTCCGCGCGGGCACGCTGATTGGCACCTGCGTCGATCCGATCGCCACATACGAACCTTGCGAGAAGTCGATCAAGCCGCTCGCAGGAGCGTTATGCAAGCGCAAGGTCGCCCCACCCAAAGCCTGCTGCGCGATCGCCGCCAGTTCCTTGAATTCGATGCGAAGATCGGCGGCGGTCGCGCTTCCCGCCGCCAACCACGCGATCATCGCCGCAGCGACCCGCGCCCACCCCCCGACACACCCACGCATGACCCGCCCCACCCCGACGCCAACAACTCACCGAGTTTAATGCGTGTCACACCCCCCGGGGACACACACCAAAACAGCCTGCCGAGTGTGGGCGGTCCGACACGCCGGCGAGCCCTCACTATCAGCCGGGCTTGGGCGGTTCGGTCCGCAAAACCGCAGGAGCATCCTCGATCGGCGGCGTCGTACCGAGCCAATTCCGAGCCAGCGCCGTCCACACAACTGCGAACGCCAGCGTAGCAACCACGGTATTGGCGAGAAAGACCTTTCGCCAGTTGAACCGCGTCGGCGCGCTGCCGGGTGTCCCGGGTACAACATCCGCGCTCTCGTCCTGCGTCACCACGCCGAACGGAAGCACCGCGAAGAGCACGAGCCACCAGATCATGAAATAGAGCGCGAACCCGAGAGCGATGGTCATCGGAAATCCCCGTCAAACGTCAGTGCAAACGAGGCCGGCGACACATGTCGCTCACACCTGCTCCAGTTCCGTGAGTGTGCCCAGGAAGTCCTTGGGATGGAGGAACAGGACCGGCTTGCCGTGCGCGCCGATCTTGGGATTGCCGTCGCCGAGAACCCGGGCCCCCTGGGCCTTCAACTGGTCGCGCGCGGCAAGGATATCCTCGACCTCGTAACAGACATGATGAATGCCGCCGTCCGGATTGCGTTCCAGAAATTTCGCGATCGGCGAATTCTCCCCCAGGGGCTCCAGGAATTCGATCTTCGTGTTGGGCAGTTCCACGAACACCACCGTGACACCGTGTTCGGGCTGCGCCGTGGCTTCAGAGACTTTGGCCCCCAGCGTCGTCTTGTAGGTGGCGACCGCGGCGTTGAGATCGCGCACGGCGATTGCCACATGGTTCAGTCGTCCGATCATATCCTGCCCTTCCCAATTGAGCCAATGAGGTTCTGGTGCCGCTATCTAGCGCGGGCCAGCCGGCGTTTCCACCCCGCCCGCTGTCAGCGCATGTCAACCACAGACACCAGCACCTTGCAGATAGGCTTCTTGCCCCAGACCTGGTGGATCGCCCCGCGTAACGCCTTGCGGATCGCATCCTCGACGAGATCGGGATCGCGGCGCCGGCCCGGCGGGATCGATTTCAGGGTACCTTCCACTGCATCATAGGCGATATCGAGGATGCTCTCGCCTTCAGCATCCTCAATCGGGACGCCGTCGAGTTCGACGATGGGATCGGCCACGAGTTCGCCCTTGCGAGAAAGCACGACGCTGGCCACCGCCATCCCGACGAATGCCAGCTTGCGCCGCTCGCGAACCGGCCCCTCGCCTTCCGGCACCAGCAGATTACCGTCACGGAAAAGACGCCCCACCGGCACGTCGTCGATCTTGCGCGCGGGCCCGGGAGCAAGCCGCACCATTTCGCCGTTGAACGCCGGCACCACTTCGCCAACGCCCAGCGATCGCGCCAGCGCGGCATTCGCCATCAGGTGGCGCGCCTCTCCATGCATGGGGACCACGATTTTCGGACGGATCCATCCGTACATCTGGCGCAATTCCCCCCGCCGCGGATGTCCGGTGACATGGATCAGGCCATCGCTGTCCGTCATGATCTCGCATCCGGCCCGGACCAGAGAATTCTGGATGTGACCGATGCCCTTCTCGTTGCCCGGGATCGCGCGCGACGAGAACAGCACGAGATCGCCCCTATCGAGCGAAATGTCCGGATGCTGGAAGTCCGCGATCCGCGCCATCGCCGCACGCTCTTCGCCCTGGCTACCGGTGCACAGCAGCACGACCTCTTCACGCTTGAAGTATTTGAACTGCTGCTGGTCGGACCAGGTGAAATCCCTCGGCAGATAGCCCGTCTCGATCGCAACCTCGATCACCCGGTGCAGCGTCCGCCCCGCCACCACGAGCCTACGGCCCGACTGGCGCGCCGCCTCATAACAGGCCTTGATGCGTGCAACATTCGACGAGAACGTCGTCACGACCACACGGAAAGGCGCTTTGGCGATGATCTTGGCGATGCTGTCGGCAACATCGGTTTCGCTTGGGCTTTCACCCTCGCGCATGGCGTTGGTGCTGTCGCACACCAGTGCCAGCACGCCTTCGTCGCCTAAGGCCGACAGACGCGCGGGATTGGCCGGTGTCCCGATGTAGGGTGTCGGATCGAGCTTCCAGTCCGCCGTATGATAAACCGTACCGTGCGGCGTGCGTAGGATCAGCCCGCTTGTCTCAGGTACCGAATGCGCGACACTCACGAGTTCAATGTCGAACGCCCCGGTCGTGAAGCGACTGTCGAGTGGAATGACCTTCGTGGGCATGTCGCGCCCACGGCCATAATCGGCCATTTTCGATTTCAGCATGCCGGCCGTGAACGGCGTCACATAGACCGGGCACTGCAGCCGTGGCCACAATTCCAGGACCGCACCGATATGGTCCTCGTGCGCATGCGTGACGATGAGGCCGGCGATCTGCTTTCTTTGCGCCTCGAGGAAGCGCACGTCCGGCAGGATCACGTCCACGCCCGGATCGTTCTCGCCTTCGGGAAACGTGATCCCAAGATCGACGATCAGCCACTCGCGATTTTCGGCCGGACCGATGCCGTAGAGATAGACATTCATGCCCACTTCGCCGAGGCCGCCGAGCGAGGCGAACACGAGTTCGCTCTGGCCGCTCTTGACCTCGGGTTTACCGTTCTTCACCATCCGCGCGTCAGCCCTCGCCGCTCATCGAACAAAACAAATGCAAACCCAGCGCGGCAACTCAGCCTGTGAGCGCCACGTCACCGAACGTCACCGTCTGCAAAGCTCCGGACGGAGACATGAGGAGAAGCGCGCCCACAGGATCGAGCCCTGCGAACACGCCGGTCACAATATCCTGGCCGGCATTCACCGTGAGACGCGTACCCAGCGGCAGAGACCGCGCGAGCCAAGCCTCACGAACGGTCCCGAAACCGTCACCCGACGCCCAATTTGAAATCCATTCCTGCATGCTCCGATCGAGGCTGGGAAGAAAATTCAACGGAGCAATCGACGCACCGTGCGCGGAAAGATCAGTCGCCGGGCGATCGGCGAACTCGGGATGGTGTGCAAGGTTGAGACCGATGCCGACGACGGCCAGTGCGCTATGCCCCCGCCGCGACACGCTGCTCTCCACCAGGATGCCGCCAAGCTTCAGTCGTCCGAGCAGAATGTCGTTCGGCCATTTAAGCTCAAGGGGTTGGGTTAGAGAGCCCTTCGTGGACGCCACGACAGCCGCGTGCAAGGCCACACCGCTGACGAGAGCGAGTTGCGCTGCCGTCTCGAGAGGCGACACGTTGCGCAAGATCACGCTTGCATGGAAATTTCCCGCCGGCGAAACCCACGCCCGACCCGAGCGGCCACGCCCGGCCGTTTGCCGATCGGCGATTACCCAGGTGCCACTTGGCGCCCCCTCGCCGGCAAGCCGCATCGCTTCGCTGTTGGTCGAGCCGGTCTCGTCAAGGTGCAGCGCACGGCCCTGATCGAGCGGCGGCCAGGGGTGCTCAACCGCCATCGCTACGGGACGAGCGCGCGGGCTGCGGACCCGGCCGCATCCAGAAGCGCGGAGGGATATACGACATAGAACGTCACGAGCAGAGCCGATGCCGCCATCACCCAGCGCACCGCCGGCTCGGCCTGCGTGAACTTATCCGCCGGTTCGTCGAAAAACATGATCTTCACGACGCGCAGGTAATAGAACGCTCCCACGACACTCGCGAGCACACCGATAATGGCGAGCGGCGTCAGCCCCGCCTTGATGGCGGCATCGAGAACGTAGAACTTGGCGAAGAACCCGGCCAGCGGTGGAATGCCGGCCAGCGAGAACAGCAACGCTGCGAATGCGACCGCCATCGGCAGGTTCGTCTGCGACAGACCCGCGAGCGACTGAATCGTTTCGTCCATCTCGTCCTTGCGCCGCATCGCCAGCACCACCGCGAAGCTGCCGAGCGTCATCACCACGTAGATCGCTAGATAGATCAGCACCGACGAGACGCCGTACTCCGTGCCCGCCGCCAACCCGATTAGAATGAAGCCGACGTTGGCAATCGACGAGAACGCCAGCAGCCGCTTGATGCTCGTCTGGCCGATGGCCGCGAACGAGCCCAGCAGCATAGACGCCACCGACAGGAACACGATGATCTGTTGCCACTGGAAGAGCATGCCCGGGAAAGCGTCGTGCAGCACGCGCAGCAACAGCGCCATGGCCGCGACTTTCGGCGCCCCGGCAAAGAAGGCCGTTACCGGCGTCGGCGCGCCTTCATAGACGTCCGGCGTCCACATGTGGAAAGGCACGGCCGAAATCTTGAATGCGAGGCCAACGAGCAGGAAGACGAGCCCGATTATCAATCCCAGGTTCTGCGCGCCGGCCCCGTCCTTCAGCGCGGTGGCGAGCGCTGTGAACGAGGTGGTGCCTGTGAACCCGTAGATCAGCGACGCACCGTAGAGCAGCATGCCGGACGACAGCGCCCCCAGGACGAAATATTTCAGCCCCGACTCCGATGACCGCAGCGAATCCCGCCGCGCAGCCGCTAGCACGTACAGCGCAAGGCTCATCAGTTCGAGCCCCAGATAGAGTGAGATGAGATCGTTCGCCGACACCATCATGAACATGCCGACAGTCGAGAGAAGCGCGACCACCGGAATTTCGAATTTCATGATCCTGGCGCGTTCAAAGTAGCCGAAGCCGAGGATCAGCGACACTGCGGCAGCGCCGAGTATGAGTATCTTGCAGAAACGCGAGAACGCATCGACCACGAACGCGCCGTCGAAGAGTTCCACCCGCTCCGCACCGGCAGAGCCCACAAGGATGGCAACGGTCGCCATGAGCAGCACGGTTAGCCATCCCACCGACGTTCCGTTCCGCGCCGTGTCCTCACGGAACACACCGAGCATCAGAAGCACCATGGCACCGACCGCGAGCACGATTTCCGGTAGGACAGGAGCCAAACTCGATAATGTGTTCATGAGAGGCGCTCCGGATCAGGGCAAAGTCGCGGCTTTGGCGGCGCCAGAAACGGCGGCCTCGTACTGCGCGACGAGATTCTGTACCGACACCGCCGTCACATCAAGGATCGGCGCCGGATAGAACCCGAACAGAATGGTGAGGATGACGAGCGGGCCGAGCACCGCGATTTCCCGCGCGGAGAGATCTGGCAAAAGCTTGAGCGCCGGCTTCTCCAACGGACCGAACACGAGCGCCCGATAGAGGTAGAGCGCATAGCACGCAGACAGGATCACGCCCGTCGTGGCGAAGAACGCAACCCACGTATTCACCTTGAAGGCGCCAAGCAGCGTCAGGAACTCACCCACGAAGCCGCTCGTACCGGGAAGCCCGACGTTGGCCATCGTGAAGACCATGAAGCAGGCTGCATAGAGCGGCATTCTGTCGGCGAGCCCGCCGTAAGCCGCGATCTCGCGCGTGTGCATGCGATCGTAGATGACACCGACACACAAGAAGAGCGCCGCCGACACGATGCCGTGCGACAGCATCTGAAAGATCGCCCCGTCCACGCCCTGTGTCGTCACCGTGAAGATGCCCATGGTGACGAAACCCATGTGCGCGACAGACGAGTAGGCGATCAACTTCTTCACATCGACCTGCACGAGCGCCACAAGCGATGTATAGATGATGGCGACCACTGACATCACGAACACGACCGGCGCCAGTTGCTCGGTCGCGAGCGGGAACATGGGCACCGAGAAGCGCAGGAAGCCGTAGCCGCCCATCTTGAGCAGGATCGCCGCCAGGATCACAGACCCTGCGGTCGGCGCCTCCACGTGCGCGTCCGGCAGCCACGTATGCACCGGCCACATCGGCATCTTCACCGCGAACGAGGCGAAGAACGCGAGCCACAGCCAGAACTGCATATCGGCCGGCAGGCGCGTGGTCGTCAGCAGCGCGGGAATGTCGGTCGTGCCTGCATAGCCGTAGATCACCAGAATGGCGATCAGCATCAGCAACGAGCCAAGCAACGTGTACAGGAAGAACTTGAAGCTCGCATAGACGCGACGCGGCCCTCCCCACACGCCGATGATGAGGAACATCGGGATCAGACCGCCCTCGAAGAACAGGTAGAATAGGACGAGATCGAGCGCGCAGAAAACGCCGATCATCAGCGTTTCCAGAATGAGAAACGCGATCATGTACTCCTTCACGCGCTCATCGATCGACTGCCAACTGGCCAGCACGCACAGCGGCATCAGGAATGTCGTCAGGATCACGAACAGCATCGAGATGCCGTCCACGCCGACCTTGTAATTGATCGGGCCCAGCCACGCATACTCTTCCACGAACTGAAAGGCCGGCGTGGACGCATCAAAATTCGTCCAAATAAGAACCGAGACGCCGAACGTGACGATCGTGGTCCACAGCGCCACCCAGCGCGCGTTGTTCGCCGCAGCCTTCGGGAGCGTCGCGATGAAGAGCGCACCGATCAGCGGCAGGAAGGTGACGATCGAAAGGATCGGTTGGGTCGTAATGATCATTTCGAAATCCCTGCCCCAATCCCTGAGGGCCCCAATCCAGTAGGCCATGCGAACCACGTCACGATCAGCGCCACCCCGATCAGCATGGCAAAGGCGTAGTGATAGACATATCCGGTTTGCAGCCGAATGATTCTGCCCGTCGCCCAACCCACGCTCGCGGCCGTCCCATCAATGGTGCCGTCGATGATCGTGCCATCACCGCCCTTCCAGAACAGCCTTCCGAGCGCCTTTGCGGGCCGTACGAAAATGAAATCGTACAATTCGTCGAAGTACCATTTGTTGAGAAGGAAGAGATACAGCGGGCGGAACGCGTTGGCCGTCTTCTCCGGCAATTCCGGCCGGGCGACGTAATAGAGGTAGGCGATCCCGAAGCCCGTCGCCATCGCTCCGAACGGCGCCCACATCACCCACACCGGCACCTCATGCATGTGGTGCATGATGTCCTTGTCGGGAGTGACGGATGTCCCCCAGAACTCCGACAGATGGTGCCCGATGAAGTACGGCGCAAACACGATGCCCGCGAGCACCGCGCCGGTGGCCAGCACATAGAGCGGTATCAACATCACGGATGGGCTCTCGTGTGCGTGTTTGTAGGTGTCAGGCTCCGCGCGCGTCTTGCCGTAGAACGTCATGAACATCAGACGCCACGAGTAGAATGACGTCATCAGCGCCGCAACCACGAGCAGCCAGAAGGCATAGTTGCCGGGCGTGTGAGCGGCGTATGCCGCCTCCACGATCGCGTCCTTCGAATGGAAGCCTGCGAACCCACCGACGTGCGGAATTCCCACGCCCGTCAACGCCAGCGTTCCAATCAGCATCATCGCCCACGTGATCGGGATCTTAGACTTGAGCCCACCCATGTTCCGCATGTCCTGCTCGTGGTGCATCGCGTGGATCACCGAGCCGGCGCCAAGGAACAGAAGCGCCTTGAAGAACGCGTGCGTGAACAGGTGGAAGATGCCGACCGTGTACGCACCCACGCCGCATGCGACGAACATGTAGCCCAACTGCGAACAAGTTGAATACGCAATCACCCGCTTGATATCATTCTGCACGAGGCCGACCGTCGCCGCGAAGAACGCCGTGATCGCCCCGATGAGGACGACGAACTCCAGCGCTACGGGCGCCTGCTCGAACAGCGGCGACAAGCGCGCCACCATGAACACACCCGCCGTCACCATCGTCGCGGCGTGAATGAGGGCGGAAACCGGCGTCGGACCTTCCATGGCGTCCGGCAGCCACGTGTGTAGCAGGAACTGCGCCGACTTGCCCATCGCTCCCATGAACAGAAGCAGCGCCAGCGTTGTCAGAATATCGACGTCGTAGCCGAGGAAGTTCATCGTCTTTCCGGCCATATCGGGGGCCTGACGGAACACTTCATCCAGGCTGATCGTCTTGAAAATGAAGAAGACGCCGAAGATGCCGAGCGCAAATCCAAAGTCGCCGACGCGGTTGACAACGAACGCCTTGATGGCCGCCGCATTCGCCTCAGGCTTATAATACCAGAACCCGATCAGCAGATAGCTGGCGAGCCCCACGCCTTCCCACCCGAAGAACATCTGCAGGAGGTTGTCGCTAGTCACCAGCATGAGCATGGCGAACGTGAATAGCGACAGATATGAGAAGAACCGCGGCCGGCTGTCGTCCTCGTGCATGTAGCCGATCGAATAGAGGTGCACCAGTGACGACACCGTCGTGACGACGATGAGCATGACCGCCGTCAGCGTATCGATGCGCAGAACCCAAGCCGCCTCCAAGTCGCCGGACGTGATCCAGCGCATCACGGGCACCTTGATCGCACCCTTCGCCGCGTCGTGCGCGAACCCGGTCTCGATGAACACGAACCACGACAGCGCCGCGGCCGTCATCATGAGACCCGTGGTGATCACTTCCGATGGCCGGTCGCCGATCACGCGGCCGAACAGGCCGGCAATCAGCGCGCCCAGAAGCGGCAGGAAGACGATTGCGGAATAGATCATCGCCGCCTCAACCCTTCATCATATTGATGTCTTCGACCGCGATCGAACCGCGGTTGCGGTAGTACACGACAATGATGGCAAGCCCGATGGCCGCCTCCGCCGCCGCCACCGTCAGGATGAACAGAGCGAAGATCTGCCCGGTGATGTTACCGAGAAAGGCCGAGAACGCGACGAGGTTGATGTTGACGGCCAGCAGCATGAGCTCGACCGACATCAAGATGACGATCACGTTCTTCCGGTTGAGGAAGATGCCGAGGATGCCGAGCGTGAACAGGCATGCCGCAACCGTCAGATAGTGGGCAAGTCCTATGGTCATTAGACGACGTTCCCCCGCGGGCCCTGTAGATCGGCGCGCAGCGCCGCGACGCCATAGTGCCCGGCCAGCGCCCCGGGCCAGAAGATGAGTGTCTGTGCGCCCGCCGAGATTGCCCCGCGCCAGGCGGCCGCCCAAGTGATGTCATGCGACGCACGCATCGCCCAGAACTCGATACCCAAGAACACGAGGGGCAATACCCACACCAGCACCTTGACCGAAGGCACGATCTTGCCCGGCACGATCCAGGTCAGAAGCGCGCTTACGACCGCCGCCGCCAGAAAGAACGCCAGCCCCTTGAGCAGAAACCCTGTCATCGCGGCCCCTCCGAAGAGGGGATGACGGCGCCACCCGGCGCCACCTTGACCACTTCAAGACCCATGGCCGGCGTACGTGCATTCTGCGCCGCAATCGACTGCCGCTTCACACCTTCACGATGGCGAAGCGTCAGAACGATCGCACCGACCATCGCGACGAGCAGCACGAGGCCCGCCGCCTGGAAGAAATAAACGTACTTCGTATAAAGCACGCGACCGATCTGCTCCGTGTTCGTCAACGTTTCTGTACCGGGCGCTGCCGCCGGAATGGCGGTCGGCAGGCCACCGGACGCACCTGTCACGAAGAGCGCGACGAGTTCGACCAGAACAATGCCAGCAACCAGCAACCCAATGGGTGCATTCTTGATGAAGCCGGCGCGCAACTCGGCAAAGTCCACGTCCAGCATCATCACGACGAAAAGGAAGAGCACCGCCACCGCGCCCACGTAGACGATGACGAGCAGCATCGCGAGAAATTCAGCGCCGAGCAGAATGAACAGCCCCGCCGCGTTAAAGAACGTCAGGATGAGAAACAGCACCGCATGCACGGGATTGCGCGCGACGATCACCATCGTCCCCGATGCAATCGCCAACACCGCAAACAGATAGAAGAACCCAGCCGTCAGCATTCCAACCCTAACCTTCCCTTTGAACCGTTCCCGGATTCAAGGTGCCTCATCTGTACTTCGCATCCGCCGCCATGTTGCGCGCGATCTCGCGCTCCCACCGGTCGCCATTCGCGAGCAGCTTGTCCTTATCGTAGAACAGTTCCTCGCGCGTCTCCGTCGCGAACTCGAAGTTCGGCCCCTCCACGATCGCGTCCACCGGACACGCCTCCTGGCACAGACCGCAATAAATGCACTTCGTCATGTCGATATCGTAGCGCGTGGTGCGCCGCGTGCCGTCATTGCGTCTCGGCCCCGCTTCGATGGTAATCGCCTGCGCCGGGCAGATCGCCTCGCACAACTTGCAGGCGATGCAGCGCTCTTCTCCATTCGGATACCGGCGCAAAGCATGTTCACCGCGGAAGCGCGGGCTCAGCGGCCCCTTTTCAAAGGGATAGTTGAGCGTCTTTTTCGGCGCAAAGAAGTACCGCATCGTGAGGCCGAACGCCTTCACGAACTCGATGAGAAACAGTGATTTCACGCCCTGGGCGATATTCATGGGTCAGATGGCCTTGAGATCATCCGTTCGGAAACACATACCAACCGACGAGCGCACCGCCCGCCGTAAACAACACGAGATCGACGACGGCCGTCGACCTCAACAGCGACGCCGTTCGCTGCCCGGCGTCGTCCGGACGGGCCGATTGGATCCGATCGGCCAGCCGGCGGATCGCAACGAAGCCGAACAGCCCCGCGAGGAAACCCACCGCCAAGCCGACCAGCGGACCTGTCACGACACGCCCCCGAACTGCACCACAGCCGCGACGACGACCACCGCAACCAGCGACAGGGGCAGGAACACCTTCCAGCCGAGTCGCATCAGCTGGTCGTAGCGGTAGCGCGGCACCATGGCCTTCACCATCGCAAACATGAAGAAGAGGAACGTGGCCTTGAGAATAAACCAGACGATCCCCGGCACCATGTTGAATGGAACGATATCGAGCGGCGGAAGCCATCCGCCCAGGAACAGGATGGTGCCGATTGCACACATGGTCACGATCGCCACGTACTCGCCGAGCATGAAGAGCAGGTAGGGCGTCGACGAATACTCCACCATGAAGCCCGCTACGAGTTCCGATTCCGCTTCCACGAGGTCGAACGGCGGCCGGTTCGTCTCGGCCAGCGCCGAGATGAAGAAGATCACGAACATCGGCAAGAGCACCAACCAGTGCCAATCGAGGAACGACGCAGGCAACCCCGCAGAGGTCCCGATCCCATCGGCCTGCGCGCGGACGATATCGGTCATGTTGAGCGATCCGACCAGCAGCAGCACCGTGATGATAACGAAGCCGATCGACACCTCGTATGAGACCATCTGCGCCGCCGAGCGTAGCGCGCCCATGAACGGATACTTTGAGTTCGACGCCCACCCGCCCATGATCACGCCGTAAACGCCGAGCGAGGAGATTGCGAGCACGTATAGGATGCCGACGTTCAAATCGGAGATCACCCACTTGCCCCAGTTGTTCTCACTGATCGGAATCACCGCCCACGCAGCCAGCGCGCACACTGCCGTCGCCAGGGGAGCAAGCAGGAAAACGCCCTTGTTGGCGCCCGCTGGAATGATCGGCTCCTTCACGGCGAACTTGATCAAATCCGCGAACGATTGCAGCAGCCCCCACGGACCGACCACGTTAGGACCTTTGCGCAACTGCACCGCTGCCCATACCTTGCGGTCGAGCAGCAGCAGATAGGCAATGATGATCAGGAGCCCGGTTAACAGCGCGAGGCTGAGCCCCACGTTGACCGCGAGCCAGATAATACTGTCCCAAAGGCTCGACTGTTCCGCCATCGCGTCTCTTGCCCTTCCCTATTCCGCAGCCGACAGTGTCTTGCCCGCCGCCGCATGACGCAGCGCGCTCAGTTCCGCCATCACCTGCGACGCACGCGCGATCGGATTTGTCAGATAAAAATCCTTGATCGGTGCAACAAAACGGTCATCCCGCATCACACCGGCCTTTGTGGCCAGCGCCTCGATGCCTTTGGCATCCGCGGCAGCCACCGTATTGAGCGCGGCCAGCTGCGGCACTGCCGCGTACATCTTCGCCCGCAATTGTTCCAGCGTATCGAATGGCAGCGGATTGCCGATCTCTGCCGACACCGCACGCAGGATGGTCCAGTCCTCGCGCGCTTCTCCCGGCGGGAATACGGACCGCACCGTCTGCTGCGCGCGGCCCTCCGTGTTGATGTAAGTCGCGCTCTTCTCCGTGTAGGCGGCGCCCGGCAGGATGACATCGGCACGATGCGCGCCGCGATCCCCGTGGCTCCCCTGGTAGATCACGAATGGCCCCGGGGCGATATCAATCTCATCCGCGCCGAGATTGAACAGCACATCCACCCCGCCCGCGGCCATCTGCTGCGCCGTCAAGCCGTTCGCCCCCGGCACGAAGCCGAGGTCGAGACCCGCCACGCGCGCCGCCGCCGTATGGAGCACAGAGAACCCGTTCCAGCCGTCCTTCACGATGCCGAACTGCAAAGCCGCCTTCGCCACTGCGCCTAGGATGGCCGCTCCGTCGGACCGAGACACCGCGCCGCTGCCGACGATGATCATCGGGTGCTCTGCCGGTACCGCCGGAGCCTGTAATATCTTCGTGATCGCCGACGGGTCGGTACCCAGATGCTGATACTTGTAACCGAGGTCCACCGCCTCGCCGATCAGCGCCACTGTGACGCCTGGCTGGCGAGCGCGGCGGCGCAGGCGTGAATTGAGAACCGGCGCTTCCAGCCGCGGATTGGCGCCCACGATCAGGATCGTATCGGCAACGTCGATGCCCTCGATAGTGGCATTGAACAGATAGCCCGCGCGCCCTGCCGACGGATCGAATGCCTCACCGGCCTGCCGGCAATCCAGATTCATCACGCCGAGGCCCGTCATGAGTTCGCGCAGCGCGAACATCTCCTCCGCCCCCGCCAAGTCGCCCGCGATCGCACCGATCCTCGCCGGGATCGTCGATTTCAGCCGCTGCGCCACGGCATCCAGCGCTTCGGCCCATGTGGCAGCCACGAGTCGCCCGTTCCGACGCACATACGGCCGGTCCAGCCGCTGCATCTTTAATCCGTCGACGACATGCCGCGTCTTGTCGGAGATCCACTCCTCGTTCACCGAATCGTTGTTGCGCGGCAGAATGCGCATCACCTCGCGACCGCGCGTGTCGACGCGAATTGCGGAGCCGACAGCATCCATCACGTCGATACTTTCCGTCTTCTTCAATTCCCACGGACGCGCATTATGCGCCCACGGCCGATGCGTCAGCGCGCCGACGGGGCACAGGTCCACGGCGTTGGCGCTCATTTCGGTCAGGATGCCCTTTTCGAGATAGGTCGTGATCTCGGCGTCTTCGCCGCGTCCGATCAGACCCAATTCTTCCACGCCCGCGATCTCGGTCATGTATCGCACGCACCGCGTACAGTGGATGCAGCGCGTCATCACCGTCTTGATCAGCGGCCCGATGTACTTGTCCTCGACCGCCCGCTTGTTCTCTTCGTAGCGCGACCCGCCCATGCCGAACGCCATGGCCTGATCCTGCAGGTCGCACTCGCCACCCTGGTCGCAGATCGGGCAATCCAGCGGGTGATTGAGCAATAGGAACTCCATCACACCTTCGCGCGCTTTTTTGGCAACTGTGCTCTTGGTGAAAATCTTCTTGGGCGAACCATCGCGGTTGGGCGGCAGGTCATTGACCAGCATCGCGCACGACGCGATCGGCTTGGGGCTGCCTTCGACTTCCACAAGGCACATGCGGCAGTTGCCCGCTATCGACAGACGCTCGTGATAACAAAAGCGCGGGATCTCGGCGCCCACAGCCTCACACGCATGCATCAGCGTGGTGCCGTCTTCCACCTCGATCTCTACACCGTCGACGATGAGCTTCCGTGCCATGCGTCTCTTCTCGTCCATAGGATTCAAAATGGCCGTGCGTCAGAGCGCGGCCACGACACTTCAATTCACTCGGCAGCTTCCTTATGGCCGCCGTGATACGTATCGATGCGCTTCTCGATCTCGTCGCGGAAATGCCGGATGAGACCCTGTACCGGCCACGCCGCCGCGTCCCCGAGCGCGCAGATCGTATGCCCCTCTACCTGTTTCGTGACGTCGAACAGCAGATCGATCTCGCGCTTCTCCGCTCGGCCCTCCGCCATCCGTTCGAGAACGCGCCACATCCAACCTGTGCCCTCCCGACACGGCGTGCATTGGCCGCAGCTCTCGTGCTTGTAGAAATACGAGATGCGCGCGATCGCACGCACGATGTCGGTTGATTTGTCCATCACGATGAGCGCTGCGGTGCCAAGCCCCGACTTGACCTTGAGCAGCGCATCAAAATCCATTGTCAGGTCCTGGCAGAGTTCCGCCGGCACCAGCGGCACCGACGATCCGCCAGGGATGACAGCCAGAAGATTGTTCCACCCGCCGCGCACGCCGCCTGCATGCTCCTCGATGAGCTGTCGCAGCGGAATGCCCATCTCCTCTTCGACCACGCAAGGCTTGTTCACGTGGCCCGAGATCTGGAACAGCTTCGTCCCGGAGTTATTCGGCTTGCCGAGCGCCTCGAACCACTTCGCCCCGCGCCGCAGAATGTCCGGGACGACTGCGATGCTCTCCACGTTGTTGATCGTGGTCGGCGCACCGTAAAGACCGACGTTGGCAGGGAACGGCGGCTTCAACCGCGGCTGACCCTTTTTGCCTTCGAGGCTCTCCAGGAGTGCGGTCTCTTCACCGCAGATGTAGGCACCCGCGCCGTGGTGAAGATAGAGATCGAAATCCCAGCCGTGGACGTTGTTCTTACCGATCAACTTGGCCGCATACGCTTCATCCACCGCCCGCTGAAGGGCCTCGCGCTCGCGAATGTATTCACCCCGTAGATAAACATAGCATGTATGCGCCCGCATCGCGAACGACGCCAGCAGAGCGCCTTCGATCAGAAGCTGCGGATCATGGCGCAGGATCTCGCGGTCCTTGCACGAGCCGGGCTCGCTCTCATCCGCGTTGATCACCAGATAGCTCGGCCGCGAATCGGCCTTCGGCATGAACGACCACTTGAGCCCGGTGGGAAAGCCCGCCCCGCCGCGCCCGCGCAGGCCCGACTGCTTGACCTCGTTGATAATCCAGTCGTGTCCCTGGTCGATCAGCAGCTTCGTTCCGTCCCACTGGCCGCGCTTCATCGCTGCCTTAAGGCCGGAATCGTGCAGCCCATACAGGTTGGTGAAAATCCGGTCTTTGTCGGCCAGCATCGCCATGAACTGCGTTATCCCTTCACGCCGTCGTTGTCGTCCGGCTTAGCGCCGAAAGCGGCGGGCCCCTTGACGCGGGCCAACTGCGCCAGGCTCGCCAACTCGCCCGCTGGGATGGGCTTGCCACCCGCGCTCCCACGATCTTCGAGTTCCTTCACGATCCCCGCATTCGCCATCGCGGCGAGCGCCGCTGGATGGACGAACGGCTTCGACCCTTCAATCGGAGTAGCCGACGCCGGTGGCGCCGAGGCAGCCGGGGGCGTGGACGGAGCCACAGGCGTAGCCGGAGCCGCAGGCGCTGAACCGCCAGAGCCATGCTCCAATCGCTTCTGCCACTGGCCCACACGCGACCCGTCGAACAGCGACGGATCGGACAGTGTCGTCGGGCCGCCTTCAGGACACGAAGCCGTACGACCGATCTGCGAGCCGGGCTTCGGCGGCATGCCCTGAGCAAAACCATCGAGCAGGGCGTCAAAACTTGCGGGCGTCAGATCTTCGTAGGTGTCAGCGCCGATCTGGACCATGGGGGCATTCGCGCACGACCCGAGGCACTCCACCTCTTCCCACGAAAACGCTCCGTCGTCAGACAGATGGAATGGATCCTCGGCAATCCGCTTTTTGCAGACCTTGATCAGGTCCTTGGAACCCCGCAGCATGCACGGTGTAGTTCCGCACACCTGCACGTGCGCCTTGGACCCGATCGGGGCCAATTGAAACATCGTGTAGAACGTCGCGATTTCAAGGACGCGGATATGCGCCATTCCGAGCAGGTCGGCTACGACGCGGATCGCCGGTTCCGTAATCCAGCCGCCGATCTGTTCCTGTGCGCGCCATAGCACCGGGATCACCGCCGAGGCCTGCTTGCCCTGCGGATACTTAGAGATGGTCGCATTCACCCACGCCAGGTTTTCCGACGTGAAAGCAAAGCCCGCGGGTTGATCTGGATGTAAGCGGCGAACGGCCATGCACGGCTCCAAACTGCCAAGCGCAGGGCGATATCGCCCCACACCGGACTGCCACTGTGACGCTCATCGAAGTGGGGCCTGCGTGCGGCTCAATGCGCAGTACGCATTGCTCCGAGGCACGCGAATTCTAAGGGCGTCCCCACCCCGCGAACCCTTCGACGGTTCCGGATTTCAGTTACGGTGTTGGTGCAGGCAAAGCAAGCGGGGATGGGTTCGCCAATTGGTGGACCGCCCGCGCTGCGATGTCGCGAGGAAGGCGGCGCGAATCAGAATTTTGCGGGGGCGGCTTAACCTGCTGATTTCCGATGCTCCATCCGCCCTAGGTCGAGGCTTAACCCACGGGACTTAGGTCCAATAGAGGAGCTTATCGAAGTCACTGAACCACGCGAGCAGCAACAAGATCAGCGCAACGGGGGCTAGGAACAGCGAGATCTGCGATCCCACACGCAGAAACCCGGTCCAGAAAACAGCAAGGAGAAGACCGAACAGAACGATCACCCAGCCGCCGTCGTCCGGACCTCGAGCTGCTGCAAACAGGATCCCCGCCAGAAACGCCGCCAACCCCAGGACCACCGGCACAGCCGGCAGATCGGCCTGCAGTGATCCCATGGGCCAACCGTTTCGACGCGCGAACACGCGATAGGTCGAAAGTGAAAGCCCCCAGCCCAACGCCGCCACCGCCAACAAAAAGCGCTCATCGATCATGTCAGCCCCTCCCACCAGCTTGAGCCGGTCACCCGGCCAAGTTGCAACTCAATCTTTGCAAGTGGAACAGCCCCGCCGTCCAGCCGGCGCCAATCTGCTAAACCAAGCCGCTCCCGGCCATATCGCAGTGCTGCGGCGGACAAATCAAGGAGGCAGGCGCCCGAATGGTCAATTCCAGCGGCTGAGAGAGTCCTTACGCCAGGCTTCGTGCTGCGTCCGCCGCCGCCTGCCGCGAACGTTAACGAGGTAAAGGATCAGCGCCCAGACTAGAAATGTGAGCGAAATCACAAGGTCGGTGTGAGTTTGGAACTCGAACATCGCACGAGCCCGCGCTAGCTATGACATAGCGGTCGGTTATAGCGGTATAGTCACCGTGATCCATAAACTCCGAAGTTTAACGTGAACGATCTCCTAACCGTTCGTTACGAACTGCCCATACCAGGGAGCCGAACATGACCGTCGACTTGTGCCGCATCCGCGCCGTCGCCGCCAGCCTTCGCGGCATCCGCGAGCGCGTAACGGACCGTGAAGACGTCCCCTATTGGAACACCACCCCCTACGACAATGCCGTTGGGCTTCTCGACGACGCCATCGAAGGCGCAGATTTTTCCAGTCACTCGCTCGATGAGACCCAGCTCGACAGGACCAATTACCTCGTCCACCTCGACAGCCTGATCGCCTTTCTCGAGGTGTACGAGCAACAGGGACAGGCAATCGGCAACGTCGTCAGCTTGGTTCCCCGTCAGCAGGGCTAACGGTCATCGGTCGATCTCACCGAACACGATGTCGAGCGAGCCGAGAATGGCGGAGACATCAGCCAGCATGTGGCCACGGTTGAGGTGGTCCATGGCCGCCAGATGCGGAAAACCCGGCGCGCGGATCTTACAGCGATACGGCTTATTCGAACCATCTGCCACGAGATACACGCCGAACTCACCTTTCGGCGCCTCGACGCACGCATAGACTTCGCCGGCCGGCACGTGGAAACCTTCCGTGTAGAGCTTGAAGTGGTGAATGAGCGCTTCCATTGAGCGCTTCATCTCGCCCCGCTTGGGCGCCGCCACCTTCTTGTTCATCGTCATTACTGGCCCTTGGCCGTCCGGCTGGCGCAACTTATCGCACGCCTGCTTCATGATCTTCACACTCTCGCGCATCTCGGCCATGCGGCAGAGATAGCGGTCATAGCAGTCGCCGTTCTTCCCGATCGGAATATCAAAATCGAACTCGTCGTAACATTCGTACGGCTGAGCCTTACGCAGATCCCAAGCCGCACCCGACCCGCGCACCATCACGCCCGAAAAGCCCCAGTCGAACGCCTCCTGTAGCGACACGACACCGATGTCGACGTTGCGCTGCTTGAAAATCCGGTTGTCAGTCAGAAGCCCATCAATGTCGTCGAGCGTCTTCAGGAACGGATCGCACCAATTGTAGATATCGTCGATCAGCTCCGGCGGCAGATCCTGATGCACACCACCCACGCGAAAATACTTTGCATGCATGCGCGAGCCTGATGCGCGCTCATAGAAGACCATCAGCTTCTCGCGCTCTTCAAAGCCCCACAGCGGCGGGGTCAACGCGCCAACGTCCATCGCCTGTGTCGTCACGTTGAGCAGGTGCGACAGGTGCCGTCCGATCTCCGAATAGAGCACGCGGATCAGCTGCGCCCGGCGCGGCACCTCGATGCCGAGCAGCTTTTCCGTCGCAAGGCAGAACGCATGCTCCTGATTCATGGGCGCAACGTAGTCGAGCCGGTCGAAGTAGCCGATCGCCTGCGTGTAGGTCTTCGCCTCTATCAGCTTCTCCGTGCCACGATGCAGAAGCCCCACGTGCGGGTCCACCCGCTCCACGACCTCCCCGTCGAGCTCCAGGACGAGGCGCAAGACGCCGTGCGCCGCGGGATGCTGCGGCCCAAAATTGATGTTGAACTGGCGGATCTCTGTCTCGGGCATGAAACGTGCTCAGGTCCTGTGCTCTGCTTCGGCGAGGAACGCCGCGGTCGCCTCGTCGCCCGTCTGTTTGACGGTATCGTTCGCGAAAGTGTAATACCCCGGCTTCTCGTCGATAAAGATCTCCTTGGTGAGCCTGAGGTGGGACGTATCGTCCAGGGCGCCGGCCGAGAAGGTATAGCGGTCGGTGCCCGAGAGTCGCCAATAAAGGCTGGACCCACACAGCTTACAAAAGCCGCGCTCGCCCCAGTCGGACGACTTGTAGACTCCAAGGTTGTCCTCACCCGTGAACACCGGGGCGGTCTCAATATCGATCGACAGGGCGACGCCACCGCCCCACCGGCTGCACATGGTGCAGTGGCAGGCCGTCACGTCTGGCGACAAGGCCGCGGCCGTGAATCCGACCGCACCGCAGAGGCAATGACCCGAAACCGGTATTTCCCCGCTCATGCAGCGTTACCTGCAGTGCCACGAGGCGTGCCGATCTCGCCGACCCGCGCCCGCTTGGCCTTTTCGTTCACGCGCACCACGAATCTCTCCCAAGACACCACAATGCGCTCGTGCCGGCCTTCGCCGATCTTCTCCAAACCGTCATGGGCGACGACCGTAAATCCGATGCGCCGTCCGGTGACGCCCGTGCATGTGGCATCCACCCTGACCACCTGCCCCGGCACCGTCGCTGCAATGTGCGAGACGTCGATGTGAACGCCGAGGCTCCCCTCTCCGGGTTCCAGATGTGGTTCCAGCACCTTCATGCAGGCCCATTCCATGAGCCCCACCATGAACCCGGTGGCGAACACCGTCGGCATTATCTGAAAATCGTGCGCTTCCGGATAGAGATGGGGCACCGTCTTATTCGCGGGCACTTTGTAGTCGAGTCGCGCCATCTCACCGGCCTTCAGCGTATCCTTCATTGCGGCGCCTCCGCGTCGTTTGCGGCCTGAACCCCTGCCAACTGCCCGCCGGCGATGAAGGCGATGCTGACGTTATAGAACGACAGGATCGACTCACCGCCCTCCGCCGTACCGCACGCGAACTGCTTGGCAACTTTCGAAAACGGGAAGCACCAGTCACCATTATCGAAGCGAACGCCGATCTCGTCGCGCTCGTGCACATCCCATGAGCCGCCTGCCGCCGCAATCACCGCTTCGCCGAGATAGGAGCCGAGCACTGAGACGAGATTGGCTACGGCGTCGGGATCGTCCATCCGCAGCCGCTGACGCTCGATATAACCATCGACCCAAGCAATCGACTGTGGGCCATAATCAAACGCAATGCCGGCGATCGGACCCAGCTCTTCAAGCACCAGCGCTGCGTTGCCGCGGATCATCGCAAGCCTCGGATCGTCTTCGAGCATGGACGGCCCTCTCACCGGGCGTTTCAGGAACGGGTGGCTTTCTCGTCGCCGGGCAGGACGTTTCCGGTCATCCCCTCCCAGGGGCTTTCAAAATCGAAGTTGCGAAATTCCTGCGTCAGTTTCACAGGCTCATAAACGACGCGCTTTTTCGCATCGTCGTAACGAACCTCGACATAGCCCGTGAGCGGGAAATCCTTCCGCAGCGGGAAACCCTGAAAGCCATAATCCGTTAAGAGACGGCGCAGATCCGGATGGCCGGAAAAAAGAATGCCGTACATGTCGTAGGCTTCGCGCTCGAACCAGTTGGCGGCGGCAAAGATTTCGACCGCACTCGCAACCGGGGTCGCATCGTCGGTCGAGAGCTTGATCCGAATGCGCTGGTTCAGCCGGGGCGACAGCAAGTGATAAACGACATCGAACCGCTCCGCGCGCTCCGGGTAATCTACGCCGCAGATGTCGATCAGAACCTCGAACCGGCACCGGCCGTCATCGCGCAGAAAGCGTAGAACTTTGGCGATTTGATCGCGATCGATCGTCACCGTCAGTTCCCCGTAGCGCACATCCACGCCGCGCACGTGAGAGCCGAGCTTCAGCTCAACATACTCGCCGAGTTCTTTGAGAATTTCGCTCATGTCACCGCTCGATCGTGCCGGTACGACGGATCTTCCGCTGCAGCAGAAGCACGCCGTAGAGCAGCGCCTCCGCCGTCGGCGGACAGCCCGGAACGTAGATGTCGACCGGCACGATGCGGTCGCATCCGCGCACGACCGCGTAGGAGTAATGATAATAGCCGCCGCCGTTGGCACACGAACCCATCGAGATCACGTACCGCGGCTCGGGCATCTGGTCGTAGACCTTGCGCAGCGCCGGCGCCATTTTGTTGGTCAGCGTGCCGGCGACGATCATTACATCGGACTGACGCGGGCTGGCGCGCGGCGCAAAGCCGAAACGCTCCAGATCGTATCGCGGCATCGACGCCTGCATCATCTCCACCGCGCAGCACGCAAGACCGAACGTCATCCACATGAGCGATCCGGTGCGCGCCCAGTTGATGAGATCATCCGTGGTGGTGACCAGAAAGCCCTTGTCGGCGAGTTCATTCGAAATCGCGGTGAAGCTCGGATCGCCGGGCTTGATAATGCCCGGACCGCCGAGGCCTTCCTTGGCCGTCTCGTACGTCAGCCGCTCGCGGTAGTCGGGCGGTACGATCAATCCCATTCGAGCGCTCCTTTGCGCCACTCGTAGATGAAGCCGATGGTGAGCACACCGAGGAACACCATCATCGACCAGAAACCGGAGACCCCCAGATCCTTGAACACGACCGCCCATGGAAAGAGAAACGCCACTTCCAGGTCAAAGATAATGAACAGGATCGATACTAGGTAGAAGCGAACGTCGAATTTCATGCGCGCGTCGTCGAAAGCGTTGAACCCGCATTCGTACGCGGAAACTTTCTCCGAATCCGGATTGCGCACGGCCACCAGGAACGGCGCGATCATCAGGATGCCCATGAAGGCGAGCGACACGCCGAGAAATACGGCGAGCGGCAGATAGTCGGTGAGCAGTTGATCCACCGGGTTCTCCTAGGTTTTGCGCCACGTTCAACAAGCGCATCACACTCCAGACCCTGTTAACGCACCCCTCCCCCGCGCGCAACCGGACCAGATGTCTTGGGGCGGCCGTTCCACCACCAGGCGGCTCCAAGCACTGCATTGCAGATCGCCAATCCAAGCGCCGCGGGGACCAGATGATAGACCGCGCCGTCATAGCTGAAAAACACAAAGGTCCAACCGACTTTAGCCAAAACCATTGTGTTGACGACCACGAGGCCCCAAGCGAATGAACGCCTCCAGAACGCCAGCGCCAGCGCAACAAGTGTCCCCGGCACGAGAAGTGCAATAGCCAGCTTCCACCAGGTCCAGGGGCCGAGCAGATACTTTTTTTCAGCCGCCAACACCTCCAGAGCCAAAGGCGAGGGCGTCTCAGGAGCCGGGAACCAGAACATGCTCGTCAGAAGCGCGAGCAACGTCAATGCGATCCCACCCAAACTGCGCCGCCAGGCGAACCAGCAATATGGGATCAGGAAAACCGGCCGGATATACCAGCTCCACTCATTGTGGTGCCGCGCCCAAGCCCAAGTTGCGAGCTCCGAAAGCCAGTCCATCGCAACCCACCCCATTCGCACATTTCGCTCTCGGCGGTCTTGAATAGCACGCGGCAGAAGCCGGAGCGAAAGGCCGGACAGGGCCGAGGACGCGCGCCACAAGCCCGGAGCTTGCCCGAGCGCAGCAAGGATCAGCAAGTGTGAGAGAACAACGCCGCGAAAGCGGCAAGGCGCCAAGGGCGCCCGCGGCAAGCCGCGCCCCTCGGAGCTTGCCCGAGCGCAGCGAGAATCAGCAAGCGTGAGAGAGATAATGGCGCGAGAGACGGGACTTGAACCCGCGGCCTCCGCCGTGACAGGGCGGCGCTCTAACCAACTGAGCTACTCCCGCAAACCGGTAGATCACGCGAGCCAACGGCGTCGCGCGTGTCACGGTGCGTTCACTACGAGTTCGCCCCCCTGAAGTCAAGCGCACTTCCTGGATTTTCCGAGGCGGCCGTCCGCACAGCCATGTCGTGCGGCCCGGCTTCCAGGATCGCCGCCCGCCATTTGCCGGCCCCTGACTGACGGACCTGAGCGGTGCCTGCCACATCAAGTCCGCCGCATAAAATCCCGCTTGCCGATTTCAACCCCGTTGTGGCGCAGGATGCCGTACGCTGTCGATGCGTGAAAATAGAAGTTCGGCAATGCGAAATGCAGCAGGTAGTCACGCCCGGAAAAGCTCATTTCGTTCGGGCCGACCTTGATGGTGATTTGCCGCTCGTCCGAGCCGTCCATCTGCTCGGGCTTGACGCTTGCGAGCACATCGAGGGTCCGTGCAATCCGCGCTTTCAATTCCTCAAACGTTTTTTCGCTGTCGGCTTCTACGACCCCCTCGACGGTCGCCAATCGCTGCATGGAGAGCGCCGCAAACTTGCAAGTCTCCTGAACCTGCCGTGTAAAGTTGAACATGTCTGGATAGAGCCGCGCCGTCAGCAACGTCTCGGGCGCGATCTTCTTCGCGGTCGCATAAGCCATAGCCTTGTCGATGACCCCGTCGAGAGCATGCAAATGCTTCTGAAACGACGGAACGGCAATCTGATACATCGTGACGGACATGAAGCTCTCCGGGTTGAATGGCTGTTCGCAACTAACCCGAAGTGACAGCTTCGCCAAGTGGCGTTGTCGTACGCAGACCTGCGCGCCTTAGAGAAAAAATCCAAGCCGGGGAGCAACGCCCCGCGAAGCGGCAAGGCGCCAAGCGCGCCCGCGGCGAGCCGCGCGCCTCGTAGCTTGCCCGAGCGCAGCGAGGATCAGCAAGCGTGAGAAGAACAATGCCGGGAAGCGGCAAAGCGCCAAAGGCGCCCGCGACAAGCCGCGCCCCTCGGAGCTTGCCCGAGCGCAGCGAGGATCAGCAAGCGTGAGAGGAACAATGCCGCCAAGCGGCAAGGCGCCAAGCGCGCCCGCGGCGAGCCGCGCGCCTCGTAGCTTGCCCGAGCGCAGCGAGGAACAGCAAGCGTGAGAAGAACAATGCCGGGAAGCGGCAAGGCGCCAAGGGCGCCCGCGGCAAGCCGCGCCCCTCGGAGCTTGCCCGAGCGCAGCGAGGATCAGCAAGCGTGAGAAGAACAATGCCGGGAAGCGGCAAGGCGCCAAGGGCGCCCGCGGCAAGCCGCGCCCCTCGGAGCTTGCCCGAGCGCAGCGAGGATCAGCAAGCGTGAGAAGAACAATGCCGGGAAGCGGCAAGGCGCCAAGGGCGCCCGCGGCAAGCCGCGCCCCTCGGGGCTTGCCCGAGCGCAGCGAGGATCAGCAAGCGTGAGAGAAATATGGTGGGAGGTGAGGGGATCGAACCCCCGACATCTTCGGTGTAAACGAAGCGCTCTACCGCTGAGCTAACCTCCCGCGTGCGTCTGGCATAAGCCCGAAGGGCTCAGGCGGCAAGCCGCCCGGCGCAAGCGCCGCCCTCACGGAGCACGCCTGATCGCTTTAGCGATCAGATCAGCGTGCGTGAGTAAACTCAATAAGCGCTCTACCGCTGAGCTAACCTCCCGCGTGCGTCTGGCATAAGCCCGAAGGGCTTAGGCGGCAAGCCGCCCGGCGCAAGCGCCGCCCTTACAGAGCTGGCCCGAGCGCATCGCGCTCGGGATCACCGGCATGAGCCGATCAATTCAAGGCGTCTTTCAAGCCCTTCGCTGGCGTGAATTTAGCGACCTTCGAGGCCGGAATTTTGATCGTGGCGCCCGTGGATGGATTGCGCCCTTCGCGTTCCTTACGAGCCGAAACCTTGAAGGTACCGAAATCGGGAAGGCGAACTTCCGAACCATTTGCAAGCGAAGACCGGATGTGACCGACGACAGCGTCAACAACAGCCGTGGCCTTTTCTTTCGTCAGTTCGCAATCTCGCGAAATAGCATCGACCAAATCTTTCTTGCTCATCGGTTACGTCCTTGTGGGTGGTGGAATTTCGGAACGGTTTGCAGCGCGCGCGGCAAGCAGCGAAGAAAAGCGCACCGTGTTGCGATATTTTGCGACGGCACAAAGCGCTGAAACAACCAGAGCGTCAAGCAGAAAAACCGCCATTTTTCGATCAAAAAACGCCCTGATTGCGCCCTTCAGATGCACGCAGAAAGCTGGAACACATTGAAAAGAAAGACCCCGCGACATCCCTGCCGCGAGGTCTCAACCATGTGATTGAATCAGTGCGCGGTAATGCGCGAACCGTCTTTCCCGACCCCGTCGACATCGGCAGCAGCTTCCGCCGCCACGTCTTCCCACGTGATCGCCTCAGGCTGGCGCACGAGGGCGATCTTGAGAACGTCTTCCATGCGCGTCACTGGAACGATTTCGAGCTTCTTCTTCACTTCCTCAGGGATATCCGCCAGATCCTTGACGTTCTCCTCCGGGATGCAGACGGTCTTGATCCCACCGCGCAGCGCGGCGAGCAGTTTTTCTTTCAACCCGCCGATCGGAAGCACACGGCCGCGCAGCGTGATTTCGCCGGTCATCGCCACATCCTTACGCACCGGGATACCGGTGAGAACCGAAATGATGGCCGTGCCCATCGCCACGCCGGCAGACGGACCATCCTTCGGCGTCGCGCCTTCCGGCACATGCACGTGGATGTCCTTCTTCTCGAACAGCGACGGACGGATGCCGAAGTCGACCGAACGAGAGCGAACGTAGGCGTTCGCCGCAGAAATCGACTCCTTCATCACGTCGCGCAGGTTGCCCGTCACCGTCATTTTGCCCTTCCCGGGCATCATGACGCCTTCGATGGTGAGCAACTCGCCGCCAACTTCGGTCCAGGCAAGACCCGTCACGATGCCGATCTGGTCCTCGAGTTCCGCCTCGCCATAGCGATGCTTCGGAACGCCCAGGTAATCCTTCACGTTGTCAGCCGTGACATGGACCGTCTTACGGTCGCTCGTCAGGATTTCCTTCACGGCCTTGCGGGCGAGTTTCGCCATTTCACGCTCGAGCGAGCGAACGCCCGCTTCCCGCGTGTAGCGGCGAATGACTTCCAGGATCGCGGCATCGTCGACAGTCCACTCGCCGGCTTCCAGACCGTGCGCGCTCGCCTGTTCTGCAAGCAAATGCCGTTTGGCGATCTCAACCTTCTCGTCTTCCGTGTAACCGGCAAGACGAATGATCTCCATGCGGTCCAGAAGCGCCGGCGGAATGTTCAGCGTATTCGCCGTGGTTACGAACATCACGCCCGACAAGTCGTAGTCGACCTCGAGGTAATGATCGTTGAACGACGAGTTCTGCTCGGGGTCGAGAACCTCGAGAAGCGCCGCCGCGGGATCACCACGGAAGTCCTGGCCCATCTTGTCGATCTCATCGAGCAGGAACAGCGGGTTCGTCCGCTTCGCCTTCTTCATCGACTGAATGACCTTGCCGGGCATCGAGCCGATGTAGGTGCGGCGATGACCGCGGATTTCCGCTTCGTCGCGCACGCCGCCAAGTGACATGCGCACGAACTCACGGCCCGTGGCATTCGCGATCGACTTGCCGAGCGAGGTCTTGCCCACGCCGGGAGGTCCGACGAGGCAGAGGATCGGCCCCTTGAGCTTATTCGTGCGCGCCTGCACAGCAAGATATTCGAGGATGCGCTCCTTGACCTTCTCCAGGCCATAGTGCTCCGCGTCGAGGACCTGCTGGGCCTCGTCGAGGTCCTTCTTGACCTTGCCCTTGACGCCCCACGGGATGGACAGGAGCCAATCGAGATAATTGCGCACCACCGTCGCTTCAGCCGACATCGGGCTCATTTGCTTGAGCTTCTTAAGCTCAGCGAGCGCCTTGTCCTTGGCTTCCTTCGACAGCTTGGTGCTCTCGATTTTCTCTTCGAACTCGGAGATGTCGTCGCGCTCGTCGTTGTCGCCGAGTTCCTTCTGAATGGCCTTCATCTGCTCATTCAAATAGTACTCGCGCTGCGTCTTCTCCATCTGACGTTTGACGCGAGAGCGAATGCGCTTCTCAACCTGGAGAACAGAAATCTCGCTCTCCATGAGCGTGTAGACCTTCTCGAGCCGCTCCGAGATCGTCGTCGTCTCGAGGATCTCCTGCTTGTCGGCGATCTTGATCGCGAGATGGGAAGCGATCGTATCGGCGAGCTTGGAGTAGTCCTCGATCTGCGCGACGGTGCCGAGCACTTCAGGCGAGATCTTCTTGTTGAGCTTCACATAGCTCTCGAACTGCGACACGGCCGAGCGCGCAAGCGCCTCGATCTCGTCCTTCGCACCTTCGACCTCCGGGATCTTCTCGACTTCCGCTTCGAAGAAATCCGGGTTGTCCGTGTAGCGGACGATTTTCGCGCGCGCGACGCCTTCGACGAGCACCTTCACGGTGCCGTCCGGCAGCTTCAACAGCTGCAGCACAGACGCGAGCGTGCCGGTTTCATAAATCGCATCGGTTGCGGGGTCGTCGTCGCCAGCGTTCTTCTGCGCGGCAAGCAGGATGTGCTTGTCGGCATTCATGACCTCGCCCAGGGCGTTGATCGACTTCTCACGCCCGACGAACAGCGGCACGATCATGTACGGGAACACGACGATGTCGCGCAGGGGGAGGACCGGATAAAGCGTCCGTCCGCCTGCCTTTTCGCGTGCCGTCTTGTCTTCGCTCATGGCTCTACCTTTGACTGGAGTTGAATTAGCTTACGCTAATTCTCCTCGCCTTGCTTCATGCTCTAAAAGCCTATTAGCCCGGTGGATTGTCCCCAATGAGGCGGACTGTCCCTCGGCCCGGTCTAGAGCTGGCTACCCACGGTGCACGCCGACCCTACGTCCGCAAACGGAAGAAGGGAACCGTCGAATGAGACCGCTGGTCCGGAGTGAACATTTGGGGATCGCGGCGCCAGGATCAAGAGACCTCACCCGCCGCTGCGCCCTTATGCACCGCTGCGTCGGTACGGGCTGGCCAGGGTTCGCGCGTTTGCTGCGCGAACCCGGCCCGGCAAGTCGCTACGAGGCCGTGCCTTTTTCCTCGGCCCGCTCGCTGTAGATCCGCAGGGGCCGCGCCCCGCCTTCCACGACTTCGGGGCTGATAACGATCTCTTCCACACCTTTCATAGCGGGCAGGTCGTACATCGTATCAAGCAGGATCGCTTCCATGATGGAGCGCAGACCGCGGGCACCCGTCTTGCGTTCGATGGCACGGCGGGCAATAGCCTTGAGCGCATCAAGCGTAATCGTCAGCTTGACGTCCTCCATCTCGAACAGGCGCTGATACTGCTTGACGAGCGCATTCTTGGGCTCGGTCAGGATCTGCACAAGTGCGGTCTCGTCGAGATCTTCCAGCGTTGCGATAACCGGAAGTCGTCCGATAAACTCGGGGATCAGACCGAATTTCAGCAGATCCTCGGGCTCGACTTGACGCAGCACCTCACCCGTGCGGCGCTCATCTGGTCCGGTCACCTTAGCACCAAACCCAATCGATGTGCCGCGACCGCGCCCGGAAATGATCTTCTCCAGCCCCGCGAACGCGCCACCGCATATGAACAGGATGTTCGAGGTATCGACCTGCAGGAATTCCTGCTGCGGATGCTTGCGACCGCCCTGCGGCGGCACGGAGGCGACCGTGCCTTCCATGATCTTCAGGAGGGCCTGCTGCACGCCTTCGCCCGACACATCGCGCGTGATCGACGGGTTGTCGGATTTGCGCGAGATCTTGTCGATTTCGTCGATGTAGACGATGCCGCGCTGCGCTCGCTCGACATTGTAGTCGGCGTTCTGCAGGAGCTTCAGAATGATGTTCTCGACGTCTTCGCCGACATAACCGGCTTCGGTGAGTGTCGTCGCATCCGCCATCGTGAACGGCACATCGAGGATGCGGGCCAGTGTCTGCGCGAGCAACGTCTTGCCGCAACCAGTCGGACCGACGAGCAGGATGTTCGACTTCGCCAGTTCGACATCGTTGTTCTTCGCCGCGTGGCTGAGCCGCTTGTAGTGGTTGTGAACGGCGACTGAAAGCACGCGCTTGGCATGGAACTGACCGATCACATAGCTGTCGAGAACCGTGCAGATTTCTTGCGGCGTCGGAACGCCGTCGCGCGACTTGACGAGCGTGTTCTTGTTCTCTTCGCGGATGATATCCATGCACAGTTCGACGCATTCATCGCAGATGAATACGGTCGGACCGGCAATAAGCTTTCGAACCTCGTGCTGGCTCTTGCCGCAGAAGGAGCAGTAGAGAGTGTTTTTCTCTTGAGCCATCGCGTCTCTCGCACCCGTTTGCCGGGACTGAAAACCACTGGAAGCATGGTCGCTCCCGGTGGCGTAGAAGGGAACCCGAGGTCTGCGGACTGCTCCACCCTGGAATCTCCAGGCCGATCACAGCACGCTAACGCTCGGCAGATCAAGAATGGATTAATGCCTAGCCGGGGCCGATCCCGGCTTGCACCACCCTAACGCCACACGGGGGAACGTCCACCCGAAGCCCTGAGGTTACCTTAAGTCACCGGCAGATGCCGGTGACAAATCGTGCCACCGCAGGGTGTTGTTTTCACCCCGGAAAGCGCCCCAATGAAGGCGGTAGGGCCCCGAGCTGAGGCTCAACCCGTGTATGCCAAAACGAGCGGACCGGCACCGCCGTTCCGGATCAGGTCGCCTTTGCCTCGGCTAACTTTCCTTCCACATCGTCGCGGCTGTTCAAAACCTTGTCTACGATTCCGAAGTCCTTCGCCTGATCGGCCGTCATGAAGTAATCGCGATCGAGCGTTTTCTCAATGTTTTCATAGGGCTGGCCGGTGTGTTTCACGTAGACTTCGTTCAAGCGGCGCTTCATCTTGATGATGTCTTCGGCATGCCGCTCGATGTCGGAGGCTTGGCCCGAAAACCCTCCCGACGGCTGGTGAACCATGACGCGGGCATTTGGGAGCGCAAAGCGCATGTCCTTGGCGCCGGCGCAGAGCAGCAGCGATCCCATCGAGGCCGCCTGGCCGATGCACAGGGTCGCAACCTGCGGCTTGATGAACTGCATGGTATCGTAAATGGCCATTCCCGAGGTCACCACCCCGCCCGGGGAGTTGATATACATGGAGATTTCCTTCTTCGGGTTCTCCGACTCCAGGAACAGCAACTGCATGCAGATCGAGGAGGCCATGTGGTCTTCCACCGGGCCGGTAACGAAGATGATCCTCTCCTTCAAGAGGCGCGAAGGCAAATCGTAGCCGCGCTCCCCGCGTGCAGTCTGCTCCACGACCATCGGCCAGAAGGTGTTGGTCAGCGTAGCGATAGGATCGCGCATCGGTTCGTGCTCCTCGTTCAAACGGCTATTTCGGTCGGCTGCGAGCGCCGATCTATAAGGAAAGTCTGGGCGCCTGCCATTATGCGTCCGGCTTCTAGCATATGGGAAGCCACGCCCCCTATGGAAAGCAGCCGGTCACGCCTGGAAACATTTGTACCGGTAAGATCATTGACTGACGCATCAGGAATCGAGGTCAGCCGTTCCCGATTTTTCCGCGATCCCTCACCTCCCCGCAAGACCTCGAGCGAAATCGCCAGGCAGGGATCGGTGAAGGGATGGAGAAACGGATGGCAGATGACGACGCTGGAGGTCACGAGCGGGATCAGGCCTCGGTTGCGGCCTTGACCTGCTCGAACAGTTCTTCGCGGCTGACCTTCTTCTCCGACACCCTGGCCTTGCCGACAATGAGATCGACGACCTTGTCTTCAAAGATCGGCGCACGCAATTCCTGCAGCGCACCTGGCGTCTTCTCAAAGTATTCGTAGACGAACTTCTCCTGGCCCGGATAACGGCGCGCCTGCTCCATGAGGGCCATGCGCATCTCGTCCTGCGTGACTTCGATCAAGTTCTTCGCGCCGATCTCGCCGACGACAAGACCCAACCGGACGCGGCGCTCCGCGATCTTCTGATATTCGGCGCGCAGCTCTTCTTCCGACTTGCCCGCGTCCTCGGCGTTCTCGCCCTGCTTGCGGCTGGCTTCCACCTGCCGCCAGATGCCTTCGAACTCGCGATCGACGAGCGAGCGCGGCAATTCAAAGCTGTGCAATGATTCAAGCTTGTCGAGCAACTCGCGCTTCATCTTCACGCGCGCCGCTTTGTCGAACTCCGACTGGATCTGCTTGCGCACGAGATCCTTCAAATTATCCGCGTTTTCCGCGCCGAAAGCCTTTGCAATTTCATCATCGAGTTTGGCTTCCACCGGCTTTTCAACTTCATTCACTGTCACATTGAACACGGCATCCTTGCCGGCCAGCGTGTCTACCGAATAGTCGTCCGGGAAGCGGCACGAGACGTCTTTCGTTTCGCCCTTACCCATGCCGATGATGCCGTCTTCAAAGCCAGGAATGAAGCCTGCATTGCCTAACACGAGGCTCAGGCCCTCGCCGCTGCCGCCCTCGAACGCCTCGCCGTTGATCGTGCCCTTGTATGTGATCGTGACACGATCGCCCGTTTCAGCCTTTCGCTCGGCATCGGCCTCGAAGCTACCGGCGCGCTTCAAAAGATCGTCGATCGACTTTTGCAGGGTCTCGTCATCAACATCCGCGGACAGCCTCTCGAGTTCGATCGTCTCGAAATCCGCCAGTTGAATTTCCGGCACCACTTCGAACGTCATCTGGTAGGCAAGGTCCTTCTTGCCTTCAATGACTTGATTGATCTCGTCCTGGTCTTCCGACAGCGAGATGTTGGGCATCTGCGCGGGACGTTCCTTGCGGTCGCGGATCGCGGCATCGCTGGTCTCGCGAATGGCATCCTGCAGCACTTCAGTCATCAGCGAGCGGCCGTAGACCTTCTTGATGTGCGCGACCGGCACCTTGCCCTTGCGGAAGCCCTTGATCTGAACGCTGTCTTTGACCTGATCGAGCCGCGAGGCAAGACGCTGCTCGATCTCCGCCGCACCAACCACGACCTTGAGGGTCCGCTTCAGGCCGTCAACGTTGGCCTCGATAATCTGCATCGTCCTTGCCTTTTTTCAGCTCGTGTTGTCGTCGTCCATGGCCGCCCATGAGTATAAGACGGCCGCTCGATAGAATTTATCGTTCTCGGCACATCTCAGGGCGGGCAAACACTGGTGCGGGCGGAGGGACTTGAACCCCCACGGCCAAGGCCACCAGAACCTAAATCTGGCGTGTCTACCAATTCCACCACGCCCGCTGGGAGAGCTCGAGCCCGGCGCGAACCGGGCAGAAACGCGTACGTCCGCGCAGCTATCGGCCGGCGCGGCAAGCGCTCAACGACAGCAGACCGGACAAGCCGCACATATAGGCAGCAAGGAGGAACAAGATCAATCCGGTTTCTCAGATGCTCGCCCCCGTCGATAAGCCCCGCTGCGCGCTTGAGTTGTATAAAGCACCCTTCTGATCGGACCGGCCGGCCGACACTAAAAGGGGTGAACTTGCAAACAACGCAAAAGCCGGGTTGCTGGGCGGACCCCGGCTTTTACGACCGCTTCATGAGGAGAGAGCGATCACTGATTCAGCGCTTGCGTCATCGAAGTGGTGGCGCAGACCGACATAACCGTCTTCGATAAAGCCACCGAGATCGGCCGCGAACGTGTCGGTCGTCACGGACATGGCAATCGCCAGAGCAGCAGCGGCCACCCCAGCCTTCAGGATGGTCTTCATAGTCTCTTAACCTTCTCGTACCGGCAGCCGGCCGAACCCGACGCCTCGTCTGAGCGAGGGCAGAGTGGAGGCGCACCAGTAAACGTGGCGTTAAGAGACATACGGACCTGAGACAGCCCTTCCACGCATGGCGGGCGGCTCCGCGCAAGCGGAGTCGCCATGCGTAATCACAACTACCACGCATGGCGGCCGGCTCCGCGCAAGCGGAGTCGCCATGCGAAAACTAAGAAACTACATCGGGCAGCGGAGCCGTGTCGGTTGTCTTCTTGCGCTGGAAACGGCTCGCCAGCACGTAAAACAGCGGCGTGAAAATGAGACCGAACACAGTCACGCCGATCATGCCCGAGAACACCGCCGTTCCGAGCGACTGCCGCATCTCAGCACCCGCCCCGCTCGCAAACACGAGCGGCACCACGCCCAAAATGAACGCGAGCGAGGTCATGATGATCGGTCGGAGGCGCGTCTTCGCAGCTTCGACTGCGGCGTCATAGCGGTTCATGCCCGCCTCCTCAGCCTGCTTGGCGAATTCGACGATGAGGATCGCGTTCTTCGCCGCAAGCCCGACGAGCACCACGAGGCCGATCTCGACCAGGATGTTGCGATCGAAACCGCGAATATTCACGCCGATCATCGCGGCCAGAATGCACATCGGCACGATCAGGATCACCGCCAGCGGCAACAGCCAGCTCTCGTAGAGCGCGGCGAGAAGCAAGAAAACGAAAACAACCGCCAGCACAAACGCAATCAAGGCCGTGCTGCCGCCAAGCTTTTCCTGTAGCGCAATTTCCGTCCACTCGAAGCCGAAGCCGGATGGTAGCTTCGTCTCCGCTATCTCTTCGATGGCGGCAATACCTTGGCCCGTTGAGAACCCCGGCTTCATCGCCGCCTGCAATTCTGCGGCTGGATAAAGGTTGTACCGCGGGACCCGGTAGGCATCCGTCGTGTCGTGAAAGGTCGCAACCGAACCCAACGGCACCATGTCACCTTCCGCATTTCGCGTCTTCAAATTCTGCACATCGCGCACGTTCAGCCGGAACGGATTGTCGGCTTGCGCCGTGACGCGGAACGTCCGGCCGAGCAAATTGAAGTCGTTCACGTAGCTCGAACCCATGTAGATCGAGAGCGTGTCGAACACGTTGGCGATCGGCACGCCCAATTGTTCCGCCTTGACGCGATCGATATCGGCGAAGATCTGCGGCGTGCGGGTGTTGTAGAGCGTGAACGCCTGCGCAAACTCAGGCCGCTGGCTGGCCGCCCCCATCGCGCTGAACGCCGCCATCTCGAGCGCCTGCAATCCGCGCCCCGATCGGTCTTGGACGTAGCCCTTGATGCCGCCACCCGTGCCGATGCCGGGAACGGACGGCGGTTCGATCACCAGCACGAAGGCCTCCCGCAGCTTCTGCATCTCCTTGCGAATGTCGTTGATGATGCCGTCCTTCGTCAGTCCCGCAGCAATCCGACCTTCAAACGAGTTCACCCGCACGAAGATCACACCGGCATTGGGCGCGTTGGTGAACGTGGCGCCATCCAATCCCACGAATTGCACGGTCGCAAAAATACCGGGTCGTGCGCGAATGAGATCGCTCGCCTTACGCACGACCTCGTCCGTGCGATTGAGGGTCGCCCCCGGCGGCAGCTGAAAGGCAACGATGAAGTACGTCCGGTCGAGCTGCGGAATGAGCCCTGTGGGAGTTGCCACAAGCCGTTCATAGGTGAGGCCCAACAGTCCCGCGAACAGAAGCAGCATGATGAAGGTGCGCCGGATGAGTTTGCCCGTCAGCCACGCGTAACCATGCGAGAACCGTTCGAACATCCGGTTGAACCCATTGAAGAAGGCACGCACCGGCGCGCCGATCTTCGCCATGATCCCAGCGTCGCTGTGGCTCTCCGTATGGGGCTTCAACAACAGCGCGGCCAGCGCCGGCGACAGCGTCAGCGACACAAACGCCGAAATGGCCGTGGCCGCCGCAATCGTGATGCCGAACTGCCTGTAGAATGCACCCTGCAGACCGGTGATGAAGGCCGTCGGCACGAACACCGCGATCAGAACAAGAGAAATGGCAAGCACCGCACCGCCGACCTCATCCATCGTCGCGTGCGCCGCCTCCTTCGGCGACATGCCCTCGCGCAATCGTCGCTCGACGTTCTCCACCACCACGATGGCGTCATCCACTACGATGCCGATCGCAAGCACGAGCCCGAACAGCGACAGCGTGTTGAACGTGATGCCCACCGCCGACATGATCGCGAACGTGCCGATCAGCGACACCGGGATCGCAACGATGGGAATAATCGCCGCACGCCAGGTTTGCAAAAACAGGATCACGACCAGCACGACGAGCGCCACGGCCTCGAACAGCGTCATCACAACAGCTGACACCGACGACCGGATGAATTCGGTTGGATTGTAGACGATCGTGTAAGCCACGCCTGGCGGGAAATCCTTCGCCAGCCGCTCCATCGTGGCTTTGATCTGATCGGCTGTCGAAAGCGCGTTCGAGCCCGGTCGCTGATAGATGCCGATTCCGGTCGCGAACTGATTGTTCAAGTACGCGTTGACGAGATAATCCTGTGCGCCCAACTCCACCCTCGCCACGTCGCGGAGCCGCGTCACCGCCCCATCGGGCTCCGCCCGAACCACGATGTCCTCAAACTGCGAAACGTCCGTCAACCGGCCGAGCGTCGTCACCTGCAACTGGAAAGCGCCGTCCGACTGCGCAGGCGGCTGGTTTACCGATCCCGCCGCCACCTGGAGGTTCGAGGCTCTCAGCGCCGTCACCACGTCGTTCGCCGTGAGTCTGCGCGTCGCCAGCTTGTCGGGGTCGAGCCAAATGCGCATCGAAAAGTCGCGCGCACCGAAAACGTTGACGTTGCCGACACCGTCGACGCGCGTCAGCACGTCCTTCACGTTCAAAGTGGCATAGTTGGAGATGTATTGCTGATCGCGCGATCCGTCTGGCGAGATCATATGCACGACCATCATCAGGTCGGGCGACGCCTTCCGCACCGTCACGCCGACGCGGCGCACGTCTTCCGGCAGCCGCGGCTCGGCCACCGCCACGCGGTTCTGAACCAGCACCTGCGCCATATCGATGTTGGTGCCGGGCTTGAACACCACGTTGATCGACAGCGCGCCGTCCCCGGTCGATTGCGACGACACGTACAGCATGTCGTCGACGCCGTTGATCTCCTGCTCCAGCGGCGTCGCCACCGTCTCGGCCACCACCTTCGCCGACGCACCCGGATAAACCGCGCGCACGTTCACAGTCGGTGGTGCAATCTCGGGATACTCGGCCACGGGCAATCGCATCTGCGCGATGGCCCCGATAATGACAATGAGAACCGACAGGACGGTCGCAAAAATCGGCCGCTCGATGAAGAAATGCGTAAAGCGCATGCGAGGGGGGTCCTTCGCCCGGGCGAAGCGGCAAGCTCCGCGCAGCGGAGTCGCTTCGCGGCACTGAAAACTTTAGTTCGCGACCATTTCGATCTTACCGTCCTGCGGCGTCACTTTGGCGCCCGGCCGCACCATCGGATTGGCGATCCCGTCGATCACGACGCGATCCTCAGCCGTCAGCCCCGACAGGATCATCCTCAGGCCCCCTTCGAGAGCCCCGAGCGTCACCGGCTTCGGCTTGACGATACCATCGTCGCCGACTGTGAACACGATCTTGCGCGCCTGATCGGATACCACCGCCGCATCGGGCACCAGCAGCGCATCGACCTCGCCACCAAACAGCTGCATGCGTGCAAACAACCCCGGCTGCATAAGCCCTGTCTTGTTCTCGACCACCGCGCGCCCGCGCATCGTCCCCGACCGAGCGTTGAGCATGTTATCCACGAAGTCCATGTTACCCATGTGCGTGAACGATGTTTCGTCCGACAGCCGGATACGCACGGGATTGCCCGTTGTGCGCGAGGAGGCACGTTGCCCGTTCTCAGCGAGGCGTGTGTAGCGCAGATAGTCGGCTTCCGAGACCTCGAACAGGAAATGGATCGGGTCGATGGTCACGATCGTGGCCAGAAGTGTGGTTGAGCCCGATCCGCCATTGACGAGATTGCCCGCATCCACTTTGCGATCGGAAATGCGTCCATCGATCGGCGCCGTGACCTTCGTCCACTCCAGATTAAGTTCGGCATTCTTGGTCGCCGCCTGCGCCGCCTGCAACGCCGCGCGGGCCACCGACAGGTTCGCGGCACGCTGATCGAAGTCGCGCTCCGTCACAGCACCCGACCTGAGAAGCGGTCGGGCGCGCTCCACTTCCGTCGCGGCCAATTCCACCTGCGCGTTGGCGCGGGCTACCTCTGCCCTGGCACTGTCCAGCGCCAACTCAAAGGGCCGTGGGTCGATCGTGAAGAGCAAATCGCCCGCTTTCACGTTCTCGCCGTCCTTGAAATGAATCTTTTCTATAAAACCAGAAACACGCGGACGAACTTCCACCATTTGCACAGCCTGGAAGCGACCCGAATATTCGTCCCAATTGGTCACCCTCTTGGCGAGCGGGTTTGCAACGGTGACCGTGGGTGGCGGCGGCCCGGCTGGCGTATCTGCGGCCAAACCAGGACCGGCCGCTAAATTTGCCAACACCGGTAGAGTGCCCAGCGCCAGTCGCTTGAGCCGAGTGAGGTACTGATAAAGCATTGAATTCTCCGTCCGAGAGTGCAATGGGCACTCACAAGCTGACTTAAGTCAAGACTGCCCCGAGCGGAGACTGCGCCGAAAATCCAGAACAGCGCCGCCCGTGAATGTCACACTCAAGTCGAAACGCCGTCTTTATACGCCACGCTTTCGCTGCTAGCTGATCGCCATCCTGACTGTGTTAATGACAGCCAAGCGACAACATCCCTACAATCGTCCCAAACCCGTATCCGACTTCATGAGCAACGATCTCACTCGCCGGCAGTTCGCAGGTTCACTCTTTCTCTTGGCTATTTCGAGCCTGGGTGCGGGACCATCGCACGCGGCGCGCGCCGCCGTATCCAACCAGGGACCTGACTTGGCCGCGCCACGACCGTTCTCGTTTGATCTTCTCGCCGGGCGCGCTGCCGATTTGGCGCGCGCCCCGTTCGTCTCTAGTCCCGTTGCCGCTAGCGAGGTCTTGGACCAGATCGACTACGATGCTTACCAGCAGATCAAGTTCCGCCGCGACCGCACTTTGCAGGTGGAGCGTGACGGTCGCCATCCGGTCCAGCTCTTTCACATGGGCAAAGGCTTCCGTGAGCCCGTGCATATCTACGTGGTGGACGAGGGCCAAGCGCGCGAAGTTCTCTACACGCCGAGCCTCTTCGATATTCCAGCCGACCATCCGGCCCGCCAGCTGCCCGATGGCTTGGGCTTCGCCGGATTTCGCATCATGGCGGAGGATCTGGAAACCGATTGGCTGGCCTTCCTCGGCGCGTCCTATTTCAGATCGTCGGGACCATTCAATCAGTACGGCCTTTCCGCCCGTGGGCTCGCCATCGACACGGGGCTGCCCACACCGGAGGAGTTTCCCCGTTTCAGTGAATTCTACCTCTCGGCCGGACCGCGGGGACCTCTGATCGTCCACGCCCTGCTCGATAGTCCGAGCGTTGCCGGCGCCTATCGCTTCGCCATCGACCGCCTGACTGATGCGCGGGATGTCCATCAGGTGGTCATGGAGATCGAAGCCCGCCTCTTCGCCCGCAAAGACATCACCCGCCTCGGCATCGCGCCTTTCTCGTCCATGTTCTGGTATGGCGAGAGCAGCCGCAAGCAGGCCGCCGACTGGCGTCCTGAAATCCACGACAGCGACGGGCTGGCCCTTCACCTCGGTAACGGCGAACGCCTCTGGCGCCCGCTCAACAACCCGCCGACCGTCATGACGAACGCGTTTCAGGACCGGAACCCGAAAGGCTTCGGCCTTCTCCAGCGCGATCGCGATTTCGTCCATTATCTTGATGATGGCGTCTTCTATGAGCGCCGCGCCTCCACCTGGGTCGAACCGCTCGATGATTGGGGAGACGGCGCCGTCCACCTTCTCGAAATTCCCACCGACGACGAGATCCACGACAACATCGCCGCCTACTGGTGCCCTGCCGGTGTCTTCAAAGCCGGCGAGCAGCGAACCTATCGCTATAAACTCTCCTGGCTCGACGACATCGCATTCCCGGACACACTCGCACGCGCCACAAACACCTGGACCGGTCTCGGCGGCCGCCCGGGCCACAAACGTCCTGCCGGTGTGCGAAAATTCGTCATCGATTTCCAGGGGCAGCCTTTTGCCGGTCTCGGCCGCAACGACGGCGTTGAACTTGTCGTTACGCCCTCACGTGGCAAACTTGGCACCGCCTACAATCACCCCGTGGTCGATCAGCGCGAACGCTGGCGCGCCGTCTTCGACTTGGAAGCCCACGGCCGCGAACCCGTGGACATCCGCGCATTTCTGCGGCGCAACGGCCAAGCGCTCACTGAGACCTGGGTGTACCAATACTTCCCAGAAGACTGAAAACCTAACGCACGATCCGCCGTGTCTGCAGCGGCGTGCGTTCCTGCCAGCCGGCCCGCTCCAGTTCGGCGTCAAGATGCTCCTCTTCGGGCCATCCCAAGAGGAGATACCCGATGAGCGACCAGTCGGCGGGAACCTCGAGGATCGCAGTCACTTGCCCCGGTCGGATGATGGACACCCACCCCAGTCCCAGACCGCGGGCGCGCGCGGCATACCAGAGCGTCGTGACGAACGAGACGCAGGAGTATGAAAGCATCTCCGGCATGGTTTGCCGTCCAAGCCCATGTCCCTGAGTGGGATCGGGTTCACAGTAGATGGCGAGGTGAATGGGAGCGCAGTCGAAGCCCGCCAGCTTCAGCGAACGATAATGCCGCGACCGGTCATCGTCATAGATCGACGCGGCGGCCTCGTTGGCGCGCGCGAAGCTATCGGCTATGGCAGCGCGCTTCTCCCGGTTGCG
This sequence comes from Hyphomicrobium sp., assembly GCA_019751875.1. Classification (GTDB taxonomy): domain Bacteria; phylum Pseudomonadota; class Alphaproteobacteria; order Rhizobiales; family Hyphomicrobiaceae; genus JAGVSR01. The sequence continues at coordinate 283,588 of JAIEMV010000003.1, read as the reverse complement.
CACTTCGACAATTCTTTATGGCTGGCTATTGCCCACCGATGGTGACAAATCCGCGATCGCCAGGATCTCGTCTAGAATATCGCTTGGAACAGGTTCGGCACGAAAGCGACGCACGTCCCTGCGCCAGCGCACCAGCTCCTCGAACGACTGGAAATCCTGGCTCATCGCTGCGCCTTGCGCCGAAAAAACAACCGGCGTTACGCCGGCCCCGTCGCCACCGGCAGACCGTTTTCGCGGCCCCACTCCGCCCATGATCCGTCATAGACCGGCGCGTTGGTCTGCCCGACCACGGCAAGCGCAAATGAAAGCATGGCCGCCGTCACGCCCGACCCGCAGGTCGTCACAACCGGCTTAGCAGGATCGATGCCGGCCTCCTTAAAAATCGCGATCAATTCCTCACGCGACTTCAGCGTCCCGTCTTCGTTCAGAATTCGGGAGGAGGGCACATTGCGCGCGCCGGGGATATGACCCGCGCGCAGACCCGGACGAGGCTCTGCCTCGCGGCCCTCGAACCGAGCCGCCGGGCGCGCATCGACGATCTGCATGTTGCCGTCGGCCAGATAGCGCCGCATATCGTCGATATCGCGAACCAGATCGTTGTCCTTCAAGGGCGTGAAGTGTCGCGCTGTCCGCGGTACAGGCGGACCATCTTCCAGCGGACGCCCTTCCGCCTTCCACTTGCGCAAGCCGCCGTTCAACACCGCCACGTCTTTGTGGCCCATCGCCCGAAACGTCCACCATGCACGCGCAGCCGAAAAGAGCCCGTGCGAGTCGTACACGACAATCCGCATGCCATCGCCGATGCCCATCTTCTTCATACGCGAGGCGAATTTGACCTGCGACGGCAGCATGTGCGGCAGGTCCGAAGTTTCATCGCGGATGTCGTCGATATCGAAGAACAGTGCACCGGGGATATGCTCGGCCAGATACTCGTCCTTGCCCTTCCGGCCCGAGTCCGGCAGATGCCAGGACGCGTCCAGAACGACGAGCCCCGGCGTCCCCAGGTGTTGCGCCAGCCAATCCGTGTCCACGATCCAGTTGTTGGCGCTTTGCGGCACGACGGCGTCTCCGTGAGGTCAGCAGGGCAAAAATCGGCCGCGCTCCGTGGGCGCGGTGTCTTCTCACATAGGGTCTTCCGCCTCGAGTTCCAGCCCCGCATCGGTGCCGGGTCCAGGCTTCAGACTGAGCGAACGAATGGTGAGCCGGGTCGGGGTCGAACCGACGACCACATGATTAAAAGTCACGTGCTCTACCACTGAGCTACCGGCCCATTCGTGCGCTGCTTGTAGGGGGGCTTGCCGGGAGGGTCAAGGCGACCCGAACGTGGTTTCACGCCAACATTTCAAAGACCGCCGCGGCGGTTTCGCGCGGCTTGGGAACGTGTCTCTGCAAGGCAGCCATCCAATTTGCCGCCTGACCCGCCCGCTGCGCATCAGTTATGAGGGGGGCCGCGTCCTGGCTTCCGGTTGGCGCGTTGAAGGCATGTCGGCAAACGATCGAGCAATGGACAAAGCTTCCGACAGCCCGCCATCTGGCGCCGCTCGCAAAGAGCGCTCGGATCATCCGGGAGACCGGCCGCGCGCCATCGCACTTATGATCCTGGCGATCACGTTCTTTTCCGCCCTCGACACGTCCGCGAAGTATCTCGGCGCCCATTACGGCTTGCCGGTCACTCAGGTCGCCTGGTCCCGATTCATTGGCCAATTTGTGGCCCTCGTGCTTCTCGTGCCGCTGTTCGGCTCCCTGTCGCTGCCCGAACTGTTTCGCACGGGTCACCTGAAACTCCAGCTCGTGCGCTCGGTCCTGATGGCCTCCACCACGGTCTTGAACTTCCTGGCGCTCCAGTTTTTGCGCCTCGATCAGACCATCACCATCGTCTTCCTTGCGCCCCTGGTTGTCGCCCTATTGGCCGGACCAATCCTGGGCGAATGGGTCGGCTGGCGCCGCCTCATCGCCATTGCCGTCGGCTTCTCCGGAATCGTGGTGGCGATGAACCCCGGAGTCGGTGAACTGAGCCCGGGGGTCCTCTACTCGCTTGCCGCCATGTTGGCGTACGCGCTTTTCATGCTGCTGACCCGCTACATGGCGGCCTTCGATCCCCCGATGGTGACACTCTTCTATTCCATGTTCGTCGGCACGTTCTTGGGGGCACCACTCGCCTACTTCGCCTGGGTGACGCCGCCTGACCTGCTGGCATGGACCATGCTCGGCAGCTTGGGCTTCTTCGGCGGCGTCGGCCATTGGTTGTTTTTGCACGCCTATCGCCTGGCCCCCGCGTCAGCGGTAGCGCCATTCCTTTACTTCCAGCTCATATCGATGATTTCGTTCGGCTATTTGGTCGTTGCCCAGCTTCCGGATGTGCAAACGCTCGCGGGCGCAGGGATCGTGGTTGCATCTGGGATCTATCTAATTCGCCAAGAGCGAAAAGCTGCCCAGCGTTCCTCAGCACCAGAACCTCAATGATTTCAGCCCGCTTGCTTGTCCCAACAGCGATTCTCTGACGTAGGACAACTTAAACTGTCAGCACACCCTTACACTCAGGGTTGCCTCTTACGGCGTTTCGGGGCATGGTCCCGCGACAAGTTGGCACGCGGTCGACTGCCTGCCCCGCCGGGGCCCGGACCCGCCAAATGGAGGGGCTATGCCATGCAGCAGCCCGAGAAGCACGACAGCAGCAGCGTCGGCCGTTCTGACGAGTGGGCCCGGCGTTTGACAATCATTCTGGGAGCACCGCTGGCCTTGGTCGTATCCGGCTTGGCGCTCATCCAGTTCCTTTAATCTGAAAAGACTGAAACCTCAGCTCCGGCGGCGCGTAAGGCAATTACGCGCCGCCGGAGCTGTTTCATGCGACTTATCCTGTCCATCGCCCTTTCACTGCTCACCTGCACGTCCGCAATCGCGGGCAATTCGATCCGAGGCGTCGTGGAATTGTTCACAAGCCAGGGATGCTCGTCCTGTCCTCCAGCAGATGCCCTCTTGGAGGAATTGGCCCAGCAGCGCGGCCTCGCAGCTCTCTCGCTCCCGGTGGACTACTGGGATCGCCTTGGCTGGAAGGACACGTACGGTTCTCCTGAGCACTCGGCGCGCCAGCGCGGATATGCCGCCGCACGTGGCGACCGCGCCGTCTACACGCCCCAGGCCGTAGTCAACGGAGTTCGGCATATGAATGGTGCGGACCGCAGCGAAATCGAAGCGAGCCTTGATCGCTTGCGATCTTCTCTATCGATCCCGCTTGATGTCAGCCTATCGAGCGCAACATTGCGCATTACCATCGGCGCCGCCCCGACAAGGGCGGCCGACCAGACCGCCACACTCGTCCTGCTGCCCTACCTCGCCCGCCGTGAGGTCGCGATCGGCCGTGGAGAGAACGCCAAGCGGCGAATTACCTACACGAATATCGTTCGCAGTATTGACATCATCGGGACATGGACTGGCACCGCACGCACGATCGAGCGGCCAGTAACGAACCTTCATGAAACCGATGGAGCCTTCATCTTACTTCAGACGGGGACACGCGAAGCTCCAGGCCCCATTATCGGCGCTGCGCAGATTTCATTCGCGAACTGATATCAGCCCTTCTGCGCCAGCCGCGTCTTCGTGTCATCGGCCCACGCCTCGAAGCGGCCCTCCGCGATTGCAGCCCGCATCGCCGCCATCAGGTCCTGGTAGAATACTGTATTCGTCCACGACAGGATCATCGCGCCAAGATATTCCCCAGCTTTGACGAGATGATGCAGGTAGGCGCGCGAGTAGTCCCGCGCCGCCGGGCACGTGCTCTCGGGATCGAGCGGTGCCAGGTCCTCGGCATGTCTGGCGTTGTGCAGATTGACCCGCCCACTCCACGTGAAGGCCATGCCATGACGCCCATTCCGCGTCGGCATCACGCAATCGAACATGTCGATGCCGCGCCGCACGCTTTCGATCAGATCCTGCGGTGTGCCGACGCCCATCAGGTAGCGCGGCTTATCCTGCGGCAGATGCGGCACCGTCTCTTCCAGCGTCGCCACCATGGCCTCGTGCCCCTCGCCCACCGCCAGCCCGCCGATCGCGTAGCCCGGAAATCCCATCTCCACGAGCGCTCGCGCGGACCGCTGCCGCAGGTCGCGATCGACCCCACCCTGCACGATCGCGAACAGCGCCTGCCCCGGTCTCGCCCCGCCCATGGCCACCTGCTGCTCGAACGCCCGTTTCGAGCGCTCCGCCCAGCGCAGGGATAATTCCATCGACCGCTCGACCTCCTTGCGCTCGGCCGGCAGCTGAATGCACTCGTCGAATTGCATCTGGATATCGGAACCCAACAGACACTGGATTTCGATAGAACGCTCCGGCGTCAGCATGTGCTTCGAACCGTCGATATGCGACTGGAACTGCGCCCCCTCCTCCGTGATCTTCCGGATCGTTGAAAGGCTCATCACCTGGAATCCGCCGCTATCGGTCAGGATGGGGCCATCCCAGCGCATGAACTTATGCAACCCACCCAGCCGCGCGATGCGCTCCGCGCCCGGCCGCAGCATCAGGTGATAGGTATTGCCCAGCAGAATGTCCGCGCCCGCTTCCTTCACCTGCTCCGGATAAAGCGCCTTCACCGTCGCCACCGTGCCGACCGGCATGAACGCGGGCGTGCGAATGACACCTCTCGGCGTCACGATCTCCCCGAGCCGGGCGCTCCTGTCCTGCTTGAGAAGCGTGTATCCGAAGTGCTTGACGGCGTGATCCATGCTGCGCCCTTACCGCGTTTGAGCCGCGGGGAACAGCAGGCTGGCGTCGCCATAGGAATAGAAGCGGTACTGTTCTTTGATCGCATGCGCGTAGGCGGCCTGCATCATGTCCAGGCCAGACAGCGCCGAAACCAGCATGAACAGCGTCGAGCGCGGCAGATGGAAGTTGGTCATCAGGGCGCTTATGACTTTGAAACGGTACCCGGGGGTGATGAAGATCGAGGTCTCGCCCGACCATTCGCGCAACATCCCATCCTCGGCCGCCGCGCTTTCCAGTGTGCGCAGCGGTGTGGTGCCGACGGCCACCACGCGCTTTCCCCGCGCCCGCACATCATTCAGCGCCGCCGCGGTCGCCGCATCAATCGACCCCCATTCCGCATGCATCGTGTGGTCAGAGGTGTCTTCAGCCTTCACCGGCAGAAACGTCCCCGCCCCCACGTGCAGGGTCACGACATGGCGCGAAATCCCGCGCGCATCGATCTTCTCGATCAGCCGCTCGGTGAAATGCAGGCCTGCCGTCGGCGCGGCAACCGCCCCGTCCTTCGCCGCGAACATCGTCTGATAACTTGCCCGATCCGCCTCCCCCGGAGGCCGCTTCAGCGCGATATACGGCGGCAGCGGCATGTCACCCACGGCCTCGATCGCCCGGTTGAGCGCGTCACCGGTCAGGTCGAACGCGAGTTCCACTTCGCCGGCCTCGAGCCTCGCAGTCACCGTCGCATCCAGCGTTCCCATCAGACACGCCGTGTTCGCACGCCCGAAACGGACGCGATCCCCGGTCTCGAGGCGCTTTGCCGGCCGTGCGAACGCGCGCCACCGCGCCCCATCCACCCGCTTGATTAAGTTGAACGCGACCTTTGCCTCGACGCCGTCACGCATCCGCACACCGTCAAGCGCCGCAGGAATGACCCGGGTATCGTTGAAGACGAGCGCATCGCCAGGCTGCAAAAGGTCCGGCAGATCGAGCACACCGCAATCACTAAACCGGCCGGCCTGCGGATCGACCACGAGCATCCGAGCAGAATCCCTGGGGTCCGCCGGATAGAGCGCGATCCGCTCTTCGGGCAATTCGAAATCAAAAAGGTCGGTTCGCACGGGGGGCTGTCTCGCTAAATCCAAGGTCGACGGTTGGGGCGCCGCGTAACACCCGCCGCGACCCCTCGGCAAGCAGACTTGGCCTTGCACGCACCGGCAAACACGCTCATCGTGCAGCTTCGACCAGGGAATCTCGCCATGAGCAAGGAAAAGCGTTCCACCAAGGAAAAGCGCAAGCCGAAGAAGGAAAAGCCGGCGACCCCGAAGAAGTAGGCCGCGTCTCTAACTCCGGCGCCACTCGATCGCAGCCGCGATCGACACGAGCACCCACGACAAGATCGTGAGGCTGCCACCGATTGGCGCGGCCATGGGGAACAGCTGACCCACCTCGAAACCGCGCAGAGCGATGTCGCCTGAAAAGAGCGCTACGCCGAGTAGCATCGCGCGCGCCGCCGTCCGCCACCAGCCCGCCGCAACCGCCGACCGCACCGCCCACGCAGAAATGGCAAGCACCGCCACGGCGTGCACCATCAGCATCTGAGCCGCGCTCGCCATGGCCGGCGTCGGCACGCGATGCGCGGCCACCGCGGCCAGCGTCACACCCGCCGCGCCCAGCAACCCGGCTGCCACCGCGATTCCCAGATCAGCCCGCGGCGTTTCATCGAAGCGGCTCATGCCGGGTTGATCCCTCAGGCCACGTCGGCGGCGACACGCACCGTGATCATCTTGTCGGGCGCACGCGGCGGCTCGCCCCGCGCAAGGCTGTCCACCGCCTCCATGCCCTCGATCACCTTGCCCCACACGGTGTACTGCTTGTCGAGGAAGCGCGCGTCGTCGAAGCAGATGAAGAACTGGCTATTGGCCGAATTCGGCATGGAGGAACGCGCCATCGAGCACACGCCGCGCACATGCGGTTCCGCATTGAATTCGGCCGGCAGGTTCGGATGTTTCGATTGGCCCGTGCCGCGCCCCTGCGGGCAACCCGTCTGCGCCATGAAGCCGTCGATGACGCGATGGAACACGATCCCGTCATAGAATTTCTCGCGCGCCAACTGCTTGATGCGCGCCACATGTTGAGGCGCCAGATCAGGGCGCAATTCGATCGTCACCTTCCCCTTGCTCGTCTCGATGATGAGCGTGTTCTCGGGGTCCTTGATAGCGGCCATAGTCCGGCTCTCCGTTATGTGCGGGTGATGTCGATGTTCAGTTTGTCGGGCGGCGCTACTGCGCGATGTACGCCTTCACGATTTTGTCGGGCTTCGGCGGCGGTTCACCCTTGGCGATCTTGTCGACGGCGATCATGCCGTCGATAACCTGACCCCAGACGGTGTACTGGCCGTTCAGGTTGGGCGCATGCGTGAAGCAGATGAAGAACTGGCTGTTGGCCGAGTTGGGGCTCGAAGAACGTGCCGCACCCACTGTCCCGCGCTCGAACGGTGTCGGAGTGAACTCGGCCGGCAGATCGGGATACTTGGAGCCGCCCGTGCCCGTTCCGGTCGGATCGCCCGTCTGCGCCATGAAGCCTGGGATGACGCGATGGAAGATGATGCCATTGTAGAAGCCTTCGCCTGCGAGTTGCTTCACCCGCGCCGCATGCTGCGGAGCCAGATCAGGCCGCAGCTTGATCTTCACCGTGCCAGTCGTTAGTTCGAGCACGAGAACTTCGCTGCCGGCCGCACCCTCCGCTGCCGGCATGGCCCCCGTTGCAGGCCCACCCACCTCCGCGGTCGAGCTGTTGCCGCACGCGGCCAGCCCGAAGGCCAGCATGATGAAAGACAGAATGGCGGAAAAGCGCATCGGCGGAGGTCCTTGAAAGGCCGTTGATCATTCTGCTTCGCACGCCCATCAGGACGCCCGCCGCATGGCGCCCTTATGGCGACTCAGCCTGCCCCTGGCAAGGCGAGCCCGCACAACGCTGCTGTTTTCGTCTCAAACCGAGGATTTAGGTGCGCCCTTCGATCCCCGCGCCCGCCGTGGGGCCTCGCTCGGGCCCCTGACTGGCGCGATTGAAGTCTCCGGTCGCCGCGTGACACCCGACGGCGGCGCCTTAAGCGCCGTCACACGGCGCGCCGCAAAGTCGGCGACTACGCCCGCTGCGGAAACCGTCACCCCATCCCGCCTCAGACCCGCAATCTGATCCTCGCGCCGCTTGTGCCGACCGATCGCTCCGCCATCCGCCACCACGCGCCACCACGGCGTCACGCTGCGCTCGCCGTCGTCCAAGGTGGTCAGAATGTAGGCCACATGCCGCGCGGGCACATCGATCTGCCGCCCTAGGTCAGCCGCGCTCGCAACCTGACCCTCCGGGATAGCCGCGACGATCGCCAGAACGTCCGATTTGATCCGCGCAAACGCCGGCGACTTCGCCATGGCGTTAGTCCCTGCGTTGCGCCTTGGCCGAGAGCCGCTGCGCCACGGCCTTCGACACGAACGGCGACGGATCGCCTCCCATCAAGGCCACCGCCCGCACGAGGTTCGCCGCGATGTGCCGCACGTTCGGAGAGGCTGCCACGAACACCGTCTCGACATCGGGCGCCATCTCGCCATTCATTCCGGCCATCTGCATTTCGTAGTCGAAGTCAGTGCCGTCGCGCAGACCGCGGAAAATGATCGAGGCCCCATGCGTGCGCGCCGCATCCACCGCCAGCCCCTGGAATGTCACAATGCGCACGTCGGTGCCGGAACGCTTGGCGATGCCCCGCGTCTCCTCGTCCAGCATCTCGACGCGCTCGCCTGCCGTGAACAGAGGCGCCTTGCCGGGATTGGTCCCGATCCCGATCACGAGCGCATCGACGAGGCGGCACGCCCGCGCGATCACGTCGGTGTGGCCATGGGTGACGGGATCGAAAGAGCCGGAGTAGAAGCCGATGAGCGCTGCCATGAGGCCATCTAGCCCGCATCGCTCTTCTCCGGCAAGGCCACGCCACCGCCGGCCCTGCGGTTAAGATGAACGAAAACCACCGCACCCGGCGGCTGGCTCCGCGCAAGCGGAGTCGCCGGGTGCCAAAAAAACAAAGAAGCCCGCTCTGTCGAGCGGGCCTCTTCACTTCCCCAGGTGAAACCGGGATTACTTGATGGGAACCGCTTCTGCGTGCCGCGACCCGAAGATGTCGGACAGATTGAAGCGATAGCCAAGACCAACCGAGAAGATCCACGGATCGATCTCGGCATTGAAGTCGGCATTAACACCGCCGCGCGACGAGACATCGTGATCAATCCAGGTCTTTTTCACGTCCGCGTTCAGATACCAACCCTGGCCAACTTCGATGTCCACACCCGCTTGCAAAGTGAACCCCAGCGCATCATCAATTTCAACTCGGCTCGTACCTAAAGCGCCCACGCCCTCTTCGTCGAACGGCAGGATGTACTGGATACCTGCGCCGACATACGGCTTGAAGGCGCCCATGCTATCAAAGTGGTATTGCAGCGTTAGAGCGGGTGGGAACACCCAGAAGTCGGCGACGTTCGAGCCATTCAATTCTGCGTCCAAATTAGCGAAGCAGCAGAAAAGCTCAACTGCCAAGTTCTTGTTCAAGAAGTAGGTCAACGTCAGCGTTGGAATGAACTGATCGTCGAGTTCGAGGCCACTTGGCGAACTCTCGTCATTGAAGTTCAGATACGTTCCCTGCACGCGCACCAGCATGTCGCCGCTGTAATCGCCCGCCTGCGCAGGAACGGCCGCTCCGGCCATCGCGCCAGCCACGGCAAGACCCGCCATAAACGCTTTGAAACGCGATCCCATTTTGAGCATGTGAAATCCCCTGTCTCTGCGGGCCAGCTGAAGTCTTCCCCCCTCCGCCGAACCGTTCTCCCTTCCATCCATAAATCCGTCGCAGGATTCGCCCAGTGCCGCTTCGTGCCGCTGCCTGACTGAGATCAGCAAAGCGCGGCTCACACATCGAGTGTTGCACTGACGACACGCCACCCTTGACGTGGATCAACCCGACGGCATCGGCGAACGCGTTCCGCCCATCCATCGCGTCGCACCTCGGCCCAATGTTGATGTTCGTCAAAGCTCGAACCGTGCAATGCGCAGACCGTGATCTCGACACCGGGGCTCATGAAGCCCTCAACCGGGATCGGACACGCTATGACCCTCAGAGATCGCGAGCGACAGCAAACCAACACGCGCGCCCAGACATTCGCACCAGCACAGCGCACGCCCGGCGCTTTTCTCACCCGCCTCGCGGCGCTCGACAGTCAGGCAACCTCTCTGAAGCTGCGCCAGCGCCAGCGCATCCTCCTCACCCCTGCGCAGGATGATCTGATCTTCGCCTTGCAGTCCGGTGTCGTCTCGACTCGTATCGCCATGGCCACCAGCGAGGCCGGCCTCATCACGCTCTATTTCCCTGGCGATGTGATCGCAGCGGGTGCCGTGCCCAACTTCTCCGAACGCGCGCTCGTCGCTGCCACCCCCGCGGAGGCGCTGCGCTACAAATCGAAAGCGATGCTCCGCCTGCTCGCCACAGATCCGGACCTGCTCGCCGCCTACGATCGCCAGCGCGACCGTCAAGCCAGTCGCGCGGGCCTCCACGCGGCGATTTTGGCGACGCTCGACGGACCGCAACGGCTTGCCGCGTTCCTGATTGAAATGGCTCTGGAATTGGGCGTTGCAGCGGGCGCGACGATCGCCATCGAGCTGCCGCTCTCGCGCACCGAGATCGCCCAGCATCTGGCGCTGAACGCCGACACGCTGTCGCGGCTCATGTCGCGCTTCAAGGCGGATGGCCTCATCTCGCAAAAGAGCCGCCACCAGATCGCGTTGCGGAACTGGCGCGCCATCGCCGATATGTGCCCGGTGTCGGCGGCTCTCATGGCGATCGAACGCAATCGCCCCTCGCCGTTGAACTGACGGGGCGCGCGGCTAGTCCTCCGCGCCGGCCTCGCCGTTCTCGTCGTCACCCTCGGAAATGCATTCGACGGAGACGACCTTTTCATCTGCATCGGTCTTAAAGATGCGCACACCCTGAGTATTGCGGCCGGCGATGCGGACATCGTCCACCGGACACCGGATCAGCTGCCCGCCATCCGTGACCAGCATGATCTGGTCGGAGTGCTCCACGGGGAACGAAGCGACGAGATTGCCGTTGCGCTCATTCACCACCATGGAGACGATGCCCTTGCCGCCGCGGCCGCTCGTGCGCACCTCGTAGCTCGACGTGCGCTTTCCGAAGCCCCGCTCCGACACGGTCAGCACGAACTGCTCGCGAGCACCCAACTCCGCATACCGCTCCGGCGTCAGGTCGGCACCCTCGTCGGCACCCTCTTCCGTTTCCGGCTCGGCACCGACGGTCTCCGCCTCCTCATCACCCGTCGCGCGTCGCATCTGAGCGGCCTGCTTCAAGTAGGCCACACGCTCCGCCGGCGACGCGTCGACGTGATTGAGAATCGCCATCGAGATCACCTCGTCGCCGTCCTCCAGGCGAATTCCGCGCACGCCATCCGAATCGCGGCCCTTGAAGAGGCGAACTTCTTCTCCGATGAGGAAACGGATGCACTGCCCCTGCGCCGTCGTCAGCAGCACGTCGTCGTCAGGCCGCGCGATCGCCACCGAAACGATGCGATCGCCCTCATCGAGCTTCATCGCGATCTTGCCGTTGCGATTGATGTTCTCGAAATCCGTGAGCGAGTTGCGGCGGATGTTGCCTGAGCGCGTCGCAAACACGAGCTCGAGCGACGCCCATGTCTCGTCGTCCTCAGGCAGCAGCAGGATAGATGTGATGACTTCGCCCGCCTCCAGCGGCAGCAGGTTCACAAGCGCCTTGCCCGGTGATTGCGGGGTCGCGGCCGGCAAACGCCACACCTTCATCCGGTAGCACATGCCGCGCGAAGAGAAGAACAGAACCGGCGTATGCGTCGATGTCACGAACATCTGCGTGACGAAATCCTCGTCCCGAGTCGCCATGCCGGAACGGCCCTTGCCGCCGCGCCGCTGCGCACGGTAGGTCGAAAGGGGGACCCGCTTGATGTAACCCTTGTGGCTGACGGTGACGACGACGTCCTCGCGCTGAATGAGATCTTCGTCCTCGACCTCACCCTCGATGTCGACGATCTCGGTCTTGCGCGCCGTCGCGAATTGCGTCTTCACGTCGGTGAGTTCGCTTCGGATGATATCGAAGATGCGTGCGCGCGACGACAGGATGTCGAGATAGTCCTGGATCTCCAGCGCGAGCTTTTTCAACTCGTCGGCAATCTCATCGCGACCCAGCGCCGTCAGGCGGGCAAGCCGCAGGTCGAGGATCGCCTTTGCCTGTTCTTCGGAGAGGCGGTACGTGTCGTCCGCGCTGAGCCGGTGCCGCGGATCGGCGATCAAATCGATCAACGGCGCCATGTCCTTCGCCGGCCAATCGCGCGCCATGAGCTGGTCTTTGGCCTCCGCCGGCGAGGGGGCATAGCGGATGACCCGGATCACCTCGTCGATGTTGGCCACCGCAATGGCCAATCCCACCAACACGTGCGCACGGTCCCGCGCCTTATGCAGCAGATACTTCGTGCGCCGCGTCACCACCTCCTGACGGAAGTTGGTAAAGGCCTCGATCATATCCTTCAGGTTGAGCTGCTCCGGCCGTCCCCCGTTGAGCGCGATCATGTTCGCGCCGAACGTCGTTTGGAGATCCGAGAACCGCCACAGCTGATTGAGCACCACGTCCGCGATCGCGTCCCGCTTCAATTCGATGACGATCCGCATGCCTTCGCGGTTGGATTCGTCCCACAGGTCGGAGATCCCTTCGACCCGCTTTTCCCGCACCAGATCCGCGATCTTCTCGATCAGCGTCTTCTTGTTCACCTGGTAGGGGATCGCCGTGACGACGAGCGCCTCGCGGTCTTTGCGCACGTTTTCCGTGTGCACCTTCGCGCGCATGATGATCGAGCCGCGACCCTTGTGATAGGCCGAGAGAATGCCGCCCCGCCCGAGGATAAGGCCGCCAGTGGGAAAATCAGGGCCGGGCACGATCTGGCAAAGTTCGTCGATGGTGATCTCGGGATTGTCGAGATGCGCAAGACACGCATCGATCACTTCGCCCAGGTTATGCGGCGGGATGTTCGTGGCCATGCCGACCGCGATGCCGCCTGCGCCGTTGACCAGCAGGTTGGGAAACTTCGCCGGCAGCACCGACGGCTCCTGCAAGGTCCCGTCGTAGTTTTCCTTGAACTCGACCGTCTCCTTGTCGAGATCGTCGAGCAGGTAGCCGGCCACCTTCTGCAGCCGAGATTCCGTGTAACGTTCGGCCGCGGCCGGATCGCCATCGACGGAGCCGAAATTGCCCTGCCCGTCAATCAGCGGCAGCCGCATGGAGAAGTCCTGCGCCAGACGCACGAGCGCGTCATAAATCGCAAGGTTGCCGTGCGGGTGATACTTGCCCATCACCTCGCCGACGATGCGCGCCGACTTGACGTATTTCTTGTTCCAGTCGAGCCCCAGTTCCTGCATCGCATAGAGGATGCGGCGATGCACCGGCTTCAAGCCGTCGCGCACGTCGGGAAGCGCACGGGAGATGATCACGCTCATCGCGTACTCGAGGTACGAGCGCTTCATCTCGTCGATGATCTGCACCGGCCGAATGTCGCTCGGACCTTCTGAGCCGGGCGTGTCGTCGTCGCGATTGTCTGCCAAGAGTGTCCGTTCCTCGTCGCACCGGAAGAGCGGTCGATCCGCCGTCCCGTCGGCCGGTGTCCAGGCCGCTTGCCGGCCCCGGCCGGGAGCCCGCTGTTGAATAATGAAGTTGTCTAGCCCGCCCCGACCGGTCCGGCAACCGCGCGCGATGCCGCTCGGGCCATTCTCCCCAGATCAGTTCATCCCGAATTAGCTTTGCAATTCTTGAACTTAAGCGCTGCTTCCGTACAGTCCTCGGCCGGTGACTTGCTCTAGACACACTCCCGCACTATTTCCAGCGCGATCGTCAGGGCCCTAAGAGCCCAAGTCACGCGTGACGACGCCGCTCTGTCACCGGATAGGCGGTCACAAATCCAAGGGGTATCAGCAATGAAGACGTTCATCTGCGGCGCCGCCGCCCTCGCCCTTCTCGCGACCGCAGCCGTGGCTGAGACGGCCGCGCCGGCAGCCGGCGTATTCATCAAGAGCCAGACGGCGGACGAATACCTCGCCAAGGATCACTTCATCGGAGCCAAGGTGAAAGGCCCGGATGGAAAGATCATTGGCGATATCGAAGACTTGATCATCACCGACGGCAACACTGTCGTCGGCGTCGTAATGGGCACCGGCGGTTTTCTCGGGATGGCCGAGAAGAAAATCGGCGTACAACTCTCTGCATTGAAGTTCGAAGAAGCAGCGGGCGAACTGTCGGTCACGCTCGCCGAGGCGACCAAGGAAGCGCTTGACGCCGCTCCTGCCTACGAACGGGCACAGCCGAAGAAGTCGCTTTGGAACCGCGCCAAGGAAAAGGCACTCGAGCTGAAGGACAAGACGGCAGCCACGACCAACGACGCGGTCGAAAAAGCCAAGCCCGCTCTCGAGGAAGCCAAGCAGAAGGCCGCCGAAGCCTACGAAAAGGCGAAGGAAGCTGCCACCCCTGCATACGAAAAGGCGAAGGAAGCCGTGCAGGGCGCCGTCGATGCCGCAAAGCCCGCCGACACTCCGGCTCCAGCCGCTCCGGAAGCGCCGGCTACACCGGCTCCCGCCACGCCTTGATCGTCGGATGCTCCCAAAGCGCAAACAAAAAGCCCCGCTGCATCCCAGCAGCGGGGCTTTTCATATGAATCCGTGACGCCCTGATCAGAACGGAATCTCGTCATCCAGCGCCTTGTCGAAAGACTTTCCGCTGCTCTTGGCAGCACCGCCGCGCTTCGGCGCGCTGTCATATCCGCCCGACGAACCGTAGCCCGCATCGCCGCCGTATTCGACCTGACCGCTTTCGGCCATGCCACCGGCAGCCCCGCGCGCACCGTCGAGCATAGTCAGCGTTCCGTTAAAGCCCTGTAGGACAACTTCCGTCGAATACTTCTCTGCACCCGACTGATCGGTCCATTTGCGTGTTTGCAACTGGCCTTCGATGTAGAGCTTGGAGCCCTTGCGCACATACTGCTCCACGACCTTGCACAAGTTGTCGTTAAACACGACCACCCGGTGCCACTCCGTCTTCTCCTTGCGCTCGCCCGTAGCCTTGTCGCGCCATGTCTCGCTCGTCGCCAGAGACAGGTTGGCGATCGCGCGCCCATCCTGCGTCCGGCGAATTTCGGGATCCTTACCAACGTTTCCGACGAGGATCACCTTGTTGACCGATCCGGCCATATCGAACTCCTTTTCTGCATCACATCGCCGAGCGGGCGAAACCGTCACCAAGAACCCTGCTCATCGAATCGAGTTGCAGCGACCTTAACCTTTGAAGCCAGACGCACAGCGTCTCTTGACCGCTTGTCCACCGCTTTGACAGCACCAAGCCGAGGGCGGTCGTTCCACGTTTGTTCACATTAGCCCGGCTACAGGGCCGGCGCAACCGCCTCGCACGTCAATCCTCCGCCGTGATCTCTACATGACCCGGCTCCCCATCGGCGTTGCGCCAAACGAAGATCTGCCGATCGGGCAGTTCCCGCTTCAGCCGCCGCGCCAGCGCGACCCCGGCCATGTCGTGGGCCGCGTATTGGGCCTCGCTCCAATGCGGATTGTTGAAGTCTTCCAGATTGAAAGACGTGTCGTAGCTTCGCGACCACGCCTCCAAATCCTCGATCAGCGCCTCCGACAGCGGCAGGTCTCGCGGTGAAAACGTGCCCGATCGCCCAGGATCATGTGTCCAGAGCGGATCGCATTGATACTCCGACATGACGAGAATGCGCCGACTGTCCGCCAGCGGCGGCCCAGGCTCACGGTCGGTCTCGTCTTCGAACGCCTCACTCGAATGGCCTCCGTCGACTTTGGTGTCGCCTGCGCCTGAAGATCCGAACGGCCCTTGCGCAAGTGGATACAGGAACCGGAAAAGGCCATAAGCCGTCGCACCGCCCAACACGCCAAGAAACCCGATCACGAGAGGCCATCCCACGACCCCCGGCGGCATCAACTTGCCCGTGCGGTAAGCCCACAGAACGAACAACGTCGCTGCCGAATAGAGGATGAAGGCGTTGATGGTTTGCTGCCGCCCCGTCGCATCCGGCGGATCCTCCGGATCGAAGTACGTAGGCGCGATGAGGAGGAGATAAATGGCCTGCCCGGCTGCCGACACCACGAACGCCGCCGCCGCCCAGTCGAGCCTCAGCACGAGAAACAATCCGCCCGCCAGCACCACCAGCGACGAGACGAGCAGCCATAGCCCGCGTGCCGTCTCCGCTTTTCCCGGCGGTTGCATTGAAATACCGGCGATCGCAATGTCGATCAGCCGTCCCTGCAACGACGCGCGCAACCCCACCAGCCCTGCAAACGCGTAGAACGCGCCTACCACGACGAGAACGGAATGCGATAGGTTGAACGAACTCACGGTGGAACCCCACGCGCGCTGATGACTGACGTCAGTCATCCGATCCGACGCCAGCGACGTTCCGTCAAGCACCGTTCGCATGAGAAGGCATCAATGCAACACGCCCTCAAATCCGTGATCGCGGCCACGCTTGTCAGTCTCGTGCCTTGGCTCGCAATCGCCGCCGACGAGGCACCCCTCATCCACCCGCTCGGCACCAAGCACCGCTTCATCCAGCCAGACGGCAGCCCCTATCCCGCAACCGGATGCCGCGACCACCGGACGCTGATGTTCATCGTCAGCGAAATCGAAGGCGAAGACGCCAGCACCGCCAAGCTTCTGATTGAGCGGGACTGCCGTCCCCTGATCCCCAATGCCGAGTACATCCGCTGCGGCACCGGCGGCTGGGCGTATCCCGCCAGGGGCGATCGCATCAGCTACGCCTCTTACTGCCGCGCCGGTGCCAAGGACGTTGGCCTTTACGCCCTCGACCTTCAGATGAAACAAATCGAGGAGGGCCAAAGCCCTCCCCGATGAAACGTCTGCGAGCCACCGGACCTTTACTTCAAAGGTGCCGGATCGGCGCCACCAAAATTAAAGCGATAATCCAGCGACATCCGCACGGTCTGGATATCTGGATCGATTTCGGCCCGCACGAAATCATTGGCCTCCGGCAACACATCCGGCAGCAGCGTGATCTGCTCGCTGTCACCGTTCGTGTAGCGATAGTCGAGCTTGAGCGAGATGTTATCGGTGATCTTCGTCTCGATGCCGCCACCGAGGAAAAAGCCGTCGATGGCACCGCTCGACGCGACGCGTGTCCCGAAACTCCCGGGGCCGAAATTCACGCTCAATCGCGCGTCGTCCAGTTCGATCCGCGAGTATCCAATCGAGCCATAGATCAGCGTCTGAGGCGTCACCAGATAGCCCAGGCGACCGCCGATTGAGAGCTCATTGTCCAGGCCAAAGCCGACATTCGCGGTGAGGAAGTTGCCGATGTTCAAATCGAGATCGGTGTCCGCGCCATGCATCGTGTAGTCGATAAGCAGACCCGCAACAAACTTGGGCGCGAACTGGTAATCGTAGCCGCCGCCGATCGTGAGCGCGCCACCTTCCCCGCCAAAGCCGTCGAACCCGACATTGAAGCCGAATGGCGCACCTGCCAGTTCAGGACCCGGCCCGAGCGTCAGCTCTTCATTCGTGAAGGCATAGCCGCCGCCGATGCTGAGGTAGAACTGTGTCCACGATCCCATGGGAGCAGACGGCTCTTCGGGTTCTACGCCCCTATCGCCGCCCAATCCGAAGCGATAGTTGAGCGACACCCGTGCCGTCTGGATGTCCGGATCGAGCTTCGTCGTAACCAAACTGTTCACAAAGTCCCCGATCGGCCCCGTACCCGGAAGCAGCGTGATCACCTCCGAGTCGAGATCGGTATAGCGATACTCAGCCTTGATCGAGATCGCCTTGGTGATCTTCATCTCGGCGCCGCCGCCGATGAAGTACCCGTCAAAATCGCCGACGCGGGCCAGCGTCACCGGCCCGATGAACGATGCGTTCGCAGTAAGATCGCTCACGTCCGCCTGTGAGTAACCGGCCGTCAGGAACAGCATCGTGCTCGGCGAGACGAGATATCCGAGGCGTCCCCCGATCGACCACATGTCTTCGACTTCGATATCGGCACCGGCGCCAAAAGTCGGTCCGCCTAAGCTCAAGGACGCGTCGAGCGACGTGTCGAGGTCCGCCCAGTCGTAATCGAAAAAGGCTCCGACCACGAACCGGCTGTTCACCTGATAGTCGAGCCCGACGCCCAACGAGAAGAATCCCCCATCGCCCCCCAGCCCAGAAAGTTCTGCGCCGAAAGGCAAACCAACGTTAGGTCCATTCTCGAACGACAGATCGTGGTTGGCCGCTCCCACTCCGCCGCCGATGCCGATGTAAACACCGGTCCAGTCATCAGCGTGTACGGGGCTGGCGCAGCCGAGAAGTCCGGCCGCCATAGCCGCAAGGCCCTTTGTTCGCATCGTGATCCCCGCCCAGAACACATGCACACTGCCCGCGGAAGCATCACTCCCGCCGAATGATGACATATAGATGAGTCCAAAAACTGAGCTGTCTCCGGCAGGCAACACCCCACCAATTTGAACTGCGATCACAGTCTGCGACGGCCAAATGCGCTCAAATTCTTCTCGACTGTCTTGACGCGTGAGCATCTTGCTCTATCCCGCGTGGATGCGCGGACACCGGCCATCGCGCTTTATCTTCAACTTGCCGGCAGGCGATCGATCACCATGGCTCTGTACAACTGCGCGAAGTGCCCGGGGTATTGCTGTTCCTATCCGGTCATCCCGCTGACCAAGCGTGACGTGGAACGCCTCGCACGCCATCACGACCTCTCCTACGAGGACGCGAAAGCCAAGTTCACGAAAGAGGCGCACGGCCACAAGTACACGATGCGCCGCAAGAAAGATGAGATCTACGGCCGCATTTGCCGCTTCTTCGACACCACCGAGCGCCGCTGCACGATCTATCACGCGCGGCCTGCCACCTGTCGCAGCTACCCCGGCCAGGGCCGCTGCGGCTACTACGATTTTCTCATGCACGAACGCCGCTGCCAGAAAGACGACGAATTCGTCGCCGTCACCAACCATGACGAAGATTGATCGCGCAATCGCCAAGTCTGATCGTGTGCTGCCAGTATTCTTATCTGGGCGCGGCGACGGCCCGATCAAATCCGCTTCTTTGCGTATCTGTACTCAAATCGTTTTGACTGTGAGTTGACCTTGGCGGCCCTTCCCTATCCGCCCCCTCGCACCAGATCAGCATCAAGCGAAACGGTATAACGTGCTCAACCGCCCTGAAGTCGCGGCGCGCGGACGGGGCCGTCTTGCCCGGTGAACCCCTCACCTTCCTACCCGGCAACTCGAAACGGAAGGAAACAAACCGATGTTGAAAGCTGCACTGATTGCATCTGGTTTCGCGCTCGCCTTGACGACAGGAGCGCACGCCCTCACCATCAACAACAAGTCCGCCAATGAAATCTCCATCGGCCTCGATCAGGGCGACAAGGAGAGCGTGCATAAGATCGGCGCCGGCAAGTCGGTGACCTTCAAGAACGAATGCGACGACCATTGCGGCGTTACGGGTCCCTGGAATTTTTCTTGGTGGGCCAAGACAGGTGACGCGATCGACACTGACGGCACGAGCCTGACGAGTGCCAAGGACGACGCCTCTTGATGCCCACTATTCCCCACCTCCTTGAAAAAGGTCGGGATGAGGGGCAGCAGCCCCAGTGAACGACGCGGGCGGCGCGACTGGTCTCACCGCCCGCGCTCAACTCGAGCTGTTGTCGCGTCTCACCCGCAGGGCGTGGAGCACGCGACCTCGTCACGCTTTTCGACCGCGCCCTTGATCGGCGAGAAAACTTCCTTGAAGCACTTGCCGCCTTCCTTGACGACCCGCACCACGGTCTTGCCGGCGATCGCCTGACAGACGACTTCAAGCCCCTGAGCAACCTTGAACGACTGCGGAGGACCTTCAGCACGCGCCGCTGAGATCAACATGTCGATGAAGCTCGATGATTTTGGCGCTTCCCCGGGCTTCTGCAGTTCGTTGTACGCAATCCATTGATACGCCGCCTTGCCGTCCGGCGAGGACAGCTTGAGCGCGATGTCGCCCGTCTTCGGACACGCCCCCACGTCCACGCGCGTGCCTTCCGCCGTCGCCAGCGCCTTGTATTCGATCTGGCAGTCGATGTTCTTCACCCACAGATCGTACTGGGCGAGCCGCTGCGGTACCTGGCTGAACGGCACCCCGAACGTATAGGCGTGATAAGCGGTGATCGCCGTCGGCACCGCACCGACGATCGTCACAACCAGCGCCAGGTTTTTCAAAAAAGAGATGAGACGGTCGTAGTCGCCGCCCGAATGGGCGCGGACGGAACTCTCGGACATCGTAAAGCCCTCCTCGAAGGTCGTGCTCGAATAACCCATGGTCGCCAGCTCCCGTGACGCGGATATGGCGAAGGTATCTCATGGCGAGCCTGAACCGCCCTTGAGCCCCCCATTCACCCCCCGTTCACCGGCCAAGCCCGTGTCCGCGCGACGATACCGGATCGCCGACAACGGACCAAGTCCAGCGCGGAATGAGAGCCGCCCCTGCAAAAGCTCTCCGAATCGCCGACGCGAAATTTCGCAAAGCGTGCGATATTCGCCGCTTTGTTTGCATCGAGAGCGTGTACCGAACGGCAGCGCCACGGCGTCAGACTCGAGGACGGCGCGATATAGCGTGTCGGCCTAAGCAGCGAAGACTTCGTGCCGGTCGACGGCACTCGGCATGATCACGCCTCCATGTTTGGCGTGCGAGCGATATCCACGAGCGGCAAAAAACCACCAAAGATCAACCGCTTTCCGTCGAACGGCATGGGATTTGTCCTCGGATCCATGCGCGGATCAGCCTTCTCCGGATTGCTCATCCCCTCCATCATCTTGGCATGCGCCGCGTCGCGGGTCTCCTTGTCGGGCCATTCGATCCATGAAAAGACGACTGCTTCGTCATCGTTGGCAAGGACAGCCCTGCGGAAGTCCGTGATTTTGCCTGCCGAGACATCGTCGCCCCAACATTCCACGACGCGAATGGCGCCGAGCTCCATGAAAACGCTGTCTGCTCGTTTTGCGTGATCGATGAATGCCTGCTTTTTCGCAGTTGGAACCGCGATGACAAAGCCGTCGATATACCCCATCTCAGTTTGTCCTCCAGCTTCAGCGTAGCCCACCCAGAGTCGGCCAAACGGAAGTGCTGCCCCGTTTCACCTCAACGACCAAGAGGCCGCGGCGTTTCCATTCGAGATCGTCTTCGCGCCGTCTCCCCGTCCATGACGTTTTTATCCCCGCCACTCATCACTCCGCTATCCTCCGCTCATCCCACCGCATTCGGCAGGGAACAGGCTCGAGCTGGGATCCTGTTTGCGGAGGGGAGCGGAACGGAGCGCCAGCTGGGTCAGTCAGCCTGGGGGACCGCTGCCGGCGGGGGAGTGAGAACCCCGTTCAACCTGTGTTGAGATGCGCGCAGGGTGGTGGCGCCGACGCTTCGAAAAGGGGGCCCACCCCCGTGGTCCGTGGTGAGGCCGGTGCGTCGCATCAGTCTCTACACACAAACTCGCAAGCGCGCCGGCCTTGCCCCCTGCCTGTTTGCTCAAGCCTCCGTGCTGCCGCCACACAGTTGTATAGGTCGCTGACAAACCCTACATCGATCGGATCACCGGCCAACCGCCACATTGCCGCGCGCTCCCCTCACGCGCTACGTACCCACGATGAGCAAGCCCTCGAAAGCCTCCGTACCTAAGAAGCCCGCCGAAACGCACAAGACCATCCATGTCTGCGGCGCACGCGAGCACAATTTGAAGAACGTCGATCTCGAGATCCCGCGCGACGCCCTCGTCGTGTTCACGGGGCTTTCGGGCTCGGGCAAATCCTCGCTCGCCTTCGATACCATCTATGCCGAAGGACAGCGCCGCTACGTCGAGAGCCTGTCGGCGTACGCACGCCAATTCCTCGAGATGATGCAGAAGCCGGATGTCGATCACATCGACGGCCTCTCGCCCGCCATCTCCATCGAGCAGAAAACGACATCGAAAAACCCGCGCTCCACCGTCGGCACCGTCACCGAGATCTACGATTATCTGCGCCTGCTCTTCGCCCGCGTCGGCGTCCCGTACTCGCCCGCGACCGGCCTTCCCATCGAAAGCCAGACTGTTTCGCAAATGGTCGATCGCGTGATGCAGTTGCCCGAAGGCACGCGCCTGATGATCTTGGCGCCCGTCGTGCGAGGTCGCAAAGGCGAGTACCGCAAGGAACTGGCCGAGTGGCAGAAGAAGGGCTTCCAGCGCGTCAAGATCAATGGCGAAGTCACCGAGATCGGCGACGCGCCCAAGCTCGACAAGAAGTTCAAGCACGATATCGATGTCGTCGTGGACCGCATCGTCGTGCGCGCCGACATCGCATCACGCCTGGCGGACTCGTTCGAACAAGCCCTCAAACTCGCGGACGGCCTAGCCATCGCCGAGTTCGTCGATAAGCCCCTCGCGGCCGGCAGCCGGCTACCCGGAGGGGAGTCGCCGGGCGCATACAAAAACAAAAACGATACGCACGTGCGCATCGTCTTCTCCGAACGCTTCGCCTGCCCCGTTTCCGGCTTCACCATCGAAGAAATCGAACCGCGCCTGTTCTCCTTCAACGCGCCTTCCGGCGCCTGTCCGCAATGCGACGGGCTCGGGACCGAACTCCAGTTCGAGCCTGAACTCGTCGTCCCCGACGGCTCGCTCTCCTTGCAGGAAGGCGCTGTGTATCCATGGGCCAAAACCGGGGCCACCTCGCCCTACTACGAGCAGACACTCGAAAGCCTCGCGAAGCATTACAAAGTGTCGATGAAGACCCCGTGGGAGAAGCTGCCCAAGCACGTGCAGCTCGCGATCCTGTTCGGCTCGGGCGACGAGGAAATCGAGTACACGTATTGGGACGGCGCACGGAATTATAAAACCTACAAACCTTTCGAAGGCGTCATCGGCAATATCGCGCGCCGCTGGAAGGAAACCGACAGCGAGTGGGTGCGCGAAGAACTCTCACGCTACCAGTCCGCCCATCCCTGCGAAGCCTGCCACGGCTATCGCCTGAAACCGCAGGCGCTCGCGGTCAAGGTCGGGGCCAAGCACATCGGCGAAGTGTCGGAGATGTCGATCCGCGCCGCCAACGTCTGGTTCGAGGACCTGCCGAAGACGTTCACGAAACAGCAGGCCGAGATCGCAACGCGCATCCTCAAAGAGATCCGCGACCGTCTGCAATTTCTCGTCGACGTCGGCCTCGACTATCTCACGATGTCCCGCGCGTCCGGCACGCTGTCCGGTGGCGAAAGCCAGCGCATACGCCTCGCCTCGCAGATCGGCTCCGGTCTCACCGGCGTGCTCTACGTGCTGGATGAGCCTTCCATCGGCCTCCATCAGCGCGACAATGACCGCCTGCTCGGCACGCTCAAGCACCTGCGCGACCTCGGCAACACCGTCATCGTCGTCGAGCACGACGAGGACGCGATCCTCGCGGCCGATTATGTGGTCGATATCGGCCCCGGCGCGGGCATCCATGGCGGCCGCGTGGTCAGCCAAGGCACCGCCGCCGAGATCATGGCCGACCCAAAGTCGCTCACCGGCCAATATCTCACCGGCGCGAAACTTGTTTCGCCCCCGAAGACCCGCCGCAAACCCGATCCAAAACGCAGCCTCAAAGTCGTCGGCGCACGCGGCAACAACCTGCAGAACGTCACCGCCGAAATCCCGCAAGGCCTCTTCACCTGCGTCACGGGCGTCTCCGGCGGCGGTAAGTCCACGTTCCTCATCGACACGCTCTTCAAGGCCGTCGCCCGCAAGCTCAACGGCGCCCGTGAGCACCCCGCGCCGCACGATCGCATCGAGGGTCTGGAACACTTCGACAAGGTCATCGACATCGACCAGTCGCCCATCGGCCGCACGCCGCGTTCGAACCCCGCGACCTATACCGGAGCCTTCACGCCGATCCGCGAATGGTTCGCCGGCCTGCCGGAAGCCAAGACGCGCGGCTACGAACCCGGCCGCTTCTCGTTCAACGTCAAGGGCGGCCGCTGCGAAAAATGCCAGGGCGACGGCGTCATCAAGATCGAGATGCACTTCCTGCCCGACGTGTACGTCACCTGCGAGGAATGCAAGGGCAAGCGCTACAATCGCGAGACGCTCGCCGTCACCTTCAAGGACAAGTCCATCGCCGATGTGCTCGACATGACCGTGGAAGAAGGTGCCGACTTCTTCAAAGCGGTTCCGTCGATCCGCGATAAACTGGAAACGCTCTCCCGCGTCGGCCTGGGTTACATCCACATCGGCCAGCAGGCGACGACGCTATCGGGTGGCGAAGCGCAGCGCATCAAGCTCGCCAAGGAACTTTCTAAGCGCGCCACCGGCCGCACGCTCTACATCCTCGACGAGCCGACCACGGGCCTCCACTTCCACGACGTGGCTAAGCTTCTCGAAGTGCTCCACGAGCTGGTCGATGCGGGTAACACCGTCGCCGTCATCGAGCACAACCTGGAAGTCATCAAGACTGCCGACTGGATCATCGACCTCGGCCCCGAGGGCGGCGACGGCGGCGGGCGCATCGTGGCCGTCGGGACACCTGAAGACGTTGCCAAGGTGAAGGAAAGCTACACCGGCCAGTACCTCAAGGACCTCCTCGCCCGCCGCCCGACACCCGCGAGCGGCCCCATCACCAAACCCAAGTCCGCAAAGAAGTCGGCCTGACGGCGCGCGTCAGCGCCAGCGCACAAGGTGCGCCGCGACCGACCTCTCGATTAGCTTGCGTTCGGCGGCGCCGACGGCTTGCGGAACTGCAAGCCGCAATTCTTCTCTATCGACACTTTCTCAAGTGTCTCAAACTCGCCCTTCAGTCGAGCAAGCTCGGCTGCAGTCTGCCCATCGCCTTTGATGAAAAAGAGGCTCGGCCAAAACAGCACGATTCCAACGCCCGTCATAACGGCGTCACTGGTCGCTTTGCTGTCCTGAACTCCTGCGATTTCCGCCGCGCGCCGGGAGACCCGCTCAGCTTCCTGCCCGATCTGCTGACACGTGTAAGACTGGTAGGTGAGAGGGGAAACGTAGATTGACCCCACGTCGTCCGAGGATGAAGCGCAACCTCCCAACAGCATTCCGATCGCAGACGCCATGATCAAACTATCCATTGTCCGCCCCCTAATGATTCGTCTACGGACAATCAGACTGCGCTAGGTTGGCCCCCTCCGCTGTAGTGATTTTGCTCTGATCCACAACAATCCCGGCGCAGAGCCTCCGCGACTGCTCCGCACGAAGTGCCGCGTATCCGCAGGAGTGGGTATCTCAACCGAGAACGCTTGCCGAATTCTTTTGTCGCGGCAGCAGTTAAGGACGAATGCGCAGTCCCCGCGGGGGGCGGGTTGCGGTAAAATCTGATTCGACCGCTTCGCAGGACCCATATCGCAATGACCGCTCGCTTCACTGCCGCCGCCCTCTGCCTCGTCCTCGGCGCGGCTCTCATGCCACCGGCTCATGCGCAGGATCGTGACCTCAAAACCTGGGGCGGCCCGCCCAACATGGGCCTCGATTACAAGACCGGCCAGAGCTACGGCGTCTCTGACTTTGGTGCAGCCAAACCCGAGCAACCCAAGAAGCGCCGCGTCATGCGTGCCCGCGGCAACCGCAAGAACCCCGAGACAGCGCTCAAGAACCCGCCGCTGCCGCAACCCAATCCCGCGCGCCTGGCTGGCGATCCCTCATCGACGCGGACCGCGGCGACGTCCGCCGTCACCGCCACCGACGCCTCGCCCGTCGAAACCGGCACGCTGGCCGAACCCCTGAACCTCGGCCCCATCCCCTGCCGCAAATACGACCCCACCACCGGCCGCACAATTGAGGTGCGGTGCAGATAATCTGACCACGGATGCTTGACACTGAACGCATGTGTTCTATTTTTGTTCCAGCAAGGAGGAACAGATGGAAGGCAGTGGTGGTCCGTGGACTTTGATAAAACTGCAAAAAGTCAAAGATTACCTAAGCAGGTATCAAGACGTCATGCTGAACCAAGATTGGGTGGAAACAATCTACGTCGACGCCTTCTGCGGCGGAGGACAGGTGAAGCTACGTGGCGCACGCGAATTTACGGAGGGGTCCGCCCTTCAAGCGCTTTCACTGACACGTCCATTTGGGCAGTATCACTTCATCGAAAAGTCTCGAACAGCGCTAGCAAAGCTGCAAGCACAGATCGACACGCGATTTCCTGATCGAAGGGTTCACTATCATCCGGGGGACGTCAACGAGCATCTTCCGGAGGTTGTTAGCCGGCTCACAGCACAGCAGCGAGCGGTCATTTTCGCTGATCCGTATGGCATGCAGTTAAAATGGGCGACCATTGAAGCGGTAGCTCAAATTCCAAGGTGCGATTTCTGGCTTCTAGTACCAACTGGAATGGGATTGCAAAGACTTGCAACACGTGATCCTCGCCGCAGATCCCAAGCCTGGGAAAAGCGAATAGACGAGTTCATGGGCGAATGCGATTGGCGAACTCGCTGGTACAAGCAAACTGGACAGACTAATCTTTTCGACGACACAATAGAAGAGGTCCGTAGCGCAACTCTTCAGAGAATGAGTGAGGATTTCCGAGATCGTCTAAGGGATGCGTTTCCGTGCGTGGCCGAAAACTACCTTCATTTGAAAAGCAATAACCGAATTCTCTTCACTCTAATGTTTGCCTGCTCCAACACCTCGCCAAGTGCACAAAAAATCGCAAAACGCATTGCCAACCATCTTCTAAAGGAATGAGGTCGTGGCCGGTCAAAGTGACATTGAATGGACCGATGCGACTTGGAATCCTGTGACGGGCTGCTCGATGGTCTCGCCTGGCTGCACAAACTGCTACGCGATGCGTATGGCTTCCCGACTTCAGGCGATGGATCACCACGCTTACAGGGGCGTCACGCGCAAAAGCGGCACCAAGCAAATATGGACGGGTCGTCTTTACTTGAATGAGTCGGCGTTAGCCGTTCCACTTCGCTGGAGGCAGCCCCGCCGCGTATTCGTGAACTCCATGTCAGATCTCTTTCAAGATGGAGTGCCACAAGCGTTTATTGCGAAGGTGTGGTCAATCATGGAGGAGGCGCATTGGCATTCGTTCCAAATTCTCACTAAGCGCCCTGAGAATATTCTTCCAGTTTTGCGCGGAGCAAAATTGGCCAAGCTCCCGAACGTCTGGTTGGGAACGTCGGTTGAAAGTTCAGACTATGTCCATCGCATTGAATTGCTCCGCAAAGTGCCCGCCACAGTACGTTTTATTTCGTTCGAGCCTCTACTGGGTCCGATTGGCCGCACAAATTTGAGTGGAATACACTGGGCGATTGTTGGCGGCGAGTCTGGCCCAAACGCGCGGCCCATCCAGCCTGAATGGGTAAATGCCATTAGAAGCAACTGTGCCGAGAGTGGCACCGCGTTCTTTTTCAAGCAGTGGGGTGGAACCAATAAGAAGCGGTCTGGCCGCCTATTAGATGGGCGGACTTGGGACGAATATCCCCACGTTCATTCCGAAGCGGCGGAATGACCCCTCACACATTCCTCGCCCAGCGCATTGCCAGCGGCGGACGCCACACACCCAGCACATAATTCGCCATCGAGATGGCGAAGATCGCAAAGAGCGTCGTCCACTCGCTCGAGATGGTCGCCGCGAGATCGGCCTGCAGCGGTTCGCCCGCCGCGATCTTGGCCGAGATGCGCGCCGCGTCCGCACCCTTGATCTGGATGATGGCGAGCGTCGCTTCGAACATGGAGATGCCGAGCAGCGCCTTCACCCACACCCAGCGCAACTCCTGAAACGGCCGGTGCACCGCCATCGCGAGAAGTCCCGTGACGAGAGAAATACCGAGCGCCGGCAGCAGCATGTAGTTGCACACCGCCGCAATCGTCTGGCGCATGTTGGCATACTCCTGCGCGCTCCCCTGCGGGGCATAGATTAGGATCAGCGCATAGGCGATGATGCCGCCGACGATCCCCGCCGACGACACCGTGTGCATGAACTTCATGAATTGCCGCATGGACCGAATTACGCTCCCGCGCCCACAGTCGGATCCACGTGACGCCACCGACCTGCGCCGCTCCCCTACCCTCTAGGAAAGCAGATCCGGGTGAGCCAAGCCAGCGTCAGTGCTAAACCGCCAGCACCGACTTGATCTGGTCCTCATACTGCTGCACCGCCTCGAGCGCCCGCTTCGTCATGACGGGATCGGCGTTCGTTGCCTTGGAGAAGCCGTCGATCGCCTCGCGCGCGTTGCTCATGATCCGTGTGGCCGCGCCCTGCGGATTGAGTTCGCGCTTGCAGTTCGATTGCAGAAGCTGCGTAAGGATCACGCCCGTCGCGAGCGCTAGGCCCGAAAGCTCCTCGTTCTGGCGCTTCAGCGTTTCAATTTCGGCAGTGAGGCGGGTCACATCGGTCATGTTGGCTCATCCCAATTTATGCTCAGGGTCGGATCAGAGTTTATCATTATGCCCGCGTGCTACCTGCTGTCGGTCGAGAGCGCAACCCTGAGCCCCGCGCCGCGCCTTACGGAACATACCTGCGGCGGACTGCCTCGAAAAATAGCAGCCCAAGATCGGAAGTTCCTATTGCGCCCGGTTTTTGACCTCAAGCCGCTTGAATAAAAGGCAGAGGAGCCGAAATCTCTCTCCGTGCGAGGGAAAATCGGCTTCGCACCGGTCGCATGAGTGACCAGAAAACAACCATGACCTAGGGGACTAATATGATCCGCACCACATTTGCAGCCACCGTTGCCTCATTTGCATTCGCAGTTTTGGCCTCCTCCGCTCATGCAGCACCTGTTGGTGGAGCACCTTTGAACTACGTTAAGGCTCCGTCGCCCCTCGTTGCGGTCGGCGGTCATCAGGTCTGCCTCAAGGCCCAGTGCCCCGGCCGCTCGCGCATCATTTGCGGCTGCAAGAAGCCGGTTCGTTAATGGATCTCGCCGATGCGCCCTCCGCCTGGTTGTGATCTTGGCGGAGGGCTGCACTCACTTGTTTCCCACCTGAGTAAAACACCCGCTTGATTTGCACGCCGCGCATGGCAGGGGACCGTGGCAGCCGTGCACTTGCACAGTCCCCTCCCCAGGCGCACGCTCGAACGATCCATTCAGATAGGGAGTTCGAGCCATGAAATGCTCAGCCAGTGTTGCATTTGTCCTTATGGTGGTCGCCGCCTCGACGGCCAAAGCCGCCGATTGCAAGCCATTCGGCGGGGTTGGCAACGGCGTCACGGAAGGCATTGCCAAATTCATGGCCGAAGCCGCCGTGAAGAACGTTATCGAGAACAAGGGTTCGAAGCCGACCGGCGAGATCAAGCACTCGTGCAAGTCGGCGATGCTGGGCTCAGAGTGCAGCGCCCGTCAAATGGGCTGCAAGTAATCTTCTTAAAGAAAATTTTGCTGTCGCACGGGAACGAAACACAGGCTCAGCCGTTCTCACATCAGGTTCACGCGTCCTACGCACTGATCCGAGAGGGAGTATCGAAATGAAATACGCTGTTCTGGCCGTGTGCCTTGCGGCCACGTTCGCCGCTGGTTGCCGGCGCGAAGAAGCCGCCCCCGTCTATGAGCCGATGAAGCTCGGCGGGGCGACGCAGGATTCGACGTCGCGCTGAATAAAACTTCAGCGTGCGACGAGTGGGCCGGGAGCGGACACGCTTCCGGCCCACGTTGGTTCCGTGGCAGCATCTCGGTCCACGGCAATTGACGCCCGCTCAATTCGACCAACGGCGCGGCGTCTTCCGATAGGTTTTGCGCGACGGTCCATCTGATTTGTACCCGTAAGGCGCAGGCGCGCGAGCCCGCCAATCCGGAGTTCCACTCAAGGCACCGTAGCGGTCGAGCAGTTCCGCATCCCGCTCGCTGACGGGACCGCCGGCACGCGCATTTGCGCGAGCGCTTTCGACTTCCCAATAGTTGTCCGCCCTCGCACCGGTGGCCAGTGCACTCAGAACAGCAACGGCGGCAACCACCAATCGCATCTGACGTCTCCTCGCATTACGGACCCTGCGGATTTTCGCCCGGGCCACCTGTCGAATCTGGAGATGGCAATGGTGGCGGCCGCTGAAAAGGTGGGCGCACTATCGATTACGGCGATTTAACCCGCAGAGCGGCCAAGTTCCTCGACCTTCGTGAGCCAGCGTTTGCGACCCATATCACCGATTGACTCGACGGAGCCGATAACGGTGGCCCGCACAGGATGCACGCCTACGAAACCGAGAATGTTGCGTTTGAGGATCTGGACCGCGTGCGGCCGAAACCACCATCGATACACGAACGCCGGCATTCCCATCGTCACGATGATGCGCGCGGTTTTTCCCTTCAGCGGCGTCGCGAATTTGCCCGCCTGAGCACCTGGTAGCACTTCGGGCTGGAACACCCGCTCCAGAAAACCTTTCAGGATAGCCGGCAGGTCGCCGAGCCACAGCGGAAAAATGAGGACCACATGATCCGCCGCCATGATCGCGTCGTGCGCGGGCACAAGATCCGGCTCCAACGGCTGCAGACGCGCAAAGCCCTCATGCAGAATGGGATCGAATGTCATGCGCGCCGTGGCGAAGACTTCGACGGAATGACCGGCGGCGACTGCGCCGTCACGATAGGATTCGCCCAGAGCTTCGCAGAACGATGGGCTCTTCACGTGCCCTACGATGATGGCAATCCGAGCCATCGCAACCCCCGCACGGAAACTTCAGAATCTGGATCGCGCCACGGGGCAGGATTTCGGCAGGCCAGACAAGTGTCCGGGCTGTTCCGCAACGAGCCTGACGAAGATCGCGAGCACTTCATCGCGGGTGGCATCTTCCACAGCGCCGGCACTCACCTGTTCGCGGGTCCACATCCAACTCTTCGCCGGATCATGCCGCATCGCCCAGGCGGGAAACAAACGTTGAGCGGCCACTTCCTGCACCAGAATAGTCACGTCCGCATGCCGGTCATCTCGCTTGATCTTCTCGTAGAGCGCCTGAACATCCTCACGATCGCCCTCGAGCAATTGCAGATAGAGGTCCTCCCGGCAGATCAATGTGCCGGTGATATCCTTTTCGGCGTTATGCCGTTGCGCGGTCGTCAGGATGTTCGCGAGCGTCAGGTCATCGAAACCGAACGGATGCGAAGCATAGATCAGCCGCATGAGCGTCATTGGAGTTGGCTCCCGGCCTCGACTGGCAAGCCGGACCAGACCGGCAGCGGACCCACACTAGCATGCACTGGCTTGCGAAGCGCTGCCAAATTAAGCGCCACCGCGAGCACGAGACCCTACCCGTCGCCGCCGCTGTTGCTCACCGCGTTCATTCTTCTTCACAGTGCCGCAGCCGAATAGGGCTTGCGGGAAGACGCTTGCAGCCGGCTATCTGTTCCGCACCGGCACAGCCGCGTTGAAAAGCCGACAGTCAAGAGCACTTCCGGTATCGCCACTTAGCCGGGCGGTGTCGGTGCCGGCGGTGACGCCGGTCCAGCGGGTGCGGCTGCGGGAACGGCAGTTTCAGCGAGGGTTTTCAAGTTGGCGAGCCCACGCTCGTAATCTTGGCCGATCATCGCCTCCACATCGACTCCCATGACAGTGCACAGCAGGCGCTCCACGAACCCTTGGTCTCCCGTCATGGACCAAACCACTTCGGTCGCCTGCTCCTTGGGCTGAAACTGGAACCCGACGGTGCTGGTGCCCTCCATCGGCTCGACGAAATCCAGACGGATGGTGATCGCCTCAGCAGGCTTGGCGTCGGTAATGGCCATGGCCCCACGCCCCACCTTCTCGTTGCCCGCCCAGCGCATGATGGCACCTGGTCCCGACGTCGGCCCCTCGAACGTGACTTTCGAATTGGGATCGAGCTTTGCCCATGGCGACCACGCCTCCCACTTGGCCAGATCGTAAACGTGACCGTAGACGTCTGCAGGCGCGGCATTGATGACGGCCGACCGCTCGACACGATAGGTTGCGGGCTTCATCCCCACCCAGACGAGCAACGCCGCCAGCGCCGCCGCCAGTACCAGTAAGATCGTCCGCAGCATCGCCGCCTCCCCAAATGCTCCCGACTCGTCTCGCTCATCAAACCGGGCAAACCGACAAATTTGTGAACGCCTTGTCACACCCGCTATGCTCAAATGCCCGCGCGAAGGGTGGGATGGCGTCACGTTGAAACTGATAACCGGACATGGCTGCTCGGGTTGGATACGCCTGGCACCCCTCGCGGGCTGCGCGCTCATCGCCGCCTGCACGATGCCGGGGGGCAGTGCCGTCGTCGGGTTGCCGCCTGAGGAATTCAACCGAGCCTATGCCGCCGGGTACGACATTGCCGCCGCCGAACGGTGCGGTGAACCGATCGACGCTGGATTGGTGCGCTACAATCTGGTGCAAGACGCCAAGCGCCGGGGTCTGGGTGATGAGATCGCCGACAAGACCGGACGCGCGTTTGACAAGACCCGTTCGGAGTTCGCGCGCAAGCTCCAAGCCCGCCCCGACTATTGCGTCACGGAATACGCCGTTTCGCGCGACACCCTGGCACATTATCGGCAGGGAGAGTTTTCTGCCGCACGCTGATCACCCGTGGCTATCGTCTTTTGGTCACACTGGTGCGCGAACATATTTGGTACGATCGACGGCAACACGACCGAAAATCGAACTGGAGTTCCACCGAATGCCTGCCCGCCGTCACCCCATGATCAACGCTGCCGCCGTCGTGGTCGGTCTGGGCTTCGCCATCGCTAACGGCCCCGCCCACGCTGCTGACTATGCCGGGACGTGGGCCGCGGATCTGGCAAACTGCAAGACGCCGCAGGAGCAAGCGGATGCACCGCTGGTTCTCTCGTCGAAGGGATACGACCAGCACGAGACCCACTGCACATTCAGCGGCCTCAAGCAGAGCGGCGCGGGCGAGTGGGCCGGTAAGGCTGCTTGCAGCGTCGAGGGCGACAGCCAATCCTTTGACGTCAAGCTGACGGTGTCGGGGGATACCCTGACCCTGACCGAGGATGGCGCGTCGCGAGATCTCCTGCGCTGCCCCTGACTTCGATCAAATCGGGCACGTTCATTCACCTTAAACGTGGCCGAGGTTCGACCGGTCCGGGAACATCTGGCATCTGTGCACGTCCGATGGCCTCAATAGAAATATTTCTGTTCCCTAGGAAACAGACGCAACCTTCTAGCTGAGACAATGTTAGGTAAGCGTCTGTCACAACTACGAATTGTGACTTGATTGTGGCAGACCTCAACCCCACGTCCTCTCTAAGTATGGAGTAAGAGGATGCTGCTCGCCGATAAAGGCCAGTTTGCCGTTGCCCATCCTACGCAATTGCGCGCAGACGAGAATGCCGGCGGCCTGGAAGGAAAGCGTCGGATGATAGCGCATGGTGAAAGCCTTTTTACGCCGGGCGCCACGCGTCAATCGGCCTATCGCGTAGAGTCCGGTGCACTGTGCCATTACGTCGTTTGGCCGGACGGTACCCACGACGTGATCGAATTCGTATTCCCCGGAGACATCGTCGGTCTCGGATCGCTCGGCGAACACGTGTCGACGGCGCAGGCCATGGTTGATACGTCGGTCGCCATCATTAGTGACGAGGAACTTGATCGCGCGCTTGACGCGGATGCTGCGCTCGCATCGCGCATGGCCGCGGCGACCGATCGCGAATTCGATTTTCTGCGTCGCCGAGCGCTTCAGCCCGGTCTGCGACCCGTGATTAACCGGTTAGCCGCATATATCTTGGCGGTCGGCGGCGCCGCGTGCCGCTCCGGCGACACGCACCTCGACGTGGGGCACCAGGGCATCGCAGCCTTAGCCAGCCAGCTTGACGTTCCGACCGTCGAAATCGAAGCTGCCCTCGCCAACCTTACTGCGCGCAAGAGCATCGGCGTGCGCAACGACACTGTAATCATTCTCGACCGCGATGCGCTGGAAGCCCTGGCGGATGCCTGACATCCACCTGAGCGTGGCCCGAAGTCTTTGCTTCGACCGCACTGGGTGCTAAGCACCCGTAATGAAATCGTCTCTCTCCATCATTTTATTGTTTGCAATTACCACCCCTGTCGCAGCCGACAGCGCTGACCCTATCGAAGAGCAGGGTGCCCGTCATGGCCAGGCGATTGCCGCAATGGCGACCTGCCCGGGCGCAAAGACCACCATCAAAGTGGCCGAACTCGCCGCCGCCATTGCCCCCGATGATCGCGAGGCATTCCAGGCAGCCAGCAATCGCATTGTCGAAGCTTGGCAGAAGGCATTTTCCTGCCATGACGTTGACCCGGCTCAATCTCCCCGCGAAATGAATGGCTGCCGCAAAGCCAAGATCCTCAGTTGCACAATGACTTGGCGGGAGATCGGTCCTGACGGGTCAGCCCTCCCCGGGCTACTGGAATTCGCCCCCTCCGACGATTGATGCATTGCAGCATCATTTCCGATGAGCCGAACCGCGACCCGAGACGTAGTGTCGGGAAATCATCCTGGAGTATCCCGATGCCCGAACACCGTCTCGTCGTTTCTCTCGCCACCGCGATCTTTGCCCTCAGCCTTCCCGCAGCGCATGCAGGCGACACGCCCATTGGGCAGCCAGCCAAATTCGGCGATCTCACCAATCCCCGCGATGCCGGCATCCGCTACGGTCAGGCCGCCGGGATGGCGTCTGTGTGCCTCGACATGAAACCGACGGCCAAGGCGGAGGCCCTATCCACCACGTTCACCGGCGAAGACCTGGAGAAGTTCAAGGTGCAGGCCGACACCGTGCTCAAGTCATGGAAGAAGACACTCGCCTGCGCCCACACGGCCGATCCCAATCCTTGCCGGCTGGCGCACCAGATGAGCTGCAAAGAAGGCTACAAAGAAATCGGCCCGGCAGGCAGCGTTGCGCCTGGCCTGATTGAAATGTCGAAGGCACAGTAGATGGTGCGGGTGCTTTTTGCACTTGTCGCCGCTGCGGGCGTAGCGGGAAATGCAGTGGCCGACGGCGGTGCGAAAGTCGAACCGCTGACGCTTCTCGAAAATGGCAAGATCGCCGGATGCGGAATGATGTCGTCATCCGCAAGGGTGATCGGGGAAGTCATTGCCTTCCGCCAAGGCACCGACACCTCTTTTGCAATTCGCGCCCGCCCGGTCTCGGGCTCGTCCGCCGTCACGTCCGTACGGTTCACGACCGCTTCGCACGACAGCGCCAGTCTGTTTCCGGCCTCGACGCCGATCGGTGACGGCATCGTGGAAACGCGAGCCGTACTCCAAGGCTTTACTGGACCAAGCTTCGCCCAGGAGCTGATGGTGATGGGCGGTCGCTTCGAAATCGCAACCGTCGATGGCCACACAATCTCATACGATCTCCCGCGCCCGATGCCGCATCGCGTCCGTCAAGCCTATCTCAATTGCGCTGGCGACCTGTTCCGGCCCGAAGACGAGTAGCACGTCCTCCCCGGAATCTCGATTAAGGGCACTCTAAGGCGAGGGAAGCGGCGAAAGCGATGGGCATGACCGATACGAACGCGCTGCGCGTAGGCCTGATCGGCACGGCCGAAATCACGGTCGAATACGAGCACACGGCGGAGCACGTGGGCAGCGGCTGCGAAGCCGTCCTGGCCACGCCCGTGATGATTGCGCTGATGGAATCCGCAGCCGTCGATTGCACCGAGCATCTCCTCGACGCGGGATATACGAGTCTCGGAATCCGCATTGCCGTTGATCATGTTGCACCCACGCCGATCGGGCGCACCGTCACCGCCACCGCAGAACTCGTTGAGATCACGGGTCGTCGCCTCTTTTTCCGCGTCAAGGCAGAGGATGGAATTCGCCCGATCGGATCGGGCGAACACGTGCGGGCCACCGTCGCCGTCGACGAGTTCCGCAAGCGCCTCGTCGAATCCGCCAGCTGAACATGGTGTGGCGGTACCTCCATCCACGAACCATACAGACCAGAGACACCCTCGCGCCCGGCGGCCGGCTCCCCGGAGGAGAGTCGCCGGGCGCAATACTTCAACCCGGTTGAAAAGCAACACGGGGCGGCGCATTCACAGCACCACCCCGTCCAAGTCTCCAGTCGAAAGCGCTCGCACAATCACTCAGCCGCGAGCGCCACCGGCTTTCCCCCGCCCAGCCGATCGAAGCCGAGCGACGCGGCCACCGCCTGGTGCATAACTCGCCCGTCCTTCACATTGAGCCCGGCCGCCAAGTGCGGGTCGCGATCGAACGCGGCAAGCCCCTTGTCTGCGAGTTTCATCACGAAGGGCAACGTGGCGTTGTTCAACGCCTGCGCCGAGGTATTCGGTACCGCACCCGGCATGTTGGCGACGCAATAGTGGATGATGCCATCGACCTCGAAGGTCGGATTGGCATGTGTCGTCGGCTTCGAGGTTTCGAAGCAGCCGCCCTGGTCGATCGACACGTCCACAAGAACTGCCCCGGTTTTCATTGCGCGCAGCATGTCACGAGTCACGAGCTTGGGTGCGCTTGCACCTGCGACCAGGACCGCGCCGACGACGACATCGGCGGCCAGCACTTCACTCTCGACCGTCGACATCGTGGACGCGAGCGTCCGCACCCGCCCTTGGAACATGTCATCGAGTTGCCGCAGACGCGGCAGTGACCGATCGAGAATGGTGACATCCGCGCCAAGCCCCGCAGCCATGCGGGCCGCATGCGTGCCGACGACGCCGCCGCCGAGCACCACGACCTTCGCCGGCTTCACACCGGGAACGCCACCCATGAGTACACCGCGGCCGCCCGTCGGGCGGCGCAGCGCAATCGCCGCCGCCTCGATCGACAACCGGCCTGCCACTTCACTCATCGGCGCCAGCAACGGCAGACCGCCGTTGGCGTCCGTGACGGTTTCATACGCAATCGCCGTTGCGCCCGAGGCCAGCAGTCCTTTGGCCTGCTCCGCATCCGGGGCAAGGTGGAGGTAGGTGAAGAGAATATGATCAGGGCGGAGACGCTCCCACTCGACCTTCTGCGGCTCCTTCACCTTCACGATCATTTCGCTCTGGGCAAACACAGCGTCGGCGTCGGGAAGAATTTTAGCCCCGGCATATTCGTAGGCGCTATCATCGGCGAAGATACCGGCGCCCGCACCGGACTGGACGAAAACGTCGTGGCCCTTTGCGGTCAGTTCGCGCACGGAGCCGGGCACGAGGCCAACCCGGTACTCGTTGACCTTGATCTCTGTGGGAACCCCGA
The DNA here is from genome assembly GCA_019751875.1 of Hyphomicrobium sp. Lineage (GTDB taxonomy): Bacteria > Pseudomonadota > Alphaproteobacteria > Rhizobiales > Hyphomicrobiaceae > JAGVSR01. Next base: position 246,679 of record JAIEMV010000003.1, on the reverse strand, counting down.
TCCGCATGATGTCCTCCTGGAAAGCAAATCCGATGCGTTAAATGTGATCACATTTTTGCGCCGAAGGTCGGCTTTTTCGCTGGCCTTTCACACATCAACCGCAGATTATCCGCGTGCAATCGATGAAACAGGCAGAAAAATTGCGCATATGGACCTCGACGCGCTTGATATAGCCATTCTGAGCGCCCTCTCAGAGAACGGACGACTTTCCCAAGTGGAACTGACAGAGCGCGTGCCTTTGTCCGCCACAGCAATCGCCCGGCGCATCAAAGCCTTGGAAGAGAAAGGGATCATCGAGGGCTACCAAGCCCGGGTCAGTCGCACGGCACTCGGGCTCGATATGACGGTGTTTGTCCAAATCAGCCTGAAAAGCCAAAGCGAGGATTTGCTGGCAGCTTTTGAAAAAGCCGTCTCTGCTGCACCGTCCGTCGTCTCCTGCCACCTGATGTCAGGAGAAGATGATTACGTGCTCACCGTGCTCGCCCGCGATCTGGCCGACTACGAGCGCATTCACCGTCACGAACTCGCACGCCTTCCCGGCGTCACACGCCTACGCTCGAGTTTTGCACTACGCGAAGTCAAGTCGCGACCCCTCCCCGAAACGCTGCTGACCCGCCCGCGGGGCTAGCCTTTTTGTCCATCGAGCAGGAAGTTCCGACCCGCCTCTCCATCCGGCTTCGGTAGAACCTCCGCATCGTCCTTCAGATTGACACCGGATAGCTTCCGCTTCAGCGCCTCCGACGCGAGATAGTGCAGCTTGTATGCAGCTTCCGCGTACGACAAACCCTCGGTCCGAACATTTGAAATACAATTGCGATCCGCGTCCGTGAGGCCCACCTTGGGATCGTAGGTCAGATAGATGCCGAGACTGTCTGGGGACGACAACCCAGGCCGCTCTCCGATCAGCATCACCACCATTCGCGCGCCGATGATCGATCCAATTTCATCGCCCAGCGCTACCCGACCCTGCCCCGCGACGATCAATGGCGCACGCGTCCAACCGGCGTTGTCCGAGACCGGCAGCATCACCTCCAGGAACGGCACGATGTTTTTCTCGATTGCGAACGCCGACAAACCGTCGGCAATAACATACGCAACGTCGAATGGTCCTTTGACATCGGACGCCAGCTTTGCAGACGAGGCAGATGACAGACGCCGCCCCAAGTCCGGCCGCTGCAGGTACGTGGGCCGATCCGGTGCTGCACTTTCAACTTCGATCACAGGCCCCAAGCGTCCCAGATCGTGCGCGAGTTTAGACAAGTCGATGGCATGGTGCACGGCACTGCGCGCCCGCGCATGCGCGAGTTGAAACGCCAGATGTTCGGCCGTTGGAACGCTCACCCCTGTCCGGCCCAGCGCAATGCGCGCAGGAGTATGCTTGCGCAGATGCGTCCAGGGATTGGAAATGGTGATCGTCTTGTCGCCTTGGGACATGATCTACTCCGCAGCGATGGCGCGGCGGAACGCACGCGGCACATCCGAAGAGAGGGACACATGATCGCCATCTGCGAAAATCTCCTGCGCCTTCAGCCACGCCTCGAATTCCGGCGCAGGTCTCAGTCCCAAAACGCGGCGGACATAAAGCGCATCGTGGAATGACGTTGTTTGGTAATTCAGCATCACGTCATCGGAACCTGGGATGCCCATGATGAAGTTAATTCCCGCGACTCCCAGCATGGTGAGAAGGATATCCATGTCGTTCTGGTCGGCTTCCGCGTGGTTCGTATAGCAGATGTCACATCCCATCGGCAGACCGAGCAGCTTGCCGCAGAAATGATCCTCGAGTCCGGCGCGGACGATCTGCCGACCATCGTAGAGATACTCCGGCCCGATGAAGCCCACGACGGTATTGATCAGAAGTGGCTTGTATTTGCGCGCCACCGCATAAGCCCGCGCCTCGATCGTCTGCTGATCCGCCCCGTGATGCGCGTTGGCGGACAGCGCGCTGCCCTGTCCGGTCTCGAAGTACATGACGTTGTCGCCAACCGTACCCCGCTTCAAGGAAAGCCCTGCGTCATAGCCTTCCTGCAGGATCTTGAGATCGATGCCAAAGCTCTTGTTGGCTGCCTCCGTGCCTGCGATCGACTGGAACACCAGATCGACCGGTGCCCCCCGATTGATCGCCTCGATCGTCGTCGTGACATGCGTGAGGATGCACGACTGCGTCGGAATTTCGTAACGGCTGATAATGCCGTCGAGCATTTCGACGAGTGTCGTCACCTGACCGATGCTGTCGGTCGCCGGATTGATCCCGATGACCGCGTCGCCGTTGCCGTAGAGAAGGCCATCCACGATGCTCGCCGCGATCCCTGCGGCATCGTCCGTCGGATGGTTGGGCTGTAATCGGGTCGCCATCCGCCCCTCCAGCCCGATGGTGTTGCGGAACTTCGTGACCACGCGGCACTTCTTGGCCACCATGACGAGATCCTGCACACGCATGATCTTGGAGACAGCCGCCACCATTTCAGGCGTCAGCCCCGGCGCGAGCTTGGTCAGCGCCTCGGTCGTCGCGTGATCCGAAAGAAGCCAGTCCCGGAAGCCGCCGACCGTCAGGTGAGCGACGGCCTTGAAGGCCGCCGTGTCGTGCGTATCGATAATGAGCCGCGTCACCTCGTCGGTCTCGTACGGCACCACCTGCTCTTCCAGAAATACGGTCAGCGGCACGTCAGCCAGGGTGATCTGCGCCGCCGCCCGCTGGGCATCCGTCTCCGCCGCGATGCCGGCGAGCTGGTCACCCGATCGCAGCGGCGATGCCTTAGCAAGAAGATCCTTGAGGTCGTCGAAAACGTAACGCTCCCCGCCCACGATATGTGCGAATGAGCCCATGTTCAGCCCTCCAACGGCATCCATGTTTCCGAGGCGCCCCATGCCACTATCACAGATGCCCGCGGCCGACTTCAAGCCTCGCTTACGTCTGCGGTCAATCAAGGCATAACGCGTGACGAAAGCAGCGCATCACCCTAGTGTCGTTGCACGTCGCAACACCGTCGATGAGCCCAGATCATACCCGATGAAAACCGATACGCCTCGCCCAATTCGCCTCGATGACTACCGCCCGTCGGCGTATCTCATCGACTCGGTCGAGTTGGATATCGCCCTCCATCCCACCGATACCCTCGTCCGCTCGAAACTGTCGATCCGACCGAACCCAGCCCACCGCGGCAAGCCCGGCGCGCTCAAGCTGGATGGCGAACATCTCAATTTGCAAAGCATCAAGCTCGACGGCAAGCCGCTCCCGGCAGGCCAATACCGCCAATCGGCGACGCATCTGGTGCTGCCAAAAGTCCCCGACGCCCCCTTCACGCTGGAAACTGTCGTCACCGTCGATCCGGAGGCCAACACCGCGTTACAGGGGCTCTATCGGTCCCGCGGGATCTACTGCACACAGTGCGAGGCGGAAGGTTTCCGCCGCATCACATTCTTCCTCGACCGTCCCGACGTTCTCTCGGTCTACACGACCCGAATCGAGGCCGAGACCGACGTGGCGCCCGTCCTCCTTGGCAACGGAAACCCTGTCGGAGCCGGCAAACTCGATCGCGGCAAACGCCACTTTGCCGTCTGGCATGATCCGCATCCCAAACCTTGCTACCTCTTCGCCCTCGTCGGCGGCGATCTTGCAGCCATTCGTTCCCCCTTCAAAACCATGTCGGGCCGCAAGGTTGACCTCGGCATCTACGTCGAGCACGGCAAGGAGGGCCGCGCCGAATGGGCGATGGATGCCTTGAAGCGCTCGATGGCCTGGGACGAAAAGCGCTTCGGCCGCGAATACGATCTTGATGTGTTCAACATCGTTGCGGTGTCGGACTTCAATATGGGCGCCATGGAGAATAAGGGCCTCAACATCTTCAACGACCGTCTCATCCTGGCCTCGCCCGAAACCGCGACGGACGCCATGTTCGAGGCAATCGAAAGCGTGGTCGCGCACGAGTATTTCCACAACTGGACCGGCAATCGCATAACCTGCCGCGACTGGTTCCAGCTCTGTCTGAAGGAAGGCCTGACGGTCTACCGCGACCAGGAATTCTCCTCCGACGAGCGCGACCGAACCGTGCAGCGCATCCACGATGTGCGCCAGCTGAAGGCGACGCAATTCCCCGAAGACAACGGGCCGCTATCCCACCCGGTGCGCCCCGACACCTATATCGAGATCAATAACTTCTACACGCCGACCGTCTACGAAAAAGGCGCCGAACTCGTGCGCATGATTGAGACGCTGCTCGGTGTGGAACGTTTTCGCGCCGGCATGGATCTCTACTTCGAGCGCCACGACGGAGATGCCGCGACGATCGAAGACTTCCTCAAATGTTTCGAAGATGCATCGGGCTGCGACCTGTCCCAGTTCAAGCTTTGGTATCTCCAATCCGGCACGCCGGAACTTGTCACGTCCCTGAATTGGGATCGCGCCACAAAAACCGCCACGCTCAAGGTTGAGCAGATGCAGCGGCCGACAGCAGGTCAGCCCAAAAAGCAGCCGCTGCACATTCCGCTGCGCATCGCGCTCCTGGGCAGCAACGGTCAGCCGATCGATCTCAAGCTCGACACGGGTGATGCCGTTCCGGACGGTGTCCTGCATGTCACAAAGCGCACCGAGACGTTCCGGTTCGTGGATGTTCCCTCGCGTCCCGTTCCGTCGCTGCTACAGGGATTCTCTGCTCCGGTTCACCTGACGATCGACCTGTCGGATCGCGACCTCGAATTCCTAATCGCCAACGACACCGATCTCTTCAATCGATGGCAGTCGGCCAACATCTACGCTACCCGAACACTGATAGCGAACGTCGCACTTCTAAAGGAGGGAAAGCGCGCCACGCGCGGCGTTGCGTTCGCCAAGGCCCTCGGCCTCGCCGTCGCCGACAAAAATTTGAATCCGGCCTACCGGGCCGAATTGCTGCGCCTGCCGAGCCAAGCCGATGTTGCACGAGAGATCGGCCGCAATGTCGACCCCCACCTCGTCTACCGCGCCCATAGCCATTTGACGAAACTCGTCGCCACTACTCTTGGCGAAGACCTGGAGGCGATCTACGTCGGATCATCTCCGCGCGGTCCGTTCTCACCGGACGCGCGCAGCGCCGGCAAACGCGCCCTGCGTAACGCCGCCCTCACCCTGCTCACAGCCCGCGCCGAACCGCGCGACCTGAAACGTGTGTGGGATCACTTCCGTAAGGCAACCTCAATGACCGACCAGGCCCACGCGCTGGTCTTGATTTCAAGTCTCGACATGCCCGAACGTGCCGCAGCGTTGGATGCATTCCACGACCGCTGGAAGACCGACCACCTAGTCATCGACACCTGGTTCGCAGCGCAGGCGCAATCGACTTTGCCGGACGCGTTGGACCGCGTGCGCGAGCTGACGAGCCATCCGCTCTTCAGCTATGCGATGCCCAACAAGGTTCGCGCTCTCATCGGTAACTTCGCCCTCCAGAACCCGCTCCAGTTCAACCGCCCCGACGGCGCCGGGTATCACTTCCTTGCAACCGAAGTCCTCAAGATCGATGCTTTGAATCCCCAAATTGCCGCCCGCATGCTGGGTTGCTTCCGGTCCTGGAAATCCCTGGAGCCCGGCCGCCGGGCCCAGGCGCGCAAGGCGCTGCAAAGGGTTGCAAAATCAACGAACATTTCCCGCGATGTCTTCGAGATCGTGACCAAAATGCTCGAGGCATGAACATAACGAATCCAAGTGCTTGACCCGATTTATTATCCCTCGACACGTGAGTCGCGAATCAGTGATTCTGACCATGCGAATCGGTTTGAGTATCGACCGAAAGCACTGGGCAGAACTGACGACAACACGGCAAGGGGGATGGGATGGCGCGGATTGAGTCCGCCTGTCCAGGGGATGAGTCTGCGCCTGCGCAGGCTTCGCAAACCGGGCTGGCCACGTGGCTGAAGGACACTCGACTGAAAGAGCAGTTTGCGTCTGATCTCTGGTTGCAGACCGCTGCCGGCCTGCACCTGATGGCGATCGCGGGCGCCGTTATGGGCCCATCGAGTCCGCCACTGCCCTTGTTTCTGACTGTGACCGGCTTGGCACTCGTCGTGCTTGCTCTCACCCGCTCGCAAACCCCATCCGTCGCGGATGATGGCATGTCTGCCAACGATACCCGCACCATCGATCTGGAACGCCAGTCGCAACGCCTCGTCGAAATCGCCGATACGGCCAGCCGCGCCCGTCGCGAAGCCGAAATGCGTGGTCACCTCTGGGCTGAACTGACCGCCCGCATGAGCCACGAACTGAGAACGCCGCTCAATGCCATCATAGGCTTCTCCGACCTGATGAGCGCCGAACTCTTCGGCCCTCTCGGCCACGACCGCTACCGGGACTATACGCGCCATATCCGCGAGTGCGGCCGCACACTTCTGAAATGTACCGAAGACACGCTCGCCCTGACGTCATCGCTTGCTAAATCAGATGGCGTCGAGCCGGTCCGAACCCTTCACCTCGATGATCTTGTCCGCGAAGCCACTGAGTTCCACGCGACTGAAACAACTGCACGCGGGCTGAAAGTGGTTATTCCCACCTCGTCTGAGTGCAGTATTTTGGGTGAAACCCGCCCGACGCGGCAAATCCTCGTCAATCTACTCGCTGAAGCGATGGACCGGGCGCGTCGGGGCGGCTCTATTGTCGTTGACGTGCGAGAAGACGCGGAAACGGTTTCGCTGTCGATCACCGTCGAAAAAGCACTGCCGCGCGCCGATGTCGGTCAAGCGCCGCTGCCGGTGTGCATCGCGCGCGTGCTCCTGGAACAGCAGGGCTCCAGTCTCATGGAAATTGACGATCATGAAAGCTGGCAGGTCACGACATTTTTCAATCGACCGACCCAGGCTGACTTCTTCACCGCGCAAAACTGAGCCTCATGGAGTTCCCTTGTAGCTCTCCGATGCACCATCGGTCGCACTGTCCTTGTCGGACTTGGCTCTTCGCCGCTGCGGCTTCTCGAGCCGCCGCGTCCACGCTTCGGCAAGCCTCTGCCGTTCCTCAGGCGTAAGTTCCTCGATTGACTTCAATAGCGCGGCACTCCCCGCATCGCGCATGCGGTTTTCAGCCGAAGCAATAGTCTCCAAAGCTGCTTTTAACTGCTCCGGCGTATAAGATGGAGACGCCAGCACCTCCGCCGCCTTCAGCCGCGCGGCGCGTAATTCCGCCCTCAAATCCTTGAGACCCTGCCGCGCCTCCTTGAGATGCTGGCGCACAGCATCGCGCCGCTCCGGCGGAAGGTCGCGTGAAAACCTCATGATACCAAAGGCCGTCTGCGAAGAGCCCCAATGTCCGGGCCCCGGCGGCCCCTTGAACCAGAGCGCGCCGAGTCCTCCAATGAACAGGAGGTTCAGCGCCAGTGACCCAATGAGCAGCCAGCGCCATCCCCTGGACGGTGCGCTCGCACTCGGAGGCGCCATGGAGGTGTCGCTCAAAGCAGATCCTCCTCCGACACGTCGACTCCCGTGGTCCCCAGCGCGATAGAACTCACGTCGTCGGCCTCACTAGCCGACAGCGAAGCATCCGAACTCAACTGTGACAGGTCCAGCCTAGTCCCCTCCAGCAAACCCTGGGACACCGAGAAGAAGCCGATCAGCAGCGCCGCCGCCATTACCGACACCTCGCGCCAGAGCGTGCGCGCATGAGCAGGAGCTACGGGCTTTGCTGCGCGCGGCGCAAACGGCACCACCGTCGCAGATGGTCCCGACGCCGACGCCGACGCAGAATGTTCACCCGTCTCGGCATCAAAGCGCGCGAGAAGTCGATCCTTGGCAGCCTGCGCTGACGCCAAAGGCACGATGTCCGGTGCGGCATCGAGCAACCGGTCGAAAGACGCTTCCTCTGCCACCATCGCCGCGGCATCCGCATCACCGGCGATTAAGGTCTCAAGCTCAGCGCGATAGGCAGCAGGCCACCGCGCCGGGTCCGCGCCATAGGCACTCAGAACCGCTTCGAGCCGCCGCAACTGATCTGCCTTTGTCATTCGCCGTGTCCTTGCCTCTGCAGTGTCCGTGATCGCGTACCGCTGCTCAAAGTCCATCGCCGGAATCATTGCGCAACGCTCTCCATTCGGCCGCGAGCGCCACCTTCAAGGTCCTTCGGGCCCGGGCCAGCAGCGACTCGATCGCTTCCGCCGAGACCCCCATTATATCGCCCACCTCTTGCATGCTGAGACCTTCGTAGTGAAACATCGTCAATGCCAACCGCTGCCGATCCGGAAGCTGGCGCAGCGCCTCCTCGACCCGATCAGCCAGTTCCCGCTGCTCCATGCGGCGGAGTTGATCGGGCGCCTGTGGCTGCTCCGGTGGCTCGTCGGTCACTTCAAAGCGGCCACGCACACGCAGCTTGTCGATGGCGAGATTCGACACGACCCGCTTCAGCCACGGCCCGACCCCCGCCGGCCCGACTTCCAGGCCCTGCCCTTGCCGCCACAGGCGAAGCAGCGCCTCCTGAGCCACGTCTTCCGCCTCCGCTTCATCTCGAAGCAACCGCCGCGCGAGCAGGATCAGCCCCGGCATATGCCGGTCGACGAGCAACCGAAACGCAGCTGGATCATGTGCCGCGATGCGCACCAGGAGGGCTTCATCCTCCCGATCCGCGCCTCGCCGTCCGGTGCCAGGCTGACCGCCCGGCGTCGCGTCACCCGCTGCCACTCGAAACTCCGGCCTTCGCGCGCCGGCCCATGAAGATCGCGCAACTGTTGCACTCTTCACGCCACGAACGCCAGCCTCATCCTTAAATGTCGCCGGCTTCCAATCAACGCTGCGACCAACTTTGCCGCTCGACGGGTGGCAAGTCGGCCGCGGTAATGCGTCCGTCGCGATCAAGATCGAGGCGCAGGAAGCGGAAACGCGCATCGGCCGTGTACTCCTCCAACGTCACCTTGCCGTCACCATCGCGGTCGAGAGCGTGCAGGCGCTTGCGCTTCGCATATGCAGTTTCTTCGTTCCGGCCGGCCTCATACTCGGCCTTCTCCACCACGCCATCGCCATTGCGATCGTAGAATGAGAACAGCAGCTTCTGCCGTTCCGCAGATCGCTGTGTGCCGCGGCGGTTGCCACCTCCGGCCTGGCCGACAGGCTGAGCCTCGAATTCCTGTCTGGTGAGCTTGTTGTCGGCGTTGGTATCGAGGCTGACGAGAAGACGCTCCAGTCGGCGCTCTTGCCTCTGCTGACGAAAGCCAAGCGGCGCTGCACCGAGCTCCAGCGCGTCCAAGGTACCGTCGCCGTTCTTGTCGCGCTTCGTGAACGCCTCAACCCGGCGCTTCAGAAACTCGTCGACTGTGACAGCTTGATCCCGGTCGGTGTCGAACCGCTTCAATCCCACGGCGCCGCGCTCAGACGGCGCGGCCTTGGCGCTCGCCTCCTGATCAGCCACTGCAGCCACCGCGCCCGCCGCCCCGCTTACCACCAACAGTCCCGTCAATAGAATGCCTGCCGTCCTACTCATCCCGTCCTCCGCCGGCTGATCACGGGGCCCAGCGCCCCGCTTTCAGAGGTTCAACGGTCCGGTCGCGCTCAATCCGTCGCCTTCGGAGCAGATTTTCTGCGAACTACACGATAAGCCGATCAAACCGGGCATGGTTCGCGGCCAGAATGTCTTTGAGTTTCAGTTCCAGAGCCTCGAATGACGGGCTGTCGCCCGCCCGCGCGGCCAGTTCCTTGAGCCCCTTTGGCGCCGCTGCCGGATCGAAAATTCCGTCCTGACAAAGCCGGAGCACTTGGGTCAGGTCGTGGATCAGCCGCGTGCCTGCAATCAGGGCCTCTGCTTCCGCCGGATCGAGACACCCGGCGGCTCCGAGTTTCTGAAGGGCAACACACGTGTTCTGGTCCAGCACCTGCGGATGCTCGGCCGCATGCACCAGTTGCAGATATTGAGTGATGAACTCGAGATCTACGAGCCCCCCCCGGACTTGCTTCAAATTCCAGATGTTCGTTGTGCCTTTTTCAGCAGCGATACGGGCTCGCATGTCCCGCACGTCCGCCGCCACTTTCGCCCGATCACGCGGATGCACCAACGTCTCCCGAATGGCACCCTCCACGCGCGCACGCAGATCGGGCGCCCCGCTGACGACGCGCGCCCGCGTCAAAGCGAGATGCTCCCATGTCCACGCTTCTTTGACCTGATAGTCGACAAACCCCGACAGCTGAGTGGCAACCGGCCCCTTCTGACCTGAAGGCCTCAATCGCAGATCGACGTCATACAGCGTCCCTTCCGCCGTAGGCGCTGTGAGCGCTGTGACGAGCCGCTGTGTGAAGCGCGCATAGTACTGTCCGGGCGACAGCGGCCGCTCGCCATCCGATTGGCTGACGGCCGGATCAAAATCATAGACGATGATGAGGTCGAGATCCGACGACGCCGTCATTTCGCATCCGCCAAGCTTACCCATTGCAATGACGGCTGCACCACCGCCGGCGACACAACCATGCGACCGCACGAGATCAGCTTTAACAACAGCATGCAGCGCCGCGATCAATCGATCGGCGAGTAACGCATACGCCCCACCCGCTTGATTGGCATTAATGCTGCCTGAGAGAATGCGCACGCCGATCAGAAACGATTGTTCGCTGCCCACGACGCGGGTGCGATCAAGAATGTCTTGCTGATTGGTCGCATTGGCTACTTCCGCTGTGATGGCAGCATCGATCTCCGCTGCCGACGGCAGCACAGCCAGCGCTCGTGGATCAATCACCGCATCCAACAGACGCGGCCGCTTCGCGAGCACCCGCGACAGTCGCGGCGCCGTGCCCATGATGTCCGCGACGAGACGCAGCAAGCCGGGATTGGCGCGCAAGAGAGAAAACAGCTGCACGCTTCCGGGCAATGCCGCCAGAAAACGGTCGAAGCCGGCGAATGCGCGGTCAGGGTCCGCGGTTTCGGCTAAGGCGGTGACGAGTGAGACCTGTACTTCCGTCAAAAGTTCGCGCGCGCGGGCCGAGCGAACGGCCGGATAGCGACCATGATGCCAGCCACGCACCGTTGCCAGAACTTCCGAAGGTTGTGAAAAGCCAAGCTTCTTCAGGTGCGCGATGGTTTCCGGGTCGTCGCGTTCGCCCGCGAAGACCATGTTCGCGCCGTCGCCCGTTAGTTCGGGCGCGCTTTCAAAGAGTTCCCTGTAGTGCGTCTGCACACCAGAGAGCATTTCCGTATAGCTGCGCGCAAAGTCTTCAAGCGATGAGAAACCCGCAAAGCGCGCAAATTGCGCCAGTGCCGCATCGTCGGATGGAATCTCATGTGTCTGCTCATCGGCGACCATCTGCACGCGGTGCTCAATGCGGCGCAGTTCGAGATACGCTTTTGTCAGATCCGCACACACCTCAGGACGAATCCATGACCGCTCTTCGAGACACAGGAGCGCATCAAGCGTACGGCGCACACGCAGATCCTTCTGCCGCCCGCCGGCGATCAACTGCTGCGTCTGCGCAAAAAATTCGATCTCGCGAATACCGCCCGGCCCGAGCTTCACGTTATGGCCAGCCACGCCGATGCTCCCAAACCCGCGGAAGGCGTGGATCTGCCGTTTCATTGCGTGGATGTCGGCGATGGCTGCGTAGTCGAGGTAGCGCCGCCAGATAAATGGCGAAAGTTCAGCCAGGAACTGCTCGCCAGTTTCGAGGTCTCCGGCGACCGGACGCGCTTTGATGAGCGCGGCACGCTCCCAGTTCTGCCCACAGCTTTCATAGTAGATCATGGCCGCTTCGGTGGAGAGTGCCACCTGCGTCGCCCCTGCGTCCGGCCGCAACCGCAAGTCGGTTCGGAAGACATAGCCGTCTGCCGTCCGCTCGTCCAAAAGGCGCACGAGATCGCGCGTGATCCGCACAAAAAACGGCGACGGCTCGATCCCGGCCTTAAGTCGCGCACGCGAAAGATCATAGAACACGATAAGATCGATATCGCTGGAATAGTTGAGTTCGCCGGCCCCGTACTTACCCATGCCCAGCACGATGTAACCGGTATCGGCTCCCGCGCAGGCTGGATCGATCGCGATGTCCCCGCGGACGGCCGACATGCGAAAAAGAAAATCAACGGACGACCGGGTCGCGGCATCTGCGCACTTGGTGAGCGTCTCGGTCACCGTCATGACAGGCCATACGTGCCCGAGATCGGCAAGTCCGGCGAGCAGCGCAACTTCTGTTTTATAGACGCGCACGAGACGCATTGCGGTCGCCATGTCCGACGCCGCCGCCATGTCGAAATACAGTCGCTGCGTCAGATTCGCAAAATACTGGACCGGGTCCGCCGCAAGTATGCGCTGCAGCCGGGAGGGGTCCCGCCGGATCAGTGCCTTGAGATAAGGAGACCCCGCAAACACGCCGGCAAAGAATTCCACGAGCCGCGGGTCCGCCATCCAAGTCAATAATGCAGAGAGCGCCTCATCCGGTTTGATTTCATCACGCAAGGATGAAACCTCGCTGCGCCCCCGACCCTGCTCATCGTCGAGCGGCGGGTGAACCCATGCGCTTGTGCGAATTCGTTCCGCCAAAGCCTGACGCTGTGTACCGGCTGCCTGCACGACGTCTCCCTGTGCTTCGGGGCCGGCGTCTTTATGCGCTGGTCCCCTGGCGCGCCAGCGGCAGAACAAGCACTGCCCGCAGACCCGGCGCGTTGTCTTCGAGACGTACCGTGCCATGGTGCAGGCGCGCAACCGCTGACACGAGACTGAGTCCGAGACCGGTTCCCGGCTTGGTCCGGCTCGCCTCCAATCGGACAAAACGCTTGAGTGCCCGCTCCCGGTCGTCAGCGCTGATGCCGGGACCGCGATCGGCCACGATGATTTCGACAACATGGTTCAGTGGCCGCAGCGATACGCTGATCTTTCCAGCCCCACCAGCCGCATCTGGCCGACCGTACTTGATCGCATTATCGATGAGGTTTGCGACCGCTTGGCTGACGAGATGCCGGTTAGCGATAATTTCGGGTCCATCTCCCACGTCGACGGTGAGTTCGAGACCCTGCTCGTCCAAGACCGGCTCATAGAATTCCGCCACATCCCGCACGAGGCTGCCCAGATCGAATGCCTCCGTCGAACCTTCCAACGCCCCAGCTTCCAGACGGGCAACGAGCAGCATCGCATTGAAGGTCTTGATGAGTTCGTCCGCCTCCTCGATGATCCGCTCCAGACCGGCGCGGTAGGCGTCGCAATCGCCACCATCGCGCAGCGTTGCTTCCGCTCGGTTGCGCAACCGGCTGAGCGGTGTTTTCAGATCATGCGCGATGTTGTCCGAAACTTCGCGTAATCCGCTCATCAGTTGCTCGATCCGATCGAGCATCATGTTGAGGTTTTGCGCCAACCCATCCAATTCGTCGTTGCTTCCCGCCAGCGGCACACGCTGCGTCAGATCTCCGGCCATGATGGACCGGCTCGCCGCATTGATTTGATCAATCCGATTGAGAAGCAGCCGTCCGGCGCCAAGCCCGCCCGCAAGTCCCGCCACGGAAAGCAGACTGAACCCGAGCAGAAAGACCGTGCGCATGCGATTGGCAAATACGCGCTGTTCTTCGATGTCGCGACCGACAAGAAGACGTGTGCCGTCGGGAAACAGTACCGGCAACGCCACCGCCAGGCGCTGATCGCCCGCCTGCCGCTCATAACGAAATGTGCCGCCGCCTTCACCCTCCAACTCAGGTGGAAGTCTGCTGAGGTTGCCGGCGCGCTTACGACCGGTCCTATCGGCAAAAAAGTAAAGACCAGGCCCCTCTGGCCGCGCACGCGCCTTAACAGCTTCCGCCACCGACGCCGATCCGGCCGCTGCCTCGATGTGGCGCATCTCCTGCACTTCCGCCCGCAAGCCAGAAAGAACTTGCTCGGTCAGGAGATTATTGGTTTGCCAGAAAAGAAAGCCGACAATCCCCGCCGCGGTAATGAGGAACGCCGCGATGCTTAAGGCCGCCAGACGAAACGGGGTCGACGTCCAGGCGGACGCGCCGAGCCTATCCAGCACCGTCACGGACCATATAGCCGGCGCCGCGTACCGTGTGCAGAAGCGGCTTCTCGAAGTTCTTGTCTATCTTCGATCGAAGGCGCGAGACATGTACGTCGATCACGTTCGTCTGCGGATCGAAATGATAATCCCAAACGTTTTCGAGCAGCATCGTGCGCGTGACCACCTGCCCCGCGTTCTTCATGAGGTATTCGAGGAGCCGGTATTCCCGCGGCTGCAAGATGATTGGTTCGCCGCCCCGCGTCACACGATGCGAGAGCCGGTCAAGAACCAGATCGCCCACCACGTACTTGGTGACTTGCTCTTCCGGCACCGCACGCCGAGATAGGGCCTCAATGCGCGCCAGAAGTTCGGTATAGGCATACGGCTTAGTCAGGTAATCGTCGCCGCCCGCGCGCAGACCCTTAACCCGGTCATCCACGTCACCCAAGGCCGACAGGATCAGCACCGGCGTTCGCACTCCGCCCGTGCGCAGCGTTTTCACGACCGACAGCCCATCGAGCTTCGGCAACATGCGATCTACAATCAGCACGTCATAAACGCCCGTCTCTGCAAGGGAGAGACCTGTTTCTCCATCGCCAGCCAAATCCGCCGCGTGACCGCTCTCTTTCAGCGATTTCTGGAGGAACTGGGCCGTTTCGCGGTCATCCTCAATTACCAGAACGCGCATGCTTGTCGGTCTCCCGGCCGCGGCATCCACCCGGCTACTTTCGTCGATGGCATCTTGCATGATCCGCCTCAACAGGTCGAGGCGGCCAAACTCCATGGAACCAACCACTGGAATACCGGCCGCCTCGGTTGATGTTCAAGAGTTGATCAGGAATGGAGGGGGTTAACCCTTATCCTTCTCCTTGCCGCTCTTCGCCGTATCCTTCTTCAATTGCACGGCGACGAAGCGGGTCCGGTCTTGAGACTTGACGCTGAGCATGACCGCCGATCGGCCCATCTCCTGAACCTTGGCGATTTCTTTGGCGACGTCCGCTGGCTTACCGACCGACTCACCTTGCACCTGCACGATGACATCACCCGGACGCAGACCCTTCTCGGCAGCATCCGACGACGGCTCGACTTCGGTGATCGAAACGCCTTCCGCATTGTCGCCAGTAACCGGACCAACGGTCAGCCCGAGGAGATCGAGCGTCGTTTTCTCGACTTCCTTTTTCTGCAAGGGCTTACCCTGCTCGAGCTTTGCGATCTCTTCCGGCGACCCGGGGAACATGCCCAGTTTGACCTTCACGTTCTCAGGCTTGTTGTTGCGCCAAACCTTGACGTCGACCGTCGTATCAGGCGCATAGTCGGCGATCTTCCGTGCCAAGTCGCGGCTGTCAGCGATGTCATCATCGTTCACTTGCAGGATGGTGTCCTGCACCTTGAGCCCCGAGCCAGCAGCCGGACCATTTGGCGTGATCTCGCTGACGAGCGCGCCCTTTGCTCCCGGCAGGCCCAGAGCAGAAGCCGTGTCGTCATCCACGTTCTGGATCTTCACACCCAGCCAACCGCGGCTGACCTTCCCGTTCGACTTCAGTTGCTCGATAACTTCGACGGCTGTCTTAGCAGGCACCGCGAAAGCGATACCTACATTCCCGCCCGAAGGGCTGAAGATGGCGGTGTTAACGCCGATCACGTCGCCGTCGAGGCTGAACGTCGGACCACCTGAGTTGCCGCGGTTCACGGCTGCGTCGATCTGCAGGAAGTCATACGGACCCGAACCGATGTCGCGCCCGAGAGCCGAGACGATACCCGCCGTCACCGTGCCGCCAAGTCCGAAGGGATTACCGACCGCAATCGCCCAATCCCCAACGCGCACCGGCTTGTTGGCGAACTTCACATGCGGGAACGTCTTGTTGGACTTGATCTTCAGGAGCGCGAGGTCGGTGCGCGGATCGGTGCCGATGAGGTCCGCATCAATTTTCTCCTGGTCATCGAAGCTGACCTGGATCTTGCTCGCGCCATCGACAACATGGTTATTGGTGACCACATAGCCGTCGGCCGTAATCACAAATCCCGAGCCCTGCGCCTGCTGCGGCGGCTTCGGCGCCTGTGGTGCGTTGCGAAACTCCTTCGGCAGCCGCTTGAAGAACTCGTAGAACGGGCTGTCTTCCGGAATGTCGGGGAACCCTTCCGGCAGGCCGCGTGGATCCGTATTATCGGCTGTCTTGTCGCCGCCGCCCGATACCACGGAAATCGAAACCACGGACGGCTTCACCTTCTCGATGAGGTCGGCAAACGATAAAGGTGCGCGGCCATACGGGGTTTCAACCGTCGGCGCATCGGCCTTCAGCTGAGCAATCGCGGGGGTCAGAGCGGGCAGTGCGGTCATCAGACAAAGACCTGCCACGGCGCCGGCGATAGCAACCCGGCGGCGTCGCGGCATCAAAGCTGGCGCGGGATTTGCTGAACGGGCACCAGACGGACTGGCAGGATTAGGCGTGGTCATTGGGGGAACCTCCATCGAACGAGCCACTCAGGGCGTCCAACTTGACTTATGAGGTGAGGCCTTACGGCTGCCTTTCGGCCGCCTTAAGAGTTGTTAATGAACGGCGCTCCGGTGATGCCAGAGCCAATGCCTGTGATCCAGAGGCCTAGAAATGCGCGTTTGGCAGAGGTTCGGAGCAAGCACGCCCTTCAAGGCGGGATATCTTCTGGTTGTCTCAGTCTCGATCATCGCACCATCGTTTGCCGCTGGTTCCTTGGCTGGCTCTATTGATCCGAAACGGGAAATTGCCGCCCCTCTAGTCCAATCCGTCGCCGTATTCGGCGCCGATGACCGCACGTTGCTCCCATCGCGACTGAAGGCGCTCGAGGCCAAGATCGGGATGTTGTATGAACCGCAGAGCAGGTCTGTCTGCACGGCCTTCTGCATCGACGAAACCATGGTCGCCACTGCCGCCCACTGCCTTTACCGCACACGCGGCGAACGCCCACTTCCGCTCGCAAATGTCACCTTCCGCTTGTCGTCCATGGGCAAAGGCACGAAGGGGATCCGCATCGCCGGCGCCGCTCAAGGTGCCGCGGCACAGAATGTGATGACCGGCACGACCAGCTTGTCAACGAAGCCACCCATCGATGCCACTCGCGACTGGGCCCTTGTTCGTCTCGCCGCTCCGGCTTGCCCGCAAGGAGGACTGCCGCTTGCGCACCGCACGCCTGCGGAACTTGCAGCGCAGGAAGGTGAGCGTCCTGTCTACCAGGTCGGCTATCACGGCGACTTTGGAAGCTGGCGGCTGACGTTCAGCCCGCCGTGCGCGGTCCGCCGTCCAAGCCTCAGCGAGAGCGGCCGCATCATTGCCAGCGACTTCGCCGACGCCAGTGCTCTCATCCTGCACACGTGCGATACGGGCGGCGCTTCGTCGGGCTCTCCGATCTTGATGGACGGCCCGCGCGGCCCCGAAGTCGTCGGCATCAACGTCGGCACTTACCTGCAATCGCACGTGCTGACACAGGCAGGTGAAGTTGTGCATCGCTATCGGTCCGACACAGTCGCTAACACCGGGGTCTCGACGCTTGCATTCATGGATCAGCGCGACCGGTTTGCCCGCGCGACGATTCTCCACGAGCGCGCTGACATCCGGCGCATGCAGCGTGCGTTAACGAAATCGGGCTATTACCGTGGCTCACCGGATGGCCGTTACAGTCCGGCCCTGCGTGAAGCGATTGAAAAATTCGAAGCCGATGAGCGGCGTCCAAAAACCGGGCTCGCCAGCATGGAACTGCTGCGTCGCCTCGAGACGGTGGTCGCCGGTCGAAATCATGGCCGCTACGAACCGTCATCGGAACAACTGGAGACGGGAAGCGTCCCGCGGCTACGCCCGTCAGGCCCTTAACGCGACGACGTGTCTGGTCCACGAGACGATTTGATGAGCCGGTCGAGTTCCTCTTCTTCGCGTGCAGACAAAGGAGCTGCCGTCGCGATGGTTGTAGGCGGTTGCGCTCGCATCCCGCGAAGGATGACGACGACCGCACCTGCAAGAGCCAAGAGGGGCGCGATCCAGAGCAGCATCGTATGCGTGTTCATCGGCGGCTTCAGAAGCACGAAGTCGCCATAGCGGGCGACCACATAGTCGATCACCTGTTGATCACTGTCACCCGCCACCAGCCGTTCCCGAACCAGAACGCGCAGATCCTTGGCCAGCGGAGCGTCACTGTCGTCGATCGACTGGTTTTGACAGACGAGGCAGCGCAGTCCCGCCGATAGCGAGCGCGCCCGTTTTTCAAGGCTTGCATCGGAGAGAACTTCGTCCGGCTGAACCGCGAACACCGGAGGCGTACCAGCAGCCGCGAGAAACATCACACCTATTAAAGCTGAAAGGGTCGCGCGCCACAGGGTCACCATAGACCTTACTCCGCTGGAACGGCGGCGGGTCGCGATCGCGCCCGCTGCGGAGCACCAACCCTGAGCCGGCGATCGGTGAGGGAAATCATGCCACCGATGAACATGATGACGGCGCCTATCCATATGAACCGCACAAACGGATGAAAGTAGAGCCGCAGGGCCACCCCTCCGCTGGGCTGCTCATCGCCCAGTGCCACATAGAGGTCACCCGTCCAAGCTGGATAAATTCCCGCCTCTGTCGTTGGCTGTGGCGGCGCGTTGTAAAGCCGCTTCGAGGGCAGCAGCGTCGTGACGGGCGACCCGTTGCGCGTCACTTCGAACTCCGCAATTTGCTCTGAATAGTTGGGCCCCTTGGTCGGCGTGATGCCCTTGAAGAGCAGATCGTACCCCGCAACCTCTGCACGTTCGCCCGGCTTCAGCGCCACGATTTTCTCCGTCTGGTAGGCACTCGTGCCGACGATGCCCATCACCATGATGCCGATCCCGGCGTGTGCGAGCGCGGTGCCGTACGCCGAGCGCGGCAAACTGATGATGCGACGCAGGAACTCGGCCCGCCCGACATCACCGAGGCGCGCCCGCGAGAGAAGATCGGTTATCGCGCCGAACAAGACAAACAGACCCAGTGCAGCACACAGCGGCGCAAGCCACGGACCCGGCCCGCTCAGTGCCGCCACTCCGATCGTCACCAGAACCGCAAGCCCGCCGGCGAACGCGAGACGCTGCGCCACGGCGCGGGCATCGCCACGCTTCCACGCGAGGAGCGGCCCGAAGGGCATCGCGAAGAGCAAGGGCAGCATCAAAGGAATGAAGGTCATGTTGAAAAAGGGCGGACCGACCGAGATCTTCTCTCCCGTAATTCCTTCCAGAGCCAGCGGGTACAGCGTGCCGACGAGAACCGTCGCGCACGCCACCGAAAGCAGGACGTTGTTGAGCACGAGGCTGCCTTCTCGGCTGATCGGCGCAAACAGCCCACCTTGGCGCAACGCTCCGGCACGCCATGCAAACAGCGCCAGTCCGCCGCCGGTGAAGAACATCATGATCGTAAGGATCACGATGCCCCGGTCGGGATCGACCGCAAAGGCGTGCACCGACGTCAAAACGCCCGATCGCACCAGGAACGTGCCCATCAGCGAAAGCGAAAACGTGAGGATGGCGAGCAGGATCGTCCAAACCTTCAGTGCGTCCCGTTTCTCCATCACCAGAGCCGAATGCAGAAGCGCTGTCCCCGCGAGCCACGGCATGAACGAGGCGTTTTCAACCGGGTCCCAGAACCACCAACCGCCCCAGCCAAGCTCGTAATAGGCCCACCATGAACCCATGGCGATGCCGAGCGTCAGGCACATCCAGGCCGCCAGCGTCCACGGCCTGACCCAGCGCGCCCAAGCCGCATCGATCCGGCCTTCGATCAGCGCAGCGACGGCGAACGAGAACGCCATCGAGAAGCCCACGTAACCCGCGTAGAGAAACGGCGGATGAAACGCGAGAGCGGGATCCTGCAGAATGGGATTGAGGCCACGCCCTTCGAACGGGGCCGGATCGACGCGCTCAAACGGGTTCGATGTGAAAAGCATGAACAGCAAAAACGCGACCGCGATAGAAGCCTGGACTCCGAGCACGTTTGCCCGAAGCGTTGCTG
Source organism: Hyphomicrobium sp. (assembly GCA_019751875.1). Classification (GTDB taxonomy): domain Bacteria; phylum Pseudomonadota; class Alphaproteobacteria; order Rhizobiales; family Hyphomicrobiaceae; genus JAGVSR01. Next base: position 226,793 of record JAIEMV010000003.1, on the reverse strand, counting down.
GCAGGTGGCGCCCGTAGAGAGCCACAGCTGCACCGAAGAGCCCGAGGATGAGAACCCAGAGCAGCATCGAGCCCTCGTGGTTCCCCCATACCCCCGCAATCCGATAGATCAGCGGTTTTTCCGAATGTGAATTGTCGGCGACGTTCAACACCGAGAAGTCGGATGTGACGAACGCATGCATCAGCGCCAGAAACGAGATGATGAGCAAAGCGAATTGTACGACTGCCGCGCTGTCACCGACCGCCATGAGACGTGCATCGCGCACCTGCGCACCCCACATGGGCACAATCATCTGCGCTGTCGCCACGACGAGCGCGAGGATCAGCGCGAAATGTCCGATCTCGACGACCATTCGTTTCTCCCCTGGACCGGCAACGCCGGCTTTAGCTAATAACCCGCGCCGCTTTTGTGCTGTGCGCCGGGACCGAGCTTCACGCCCTTTTCTTCCAGCGATTTCGCGACTTCGGGAGGCATGTAGTTTTCATCATGCTTGGCGAGGACAGTGTCAGCCACGAACAGTCCGTCCGGACTGAGCTTCCCTTCGGTGACCACACCTTGACCCTCGCGAAAGAGATCTGGAAGGATACCGGTGTACTGAACGTTGACCTTCGCCAGCGTGTCGGTCACAGCGAACTCAACCGTCGTCCCCTGGCCGCGCTTGACTGAACCATCCGCCACCAAGCCACCAAGCCGGAACCGTGTGCCGGCTTCGATCTTTTTATCCGCCACGTCGCTCGGTGTGTGGAAGAATACAATACTTTCGCGGAAAGCAAACATCACGAGCAGGGACGCGATCGACAGAATGGCCACGCCCGATCCGATGAGAACCCCGCGCTTCTGTTTGCGTGTCATTTCTTTTCTTCCTTCGCCGCACCCTCGACCCCGAGTTCGGCTGCAGCGGTATTGACCTGTTCCAGCGCCGCCGCATCGTCGCCGAGCGCCCTGCGCGCATCTGATAGTGCCTTCGTCGCGTCGTCCTTTCGCCCGAGTACCATATAGGACCGCATGAGCTGTGCCCAACCGGCCGGATCCTTACCATCCGCCGCGAGTCGCCCAGCCAGCCTGGCCACCATACCCTCGATCATCGCCTGCTGCCCGGCCGCATCCGACGGCATCTCTCCACCCGGCCCAGTGCTCCCAGACATTCCGCCCGAAGCCGGCGGTTCGACCGTCTCTCCTCGTGCCAATCGTTCTACGGCAGAAATCCGAACTTCGATCGCCGACGTCATAGCCGGCGTCATCTGTGGCGCTTTGATGAGCGCGCGATAATCGGTCAATGCCTCCGCGAATTGCCCGTCTTGTTCTTTGGCAAGCGCAAGCCACATCCGCGCGTCCAGACGATCAGGTTCCAGTGCGAGAAGCCGCTCTGCTGCCATTTTGGCATTCGAATTGACGATCCCGTTGTTTGCAAGAATTTCAGCCTGCACGAACCCGGCCAGCCGCTTTGGTGTCTCTCCAAGAAGCCGGTTCGCATTGGCGAAGGCTTCAGCCGCCTGACCGTATCGTTCCATACGGAGATAGACCGGACCGATGACATCCCACCCGTTACCGTCTTCCGGCGCTGAACGTAACCGCTGTTCCACACGGGCGATCATCGCGTCGACTTGGCTACGCGCCGCGTCCTCCGCGGTCCGACCAGCGTGGGGCAAATCTGGCAAACCGGGCGAACCCAGCTGCGTATAGAGAATGAGCGCCAGAACCGGTATGGAGAGAGCAACGACACCTAGGACACGCTCTGACCCCCGCGTGGCTGTCGCGACACCGGTATCCACATCCGCCGCACGGGTAAGCATACGACGGCCGACCTCCGCCCGCGCCGACTGCGCTTCCGCCTCCGAAAGCAGTCCACGTGCGCGGTCCGCATCAATTTGCAGGAGTTGGTCTGCATAAACGGCAACATCCGCATGTCCCGAGCCCGCCGCAGCCTCGTCGGCGCGCCGGTAGCTCCAGAGAAGCGCGCCGACGACTCCCGCGGTCAGTATGGAAAAAATTACCCAGAGCAGCATGTCTGATCCACGGGTGAATGCGTGTGGCTTGGATAGGAGCCCCCCCACCGGGTGACAAGACCCAAAGCATCTCGAGCCCTTCTGTCGCGGGCAATCCAATCACGAAACGGATTGGGTCGCGCTCGATAACACGAAAACCGCCGGAACCTTTCGGTTCCGGCGGTTTACAAATCGGTAACGTCAACCCACTTGAGGTCAGGTTACGTTGGTCCACGTCCCATCTGGGTTCCGGCAGGCCGTGCCCGTCATGGATTGCGGACGGCCTTCAATGTAGACTTTATGCGTGTAGTCACGGCAGTCGTTGCCCGCGCGCTTGTAAGGACGGCTCGGCACAACCTCACCGTAGCGCCCGTTGTCAGGATTGCGCCACTGCTTGGCCACACCCGACTGCCCGCGCTCCAGCGCATCGAACTCTGCCTGCTGGGCCAACATACGATCCTGTTCATCCATCGAACGGCCAACCTCGCTGCCAACGATGCCGCCAATAACGGCGCCAATCGCAGTGGCGGCGACACGTCCCGATCCTTTGCCGACTTGATTACCGAGGATTCCGCCCGCCAGCGCGCCTACTGCGAGCCCGGTATCGGCCTTGTTCGGACCTTCTCCGCTGCATCCTGCGACGAACGCCGGGATTAGAGCCAAAGCAAGGTAGCGCGACTTGCGCATCAGTGGTCCCCTTTGTTCCTGCCGTAAACCATTGCGCCAGGGAGGTACGACACCCCCGTCCTCCGGGCAAGGCAGGCCCGCAGCCAAGCCGAACGATTACCATCTCGATTCGGGCGAAAGTTCGACTCCAGCCCTCAGGTTATGCAGAATTATTAGCCCGCCGCCGGCAACTCCAGCCGCGCCTCCAGCCCTCCGAGTTCGGCCTCGCCAAGCCTTAAGCTGCCACGGTATTGCTGAGCCAGATCGGTCACGATCGAGAGCCCCAATCCTGACCCTGGCTTCGTCTCATCGAGCCTCAATCCCCGTTTTCCGAGCTTGGTGCGCTGGTCGGCCGGCAGCCCCGGCCCATCATCCGAAACGGTGATGATCAGCCGCCGCCCCGTCCGCGGATCCCCGTCGTGTTGCAGGATCACCAAAAGCCGAACTTTTGCGTTGGCCCATTTGCAGGCGTTGTCGAGAAGATTGCCGACCATTTCCTCCAGATCTTGCTTCTCGCCTTGGAACTTGGTCCCGGCCTGACATTGAAAGTCGATCCGGATGTTCCGATCACGATTGATCCGCTCAAGGGCCCTTACGATCGGCTCGATCACGGCACGCACATCAGTTGCCCGTCCGATGACGCCGACGCGCGCCGCCATCCGCGCACGTTCCAGATAAAGATTGATCTGGTCCCGCATCAGCCCAGCCTGTTCCGCAATCTTCTCGCCAACCGGGCCCTTGTCCTCTCGCGCCTCGTTGGTGATCACCGCAAGCGGCGTTTTCAATGCGTGAGCAAGATTGCCCACCTGCGTTCGTGCCCGATCGACAATGTCCTGATTGGATTGGATCAGCGCATTGAGTTCCGTCTGAAGCGGTTCGATTTCCGCCGGCAGCGTGCCTTCCAGGCGCATCGCGTCACCGGATCTGATGGCCGCCAGCCCTTGCTCGATGCGGTGCAGCGGAAAAAGTCCGAAGCGGACCTGAAAAAGCGTTGCCGTCACGAGCCCCAGTCCCGTCAGTGCTAGCGCAATCGCAAGGCGCGTCTGGAAATTTCTGTTGCGGATCTCAAGCCACGCGATAGGCCCCGCCACGCTCACGGCATATCGGGGCGCGTCCGGCTGATGGCCCTTGGTGTCCACAATCTCGATGACCCGGATGGGCTCGCCAAGTGGACCTTTCGTGTTCATCCAACGCTGACCGAGTTGATCGGGCTTTACTTTGGCTTCGAAGGGCGACGGCAGCGTGGCCGTCGCAAGCGACGCAGAGACGAGCTGCAAAGCCGTCGGATCATCCAGCGGCTTGATTTGCCAGTACCAGCCCGACTGTGTCTCCTCGAACAGCGGCTCGTAGCGATTGAGCGGTGCCACCGGCTCCGAGCCGCCACTCAGAAGCGCATCGACGGCGATCGAGTTGACGAGCTTTTCCAGCCGCTGATCGAAGTTGGCGCGCACGTCCTCGCTGTAAAGTCTGTAGATGATGTATCCGGCGATCGGGAGAACGACTGCAAGCCAGGCTGCAGAAGTCGCAAACAGTCGAAAAGCGAGCGAGTTAAACCGCATCTCCGCCCTGACCCATGCGATACCCGAGTCCGCGAACGGTCTCGATCACTTCCGTTGGCAATTTCTTGCGCAACCGGCCGATGAAGACTTCGATGGTGTTACTGTCTCGGTCGAAATCCTGCTCGTAGAGATGCTCGACGAGTTCCGTTCGCGACACGACCCGACCGCGATGGTGCATCAGATAGGCAAGCAGCCGATATTCATGCGAGGTGAGCTTCACCTGCTGCCCGTTGCACGTCACCCGCGCAGTCTTCGTATCCAGCCGAACCGGCCCGCACTCGATTTCACTCTTCGCATGGCCTGACGCACGCCGCACCTGCGCGCGCACACGGGCCAGCAGTTCCTCCATGTGAAAGGGCTTGGCGACGTAATCGTCTGCGCCCGCATCCATCCCGGAAACCTTGTCGCTCCACCGATCGCGCGCTGTAAGGATGATCACCGGCATGACCCGGTTTGACCGGCGCCACTGCTCCAGCACTGAAATGCCGTCTTTCTTCGGCAATCCCAAATCAAGGATGATCAGATCGTAGGGTTCGGTGTCGCCGAGGAAATGCCCCTCCTCACCATCGTAAGCAGTATCCACCGCATAGCCCGCATCACCGAGCGCGCGGACGAGTTGCCGGTTGAGGTCCTTATCATCTTCGACGACGAGTATTCGCACGGGTGCCGGTTCCTTGGCCTTCAGGTTGCAGAGCCGGCATTTTGCGACTCCGGCCACTGGCCGGATTATAGAGAGGAATACGGCGTTTCCTAGCGGCTGAACGGCCGATTGGCATCCACGATGATGCGAGTGTGCCGTCCATCCCGTCCGCGCATCAAAAGCCGGTAGACATACGTCTGCCCTTGCATACACAGCGTCACCTTGACCACGTCTCCCTTGAGTCGCTTCCGCGCAAGGGCCGTGACCGCTTCGACGCTCGCAAGACCTTCGGATCTGACCACGGGTACCGCCGTCGACCAGTCCTCGATGCAAACCTCATCCGCGCCCGCGGCATAGATCGGTACCGCGAGAGCAAATGGAACAGCGAGGTGTCGAATATGGTGCATCATGATGAGTATGTGGAATACAGCCAGGGACTTTCCATACCACACCAACCCGACTGAACCCCGCATGAATGCAGCATGCTAAAGCTTTACGTTCATCTCGCGTCGAACGAGCGGAGCCGTTGCCCGAGCCCGGCCATAGATCGTCATGAGGGTGCCGACGAATGCGGCGATCGCCTGGACGATCGCCGCGGCATCGCTTCCGATCTGGCGCACGGCGTCGCTCGTGATGTCGAGCCCAACCAGAGGCCCGAGTGTCGGCAGAATGGCTGCGGCGGCCGTAACGAACGCACCCCACACGGTAAGCGAATGGCCCCACCACTTCGTCGACGTTACTGTATCGGTCATGGAAGCAACTCCTTCGTTTGCAAGTTGAGGTTCAGGCTGAGAGTTGAGTGCCCGCGGTACCGGATCCGCGGCCAGTTGGGCAAAAGCGGCAGCTTTTGTGGCCGCCACGCGATTGAGCCAACCGCGGCCAAAACGCCAGAAGTGCGGTAACGCGCGATAGCGCCGCTCGCGTATGGCCGCATAACGGTTGATGACGGCGTCGACCCTCGCTGACCGGAAAGCCCGTCGCGTGATCGGACCGATCTCACCGTCGGCATCCACGTTGAGCGCCTCCTGCAAAAACCGCGTTGCCCCACTGACGCCGTGGTTCACCGCTGCATCGAAGTGGAACAGATCAAGTCCCGCAGGGAGCTCTGCGCTAGAGGACGGGAGCCAATAGCGCTTCTGGTAGATTGCGCGCACCGTTTCTGGATCGATCGATCGCAACCCCGCAATCAGCGATGATCGCGACGACGCGTCCACCGTCCTGCCGATGTGGCTCGCATACGTTCTCAGGGTGATGCCGTAGTTCGTCGGCCCACCGGGATCGTAAGGGTCATCGGTATATCCCCCCTCCATTTTGAGGACGTGGGTCAGCGCCGCGTCGAAACGGTTGTCGTCACGGACCGCAGCAGCAACGGGTGGCGCATCGTCGGAAACTTTTTCACCAGGCCATCTGAACCCGAGCAGCCGCGACCGCGCAAACACCTGCACCGTCACAGCGTTCCGCTGATTGCCACCAAGCAGCACGAGGCCACTGCCCGTTTCCCCTACGACGAACCCCACGTGCCCGAGTGCCACATTCGATCCGCGCGACAGCACAGCCACGCAACCTGTCCGCGGGACATCGAGCGCATCCCCCCAGGCGAGATATGATCGCGCCCTCAGCGACCGCGTTGAGCGATACCCCGACCTCTCCAGCATGGCCCCCGCGAACGCCGCGCACCATGCCGTCTCGTCATCCACGATCGTGCTGTGTCCGGCATCACGAAAATAGCCGACGATCCGCGCATTATCCCCTTTGCCGGCTATTTCGGTTTGCCCAAGCTCCCGCCACGCCGCGGCTAGCCACGGCGGCTGATCGTGCAGTGTCATTGAGTGCCCTCACACGATCGCTGATCGCGCCGATCCGGCGCGGCCGTTACTACCGATTTGCCGCACGCGCACGCTGACCGCCGCCTGCGGTGCACCAAAATCCAGGGTCTGCTGTGCTGAGGTGTAAGTTGCCGAAGGCGAAGTGCTTGCGATCGTCCGCTTGATCGCCGCTCCGTCGAGAATATCGACCTCGTATCGCTCATCGGTCTCCGACAACGGCACCTCGCTCACAGTCCAGCTGTCGCCGCCGATCCGCGTCCGGCGGATCCACGAGATGGCGATATCCCCCGCCACGCGCTCCCCGCGCACATGCACCGGCGCATAGGGCCGTGCGCCCACCCCACGGAACGCATGAGTGATCGGCACGTAAGCCGCATCGCCGACACTCCGGCTCGCGGGTCCGTATCGCCAGTTCAATTCCAGATCGATGTCCGAGGCCGTCAGCGGCAACCGCACCATTGTCTCGTCGAGCAGAACGAACGGCGCGCCCGCGGCTAGAGGCGCACGCATCGCGTGTTCGCTTCCCGCCTGCCCGCGCAGAAGTCCCGTCAGTTCGTATACTCCGGGCGAGACCACCGTTGCGCTGAGAAACTGGAACACCTCCCACTCGCCCTCGGGTGTCCGCACGGCCGCCAGATTTCCGCCCGCAACGCACTGCAGCAAACTGATCGAGAGAAGTTGCGCCTCGCCGACGTCCACGCGCAGCCGCGTGCCATAGTCGAACACGCCAAGCGGTCCCGGCCCCATCGCCGTCACTGTCACACCCATCGTCGCGCGCGCAGAGGCGATCCCGCGCAGAACGAAGCCCGTAACCTCTGGCGATGAGTAGATTGCCACGCCCCCCGGCCACGGGCTCTGCGATGCCGCCACGTACCCCGCCGTTTCCGGCTCGTCACCGCGCAGAAGCGGCAGGTCGAGAAAGAATGCGGCCGGCTGTCCCGCATAGACATCCGGACCCGTCCCCGGTTCACGCACGCCTGAGGGCGATCCGAGATACACGTCCGGATCGAACGATCGCCCTTCGATCTCGCGCGCGCCATGGTCGCCAATTTCCGTCACGCGGATCTGCCGCGACTGACCGGCCGCCGTCAGCATCAGAACATCGCCTGCTTCGACGGCAAGACGGCTTGGTGGCAGCGTCAGCGCAAACCGTTCGCGCATCGACCAGCTCTCGAAGAGCCACGTTTCCGACAGCGGCTGCGCCGTCAGCGCATCCATGACGATTGGCGACTCCGCCTGCGCCACACGCCCCGACGAGCCCGCCAGCCGGCGCGCTTCGGCAACGGCCGGCTGATAATCGCGGTCCCCGTCAATGTAACTGATCTTGGCACTTGCCGGCAGGTCCGTCTCCTGTCCGCGCGTCACCGTCATGAGCGGACTACCGACCTTGGCTTCGACGAGATCACCCGGCGCCACCAAAGCGATCGGCGCACTTTGCCCGCGTGCACGAAACGTCACCCGCCCATCACTCTCGACGACATCGAAGAAATACGCAAGTTCGAGCGGCTGCAGCGCTTCTCGCGCCGACATGACGCGATCGATCATGTACCCTTGGACAGTCCCCGGCATCGCCGCGATCGATCCGCGATCGAAGCCATAGTCTTCGAGCAGCGCAGCCAGAGTTTTGTCCAGTGCGCCGCCCGCGAGCCGCCCATTGAGCCAGTGTCCGAGCGCCCAGTTCGCCCCGTCGCCCCACACGTCGAGTGCGGTCGGGAACGCCGGATACGGCCGCGCATCCCAGCAGTACGGCAGGATGTGATCGACGCTCACCATCCGACCGCCGTACACCGCAGAGATCGGGTTGGCGGCTGGGACAAACTCCGGATCATCCGGGTCGAACGTCGAGATCATCGCATCGATCGTACGACGCTGGATGAGATCATCCCGTGTCCCGCGCGAGAAATACGGCAGCGCGTTCTCCGAACTCTTTGGATCGACGAAAACGTTCGGCTGGTTCGCGCCTTTGTCAACCGCCGGACACCCGATCTCCGTCAGCCAGAACGGCTTCGATTGCGGCACCCAAGCCGTCGGCGTGGCACTCTCCACACCGCCGGGCCGATCATAATGGGCATTCCCCCACCACGCCGCGATATCCTTGAAGCGGAACACCCAGGGCTTGCCTGCCCCGTCCGTGATCGGCGTTCGGATCTGCGCGCGCCGGTCCGCCTCGTTGGCATAGAACCAGTCGAAACCTTCTCCGCCGAATACGTTGGCGCGCAGATAGGCTGGATCATGGATCGACCGCCACCCGGCGACCGCATCGGCATGGTCCATCCCGTCACGCCAATCCGCGAGCGGCCAGTAGCAGTCGATGCCGATGGCATCGATCGCAGCCGACGCCCACAGCGGATCGAGATGGAAGTATACGTCGCCGCTGCCATCACCGGGCTGGTGCCCGAAGTATTCCGACCAGTCGGCCGCATAGAGAACCTTCGTTCCACTTCCGAGAATAGCCTTGACGTCCGCCGCGAGCGCAACGAGCGCCGCCACGAACGGATAATGGGACGCGGAACTGCGCACTGTGGTGAGCCCGCGCAACTCCGATCCGATGACGAACGCCGACACGCCACCCGCCGCCTTGGCGAGATACGCCTGATGCAGCACCATGCGCCGCAGCGACCACTCCAATGGCCCTGAATAGATGACGGTCTTGCCGCTCAACGCAAAGTGCCCCGGCGCCGCCGTGCCGACGAACGCTGCAATCTGCGCCGCAGCCGTCGCCGTCTTATCTGGCGTACCGGGCTGGCCTGCCGCCGGATGACACGTGATGCGCCCGCGCCAGGGATAGGCGCCCTGCGCCGCCCCGCCGTAAGGATCGGCCAGCGTATTGCCTTCCGGCACGTCCATGAGAATGAATGGCGTCAGGATCACATCCAGGCCGCGCGCCTTGAGATCCTCGATAGCCGCAACAACTGTCTGATCTGACGGCGTGCCGCCGTATGCCGGCCGGCCTTCGCGCGTGCTCACCACGTAGGCGCCAGCCCGCGCCACACCCGCGACAGACCATTCGATTGGAGCCGTCGCCTTCTGCGTGCGCTCGACGCCCGGCCTCAATTGACACTGCCCCGCGCGCAGATCCGTCCCGAACCAACTCACCACCAGCGACACCGCCGAGACATTCGGCAGCGCCGCCTGCATCTGATCGACCGCCACCTGCCAGTCCGTTTCACCCGCAAGCGTGTGCACATTCTCCGCTTGCGAACGCCCAAGGCCGAAGGTCTGCGCGACCGGCTCGGTCGCATAGACGAATTCACCCGATCCCGGGATCATCGCGACGCCGCGGATCTTTTCACCAAAGCGATCGACCGTCCGCACGACCTCGAATGACAATTGCGGAATGCGATTCCCGAACTCGGCAAGCGGCAAATCCTGGAACACGATGTACGCCGTGCCACGGAAAGCGGGAGCCGCATCCGCACCGAGCTTCGCGCTGATCTGCCCGTCAGCCGCTTGATCTTCGCTCCCCGTGTAGAGCCTGTGAACGATCCGCGTGACATCCAGTTCGCGTCCGTCAGCCCAGACCCGGCCGAGACCGGAGATTTCGCCTTCGCACAGCGCCACGGCAAAGCTCGCCGAATAACGATATTCGACCGACCGCGTCGCCCCGCCCGGGCTCGGCAGCCCCTTTCCACTCCCGCCCGACGACGACCTGACCTGCTGCTCTTGCAGGGAGTCGGCCCAGATCACCTGTCCGCCCAGCCGCGCGCGGCCATAGATGCGCGGGATCGGCGCACCTTCCGTCGAGGCCGTCAGATGCACCTTCTGCAACCGCGGCCCTTCAACGACCTTGCCGCCGCTCGCTCCAAACAACGCGTTATCGACGTATGACCCTCCCAGCGCGCCGATCTGCGATCCGAGCGCAGCACCCGAGAGCGTCGCGCCGAGGAGTGAGATGCCACCCGGCAGCAATGCTCCGCCCGCAGCCGCACCCACGGCCGCCAACGCCAAAGTCGCCATCAGCACTACCTCGATGATGAATCTGGAAACCGGAACACCCCGGCGAGCCGCCGCCGCCACCATGGCGAAAACGCCACTTCAGCTGCCGCAGTGCCTTCCATCGCGTGGATCATGGACAGCGGAGTGGCCAGGATCGCCGCGTGCTTTGCCACCGTGCGGGGCCGCAAGCGGAAGACGATGACGTCGCCCGGTGCAAGTTCCGTCAGTGGCATGCTGCTCAGATGCCGTCCCGCAGCGTCGAGCAGGGTTTCGCATCCGTCGGCTTCGCCCCAGTCGCGCGAATACGCAGGCGGGGTCTCCGGCTCCAGTCCCATCACGTCGCGAAAGACACCGCGCACGAGCCCGAGGCAGTCCGCGCCCACGCCTTTGACGCTCGCCTGATGATGATAGGGCGTGCCGATCCATTCGCGCGCCGCAGTGACGACGCGCTGTCCCAACGGGTCCATCATGGCTGCTCAACTCCCGCCAGGTCGCGCAACGGCGGTAAGAAAATCGTTGCCCGGCATATGCGGGAAGCCGCGAAAGTTCGCGATGTTGGAGAACTTCGCCCGGCACGTCGTATGGGTCTTGTCGCAGCCCGCCGTCACGCTGAACGCCATGTTGACTGTCAGTGGCGACCGAACGGGCTGCCAAAGGTCGAACTCCACCGCGCCGCCATTGCGCGTATGCCGCCGCACCTCGATCTTCTGACCGGACGCCGCCCCCGACGTGAACGTCAACAACCCGCGCGTGAACCAGTCACTTTCATAATCCGAGAGGCCTATAACCGTGAACCGTCGCTCAGACAAAACGGCCGCCACCGTACCCGTTCCCGTATAGACCGGTCCCGTCAGGTCGATGCCGCAGCGCGCATCCCCAACGTCAGCATCGCACGCATATTGAAACACCCGGCCCCTCGGCTGCTGGAGATAGTGCGACAGCCCCCGCACCTCGGCCGAGAACGCCGGTCCGCTGCGCTTGACTTCTCCGAGCGACCCCGTGCGCATCAGCACCCGTTCGGACACATTCGCCCAGTTGACGCGAAAGATCTCGACCTGCGCATCGTCATAGAGACCGGCGGCAAGATCATCATCCGACAAGCTCGCCGACGACAGCGCACCCGTGATTTCAAGGTTATCGACCGCAAGACCGAGGCTTTCGCGCACTTCGCTCGCTTCAAAGCCAGCAGCCGCCTCGAACGTCGTTCCATCAAATACCAGATCGCGATCGTGATCGGTGAAGCCTTGCCGCAGTCCATCGCGCCGCGTCAGCCGCCAGCACCAGCATAGGGTCGTTGCACCGGTTTGAAGATGTGCGGCAAGCCCCGGTGGCAATGTCTTCATCGGCGCACCTCGACGATTGGAATGTTGGGAATGGCTCCGTGCTGGAAGCCGGTGAGCGAGATTTCCAGCCGGTCGGTCTCGAACCGCACCGGCACGTCAAATTCGAAACCGGCGGTGACAGCAGCTCCCGCTTCCGGCTCATGCCCAGGCAGAAACGTCACCACGCCCGTCGCAGGATCAACCGTGAAGTGCGTGTCGGCGATCTTCTCGAGCCCGGCGACGGCAACGCGCACCGTGCCCGACACTGGCTTCTTGATCTCGCGCGTCCAGGGCGCAAACGTCGAACCATACGTTTTGATCAGCTGAAACGCCGTCTGCGTTCCCGTGCCCGTCCCGATCACCTGATCCGTCGCCGTAAGCGGTTGCTGTGGCGCCCTGGATTTGAAATCAAGATGATCCCGCCAGCGGAATCCGTACAGCCGGCCGCGCCGCTCCTCGAAAAACGCAATCACCGCATGCAGATCGTCGAGCGACTTCACGCCATAACCGGCATTGTAGGTCCGCCGGCTGTCGGCCCAGCGCGCGTTGCGCTCCTCGTGGCCCGAGCCCAGCACGACCACATCCGTGCGCCGTTCCGGACCGCCCTGCGCCCCGCGCGAAATCGCGGTGGGAAAACGCACCTCGTGAAAACTCATGCCCTGCGCCTCGTCTGGCTGAATTAGAGATTGCGCTGCCCCAGTGCCGCCGCCCGCGCGAGCATTGCAGACAGCTGCGCTTCCGACCGGCGGAAACTCTCGGCGTCCGTCGCCGTCACGTTGAACGTCACTTGCATGCCTTGCCCGCGCGGGGCCGCGACGCCGAGCCGCCCATCAGGACCGCGCGACAGCGGCATGATCGCCTCCGCCCCGCGCTCCCCGGCGATGCCCATTCGCCCCGCACCCAAGGGAAACGCGATCGGGCTCTGGATCACCCCGCCGTTGGCGAACGGCACCGGCACGCCACCCTGGAATGCCGCGCCTTTCGCAAAGCCGAGCCCCCCGGATAGCAGCCCTGACAAAACACCCCCGAAGCCCTGTTCCAACGGCTTGAACGCTGCCTTCAGCACCAGGTCGGACAGGCGCACTGCCAATCCTCTCAACACATCGGCGACGGACCGCCCTTTGATCGCGATGCCTTCGAAGGCATTGACGAGCGAATTGGAAAACTGCCGCCCCAGCGAGGCTGCCGCGCGCAACTCCGTCTGCAACGCCGTGGTGTCCGCGTCCACCTGGACCGTCCACACCTCGCCCGTTTCACCGAACTCGTTCATGCCATCCTCGCTTCATCGGGGAACTGTTGCATCATCGCCAGAAGATCCGACCGCGTCGGCACCGACGGTTGAACCCCGCCCCCCAACCGACCCCGCATGGCCGCATCGAACTCCCGTGGCGTCATGGCCCAGAACACGTGCGGAGCCAGCCCCAGCACGCCGAGGCCGGCCGCCATCACGTCGTCCCAGGGAAAGGGCCGCGGTCACTCTCCGTGTCCGCCTTTCCCGATGCCGAGGATTGGCCAGAAAACGTGGCACTCAACAGCCGCGCCACGATCTCCACGTAACCGGCAGCTCCGCCTTCGCTCGCCATCCGCGCCACCGCGTCGTTGGCGATTTCATGCCCCGCCCCGCGCAGACCCGCACCGATAATCCGCACGCAATCGCGCGCCGAAATCCGCCCCTTCTCGAACCGCGTCGCCAGCGCCAGCATATCTTCGTCGCCGAACGCGGCCTCCAGTTCGGCCAGCGCACCGAGCGTGAGACACAGTCGGAACGGCCGCCCGTCGAGCACGGCTTCGATTTCACCGCGATGCAGATTGACCATCTTCAAACTCCAATCGCCGAACGACAACCGCTCGGCCAGACCGCAAGACGGCCCGGTGCGAGCGCCGAACTAATCAAAGAGCCGTGAACGTGACTTCGCCGGCGCTTTCCACCGCGATCTCGAACGCAACCTCGCCATCGTGCCTTCCCGTCAGTTCAAACGACGTGATCTGGAACGGCGCCTCGATCGTCCCGAAATCCGGCACCACCACTTGCCAATCGCGAATGGTGCCGTTGAAGACGTAACTGCGCACCAGTTCGTCCGATGCCGCATCCTTGAAAATGCCGGCACCCGTCAGCCGCACGGACTTCACGCCAGCCCCGGCCAGCAGTTCGCGCCACTGCCCCGCGCTTTCCTGATGCGTGATGTCCACCGTCTCCGCATTGAAGGCGATGGCGCGCGAGCGCAGCCCCGCAATCGTCGAAAAAACACCGGTCCCCGTGCTGTCAGCCTTCAGCAACAGGTCCTTGCCCTTTTGTGCAGCCATTGTCGGTCCTTTGAGTTGGAGAGATCGAAAATCAAGCCGGTTCAGTCACCGCCCTGAACCTCATGAGCCCGCGCGATGTCTCGCCATCGGCATCCCGGCGGATCTCGGAAAACTCGTGCCGCATATTGACGAGCCGCACGCCCGATATCGTCAGCGCCGCATCATCGAGCGCGCGCTCCACCGCAGCCGAAATCTGATGCACTTCGCGTTCACCATTCACCCGCGACCATACCGTGATGGTCAACACATGCTCATGCCCATCGTCGCTGCCCGTGCTCCAGTCGCGCACAATGCTCTCGCCGATCGTCACGTACGGCAACGCGGCTCCGCGCGGCACGTCGTTGTAGATCCGTGATCCGCCCAGCAGCGTGGTGAGCGCGCTACTCCCCGACAAGGCTGCGAACACCGCCTTCTGCAATTCGAAACTGGCGCTCGTCATGGGCGAGGCTCCTTGCTCTGATCAGTCGGCCGAGGCCTCGGCGACCGGCTGGCCCGCGCCGCCGTCGCCGTCACCAACCGCGCCACGCGCCGCATGACGCCGGCGAACCCGGATGCCTTGACGTTGACCGAAACCTTCATGCCACCCGCTCCTCGACGAGACAGACGAGGAAGCGATGCGCCTCCTCGACGTCGATCACCGCTTTGATGTCGAAGATGCGCGTGCCGAGCCGAAACCGCTGTTGCGGCACGACGCCCGGACGATGCCGGATCGTGATCTCGTGGGTCACACGCCCCTCGATCCCGCCGGCCTCTACGCGCTCTACTCCCGTTCGCGGATGGATCGCCGCCCATACTTCGGCAACCAGCCCCCACGACACGATCGACCCGCCGGCGCCATCCGCCACCGCAGACGCCTCTTCCAGCGCTAAACGCTGGCGCATCGCCGCAATCGAAATTTTGTTCATAGCCGCGGCACCGCGTAAGGCTTCACGAGCGCCGAGACAGTCGCCGGTATCGCTGTTTCAGGATCGCCGATCTCCACCGGATCCCGATGCTCGTACCAGTGCGCGACCAGCAGCTTCAGCGCCTGCCGGATCGGCTCGGGCACTGACGCCGCCGCCGCACCATAACCGGCCGTAAAATCGATCTCGATCCCGCCCGCCGCTCGACCCGGATTGGGCAGCGCGCCGGAGGCCGGCACAAGACGCGGCGGCAGACCGGTTCCCTCTAAAACATACGACGCCGGCGGCACCACCGATGGCGTCCCGTCCGGTGCCCGCACGCGCACCGCCGTCACCGCCGTGACGGGCCGCATGGGAATTGTCACCACCCCTGTCGCCGGCCAGGCATCGAGCACCAGCGTCCAGTCCTGCGCCGTCAGCGCCAGTCCCAGCGCCGCCTCGATGTGCAATCGCGACGTGATGATGAGGCTCGTCACCAGCGCGTCATCGGCGGTGTTGTCGAGCCGCAGATGTGCCTTCGCCTCATTCAGCGACAGCGGCTCCACCGCCGGTCCGCTACGATAAACCAGTGCCATGCTGCACTCCCCATTCCAGCACTCCCCAGAAAAAGAAGCGGGACCGCCACCGGCATCACCGGCAACGATCCCGCAGCATCCGCACGAGGGGAGGAGCACCCCGCACGGAATGGAAAGCGAAGGCGCGCGAGCACTTCACTGACTTGAGAAGCGACGGCGCAAGAGCGCCCAGCGCATTTGCGTGCGCAGCGGTCTGCCCCACACCGGCTTGCCGAGTGTGGGCCAAGCAAAACCCCACACCGGCTTGCCGAGTGTGGGCCAAGCAAACCCCCGCCCCCGCGGAGCCGGCCCGAGTGCGCAAGCGCTCGGATCAGCCGACGTGAGCGAAGCAAAACTTCGGCGCAAAGCGCCGGGGAGCAAGGCGACCCGCGGCAAGCCGCGCCCCCGCGGAGCCGGCCCGAGCGCGCGAGCGCTCGGATTAACCGGCGTGAGCGCTTTATATCGAGAACTGCATCAGCTTGATCGCGTCGAAGTCCCTGACGCCGCCGCCGACGCGCTTGGTCGTGTAGAAGAGCACATACGGCTTGGAGGAATAGGGATCGCGCAGCACGCGGATCCCCACGCGATCGACGATCAGATAGCCGCTCGCAAAATCACCGAATGCGATCGAGAGGCTGTTCGCCGCGATGTTCGGCATGTCTTCCGCTTCGACGACGGGATAGCCGAGCAAGCGCGACGGCTGCGCCGCATCACCCGAAGGCTGCCAGATGTACGAGCCATCGGCATCCTTCATCTTGCGCACGGTGCCGAGCGTCGAGCGGTTCATCACGAACGAACCGTTCGCGCGATACGTCCCCTTCACCGCATAGACGAGGTCGATCAGCTTGTCGGCCTGGTTGGCGGCAGGAAATGCACCCGCTGCACCCGACGTCACGAAGCCGAGATTGCCCCACGTCCACGAGGCATTCGCCACCGTCGGATAGGTGAGGAAACCTTTCGGCTTGTTGACGCCATCACCGGTAACGAACGCCGTGCCTTCCTGCTGGGCGAAGGCGACCCGGACTTCTTCCGCGAGCCACGCATCGATGTCGACGGCGCTGTCATCGAGGATCGCCTGTGTCGCCGCCGGCATGGCGTAGAGTTCCATGGTCGGGAACGACAGCTCAGCCAGCGTCGGCGTGTTGGTCTGCGGACGCACCGCCGCTTCACCGACCCAACCCGTCGCCGCACCTGTCGTCGCAAACGGCACCTTGTAAACCGAACCCGAAACCTGGCGAATACCAGCGACCGAGCGGATCGGAGACACCGTCTTCAAGGCCGTATTCACCGCGCGTTCGGTCTCTTTTGGCACCAGGAAGCCGCCGTCCGCATCAATGCCGACCGAGAGGGCTTTCTGTTCCAATGCCGTCAAGTTCGCCGTCTCGCCCTTGCGCACGTAACCGTCGAACGCAGACTTGTGTGCGAGTTCCGCGACCGGCTTGGCGTCCCGTTCACCGAGAGGCACGCGCGCCTGCTTCAAAGCAAGCGCATCCATCGTCTTCTCGATGCGGGCGAGCTTGTCGGCCGTCACGACATCTTCCGAACCACGCCGCTCGATTTCGGCGAGGCGGCGGTCATTGGTGTCCTTGAAGGCCTCGAAGGCCTGCATCAGCTCGTCTAGATCGCGGCCCAACCCGGCCTTGGTTTCAAGTGCGTCCATTGTTTTCAATCCTTGTCAGGTGGTGGCAGACTTGATGAGCGCGGTCAGCCGACGCAATTGGCCGGAGAGATCCGCTGTCTCACCGTTCGTGTCCGTGCCCGCATCCCGCTGGGACTTCAGACCGTCGTATCCCGATCGCATGAGCGTCCGGGCAGCCGAGCGCGTGAACCCGGCTTCCCGCACAAGCCAGCGCTCGAATTGGCGTTCGGTCGGGATCGCCCCGGCGAACGGAGTGGATTTGACGCCGAGCACCCGCGCGCCCGGCATCATGGGAAACGTCACGATGGAAATTTCCCAGAGTTGCAGGTCCAGAATGCGCCGGACGCCGGAGCGTGCCTCGCGCCGCGTCCGCTTCGCCTTGAACCCGATGGACAGGCCGTCGATCGCGCCGGCGCGCATCAGAAAGAGAACATCGCGCGCTTTTTCCGTCTCGAGCGTCAGGCGCCCTCTGACCTTGAGGCCCAGCGCATCTTCCTCGATCCGCTCCCACACCCCGATGGGATGGGCCGGATCGTGCTGATAGAGCATGCGCACACCCTGCGCGCCCCGCTCCGATAAACTCTGCCGGAACGCACCAGGCACGATCACATCTCGCGCCAGGTCCTCGCGATCGAACAGGCTCGCGTACCCTTCGAAAACACCGCTCGCATCCGCGTCCGTAAGATCGAGCGCCGTGAACTTCAACTCCGGAGCGGCAACGTCCACCGTCGGGTCTCGCATCGTCTTCACGCCCTCCCTCATGCACTGGTCTCCGGCGGATAACCGGCGGCCTCGCGCTTTTCGTCGCGCGAGAGAAACGTCGCCGCATCGAGCCGCCGCCAGAGCGCCTCACGCTCAAACGTCAGCGCCTCCACATCATCGAGATTGGGTCTCAGCAAAAGTCCCGACCCGAATGCCGGCGCGAGCCAGCCTGTAAACGCCATGGCCGTTCGATTGACGAGCGGCAGCACGGTCTGTCGCCAGAACGAGCGCGTGGCTTCCTGATAGTTGGAATAGGTGTTGTCGCCCGGAATACCGAGCAGCATCGGCGGCACGCCGACGGCGAGCGCGATCTCGCGCGCTGCCGCGTTCTTGGCTTCGATGAAATCCATGTCGCGCGGCGACAGCGACAGCGGCTTCCAGTCGAGCCCGCCCTCGAGCAGCAGCGGACGCCCCGCATGCTTGGCGCCTTGAAAGTTCGTCTCCAACTCCGTCTTCAGCCGCTCGAATTGCTCCGCCGTCAACCGCCCGCCGCCATTGCCATAGACGAGCGCACCGGAGGGCCTCGCCGAATTGTCAAGCAGCGCCTTGTTCCAGCCTGCCGCCGTATTGTGGATGTCGATCGCAGTTGCCGCCGCCTCGATCGGACTGAAACCATAGTGATCGTTCGCCGGGTGAAAGAGCTTCATGTGCAGGATCGGCGACACGCCACCCGCCGCATCTGCATCTGCCCCGAACCGGACACTCCGCCCGTTTGCCGTGTATTCGTATCCCTCCGGCCAGCCCTCGCTGCCGGGGATCACCTTCATGCGATCGGAACGCAGCGCGTGCAATTCCCGCACACGATCGCCGATCAAGACCGCTTCGGCATACGCGTTACCCGACACGAGCAGGTAGCCATACCAGCTCTCGAAGAAATCCGCCGACGTCTGTCCCGCGTTCGGATGCGCGATGAGATCGAGAAGCGGATGCGCCTCGTGCTCGTGCACGCCCTCATACAGAAGGAGCGGGATCGACGCCGCCGCTTCAGCGATCATGCGAACCGACCGGTACACGATCGGGTTCTGCATATAGCCTTCACGCGCAAAGGTCTGATAGTCGCGCGGTGTCCAGACCGGTCGCCCGAGCGTCTCCACCGCGACCACCGAACCGGTCCGCGTCGCCTTCTCGTCACCGGCGGAAGGCGGTGCCGTCAGCGCGTACGGCAACGTACTCCGCGACCCGGCCCACATCGACGCGAGCCGCTCCGTCCATCGAGCCATGGTGTATCCTTCAAGTTGTCAAACGCGCCCGGCGGCCGCTCCGCGACAGCGGAGTCGCCAGGCGCAAAACACAGCCCCGCCTTCCGGCCGGCTCCGCGCAGCGGAGTCGGAAAGCGCACTCTAAAGCGTTCGGATCCCAGGTCGCGCCAGCGGCGTGAGCTTCAAGTCCGTCAGCGCCCACACGAGCGCATCGAGCCGATCAGGACTGCGGCCACCCGCACGCCCGTCACCCGCAAACGACATCATTTGCGCCTCGAGCTTTTCAAAGCGACCCACATGCGCCACGCGGCCCTCCGCATAGAGCGCCGCCACCGGTTCCGCGCGCAGCCACTTGCCCCGCGTCGCCGTCACCTTCCGCACCGGCACGTTCTCATCCATCTGCTTCAGGATCGCGACCACGAGATCACCGCCCTGGTTCGTCTCCGCCACGATGTGGTCGGCTTGAAACTCATGATAGGCCGCCACCGCGGCCCGCGCCCACACATGCGGCTCGCGCCCCTCGAGCGTCAGATCGGCAAGCACGAACGCTTGGCCCTGCTCGTCTTCGCCCGCCACCACGATCCCGCAGGCGTCCGACACCTTCGTCGCCGTCACCGGCGGATCGACCGCCACGACGATACGCCGCAAATCTCCCGCCGCAGCCACGCGGCCCGCATCGATCCAGTCGCGCCGCCACAACGCGCCCTGCTCACCCTCGACGATCTCGCCCAATAATTCCTGCCGCCCGAGCACCGATCCCTGATACCGCCGCTCCATTTCCTGAACGAACCCCGGCGCCAGATGCTCCGCGTTGTCATGCGTCGCAGCCCGCATCGTCACCGTCGCGGCATCCGCCATCAGCGTCTTCAGGAACGGCAGCGGACGCGGCGTCGTTGTCACGCACACGCGCGGCGACGCGCCCAGCCGCAGCGCAAACTGCAGCATGTCCCAAACCTGATCCGGCTCGCGCCACTTAGCGATCTCGTCGCACCAGGCGAACTCGAACTGCGGCCCGCGCAGACTATCCGGCGTCTCCGCTGAAAACACATGCGCCACCGACCCGTTCGGCCAGACGATCCGCCCGTTTGACGCTTCGAACACCGGCCGCTCGCTCTCCGGATGGACGTTGAGCAGCCCCGACGCGCCCTCGATCATCACCCGCCGCACATCGGCGAACGTCTCTCCGATGAGCGCGATCCGCCGCCGTTGCGGACCAGCACCGGACGATGCGCTCGCCTGCCGATCCCATAGACCCAAGGCCTGCGCGCGAACCCACTCCGCCCCCGCCCGCGTTTTGCCGGCGCCACGCCCGCCGAGCAGCAGCCACACGCGCCAACCATCACCTGAGTCCGGCGGCAGCTGATCGTCACGCGCCCAGAACCGCCAGTCGAAATAGATCCGCCGGATCTGGGCGTCGGTGAGGTCACTCAGACTTGCCGGCGTCGTCGAGCAGTTTGGCGCTGAGCCGCTCAAGACGCTCCGCAATCTCGCGACGCATCCGTTCGGCTTCGGCACTGTCATTATTCTTGCCTCCGTCGGACGTCTCGGGCGCTTTCTTCGGATCTGCGATGTCGGTCATCCGCTCCATCGCCGTCATCGTCGATGTCAGCGCCTTCGCCGCGCGTTCCTGTTCTTGTGCCGTCATGTTGGGATTATTGACCACGTTGCTCTCCATCTTCTCCAGTAGCCGGTCGATGATGCGATAGAGCCGCTCCATGCGCTCCGCGTGCGTTTGCACTGGCCGATCGCCGTCGATCGGACAGCCAATTCCTTCAACCACCGGATCGCTGGTCGCAGACTCGAACCGCAGCAAGGGCGGCGGTCGTGCAACCGGCGGCGCCACGTCGGCTGCCGACTTGACGACGCCCGACGACCGCATCCGCCAGTTCTCGATTGCGATCCGGTCATAGAGCTGATGCCGTTGGATCCCGAACCGCGCCAGGATCCGTGTCACCGGCTCTGGCGTGTCCTCATAGGCCACACGGACAGCCGCCCACGCGTCGTCATCGAGGACTACACGCGGACGCGCCATGCGGAGCAACTCCAGTCTTCATCGATGCCGGGAAAGAAATGCGAACTGGTGCGAGCCGCGTCTCGCGAACGAGCCGCGAAAATGAAAACGGCCCGAATGCATCACCGCATTCGAACCGCCCGCAACTCTCGCACCATACCAAAAACCTACACGACGACCGTCACGCTGTCAAATGCAAAATCAAAAATTATCATTGCAATTCCGATACTTACTCAGAGAGACCCTTCAGTTTATCGCACTCTACCGACGCGGGGATAAGTCGTAAGCACGCGATGGTATTCCACCCGACCAGCTGATCCTGCCCGATGCACAAGCTTGGTCGTCGCTGCGCGCTGGCAGCCGTGTCGAACTCATCAGATTTCTCACAAGCGAACGAGCGCATTGAGGTGATGAGTTCATCGTCGGAGTCCGGACCATCTAAAGAATTGATCTTCATCAACGAACCCCGTCGCGGTATCGTCCATCGATCTCGCAGCACGGGGTGCGTCCTCGAACGCACACCCGTATCGATGGGAGGTTTCAATGCGTATGCGTTCTCTGAATGGCCTCGTCCTCGCGCTCCTGGTCGCGGTCGCAAGCATGACGGTCGCCACCGATCGCGCCGATGCACATCGCTATCGCGGCTGGGGTTGGGGCATAGCGGCCGGCGTCGCCACCGCCGTGATTATCGGCAGCGCTTACCGCCACCGCTATTACGGTCCCTATTACGGCTACGGATACGGCGGCTACCCCGCCTACTATTATAACGACGACTATTATGACGACGCCTATTACTATCGCCCTTACCCCGTCTATCGTCCCTACCGAGTCTATCGCCCCTACCGCTACTATCGCCCATACGGGTATGCGCGCGCCCGGGCATACTACAGTCCCTATCGCGGCTATGGTGCGCGCCGTGCATATAGGGCGCACCGCGTATACCACCGCCGCCGCTAGCGCTCATCGAAGGGCGGCGAGCGACTTAGCTCTCGCCGTCCTCGAAGTCTGAAATGATATACCGGACGAAGTTGTCGGCCCGCACGCCCTTCTCCGAACGCGCGAAGCCGCGCACCGAAATTCCCGCTTGGTGCACGGTTTCCGGGTCGCCGGAAATGAGCGGGTGCCACCAGGCCAGCCCACGGCCTTCCTTCACGCGCCGGTATCCGCACGTCGCCGGCAGCCACTTCAGGGTCCGCACCTTTTCCGGTGTGAGATTGATGCAATCCGGCATCTTGTCAAACCGGTTCGCGTAGTCGGAGCACCGGCACTTCCCGATATCGAGCAGCGCGCAGGCCAGCCGCGTCAGCACGATTTCACCCGTATCCTCGTCCTCGAGTTTATTGAGGCAGCAGCGCCCGCAGCCGTCGCACAGCGATTCCCATTCGGCAGCCGTCATCTCCTCCAGGGTCTTTGTTTCCCAGAAGGGCTTGGGCTCGACGCCGTCTTTGATCTTGACACGTTCGCGCATGCCACGGCCCCCTCGCGCCTCTGGGGCGGAAAGTGCTAGACCTGCGCCTTCGGATCGTGAACGATTCCGCCGGCCCTGCCCCATCTTGGCCATGTCGTGCTGCCCTTTTGTCGGCGCCGCGCGTCTGTCGTCGAGTGGTCCCGGTTCTCATGGGCCCGGTCGATGTGCGCGGCCGTGGTTCGAGGATTGCGTCCTCGAGAGTAGACGTCATTAGCGAGGCGGACGAGTTTGAGCGACTGGTTTTTCAAACAGGGCGGCCGTGACAAGCTCTCGAACCTTCTCGGTCTCGATGCCAAGATCGATTCGACCCTGTCGGAAACGTGGTCGCGCATCCGCGACGCCTGGAACGCCGGCCAGACCTTCTTTGCCCGTTTTCAGCTGACCGGTTGGAAGCGCCTCTTCAATGAACTGGCCTCCGAAGGTCTGACATTGGGCGCCGGCGGCTTCGTCGTTCTCTTCGCGCTCGCCATTCCCGCCTTCAATGAGTTCGATGAAGGCAAGTTCCTCACCGGTCGCTACAGCGTCAAGTTTCTCGATAAGGATGGCAACGAGATCGGCAAGCGCGGCATCCTGCATAACGACGCCGTGCCCCTCGAAGAAATCCCCGAGAGCGTGATCAAGGCCACGCTGGCCACCGAAGACCGCCGCTTCTTCGAACACTACGGCATCGACGTGCTCGGCACCGTCCGCGCGCTGGCTGAAAACCTTCGCGCCAACGACGTCGTCCAGGGCGGCTCATCGCTCACCCAGCAGCTGGCGAAAAACCTGTTCCTCTCCTCGGAACGCTCGCTGGAGCGCAAGATCAAGGAGCTGTTCCTCTCCTTCCTCCTGGAGAGCCGCTTCACCAAACGTGAAATCCTCAAGCTCTACCTAGACCGCGCTTATATGGGCGGCGGTGCCTTTGGCGTTGAAGCTGCTTCACAGTTCTATTTCGGCAAATCGGTCCGCGAGGTGAACCTTGCCGAGGCAGCCCTTCTTGGCGGACTTTATAAGGCACCCACGAAATACGCTCCGCACGTCAACCTGCCCGCGTCCCGCGCCCGTACCAACGAAGTACTGCAGAACCTCGTCGAGGCCGGGTTCTATACCGCCGCAGAGGTCCACGAAGCCCGTCTCAATCCGGCGAAAATCGTCGAAGCGCGGACCACCGACAGCCCGGATTGGTTCCTCGATTACGCCTTCGAAGAAGTGCAGAAGCTGGCGGAAGGCAAAGGCCAGTACGTCCTCACGGCCCGCACCACGATTGATCTGTCGATGCAGAAGGCTGCCGACGATGCCATCGTGCCTTTCATTCGCCAGCGCGGCCGCGGCCTGCGCCTCAACTCCGGCGCACTGGTGGCCATGGAGACCGACGGCGCCGTACGCGCCATGGTCGGAGGACCCGACTACGGCGAAAGCCAGTTCAATCGCGCCACCCATGCGCGCCGCCAGCCAGGATCATCATTCAAGGTCTATGTTTACGCCACCGCACTCGAACGCGGCTACAAGCCGACGACCACTGTCCGCGATGCGTCACGGTCGTGCGGCCGCTGGAGCCCGTCCAACTACGGCGGAGGCGGCGGCTCGGGCTCGCGCCTGCCGTTGTGGTTGGCGCTTGCCAAATCGTTGAATACCGTTGCCGCGGAACTGTCCTTTGCGGTCGGCCGTGAGAATGTCATCGAAATGACCCAGCGCCTCGGCATCAAGGGCATTCGCAAGAGCTGCTCCATGGCGCTTGGCGACTATGGCATCACGCCTTTAGAACATACCGGTGGGTTTGCCACCTTCGCCAACGGCGGCAAGCGCGCGCTGCCCTATGGCGTCACGGAGATCTACAATTCCAAGGGGGAGCTGATTTACAGCCGCGAACGCGACGAACCGGCCCCGCCGCAGATCATAAAGCCCGAAGTCGCCGCCGGCATGAACTGGATGATGAACAAGGTCGTGACCGAAGGAACGGCACAACGCGCAGGTCTGGAATTCACACACTCGGCAGGCAAAACCGGCACGAGCTCCGGCCCGAACGACATCTGGTTCGTCGGATTCACCGGCCGTTATGTGGCCTCCGTCTGGCTCGGCAACGACGATAACCGGCCCATGGCCCACGGCAACACAGGTGGTCAGATCGCAGCGCCCATCTGGCACGACTTCATGGCCGTTGCTCATCGGGACATGAACATCCCGACCTTGCCCGGTCTCGATCCGCATCCCACACAAGTCGCCGAACAGCAGCGCATCGCGCAATTGCGCATTACCGATCCGGCGCTGGCCGCCCAGTTGACCGGCGAAGCGGAAGCTCAAGCCAAAGCCTCGCGCCGTCTTCCAGATGCGGCCCGCGACGCTCTACGCCAGATGGCAGTCGATCTACGCAAAGCTGCTGGTCTGACTGCCAAGCCGGCCGGCGGCAGCGGTGGCGCCCCTGCGCCACCCGCGCCGGCTGGCAAGCCGGGTGATCGCGCAGCCTTGCCCACACCCGGCCGATCCGCAGGTACCGACACACGCTCGATCGGGGTCGTGCAATGATCCGCACCTTGTTCGATGGCACGCGTCTCGGCGGCGGACTGCAAACGCTACCGCAACGGCTCTTCGCTCGTGCCGCCCCCGGCGCGCGCTCGTGGACCGCGAAACTGCGCGGCACCAGCTTCTGGCGTCACCAGGTCAAGAAGCGGATCGCGATTTTCCTGCGCCTGCTCACCGACTGGGCGCTGTTCATTCTCGTTGTGCTCACCGGAGGCTTCGGCAGCGCTTACTACATGATGGATGTCGGCACGCGCCTGTCCACGGTGACCGAGGGCCCCTGGACCTTGTGGACCACGGCCGCGCGGCCCGATGCCGATCCGTACACGCGCGCCCACTATGCGCGCCTTGGCACTCTTCCACTGTCCAGCGAAATCGCCGAGACGTGGCTCGCCCGTACCGACAGCAGCGGCAGCGCTTTGCATTCGTCATGTGACTACGAGTTGACCCTGCGGCCACCGGAGTCTTCCTGGTGGAGCATCGCAGTATTCGAT
The DNA here is from genome assembly GCA_019751875.1 of Hyphomicrobium sp. Taxonomy (GTDB): domain Bacteria; phylum Pseudomonadota; class Alphaproteobacteria; order Rhizobiales; family Hyphomicrobiaceae; genus JAGVSR01. Next base: position 201,030 of record JAIEMV010000003.1, on the reverse strand, counting down.
CGCGACGGCCGCCTCATCCAGAATGCCGCCGAACGCTACGCCTTCACCAGCGACACCGCAGCGATTTCTCCCGACGGCCGCTTCGTGGGGTTGCTGTCGCGTTCCGCCGGCGGCGGCAACTGGCTGCCGACCAGTGGTGCTGGAAATCTGAGCGTCGTCTACACCGTCATCGACATGAGCCTCGCCACCGGCACCGGCGACGAGGCGCGCGACCTCTCCGCCCGCGTCCCCGATATCACCGCCAAGGGCTGCCGATGAAGACCATCCTTGCCCAACTGCGGAAGTTCGATCTGCGACTCGTGCTGGCGGCCTTCTTCGCCATGGCCATCCTCCATGTGGCGACGACCTTTGCCGCGCCCAGCATCGCGTTAGCGACCGCTTGGGATCGGCTCGCCCCGGCGCTCAAATCCAACACGATGGTCGTCTTCCCGCCCGTCGGACCCGACACCCAGCCGTTGCCCTATCTCGCCCCCGATTCCAGGGTCGCCATGTGCCTCTTCGATACCCGCAACGGCAAGGTGGCGATCACCGCATCCCTGCCGGCGCCGGGCTGGACGCTGACACTCTACGATCGCACTGGTGCCGCGATCTATGTCGCCGCCGGCCGCCCCGACCAGCCGACTGCGATTTCCCTTCTGCTCGTGCCCGACGATGATCGCTTCATGGGTCTGACGCCGGAAGCTCAAGGCCGTCGCTCACCCCGCCAGTCGCCGTTACAGGTTCAGGCCAGAAAAGGCCTCGCCGTCCTCCGCGCGCCCGACGCAGGCTACGCCTACCGCGCCATCAACGAAGCGGAACTGAGCCGCGCCACCTGCCGCAGCGTCGCCGACACGCGCTGATCGCTCTCACTTGCCGCCGCGTGCCTTGCCTCGCCCGCCGCGCGACGGCTTCGGCGATGGCTCACCCGGCTCGCTCGCTCTCTCATAGCGCACGCCTGGAAAGATCACGATCTCGCCGCTAACATGCATCGACGCAGCGCCGCCGGACAAAACTTTCTCTTGAGAGCCGGACCCTCCGGCGAACGCGGGACGAAACGCGAGCACGTTGCTCATCGTGAGCCTCCCCGATGGACTGCAATTCGATCACATCTTGCGAATCGCACCGTCGATTATCTTAATTCGATACCTTAACGAAACGTAAATGCCGCGCCTGCTCACATCGCCGGCTTGATGATCCAGTCATCCAGAAAATGCCGCCCATCGCGCGCCTCCACTTCCACGATCCACAAGTCCGGATCGAACGAGCGCTGCCGCTCGAGAAACGCGTCCGCCTCGTCGTCCGCCACGGCGCGCCCACCGAGCACCGGCATCATCGGCCGATCCGATTGTGCCTCATCGAGCCCCGCCGGCGCCGGCCCGAACAACAACGATGTCCCGTCCAGCCGGTTCACGCGCACGAAGATCGCGCCGGCATCATCATCGCCGTGACGCACGACGACCGCCATCAACCCCTCGCGTGCCAATCGCCGGATGTAAGCCTTGATCCAGATTCCGGCCTTGAGCCGCATGCGCTTTGATCCTGCAAGGGGCATGTAGCAACGCGCGACGCCCCACCGAGCTTCAGCGACGCCCAGCGCGCTTCAGCGCCGTTCCGCCGTCCGCGGCGCCGTGCTGAGACGCGTCAGTCGTATCAGCAGGTCACCCGAAATGCGCCCTGTATCCGCCATCCCCTGCTGCTTCTCGAACGCCCGGATCGCGGCGATCGTCGCCTCGCCCAACCGGCCATCGGCCCGCCCCACCTTATAGCCGAGCTTGCCGAGCGAGACCTGCACCGACCGGATCAGAGCATCCGCCTTCGGCCCCGGTGCCAGCGATGCCGCCGTCGCGGTCCCCCGCCCCCCGTCCTTGATTCTCGCCAGCAGCACATCGCTGGGCTCCGCGGTCAAAGGCAATCCGTTATCGACTTCGTAGGCGAGAATGGCCGCCTGCGTCACCGGCCCCGCAATTCCATCCGTGCCGCCGGTCTCATAGCCCTTCGCCGCCAACGCCATTTGAACCGCACGCGTCGTCTGCGTTGGATCTGCCGCCGCCCCCGGCGGTGAGACCAGCACGCGCTGAGTGATCCCCGGCGTCAACGGCCCCGAGTTCGTCGGCACCGGCCCGCTCGCCCGAGACGCCGCGCCAGCCGGCGCTCCGGCAGGCAAATCCGGCCGTCCGTTTCTCTGATCGAGTTCCGGCACCGCCAACGCCGCCGTCTCCCGCACCGCGCCCCACATCCCGCTGCGGTCGGCGACGTGCTGCACGCGCGCGCCGGGCTGCATCACCGTCAGGTTGATGGCCACAGCAGCCGACAACACCGCGAACAGCGCCGTCGCCAATCTTGAAATGCGTGCCGACATGCTTCCTCGAGGTCCATGGTGACCCTCACGCTCGCGAGTATCCCGGGGGCGCGTTAATGCCTCGTTAACCGCACGCCCCTTTACGCCCCCTTACTGCAATCCATAAAATTCAAATCAAATTCACGCTCCCGCCGTTGCGGTTCTTTGATCGCCATGAGCTAAGGTTTCGCTTGAGGCGCATCAAAGCCTCGCGCCGTATCGTCAGGTATTGAACGCAAATGCCTCTGCTGCGAACGATCATTGTTGTTGGTGCCGTGATTGCGCTCCTGCCGTCGGACAGGGCGCAGCAGGAACGGCTGCAGCAAGCCGCTGTCGACGCCGCCCAATGGACGATGACGTTCTGCGAGCGTAACGCCAAGACCTGCGAAAATGCTGGCGCCGCCTGGGACGTGTTCAAGACCAAGGCGGAGTTCGCTGCCGGCGTCGCCTACGACGTGGCCATGACGCACGTCTTCAAGCCCCATGCCGAGACCGCCGCAACGGCAGGCGTCGAGACCTCCTCCGTCATCCATCGCGGCACATTGACGTCCCGCGACCTTGAACCGGGCTGGCGCGGCACTGAACCGCGCCGCTAGGATGGGCTGCGGCGCTCCCTCAGTCCTGCCCGTGTCCTGACGGCGCCTTGCCCCACGTGCCCATTGCGCTTAAGTCCTGCATGAAGGGTGCCGCTCGTCGGTGATGCGGCAACTCAGGACCCGGCATGACGTTTTCCGAACTCAAAGAAAACTTCTCCCTCGTCGACGACTGGGAGGATCGCTATCGCTACGTGATCGAGCTTGGCCGTGAGCTGCCGGGGTTGCCCGATGCTGCAAAGATCGACGCCAACAAAGTCCGTGGCTGCGCCAGCCAGGTCTGGCTCGTCACCAAGCTGACACCGCGCGACGGCAAGTCCCCCATCATGCACATCGAAGGCGACAGTGATGCCCACATCGTGCGCGGCCTCGTCGCCATCCTGCTGACGATCTACCAGGATAAGCCCGCTGACGAGATCGCCGCGCACGATGCACTCAGCGATTTTGCCGAATTGGGCCTCAAGGATCATTTGACGCCGCAGCGTTCGAACGGCCTCGCATCGATGGTCGCCCGCATACGCGCCGAAGCCAACGCGGCCGTGTCTCAGTCGGCCGCCAGTTGATCCGCCGGCTCACGTCTCCGGAATGCTGAGCGACGGCCGATAGTCCGGCGCCCCCCAGTGCCGCGGCTGCCGAGAGCCTGCACCCCCGCCGGCTTCGACGATGCCGTAATGCCGCGCCAGGCTCGTCAGCGCGATCTGCAGCACGATTTTGCCGGACCGCTGCGGCCATCCCACGCTGCGCTCCAGATCTTCCAGCCCTTTGAGAAAGCAGCACACGTCGACGAGAATGCCGGCGAGTTCCGGTCCCACGGCGGACAGCGCGCGGTTCACCCGTTCGCGCGCAGCCAGCACATGGTCTGCCATGTCGACACCGCCGACCGATGTTCCGCGCCGACCCCCCGCGGCCGCACCGAGTGCCGCATCCCAGCTCGCCGTCACGCGGGGTCCAAGCTGCGCGAACGAGAAATCCGCCCGCAGCCGTTCGCCCGCCTGGAACTGCGCATCGCTGATCAGCGCCGAACCATCCTTGCCACGCCGCCGCCGCAGCCACGCCAGCGGGCTCTCATCCGCATTGATCCCCGGCCGCCCGTCACGCGGTGGCGTCATATCCCGCTGCACGGCTCCGCACGTCAGCCGGCGCACGGCATCTCGCCCCTTCGCCGACAGACGCCAGCACGCACCGTGTTCGTCCTCTTCGATGAAGCCGGCCCGGCGCGCCCGTTCGAAGTTCGCCCGCACGACCGTTCCCGCGGGTTGCCCATCCTTGAGAAGCATGAGGGGCGCCACGCCTGCGCGCTCCTGATGGGACGGCGCGACCACGACACTCGACCGCTGCGCCAGCTTGCGCAGCATCTGGCTGAGCTCCAGTTGCGGACCCGTCTCCGTCATATCCCTCGCCTCCCCTTGCTTCGCTCCCCTCATCATGCGACCCGCGAACACGATGCGCCGGAAGCGGCCCCAGGCGCCGCGCCCTGCGGCGTCAGCCGGTAGCGCACGATCGCCTCGAGAAGATCGAGCACCCGGTCGAACCGCCGGTCATCGCGCAGATCCTCGATGCGTGCGCACGCATGCGCCACCGTTGTTCTGTCGCGCGCGAAAATCCGCCCCACATCCGTCAGGCTTTGCCCGCAGGCGACATGGGCGAGATACATCGCGATCTGCCTCGCAAACGCGATCCGCGCCCGCCCCCGCGTCACCGTTTCGAAGTCTTCCGCTAGTACGCCGAACACCTGGCCGACGCTGGCTTCGATCACCACGCGAATATGTGCGGGTGCCTTAGCTGTCGGAGGCGCACGCCGGCTCACCCGCCGCAGGACCAGACGTGCCTTGCGGGGTGATCGAATGGGCGACGGGGAGCTGTCAGTGAGAAATACGCCCGGGATCTTGCGGATGGTATCGCCGTCGAAACGCTGCATCGGAACACCTCGCGAAATGGATCGATGCGGAAGCCTACGCGCACACATGCGCTGCACCCCTCGATTGATAGGGCGTGGGTGAACGGCGGGGATAAATAGAAATTTTTGCCGGTTTAACTGTGTGAGGCGCGGGTTATCCCCGCCCGCCAGGCGCATGAGAGGCTCGTCCCGTTACCTTAACGGGAGCCTTCGCATGCACGACCGACCGCCGCTGCCGCGCGTCCGATCACCTCTCACGTCACGCGAGACGGAACTGATGCGGCTGCTGCCGCTCTGGCCGCACGAGGTCGCCGATCAAAGCCCCTCGGGCCGCCGTCGGATCCTAGCCCTTCTGCGCCGCGCCCTTCGCGCCGAACGCAAGCGCGGCCTCGCCGGCCACTGGACCTACGATCTCTCCCGCCACGCCCAACTCCTCGCCCTCTACCGCGCCGAATGCGGAGAGTTGGGCCATAGACTTGCAAAATTCAATTCCGATAGCGCCTCGTTATAAAGTCAGGGTCGACCAACATGCAAAAAGCTCTGCGCATTTATTCCAGCATGCTATTAGCAGCTACGAGCAGCGGATCGCGGATTGCAGAAAGTGTCGAATACAAAGCCACTGAGTCTGGAGGAGCAGCAAAAGATCTTGGACTGGCTCGACAAAAAGTGGCTTGGCACTAAGACATGCAATATATGCGGGCACAATCAGTGGAACCTTTCGCAACATGTTGTTGCTCCCACGACATTGGAAGGCAAAAACATCTCGCTGGGCGGCACCATCTATCCCTTGGTACTCGTGACCTGCAAAAACTGTGGAAACACTCACTTTTTCAATGTTGTGATGGTCGGTCTATTGAGGTCAAGTTCAGACCCCGGGTCGGAGCCCGACAATGGCTGACATTAGCGGCCCGCCGCAATTACCTCTTGGGGAACATAGCGAGACATCAGCTGGTGAAATTGGTTTGCTCCGGCCAACTCACATGACGATCACTGTACCCAACGAAGATGTTCGACACACTATTACTCCCGACCAGTTGGACGCCATTTGCAGAGGCGGAAGAGATGCGTCATTCGAATGGTGCCTCGGCTTGCTTGGCCTTGCTGGTGGCCTCATTCAAAATCTTTTGTCAGTTGCCAAACTCCTCATTTACGGAGGCGAGCATAATGGACAGGACATAATTCTCGCAATTTTGTGCGGTGGCTGTATTGCTGCTGCGGCGGCAAAGTATTCTGAGCACAGGAAGGCCACAGCTGATTTGGATCGTCTAAAGGAACGAGTGATAGCGGGGAGGAGAGTGCAGGTTAAGTAAATCTCACCAACAAAGCGTCAATCCCGCTCCTTGCGCGTACCTAACCCCATCTTCTTGGCAAGGTCCGAGCGGGCGCGCGCGTAGTTCGGCGCCACCATCGGATAGTCCGGCGGCAGGCCCCACTTCTCCCGGTACTCTTCCGGCGACAAGTTGTAGTGCGTACGCAAGTGCCGCTTCAGCGACTTGAACTTCTTGCCGTCCTCCAGGCACACGAGGTGATCGGGCATCACCGACCGCTTCACCGGCACCTTCGGCTTCAGTTCATCGCGCTCCGGCGGCGGAGCCGATCCCGTCACGCGCGCGAGCGCCGCGTGCGTCTCGCTGATGAGCTGGGGTAAGTCATTGGCACTGAGAGTGTTTTTGCTGACGAATGCCGAAACGATGCGCGCGGTCAACTCCACGAGACCGGGCTGGTTTTGCTCGTCCATTCATCTCTCCCATCGTGCGCTTTTGCTATCACTCCACTGCGACCGCCAAGTATTCATGTCAAGAAGATAGAAGTCTGACCAGAGCGGCGACAGTGTTCCGCACAACTAAACTTGGAAAAATGAATAAATCGGCGCTCAGCGTCGATCAGGTCGGCCTTGGTCCGGCGTTTCGCGAGGTCGTCTGGCCAGCGCTGCCGCGAGCAGGTAGGAACCACCTCCCATGGCGCCGCCATCCCCCTGCACCTTTGCATCCATCCCGAGGTACCCGTGACCCTTCTGCCCCCGCCGCTCGCTGCCGAAAAATCCCACGTCACCTCCTGGCACGGGGTCACGCTGGAAGATCCCTTCAACTGGCTGCGCGCGGGCAACTGGCAGGAGGTCATGCGCGATCCGTCCGCGCTCGACCCGGAAATCCGCGCCTACCTCGAAGCGGAGAACGCCTATTCGGACGCCGCTCTCGCGGACACTGCACAGCTGCAACAAACGCTGTTTGAGGAAATGAAGGCCCGCCTCAAGCCCGACGATCGCACCGTGCCGAGCCCCGACGGACCGTTCGAATATTTCTCGAGCTTCACTGCCGGTGGCCAGTATCCTCGGCTATGCCGTCGTCCGCGTGGCGGCGGGGACGAAGTGATCCTTCTCGATGGCAACGCCGAAGCCGCGGGCAAAATCTATTGGGACCTCGGCGCGGCCACCCATAGCCCCGACCATACGCTGGTGGCCTATTCGACCGACGACAAGGGGTCCGAACTCTACACCGTTCGCATCCGCGATCTGGCGACGGGATTGAACCTCCCCGACGAAATCCCCGACACGCGCGGCGACATCGCCTGGGCCAACGACAGCCGCACGCTCTACTACATCCGCGTCGATGCCAACCATCGTCCGCGCGCTGTCTGGCGTCACACGATCGGCACGCCGGCCAGCGCCGACGAACTCGTCTACGAGGAGGCCGACGAGAGCTTCTTCCTGGCGCTCGGCCGCACGCGGTCGCGCGCCTTCGTCCTGATCAACGCCCATGATCACCAGACGAGTGAGTTTCACGTCCTCGACGCCAACAACCCCAAGGCGGTGCCGCGGATCATCACGCCGCGCACGACGGGTCATGAGTATGACGTCGAGCATCACGGCGACCGCTTCATCATCACCACCAATTCGGAAGGCGCGGAGGATTTCCGCGTCGTCGAAGCCCCCGTCGCCGATCCGCGCTTTGCCAATTGGAAGGAACTTATCCCCCACCGCACTGGGCGCCTCATCATCGAGGTGTCTGTCACGCAGCACCACATCGCGCGGCTCGAACGCGAAGACGGGCTGCCGCGCATTGTCGTGCGGCGCATTGCGGACGGCGCCGAGCACCCGATCGCCTTCGCCGAGGAAGCCTATTCGCTGGGCATCGCCGGCGGCTACGAGTTCAACACCACCACCCTGCGCTTCACCTACTCCTCGATGACCACGCCCGCCGAAACCTACGACTACGACATGTCGACCCGCACCCGCCTTCTCCAGAAACGCCAGGAAATCCCCTCCGGCCACAACCCCGACGACTACGTCACCCGCCGCCTCTTCGCCCTAGCCACCGACGGCGAACGCGTTCCGGTGTCGCTGTTGTATCGCAAGTCGACACCGCTTGACGGCAGCGCGCCAGCGTTTCTCTACGGCTATGGAGCCTATGGCATCTCTATGCCAGCCTCGTTCTCGACCGGGCGTCTCTCACTCGTCGATCGCGGCTTCATCTTCGCGCTCGCACACGTTCGCGGCGGCAAGGACAAAGGCTACCGCTGGTACAGGGAAGGCAAGGCCAAGAAGAAGGTCAACACCTTCACCGACTTCATCGCCGCAGGCGAAATGCTCGTTGCCGAGGGCCTCACCTCACGCGGGCGCATCGTCGCCAACGGCGGCTCCGCTGGCGGCATGCTGATGGGCGCCGTTGCAAACATCGCCCCCGATCTCTTCCTCGGCATCATCGCCGACGTCCCCTTCGTAGACGTCCTGAATACCATGCTCGACAAGGATCTACCGCTCACGCCTCCCGAATGGCCCGAATGGGGCAACCCCATCGAGAGCCTGGAAGACTTCGGCACCATTCGGTCCTATTCGCCCTATGAGAACGTCACCGCCAAAGCCTACCCCCACATCCTCGCGACCGGCGGGCTCACCGATCCGCGCGTCACATATTGGGAGCCGGCGAAATGGGTGGCGAAGCTGCGTCGCATGAACACGAGCGACAACCTTCTTCTCTTGAAGATCAACATGGGCGCCGGCCACGGCGGCGCATCCGGCCGCTTCGAACGACTGAAGGAAACCGCGCGCGATTTTGCGTTTGCGCTGAAAATATCTGGCAAAGCGCCGCCGACCGCCTGAGACCAAAAACAACAGCGGCGTCTCTTTCGAGACGCCGCCATCTTACCGTCATGCAATAGCGTGGTGATCCATTATTCTTGGATCAGCACCGTCTTGCTGTCGCTCGACTTCGTCACGATCGTCACCAGCGAGTTGCCGATTTCGTTGAAGGCTTCGCGCAGCGCGTTTCCGTCGTACGGGAAGTAGTAGCTGTTCGGAGAAGCGCAGGCAACGAGGGTCTGACGGGCCGGATCGTTGACGTTCGTGCTCATGTCGAACCCGATCGTGTAGACCCTGACACCCTTGGCCTTCATCTGCGTGCACAGATCGATGGCCTGCTGCGATGCCGACGGGTTGACGAAGTTCGAGTTATATTCGCCGTCCGTCATGATAACAGCAGCCTTGATCGTATTCGTGTCGTCGTACTCCGCAACATCACCGTCACCCGAAGACCAGAACCGATTCCACTCTGGCGACAGCATGTACCAGCTCCACGCTGTACCAACGTGACCCGCGGTTCCGCCGTACGTGCCGAACGTCGCAACATGGTCTTTCAGCGACTGCTTGTCGGTGGTCAGGGGCCGTATTTGCGGGATTGAGCAGTTGTTCGTTGAGGACGAGTACTGATCGGCAAGCACCGTGCTGTTCGGATTGTTCACGCCGACGTACGCGCCCGGACCAGGCTCGACATCAGTTGACCGTTCGCTCCCCTGACGTTCGGTGATGCACGTACGAAGGTGGCGTGTCACCATGCGCGGGACTTCCTGAGCCAGACGCGCGGGCGTCCAGAACTCCGTGTTACGGCCATTGACACGTGTCGAATAGTTGTCGCGGCAGAACTGCTCGGCTTGTGAACTGGTCAGGCTGGCATACTGCGTGAACGACCGCACGCGGCTGCGGCAATTGCTGAGGGACAGCCAGCTGGAGACATCCGGATCCGGCACCTGGATCGTCGTCGTCCCGCTTTGAACCTGGATCGTCGGCTCGTATCCCGTCGCTGCCGGCGCAAACGAACCGACGTTGACGCGATCAGCGAATGGCACCAGACCGACGCGGCGGTTATCGACTGCCAGATCATCAGGCATCACGATGTCCAGAAAGTCCTGCGCCGCATCCTTCATGTCCTCGACCTTGATTGTGCCGCTCGCGGAGGTCTGGGACATTGAGCCCGAGACGTCGAGCATCAGCGAGAGCTCAAGGTTCTTGGTACCTTGCAACGTATTGGAGGCGACCGCACCCTTCGTGAATACCTGGACTTCCATCTCCTTGGTCCCGAGCAGGCTCAGGAACGGCGTGTCGATCGTCGTCCGCAGAACTGGGCGGACCGATGAGGTCAACGGATCGATCACAGAGCCGTCCACGTGAACGATGCGGGCGCCAATCGCGCCCCCACCATTGGCATTCTCTTCGCGAGCGCGAACCATGCCGTCTTTTTCCAAGCCTTGGTCGATGAACGACAGGAGCCGCTGCTGGCCCTTGTTCACGTCACCAGTCTCTCGATACTCCATGAGACCGGCTGAAGTCGCCGCGTCGGCAACGATCTGAAGTTGCGTGTGCAGGCGATGCGCGCGGCCAAAATCGACGGCCGCACCAATGGTGCCGAGGATCGGCAGCATGAATAGGGCAAACAGGATTGCGACGTTACCCCGCCGGTCCTGACTGAAATTGATAAGCTTGAGTGACATAACGTGCTCCCACTTCTGAGAATGTGGATGCACATTGCGCCGCCATTATTCCGGAAATCCTCACAAGATCATTCGAATTGTTTGCAACCGCCGCGAAAGTCGATGCACTTGCAATGCTGATGAAGAAATAATTTTCGACGGAATTCAAATTATCTCCAACATATTTAGGAATTAGAAACCATAGCAGGTCCTACCAAACGGCTCAGCAACATATCCATACCGTGCAAAAGGAAATGGGGCACAACCTTCGCTGCGCCCCATCCAAAGCCAACAAAAAAGGGCCGCTTTCGCGGCCCCTTCTCCTTTGCCTATCTCTAGGCCGCCTTTTCCTTGAAGGCCGTCAGCTTCTTATCCTCCTCGACATCCCGTGCTGCTCTGAGAGCAATGCCGATGTAACGAACTCTTCCACCGAGCTTGGCCTTTTGAACTCCCAACTCACCAAACTCACGTCCAAAGGTAGGTAGTGCGAGCGGTTCCTTTTCCTTCTCTTCACACCATGCGCAGTACTCTTCGTACAGTTCGGTTGCCGTCATGCTGGAACCGTCCTGCGTCTGGACACTCTCCTTGTAGAAGCGCTCCACATCGGTTTCGGGAGCCATGGGTACGATACGCTGAGTGGCCGGCGCCGACTTGTTGTCGTTTGCACCAGAACGCGGCTTTGCAGAAATCTGCACGGGCGCCGTCTCACGGACGGGGGCCGCCACCGCTGCCGCAGCGGTGATCACAGGCGTGGCAATCGTTGCCATGACGGGCGCGGCCGGAGCCATGTCGTCATACATGCGCCACTGACTGAAGGCGACGTACATGCCGAAGCACGAGCCGACCTCGAGAAGCAGAGCGATGAACACAGTCATCGCGATCTGCACTGTATCCATGCTGAGACCAGACAACTTAGCGAGAACCGCAGCCTGCGGATCGGCCTCAGCCATAGCGGCTGTGCCCGAAGCAGACGACAACTTGCCCGAAAGTTCGCTGATGCGCCCACTCAACTTTTCCGCCTCACGACCAGCGGCCAGCTCTGCCGATAATCCATGATACGACTGGCAGAAATCACGCCCTTGCTTTCCGGACACCTCAGTGCAGCCCTTGGTCCAGACCCATGGGCGCTGGTTCTGGGCGTTGTCGATCTCGCTCTGCACGACGCCGACCGGGCGATGCTGAGGCACCCACCCAAGCTGCTCCTGTGACCGCGCCAGATCCGCCCGCAGGTCCTTGTAAGTCTGAGCCTCGACGGCACGCTGACCTGTCGTGTCGAGACGGTTCAACGCTGCGTGGCCGAGAGCCGACGTCAGCGAGTAGGCGGTCATGACGATACCGACCACGGCAGCCGCAGCTGCCTGCGACCACATCCTGTTTCTGATAGCGGCGAAAAAGAAGAAGGGAGTGAGTGCCTTCAGGCAGTCTGCGGCGGCAGAGGCCGAACCGTAGATCATACCGTCGAGCTCGGTCTTCCCGAGACTGTAGCCGAAACGCCAGTTCATCGCAGCGGACACGGCGAGTAACACGCCTGCTGCGAGAACGCCTAGTACACCCATGAGGTGTCGCATAGCCCTCTCCATTGCACATGAACCTGTCGGACGCTGGACTCCCCCGCGTCCCGGTTCGCTTTGTCTTGTTGTCCGCGAGGGAATGAACGGAAAGCCAGCCAGAGCACCTGACACGAGCCCCTTCTCGTCTTCGACTGCAGGTCCGTTTGAGCGTGCCGGAACCATCCCCAAATGGCGTCCGACGCGGACTGCTTCGATGACGGGAACGACCTCGAGACCTGCTGGACCTCCAGCCTTATCCTCGTCTTGTTCACAGGCCGAACTGCCGCTAGAGCCAGCCGGTGGGAAAAATCAAGACGAAGGGCCGAAGCAAACAAGTGTCGTACGCGACACACTCCCCTCAAGGGCGACGCTATGCGATTCGAAATCTTTTGTTAAGGGAATCAGAACCGTAGCCCAGAGGACGCCAGGAACGATCCCAGAAGGGTGGCACGTTCGACACAGACCGTCTCACCAAGCCATCCACAGCTCCCGCCCGCTTTCTTCAACGCTTATCCCCAATGAGCGGGCGGCCCTGTCGATAACCCCCGCTTCTTTCGGCGCCGGGAACCGTCATGGTGGTCGGGGCTGTTCAGGAAATCTGTAAAAAACAAGGGGCTCGCGCCAATTCAGCGCTTTCTGCGCGCCGCTCGATCGGCTAGCTTCGTTAACGTCTACCATACGGCTGACGGATGGCTTTTGGCCGTCGACGTCGCGCGTGATGAGACCGGTTCGAGCGAACTTCGCAGGAACCCAAGAACACGTCCCGGCTCTCAACCGCGGCAAAGCAACATCCGGAGAACCTTTCCAGGCGTGAATTGTTGTTCGTGAAAGACCACCGCAGGCCTTGGTTCAGGAGTCGGCCTCGATGAAGAAAGTTTTGGAATTGGTGATTCTGGGCGGCGGGTTGGCGTTTATCGTCAGCGAGATCGCCCCCTCGCCCAGCGAACGGGAAGAGCAACTCGCTGCCGTCAGTCGCATCGTGGCGCGCGCGACCATCTTGGAACCGGCAACGGTTCCCGCCGAACATCCGGGCTTGCGCCGTCCCGTTGCTTCACCGGCGGCTCCTCATCCCATCGCGACGGATCTGTCGATAGCAGCCGCCAAGGCTTTGCCAGCCGCAGCCGCGCTTCCAGCTGTTTCCATTTCCAACGACTTCACACCGCCCGCCGCCGGGACCTCTGCGACGACTTCAAAGCCCACCGTTCAGCGCCGGCTCGCCCGCGAGATCCAGGCCGAACTCAAACGCGTCGGCTGCTATTCCGGCCGTCTTGACGGCAGCTGGGGCGATCGCTCCCGGAGCGCGATGGAAAATTTCATAGCGCGCGTAAACGCATCGCTGCCCACCAACGAGCCGGATGTATTTCTTCTGTCTCTGATCAAGGGGCAGACCCAGGCCGTCTGCGGGCCCACTTGCGGAGACGACGAAGTGCTCTCCGGCGGCCGCTGCGTTGCTCAAACAATCGTGGCAGACAGCACGGACGCGTCCAGTTCCATTGCAGGCGAGCCCCCGGTTGTGATCGCCGCCCGGCCCGATCCGCTTCCCGGCCGGATGTCGATTGGCGGCCCGGTTGCCGCGCAATCCGGCATCGCAAGACCCGTCACTGAAGAAAATCTGCCCGGAGCCGAATCCTTGCCGTGGCAGCAAGACCTACCGCAGGCGCAGCCCTCAAGCACAATGGCGGCACTCGAACCAGATGACGCAGCCGTTGACGATCCACCCTCGGGACCGCCCAAAGCGGTCAAACCGAGGAAAGCGTGGTCGCCCCCGCCCAAACAGGTGAAGCGGCGCTACTCCTCAACGCGCTCCGTCCAGCAGCTTTTCCTGCATCCGCTCGGGCGCATGTGAGACGCTATCGGCTGCCGCCGGTCGTGCTCGCAACGATCCAGTTGAGATAGTCTGCCGAACCGCCCTCCACCGGCAGGATCACAAACGCCGGAGTTGTATAAGGGTGCCGCGCCTTGGCGGCAGTGATCGCTGCATCGGCGAAAGTGGCCCGCGTCTTGATGATCATGACGCATTCCCCCGTCCGTTCAACAGCGCCTTCCCACCGGTAAATCGAAACCATGCCGGGCAAAATATTAACGCAAGCTGCAAGCCGCGCTTCGACAAGCGCCCGCCCTTCCACTTCCGCCATTTCCGGATTGGGATAAGTGGCATAGATCAAAACGGCCTTGTCGTTCGGGTCCAAGTGAGCGAGCCTTCGCGAGCTTGACGGTGGTCATCGTTAGGAAACTTGCTTGTGCTATTGCGACACTAGCCTAAATCCTCGTGCGTGAGCGATCCAGCAGACTGCATGAAAAAGCTGTCCAACCCTTACGATCGCATCGCGTTCGTCGCCAGCGACGTACCCGAGGCGCGTGCCGCGCTCGAGGGCCTGACCGCGCGCTACGGTAATGCCAAGCCTGCCGATGCGGAAGTCATCGTCGCGCTCGGCGGTGATGGCCTCATGCTTCAAACGCTCCATCGCTACATGAACGACCGCATTCCGATCTACGGCATGAATCGTGGCTCGGTCGGCTTCCTCATGAACGAATACAGCGAGGACGATCTGCGGCAACGCCTTGCCGCCGCTCAAGTAACACGCGTGCATCCCCTGTCGATGGTCGCGACTGACATTCACGGCAAGGCCACCAAGGGCCTCGCCATCAACGAGGTCTCTCTCTTCCGTCAGATCCATCAGGCCGCGAAACTATCCATCTCCGTGGACGGCACGCTGCGCCTGGAAGAACTTATCTGCGATGGTCTGCTCATCGCCACCCCCGCCGGCTCGACGGCATACAATCTCTCAGCTCACGGCCCCATACTGCCGCTCGACGCCAAGCTGCTGGCGCTGACGCCGATCAGCCCCTTCCGCCCCCGGCGCTGGCGCGGTGCGCTGCTGCCCGATAATGCCCGCATCACCATAACCGTGCGCGAACACGAAAAGCGCCCTGTCAGCGCGGTCGCCGATCACATCGAAACGCGCAACGTCGTTCGCGTGGAAATCGAACAGGCCCGCCACATCGACCTCTTCATGCTCTTCGATCCCGGCCACTCCCTCGACGAACGCGTCATCGCCGAACAGTTCCGGTTCTAGATCAAAGTTACGTGTCACCGCGACACGGCAAGTGGAACCGCCCCGTTACGTCCAACGGGTTACGATCTCGCTGAGCACAGGCCGCTCGCGCTCCGCCGGCTTCTCCTTCGCAGTACCGATATGCACGAAGCCGGCGATGCGTTCGTTGGCGGCCAAGCCAAAGCCCTCAGTGAACGTCTTCGAATACGAGATCCATTCCGTGATCCAAGTCGAGCCGTAGCCCAGCGCGTTGGCGGCGATGCACAGGTTCATGCAGGCGGCCCCCGCCGAAAGGATCTGCTCCCATTCCGGCGCGCCCCGCGTTTCCTTCACGTGTGACACCACACCAATGACCAGCGGGGCCCGCGTAAACCGCTTGCGTTCCGTGTCGAGCCGCACATGGGACGGCGGCTCCGATTCTTCGCGCTTGCAGGCTTCCGCCGCGAGTTCGCCAAGCTTCTCCCGCGCTACTCCCTCGATGATGACAAATCGCCAGGGAGCGAGCTTCTTGTGATCAGGCACGCGCGCGGCGATCGACAGGATGGTCTCCAGTTCGTCAGCCGACGGCGCGGGTGCTGACAGCAAATCCGGCTTCACCGATCGGCGGGTTTTTAGAAGTTCGATCGTAGGATGCGTCGGCATGGGCCTCGTCTCATATGGAATGCTAAAGTTGCAGGGGCAGTGAAACTCCCCGTCGGCACCCTCGCTATCCCAACCCGCCCTCTGGTACAATAATGTACTGCTTCGCTGTCGCACGGCCGCAGTTGCCGTGTCGTTGGGAGATCTACGCTCGTGGCCTTCATCCGCCGTTTGCGCATGACGATAATGGCGACGTTCGCGGCCGTACTGGCCCAACCGGCCGTGGCCGAACCCGCACAGCCGGTTCTGATCATCGTCGACGGCTCCGGCTCCATGTGGGGCAAAATGGAGGGCGACGAGACCGCCAAACTGTACGGCGTGCGCGACCTACTGCGGGAGCGGCTACTCGTGGCCCCGGCCCAGTCTCGCATCGGTCTGGGCTCGTTTGGCCACCGCCGCAAAGGCGATTGCAGCGACGTGGAACTCATCGCCCCCATCGAGGCCGGCGGCTCGCAAGGCTCAATCGCCGCGCTCGATCAACTCAACCCCAAGGGCAAGGGCCCACTCACCACAGCCCTTCGCGAAGGTGCGAAAGCCATCGGCGGGGGCACGGGCGGATACATCATCCTCATCCACGACAATGCCGACAATTGCGGCCAGGATGTCTGCGCCGCAGCATCCGACATCATCAAAACGAACCCGGGTCTGCGAGTCCATGTGGTGAGCCTCGGTCTGCCCAAGCCGGAGCGCGACCGAATGCAATGCCTCGCTGCAACCACCAAAGGCCTACAATTCGACGCCACCAATCAGACCGGCATTGCATCGGCTCTAACAAGCATATTCGAGGCCGCTGGTCTCGATCCTGCAGCGACTGTTGCCGCAACGTCGGCTGCCGTCGTGCCGCCCCCCGCAGCCGTCGCCAAAGGTCCGCCCGGCCTGCGTCTCTCCGCATCCCTGTCGGAGAATGGCGGTCCCATCGACACAGCGATCGACTGGCGCATTACCAAGTCTGGGGAACCCGCCGATGCGGCCCCACTCGTTGAACGCAAGAGCCGCGAAATTAACGAGACCGTCGCGCCCGGCCGCTATACCGTTTCCATCACGCACAGCTTGATCCAGCGAAGTTTCGATGTCGAGGTCGGCGATAGTGGCCCGACGGTGAAGCGCCTCACGCTCGACGGGGGCCGCATCGAAGTCGCCGCCACCGCCAGCCGTCAGGGAGATCAATTGAGCGCGCCGGTGATGACGATCTCCACCGCCGCCACGGATAAGGCCACACCCGGTACGGTGCTGTGGCTCGGCCGTGAGGCAACCGCTGATCTTGTCGTCCCGTCCGGCAAGTACGTCGTTGAAGTCGCCGACGGCTTTGCGCGGACGCGGCAGACGGTTGATGTTCCAGCCGGCGCCAGCGCGCGCACCAATCTCGTGCTCGACACCGGACGCCTTGAATTGACTGCAACGGCTTTTGCCAATGGTCCGCCCCTCGATCGCGTGCTCTATCTCGTCTTCGCTGATGATCCGGCAGCGCCGCAAGGTCGCCGAGAAGTCGCCCGCTCGACCGCGCCCGTTGCCACCTTTACACTCCAGGCGGGTACCTACTACGTCACCGCCCGCCACGGAGTCGGCGAACATCGCGAACAAGTCGCCATTTCATCGGGCGATAGCGTCAAGCGTACTCTCGTGCTCGATGTCGGCAAACTCACGGTGAAGCCGACGCTGACCGACGCGGCCGCCCAGTCCGGTCGGGCCGTGGTGACCCGCATCTTCGAAGAGACCGGCGAAAAGCGCCTTGTCGGCCAGAGCACCGCAGCAGCACCTGTCTTTGTTCTAGGCGCAGGGCGCTATCGAATCGACGCCCAGATCGGCATGTCCAACGTTCGTTCGAGCCGAATCGTCGATCTCGCTCCAGGAGCCGACGTTTCCACTGACCTCAAACTCGATGCCGCAGACATTACGCTCACAGGCATTGGCGGATCGGCCTCTCAGGCTGCCTTGCGTGACCGCTCCGGCCGCGTGGTTTGGCGCTCCCGCGCCGGGGATGGTTTCCGCACCGTCGTCGCACCCGGCGATTACCTGGTTCAGGTCGACGGCGGCGGCGCTGAAATTGAAAAACCGATCAGCATCAAAGCCGGAGAGAAGCTGACGGTGGATATGACCACACCCTAGCTGCCAAACTGCACCGTCGCCGCCGTCTGCCACACTTCGACCATCGTTGATCGACCAATCAGAGCAGGCTCAACAGCGCACCGCCCCCATGTCTGAATTCGACAGCAAAACCGTGCCACCGTCCCGCAAAAAATTCGCCGCCTTCACCGCGTGCGTAATCGCTTGCCTCCTGCTCGCCCTCCCAGCGCCTGTGTCGAGCGCCTTGGCACAAGTCGCGCCTCCCGGTTCTCCTCTCGAAGGATGGGACCTGAGAGATCCGCCAGCAGCCACGCCTCCAGCCGACAATATCACCGTCGTCCCTCGCACCGGCGAAACCAACGAAGGCGGAAGCCAGCCGATCCAGCTCATGGCGCTCCTAACCGAAGACGGACAGCGCATTGAGCAAGGTCTCGTCTGGCGCGTGTATGAAGAGACGAATCTGGCCGAACGTCGCGGCAAACTTCTTCTCACCGAACGCAACGCCACCCCTCTCGTCGCGTTGAAACCCGGGAACTACATCATCAACGCTGCCTTCGGCCGTGCAAATCTGACCCGCAAGATCGCCGTGACCGACGCACCGGTATCGGCTCCAAAAGTGGAGAAGTTCGTTCTCAACGCCGGCGGCTTGCGCGTCAGCGCGATGATCGGCAACAAGCCCGCACCACCCGGCTCAGTCACATACTCGATCCTGACCGACCGCGACCAGGCCGATGACCGCCGCGTGATCCTCTCAGTCTCTAAGCCGGGCCTCGTCGTGCGCCTGAATGCCGGCATCTATCACATCGTCTCCACCTACGGCGACGCCAATGCGATCGTGCGGAGCGACGTCACCGTGGAGGCCGGCAAGCTGACGGAAGCTTCAATCCAGCACACCTTCGCGAAGGTTTCCTTCAAGCTTGTTGAACGCGCCGGCGGCGAGGCGCTCCCCGATACGCAATGGACGATCCAAACGCCTGAGGGCGGGATTGTAAAGGAAAGCGTCGGCGCTCTGCCGGCCCACACACTGGCACCCGGAACATACACGGTCGTCGCACGCAACCAGAACCGCGCATTCCGCCGCGACTTCACCGTCCAGGACGGCCAGAGCACCGAGATCGAAGTCCTATCGCAGTGATCGTCAGAAATTGGTGAGTATCCAGTCCGTCGGACAACGGTTCTGACGCATGAGATCCGCTATCCGGTCCTGATCCACGCGACGCCCGGTTTCATGGAACATCAACTTCGCCATCTGCCAGTGCTCACAAGCGGACGTCATATCGCCTTCGCTGCGCGCCAGATCGGCAAGCTCGATACGAGCCTGTGCGTGCACCACTGGCAACTTTGCCCGTCGTGCAACCAGCGCTGCAGACTGCAACAGCGCCGCCGCCTCCGAGCGCGCCGATCGCGCGATCAACAACTTCGCCAAAAGCACACTATCCCGAGACAAAGCGGCATCATCGCGTTCCGCCTTCGCGGCTGCAACCGCCAGGACGAGAGCATCCTCCTGCTCTTGCGGCGAGAGGGTCGGAGGAGCGACAGCCTCCGCTTGGAAAACAGGCTCAGCACCAGCAGCATCATGGGACGCGAGGTGGCTGCCGTCCCAGTTCGACGCGGTCACTGCCAACACGCCCACCGCCTTGCCCTCGCCGGGCTGCTCAACCGCGCCAGCAGGACTGCCAACAATCGCGCGATCCTTGGTGGTCTTCTCGCCCCGACTGTCCCGCCGCCCCACATCGTCCGAGGGCCCCGCCACGTTCGTTGCTCGCCAGGCCGCCAGAGCCAGCAGCAACCACGGCAGACTGAGCAGCAGCATACCGGCTGCTCCATCTAACGAAACGCGGATATCCATGGCGCCTTCGCCCCCGTATGCTGCTCTAGCGCGTCGCTGCCGACATGCTAGCGGAACTGAGGCGCGATCATGAGCCCGCCACCGCTCCAAAGATTGTTTGCCCCCCGCGGCAAATTCAGCCGCGACTGCTCCCCAAGCGTCCGGTTGAACATTTCCCCATAGTTCCCGACACTCG
Organism: Hyphomicrobium sp.; assembly: GCA_019751875.1. Taxonomy (GTDB): domain Bacteria; phylum Pseudomonadota; class Alphaproteobacteria; order Rhizobiales; family Hyphomicrobiaceae; genus JAGVSR01. The sequence continues at coordinate 181,148 of JAIEMV010000003.1, read as the reverse complement.
CAATTACCCTTTCGGTCCAGTTCGGCTGCAATCCGAGCGATGCCCCGAGCCCTGTATCGACGCCCAGAAATCGCCGCACCGCCGGTTCGGGTGCCTCGGGAAGATCACGAACCGCGTCACTCGACAGCCCCAGCTGTTCCGCCTCGATCAAGGCCAGCAGCGTCCAACGGACCACTGTCAGCCATGGATCGTCCCCTTGACGCACGAATGGCCCCGTTTGCTCCTGCGCCACGAGTTCTGGAAGGATGAAATGCTCGCTGGGCTTGGGCATCGTGGTGCGCTCATGAGCGAGCGCTGCAAGATCCCCGGTCAGCAACGTGCAGGTACCCTCCCTATAGGCCTTGACCGCGTCGGCCCATTCATCGCTGGGAACAAGTTGAAAGCGCATTTGCCGGGCCTCGAAAAACGCCGCCACAGCCTTCTCCGACGCTGTTCCCCGCTGCACGCAAATGGACGCCCCCGACACTTCGAGCACACTCGACACACCAAACGAGCGCGGAACCAACAGGCCCTGGCCCTCATAGAAAAGGACTCCGGCGGAGCGCATCCCCAATTCGGCCTCGCGTGACAAGCTCAACACAGTCCCCCCGAGAAGCACATCGATCTCGCCACCGGCAAGCGCGCGCGCACCCTCACCCGCACTCACCGCTCGAAATTTGACGTGGTTCCGCTCGCCGAAGACGGCAGCTGCGAGTGCCCCGCAGAACTCGATTTCGAGACCGCTCCAGCGTCCGTTGCGATCGACGGCCGACAACCCCGGCAAGCGATCTGACACCCCGCAGACGACGTGTCCGCGCTCGCGCACCGTCTGCAGCACGCCGGCATCGGCCCCGGTCAGCGGTACCAGGACCATCATGCCGAGCATCAAGATGGTCACGGCGCGAAAACGGGCCTGCCTCAGCACGATCATGTTCGTGTCGATCCTCGTCAACGCGTGCCCAAACCCGCGGTTGCCAGTTCGGTCATGACCGTTGAAGTTCTTCAGGTGCCGTTCGACAGCGCCCCGTCATAGCCCTCAGCCTGAATGAACTGTGTCGACAGCCTCGACAAACAACCCCAAACCTGACCTATGGGTCAAGGGCTTGACCCGCGGGCTGAGTTGGGTCACACGGCCCGGCGGACAAGCTGCGGCTGGATACGCGGCCCATTCCACGGAATCGGCAGCGCCTGGAAAATGGGACCTTGCCGGGCCAAAAAGTTGTAGCGGGATGAAAGATGGGCAAAATCGACGAGGGCGAGCACGCCGACACAGCCCCGGCGACCGAGGTGGTCCATCTTGGCCGTGACCCATTCGCCCAGCACGGCTTCGTCAACACGCCGGTCTATCGCGGCTCGACCGTGCTTTATCCGACGCTAGCAAGCATCGAAGTAAAGACCCAGCCCTACACCTACGGGCGCCGCGGCACGCCCACCGTGCGTGCACTCGAGAGCGCGTTGACTTCGCTCGCTGGTGGCGCCGACACGAAGCTCACCGCGTCAGGCTATCAGGCCGTCACGACGGCTCTCCTCGCCTTCGCCCAGTCCGGCGATCACATACTGATGGTCGATTCGGTCTACCAGCCCACGCGCCAGTTTTGCGATCACCTTCTCAAACGCCTTGGCGTTGAGACGGAATACTATGATCCGCTGCTCGGCGCGGACGTGGCCAAGCTCTTTCGCCCCAACACGCGCCTTGTCTACGTCGAAAGCCCCGGTTCTCAGACGTTCGAGATGCAGGACATCCCGGCCATCGCATCGGTCGCGCGCGAACGGAACAGTTGGGTCCTCGCCGACAATACCTGGGCCAGCCCCCTCTATTGCCAGCCGTTGGCCCTCGGCGCCGATGTCGTCATTGAAGCCGGCACCAAGTATCTCGTCGGCCATGCCGATGCGCTGCTCGGCTTCATCACGTCCAACGAACGGGCCAAGAGACACGTCGAACTCGCCGCCGGAAACCTCGGCGTTTGCCCCGGATCAGAAGAAACCTATCTCGGTCTGCGAGGCTTGCGGACTCTCGATGTTCGCCTGGCGCGCCATCAGGAAACCGGCATCCGCCTCGCTCAGTGGCTCAAGGCCCGTCCGGAAGTGTCCCGCTTGTTGCACCCGGCCTTGTCGGACGATCCCGGCCATGCCCTTTGGAAACGCGACTTCAAAGGCGCAACGGGTCTCTTTTCCGCCATCCTCAATCCCGTTCCGAAACCTGCGCTTGCCGCATTTTTGGACGGCTTGAAACTCTTCGGCATGGGCTATTCCTGGGGCGGCTACGAAAGTCTCGTCATCCCATTCGACTGCGGGACCTATCGAACGGCCACACGCTGGTCCGCGCCCGGACCGGCACTCCGCTTCCACGCCGGCCTGGAAAGCGTTGACGATCTCATCGCCGATCTTGCCGCGGGCTTCGACCGGATGAAAGCGGTCGCGTCATAGAGACTTTTCAGCGCACGCCGCCCATCCATCGTTTGATAAGCGGCGTCAGCGCAAGCAGGAACAGCGCCGCCACACCCACGAAAAGCGCCTGATCGAAGAAGAACCGCGACAGCGCCTCCGGGTCCGATGATTGAAAACCGGCACCGAGAACGCCCGCCAGCTTGTTTCCGAAGGCGCTGCCGAGAAACCAGATCCCCAGCACCAGACCGGTCGCGCGGACAGGCGCGAGCTTTGTCATCGTGCTGAGTCCGACCGGGCTCAACAGCAGTTCGCCGACCGTTTGAAGGAAATAGAGCCCCACCAACCACAACGGGCTGACCTTGCCGGCCGCGGTCAGCATGGCCGCAGGTACCATCAGCAAGAACGACGAAGCAAGGAAGCCCAGCCCCAGCGCAAACTTTACCGGGCTCGACGGCTGCGCTCGCCCCATCCGGGTCCATAGCGCCGCGAACGCGGGCGCGAGCATAATGACGAACAGCGAATTCAGCGCCAGATACCACGCCGACGGAAACGCGATGCCACCGATCTCATTCAGCGTCAGCTGGTCGGCGAACAGCGCGATCGACAATCCCGCCTGCTCGAAGATCGCCCAAAAGATCATGGCGGCGAGAAAGAAAACCAGGATCGCCGCGATCCGTCTCTGCTCGTCGGTTGGCCGCGTGGCGAACCACACAATCGCGACAACGGGGGCCGTCAGCACCACGGCCCGCAACCATCCGTAGCCCGGCCAGTCCGAAGCGACCATTGCAGCCGCGAGCAACGCCGTTCCACCGACAATGCCAACCGTATCCCGCCATGCGTGTCGATCATGGCCATCATCCACGGTGATCTCGGCTCCGGCACGCGCAGATCGCTCGGCATCGTCGAACAGTTGCGACTGTCTGATGAAGACGAGGAGTCCGATCGCCATCCCGACGCCGGCCGCGGCGAACCCATAATGCCAGCTGGACGTGGGATCGAGCCCGGCCGACGCCAGTCCTGCCTTGAACCCAGCGCCTTGCGCCAGATAGCCCGTCACGAGGGGCGCGAGAAACGCACCGATATTGATCCCCATATAGAAAATCGAGAAGCCGGCATCGCGCCGCTCATCATCGCGCTCGTAGAGGCTGCCGACGAGCGCCGAAATACTCGGCTTGAAGAGGCCCGTGCCCAGCGCCACTAGCACGAGTCCGGCGTAGAACGTTGCGGTCGCATGCAGGGCCAGCGTGAAATGCCCCAGCGCGATGATCCCGCCACCAAGCATAACCGTCCGCGTGGCACCCAGCCACCGATCTGCAATGAACCCGCCCGGGATGGCGAGCATATAGACAGCCATCGTGTAATTGCCGTAGACGACCGCCGCTTGCGCGGTCGTGAACCCCAGCCCGCCCTGCTCGTGCGGCGTCACCATGAACAACACGAGCAGCGCGCGCATGCCGTAGTAGGAAAACCGCTCCCACAGTTCGGTGAAGAATAACGTCCGCAACCCGCGCGGCTGCCGCTCGCGCCCTGCCGGCACACGATCCCTCAACGCCGCCCCATCCGTCACGCCAGTCGTCCTTCATCAAAGGACACCGACTGTCGTCGGGACGGCGAAGGGGTGCAAGCACGTAGATTGTCGGCGACGCGGTGCCTCAGGCGGCAACCGCGTAGGAAACCCAGACATTGGGCTCCGCATAGCGTCCCCGCTTCCGCTCGATATCGATCTCGAGCGGCACCAGAGCGCCCGCAACTTCATACGAGCCAGATTGCTCGAATCGCTGCTTGGTCCAGTTCTCCCAGAAGCCAACCGGCTCCTCCACCACCATCGACCGCACGCACGGGCCGATGACCCGGCCACCCGATGCAACATGGCTGCGGATCCAAGGATCGTAGGAACGGCCCCGTTCGTCGGTCCAGGTGATGTAATCCTCGATGGCAACCCGCGGGTGCCGCGCCTTCAACGACGGCCGCACCGGAGCCACGAGACCCTTCAGTCCCCGCCGCTCGGCCAAGGCCAGCAACTCGCGGATCATCAAGCGGGCGTAGCCTTTCTCGCGGTAGATAGCCGGTACCGAAATCGCCAGCGCACCCAGCGTATCGGCGTCCTCGGAAGGCGCTCGTGTCGCGGCCCGCTCTACCACCCAATCCCAGCCTTCTGGCGGTAATCCGTCGATGCCTCGGCACGACAACGGCACGCAATTGGCGACCGCAACCGGATAGCCCCGCTCCTCGTCCACGAGGCAGAGTTGATAATCCGCGTAGGTCTCGAGCAGGCCCGCGTACATCGCATAGTGTGCCCGCGTGTAGTTCAGATATCCAAGATCGTTCCAGGCCGCCTGCTCGATGGCGTTCGCGGCTTTCTTCATCTCCGGGCATTCCGCACGAGTTCGCACAACGAGATTCGGCATGAGGTCCTTTCCGGACGGCGGGCTTCTCCGACCCGCGCCGCATGGTTAATCGAACGTCAATAGGTATACTTAAAGTTGTGGTCACTCGCAAGTTGCACGATGCTTTAGAGGCAAATTTCTAAGGGAAACCCTGCTGTCACAGCTCGGACGTAACCCTATTGCAACTTTAGCGTGCAAGGCTACCTCTTGGAGGGACTTGCATGCATTCAACCGTAACCCACAGACCGAAACCGGCACGTAGCAAGGATGGCGAACTGCGCCACCTCATGAACCTGACGGCAGTCGGCGTCACCCTTGCAGGGGTGATCCTCTTATCCGTGATCCTCTACGCGGCCTGGGCGGCCAATTCATCCGCCAGCGCTCGCGAGATCGCCCTTTTCGGCAATGCCGTGAACCGCAGTATCCTGCGCCTCTTGAACGAGCAGAAGAGCGTGGCGTGGTGGGACGAGGCCTACACGGCCATAACGGACGCCAAGCCGAACACGGAGTTCCTCGAGACTGAGTTTGGCATCTTCCTCAGCGAAACGTATGGCCACGACATCGTGGTTATCCTCAACCCCGATAACAAGCCGATCTTCATGTATTCGGGCGGCGCGCGAAGGAGCGCTGACGACTTTGAGCGGTATCGCAACGTGTTTGCCCCAGTCTTGGCCGAGATCCGGCAAGTCAAGGGCCGCAGCCTCCGCCTTCGTCCCGATCTCTTTGGCGCCAATCAAAAAAATTATCGAACGATCGGCTCTCCGTTGCAGTCGGCGCGGTGGACCGGTCATCTTTTGACAGTCGACGGCGCACCCGCCGCAGTTGGCGCACTCACGATCCTGCCCAACGTCGATAAGAGCCTGCTGAAGCCTGGGCGGCCGCATGTGCTCATCAGCGTCAACACGATTGACGAGGCCTACCTCCAGGAGCAGGGTCGAAGCCTGCTTCTGTCGGATCTCACTCTGGGCAAGACGGCAAACACCAACTCGGAATATGCCGGGATGCCGCTGGAAACCGACGACGGCAAAATTGCCGGCTGGGTCAATTGGAAAACCGAACGGCCGGGCAATTCACTCACCTCGATCATACTGCCGCTCGTGGCCGCCGGCTTCATTGCCGCCGCCGTACAAGCGTGGATCATGCTGCAGCGCCTCCGCAATACCTCGAGCCATCTCGCCCAGCAGGAGAAGCGGTCGCGGTATGCAGCAAAGCACGACGCGCTCTCCGGCCTGCCCAACCGCGCTCACTTCGCCGAACACTTAGGCACGGTGCTCGCCGGCATCGATCCCGATGGCTTTGGCCAAACCGCGATCATCGCCTATCTCGATGTCGATCGGTTCAAGGAGGTCAACGACACGCTCGGCCACTCGGCCGGAGATACCTTGATCCAGGAAGTGGCAAAACGCCTGAGCATGCACGTCCGCTCCGGCGACTTTATCGCCCGCTACGGCGGCGACGAATTCGCGATCCTCTGGAGGTCGGCAGATCCCAATGCCGCTGAGTTGCTCGCAAACCGCATCGCACGTGCGCTGCTGCAGCCCATCGAGATCGAAGGCCAGCCGCTGACTGTCACGGCGTCCGTCGGCATCGCGATCTCGCCAGAGCACGGACGCACTGTGGACGAAGTCATGCGCCACGCCGACATCGCCCTGTACGAGGCCAAGAACGCCGGCCGCAACCGTTCGATTCTTTTCAGCGCTGACATGGCCGAACAGGTAGAACAGCGCCGAGCCGTCGAAATGGACCTGCAGTCCGCCATCGCCAATGACGAACTCGACGTGGTCTACCAACCGATCGTGAGTTGCGAGTCCGGCGCTATCGTCGGCATTGAAGCGCTTGCCCGCTGGAGCCACCCCAAGCGCGGCTTCATCTCTCCCGGCATTTTCATTCCGATCGCCGAGCAGGCAGGGCTCATGCCCATGCTCGGCGAACGCATTCTGGCTCGCACAATGCGCGATTGGCACGCGTGGCCGCACCTGGAGGTTTCCGTCAACCTCTCACCGCTGCAGTTCCGTCAATCCGACATTGTCGCAATCCTCGACCGCATGGTTGCCGAACACAAGATCAACCCATCCCGCTTCGTCCTGGAGATCACGGAAGGCGTACTGATGGATGCGGGGGAACGCACGCGCGAAGCTCTTCAAAAGATCCGCAGGCTCGGCTTCCGTCTCGCACTCGACGATTTCGGGACCGGCTACTCCAGCCTCGCCTATCTCTGCAATTTCCAATTCGACAAGATCAAGATCGACCGCTCCTTTGTAAGCGGCCTCGCACGCTCGCAAAGCGTCCGCACCATCGTCCAATCGGTCATCTCGCTCGGCACCGGTCTCGGTATGAAGATCGTTGCCGAGGGCGTGGAAGAAAAGACCGAAGCCCGATCCATGACCGACTTCGGCTGCACCGAGATGCAGGGCTATTACTTCGCCAAGCCGATGCCGCGCAACGCACTTGAAGCCTTGATCAAGACCCACAAGCCGATCCCGATTTTGGAGGAGGACGCGACGCAACGCATGGCGGCGACCGCCTAAGCGCATCACTCGCCGTGGGGGCGGCACAGGGGGATCCATGACAAGCGCCGAAGAGACCACTGCGACGATGCCAAACCTGCAAAATAAGGATGCCGACTGGAATGCCTTCGATCCGGAGGGATACTTTCAACACTATTATGGCGATCCACACCCTGACGATGATGCGCTGACGTACCTGGCGGCTCGTGCACTGCGATCCGCCGCCTCCCCTTATCGCCCTCTCGACATCGTCGACGTTGGCACTGGACCGAGCTTGATCCCGCTTCTCGCGGCTCTTCCTGTCGCATCCCGTCTGACAGCGTGGGAGTATGCAAAGCCCAACCTTGAATGGCTCGCAAACGAACTGACCGCCCCCGCACTTCGTCCACAATGGCAACACTTCTGGCAGCGGGTCAAAGCAGCCCACAATCTCGATGGAGCAAATGCGAGCCCCACACTGCCGCACGATCCACTGCCGCTTCTCGTACAGAGCACGCGCCTCCTGCGCGGGTCCATCTTTGATCTCCCGCCGCGCACGTTCGACGCCGCCACCATGTTCTTCTGCGCGGAATCAATCACAGCCAGCACCGAAGAATTCCAAAGTGCCGTCTCTGCCTATATCGAAACCGTGAGGCCTGGTGGACTGATCGCCGCAGCGTTTCTCGCCGGCTCCACGGGCTACGACGTGTCAGGACGCCGCTATCCCGCCGTCGCAATTGACACTGACGACATCGCGGCCTGCCTCATTCCGCGTGTCGCGGCTCTCGAACTCACACCCATCGGCCTCTCGTCGACGGAGATCCGCAGCGGCTACAGCGGGGCCCTTTTCGTCACCGGTCGCATCGCCGGCTGAGCATGTGTGACCGTCCTCGCCCGGCCGTGGCCACGAATCAGGGAGATATTCGTTGCAAATAACCCCTATCCAACCTGCATCCCCCGGGGCGAATCAGGCCATGGGTTAAGTGAGACGTGGACTGCTACCGGGACAAGGGACCAGCACCTCGCCAGGACCGCACATGACCTTGCGCGAACAATTGAAGCTTTCCGCGCTCTGCCTTGCAGCTGCCGCCGCCAGTGGCGCCATGGTCACGCTGCTTCTTCCTGCGGCGCAGGTTGCACAACCTCCGCATACGTCGGGCATCATTCGCTCCATCCCCGTCCAGACCTCCTCGATTCCCGCGCCTCGCTTGAAGCCCGGATATGTAATGAGCCCGATGGGTGAAGAAACATCCTTCGAACGCTTCAGCTTCGTGCCCCTTCACGCCACCGATGAACTGTTCACCGCGCTCGCCGAAGAACAGATCGCAGCGGAAGATGCCAGCACCTGGACGTCCGAGACGACCGTTGCCCTCGCGCCGCCGAGCATCGTGCGCCTGCCGAACGAGACAACACCCCAGTTGCCGTGGCAGAACGAGACAGCGTTGCGCAACCGGCGCTACACGCTCTCCGAACGCCTGCGCGAAATTGGTCCGTCGGCGCAGGAACGTCTCCATGAGAAATTCGTGAATGCAAAGGCCCCATGGCGGCCATCCGAACTTGCGCTCGTCGCCATCAAGGACGAGAAAGCACTCGAACTCTTCGCCAAGCCCGCCACCGGTTCCTGGACCTTCATCCACCGCTATCCCGTCTTGGCAGCCAGTGGAATCAGCGGGCCAAAACTACGGCGCGGCGACAAGCAGGTGCCCGAAGGCGTTTACGGCATTTCGTTTCTCAACCCCAACAGCCGTTATCACGTCGCTCTTCGCGTCAATTATCCAAACGCCTTCGATCGACGGATGGGTGTGAAGGACGGGCGCAAGGACCTCGGCGGCGATATCATGATCCACGGCAAGGCCGCATCGATCGGATGCCTCGCGATAGGCGATGCGGCCGCGGAAGAGCTTTTCGTGCTTGCCGCGCAGACCGGACTGCAAAACATCAAGCTCGTCATCGCGCCGACGGACTTCCGCAAGAACCCGATGCCCGAACGGCATGACGGTCAGCCACCTTGGCTCCCGGCTCTCTACACAGAGGTCGCAACCGCGATGACGCCGTTCAAGGCGCCGCCGAGCGGCGGCCTCCTGTCGCTATTCTCGAACTGAAAGTTTGCGACGCCTCAGCACTCAAAGTCACGCTGCTGCACGCGATCAGTGACTTGCATGCCCGGGAACTCTGATCGCGTACGCGCGGTTTGTGGGCACCTGCACACCAAAGGAGGAACATCATGTCCTCTGCAAATTCCGACTTCGATACTCATGTGAAAACTTATCGTGGCTTCGTGCGTGGGCTGCGCTATGCCCTTGCCGCTGCCGCGGTCACGCTTATTGGACTTGCCTGGTATTTGCTTTAATGCGCTACGCCAGGGACTCGACACTTTTTCCGTCGCGCGGCGATCATCCACCGTGATAATGAAGAGCTGCGATGAGACCGGAGTGTCCCTGAAATGAGTTCACAGTTGAGCCCTACGGGCTGCGGCGGCATCCTCCAGGGGATGAACATTCTGATTGCTGAAGATGACTGGCTGCTCGCCGACACCCTCGCCGTCTTGCTGGAGGAGCAGGGTGCTCGGATTATAGGCCCCTCGCCGGAGTCGCGCCGGGCCACAGCCCTCGTAGAGCATGCGCAAATCGACTTCGCACTTGTCGATATGAATCTCAGAGACGGGTTTTCTGATGAACTGATCGAAAAGCTTCGTGTCCGCCAAATTCCATTTGCAATCGTCACCGCTTATCACAGCTTGCCGACGAATGCCGGTGAACATGCGGTGATGACATTGCACAAGCCCCTGGATCACCGGGTGCTGTTCAATCTCCTGAAGAAACACATGAGGGGTCCCAACTCCCAGAGCCGAGATCAGTAACAGAAAGGTTGAACGAGTGAACTTCTATCCCAATGAGCGTACGATCCTTTTCATAGATGGTCCGGACCTCCATGGCATTGCGCGGTCGGCGGGTTTGGATATTGACTTCCGCAAGCTGAAGAACTTTTTTCAAGAGCGCTGTCATCTTATCCGGGCGTTCTACTACACCACCGTGGTGGTGCACGATCAGCACGCTACCATCAAGCCACTTGTAGACTGGCTCGATTACAACGGCTTCACGCTCGTCACGAAGGAAGCGCGCCTGCGCACTGGTACTGACGGGCGCCAGCATATCAACACCAACATGCGCGTTGAATTGGCCGTCGACGCACTCGATCATTCGGACGTGGCAGATCACATTGTCTTCTTCACCAGCGACAGCGCATTTTGCCACCTCTTAGGGACGCTGCAACGGCGTGGCAAACGAGTAACCGTTGTCTCGACCTTGAAGAACAACGGGGCGACCGTCGCTGACGAACTCCGCCGCCAGGCCGATCAATTCATCGATCTTGTGGATTTGGCCAGGGATGTCGGCCGCGTTCAGCGTTCAAAGCCAGAAGACCGTATGCCGCAGGGTCGCCGCTCCGACTACGTTGATCCCGATTTAGACGTCGATGCGGACAACTAGATCCCGGCCTGTTGATCACAAAGCTTTGCATTCGCGAACGGGCTTCGCATGGCTCCCCGAGGTTCCGCGTTGGCTCGATCGGTGGATGCAGACTGTCATGGCTTCCCGATCAACCTCGCTTCCAAGACGAATACTGCTCTCATGCTTGTTTGTGATCCTAGCTCTGATCACACGCGTGACTGTTCTGCCCGACTTGGCTGATCGGCCGACGTATGTCCCGTTCCATGTGGCCGTGGTTCTCGCAGCCGTTTTCGGAGGCACAGCGGGATGTCTCACGGCCGCGATTCTCAGCGTGGTGATCGCACATAGCCTCTTCGTTCCGTTGAATGACGCCGTCGCCTACGCGATGTTGGCTACCTTTCTCGGCACCGCCGTCCTGCTGACCCTGCTTTTGGAAGCGCTGTTGACGGCTCAGCATCGCTGGCTCGCGGCCCAGCAGTCCCTCGCGAGCGACGTGCACCTGCGCCTGTTCATAGAACAAGCTCCCGTCTCGATGGCCATGTTCGATCGCGACATGCGCTATCTCGCCGTCAGCCGCCGCTGGCTCGCGGATTATCAGATTGCCGAGCCAAACATCACCGGTCGCTCGCACTACGAAATCTTTCCGAACCTGCCGGATCGTCTGCGCGAAATTCATCGCCGCGCGCTGGCTGGTGAAACGCTGTGCTCTGATTGCGACGAATTCACTCTCAATAATGGAACGATCCGTTGGGAACGATGGGAAGTGCTACCGTGGCGGCTGGAAGACGGTCGTGTCGGCGGCATAACGATCTTCACCGATGACATTACGGACCGCGTTCAGGCTGAATATGAATTGCGTGAAAGCAAGAAGCAGCTGAATCGTGCCCAGTCCGTCGCACGCGTGGGCAATTGGCGAATGGTCTTCGCCACCGATGCCCTGCAAGGCTCCGCTCAGACCTTCGATATCTTGGGACAGCCGGCGCATGCGCAGCTCAGTTTCCAAATGCTGCTTGACCTTGTCCATCCCGATGATCGGGATCGGGTGAGCGCAATTCGCAAGACTGCTTTGAAAGGCGAAACCTACGACATCGAGTATCGCTTTGTCGTCGCCGATAAAGTCGGCTGGATGCGGGAGCGGTCGGAGCCCGAGTTCAATCAATCCGGACAGCTCGTCGGGGCCTTCGGCGTCATTCAGGACATCACCGATCGCAAGACGATTGAACACGATTTGCGCAGCAGCGAAGAACGCCTGCGCCTCGCGCTCGATGCAGCCGGCATGGCCGTCTGGGATCTCGATATCAGAACCGGACACGAAGTTTGGAACGACCAGTGCTACCGGATGCTTGGCTATGAACCAGGTGAGATCGATTCATGTGCCGATGCTTGGATGCGCCACGTCCATCCAGAAGAGCGCACAATGATCTCAGAAAGCTTCAACAGCTCCCTTGCGCACGGCACGGAGATCAGCAACGAACATCGCATCATCGACCGCAATGGCGTTCAGAAGTGGGTTTCCGTCCGCGGCCGCGTCGCTTGCGATGCTGTTGGCCGGCCCATTCGATCGTTTGGAGTGATCACTGACATTACGGAGCGCAAGCGTGCCGAGGAACGCGATCGTCTCCTCACCCTCGAAGTCAATCACCGCGCCAAGAACCTGCTCGCGGTGGTACAGGCCGTCGCTTTTCAAACTGCACGCCAGCATGAGGGGCCGCAGTTTGTCGATTTCTTCAACAAGCGCATTGAAAGCCTGGCAGCAAGTCACGACTTGCTGGTGAATTCCAAATGGCAGGGCGTCGCTGTCGCAAGTCTCGTGCGGGCGCAACTGGCGCATTTCGATGGCCTGATCGGCACCCGCATCCAGTTCAGTGGCCCCGACGCCGGCTTGTCCCCCGAAGCCGCGCAGGCAATCGGTCTGGCGCTTCATGAACTCGTCACTAATGCCAGCAAGTACGGTGCCCTCTCGAACGCGGAAGGCGTGGTCGCCATCAAATGGAATGTTGAACACCTGCCCACCGGGCAGCGCTTCAAGATGAGCTGGTGTGAAACCGGAGGCCCACTGATCAAGGCGCCTAAGCGCCATGGCTTTGGCCACTCTGTTCTGGTCAATATGGCCGAATACGCACTTGCCGGGCGCGTGAGCCTGACCTACCCGCCCGAGGGATTACAATGGCAACTCGATGCACCGGCCGAAGTGGTGCTGCGGCCCACGGTATCTTCCGGTCCACATACCAATGCAGAATACGACAACCGCGTGCTCGCTGGCTAAACTTGTTGTGCTTTGCGCTCTTCGATGGACAGCGCTGAGGCGTCTTGCGAACTGATTTGCACGTGTAGCGAGCGGGCGGTCTCAAGGCCTTGCGGAAAACCGCTCCGGTTCTGATAATTCTGCGGCGGCCGCGTTGCCCGCGCCGGCCGCAGGCTGGCAGCGACTGCTAAATCCACCGCCGCCACTGCTACCAAAGATGCGAGCGCCAGTTTGACGTTCTCGCGTTTCGGATTGCGCCGATCCAAAGCGTTCAGCAGCACGGCGATATCCAATGCATCACCCGCCACGCGGCTCCAGGCACCGACGCGCTTCTCAACTGAGAGACAAAGCACGCCTTGCATGATCTCCCTCAGCCCGAAAATCACTGGCAGCGACGATGATCGGCGCAGACCGAAGGTCGCATTCACACGTGGTGCGAAAGCGATTTCGGTTGCTCCCAGCGCAATGCTGAACCAACCGAGATTTCTCACCACCCGGTCCGCAGGTCGCAACGAACTCCGACCCGTCGAGATGATCTTTGGATCACTCTCTCGGCGCGTCATATTTTCAAGATAGGTCATGTCGCGGTCCTTTATGGCTTGAGAAGCACCTTGACGCAGCTGTCGCTCTTGTCGCGAAATACCCTGTACATCTCCGGGCCCTGCTCAAGACCTACGGAATGCGTAATGACGAAAGACGGATCGATTTCACCACGATCGATGCGCTCTAACAGATCATCAGTCCATCGGTTCACGTGGGTCTGGCCGGTTTTGATCGTCAGCCCCTTGTTCATGACAAGTCCCATGGGGATCTTGTCGACGAGTCCCCCGTAGACACCGGGAATGGATATGATTCCTGCCGGACGGCACACGTAGATGATCTCGCGCAAAACATGCGCGCGGTCGCTTTCCAAAGCGACCATTTGTTTGGCACGATCGTAAATCGTATCCGGTTGGCTGAACGTCACGTGCGACTCGGTGCCAACCGCATCAATACATTTTTCTGGCCCTAGCCCGCCGGTCAATTCATTCAAGCGTTCCACGACGCTTTCCGTCATGAAGTTGATCGTCGTTGCGCCGCCTGCCTCAGCCATCTCGAGCCGTTCCGGCACACAGTCGATAGCGATGATATGACGGGCGCCGAGCAAGACGGCACTGCGGATCGCCATTTGCCCGACCGGACCGCAGCCCCAGATAGCCACTGTATCCGTCGGCTCAAGATCGCATTGAACCACGGCTTGCCACCCGGTCGGCAGGATGTCGCTGAGAAACAGCACCTGCTCGTCGCTAAGCCCGTCTGGAACTTTGATGTGCGTCGCGTCCGCGAACGGCACACGCAGATATTCGGCCTGCCCGCCGGGATAACCCCCGGTCAAATGCGTGTAGCCGAAGAGCCCAGCTGTCGTGTGTCCAAAAACCTTTTCGGCAATCGACTTGTTACGATTGGTTCGTTGACAAACAGAGTAGTTCCCACGGCGGCACTGCTCGCACTCTCCGCAGATGATCGTGAACGGCACCACGATCCGATCGCCTTTTTTCAGCGTGCCGTTCAAACCCCGGCCTGTCTCCACGACCTCGCCCATGGACTCGTGCCCCATGATGTCGCCGGGAAGCATGGCAGGAATGAAGTTATGAAACAGATGCAGATCCGATCCACAAATGGCGCAACTTGTAACGCGAATGATCGCATCGCGTTCGTCCTGAATTTCAGGATCCGTCACCGTATCGTAGCGGATATCTTCCTTGCCGTGCCAAACGAGCGCTTTCATTCACAGCCCCATAAAAAAGCGAACATGTTTCGCCCAACGCACGCCCGCTTCCTTGGTTCAAACCAACATCAAAGTTTCCAGGCTGCAAAAAAATTCGTCGAGATATCGCCACGCTACGGCTTGGGCCTGATGATGAAAAAGATTGCAGGAAAAGAACCGCATCGGATGTAATCATGTTCACGCCGTTGCCGGCGCCACCGGCCGACCGAACAAGTCGTGTGAGATAGAGGAGACGATGGCAAATCAACCCATGCAAGGGCCACACGATCATCCTGAGCGGGAACATCAAACCTGCTGCGGCGGGGCAAGTCACTCCCACGATGTCGCGCACACAAATCAAGGGACCGTGCCGGAGACGGTGAAAGATCCCGTTTGCGGCATGACTGTCGACCCGCACACCGCCAAGTACCGGGCGGAGCACAAAGGCCATACGTACTATTTCTGCGCCGACCGTTGCCGGACGAAGTTCATCGCCGACCCCAGCGCCTATCTTGCGGAGCGCAAACCTGAGCCTGTCATCGAAGGCGCCATCTATACGTGCCCCATGCACCCCGAAATTCGTCAGGTGGGTCCGGGCTCATGTCCGATTTGCGGCATGGCACTCGAACCCGAGATCGTGTCGAGCGACACCGGCCCCAATCCTGAACTTGCAGACATGACGCGCCGCTTTTGGATCGGTCTGGCACTCACGTTGCCCGTGTTCGCCCTGGAGATGGGGGGACATTTGACCGGCCTGCATCAGTCGCTCGCACAGCAGACCTCGAACTGGATCCAACTCCTTCTTGCAACCCCCGTCGTGTTGTGGGCGGGCTGGCCATTCTTCGAACGCGGCTGGGCGTCGTTGCAGTCGCGCAATCTCAACATGTTCACGCTCATTGCGATGGGCACCGGCATCGCCTGGATCTACAGCGTGGTCGGCACGATCGCACCGTCTATGTTCCCCGCATCCATGCGTGGGGCCGATGGAGCCGTGGCCATCTACTTCGAAGCCGCCGCCGTCATCACCGTCCTCGTGCTGCTCGGCCAGGTTCTAGAATTGCAAGCCCGCGAACGAACCAGCGGAGCCATCAAGGCCCTTCTCGATCTGTCGCCAAAGATGGCGCGGCGCATCAATGCCGACGGCACGGACGAAGACTTGAGTTTGGATCAGGTTGTATCCGGCGAACGGCTGCGCGTCCGCCCAGGTGAACGGATTCCCGTAGATGGCGAGATTCTGGAAGGACGCAGCGCCGTCGACGAGTCGATGGTGACGGGCGAGTCGATGCCCATCACCAAGGCGCAAGGCGACAAGGTCATCGGCGGAACGATGAACAAGTCTGGCGGGTTCGTCATGCGCGCCGATAAGGTCGGTCGCGAAACGGTGCTGGCCCAGATCGTACAGATGGTTGCGCAGGCCCAGCGCAGCCGAGCCCCCATTCAACGTCTTGCCGATCAGGTTGCGGGCATATTCGTGCCCGCCGTCATCCTTGTCGCGGTGCTGGCTTTTGCCGCCTGGTCGATCTGGGGACCGGAACCGCGCTTCACCTTCGGCCTCATCGCCGCGGTCTCCGTTCTCATCATCGCATGTCCCTGCGCGCTCGGGCTTGCAACACCGATGTCGATCATGGTCGGTGTGGGTCGCGGCGCTCAGTCCGGCGTGCTGATCAAGAATGCCGAAGCGCTCGAGCGGTTGGAGAAGGTCGACACCCTCGTCATCGACAAGACCGGCACGTTGACCGAAGGCAAGCCAAGCGTTGTAGAAATACGAACAGCGGGCACGATCGAAGAGGCCGAACTCCTGCGCCTCACCGCCAGTCTCGAACGATCGAGTGAGCATCCACTTGCTGAAGCGATTGTCCGGTCTGCGCAAGAGCGAGAGCTGACCCTTGCGCCGGTCGAAGGATTCGACTCTCCGGTTGGCAAGGGTGTCGTCGGCCTTGTGGATCGCCAGAACATCGTCATCGGCAACCGGCGAATAATGTCCGACAGCGGCATCGATACCTCCGCGCTGGACTCCGTCGCCGACGAAATGAGGCAGCAGGGCGCGACGGCGATCTACGTCGCCATCGACGGCGCACCGGCCGGCGTTATTGCAATAGCAGATCCCATCAAGTCCACCACGCCGGCCGCGATCGCGGCGCTGCGCGAATCCGGCATCCGCATCGTCATGCTGACCGGCGACAACGCGACCACCGCGCGCGCCGTCGCGCAACGGCTCGGCATCACGGACGTTGAAGCGGAGGTTCTTCCGGAAGACAAAGGCCGGGTTGTCGAACGATACCGGTCGGAGGGGCGGATCGTTGCAATGGCCGGTGACGGCGTGAACGATGCTCCGGCATTGGCAGCGGCCGATGTCGGCATCGCCATGGGCACGGGCACGGACGTCGCGATGGAAAGCGCCGGCGTGACGCTGCTCAGAGGTGATCTCACCGACATCGTTCGGGCGCGGCATCTGTCTTCGGCGACGATGGCGAACATCCGCCAGAACCTGTTTTTCGCTTTTGTCTATAACGCTGCCGGCGTGCCCGTCGCGGCCGGTGTCCTTTATCCGATCTTCGGCATTCTCCTCTCGCCCGTCATCGCCGCGGCGGCCATGGCCCTGTCGTCGGTGAGCGTCGTCGGCAATGCCCTTCGCCTGCAGCGCGCCACGCTATAGAGATACGGCGGACGCGTGTGCGCGTCCGCCGTGCCCCGTGCTATTTCCGAGTGATCTAGCTGACCGCGCGCAACGGCTGTGGCCCCCTCGATGCGTCGCCGACCGCCTGCCACTGCAGATCGCCGACGTAACGCCACGCGAGACGTCCCTCGCTGTCCATTGCGAACAGCGTAAGCCAGCGGTTATCAAACAGCGCTTTCACCCCCGGATGCCGCTTCAAGATGTCCACCATGGCCTCACGCGGTGCCTCGATGCACACAGACAACCGAACCGGCTCGTGCATGAAGCGTTCACCGTCGTGCACCGACTGCCAGGGCAGCCCAACGCGCAGAGCGCCGCCATTACCTTCCACCACGCCGATACCGCCTGTTACGTTGTGAAGAAGCTTGTTTCCGCCGCCGAAGGTCTGCGGCGAGACGGTCGAGCCGTAGTACTGAAGGCTGATCCAGCTCGCGACAACCACAGGCGCCGTCATGATGAGCTCGAGGACCTTGAAGCCCTTGTCCTGCGCCCAGTCGTAATCGTGGAGAAACGCGCGGCCGTCCAGGCGCAGACCCTGCGAGCGCGAACGCGGCGCAGCGATGAACGCCTTGCACCCAGCCAGACCCCACTCCGGCCTGACCTCGGCCCAGTCCCGGCTGCGGTTGATGACTTTGCTCTCCCGGCTCGCACGTGGAAGACGCAGCATGCGTTCGGTGCGCGCGAGAGTACCGGCTGAGGCAAGCCACGCTTTGGCCTGAGACAAATCCGTTGCATGCGCCGCGGACGGCCGATCCTTGTCGTAGAGCGCAACCTCGTCGGTGGTCGTGTCATGCAGCGCACCGACGAACAGCGTATCCGCAGGAATAGTGATCCCGCGACCCGCGAGCTGCTCGCGCACCGCACCGTCGTTCAAGAGTCCGGCCAGGAGGCGCGCATTGACCTCACCCGAATACCCGCCACATGCTCCGCAATGGAGCGCACTGGCATGCGGGTTATTCGTGACGTTAGCGCCATGTCCAGCCAGAATGACGAGACGCGCGAAGTTCTCCGTCAGGGACATGGCGCGCAGGATCGTTTCTGCAGCCGTCGTGCGTGCTGCAAGGTCCAGGTTGGGCGCAAGCCGCGGCGCCGGATCGTGGGGAGCGCCATGTGACTTCAGACCGAGCGCATCGCGTACCAACTTGGCGACATAGACGGGACCCGTCGCCTCCACAAATGCGAAGGACGAAACGGCAGCGAGTTTGAAGCGGCCCCAGGCTCGCGAGGAGCGAGCACCGATGCGGGCCGTGTGATCGTCGGCAGCGTCGGCGGAGTCGCCCGAACAACTTGACACACCTGCGTTGAGAAGAACCGGCAGCCTGTGCTCATGAACGTCGGAGGCAAAACGGCGGTGCGACGTCGCCACGCCGAAGAAGCCAGCAAAGCCCAGCGTAGTGATGCCGGAATTGACCGACTCCAGCGCACGCCGGAACACTTCCGAGCGCACATCGATGCAAAACGCCGCCTGCAAGGCCGGCCGCGCGGCCGAGGGCTTGTGGACACGCGTGGCCAGGGTCTCGGCAAGCGCCCTCTGGGCGGCCAGCTCTGCGGCCTCCTGCAGGATCACATCGACAACCTGCGACGGCGTCGGCGCCACGGGAGCGGCATGCGCGCGGGCGACATCCTCCCACGAGGAGCGGATCGCATCGCCATAATGATTGAACAGCGCCTCCTCCCACAGAAGGCGTATCGCCAGAAGATCAACAAGCGTTGTATCGGTCGAGCCGGCCAGTTCAGCCTGCCAAAGCCGATAGCGCGCAACGTGCGACCAGCCTCCAAGCGACATCAAAAGGCTGTGGAAGTAAGTTTCCAGCGCCGCCGGTTCGAGACCCAGCGTGGCCGTCGCCCGCACGAGGACAAGGTTCGCCATTTCGGGTGCATCGGCGATGAACGAGGCGAACCCGCTGAGGCCGATAATCTCTGGCGTCAGGTCTTGTGTGGCGAACGCACGCCATGCCGCCAACGCTGACTTCGCGCGCGGCGCTGACCATAGGGCCTGGCCCTCGTCGAAGTAGGCGGCCGCCCAGGTGCCGAACCTCTCGTTGATGAGGCCGGGCCAGTCCGTACCGCTGGCTTCCGCGGCAAGCGAAGCGACCGTGGGCAGAGCGCGCGGCAGCCCACCCGGTTCACGAGCAGCCGCCTTGAGCGCTGTGACATCGGCCGGCCGGACGTGCGGAGGCTGGGCTGCGAGCGCTGCTGCCAGATCATCGTCGGTAATCGCGCCCGATACGATGCGCTCGTTATAGTAAGCGCGCGGCATGGTAACCGGAGTACCAGCCACACGTGCAAGCCGCGCCGCCACATGGCCTAGATCTTCACCTGTTTGCCCGAGGTAGGGATTGACCGCGACCGTCGCTGCCAACGGCCATGCGGGAGGTATGGCCCTGACGGCAAGCTCGGCTGCTTCCGTGATCACGCGGCTCTGAAGGGGAGTCACTTGTGCGTTGGATGTCATGGTTGTTGCTCCATCAGGCTCAAATCAGGCCGGGCTCTTGGTGGACCAGCCACCAAGCAGGCGATCGAGATAGGCGTTGGCGTAGAGGCCATTGGAAAGATGCACGCGTAAGCTCGCAGCAGCCGGATGATGGCTCCACAGGGGGAACGCGGATTGGATCAGCGCCACAAATCCGAAGGTGAGCAGCGCGATCACGATCATCGCCCAGTCCAGCGGACTGGCCGGTGGCGTCGCGGGCAGCGTGCCTGAGGTCAGATGGATGACAGCGGCCTGCAGCGCGAAGTAGCCGGCTGCAGCGGCGGTGGAATAGATGACCATCCGCTGCGTCAGTTCCCGTGGCGCCGCATCCGCCAGACCTTGCACCAGAAGATAAGCCACGCCGAAGATCAGGATGGCGCCCAGCGCGATGGCCTGAGGCGACTTGTCTGCGATGCCGAAGCCAAGCCCCACGAGACCGTACATGACGAGCGAAATCGCGAACGCTTTGCCGATTGCCCCGGCACTCGGCGGCGCTACGGGGCCCGGACGGCGGTTGGCTGCGATCAGTTCGACGGCCGAGCCCGATGCCAGGAAGGCGTGGGCCTTGTAGAGCGAGTGAGCTACGATGTGCAGCAGCGCGATGGGGAAAAGTGCCAGGCCGCACTGGAAGATCATGAAACCCATCTGAGCCACGGTCGACCACGCCAGCGACGTCTTGACCGCGGGCTGGGTCAGCATGACAAGCCCGCCGAACAGCGCCGTGAAGCCGCCCAGAAGAGCCAGCGCGGCGAGCACGCCCGGAGCTGTCAGCATAACATCGGCGAAGCGGATCAATATGAAGCCTCCGGCGTTGATCACGCCTGCGTGCAGAAGAGCCGAAACCGGGGTCGGCGCTTCCATGACCTCCGTCAACCAGCCGTGCATCGGGAATTGTGCTGACTTCAGAATGGCGGCAAGCGCGATTAGAACGGCCGCAGCGACAGCATACGGCCCCCCTTCGCCGAGGCGGGCCTCGGCAAGGATGCTAGCGATATCGGTCGTCGCGTAGCCGTAGGCGAGAACACCGGATGCGATCAGAAGCGAGAGGTCGCCGATCCGGGCAGCCACGAACTTTTTGCGCGCCGCCCGCTGAGCCGCGATCCGCTCGGGATAAAAGAGGAGCAGCTTGTGCAAGAACAAGCTCGTCGCGATCCACGCCACGGCCAACTGGAAGAGATTGCCGGCACTGACAACCATGAGAACGCAGGCGAGGGTTGCACAAAGCAGCGCCGTGAACCGTCCCTGCCGCTGCTCTCCGTCGAGATACGTCGCCGAATAGCGAACGACCACCCATCCGATAAACGTAACCAGCAAGAGCATGACGACGCTCACCACGTCGACACGCATCGACAAGCCGATTCCGCCGACGCCGACGAGCGGGGTAGTGAACGAACCATGCTGACTGAGTTGCCACGCGATGGCGACTGAACCGAAAAAGGCGATTAACGCGGCAATTTCCGCGAATAGGGCGCTATTGCGCGACCGCCATTGCCGACCGGTCGCAGCGACGATGGCCGCGAGCGTGAGGGCCGTGGCGGGTAACAAGGGCAGAGCGCTGGTCCACATCTCGATCTCCATAGCGTTGAATACACGCCAGCCTCGTACCAGCAGGAGTTGAATTCGCAAAATACAAATATTGAAAAATACCGTTCTATTTAATCAAACAATCGGCTAAGATTTCATGTTAATGCCGCCGCGGGCGGTCCACCTTGCCGGCGGTCGCAGCCGGCGGGGACGTGCCTCGGTTCCGGTCATTCAACGTGAGGGCTCCCACGTGCTGAATTTGAACTTTCACCACCTGCGAATCTTCTGGGTGATCACCCAAGCCGGCGGTCTGACCGCCGCGGCTCGTCAACTCAACGTCTCACCCTCGACCCTCTCGACTCAACTCAAAGAGCTTGAGGAGCGCATGGGCACTCTGCTTTTTGCGCGGGAGAACAAGAAACTGGTGTTGACCGAAACCGGCTGCTTGGTTCGCGATCACTGTGAGGTCATTTTCAAGACGGCGAGCGAACTCACCCGCGCCCTTCGAAGCGATAGCACGCGCCGCCGTTTGTCGCTTCGGGTCGGATCGCTCGCCACGCTGTCCAGAAACTTCCAGCTCGCGTTCATCCAGCCACTCCTCGGCAGGACCGACGTGGAGATTGAGTTGCGGTCAGCATCGCTGGCAGACTTGCTGTCCGGGCTTCGTGATCACACGGTCGACATCGTGCTCTCCAATCTCCCCGCTCCGCATGCGGCAGAAACAGGCTGGCACAGCACCCTCATCCATCAGCAGGCCGTGAGCCTGATCGGACGACCGCAAGAAGGACAAGGCCGGGTCCGCTTTCCCGATGCCCTGCGTCACATGCCGGTGATGGTGCCGAGCGCGCAGAGCAACATCCGCGTTTCCTTCGATCTTCTGATGGCCCAGCACAACATCGAGCCCAACATCATCGCCGAAGTCGACGATATGTCGATGTTGCGTCTGCTGGCAGGATCCCGCCCCGCCCTCACGCTCGTCCCACCTGTCGTCGTACGCAATGAGCTGAAATCGGGCGACCTCGTGGAGCGCTGCCGTATTCCAGACCTGCAAGAACGATTCTACGCCATCACTCGCGAGCGCCGGTTTCCAAATCCGCTTGTGCACGAACTCCTGGCGGCGACGCAGCGCCTGTCCCAAACGGATCGTCAAAAGCGTGCCCGGACGTAACTTTGCCAGCGATAGCGGCCGACCACGACTGGTCATGCTGAGCTTACGGGGACCGTGACCCTAACCCGAGTCCCGTCGTATCAGAAACGAAGCGACGCCAGAGGTCTGCAGTGCGATGGTGCAATGGCGCGCCCGGCTGGATTCGAACCAGCGGCCACTCGCTTAGAAGGCGAGTGCTCTATCCAACTGAGCTACGGGCGCGTGAGCGTATACAGGATGCGTACACGGTTCCCGCGGGTTCGACAATTGAGCCGGGGCCGCAGCCGAATGAGCAATACACGCCGGCAGCACCCGCGACAGCATCTTCTGACGGCGGGAGGGTCAATGCGTCCAGTTATCCGGTCGCCCAAACTTGAAATTGTCCGCGTAAGCCTTGCGCAGCGGCTTTCTGGGGGTGGGCTCGATGACAGTGTAGGCGAGCCCGTTCCGAGTCGCATACTGGATGGCCTCTTCCTTCGATTCGAACGCCAGCGTCACCTGCTGACGCGTGTCGGTCGACGACGTCCACCCCATCAACGGATCGATCTGGCGCGGCGCGGCTGGCTCATACTCCAAGATCCAATCCCGCGTGCGGCCTTGACCCGACTGCATCGCCGTCTTTGCAGGCTTGTAGATGCGGACCGCCATGGTTCAACCCTGTTCCCGTCGTTCCTCAACAATACACAGCGGTTTGTTTCCCCGCTCCCAAACTTTCGTTTCAGGACAAGCTATTATCTCAACGGGCGGCCTTGACCAAGCAGAAATCTCTCCGATCGCCCCGCTCGCGCCCGTTACAGAATGCCCGTCTGCACCTTGGCTTGCGCTGCATTGACGCGAAATCATTGAGCACGTAGGAAATTGCCGACCTGAAGGCCGGCAACGCGCTGAAGCCAAGCAGACCATCGGGGTGCACGATCTGTGACCGTCATCCATGCAACGCCAGATCGACGTTCGTGGCGCAGGAAGATCGCCTGCCATAGAAGTCGCAACGTCCCCAGTCGGTTTTACTGACCTGGTGATCTTAAAAAGTTGCCCGGGAGGGGTATTCGGTAAGTGGCACAGTTGCAGACTAAAACCTGGGTAAATCGCTACCCCGACGTCTTTCGCACCGTGCAATTGTTCCAGGCCCGATACAGCAGCACCGCCTGCCCGCGCATACTGTCATTCGGCTGTTCGTCCGGGGAGGAACTGCAGAGCATCAGGAACTATTTTCCGACAGCAGCTATTTTCGGATGTGATGTGAATCGTGCCGCTCTGGCCGAGGCTGCTAAAGTTGACGGCTGCACAGTCTTCCTAAGCACCCCCGAAGCGATCAAGGCCTTTGCGCCATTCGACGTCATCTTCGCTATGTCGGTGCTATGCCGCTTCAGCTTGTCGCAAACCGCCAAATCACTAAAGTCAATTTTCTCGTTTTATGAGTTTGAGGATCATCTGGGAGCATTGAATGATGCTTTATCGGACGACGGACTTCTGTGTATTCAAAACGCAAATTATCTGTTCTCTCAATCGAGCTTATACCCCAGCTACGCACCGGTAAGATGCCCTCTCATCGGGACAAATGGATTCGTCGATAAGTGGACAGCGGATGACATCCGAATCTCCAGCATCAGAAAATTCGATCATGGCCGAGAGCACAAGATCGAATTCCAGCCGGACTTTTTGACGGATGACGATTTCCGCGATGTAGTCTTCAGAAAGAACATTACTGCCGTCACCGAGCTGTCGGAGCCGCCAGCGCCACTTGGCGGAAAAGTGATATCCACCACCGGAAAAGGAGCCGATCTCTCCGTTGCAGCGGCGGAGAGACGTATCGCACATCGGCACACATCCGAACTCTTGCAAGACGACACAGGATCGATGTGGATTGGATCCACTGTGAGTAAAACAACGCTCAGCGGAGAAATTGTGTCGCTACCAACATGGTGGACACATATTCACCCTGAACCCGCAGGACAACTTACGCCCGCGCAAGAACAGTGGGTAGTTAAGCCCACGACCGGATCCAAATATTGGGCGAAAAGACTTCTGCCGCGTTGGCGGTTATGATGACGCGACAACAACGCGACAGACGATTGCTGAATACCGCTAGACATCATCTCACGACGCAGCAATGACTGCGCACGATTTCGAAGTCGCTGACCTAGCACCGAATGCACACTCTAGCGCGTGCTGTCAGTGCTTTCCAATCGTGGATGCGATGTTATCGAAACACGCGCGTATAGAAACCTCTGCGAACTTGATATATCGACAGCGGTTAAGTTCGTCAGCCTCGCTCCAATTTGCGGCGGTGTCGAGCAGTTTGACAGACAGGTCGCGATCACCTAGCGCATCGATCGAGACGAGGCGATCCGTAAATCCGGCGTCCTCAAGCAGCCCCTCTACCTTGTAGGTATTGGAGCGAACTGCGAGGAACGGCACGCCTACTTTCAGGCAGAAACATACGCCGTGGAATCGACCTGTGATAACAAATTTTGTATTGGAAGATATCTGTCGAAGAAATTGCTCTACGGATGCTACCGCGCAACCATAGCGATCAGCCTGGAAGTTACCTCTAAAGAATTGTCCAACGCCTCTGCGAACGGCGAACTTCAACGCACGCGAAACCGATCTATCTGTGTAGCTCGTGATATGTGGTGCTGCTCGGAGAGGCAGATAAGAAAGAGCGTGCATAGTGGCGAAGCGGTGCAAAATTTGGTTCGTTTCTGCAAGAGTAGAATCGGTAACCAACCCTTTCGCACCCGGTATCCAACTCAACCCATCCGGAAGATGAAGCGCAAAGGTGAGATCGGGGCAAACCTGAGCAGGAATGCCAAGAGAATCCGCTTCGGCTTTGCTCCGATTTTCTCGACAGAACATTCCTGAGACTTTACGAAGTTTATCGGTAACTTCGCGATCACATCCATCCAGGACCGCGTTGATAAGGAAGCACGGCAGTCCATTTTCCTTGCAAGCCTCAACGATGCGCGCAAATCCCAGAGCGTGCTTGCTTTGACCGTGAAGGGCACCTTCTGCGTTGATCAAAACTCCGTTAATAGAGCGAGCCTTGAGTAAGGAGGGATCGCTTGCAAGTCTTGCCACTTTAGGCGACGAAACACCGTCAATACCTCGCCGTTCGAGTTCATCCAAAATAACCTTGATGACCGATGAACTGCCATGGTGTCCGACGGACCGGTGATCACCCAACAGAAGCACGCGCGGCCGTTGATGCGCCATGAGTTCAATTCCATTATAATCTTGTCATCGGACGGACTGGCTGGCGCAAGTCGATTGACACGTTCCCCGTTTGAAATCCAGCAGACAAGCGAACTACGTGTCGGCCCGCCCTTTATTATAAGATGAGATAGCCTAGCGTTCGGAGCGTCTCAGGTTCAGCAGAACGTTGCGCAAGCTTTATTGCACCCACGCTCGTCCATAGTTTGCGCTCAATGACGGGGCTCGATCATGCCTGGGCCAGGATCAACAGACATTCAGATCTTGAAATTGCCGGTCATGAGAGCTGGCTGATTACGCCGCATCGGCTCAACGGCCGGACGGAAAAAATTGAATCAACGAACCGGCAAAGCTGCAAGCCCCGGTTCTCTCCGGCAATAGTGGTCGGGGCGACATGATTCGAACACGCGACCCTCTGCTCCCAAAGCAGATGCTCTACCAGGCTGAGCTACGCCCCGATGCACACTGTCTGCCGGTTCGTTCCTGCTCGGTCAAGCACCGCGTGGCCACCAGCCGTTTCAGCGCGGCATCATGGAGCAGCTGCCGTGCCAAAGTGCCGGTGCCGGACTTTGTCGCCAGGCTTGAGCCCAAGCCGCTGCGCCGCCCCGCCCGCGATCTCTAAAACCCCACTCACAGGCCCGTTGGACGAGATGATCTCTTCCGAATGCGGTTCCGTCATCGCCGCAATCCGATGCACGGTGCCGTCCGCCCGGATGAACACCATATCCAGCGGAATGTACGTGTTGCGCATCCACATCGTTTGCTCGCGAGGCGCCGCGTTGAGAAACAGCATGCCGCCGCGCTCCGGGAGTTCGGTGCGGTACATGAGCCCCATGGCCTGTCGCGCCGGCGTATCGGCAATCTCAACGTCGAAGGTCACGACGCCATTTGCCGTCACAAGATCGACCTTTTCAGTCACACGCGACTGCGGTTCGGCATGCGTTTCGCCAACGGCCATGAAAAGAGCAAGGGCCGCCCCCACGGCAGCCCTTGCAGAATATCTCCGGTGTCCAGCCATGCCTCATCCCATCAGTGCGGGGACGGCGGCACTCCCTGTGAAGGTCCGTCCGGCCTCAGTTCCGCAGCCATAACGCCTTTCGAACCATAACCCCAGCGGACCAATAACGTCTGCCCCGGGCGAAGTTCCGTGAAGCCGAACCGGCGTAGCGTTTCCATGTGGCAGAAAATGTCTGGCGTGCCCTCGCCGCGGGTCAGGAAGCCGAAGCCCCGCACGCGGTTGAACCATTTGACGCTCGCCCGCTCCCAGTCGCTCTCGGCCACAACCTGGACGTGCGTCCGCTGCGGCAGGAGCGAAGGGTGAATCGCGGTGCTCTCGTCCATGGAGACGATGTGATAGGCCTGCATGCCCTTCGGCCGCTTCAACACCAGACAGTGCACGCGCGCACCCTCGTAGGCGGTCTGGTAGCCGCCGGCCCGGAGGCAGG
This sequence comes from Hyphomicrobium sp., assembly GCA_019751875.1. Lineage (GTDB taxonomy): Bacteria > Pseudomonadota > Alphaproteobacteria > Rhizobiales > Hyphomicrobiaceae > JAGVSR01. The sequence goes on along the minus strand of JAIEMV010000003.1, from coordinate 153,991 downwards.
TCACATGTAGGAGAACGTCTGTCAGTCCGTTATCCGGAACGATGAACCCATACCCCTTGGAAACATCGAACCACTTAATGGTCCCTGCAATTTCGATAACCTCGACGCCGTCTTCCAGGCGCCCGGCTTCGGCTGCGATCCCCTCCGCGGCGACCGACATCATCGATGGCCCCTTGACTTCCCCCATGTGCGTGTACCCCGCTTACTTGTGCTCATTCACTGCTGCGCCCCTCATGACGCCCCGGCTTTGATACGACCCCTGCCCTCTCCGACGGGGCCGCTCTCGTCCGGTGTGTTAACTATGCGATTGCGTGCCCATTCCGCCACCCCAATTTTCGCCGTCCGCCAGCCACCCCCCTCCTTGTTCACAGCAAGATAATAACTGCAACACACTGTTTTCGAAGAACATTACTCCATCCTGCCCACATCGTGACTTTTTTGGGAATACAATTTTGAATGTAGTTCAAACATAAATTGCACGAAGATCATTTGTCGGATTCAGCCGAATCAGCAGGCGTATGATTCGCGTTTTCAACCCGCGATTTGCACGGGTCTGCGCACCCCAATTCGCACCCCCCGTCCACCGGTTGTCCACACGGCCGTGATCATCAGCATCCATCATGTCGTCGGACGCCGGTTGACCAATGGCATTCTGGCCACACTCCCCCGCCTCATAGCGAGGAAGAGGTCCCGCACGGTTCGCATCACCCGCGGGACGTCGAACCTTCCGTTCCGGTCGTGAACAGCTAGGGCGCGACAGGACCCGCCGCATCGATACACACACTGAGCGGCCCTCGCCCCATCGTGTCTGTACCTCCTTGAGACCGGTCCCCAGCGGGACGGTTCACGCCGCCCCTCACGGACCGCGGCCGAATAGGTCACCTAATTACGGTTCAGCGCAGATCGGTCCTTGAGCACTGAAGGATCGACCAGGGTACCTCCAGAGGTTGAAGCCCGCCGACCGTAGAACGGCCCGGTGCCCTCAACCGCCGATGCCGTTGATCCGTTCATGCCGCCTATCCCCACCCATGGCGGTGGCCGACGAGCCTTGCACACCGTGCGCAGCACCAGAACGTGGTAAGCCTCGCCGCCTGATCGAAAGAGAAAGAGCTCCTCCTGTTGAAGCACGTCGCCATCATAGGGGCCGGCCCCGCAGGCCTGGCCGCCGCCGAAGTCCTGAGCCAGCAGGGCCTCCGCGTCACCATTTTTGAACGCATGCCCTCACCCGCGCGCAAGTTTCTCATGGCCGGACGCGGAGGCCTCAACCTCACCCACTCGGAGGCGATCGAAACCTTCTTGCCTCGTTACGGCACCAGCGCATCCAAAATAGCGCGCTTCATCGAGGCCCACTCGCCGGTCGATGTCGTCTCGTGGGCCGAAGGCCTCGGCCAGGAAACCTTTGTCGGCTCGAGCGGACGCATCTTTCCAAAAGCGATGAAGGCGTCCCCGCTCCTGCGCGCCTGGCTGCGTCGCCTCAATGCCCATGGTGTCGAAATTAAATTGCACCACACGTGGCTCGGCTGGAGTGACAACGGCCAGCCCCTCATCAGCGACAACGGCGCGCCCGCCGTCGCATTCCCCTGTGATGCAACCATTCTCGCGCTCGGCGGCGCCAGTTGGCCGCGGCTTGGCTCCGATGGCGCATGGCGCACGACCCTGGAAGAGAACGGCATCCCCGTCGCGCCGTTCGTCGCCTCCAATTGCGGGCTGCATGTCGATTGGAGCGACCATTTCCGATCACGCTATTCCGGCCAACCGTTGAAGCGCGTCGCTGTCACCTTCGAAGGCGAGACCCAGCGCGGCGAAGCCGTCGTCACACGCCAAGGCCTGGAGGGCGGGGCTGTCTACGCACTCTCGTCCACCATCGCAGCGCGGACGCAAGGCGGTGCATGGGTCACGATCCAACTTGACCTCAAGCCAGACGAGCCGCACGACATCGTCGCGAACAGACTGCGACGGCCGCGCGGAAAGGATTCCGTTGCGAACTGGCTGCGCAAATGCCTGAAGCTCTCGCCTGCCGCCATCGGCCTGCTCCGCGAAGCCTCGCGCGACCTCCCCGCGGAACCCGAGGATCTCGCCCGCCTCATCAAGTCTCTGCCGCTCACGGTCAAAGGCACCTCCGGTCTCGACCGCGCCATCTCCACCGCTGGCGGCGTCCCCTTCGACGCGCTCGATGAAAACCTGATGCTGAAGACCCGCCCGGGCACATTCCTCGCCGGCGAAATGCTCGATTGGGACGCGCCCACGGGCGGCTACCTCTTGCAGGCCACGCTCTCCACCGGCGTCGCCGCCGCCACCGGCGTCCTCGCTTGGCTCGAGGCATAACCAGAACCACTGCGTCCCGCATTCGGCGGCCCTCGCGGAACGCACCTCGTGCGCCCCTCCCACCCTCTCGCACGCCCGTGCCACCGCAGCGCACAAACGCAAAATTTTTCTCTCTCGGCACCCCTTCTGGAAAGCAATCCGTTCTTTTTTCTAACAAGCCCTTCTATTTGGGATTGGTTTCGCTTAGGTTCCCGTTCGTCCGGAGGTCCCATGACACGTTCCTCATTCAACCCGCAGCCCGCCGGGGCCGCGAGCCAGCCGCCCTCGTCCGCAGGCCCCGCACTGGCAGCCACCTTGGACGCTGCGCTTGCCGCCGCACCGAGCCTCGACGCACGTCTGCGCCTGATCGCCGAACACGTCCCCGGACGCGTGGCCTTCTCCACGTCCCTGGGCATTGAGGATCAGGCCGTCTTCGCCGCCATCGCCACCGCTGACCTCCCCTTCGACGTCTTTACCCTCGATACCGGCCGCCACTTTCCCGAGACGCTTGAGACCCTGGACGCGACGGAAGCCCGCTACGGCCGCCGCATCCGCGTCGTGTTTCCCGAAGCCTCCGACGTCGAAGCCCTCGTCGCCCGCGACGGCATCATGGGTTTTCGCCAGGCCATCGAGAACCGCAAAGCCTGCTGCGACGTCCGCAAGGTGCGCCCGCTGAACAGGGCACTCGTGGGTGCTGCCGGCTGGATCACCGGTCTGCGCCGCGACCAGTCTGCCGGTCGCGCGCACGTCCCCTTCGCCGCGTGGGACGCAAACCAGAACCTCATCAAGCTGAACCCGATCGCCGACTGGTCGCTCGAAACTCTTGAAGCCTATGTCTCCGACAACGCAGTACCCCTCAACGCGCTGCACAGTCAGGGCTTCCCTTCGATCGGCTGCCAGCCCTGTACGCGCGCCATCCGCCCCGGCGAAGACATCCGCGCCGGCCGCTGGTGGTGGGAGAACGAAGACGGCAAGGAATGCGGGCTCCACAACCGCCCGAAAGTAAAGGACGCCGCAGCATGACCGCGCATTTTTCTCATCTCGATCTGCTCGAATCCGAGAGCATCCACATCTTCCGCGAGGCGGCGGCCCAGTTCCGCAAGCCGGTGCTGCTCTATTCGATCGGCAAGGACTCCACCGTTCTCCTCCACCTCGCCCGCAAGGCTTTTTGGCCCGGCAAGCTGCCGTTTCCGATTCTGCACGTGAACACCACGTGGAAGTTCAAGGAGATGATCGCCTTCCGCGACAAGTGGGTGAAGGAGTTCGGTCTCGAACTGATCGAAATGACGAACCACGACGCCATCGCCAAGGGCGTGAACCCCTATGACTACGCGCCCTCGATCTACACCGACATCATGAAGACGGTGCCGCTGAAGGCGGGGCTCGATAAATATGGCTTTGACGGCGCCTTCGGGGGCGCGCGCCGGGATGAGGAAGCAAGCCGCGCTAAAGAGCGCGTCTTCTCATTCCGCGCCGAAGGTCATCGCTGGGATCCGCGTCGCCAGCGCCCCGAAATGTGGCGTTTGTTGAACGGCCGCCTCGGCGCCGGTGAGACCGCCCGCATCTTCCCGCTCTCTAATTGGACCGAGCGCGACATCTGGCGCTACATTCTGCGCGAGAAGCTCGAGGTCGTTCCCCTCTACATGGCGAAGGAACGCCCCACCATCGAGCGCAACGGCCAGATCCTCATGTACGACGATGACCGCTTCCCACTGAAGCCCGGTGAGAAGCCGGTCATGCGCTCGGTGCGCTTCCGCACGCTCGGGTGCTGGCCTCTGACGGCCGGTGTCGAATCCACCGCAACAACGCTGGAAGAGGTCGTCGCTGAAACGCTCGGCGCCCGTGTGTCTGAACGCTCCGGCCGTCTGATCGACCACGATCAGGTTGGCGCCATGGAGAAGAAAAAGCAGGAAGGATACTTCTGATGACCGCACATACGGCCCTCAAGGAGTCCAACGTGACACCGCTCTTGAAGCCCGGCGCCCTGGCCACGGCTGCGCCAGAACTGTCAGGCTTGCTTCGCGTCCTCACCTGCGGTTCCGTCGACGATGGCAAGTCCACGCTCATCGGCCGCCTGCTATGGGACGCAACAGACCTTTTCGACGACCAGCGCGCCACGCTCGAACGCGGGCGCAGGGTGGACGGCGGCAATCCCGATTTCTCGCTATTGATGGATGGTCTCGTCGCGGAGCGCGAACAGGGCATCACGATTGACATTGCCTGGCGCTACTTCGACACCGCCACGCGTCGCCTTGTCGTCATCGACAGCCCTGGCCACGAACAATATACGCGCAACATGGCATCAGGCGCCTCGCACGCCGATGTCGCCATCATGCTGATCGACGCGCGCCACGGCATCAAGACGCAGACCCGCCGCCACGCCGCCATCCTCGATCTCGTCGGCCTGAAACGCGTCATTCTCGCCGTCAACAAAATGGACCTCGTCGACTGGTCGGAGAGCCGCTTCCGGCAGATCGAGCACGAGTTCCGCACGCTGATGTGGCGCTTCGGGTTCCGCGAAGCCGTTGCCATTCCGGTGGCGGCCGTCTCCGGCGATAACGTTGCCGCGAAGTCGAAGCACATGCCCTGGTATACGGGCCCCTCTCTGCTGCAACACCTGGAAGAGATCCCGAGCCGCGGCACTGAGCCGGTCGGGGCCTTCCGCATGCCCGTGCAAACGGTTCTCCGCGATACCCGCGCCGATTTCCGCGGCCTTGCCGGCACGATCTCGTCGGGCACCATCAGGGTCGGCGACACCGTGCTCGATCCGGTGAGCCGCCGCACCGCAAAGGTGCAGCGCATCGCCACCATGGACCGCGATTACGAAGAAGCCATCCAAGGCCAGGCCGTCGCCATCCAACTCGACACCGATCTCGATGTGTCGCGCGGCTCCGTTCTCGCAGCCCCCGAAGCGGCCCCCGTCGTCGCCCGCACCCTGGAAGCGCGCTTCGTCTGGCTCTCCGAAGTTCCTTTCGACAAGAAAGGCAGCTATCTCGTACGCACCGCGACCGATCTCGTTCCGGTGACGAACATCGAGATCAAGTCGCTCCTCGACCTCGATTCACTTGCGGTCCACCCCGCCACGGCCTGCAAGGTCAACGACATTGCCATCGCGAACCTCGCCCTCGGCCGCGCCACCGCCATCGATCGCTTTGCCGAAGCCCAGGAGACGGGCTCCTTCATGCTCGTCGATGCCATCTCCGGCGCGACGATCGCCGGCGGCACCGTCACGGCGGCAAGCCCCGACATTCAGCAACAGGACAACGTATTTCTCCTGACACGCGCGATGCTGGCACGCGGGTTATGCTCGGACGTTGCCAACACGCCGGAGGGTGAAGCCGAGTTCCGCCGCCGCTCGAACGAAGTCGCGTTGCTGCTTCGCTCTGCTGGCGTCGCCGTCGAGGTTGAAAGCCTACCGGATTATGTGATCTGAATCTGGATCGTCCGGCTCTCATCGAAAGACCACCGCCATTTTTGAAGACGTCATATTGTTTGCCGTCGTGGGCTTCGTCGCGCAGATGGTCGATGGCGCCATCGGCATGGCCTATGGCATCAGCGCATCGACCGCCTTGCTCAGCATGGGCGTTCCACCGGCGACGGCAAGCGCGTGTGTCCACGCAGCCGAGACATTCACGACGGCCGCATCCGGCGCCGCCCATTGGAAACTCGGCAACATCGACCGAAAGCTGCTCGTCCGCCTCGTCGTCCCCGGCATGGTCGGCGGCGCTCTTGGCGCCTATGCGTTGTCCTCGCTCCCCGGCGAAAAGCTGAAACCGTTCATCGCCATATATCTGCTGCTTCTCGGTCTGTTCATCGTCTGGAAGGCCGTCGGCCAGAAGGAAAAGCGAGAGGGCGTCGAACCCAAAGCCGTCGCTCCTCTGGGGCTGTTCGGTGGCTTCCTCGATGCGGTCGGCGGCGGCGGTTGGGGACCTCTCGTCACGTCCTCTCTTCTCGGACAGGGCACGACCCCGCGCTACGCCATCGGCACAGTCAATCTGGCTGAGTTTTTCGTAACCCTGACGATCTCGACGACGTTTTTCCTGACCGTCGGTCTCGATCTCTGGCCGATCATCACCGGGCTCATCCTCGGTGGCATCATCGCAGCGCCGTTTGCTGCCTATGCGACAAAGCACATCCCCGATAAGGTGCTCATGATCATGGTCGGCACGGTTGTCGTGTTGCTGAGCCTCCGCACCCTTCTGAATTCACTGGCTTGAGCTTGCGAGACGATGGACGTGTTGATCGCAAATTCGCTCGGCCTGATCCTTTCCGGCGGCTTCGTTATCGGATTTCTCATCGGCATCACCGGTGTCGGGGCCGGATCGCTGACGACGCCCCTGCTCATCTCCGGTGTCGGAGTTCCACCGGCCGTAGCGGTCGGGACCGATCTGCTGTTCGCTGCCGTCACAAAAATGAGTGCCGCTTGGCGCCATCAGAGGCTTGCGAACGTCGACTGGCCAATCCTGGGTTGGCTGGCCGCCGGCAGTCTCCCCGGCGCCGCGGCGGTCCTGATCTGGCTCTACCTTGCCGAGCCCGACACGGCGTTGGTTGCCGCTTATGTGAAAAAGGGACTTGCCCTAACGCTCCTCGTCAGCGCTTCGGCCATTCTGGCGTTCCCCGTTCTAAAGCGCTGGCAGTCGCACCCCTCCGACGATCCGTTAACTGAGACCCCCGTCCGGCGGCTGGCAACCGCCATCTTCGGCCTCATCCTCGGTGCTGCGGTTGCTTTGACCTCCGTCGGGGCCGGCGCCATCGGTGTCGCGGCGCTGACGGCACTCTACCCTCACATGCTCGCGCGCCGCGTCGTCGGCACGGACATTGTCCACGCCGTCCCTCTCACCTTCGTCGCGGGGGTGGGCCATGCCGGGATGGGACACATCGATGTCACGCTCCTGGCAGCGCTGCTGTGCGGATCGATCCCCGGAATTCTCATCGGGTCGCGGCTGACCGGAAGGCTGCCCGACTGGGCCTTGCGCATCGGCCTCGCGACCGTGCTTTGCTTTGCCGCTTACACGTTGCTGACGCGCTGATCGTGCCTGACTTGCAGCCGCATTAGAGCGCGCCTAGACTTAACCTCCAACCGGAGCGAAGTCGCCATGATCGAGTATTCCAGCCTTGTGGAAGTCGGCGCCACGTCGCACGCTTTCGATGCCGGGGAAAAGGTATTCAAGCAGGACGACGCGGCGAGCCACCTCTACATCGTCTGCTCCGGCCGCATCCAGATCGTCACCTACGGCACCATCTTGGAAAACGTTGGGCCTGGTGGAGTGTTCGGCGAGATGGCCTTGATCGATGAGGCTCCGCGCAGCGCCGCCGCCATCGCCATGGAACCGACCGAAGTCCTTGAACTGAGCCGCGCGCAGTTCCTGGCCCTCGTGCAGGAAACGCCCGAGTTCGCCCTCCACATCATGGCGATCCTTGCGAACCGCATCCGCAAGATGAACACGAGCCTGTAGCGCGCACCGCATCGCCAGTGTCAGGCCTCACGCCTTTGCCAGCACGACGCTCTCGTGGAAGTTATTGCCCGCCGTTGTCGCCGCGACGATGCCGGCGCGAACCACGAAATCGCCGAAGTGCTCGCCTTCGGTCCGCTCCGTCGCGTAGCGCTTGATGACCGGCTCCAGCAGTTTCAGGATCTGCTCCCGATTTACATCCTGCGCATAAAGCTTCGACAGCCGCGTGCCGTTGAAGGCCGCGCCCAGATACAAATTGTAGAGCCCTGGTGAGCGACCGACAAAACCAATCTCCGCCAGATACGGCCGCGCGCACCCGTTGGGACACCCTGTCATGCGGATGACAATGTCTTCCTCGCGCAATCCCGCCGCATCGAGGATGTCTTCCAGATCAGTGATGAGCCCCGGAAGGAACCGCTCGCTCTCAGCCAGCGCCAGCGCACAGGTCGGCAGCGCCACGCACGCCATCGCGTTGCGCCGCAATCCCGACGACGTTCCGATCACCACGCCATGCTTCGCCAGCAGGGCCTCGATCTTTGGCTTCTGCTTCGCCGTCACATTGGCGATCACGAGATTCTGGTTCGACGTGACGACGAAGTCGACGCCGCCCGCCAGCGCAATCTCGCGCAGCGCCGTCCGCATCTTCACAGTGGCTGTGTCCTTTACGCGCCCGTTTTCGACATAAAGCGTCAGGTGCCACTTCTTATCTGCTGCCTTGCCGTCGAGCGACTGCCGCCAGCCAATCGGATCGCCGGTTGACGTGAACGAAAACGGCCGCGGCGCGCCAAGCTGATACCCGCACCGCTTCTCCACTTCTGCACGGAATGCATCGATGCCGACGCGCTCGATCGTATACTTCAGCCGAGCGTTCTTGCGCACGGCCCGGTTGCCCCAGTCGCGCTGCACCGTCACGACCTTCTCGCCCACATCGATCGCCTGCTCCGGCGTGCAGAAGCCGAGCATGTCGGCGGTGCGCGGAAACGTATCCGTCTCGCCATGCGTCATACCCATGCCGCCACCGACGGTCACGTTGTAGCCGACGACCTCGCCCTTTTCGACGATGGCGATGTAGCCGAGGCAGTGCGCGAAGACATCGACATCGTTGTCCGGCGGTACGGCCACCACCGTCTTGAACTTGCGCGGCAGATACAGCGGCCCATAGATCGGCTCGCTCTCCTCGGTCGCCGCAGACGTATCGATCACCTTCTGATCGTCGAGCCAGATCTCGTGATAGGCGCCCGTGCGTGGCAGCAGATGATTGCTGAAGGCGATCGCCAGTTTTTCCGCTTCCTTGTGCACCTTCGAGAGGAACGGATGCGATGCCGACATGACATTGCGATTGACGTCACCACACGCGGCAATCGTGTCGATGCACGCCGCGTTGATCGCCTGCATCGTCCGCTTCAAGTTCGACTTGATGACGCCGTGATACTGGAATGTCGCCCGCGTGGTCAGCCGCAGCGTGCCGTTGGCATAGGTGCCTGCGATATCGTCGAGCTTCAGCCACTGCTCCGGTGTCACATGTCCGCCGGGCAGCCGCAGCCGGATCATGAAAGAGAACGCCTTCTCCAGCTTTTTCTTCGTCCGCTCCGCACGAACGTCCCGGTCGTCCTGCATGTAGGACCCGTGGAACTTCAGGAGCATCGTGTCGTCTTCGTCGATCGCCCCAGTCTCGACGTGTGTCAGACCATCCGCGATCCCCCCACGCAACAGGCGGCTGTTCTCCTTGACGACTTCGTTCTTCGCGCGCTCGGTCATGGTCTTCTCCGGGGTCCGGCCACCGGCAACCGGCAACCGTTAGAAAGTTAGCTCGTGGACTTGTTGAGTGATCGTATCAACCCGTTCAACATCTTGCCGACGGTTTCACAACGAGACAGCGCCTCGCTGATCTGCTGGGTAATTCCAAACTTCAGTCGTTTTCCCATACCCAGACCCTACGGCTGTATTCACCCGGCTGCCGGTTACCGAGTAACGCTAATAAACGTCGCGCTGGTAGCGCCCGGCCTTGGTCAGCTCTTTCAGCTTCGCCCGGCCCGCGTCCTCATCGCCCTTCAGCGGCTCGGCCAGGATTTTGACGAGCGTGTTGTCCACGTCCTTCGCCATGCCCTTCTCGTCTCCGCAGACATACAGGTGCGCGCCGTCGTCCAGCCACGCCAGAATATCCCGACGCTGTTGCCACAGCCGGTGCTGCACGTAGATCTTCTCCGGCTGGTCGCGCGAGAACGCTACGTCGATCCGCGACAGCGCGCCCGATGCGAGGTGATCCTGCCATTCAAGCTGGTACAGGAAGTCGTTCGTGTAGTTTCGCTCGCCGAAGAACAGCCAACTCTTGCCCTTGGCGCCCGTTTCAACACGGTCCTCGATGAACCCGCGATAGGGCGCCACACCGGTCCCGGCGCCGATCATGATGATCGGACGATTGCCGTCGGCGGGCAGCGCGTAATGGCGGTTCGGCTTCACGTACACACGCACCCTGTCGCCGACCTTGCGTCGATCCGCGAGATACGTGGACGCGACACCGCCGCGCTTGCGCCCATGGCTCGACCAGCGCACCGCACCGATCAGCAGATGCGCTTCGCCCGGATGCGCCTTGATGCTGGACGCCACGGAGTAGAGCCGCCCCGGCAGCGGGCGTAACAGACCGAGCAACTGTTCTGCCGTGAGCTTCTCAGGATACTCCGACAGCAAATCGACCAGCTGCCGGTCCGCTGAAAACTTGGCGAGCGCCTCCGCATCGGTGAGCTTGGCCAAGTCCTTGCGGCCCGTCAGCTTGGCATAGGCGTCCACCGTCGCACGCGACAGCGTTGTGATGTCGTAGCCCCGAGCGATCTTCGCAACGAGCGACGCATCGCCATCGAGCCCTACCGCGCGCGCCAGGTCCGCCGCCAGCGCCGGATCGTTTTCCGGCAGCACACCTATGGCCGCGCCGGGTTCATAGGTGAACCCATCCGCCTCGACGGCGAGTTCGACATGATACGTCTCCCGCGACGAACCCGAGCCGTTGAGGTTCACGAGTGCCGAGATCTCCGCTTCGGCCGGATCTTCCGCCGTGTACAGCGGCTCGGCCGGTTCGTCGTCGATCGCGGCACTCTTGAAATCCACATGCACGACGGTGGCGGACGGTGCCTCCACCGCAGGCGAGAACTTCTCCAGCATCGCATCGGTCCAGGCCGACGCCGCCTTGGCGAAATCGAGATCGAGATCGATCCGGTCGTGGATGCGCGTCGCGCCGAGTTCCCCCAGACGCGCATCGATCCTCTTGCCCGTCTCGCAGAAATTCACATACGCCGTATCACCCAGCGACAGCACTGCGTACTTCACGCCGTCGAGACGCGGCGCGGCATCGCTCATCAACTCCTTATAGAAATCGACGGCCCGCTGCGGAGGATCGCCCTCGCCCCACGTCGAGACGTAGACCGCGAGGTTCTTCGACTTCGCCAGCGAAGCGACGTCGATGTCGCCCATGTCCACGACCTTGGCATCGCAGTTGAGCTTGGCCGCGGTTTTCTTCGCCTTGTAAGCGAGCGCCTCGGCGTTGCCGCTTTCGCTGCCGTAGAGGATCGTCAACGGCACGCGCGGCCGCTGAGCCGGTACGGCCTGCACGGCAGCTACCGCGCCGGCACCACCCTGCGCCGCATCGAGGCCGGCGAGAAAGCCGGACAGCCAGCTACGCTGGAGTGGCGTCGAGCGCTGCACCAGTTGATTGAGAAAGGCGAGATCTTCGGCGCTGAACGGGGCGTTCTTCGGCAACGGAGGCAGGGCCACGAGGTCTCTCTCCTTCAGATGACGTCAGGCGCGGACGCTTCATGAGCGCTAGCGGTCGCACAATCGACAGACGCGCAATAGACATGCACGTTGTCAGGCATGGTGAGGTTGGCGTCGGACCAGTGAAGTCCACCGAAGATGATGGCTGGACCCGTGACGCCGAAGGCTGCGATCGCATCGATGAGGTCACCGAGCGTCGTCGAAATTGCAAGCTCGTTGGCGCGGGTGCCGTTTTCCACGACGACGATCGGCAGCGAGACGGGAGCACCGGCCGCAAGAAGCTTGTGGCGCAACGCGCGCGCCGTGCGCACACCCATGTAGATTGCGAACGCCTGATGCGGCGCCGCAAGTGATGCCCAGTCGAGGTCGAGATCGCCGTCCGCCGCCGCACCCGTGACGAGCGAGAACTGACGCACGCTCTCGCGCAGCGTCAGCGGCAGCGCGATGCGTGCTGCGCAAGCGTGCGCGGCCGTGATGCCAGGAACAATTTCAACCTCGATCCCGGCCGCGCGGATCGCTGCGATCTCCTCCGCCGCCCGGCCGAACACGAACCCGTCACCGCCCTTGAGCCGCGCCACGCGCTGACCCTTGAGTGCTTCCCGCACCAAGATGCGATTGATCTCGTCCTGTGAAGTCGATGGACCGCCGGCTTTCTTGCCAACGGAAATCACGACGGCGTCGGCGCGCGCATGCACAAGCACACCGTCGCCGACAAGCCGATCGACGACCAGAACGTCCGCCTCCGCGATCGCGCGCACAGCGCGCACGGTCAGAAGGTCGGGATCGCCCGGACCGCAACCGATCAAAAGAACGCGGCCCGGCGCCATTGCACCTCCCGCTAAAGAACCCGTCATTGCTACCTCTCCGAGGCGGTGGCTACGGCCGGCGCCGCCGCTTGGACGCTGTCCTGCGACGGCCAATTCCGGAAATCCAGCTTGAAAATGTGACCGGCGGCAGCGTACCACCCCTCGCGCCGCATCACGTCCGCCGAGGCAAAGGAACATATCACAGCAAAACCATGCTTCAAGTGAAAAGATTCAGAGGGGATTGGTAGAATTTCATTCCAATAAACATCCAGTTTGCGGGCATCGATTCCATTTCGTGCCCACAACTGGGAGGACAAGGCCAAGGACCTCGACGCGCGGCCTCGCCCTTGCGTAAAGCTTGCCTTATCGACAGCTAAAGTTCTGTTAGGTCACACGGTTTCGTGACTCCAAGTGACTTGAGCGGCCCACCCGGATGTGGTCTTTAGAACCAATCGAGATCGGTGCGAAGCCGATGTCTGAAGTAACCGAGCAAGAGACCCGGATGCCGCGGAACGCCCTCGGGAGGGGTGCTCGACGATAAGACGAAAACGCAAACCGAGACCGCTGTCTTTGGAGGACATCATCATGAAGACCTGGACCAAGCCCGCCGTACGCGAACAGGAAGTCGGCCTGGAAGTCACGTCGTACCTGCCGGCCGAAATCGACGTCATCTGAATTTAGGATGTGCGGCGTGCGCCCGTTGGGATGCGCAGGCCCGATCTGACACGGCGGCCCGGCAAGCCCGGCCGCCGTCGTCGTTTGCGCGCCCGATTCTCACGCGAGGGGATTGCGGGGGCGGCCCTTTCCAGAACGTCGGATCATCATGCTTATCAAAGTGCTCGGGGCGTCCGCCGGTGGCGGGTTCCCGCAATGGAATTGCAATGGCCCAATGAGTGCGAGCGCGCGCGCCCGCAAGCCGGGGTTTGCCGCGCGGACCCAGTCGTCCCTCGCGGTCTCGGCCGATGGCAAGCGTTGGGTCCTTCTCAATTGCTCGCCCGACTTGCGCGAGCAGATCGCGAACAATCCTGAACTCTGGCCCGACCCAAACGGCCCTCTTCGCAATTCTCCGATCAAGGCCGTCATCGTCACCAATGCCGACGTCGATCACATTATCGGCCTTATCAACTTGCGCGAAGGCACGCCCTTCACCATTTACGGATCAGATCGCGTTCTGAAGACGATCAATGCCAATTCGGTCTTCAACGTTTGCAATCCGCAGATCGTCCCGCGACTGGAATTACCGCTCGACCAGGCAATCGCGATCGAAGACCACGGCGATAATCTCGGCGTCACCGTCGAAGCCTTTGCAGTTCCGGGCAAGATTGCTCTTTTCTTAGAAGACACGTCCGACAAGAAGTCGTTCGGCAGCCGCGAAGGCGACACCATCGGCCTCAAGGTCACCGAAACCGCAACCGGCCGCTTTTTCTATTATGTTCCAGGCTGTGCCGAGGTCGATCCGCCGCTGGCTGAGCGCCTTAAGGACGCGCCCCTCGTCTTTTTCGACGGGACGCTCTACACCGATGACGAAATGATCCGGCAGGGCCTGCTGAACAAGACCGGCGCCCGCATGGGACATATCTCAATTTCCGGGTCCAACGGCTCGATAGCTGCGTTCAAGGACCTGAATGTAAAGCGCAAGATCTACGTCCACATCAACAACTCGAACCCCGTGCTCGACGACAATTCCCCGGAGCGTAAGGTGGTTCAAAATGCCGGCTGGGAGGTCGGGTTCGACGGAATGGAGATCAGGATATGACCGATATTCACCTGAAAGGCACCGCCCGCACCGATAACAAGCTCTGGTCGCATGAGGAATTCGAAGCCGCGATCCAGGCTGTCGGCGCCGAGCGCTACCACGACAAGCACCCCTTTCATAAGCTTCTCCACGGCGGCAAGCTGAAGAAAAGCCAGGTCGCCGCTTGGGCCCTCAACCGCTATTGCTACCAGTCGGCCGTTCCCCGCAAAGACGCCGCGCTCGTCAGCCGCACGTACGACCGCGAACTGCGCCGCGAATGGATGCACCGCGTTCTCGAGCACGATGGCTATGAAAACGACGCCGGCGGCATCGAACGCTGGCTCGTCCTCACCGACGCCCTCGGCCTCGATCGCGAGTATGTTCAGTCGATGCGTGGCGCCCTGCCGGCCACCCGCTTCGCGGTCGAAGCCTATGTCACCTTCGTACGCGAACAGCCGCTCACCATCGCCGTGGCTTCTTCGCTTACTGAACTTTTTGCGCCGAAGATCCACAAGGAGCGCATTTCCGGGATGCTGGAAGGCTACGACTTCATCGACGATCGTGTGATGGCCTACTTCAAGCAGCGCCTCGTCCAGGCCCCGCGCGACGCTGACTTTGCGCTCAACTACATCAAGCAGCATGCCGCCACCCGCGCCGAACAGGAAGCTTGCGTCGACGCCGTCCGGTTCAAGTGCAACGTGCTCTGGGTTCAGCTCGATGCGCTCTACCACGCCTACATCAACGGCAACGTGCCGCCCGGCGCGTGGCGCCCGGAGGATCTACAGGCATGAGCATCGGTCAATACGCCAAACGCGAACGAATCCTGATCACTGGCGATTGCCGGCCGAGCCTGCCGCGCTTCGTGAAGATGCGCCATGACGCCGGCCGCGGGCGCTGGATTCTTCTGGCTCCCGAACGCGTCTTCAATCCCGACGAGATCGCCGTTGCCGTGCTGCAGAAATGCGATGGCAAACGTTCGGTCTCCGACATCGCAGACAGTCTTGCGGATGAATACAAGGCCCCGGCCGATCTCATCCTGAAAGACATCGTCGATATGCTGCAGGACCTCGCCGACAAAGGCGTGTTGAACGCCGGCGAACCGGCCCAAAATCAAGCGGCCAAAACTTGAGCCGGCAGAACGTGAACGGAGCGAAGCCATGAACGAGGTCACCCCCGTCGAGACGAGCGCCATTGCCGCCGTCGATCCATCGTGCGCCCGCGCGCCCGTCGGCATGCTGTGCGAGTTGACTCATCGCTGCCCATTGCAGTGCCCGTACTGCTCCAACCCGACCGATCTTGAGCGCGTCAACACCGAGCTCACGACGGCTGAATGGCAGGACGTGATGCGTCAGGCCGGCGAACTCGGCATCCTCCAGGTCCATCTCTCGGGCGGCGAGCCCACGGCGCGTAAGGACCTTGAGGAAATCCTCGATGCCGCCGTCAAGGCGGGCCTCTACACCAACCTCATCACCGCCGGTGTGACGCTCACCCGCGATCGCATGATGAAGCTCGCCGAGATCGGCCTCGATCACGTGCAGCTCTCCATCCAGGACGTCGATCCTGAAAACGCCGACCGCATCTCCGCCTACAAGGGCGGCCTCGCCAAGAAGATCGAAGTCTCCCAGTGGGCGAAAGAAGCCGGCATGGCGTTGACGATCAACGCACCGATCCATCGCCAGAACATTCACAACGTGCCGCGGATGATCGAATTCGCCATCGAATGCGGCGCCGGTCGTATCGAAATCGCGCACGTCCAGTATTACGCCTGGGCGCTACTCAACCGCTCCTCGCTCATGCCCACCCGCGAGAGCTTCATGACCGCTGCCAAGCAAGTCGAAGAGGCGCGCGAGAAGTACAAGGGCATCATCGTCATCGACATGGTCGTGCCCGACTATTACGCTAAGTTCCCCAAGCCGTGCATGGGCGGTTGGGCCAAGCAGATCCTGAACGTCACCCCGTCGGGCCGCGTGCTGCCCTGCCACGCCGCCGAATCGATCACGCATCTCCAGTTCGACAACGTCAAGGATCGCCCCCTCGCCGACATCTGGCTCAATGGCGACGCCTTCAACAAGTATCGCGGAACCGAATGGATGAAGGAGCCCTGCCGCTCGTGCCCGCGCAAGGAGATCGATTTCGGCGGCTGCCGCTGCCAGGCCTTCGCGCTTACCGGCGATGCCGCCAACACGGACCCGGCCTGCTCGCTGTCGCCGATGCATGAGGAGTGGGCCAAGGTCGCCGAGGTCGAAAGCCACTCCACCCCGCCCGAATTCGTCTATCGCCGCGTCGGCGCCGTCAAGGTGACCGTCGGAGGCGCCTGAAGATTGCGAGGGAACCCACTGGCAGAGCTTTGGTTGTCAGTGTAAAAGACGCGCCGGCTGAAATCTTCTTCGCTCGTGAGGGCGTAGATGTTTCACCGGACCCTGGGGCCTAATTCACCTGGGGTTCAGGTGGACTTTGGCAAAAGAAAAGCTAGAGTCGCAAAAGTGGCTCCACGGACCGTCGAATGGTTACCGTGCCACCCTCGGGAGGAAGTGCAATATGATGAAGTGGGTTATCGCCGCCGGTCTCGTTCTGGCTGCTCCGTTCGCCGCCTCGGCTCAGGACGCCGAAGCCGGGAAGGCCGTTTTCAAGAAGTGCGCCGCCTGCCATGCTTTCGGCAAGAACGCCCTTGGCCCCGACCTGAGCTGCGTCGCAGGCCGCGCTGCCGGCACCGTCGAAGGCTACGCGGGCTACTCGGATGCCGTGAAGAAGTCGGGCATCACCTGGGATGACGAAAAGCTCCTCGCATGGTTCGAGAAGGACGATGCCGTGATCCCCGGCAACAAGATGATCTTCCCGGCCGGCGTGAAGGACGCAACCGACCGCGCCAACCTGCTCGCTTACATCAAGAGCGAGTGCAAGAAGTAAGCGGCCCACCGTTTACTGCAAGTTTTCGAAACCGCCGCCGGAGCCATCCGGCGGCGGTTTTCATTTGCGCGATCTATGCCGAGGGAACAATCCGCATCTTTGGGCGGTTGCCTGCCGCCACACACACTGGAGCGGAGGATATAGCCATGGCGACCAACACAGAGGGCCGTCCCGGCCGAACCCCTTAGAACCCGGCTGATATCTCACCGACCGCGCCGGAAGATGATGCCCGCACGATCCTCATCAACGAGATCAACTGGGGCGCCGTTTTCGCCGGGGCCGCCTTGGCTTTGTCGGCTCAGCTTATTCTGAACATGCTCGGTCTGGCGCTCGGTCTCGCCTCGTTCAGCCTCGCGGACGCCAACAACCCCGATGCCGAAACCTTTTCAATGACGGCGGCGGCGTGGTGGGCCATCTCCGGCATCGTTGCAGCCTTTCTTGGCGGTGTCGCCGCCGGTCGTTTGTCGGGCTCGCCGAAACACACCACCGCGAGTTGGCACGGTCTGACAAGCTGGGCGTTCACGACGCTGGCGATCTTCTACCTCATCAGCTCCACCGCAGGTGCGATCGTTGGAACCGCAACCGATGCGGCCACGACCGCCGCCAGCACCATGGCCCGCACAGCCGGCGGTGCCATGCAGACCGCCGCGCAAGTGGCCGCTCCCACCCTTGCCAAAGAAGCCGATCCTTTCTCATCCATCGAGCAAAGTGTCCGTGGGGCCGGCCAGGATCCGGCTGCCTTGCGTGATGCCGCCGTCGCGGCTGTTCGCGCCGCGGTCACGAGCGATCCCGCCCAAGCCGACCAAGCCCGTAACCGGGCCGCCGACGCGCTCGCCAAGGCCCAGAACATCACGCCCGATCAGGCCCGGGCGCAGATCGCTCAATATGAAAGCCAGTACCGGCAGGCCGTCGAGCAGACCAGGCAGCAAGCCACGGCCGCCGCTGAGCGGACCCGCGAAACCGTCGCGCAAGGCTCCTTCTGGGGAGCCCTCGCCCTGCTACTGGGAGCAGCAGCGGCATGGTTCGGCGGTCGTGCCGGAGTGGTCGACCCGACGATGACGTCGTTCCATCTACCGGCCGCCTTCCGGCGAGGCTGATTGATCGTCGATAGGTACACAATCGCTCGTATCGATGGCGGCGGCGAGTTCCCTCACCCGCTGGCCCCGCACGATCTCATCGGGGGCGATGTCGAGCAGCGGCACCAAAACGAATGACCGCTGTTCGATGAAGGGATGCGGCACCTTCAGGTCCGGCGTATCGATGGTCTGGCCGCGATAAGTCAGCACGTCCACATCAACGAGGCGCGGCCCCCATTTCACCTTGCGCAGGCGACCCATGTCATCTTCAACCGCAAGGCAGCGTCGCAAAAGCTCGTGCGCAGGCATGTCGGTTGCCACCGCCGCGGCCGCATTCACAAACCAGTCCTGTTCGAGAATGCCCCACGGCTCCGAGCGATAGAACCGCGACGTCGCCACCAATTGAACAGCTCCGTCGCCGCAAAGCAGATCGATCGCGCGCGCAATGTTCTGCGCTTTATCGCCGACATTCGACCCGACACCGATCAGCGCGTCGTACGTCACCCCCGGCGGCGCCTGCACTTCAATCATACTTGATGTAGGCAAAGCGCGGATCGGTTGGCGTGCCCTCGAGCGAATGACCGGTCTCGGGACCGGGCTGCCATTGCACGACCTCTTCGATCTTCTTGGCGAGGTGCAGATCCTTGTCCGTTATGCCCTTGGCCGAGTGCGTCATGAGCCGCACTTCGACCCAGGCGTAGGACGCCGTGATATCCGGATGATGCCATGCCGCCTCCGCCAGATGCCCGATGGTATTGATCACCATCAGAGTTCCTTTCCAGCCGTTCGTCTTGTAGGTCCGCCTGATCCAGCCATCCTCCAGACGCCACGTCGGCAGGTTAGAGCCCAGCCAGGCGACAACGTCAGCCTCCGTCATTGCTTTTTCACGGGTTGCAGCCATTTCGCGGCGCTCCATTCGGTTCCAGGGATTGACTTTTCGGGCGTCACCGTAGATCGACTGGGGTCCGGCTTCAATCGCTCTCCCCGCCCTGCGCGGAGGCGCTTCGTACCCATCGCGCCAACCCCGAACAACGGCTGCTCGACCGATGCGGGCTATCACCGTCAGCGCACCTGCCCGCCTGCATTTGGGCTTCGTCGATCTCAACGGTTCGCTCGGCCGTAAATACGGCTCGATCGGCTTGGCCGTGGATCAACCCGCAACCACGCTCACCGTTCGCCCGGCTCCTGAATTTCGCGCCAGCGGAGCGGAAGCCGAGCGGGCGGAAAAGGCGCTGCGCCGCTTTGCCGGCCTCTTCGCCGCTGACAACACATACGAAGTCGACGTGCAGAGCGCGATCCCCGCCCACGCCGGCCTCGGTTCGGGGACCCAGTTGGCGCTCGCCATCGGCGCCGCCGTGCTGAAGCTCTCCGGCAACGAAGCTTCCGCCAGCATGCTTGGCGAGGTTGTCGAACGCGGCGCCCGTTCCGCTATCGGCATCACGGCCTTTGAACGCGGCGGCTTCATCGTCGATGGCGGCCGCGGCACATCCGGCCATCCGCCGCCGACCGTGGTGCGCCTCGATTTCCCCGCCGACTGGCGCGCCATTCTCGTCCTCGACCCGCGCGACATCGGGGTCCATGGCGAAAAAGAAACCGCCGCCTTCCGGGCTCTGCCCGAATTCCCCGACGCCCTCGCCGGCCATCTCTGTCGCCTGACGCTGATGCGGCTCCTTCCCGGGATTGTCGAGAAAGACATCGACTGCTTCGGCGCGGCCCTGAGCGAAATCCAAACCATCGTCGGTAACCATTTCTCCGCCGCTCAAGGTGGTGCGCCGTGGTCGAGCCCGGCTGTCGGCCACATGGTCCGCCGCCTGGGCGAGGCCGGCGCGACAGGTCTCGGACAGAGTTCGTGGGGCCCGACGGGCTTTGCCTTCGTGGACAACGAGGCTGCGGCGCACCGTCTCTATTCATCTTTAGTCGAAGAGGCTAAAGCGACGGGGCTCGATTTGAAAATTGTGCAGGGTCGCAACAGCGGCGCCGTCATCGGCCCCGCTTGACCCGCTTTCGTACTCACCGGGGAGACCAAGAACATGACCCAAGAAGCGACGCCCATCCTGCACATGCTCGACCCGCGCAAGCACGTCAGCCCCTTCGACGTGAACATGGCCGCCGACGCGGGCTACAAGGTCATCGTCCCCTACACGAACGTCGAAGTGCAGGACGTCACGCCGCTGATCCAGGACGCCATTTTCTCCCGCCCGCCGAACTACGGTGTGCGCACCGGCTTCTTCATGGGCGGCAAGGACGCCATCATGGCGCTCGACATGCTGGACGCCGCCAAGAAGGCCCTCGTCCCCCCGTTCGAGTGCTCCACGTTCGCTGATCCCGCCGGCTCCTTCACCACCGCTGCCGCCATGGTCGCCTGCGTCGAGCGCGTCCTGAAGCTGAAGTTCGGCCGCTCCTGGAAGGGAACGCGCGTCGCGGTGTTCGGCGCCACCGGCGTCGTCGGCTTCGCCTCCTCGATCATTTCCGCGCTCGAAGGCGCCCAGGTGCAGCTCGTCGCCCACCGTGGCGTCGATCGCGTCATCAAGAGCGCCGCCGTCTCCAAGGAACGCTTCGGCGTCGACCTCGAGCCGGTCAACGGTGAAACCGCCGAACAACGCGCTGAAGTCGTCAAGAATGCCGAAGTCATTTTCGCTGCCGCCGCTGCCGGCGTGCAGGTCGTCTCCAAGGAGATGCTCAAGGCCGCGCCCAATCTGCTCGCCATCGCCGACGTCAACGCGGTCCCACCCGCCGGCGTCGAAGGCATGGACCTGTTCATGGACGGCGCGCCGCTCGGCGACACGAACATACTTGGCGTCGGTCCGCTCGCCATCGGCGACATCAAGTACAAGACCGAATCCGGCCTCTTCAAACAGATGCTCGAATCCGACAAGGCCCTCTCGCTCGACTTCCGCCACGCCTACAGCAAGGCCAAGGAACTCACCGGCCTCGTCTGATCGCCGTCTTGATCCCCTCTCCCCGCACGCGGTGAGAGGGTTGGGATGAGGGGCAGCCGCTAGCTCAATTGCGGATGCTGCCCTTCACCTCAACCCTCTCCCCATTGCAAGAGCCATGGGGAGAGGGAGAAACATGGCAACCCCAGATCCCACAGAGGCGCAATGCGTCCTCATCGCCGCGTTCTCCGGACGCGCACTCGCGCAGTCGGCACGCCGCGCCGGATTGATCCCCCTCGTCGTCGATTGCTTCGGTGATCTCGACACGCGTGCCGCCGCCCACGAATTGATCTGCCTGCCAGCCCGCGTCCAGGTCGGCTTCATCAAGCGACCGCTCATCACCGCGCTTGACAGCCTCGTCGCCAACGCGCCCGCGCCACCCATCGGCCTCGTGCTCGGCGGCGGCTTCGAATGCAATCCGAAGCTCGTCGCAGCACTCGGTGAACGTTATCACCTGATCGGCAACAACGCGGACACGATCCGCCGCGTCAAAGACCCGACGGAGTTTTTCGGTACGCTCGCCCGGCTCGGCATTCGCCATCCTGAAACACAAGTCACGCCACCCGCCAATCACGAAGGGTGGCTGATGAAGCGCATCGGAGGCAGCGGCGGACTTCACATCCACCACTGCCCTGCCACTTTCGAACCCGACCCCCGCCGCTACTTCCAGCGCGAACAGAAAGGCGAGGCCATCTCGGTCCTCGCGATTGCCAGCCCAAGCGGCACCGCGGTCGCGCTCTCCCGCCAGTGGTCGTCTCCGCGCAAACGCCGACCCTACCGCTACGGCGGCGCGGTCTCCGGCATCACCGTTGACGAAGATCTCGAAACCCGCCTCGTTGACACCGCGCTGACCGTGATTTCCGAGTTCGGCCTCTCCGGACTCCTCTCGCTCGACTTCGTTCTCCATGACGGCGAACCGTTGCTTCTAGAAGCAAACCCCCGCCCCGGCGCCACACTCGACATTTTCGACGATGCCTCGGGCAGCCTCTTTGCCGCCCACGTCGCCGCCTGTGCCGGCGAAAACCCCGCCAAACTCCTGAAGGGCCGCTGGCAACCCCCGCGCGCTGCTGCCGCCGCCTACCTTTATGCCGACAACGGCGCCATCACCGTCCCAACCATCGCCTGGCCGGAATGGGCCGCCGATCGCCCCGCTCCGGGCGCACAGATCGCGCGCGGCCAACCGCTCGCCACCGCCACCGCCACCGCGTCAACCAGCCACGAGGCGGAAAGCCTTTGCCGCGAGCGCTTATCCGCACTGGCTGAACTCGTGTATGAAGGCTTCAAACGGGAAGGAAACGTCAGGATATGACCATGCATTTCAATCAGGCGCCGAGCGTCAACGCACGCGCATCGCACATTGTCGAACAGATCGTCACGAACGCGGCCGCCCTTCGCTGCGCCGTTTCTACCGGCCAGAACGGTGAGCGCCTCGTTGATCTTGGCGCCAATGTGCCCGGCGGCCTCGAAGCCGGTCGTCTGCTGGGCGAGGTCTGCATGGGCGGCTTCGGCACCGTGCAGATCACATCATCGTCGGGCCTCGCCAACTGGCCCCTCGGCGTCGTCGTCCACTCGTCGAACCCGGTCATCGCCTGCCTCGCCAGCCAGTACGCCGGCTGGACGATCACCGAAGATGCCAGCGGCTTCTTCGCGCTCGGTTCCGGCCCCGCCCGCGCGCTCTCTCGCGTCGAGGAACTCTACAAGGAACTCGGCTACGTCGATCATCACAGCAAAGGCGCGCTCGTGATCGAAGGCGACAAAGCCCCGCCGTCGTCCGTGGCCGCCAACGTCGCCGCTGCATGCGGGATCGCACCCGCCAACCTCACGATCCTCTACGCGCCGACCGGCAGCCTCGCCGGCACCGTCCAAATCGCCGCCCGCGTGCTCGAAGTCTCGCTCCACAAGGCCCACGCCCTGCATTTCCCGCTGGAAAACATTATTGACGGCTATGGCGTCGCCCCACTCGCCCCGCCGATCCCCGACTTCGTCAAGGCCATGGGCCGCACGAACGACGCCATCATCTATGGCGGCCGCATCCAGCTGTTCGTGAAGGGCACCGACGCTGACGCGAAGAAGCTCGCCGACGCGCTGCCGTCGAACACATCCTCATCCTATGGCAAGCCGTTCGCCGAAACCTTCGCCGAAGTCGGCGGCGACTTCTACAAAATCGATGCCATGCTCTTCTCGCCCGCCCTCGTGACCGTCTCGAACCTCGACACCGGCACATCCTTCCAGACCGGCAAACTCGCGCCCGAAATTGTCGAGGCGAGCTTCAAGTAAAGCAGAGCGCCATGACCACGCCGCCGTTCTCCATCACCGCGCGCTGCCCCGCGTCGCGGGGACCGCGCATCGTCCTCTTCGTCGAGGACGGTGGCGGGGATTGGCATGCACGGCGGCTGCGCGAAGCACTCCAGGCGCGCGGCGCGCAGGTCGTCACCACGTGCCTCAAGTTCTGCGCTTTCGACACGCGGCTGCCGTCCGGCATCCATATTCCTGGCTTCGATGGCGACCTGCCCGACGGCGCCTTCGTCCGCTCCGTGTCCACCGGCAGCCTCGAACAGATCACGCTCCGCCTCGGCATCCTGCATGCGTTGCGCGAAAGCGGCGTGCGCGTGTGGAATGACGCCCGCGTGATCGAACGCTGTGTCGACAAATCGACGGCCACGTTCCTGTTCCAAATGGCCGGCCTGCCCGTCCCGCTGACACGCGCCGCCGAAGGCATCGAGACCGCCCGCAAATTCGCGCATGATCAAGCCGGCCGGCCCATCGTCGTGAAGCCGCTGTTCGGCAGCCAGGGCAACGGCGTCCGACGCATCGAAACACCCGATCAGCTTCCCGAACCCTCCGAAATGGGCGACGTTTATTATGTGCAGCGCTACCTGCGCGGCAACGCCGACACCCGGTTCGAGGATTGGCGCCTGTTCGTCTCGCGCGGCCGGGTTCTGGCTGCGATGGCCCGTGTCGGCCAGACCTGGATCACCAATGTCCACCAGGGCGCCAAGCCACATCCGATCGAAACGGATTCCGAGATGACTAATCTCGCCCTCGAAGCCGCCCGCGTGATCGGTGCCGACTACGCCGGCGTCGATCTCATCCGCGACGACGGCGGGAGGCTCATGGTCCTCGAGATCAATTCCAACCCCGCCTGGAAAGGCTTGCAAAGCGTCACGGACGTCAACATCGCCTGGACATTGGCCGACGATTTCCTTGCAGCCCTGACACACAAAGCCGACGCATGATCGCCGCGCGACCGCGTAACGCCATTGCGGAGGCCTATGTCGCCGCCTGCCGCCTCGAAGTGCGCACACTCAAACCCGGCAACGTCCACATCTTCGCCGATGGCCACCGCATGACGGTCGCCGACTTCGACCTGAGCGCGACCGTATCTGCCCCTTTCATTGCCGATCCCGCCCTGTCAGTGGGAGATCGCATCTTCAAAGCCGTCGAGGCCACCTTCGCCGCGGTCGCGACGAACACCAACCTCGGCATTGTCTTGCTCTGCGCCCCCCTCGCGGCAGCAGCCGAACACGGCACGGAGAGCACATCTCTCGCCGACAGCCTGCACGCCGTCCTCGCAGCTCTCGATCACAACGACGCCCGCGCGGCCTATAAAGCGATTGCCATGGCCAACCCCGCCGGCCTCGGGTCAGACGATGCCGGCGATGTTCGCGCCGAACCCCCCGCAGATTGGACGCTCCTCGACGCCATGCGCGCCGCCGCCCCGCGCGACATGATCGCTCAAGAATACGCCACGGGCTTCGCAACCATTCTCGCAAACGCCCGCACCTTGACCGAAGACATCGCATCCGGCGCCGCGCCCGAAGACGCGCTTGCGGCCCTCTTCCTGCGCCGCCTTTCCGAACGCCCCGATACCCACATCGTTCGCAAACACGGGCCCGCACTGGCGCACCGCGTCATGGCCCGCGCCGCCGAAACAGTCGCGACACTTGAACTCAAATTCGCATCTGAAATTGCAAAACGAGAAAACCGCGTAACCCTTCTGGATCTTGATGCGGAATTAAAGTCGTGGGGTGCAAATCCCGGGTCGCTCGCCGATCTCATGTGCGCCAGCGCTTTCGCCGCAATGCTCGTCAATGCCATTGGCGATTGCATCACTGCGGAGCCAAAAAACCCCAATTAACGGCAATTGGCCCGCGACCCGTTCTGCAAAGAAACGCGCGAAGTTGTAACAACGCATTGTGATATCTATACTTAATGCGGCAGGTTGGACTAAAGACGGATCGCCTCTTGTCGAACAGGGGGCTCTGTGGCTAATAGGGCCCGGTGCTCTAGGCGCGCCGCTATCTGGTGATCCGGTCCGGTGTCGCGTTTTTCACCGTTCCCTGTCTCTACCGATAGCTTGGGACGATCGTGACCGGCCACCCGGGGTCCCCGGGACGTGCCGGCTCACATTTGTATGTTCGAAACTGGGAGGAACCCCACTTATGGCCAAGATTAATCGCGTACTGGTCGGCGAGTCGCTCGTCGGCGACGGCAACGAAGTCGCACATATTGACCTCGTCATCGGACCGCGCGGCTCTGCTGCCGAGACTGCGTTCGTCAACGCCCTCGCCAACAACAAGGATGGCTTCACGACGCTTCTCGCCGTGATCGCGCCGAACCTGGCCTGCAAGCCCAACACGATCCTTTTCAACAAGGTCACCATCAAGGACGCCCGTCAGGCCGTTCAGATGTTTGGCCCCGCCCAGTACGGCGTTGCTAAGGCCGTTCAGGACTCGGTCGCCGAAGGCATCATCCCCGCGAACGAAGCTGACGACGTCTATGTTCTCGTCGGCGTGTTCATCCACTGGGAAGCCTCGGACGACGCCAAGATCCAGGACTTCAACTACCGCGCCACCAAGGAAGCGATCGCCCGCGCCGTTGCCGGCAAGCCGACCGCAGCCGAAGCCACCGCTCAGCGCAACTCGGCAGCCCATCCGTTCGCTGCCAAGTCTTGAAGCGGAAACCGTCCACAGCAGGAAAAGACCAATAATGCTCCGCCGATGAAAGCGGGTCTGCTGCAGCGATTGGGAAGAATACTCTCTGGCCGTTGGAACGGCTGACACATCGAGTGGGCTCCCCAAACCACTCGCAATGTGTGGACTAAAAAAACTTCAACCGGCGATCTGTTCCAGGTCGCCGGTTTTTATTTTACCCGCATGCAGTGCGCTCGCGATCAGAACGCCCGATGCGCCGGAATCCTTGAGCGCGCGCACGTCGTCGATATCGCGAACACCGCCAGCCGCGAATACGCGGCGCTTGGGGCCGGCCATCTCCGCGATCGCCGCCACGCGCTTCAGATCAGGCCCTTCCCCGCGCCCCACATTCGCTAGCGTCATCACGATCACCGCCCCCGGCCACACCGAGGGATAGGCGAGCAGTTCCGGCGGCCCCATGAATGTCAGCCCGTGAAAATCGAGCGAGAGTATGCCCGTTCGGTTGAGCGGCTTGCCGCCGAGCACGGACTGGCACGCGCCTGCCGCAAGCAACGTCTCCGATCCGATGACCGGCCGCACGCGCTGGTGCGAGGGCTCGGCTTCGATGCTGCCATCGTCGAGCCAGACATCCCCACCCTCCCATGCATCCGCGACGCGGCTGTGGATGTGGCGGTTCGTCCCTCGGCCCTCGATGCCGTCGAGATCTGCCATGTACAGGGTTGGAAACGGGAAGACAGACTGGTATCCGCGTGCGACAGCAACCGGGTCAGGGCTGTCCGCGAGCGGTGACTTGATCGGCCTGTAGTGGGCTCTCTCGCCGGCGACCGCGCGCACAGCGACACCACCCCGAATATCGATGACCGGGATAATCAGCATTCTCATTTCCTCCCGGGGCAGATACGTGACCCAGAGCAGAATTTATTGCAAGGACCAGATCACTTATGACCATCCGAGCCGGCCTCGATGTGGGAGGAGCGCACCTTAAAGTTGCCGTGGTCGAGAATGGGCGCACCGTTGCGGTGCAGCAATTTCGCTGCCGACTTTGGCTGGGACTGGAGAAGCTCGACACCGCCCTGCGCAAGGCCGCACCCCTGCTGTCCCGCGCCGACGATTTCGCCATCACCATGACTGGCGAACTCTCCGATGTTTTTCCCGATCGCATCACCGGCGTTGAAACCATTGTGGCGCGCATGGCAAACGAGTTTGGATCCAAGGCGCAGTTCTGGATGGGACCGCGCGGGTTCGGCTCGGCGGTCGACGCACGCGCGCATCCACGCGACGTTGGTTCCACCAACTTCCTCGCCACGGCCGCACTCGCCGCCCGCACGCACCCCGACGCACTTCTCATCGACTTCGGATCGACCACCGCCGACATTATTCCGGTGCGCGACGGGACCGCCGCAGTGACCGGTCTCACCGACGCCGTCCGCCAGACGACAGGCGAGCTCGTCTATACGGGCTTCACACGCACCGCCGTGATGGGTGTCGCCACGCGCGCGCCGTTCAAAGGCGAATGGGTGACGTTCGCACGCGAGTACCTGGCAACCATGGCCGACATCCGCCGCCTCCTCGGGACCGATCTCACCGACTTCGACCAGCACGCCACCGCGGATGGCAAGGACAAATCGATTGCCAGCAGCACCGTTCGTCTCGCCCGCATGCTCGGCCGCGACGCCGCCGATGGTACGGCCGCCGATTGGCATACGGTCGCGGCCTATGTGCACGAAGAACAACTCAGATCGATCCACGACGGCGCGCTGCAAGTGCTCTCGCGCACGCCGCTCCCCGATGCAGCTCCGGTCATCGCCGCCGGTATCGGGGCAGCCGACGTCTCCGTCATTGCATCACGGCTTGGCCGCCGCGTCGTCGCCTTCGCGGACCTCGCGAATCCGGCACCCGGCATCGAACCTTGGGCGACGGCGTGTGCTCCGGCCGTTTCCGTCGCACTCCTGATGAACTGAATCTCCAAACAGCCCACAGTCACGCTTGAGGATACGGTTCGCGACGGCCAAATTGATCGAACGCAAGGCACCCCCGTGCTCTTCGGTGCGCTATGGAGCGGCTTCAAGGCTACCAGGGCGAGACCGCCATGTCGAAGAGATCCGCAGTGCTGCACTCGCGCCAGACGATGGTGACGGACCAGTTGGTCCGACGCGGCATACGCGACGCACGCGTTCTGGAGGCCATGCGCCAGGTCCCGCGCGAGGAATTCGTGGATCGTGCAAAGCGCGCGCATGCCTATGAAGATCGCCCGCTTCCGATCGGCTGCGGCCAAACGATCTCACAGCCCTATATCGTGGCCTACATGATCGAAGCGCTGCAACTGAAAGGCGGCGAGAAGGTCCTCGAAATCGGCGGCGGCTCAGGCTACGCGGCGGCCGTCCTGGCCCGCATCGCAGACCACGTCTTCACCATCGAGCGCCTGCCTGAACTTGCAAGTCGCGCGCAATCAAACTTGGCCGCAGCAGGCGCTCGCAATGTCACGGTCAGCTGTACCGATGGCACCCAAGGCTGGCCCGAGGAAGCGCCCTTCGATGCCATCCTCGTCTCCGCCGGCGCGCCGGAAGTCCCTCGTCCGCTCTTGGATCAGCTGAAGATCGGCGGCACGATGGTCGTGCCCGTCGGTTATGACCCCACGTCGCAGGATCTCATCCGCGTGCAGCGCACCGCGGCAGACAATTTCGAACGCACGACACTGACGAGCGTGCGCTTCGTGCCCCTCATCGGCGAAGAAGGTTGGGAACCGGGAAACTTCTAGGCCACGTCAAGGCGCGACCGACACGCCCATTGGACGCGCGGACACATCTTCTCCGCTGACAAACGCGCTGGCATCACGATTATAAAGATCGTTGCGGAAGTGCACGACCCCGTTATCGACCCACGCGGTCAGATAGACGAAGTGCACCGGCACCGGCTGCTTCAACTTAACCGTCGATTGCTGTCCGGCAGCAACGCGGCCCTTCAGCGCCGCACCCGACAACCCGTCTTGACCGGCCATGACCCAATCCGCCACGCCATAGAAGTTCTGGAGCCGAACGCAGCCCGCACTCACCGCCCGCTCGAAATAGTCGAACAGGTTCTTCATCGGCGTGTCGTGCATGTAGACGATGTGCTTGTTGGGCATGTCAAAGCGCAAGACACCCAGCGCATTCTGCGGACCCGGATCCTGACGGAACACGTAGCGCTCTGCTTCAGGGCCCCACCAGTTGACGCTTCCCGGATCGACTTCGTCACCACCGAAACTCGAGAAGACGCGGATGCGCTCTTTATAAAGGTAGCCCGGATCCTTGCGGATCATCGGGATCAGCGCCGCCTTTGCGATCGTGCCCGGCACGTGCCAGTAGGGCAGCGTGTTCAGCGCCTGCACTTGTGCCGATACCACCGGCGTCGGGGTCGCCCGCTTACCTGCGATCGTCCGGCTCGTGACCGCCACCGCGCCCCCTTGCACACCCTGCAATTCGAAGCTCGCCGCATTCATGAGAATGAAGCGCTGCTGCGTCGATATCCGCGGCAACAGTTCCTGCATGCGTTGCAGATTGAGTTCCAGCTGCCGCACGCGCACGTCGAGCGGAACGTTGAGCAGCCGCTGCGTGATGCCATAGACGATGCCCGTCGGCTCCACACCGTTGCGAAGCTGGAACCGTTTCACCGCCGCTTCGACGGTTTCATCGAAGGCATAGGGATCGCCACGCCCACGCAGATCGCCGAGCAGCGTCAGCCGCGCGCGAAGATCGGCGACCGCCTGTCCCGTATCGCCGTAGCGCAGCGTGGTCTTGTTCGGCAGTTCCGCCGGCTGCGGCTGCTGCGCCAACCTGCGATAGAGTTCCAGCGCCCGCGTCATCTCCGCGACCGCTTCGTTGCTGACCCAAACCGTCCGGCTGGGCTCCGGCGGCGGCACGCGCTCGCGCGACAACGCCGGCGTCGAAAGGCCGGTCAACGCCACGACTGAAAGGAACATGAGACGACGAAGCAGAGACTGCATATCAGACCGCCGCCTCACCACATCGGCGGCGCATAGAGCACGCCTCCGCGCTTCCATAGCGCGTTGATGCCACGCTCCATGCCGAGCGGACTGCCTTTGCCGAGATCGACGTCGAACATCTCGCCGTAGTTGCCCACCGCACCGACGACATCGCGCAGCCACGCCTTCGACAAACCCAAAGCCTCCCCGTTGCGGCCCGCGCCGTCCACCAGCCGCGCCGCGTCCCCTTCGAGCGCACCACCGCCGGCAGCGGCCTGCTTCGTGAGCCCGGCTTCCTCCGCGTTGACGAGACCCGCAAGTGTCCAGCGCACGACTTCAATCCATTCCCGGTCATCCTGAAGGACGACAGGCCCCAACGGCTCCTTTGAAATCACCTCCGGCAAGACGGCATGCTTCTCCGGCTCCGGGAGCCCGGCGCGATCCGAGAACAAAGATGTGCGATCTCCCGAGACCGCATCGCACTCGCCTTTGCCGTAGGCCGCGAGCATCGCCGCACGATTGGGAAACGACGCCAGCTCCACATCGAGTTCATGCGTCTTGAAATAGTACCCTGCGTTCGCCTCCGACGTGGTGCCGCTCTCCACGCAAACCTTGAGGCCCGACAGTTGTTGCGCAGAGACGAGCCCGCGCTCGTCGCTCGTCATGAAGCCCTGACCATCGATGTAGAGGATGCCCGCGAACTCCAGACCCGCCACATCGCGGTCCATCGTCCATGTGGTGTTGCGCGCGAGCAGATCAATCTTTCCGGCCTTCAGCGCATCGAACCGCACCGCCGTATCGACCGGAACGAATTCCACTTTGTTGGCGTCCCCGAAAACGGCCGCCGCTACCGCGCGACAGAAATCGACATCGAGGCCGATCCAGCTGCCCGCATCCGTCTGCTTGGAAAAGCCAAGCAGGTCCGTATTGATGCCGCACAGCAGTTTGCCGCGCGCGCGCACGTCCATCACCTTTCGTGAAGCTGGCAATCCGCCGGTTTCGATTGCGGCCGGTGCTGTCGAGGTTGCAACCGGCGCTGGAGCCGATTGTGCCGGAGGAACACCAGGAGGCGAAACGGCAGCCGGAGTACCGGCTGCGGCTTGCGGTGTGGCAGGTACTGCGGCCGCATCCGGCTTCTGGGCCGTTGCAGCCGGGCGGCAACGGCTGCGCGGCGCCGTTACGTATTCGCCAGGCACGCCGCCCTTCACTTCGCAGGTGCAGGGCCCCCGCGCGCCATCGCGCAATGCGCATAACCGATAGCTCTGCGCGGCCGACTCTGCTGCAAATGCCAGCAACCCGGCCACGGCTCCGACGGCGGCAAACCCGCCCTTCGACGCGAAACTCATCCCCACCCCGTCCTGCAATATGTCGCGCCAACGTTGTGGCGCCATTATCTTGGCCGTGACCATAGCCACAAAACGCGACGTATGAAAAGCGCGGCGCGGAAAAGCTGTGGATGCTGGCCTGAGAATGGCCGGGCTGGTAGAAGACGGGCGACGGGACTATCGGGAGGCCGCATGAAAGTCGCCGCAGTCATTTACGGCATGGGCGAAGCCGATCGTGTCGACGCCATCTTGTCAGCACTGGCCGCTCAATTCCGCCGCGAAGGCGTTCAGCTTGCAGGCGCCGTGCAGCACAATCGCAGCCAAGCCTGTAGTCCGTGCTCGGACATGATTTTAGAAGATCTCGCGACGGGTCAGCTGTTGGAGATTTCGACACCTATCGAGCAATCCCGCGGCGGCTGCCGCCTTGATGCGACCGCGCTCGAGGACGTCGCTGGCCTCGTGGCCAACGGCCTCGAACGGCCGGTCGAGCTCGTCATGATCAACCGCTTCGGCAAGCAGGAAATGATGGGAAACGGCTTCCGCGGCCTCATCGAAAGCGCCGTCGCCCGTGACATCCCGGTGCTGACGGCCCTCAACGGAGTGCACCGCGCCGCCTGGGACACGTTCGCAGCCGGCATCGCCGACACCCTGCCCCCCGACGCCACCGCAATCGAACACTGGTGCCGCGAAGTTCTCCTGCCGCTCCCCGTGGCAAGCACTTGATCTTCGGGCCGAAGGCCCGGGGAGCAAAGCGACCCGGCGCAAGCGCCGCCCATGCGGAGCGCCCCGCGGGCGCGTGAGCTCAAAAATGGTGGAAGGGGCTGGATTCGAACCAGCGTAGGCGAAGCCAACGGATTTACAGTCCGTCCCCTTTAGCCACTCGGGCACCCTTCCATCCGCGTTGGGTCCGACTTCCGCAAACGGTTGCGGCAGCACCCAAACGAAATCGCCCTGCGCGGCTTCGAGCGACAGGGCAAGCGCGTCCTTATCCCGGCGGTAGCCGCCGATGTCAATTGGAAAAGCACCCTGTTTCCGTGTAGGGGAACACCACGAGACCGGAGCGACTTTTTGCCCCCGGCGCGCCCAGAAAGCCCCAAGAGAGCCATACAAGAGCCATGCACGACGACAGCAAGGGCAAGCCCCGTTTCAAGCCGCGCACCGGGTTCGGCCCGAAGCCCAGAGGCGGCTTCAGAGGCGGACCAAAGGGCGGCGGATCGGGCTTCCCCAAGCGCTTGCACAGTGCACCGCGCAGTTCGGAGCCCGCCGAGGATGATGGTCTCGTGCGTCTCTTTGGGTTCCACCCCGTCGAGGCGGCGCTGCGCAACCCGCACCGCGTCCTGCTGCGTCTGCTGGCGACCGAAAACGCCGCCCACCGCTTGGCCGAACCCATCGCCGCCCGCGGCCTGACACCGGCGACCGTCTCCCCACGCGACCTCGATCGCCTCCTCGGCCCGGACACGGTGCACCAGGGACTCCTGCTCGAGACCGAACCGCTGCCTGAACCCGATCTTGCGGATCTCGCCGAAGCGGCCGCCACCGGGGGCCCGCTGATCCTGCTCGATCAGGTGACCGACCCGCACAATGCCGGCGCTATCCTGCGCTCAGCCGCGGCCTTTGGTGCCTCCGGCGTCATCACCACGCGCCGCCACAGCCCGCCGCTCAACGGCACGCTTGCCAAATCTGCCTCGGGTGCGCTGGAACTCGTCAAGATCGCGCAAGTCCAAAACCTCGCCCGCGCGATGACGGATCTGCGCGAGGCCGGCGTCACACTTCTCGGCCTCGATGGCACCGCGACCGGAAAGATCGAAGACGAACCCTTCACCGGCCCTGTCGCAATCGTGCTGGGTGCGGAAGGCAAGGGCCTGCGTCAGTTGACGGCTGAGAGTTGCGACCGTCTGGTCAAGATCACGACGGCCGACGATCTTCGCAGCCTCAACGTGTCCAATGCTGCCGCCGTCGCGCTGCACACCGCCCTTGTCAAAAAGCGCGTGTAATCCCGCGGCTCAGTTCAGGTGCCAGGTCAGGCCCGCACGAACGACCCCGACATCAAGATCATCGAGTGCGCCGTTCGACGGCTCAAGCCAATATTGCAAGCCTTCGACGCGCGCGCTCCAGTTATCGGCAAACTTGTAGTCGAGTCCGCCGCCGAGCACGAGGCCATCGAAATCGCCCGATCCGCCGAACGTCGTCGCATCCGCCCATGCATAGCCGAGCGTGCCATAGAGGAGCGCATTGCCGATGGAATAGCCGGCGCGAGCACGAATGCTGGCCAGATAATCGACATCAAGAAATCCGTCTTCCATCCACGATCCCGTGTAATCGCCCTCGACGCCGATCACCGTGCTGCCGATCTGGTAGTTGTAGCCCAGATGCATCCCGAGCAATCCGCCGGACACGTCGAACCCGCCGGGCTCATCCAACACTTCGCCATAGCCGACACTGGCACCTGCATAGAAGCCGGTCCAGATGGCCGGATAGTCCTGCGAGGCCGCAGGGTTCGAAAGAGCAAGCGTACCCAGCACGGCCGCGCTGCAGACAGACGCAAACTTCATTCACCACACTCCCGAACTGAAGGCCGACGTTTTTTCCACGGGTGGCTTGCATGGGCCTTCACGGACCCGCCCATGCACGACGCAAAACGGGCGCGGTGATGGCTCACCTCGCCCGTTCTCATGTCAATCTGGTGATTACTCGCAGACCGTATCGCGCCAGCACGTCCAGCGGCCACCACGGCACACGTCTTCGCCCCAGCGGTTGACAAAGCAGCGGCGGCCAACCCAGCCGCACTCCCTCGGACCCCGGTAGCAAACTTCGTCATAGGCGCGGTAATGGCGATCGCGCGCGTGCGCATAGGCACCGAGCACGCCAAGCCCGATGATGCCGGCTGCGACGCCGGCAGCGACACGCCCGCCGCGTCCAGCTTCAGCCGGTGTGGTGTTCGTTGTCACGGCGCCGAACGCCAGTGTGATGGCCAATAGAGACGCCATGAATGTCTTCAGCATTGTCGTTCCCCATGAGTGGCATTCGCCGAACAAACTGCCGCGCGAAAGCCTGCATTCGTTAGACGAACAGCATTCGCCGCCGCTACGCGTCACTTAATCAAACGCCATATGAATGCGGCATGAACATGCTGACGGCGCTGCGTTTTCGTGGCGGCGTTGGTCTCATCATGTGACCAACCAAATCAAACGCAACAGCACAAACGCAGCATGGCCGGAACGTGTCCGGCCATGCGCTTATTCCAAATCTTGAGTGTTGATTACGCGTCGATCACCAGTGACCGTGGCGGATACGTCCGTGGTGATAGGCGTGCCAGGCACGATGACGGTAATAACGATCCGGATAGCCCCACGCGGCATAATAGGGCGGGTGAACATAGTGCCTGCGCCCGCGAGCGCGCAGCACGTACGCCGGCTTCCAATAACCGGAGTTATAGTAGGGATAGTAGCCCCGCGGCTCATAGCGGTAGGCGTAGGGGTCGCCATAGCCATAGCGGTCGCGCACAAACACGTGGCGATAGCGCGGATAAGTCCCGTAGTGAACGACGGCGCGATCGGTGCCGCGGTAATTCCGGTGACCAGCCTCGGCCGGCGATGACGGCAAGACGCCGAAAGTGGACATGATGGCCACAATGGCCATCATAATGAACTGACGCATGACAAGCTCCCAGGTTGAGCACTGCATTCGAGCGGCAATTATTATCCAAAACCAATAATGCCCATTTAAGCAATCACAACGAAGTCCTAAACGAATTCCGCTTTCATTGCTTCTTTCCAGGACAATTGAGTTAACGGCTTATTTTTCCGACCCCGTTCGGCCATAGGTTTTGAATTTCTCCAGAATAATGGCCATCTCCGTGTCCGGCAGCAACTTCGCCGGCCCCACCATCAGCACCTTGAGATACTGCTCCGCCAGCACTTCCACCTCGTGGGCGAGTTCCAGGGCCGCCGCGAGCGACGTCCCCATGGCAACCTGCCCGTGGTTCGCCAGAAGACACGCTTTGCGCGATGCCAGACCGGCGGCCACGTACTCGCCAAGTTGCGCCGTCCCGAACGTCGCATACGGCACCAGCGGAATATCACTGCCACCTGCCACCGCGACCATGTAGTGAAACGCCGGGATATTTCGGCCCGCACACGCCAGAACCGTCGCGTGCAACGAATGCGTATGCACGAGCGCATGCAAATCCGGCCGCGCACGATAGGCGGCGAGATGAAAATGCCATTCCGTCGATGGCGCCCGCTGCCCTGAAGCGAAAGTCCCATCGCCGTCGACGAACACGATGTCGGCGCTTTCCATGAGGTCGTAGGCAAGACCCGACGGCGTAATCAGCATCCCATCGTTGAACCGCGCCGACACATTGCCCGAACGCCCAGGCGATAAACCTGACGCGCTCATCGCCCGCGCTGTCGCAACGACCTCCGCGCGCACCTGATCCTCGCCGATCGGGAGGTTCGCCGTCATGCCGCCGCTTGCCCACCGGGATAGAGTTGCAGAAGCCCCTCCCGCGACGCCGCGCAAATACCGCGCTCCGTAATGAGCCCGGTCACGAGCCGCGCCGGCGTCACATCGAAGGCCGGATTGGCCGCCCGGCATCCCTCCGGCGCAATCTCGAACTGATGCACCTCGCCCGCAGCCGTCCGCCCTGCGAGCTTCAAGACTTCGTCCCCCGAGCGCTCTTCGATCGGAATGCGCATGCCGTCGTCGAGCGTCCAATCGATGGTCGAGTGAGGGAGCGCAACATAGAACGGCACGCCGGTATCCTTTGCCGCCAGCGCCTTGAGATACGTCCCGATCTTGTTCGCGACGTCGCCCGCAGCCGTCACGCGGTCCGTGCCGACGATGACGAGATCCACTTGCCCGCGCTGCATCAAATGTCCGCCGGCGTTATCCGCGACGAGGGTGTGCGGCACGCCATGCGACCCCAACTCGAACGCCGTTAGCGCCGCGCCTTGATTGCGTGGCCGCGTTTCATCAACCCAAACATGCACCG
Source organism: Hyphomicrobium sp. (assembly GCA_019751875.1). Lineage (GTDB taxonomy): Bacteria > Pseudomonadota > Alphaproteobacteria > Rhizobiales > Hyphomicrobiaceae > JAGVSR01. The sequence goes on along the minus strand of JAIEMV010000003.1, from coordinate 117,796 downwards.
CCAGCCCGGCGTCGTGCGCATGATAGATCGGCGACGTCGCCGTACCCCAATCGACGCATGCGAGCCAGCCGGCATTGCAGTGCGTCAGCACGTTCACCGCCTCGCCCAGCCCCTTGCGGGCCGCTATGTCCGCAATGAGGCGCAACCCGTTCTCGCCGATTGCTTTGCACATGGCGGCATCGTCGTCGGCCAGCCGAGCAGCGTGTGCGAACGCGGCCTCCGCGCGGCCCGATGGCGCGATGCCGGCCAGATGCCGCCGCATCTCTTCCAGCGCCCAGCGCAGGTTCACCGCCGTCGGGCGCTGCCGGCCGAGTAACTGCACCGCGTCGGCCAGCGCCGCATCGGACGCATCCGCGCGCATCGCCAGCGCAACGCCGTAAGCCGCCGTCACCCCGATCAGCGGAGCCCCACGCACCTGCATCGTGAGAATGGCTCGCGCCGCCTCATCGACGGTCGCCAGATGCACAATTTCGAACCGGTGCGGCAGCTTCGTCTGGTCGATGATCGCAACGCGCGCGCCATCGGCGTCGAGCCAGATCGTCCGGTAAGGTACGCCGCCGACCTTCATCGCCTCATCCTTCTCCGCCCGGTACCACCGCGCCGAGCGGCACCGCCAGCATCTGATCGAGACCACACGCCCCGCAAAAGAGGCGATACCACTCCGCATGGGGCCGTGCCGAATGATCGCTGATGGCAAGACCCGCCGACCCGCACAGCGGGCAGGTCGGCGCCACCTCGGGCGACACGCGCCACGCCGTGATGGCTGCAAGCGCGGTTGGCATGCTCTCCGCCGTGATCTCCGCGCCCGCCATCTGTCCAGCTCACCTCAATGACCTTCGAACGCCATCAGGCAATGGCTGTCGATCCCCGCATTCTTCAACGCCGCCACGCCGCCGAGTTCCGGCAGATCGATGACGAACGCCGCACCGACGATGGTGCCTTTCAACTGCCGGATCAACTTCGCCGCCGCGATCGCCGTTCCCCCGGTTGCAATCAGATCATCGACAATCAAGACCCGCTCGCCTTCCTTGACGGCATCCTCGTGGATTTCAACCCGGTCGGTGCCATACTCGAGCGCATACTCCTGCCCGATCGTCTTCCACGGCAACTTGCCCTTCTTGCGGATCGGCACGAACCCGCAGCCCAGCCGATCGGCCACCGCGCCGCCGAGTATGAACCCGCGCGCTTCGATCCCCGCCACGGCATCGATCGGCACCGTCCGGAAAGGCTCCGCCAGCTGCGCGATCGTCGCCTTGAAGCCCTGCGCGTCGCCGAGCAGCGTGGTGACATCCCGGAACATGATCCCGGGCTTCGGGTGATCCGGGATCGTACGGATCAGGTTTTTCAGGTCGCTCAACAGACACCTCCCCGCCAAATTCACGGCGCAAACTATCAATATCCAACAAGGATCGGTAGCGGGGCCGCTAAAATGGTCTGGAATGATTCGCCGGCTTGCCGGCTCTAGGGATATATCGAGATGTCGATACCGCTGACGGCAGACGGTGATATGGAGGACCTGCCCCGCACCGTGCGCCGGGAAAAGGAAGCCCGAGCCAGAGAGGCCCGCGAGCGTGAGGCCCGCGAGCGTGAAGCTCAGCCATCAGGCCTCGCCGCCCCGCAGCCTGAGCCCATCGCCTATGCGACTGCCGACCCCTACGCGGGCTATCCCGAGCCCGAAGCCTACCCCGCCTCCGTCCGCTCGATCGACGTGCCGTTCGTCCGGCTGATGGTGTTTTTTCTCAAGGCCGTCTTCGCCGCGATCCCGGCCATGATTATGCTCATCGGCCTTCTCTGGCTCGGCGGTCAGGCCCTCGAAGCCGCCTTCCCCGAACTCCTGAAGGCGAAGATCCTCATCACCTTCCCCAACAGCTGACGCCGTCTCACGCCTTCAGCACGCGCCCGGCCACCGCATCGAGCCGGGCGAGCAAGGCCTCGTCGCGCGCTTCCGGCGCCGTGATCAACGCCACGTCCAGTGCCCGGTCGGACCCGATCGGACACGCCGGATGCTCACGCGGAAAGTCCTTTGCCAGCCGCGTCACGAGCCGCTGCGCCTTTTCCGTATTCGCGATCATAACGGCGATGATCGAGGCCACATCGACCGCCGCATGGTCATCGTGCCAGCAGTCGTAATCCGTCACCATGGCGACCGTCGCGTAGCAAATCTCCGCCTCGCGCGCGAGTTTGGCCTCGGGCATATTCGTCATGCCGATCACATCACAGCCCCAGCTTCGATAGAGGTTCGATTCCGCCCGCGTCGAAAACTGCGGCCCTTCCATCACGAGATAGGTCCCCCCGCGCGAGTGCGCGATCCCCTCCGCCTTGGCCGCCGCCTCGAGCGCATCGACCAGCAGCGGACTGACCGGATCGGCCACCGATACATGCGCCACGAGCCCCGCGCCGAAAAAAGATTTCTCGCGCGCGAACGTCCGATCGATGAACTGATCGACGAGCACGAAATGCCCCGGCGCATACTCTTCCTTGAGTGACCCGCACGCCGAGACGGAAACGAGATCGGTGACCCCTGCCCGCTTCAGCGCATCGATGTTCGCGCGGTAATTGATCGCCGACGGCGGCACTTTGTGACCGCGTCCATGGCGCGGGAGAAACCTGAGCGGCAGGCCCTCGATCTCCGCGAACAAAATCTCATCGGAGGGTTTGCCGAAGGGACTATCCACACGCTCCCAGCGCGCATTCTCCATCCCCGGCAGATTGTAGAAGCCGCTCCCGCCGACGATCCCCAACACCGATGCCGCCACCGCCGTCTCCCTTTCTGCCGTTCAAACAAAGAAAAGCGGGCGCAAGGTCAAGCCCTGCGCCCGCTGCTTGTCCGTCATCGCTATAGCATCAGTGTTCGATGCGCGACCAGATCCGCTTCTTGCCGAGGAACAGCAGAACCGTCGTCACGAGCAGGAACAACAGCGCCTGCCAGCCCGTTGCCTTGCGCTGGTTGAGGTGCGGATCGGCCGCCCAGGCAAGAAACGCAGACACGTCGCGGGCATGCTGATCGAGTGTCGCCGGCACCAGCGGGTTGCCATCCGGCCCCTTCGGATACTCCACGGCACCATCGGCCAGAATTGCCGGCATGGCGATCTGGTGACCCGGGAACGCAGCGTTGTAGTTCATGCCGTCTGCAAGCGCATTGCACACGTCCGGCTTGCCGTCTTCACCGGGCGTCACCGACGCGCACTGTTCGACGGCCTTGCCGCCGGCACCTTCCGCCCCGACCGGCTTCAGATGGCCATTCTCCTCACGAACGTACGATGGCACGTCGGTGTATCCAGTCAGCAGCGCGAAGAGGTAATCCGGACCACCGGCCTGATATCCGGTGAGGATATCCCTCATCATATGCGGACCGTGTGCAAGCGCGGACCCCTTGAATTCGGGGTTGCGAGCACGAGCCATCAGCGACAGATCCGGCGGATAAGCGCCGTTCTGCGCAGCGCGGGCCGCTTGCTCATTCTTGTAAGGCCCGAGGATCGGATCCGACAGGAGCGCGTCGCGTTCGAACATTTCGCCCGCGTCGTTGGGACCATCGGTGATCTTGTTCGGCCAGTCCTTCGCGAGTGCCTTAACCGCTTCTTCCGGGAACTCAGGCCCGCCCGGCTGCACCAGGTTGCGCCAGGACAACCGCGACAGCCCATGACAGGCCGAACAGACGTTCTGGTACACCTGGAACCCGCGCTGCAACTGAGCCCGGTCGAACTGACCCGTCGGACCGTCAAAACTCCACTCCACGCGCGGAATCGCCGGCCCGCCCCCGGCTGCCTGAGCCGGAAAGGTGGCGAAGACCGTTACAGCGGAAACGCCCGCTGCAACGAAGCTTTTCGAAATGAGGGCCGAAGCCTTGGTCTTGAACGTCATGGCTCGATCCTCTTTAGCGTTTCTCTGGCGCTGCCGCCGCGCCCGCAGGCACGGGTGCCACACCGCCCGTCACCCGGCCCAGCACCGACTCGGTAATCGACCGGGGCAATGGCCGCGGAGTCTCGATCAGGCCAAGCACCGGCATCGCGATCAGGAAGAACGCGAAATAGGCGATGGTGAAGAACTGCGACCAGAACACGTAGGGCTGTTCAGCCGGCTTGGAGCCGAGCCATCCCAGCGCGACGCAGGTGAAAACGAAGAACCAGAACGCGATCTTGTAGTAAGGGCGATACTTCGCTGAACGCACGCGGCTCGTATCGAGCCAGGGTACGAAAACGAGGATCAACACCGCCGCGAACATCGCGACCACGCCGCCGAGCTTGGAGGGAACGGCGCGCAAGATCGCGTAGAACGGCAGGAAGTACCATTCCGGCACGATATGCGGCGGCGTCACCAGCGCGTTGGCGGGCGTGAAGTTGTCCGCGTGGCCCAGGTAGTCGGGCATGATGAGGACGAACCACGCGAAGACGATGAGGAAGGCGAACAGGCCAACCGCATCCTTTGCGACCGCAAAAGGATACATCGGCACCGAGTCGGATTTCGACTTGATGTCGAGGCCGGTCGGGTTGTTCTGACCCGCCACGTGCAGCGCCCAGATGTGCAACGCCACAAGACCCACGATCACGAACGGCAGGAGATAATGGAGGGAGAAGAATCGGTTGAGCGTGACGCCCGTCACCGCATACCCGCCCCACAGCCATTCCACGATCGCCGTGCCCAAGCCGGCCCAGATACTATCCAGCGCCGAGAACAGGTTGGTGATCACCGTCACACCCCAGAAGCTCATCTGGCCCCAGGGCAGCGCATAACCCATGAAGGCCGTGGCCATCATGGCGAGCAGGATGAACACGCCGAGAATCCAGAGCACTTCGCGCGGCGCCTTGTACGATCCGTAATAAAGGCCGCGGAAGATGTGGATGTAGACGGCGATGAAGAACATCGAGGCACCGACGGCATGCATCGGCTGGATGAGCCAGCCGAAATTCACGTCGCGACGGATGCGATCGACCGAGTTGAACGCCTCTGCGGCGCTCGGCTGGTAGTGCATCGCCAGCACGATACCCGTCACGATCTGCGCCACGAGGCAGAACGTGAGGATGCCGCCGAAGGTCCAGGCGTAGTTGAGGTTGCGCGGGGTGGGAAAGTCAACGAATTGCCCGTGCATCAGCCGTGCGATGGGCAGGCGTTCGTCAAACCACTTACCGACGCGCGAGGTCGGGGTGTAATTCGACTCGTGAGCCGACATGCTTTGCTCCCTTAGCCGATCTTGATTTTGGTATCGCCGACGAACGTGTACGGCGGAACTTCCAGGTTACGTGGCGCGGGGCCCTTCCGGATGCGTCCCGCCGTGTCGTAATGTGAACCGTGACAGGGGCAGAACCATCCGCCGTAGTCGCCACGGCTGTCACCGATCGCCTGCCCCTTGGGAATGCAGCCGAGGTGCGTACAGATGCCGATGAGGATGAGAAAATTCTCGTGCCCCGCCTTGGTGCGATTGGCGTCGGTTGCCGGGTCGCTCTCCGGAAGCGCCATATTGCGCGCCGAGTTGTCGACCAGCACGGTGAGATCGACGGCCTTGGCCTGCTCGATCTCGGCCTTCGTGCGATTGCGAATGAAGATCGGCTTGCCCCTCCACATGGCGGTGATGGCCTGACCTTCTTTGACGGGCGCAAGATCGAGTTCCACCGAAGCGAGCGCCTGCGCGCCCGAGTCCGGGTTCATTTGCGCGATGAACGGCCACAGCACGATCGCACCGCCGACGGCTGCAAATGCATTGCCGGCAATGACGAGAAAGTCTCTGCGGTTGGGCTCTTCTGCTGTCGAAGCCACTTCGTCCTCCAGATGTGTTCGGGTGGAACCTTACGGGCCACCCCTGCACGGCGTCTCCCGCCGCCGCACGCGCCTAGTAGTCCAGCCGGCGAATCGGCGCTTGGATGTTTGATAAACCGGCGCCCCTTATACTGCTATGTCGGGGCCTGCGGTTCGCGTTCAAAAGTCTTGCATCGTTTGGCCGCACCCGCGTGATCGGCACCTCGGTACCACATCATCCTCGCGATCGAACCTGCCGATGAACCCCCTGCACTTAGGCCGCAGCAACCGCCCCTGCGCGGAGAAAACGGACCTGTTTCATGCGCCTGGCGCTTTACCAACCCGACATCCCCCAGAACACCGGCACGATCCTGCGCATGGCCGCCTGCCTCGGCACACCCGTCGATGTGATCGGCCCCACCGGCTTCGACATGTCCGATCGCAACCTGCGCCGTGCCGGGCTCGACTACCTCGCGCACGTCAACCTGACACGTCACCTTTCCTGGGAGCAATACTGCCTGACCCGCAGCCAGTCGAAGACCGCCGGACGCCTGATCCTGCTCTCGTCAAAGGCCGCCGCCCGACTCCCCGACTTCGTGTTCTCCCAGCATGACACTCTGCTTTTCGGCCGCGAGAGTGCGGGCGTCCCCGATGCGGTCCGTGACGCCTGCGACGCCGCCATCGCCATACCAATGAAGCCCCCGCTGCGCTCCCTCAACATCGCGGTCGCCGCCGCCATGGTCCTGGGCGAAGCCCTCCGCCAGACCGACGGCTTCCCTGAAGTTGGATAAGGTCAGCGGCCGGCCGTCTGGGACATGATCCGCCTTGCCACCAGAACGGAAACTGGGACTGCCACGACAAACCCCGCCAGCGCCGCCCAAGGCAACAACTCCGCAGCTTCATTGACCAAACTCGGCGTGGCGAGCACGACGAGGCCAAACGCCCCGGCGAACGCGATCCCGAGCATAATCCAGATGACTGTTGCGAGCTTGGACATGGTTGCCTCCAGGCGCCTTTGCCCGCCGAACGTGACGGCGGGCCGTTGCAGCTAAGCTGCCACAGCGCTCCGAGGCGTCATTGATCCACGACAAACAATGGCCGTGCCGGCTGGTCGCGCGGACCGACGGCACAGCCTCATTCGGCCGCCGCCTCGGTGAGAAAGCCGCCGGACTGCCGCTTCCACAGCGACGCGTAGAGCCCGCCCTTGGCGATCAGCTCCGCATGGGTGCCCGCCTCCACGATCCGCCCCTGGTCCATGATGACGAGCCGGTCCATCGCGGCGATCGTCGAAAGCCGATGCGCAATCGCGATCACCGTCTTCCCCGCCATCAAGTCGTTGAGACTGTCCTGGATAGCCGCCTCCACCTCACTGTCGAGGGCGCTGGTCGCCTCGTCAAGAACCAGAATCGGCGCATTCTTGAGAAGCACCCGCGCGATCGCGATCCGCTGCCGCTGCCCGCCCGACAACTTCACGCCGCGCTCGCCGACCATCGCGTTCAGACCGTGGCGCCCCCGGCCGTCGCTCAAGTTCGCGATGAAGGCATCCGCCGATGCCAGCCGCATCGCCCGCGCCACCGCCTCCGGGCTGGCATCTGGACGGCCATAAAGTAGATTGTCGCCAACGGAGCGATGCAGCAGCGCTGTGTCCTGCGTCACCACGCCGATGGCCTGCCGCAGGCTCTCCTGCGTCACGTCGCGGATATCCTGCCCGTCGATCGTCACGCGCCCTGCCTCCGGTTCGAAGAACCGCAACAGCAAGTTCACGAGCGTCGACTTCCCCGCCCCCGACCGCCCGACGATGCCGACCTTTTCACCCGGCCTGATCGCCAGGTTCAGATCCTGGATCACGCCACCACCCTTGCCGTAATGGAAGGTCACGCTCTCGAACGCGATCGCACCCTTGTGCACGGCCAGCGCCGGCGCGTTCGGCCGGTCCACGATGCCGAGCGGCTTCGACAGCGTGCTCGCCCCGTCACGCACCACGCCCATGCTCTCGAACAAGCCCGCCACCTGCCACAGCACCCAATCGGAAAGTGCATCGAGGCGCATCGCCAGGCTCGTCGCCACCGCGATCGCGCCGACCGTCACCAGGTTCGCCTGCCAAAGAAAAATTGAAACAATGAGCGTCACCGCCATGAGCCCGTAATTCAGGAGCCGCAGGCTGATGTTCATTTTGGTCACGAGCCGCATCTGGGCGTGCACCGTCTCCATGAACCCAGCCATACTCTCCTTCGCGTACGCGTCCTCCGCCGCCGTGTGCGCGAATAACTTGACCGATGTAATGTTCGTGTAGCTGTCGATCACGCGCCCCGTCATCACCGAACGCGCTTCCGCCTGCGCCTCCGACAACCGCGCCAGCCGCGGCATGAAATAAGCCCCCGCCGCAATGTACGACACGATCCAGACCATCAGCGGAATCGCAAGCCGCCAATCCGCAGCTGCCAACAGCACGAGTGCGCTCACCACATACACCACCGCATACACGATCGTGTTGATCACCCGCTCCACGCTGTCGCGCACGGCGAGCGCCGTCTGCATGAGCGTATTGGCGATGCGTCCGGCGAAATCGTCCTGATAGAATGACATCGACTGCCGCAGCATATAGCGATGCCCCTGCCAGCGGATCATCATCGGGAAATTGCCGGCGAAAGACTGGTGGAAAATGAACTCCCACGTCACCGCGAGGATCGGCAGCACCACGAGCGCCAACAGCGCCATGCGCCACACCTCGCCCCCGTGCACGTCAAAGAAAGTCGCCCGGTCTGCATTCGACATCAGATCGACGAACCGCCCGACATAGTCGAGCATCACGATCTCCAGCGCTGCGATCGACGCCGTCAGCACCCCGATCGCCAGAGCGATAGGCCACACCGGCTTCACGTAATGCCAGAAGAACGCCATCAACCCCGCCGGCGGCGGCGCCAGCGGAACGATGCGATACGGATCGATGAGCTTCTCGAAATAGGCAAACATGACGAAGCCAGGCCTAACGCTATTTTCAGGACTGCCGTATGACACGGGCCGCACGGCCGTCAAAGCTTGGCCGAATCAACCCGCCTACTCCGCCGCCTCCTGCCCCAGGAAACCGCCTGACTGCCGCTTCCACAAATCCGAATAGAGCCCGCCCCGCCGGAGCAACTCCACGTGCGATCCCTGCTCGACGATCCGTCCCTGATCCATGATCACGAGACGGTCCATCGCCGCGATCGTCGACAGCCGGTGCGCAATAGCGATCACCGTCTTGCCGAGCATCAGATCGCGCAGGCTCTCCTGAATCGCCGCCTCGACCTCACTGTCGAGCGCGCTTGTTGCTTCGTCGAGCACGAGAATAGGCGCGTTTTTCAATAGTACCCGCGCGATCGCGATCCGCTGCCGCTGCCCGCCCGACAACTTCACACCGCGTTCGCCGACCTGCGCCGCAAACCCGCGCCGTCCCGCCAAATCCTCCAGGTCCGGAATGAAGTGATCCGCATGTGCGCGATGCGCGGCAAGCTTGGCCGCTTCGATACCTGCCTCGGGCCGGCCGTACATGATGTTGTCCAGCACCGATCGATGCAGCAGCGACGTATCCTGCGTCACGAGCCCGATCTGCGACCTGAGGCTTTCCTGCGTCACGTCCCCGATGTCCTGCCCGTCGATCAGAATCCGCCCGCTCTCCAGATCATAGAACCGCATCAGCAGGCTCACGAGCGTCGACTTGCCCGCCCCCGAACGTCCGACGAGTCCAACCTTCTCCCCCGGCGCGATCCTCAGCGACAGCCCATCGATCACCCCGCCCCGCCGCGTGTCCATCAGCGACTTCGCCCGCCCGTACCGGAACGTCACGTCGTCGAACACGATCTCGCCCTTCGGCACGGTGATCACTTTCGCATCCGGCTTATCGAGCACCGTCCACGGCCGCGAGATCGTCTCCATGCTCTCGTAGGCGATGCCAAGGTTCTCGAAGATCCCCGCCACCGTCCACATCACCCATCCGGACATGTTCACGATCCGGATCGTAAGACCCATCACCAGCGCGATCGCGCCGATCGTCACCGCCTGCTGGCTCCAGAGCGTAATCGCGAGCGCCGACATCCCGACGAGCAAAAGCCCATTGAGCGCGAAGAGCGATGTCTCCATCAGCGTCGTCAGCCGCAACTGAACCTGGAGCTTGTCCAGTTGCTCCCGCATCGCCGATTTCGCATAGGCATCTTCGCGCTCCGTATGCGCGAACAGCTTGACCGTCAGAATATTCGTGTAGCTGTCGACGATGCGCCCGGTCAGCATCGAGCGAGCTTCACTCGTTTCGATCGCCCGCGCCTTGAGGCGTGGGATGAAGTACCGCAGCACCATCACATACGCGAGAAACCATGCAGCGAGCGGCGTCACGAGCCACACGTCGGCCTGCGCGAACAGCACCAGCGCCGTCAGCCAATAGACCGCGACGAACCACACCGCATCGATCGCCTGCACCACGCTCTCGCGCACCGCCGGCCCCGACTGCATCACCTTGTTGGCCACGCGCCCGGCAAAATCGTTCTGGAAGAACCCGAGGCTCTGCCGCAGCACGTAGGCATGTGACTGCCACCGGATGAGCGTTGTGAACGAACCGCCGATCATCTGGTGCTTGACCAGATCATGAAAGAACGACACCGCCGGCCGCAGGATCGCCGCCACGAACGCCATGAATAGGAGGAGGCCGCCATTATCGGCGATGAACGTCTCCGGGCTCGTCGCCGCACGCATCCGGTCCACGAGCGATCCCACGAACGCAAACAGCGATGCTTCCAGCACGCCCGCGCAGAACCCCATGAACAGGAGCAGCGCGAACACCGGCCAGTTCTGTCCGACGAAATACCAATAAAACGCCGCCAGCGTTCCCGGGGGCCGCACGGTCCCGTCGCCGGCGAAAGGATCGATGTGGTTCTCGAAGCGTTCGAACAGCCGGGACAATAGATTATCGCTTTCTGGATCGGAGCGTTCAGCGGCTCTGTGGGTGGGGGATAAGGGTGGTACGCGCGTCCTGATGCAGCGGTTCCCACCCCTTCACGGCTGGCCTGGAATACACTATCGGCTGGGGCAGCGTCGTGCCAGAAACGTGGCGCGAGAATGCCCAAACGCCATACTGTTACGAAAGACCGGCCACGATGGATGCCAAAACACCCCCCGCAGTTCCCCTCCCCGAGCAGAAGGCCAAAGCGCGCGCCTGGTTTGAAACCCTGCGCGACGACATCTGCGCCGCCTTCGAAAAGCTCGAGGATGACCTGCCTGCCGGCACCCAGACGTCAGACATGCCCCCCGGCCGCTTCGTCCGAACACCCTGGAACCGCGCCGAGCACACGGGCGATGATCCCACCGCCGACCTTGGCGGCGGCGTCATGTCGATCATGCACGGCCGCGTCTTCGAAAAAGTTGGCGTCCACACCTCCACGGTTCATGGCGAATTCGCTCCCGAGTTCCGCAAGCAGATCCCCGGTGCCGAGCAGGACCCGCGCTTCTGGGCGTCGGGCATCTCGCTCATCGCCCACATGCACAACCCGCACGTTCCCGCCGTGCATATGAACACGCGCATGGTCGTCACCTCGAAGTGGTGGTTCGGCGGCGGTGCCGACCTCACACCCGTCCTCATGCGCCGCCGCACGCAGAAAGATGCCGACACGCTCGCGTTCCACGCCGCCATGTATCAGGCCTGCGAAGCCCACAAGATCGCCGACTACAAGCGCTACAAGGAATGGTGCGACGAATACTTCTACCTGCCGCACCGCAAGGAGATGCGCGGCATCGGCGGCATCTTCTACGATTACCTGACGCCATCGGAGGAAGACGGCGGCTTCGATGCGGCCCTCGCCTTCACGCAGGACGTCGGCCGCGCCTTCCGCAGCGTCTATCCGATGCTCGTGCGCGGCAACTGGACGACGCCCTGGACCGAGGACGATCGCGAGGAGCAACTCATCCGTCGTGGCCGGTACGTCGAATACAACCTGCTTTACGATCGCGGCACGATGTTCGGCCTCAAGACCGGCGGCAACGTAGAGAGCATCCTCTCGTCCATGCCTCCTGTCGTGAAGTGGCCCTAAACTCGGCGATCTGAGCGGCAGGAATGACCTAGTGGCCGTGGGGCAGCCGGTTAGCTATTGGCGTGCCATTTCGATGGCCACTTCGTCGAACACTTGCGCGAATACGATCGCGCCCTCGTTCTTGATGTTATCGTCCATCCGCACATCGAGCGCCTTCAACAACTCCGCGCCCGTCTTACCGCGCACAATGGTATTGCGCCCATAGGCGGACCGCTCGAAGAAGTTGGGCGTCGTCGCCGCCCGTCCGGCCGGCGTCATCATCTCCAGGCCCGTCGCGGGGCCGGCCAGGTTCATCAATTCGATTTCCGCACCCGTGAGCCGCGGCCGCCCTTTCTTCGCGGCGAGTTCCTTCAAGCCTTCGAGTTTCAACACCTGCAGCCAAGGACCGATGTCGCCATCGATGTTGATCGCGTGAATGCCGTAGCCTTTCGCCGTTCTGCCGAGCGCCACATGCCGGCTCCACTCGTTCGGCACCGATTTCGCCACCGCCAGCATGCGCGTCAGGATCTGCGCCTTGCGCTCATACCGTTTAGCCGCGTCTGGAGATCGCGCACCGGCCGCCATGCGCTTCAGCCGCGCGATGAAACCCGGCCCATGCTTGACGAGTTCGCTGGTGGAATTGGCCGAAAGTAACTGCGCGTAACCAATCGCCGTCGAAATCGGCGTCCCTTTCTTCGTGATGGGATGAATACCCGCCACCATGTCCGCCGTGCCGAGCCCGCTCGTCTCCAGCGCATAAACGCGAACGACCTGATCCTTCGTCAGCCCCACCCGCAACGCCTCGCGCGCGTAGCGGCGCTTGAACTCGCGCTCCGGAATGCGCTCCGGCACGAAACCAAATTGCTCGCGCGCGTGCGCCAAAAAGTCCTCGACGCCGGGGCGCGGCTCGGGCGGCGGCTTCTTTTCCTCCTGCGCCTCCTGAAATTTGGCCCAGCGCTTGGCCAGATCAGCCGGCAACCGCGGACCGGAATACTCCGGCGGAAACCCCTTCGCGTAGTCCTTCGCCGTGATCGGCTGATCGGCAGCGCGCTTTTTGCGCCGCTGAGCCCGTTTTTCGTCAACCTCGCTCCAGAACTCGTTCAGCGTCAGGTTGTAGAACCGACGGGCGGCGATGTAGGTCTCGAACGTTCGCCGCTCCGACCCGCCGAGGCTGGCCGCGAATGATGCTTCGGGCGTCGCGCGCGCCGGAGTTACCACGGGAATGGCAAACAGGGTGAGAAACGTGAGGATCACTCCCGCACGCACAATGCGCCCACTGCCATGACCGATCACCGCCCTCTTCAAATCGTCTGCCCTCGCCATATCGAATGATGAATCGCTTTATTTTGGCCATGCGAAGGCGCAGGAAATGCGGCAGAGCCTGACGTCGGGCCACTCAAACCGCCACGGGATATCCCCTACTCACATGCCACAATGGTCAAATGCCGATCTCTTCCGGCTGGAGACGTTCCGAACCTTGGCGGAAAGCCGCCTCCATTCGGTGCCGCAGACCCTCCCGGATCATATCGGCCTCGTCCACTCGCCCGGCGACTTCGACCTCAATCCGTCGGCCCTCGCTGAATGGCCCGGAGGCGCAGCTGTCCGCCCCGCTGCCGTCCTCGTGCCAGTAGTGGCGCGCGACGACTTGCGCGTTCTGCTCACCCAGCGCACCTCCCACCTTGCCGCCCACGCAGGTGAAATCGCGTTTCCCGGCGGCAAACCCGATCCAGCCGACACCGGACCGGTGGATACGGCGCTGCGCGAAGCGGAAGAGGAAATTGGCCTGGCGCGACGCCACGTCGAGCCGATCGGCTTTCTCGATGTTTATCGCACCGGCAGCGGCTTCGCCGTCACCCCTGTCGTCGCGCTCGTCCATCCCGGCTTTGCCGTTGTGCCGAATGCAAATGAAGTCGCCGCCATATTCGAAGTGCCGCTTGCGTTCTTTATGGACCCAGCCAATCATCGCATCGACACCCATACGCTCAACGGCCGCGATCGGCGATTTTACGCCATGCCCTTTGGTGAGCGCTATATCTGGGGAATGACCGCGGGTATCCTGCGAAATATGCACGACAAACTCTTTGGCTCGCCGTGAAGCGCGCCCATATAAGGTCACATGATCCGCATCATTATCGAGAATATTCTTCTCTTCCTCCTTCCCACCTTGGCCTACATCGGATGGGTTCTGATCGCGCGTCCCGAGACGCTGGATCGCACACACGGCGGACGCATCAAGGCTTCCGGACTCCTCAACGATGCTCCGCTCGTCTGGTTGACGGCCGCCGGTACGCTGCTTCTCGTGGTGGCACTGGTCTTCTTCGGAAGCACCTCCGGCGGCAAGCCGGGCCAGCACTACACCCCGCCCTCCTATAAGGACGGTAAGATCCAACCCGGCTACATTGAATGAGCCCTTATCGCAAGCGCGCGCCGTGACCATCGATACGAACCCAGCGCCCCATCCCAGGCTCGCCGATGCTTGCTGGCTGCGCGCGCCCGAAACCCAGCGCGTCATCGCCGCCGTCACCGCCGGAGGCGGCGAAGCGCGCGTCGTCGGCGGCGCGGTTCGCAACACGCTGATGGGCCGCCCTGTCACCGATATCGACATTGCCACCACCGTCCGGCCGGAGGATGTGCTGGTCCGCGCGCAGGCGGCGGGCCTCAACGCCATCCCCACAGGACTCAGCCACGGCACCGTCACCGTGATCGCCGGCCATCAGCCGTTCGAGGTGACAACCCTGCGCCGCGACGTGGAAACCCATGGACGACACGCCACCGTCGCCTTCACCGAAGATTGGTCGAGCGACGCGCATCGACGTGACTTCACGATCAACGCTCTTTATTGCGATGCAGACGGCCGGCTCTACGATCACACGTCCGGCCTCGCCGATCTTTCGGCCCACCGCGTCCGCTTCATCGGCCGCGCCGAAGACCGCATCGCTGAGGACTACCTTCGCATCCTGCGTTTCTACCGCTTCACCGCCGAATACGCGGACGGCTCCGTCGATCGCGAGGGCCACGAAGCGTGCGCCGCCACGCAGGAAGGCCTCGACCTCATCTCCGCCGAGCGCATTCGCGCCGAACTCTTGAAGCTCCTCGCCGCCCCCCACGCGCCCCTTGTCGTTTCCGAAATGGACGAGGCTGGCCTTCTCACCCGGATCCTTGGAGCCCCTGCGGATGTCGTCACCTTCGCGCGCCTGGCTGCGCTGGAAAAGGCCCTGAACCTTCCCCCCGATCCCATCCGCCGTCTTATCGCGTTGGCTGCCCCCGATGCCGGCGCACGACTGCGCGACCGGCTTCGGCTGTCGAACGCGGAGGCAGCCCGCATCTCTGCCCTTGACCTGCCCGATCCGACGTTCGAACCCGGCGCCGCCGACGACGGAGCCAAGGTCTTCATTTACCGCCACGGCGTCGAGACGTTCCGCGACGGCGTCCTCCTGACCTGGGCGCGCGATCTCGCAAGCCCACACTCCGACCCTGCGCGCCGAAGCCTGCTGGCGCTTGCAGACCGTTGGATTGCGCCGACGTTGCCCGTCAGCGGCAAAGACCTGCTGGCCCTCGGCGTCCGCGCGGGCCCGCAGATGGGCGCCATCCTCGATCAGTTCGAGGATTGGTGGATCACCGCCGGCTTCCCCGTCGAACCCGCCATCGTTCGCCAACGCCTTGCCGCGCTGATCAACCTTAAAAAGGAGTAAATCAGCGCTTCCCGCCAGATCACGCCACAGTTATGGTTCTTGAGAAGGGCTGGTGCCGCCCGGTTCTGTGAGTAGTGCGTAAGGCCCCCGATGCGTTTTGATGATGAGCAATCCGAAGACGAGTTGATCGGTGAATTGCGGCTTCGGTCGCAGAGATTTATCCAGATCGTTTTCTGCGGTTTTACCGTTCTGTTCGCCAGCCTTGCGCTGGTTGCCCACCATTCGCCCGAGACGCTCGCGCTGGCAGACGCGCAGCCGCGCCAGATCGCGGATACGTTCCTCGTCCTGGCGGCGGCCTATGCCGTCTGCTTGTTCGTGTGGGAACACATTTTCGTCGTCCGCAACTAACAACGATCAAGACGCCCGCGGCCCCGCCATCAAGGCGAGCGCCGCTTCGATGCGCCGCCAATCGCGTGCCTCGTCTTCGCGCCCTTCCGCCTCCAGCCGCAGTGCGTTCTGCGCAGCCTGTACGATCGCCTTTTCACCGTGCGCTGCCATCATGAGTCGCGCTTGCTCTTGAACGTCGAGTGCCTGCATTGCCGCCTCCTCGTATCCATGACGCATCATGGAGACTTAGGGTGCGCGCCCTGCGCGTTCAACCAGCCTGCAAAACACAAACGACTGCCGCAGCATGTGCGGCAGTCGTTGCAATGCTCGCTATGCGCCCGCAAGGGCATGAAACGCAAATGCGTTTTAGATGGCGAAATCGTCCATCTTGGCGCCTTTCTTCAATCGCGCCACCAGCCAATTCGGCTTGCGTCCGCGACCCGTCCAGGTTTCGCTCTTATTCTCAGGGTTGGCATACTTGGCAGCTGATTTGGAACGGCCCCGTCCGCGAGCAGCAAAGCCATACAGTTCTGCGACCGTGAAGCCTGAGCCCTCGACGAGACGATCAATGCGATCTTTAAGATCGGATTTCGCCTTTTCGCGCGCGGCGGACTTCGCCTTCGCAATCTTGGCTTCAAGATCGTTGATTTCCTTCAACGACATCCGATCTACGTTTACAGCAGCCATGGTGCAGTCCTTATCTTGATACTTGAGAATTTGGAAGTCTTTCGAGTTGATCGACTTATAACGGTCCCATATCAGCCGGGTCTAGCGTCGTCAGAGCCTTTTTTGCCGCATCAAATGCCGATAGTCAGTTAACAGGCATTTAGCAAGCTGGTACGTTTAAATAATTCGGATTTCCATTTGAATGCTAAACAAATGGCGTGAAGCCGGCGCAACCAACACGAACCGTCTATAATTATTATGTTCTATTCGCTACGCAGCGCGTCGATCGGGTTCAAACCGGCAGCCCGGCGGGCAGGAAAAAACCCAAAAACGATCCCCGTCAACGCAGCAGCTCCCATGGCGCCGCCGATAACGGCCGGGCTGACAGCCACCGGCCAGCTTGCGAGATAGGCGACAAGCCACGCTATTCCAATACCCAGCGCAATTCCGATAAGACCGCCGAGCAGACACAAAGTCACCGCCTCTACCAGAAATTGCAGCATGATATCGCGTTTGCGGCCGCCCACCGCCATCCGAAGGCCAATCTCGCGCGTGCGCTCCGTCACCGATACGAGCATGATATTCATGATGCCTATGCCGCCGACGATGAGGGAAATCGCCGAAGTCGCGCCAAGAAGATAGCTGAGTGTGGAAAGAACTTCCGTACGCGCACGCATGAACTCGGCCATGTTTCGGACCGAGAAAGTATCCTCGTTGTTGGGACCGCTCTTTCGCCGCTGCCGCAACAAGATCTCCATCTCTTCCTGAGCAGTTTTGATGTCGGTCTGCTCGTCGAGCTTCACGTAGATACGCCCCACTTGATCCACTTGGACATCGCTTTTGCCCACTACCCGATTGCGCGCGGTGGTGATGGGAATGAGCATGAGGTCATCCTGATCACGCCCCATGGCGGACTGTCCCTTTACGGATAGGACGCCGACGATCTGGAACGGGACATTCTTGATCCGCACTTCAGCGCCCAACGGATTTTCGCCTGGAAAGAGCTGCTTGGCGACCGTCTGTCCGATCAGCGCAACCCGCGCAGCCGTTCGAACATCCTGCGCATTGATCTCGCGGCCTTCGCTCAATGGCCAGTCACGAACGAATGTGTACTCGCCGTGCACGCCGCTGACGGAGGTCGTCCAATTGAGATTGCCGCGCACGACCGGCGCCGATTCATCGAGCTGACCCGAAATACCGATCACCCCTTGGATTTTATCTCTGAGCCCGTTGAGGTCGCCCTCCGACAGCGGCAGCGCCGTGCCGGCTGCGCTCGAACGACCCATCACGCGCATGGCATCGGGGAAGATGACGAGCATGTTCGTGCCCAGCGCGGTGATCTGACGATTGACTTCACCCGCTGCGCCGTTGCCTACGGCAACGAGAATGATCACGGACGCCACACCGATCACGATTCCGAGCGTCGTCAGGATCGAACGCAGCAGGTTGGAACGCAGCGCCGTCAGCGCCACCACCAGGCTATCGAGCACCGTCATTGAGCCGCCTCATTGATCCGCGGCAGTTGCCGCTCGTCTGAGATGACACGTCCGTCGCGGAAGGTGATCCGCCGCCGCGCCCACTCGGCGATATCGGGTTCGTGGGTCACGACGATCACGGTGATGCCCTGCGCGTTGAGATCCGAAAACAGCCGCATGATCTCGGACGACGTCCGGCTGTCGAGTGCGCCTGTCGGCTCGTCGGCGAGCAGGATTTTCGGCGTATTAACGAGTGCGCGTGCGATCGCGACGCGCTGCTGCTGACCGCCGGACAGCTGACGCGGAAGATGATCCACACGATTGCCGAGTCCAACCTGCTCGAGCCGGCGGCGGGCTTCCGCTTCCATGTCGGCGGGACGGGGATGGGCATAGAGCAGCGGGAGCATCACTTGGCGCAGCGCCTTTGTCCGCGGCAGCAGATTGAATTGCTGGAAGACGAACCCCAGCGTTTTGTTGCGCAGGGCCGCCAGTTCGTCGGACGACATTTGTCCAATATCACGCCCGTCGATTTCAAGGTGCCCGGAGGTGGGCGTATCGAGTCCGCCGATCAGGTTCATCATCGTCGACTTGCCCGATCCCGACGCTCCCATGATTGCAACAAAATCGCCGTCCTCGATCTCCAGTGTCACGCCGTCGAGCGCGCGCACCTCCTGGTCGCCAACGCGATAGATCTTCTCGACCTCATGGGCTGCGATGAGCGGCCGGCCTTGCCCGTGGGACGCTTCGGCTGCCGAGGTCATTTCTTGGCCTCACGCACGCGCACGATCAGTTTGTCGCCGTCCTTAACGTCCCCGCCGACGATTTCCGTGTATTGGTCATCGGCAAGCCCGACACGGGCCATGCGCCGCTCCGGCTGTCCCTGCCCGTCCAGGACCCAGACAGCGGCCGACCGCGTGGTTTCACGGCCCTTCTTCCAACGTTCATACGTCTTGCGCTGATCCTCGCTCATGGTCGGCACAAGCGCTTGTTCGATGCGCATGTTGAGCTTCATGCGAAAAGCGGAAGGATCAAATGACGAGGGGCCAAATCCGCCGCTCTGTGCGGAAGCCCTCGTATCCGCCGCGATCGCCTGTATTTCGGCGCGCAGCGCCTCCACCTGCGCCGGCGTCAGATCCAGTTCCCCTTTGAGCCGCTCGACTGTACGTTCTGAACGATCGGCTGCGTCAGCTGAACGGGCTTCGACGCGCCCCTGCCCGTCACGCGGTCGGAAGCGCAGCGCGTCGTTTGAAACGCGCATCACATTATCGCGCCGCGCACTCTCGATGCGCACGTTCGCCGTCATACCCGGAAACAGACGACGATCTTCGTTCTTCGCCTCGATGATCACGGTGTACGTCACGACGTTGTTGATCTCTGTTGCAGCCAGGCGGATCTGCGTCACGCGCCCTTCGAATTCCCGGTCCGGATAGGCATCCACCGTGAACGTCACCGGGTTGCCTTCCGCAATCGACCCGACATCAGCCTCGTTCACCTGCGCTTCGATGCGGATGCGCGACAGGTCTTGTGCGATCTTGAACAATTCCGGCGCCTGAAAGCTGGAAGCGACCGTCTGCCCGGGATCGACCGAACGCGAGATCACGGTGCCGCTGATCGGCGACTTGATCTCCGAGCGCTCCAAATCGACGCGCGCGCTGTCGAGCGCCGCCTTGCGCTGCACGATCTGCGCCTCCGCCGTCTCGATCAGCGATTTCACGACCTCAATCTCGGCATGAGCCACATCCCGGTCGCGGATTGCGTTATCGAGCGCCTGCTCACTGGCAAATCTCTTCTCAGCCAGCGATCGCTGCCGCTCAATCGTCCGCTCGGCATTGACGAGCACGGCATCCGCTTTGATCTTCGCAGCTTTCTGATTGGCGAGCGCGGCCTGCGCGGCGAGCAGGTTCGCTTCCGCCTCGGCCACCTTGGCCGCGAACGTCCGCCGGTCGAGCGTCGCCAAAACATCGCCCGGCTTCACTTCGGAATTAAAATCGACATTGACGCTGTCGACCGGACCCGAAAGATATGAGCCCACACTGACCGTGACGAGCGCGCGTACTGGCCCTGACGTCGAAACGATCCGCCGGATGGTTCCTTTCTCGATCGCCACCGTCTCGTACTCGAAAGCCGGCTTGGAGGGTGCACCAAGGTTGAGGAACCAGATGACACCGCCGAGCGCGAGCGCGACCGGAACGGCCAAGGTGAACAATCGGCTGAGACGCGTCGTCATTTGGATCTTTCGAAACTGATATCTAGGCTGTCTTTCACTGCCGCAGAAACGTAAGGACCTGTCGGATTCCGTCGCCGCCGTCATCGAAACGGGCCCGGCGCCCCGGTAGACCGCCCACTCCCGCAAGCCTGCCCGGGAGCCCGTCGAATAGGCGATATGTAGGGCAGCCGGGCAACTCCTACTAATCTAAGACAAAAAGCCCATGTTTTGCTGCTGAACAAAGCGCGCATTTGACCGGGGCAAAAGCACTTTTCGCGCCAAAAAACATGAACGGCTCATGAACACGGCATTCAGAGGCTGTTCAGTGCCCAGACCCCAAAGTTCGCGGACCCTGAACCCTGCACGTCCCCGGCGTGATCCAAGAGGGCGCTCTGCTCAGGGTCAGGGCGCCCTCGATCCTCCGCCGCCCCGGCTGCCGCACCTGGAACTCCAGCTTTGCGGACCCGTTGCTCTCCCGGCCGACGCTGAATTGATCCGGATAGTCACTTTTGATCGTTGATGGACGATCAGTGGACACGGGCAGCGCTTAATCGGGAGTACCAGACGACAATGCGCCGTTTCTTACCTCGTACCCTGATGCGAGCATGTCTCCTTCTGACGGCCCTTCTCTTGGCCGCCTCTCTCGTTCCGAGTGTCATCGCCATGGCGTCCGACGAACCCGCCTACACCGTTGAACAGAAGGACGGCGATTTCGAAATCCGCCGCTATGCGCCGCTTCTCGCCGCCGAAGTCACCGTCACCGGCGAACGCAGCGCAGCGATCAACCAGGGTTTCCGCCTGCTCGCCGACTTCATCTTCGGCAACAACACCGCCCGCAAGAAAATCGACATGACGACTCCAGTCACCCAGCAGCCAAGCGAAAAGATCGCGATGACCGCTCCGGTGACGCAGCAAAGCGCGGGCGATGCCTGGAAAGTGCGCTTCATGATGCCCGCCGAATATGCCGCTTCAACCTTGCCCGTTCCCAATGACAAACGCGTCACGATCGTGTCCGAACCGGAAAAGCGCTACGCCGTCATCCGGTTTTCGGGCTGGTCCAGCGAGGCAAACCTTTCGGAACACAAGGCTCTTCTTGAAGCTTGGGTGAAACAGAAGGCCTTAGCGCCACTCGCCGCCCCCATCGCTGCGTTCTACAATCCGCCCTGGTCAATCCCGTTCCTGCGTCGCAACGAATATCTGATCGAAATCGCCGGTTGACGGTCATCAGGGAACTCAATCGTCCGCACACTTGTTTCGCTGGTGCGGCGCAGTTAGGTTGCGCGCCGCAACATCCCCTTTGCCAGAGGCGTGAGCGCTCGCTCGTCCTTCCCGCCTTAACCGTCCTGACCGGAGACGTTCCATGACCTTCAAACTCCCCGACCTGCCATACGCCTATGACGCTTTGCAGCCCTACATGTCGGCGGAAACATTGCAGTTTCATCACGATAAGCATCACCAGGCCTATGTCGATAACGGCAATAAACTCATCGTCGGCTCGGGACTGGAGGGCAAATCCATCGAAGAAATCTGCGTCGCAGCGTTCGCGGGCAAGAATGCCGGCCTCGTCAACAACATCGGCCAGCATTACAACCACATCCATTTCTGGAACTGGATGAAACCCAACGGCGGCGGCAAGAAAATCCCCGGCCGGCTGGAGCGCCTGGCCGAGGAATACGGCGGCTTCGACAAGGTCCGCACCGACTTTCTCAATGCGGGCGCGACACAATTCGGCTCGGGCTGGGCTTGGCTCACGATCAAAGACGGCAAACTGGAAGTCGCCAAAACCCCCAACGGCGAAAACCCGCTGATGCACGGCGCCCAGCCGATCCTCGGTGTCGATGTCTGGGAGCACAGCTATTATATCGACTACCGCAATGCGCGCCCGAAGTACCTGGAGGCCTGGTTCGATAACCTCGTGAACTGGGACTATGTGGACCAGATGATGGGCTGAGGCCAAAGTTGCTGACAGCCTTGAAAGCCACCTGGGTCTTCCAGGTGGCTTTTTTGCATCTGTGTTGCCCTGCCCCACTACCGCCGCGTTCATCCAATCTGTAGGACGATTGAATTGATTACAGACGATGACTCGGGGCCATATTGGGGGGACGATTGCTGGCGCGTTTTGCCAAAGTTGCGATTTTGCTCGTGGCGGCGACGGTTGGTGGCTGCGCAGGTTCGATCGACCGCACGCCCATTCCAACCGCCAAGATCGCTGAGACGGCTTCCATCCCCGACATACCCGGCGCTCGAATCTGGGGTGACGAGGCACCCAAAGACCTCAAGAAAGTCTACAAAACCTATTTGAAGGGTGTTCCTCAGCTTGGAGCCAGCGCCCCCCTCGTCAACGGTCGAATGCAGATCGACATTCTTGCCCTCTCCGGCGGCGGATCCGATGGCGCCTTCGGTGCCGGTGTGCTGACGGGGTGGACCGAGCGCGGCGACCGGCCGGAATTCGAACAAGTGACCGGCGTTTCCGCCGGCTCGATCATCGCGCCATTTGCCTATTTGGGTCCTGAGTATGACCCTCAGCTGAAACAGATCTGGACCCAGTACCGCACCGATCAACTCGTGGTCCCGCAGATCGTCAACGGCCTGCTGGGCGGTCAGGCCCTGACCGATACCGCTCCGCTGCGAAAACTCATCGCTCAATATATCGATCGGGATTTCCTCAAAAAGGTCGCCCGCGAATTCGAACGTGGTCGCCTTCTCACTGTCGGAACCACGAACCTCGACGCCAAGCGCCCGGTTGTCTGGAACATGGGCGCCATTGCACGCCACTACGACAATCCGGAAGCGGTTCAACTGTTCCGCGATGTCATTTTGGCGTCCGCCGCCATTCCAGGTCTGTTCCCGCCCGTCAAAATCAAGGTCAAGGTCGACGGCAAGATGTATGACGAGCTGCATGTGGACGGCGGTGTGACACGCCAGATCTACGTGTCGTCGCTGAACGTGCCCTTCAAGACATTCGATGTGCTCTATCCGAAGCCGCCGATGCGCCGACTGTACCTCGTCCACAACGGCAAGATGACTCCGCAGTTTGGCGCCGTCACACCATCCACGTTCCAGATCGCGGGTGAATCCATCAGCACATTGATGCTTTACCAGCACAAGGGCGACAACTACCGCATCTACCGCATGGCGAAGGACGGCGGCGCGGACTTCAACTCGATTGCCATCCCGCCAGAGTTCGACCACGCCTCGAAAGAAAAATTCGACCTGGAGTACCAGACGGCGCTGTTCGAGGAAGGCTTCCGCATGGGCAAGGCCAAGGAATGGCTCAAGAAACCGGCCGACGCTATTCCTGAACCACCCGCGCGCGTCGCCTCACCTGAGCCACCGGCAGCCGCGCCAGCACCGGAAGCTCCGGCAGCCGCTCCCGCTGAGCAGGCCCCACCGGCAGCCGCTCCCGAAACGGAGCCCGCCGAGCCGCCCAAGCCCAACCAGCCCGTCGCCATGGACCGCGTCTCAGAGATCGAAACCGGCGCAATGCACTAAACTACGCATGGCGGCCGGCTCCGCGACAGCGGTGTCGCCATCACGCATGGCGGCCGGCTCCGCGAAAGCGGAGTCGCCATGCGTAAACAAAGTCAACATGTGCGAACTAAACATGCTCGACGTAGGTCTTCAGGGCGCGAATGCGCGCGACGTACGCCCTGCGGATGCAGAAGAAATTCGCACCGCACGCGTTACGCTCCGCAATCCACGCGCGCTGCTCGCCCTTCACTTTTGCCGTCTGATCGAAATAGCGCGCACGCTCCAGCGCCCTGCGATACCAGCTGTCCATCCGCTCATCGAGGTTGCCGAGCCACCGGTTCTCACATACCCGTACCTCCGCAGCGGTCTTACCGCTGAGCTCCATGCAGCTGTAGCTCGCAGCCTTGGCAGGCGCATTGGTCACCGACATCAGCGCCGCGGCGGCGATGGCTCCGATCAGCAGTTTCATGGCATGTCTCCGATCTCGTGAGGCGATGAGACGGAGATTGGCGCCCGGCGGCTGAATTGCCCCTGACGCAAACGTTCAGGAGCCATTCACCTTACGGCTTTTCCGACAAGCTGTTCAGATAACCCAGAAAAGCTTCGATCTGCGGCGGATCGAATTTGAAAACTGGCATATCCGGATGCCCGGACACGATGCCCTCGGCCAGAGCTTCGGCGAGATTCTCGCTCGGATAGATCTCAACCACGTCGCGGAACGGCGGTGCCTTCTCATGCGGGCTCTTGTCTTCGAGCCCGATCGCATGACAACGCGCGCATTTCTCTTCGACGAGAGCCTTGCCCTGGGCGATCATGTCCTCGTCGTCTGCGAACGCAACCACGCTCCAGCCCATCCACAACCCGGCTGCCAAGACCATGACTCGGCTCATCGGCTTCACTCCCTTTCGGCTGCACGATGTGCGACGTGCCGGCATTCGCACGATCGCGGCCTTGATACCGATCAAGCGGACTAGCGCCGTCCACCCTTGATCGAACCGACGATGATGCTCTTGATGGTCGAAGCAATCGTACGCGACAGCGACCGTTGCAATTCCTTGCCGATCATTTCGCCCATGCCTTGCTGGCCGCGCTTCGTTCCACTTGAAGATCCGCCGCCGAGGATCACGTCCGCCCAGCTTCCGCCCTCGCCGGCGTTCGCCTTCTGCGCGGCCTCTTCCGTGCGCTTGGCCAGGATCTCGTGCGCGCTCTCGCGATCGACCGCTTCTTCATATTTCCCATAAACCGGGCTGTACTCGATCACGCTCAAGCGCTCGTCTTTGCTGACCGGTCCCATCCGGCCTTCCGGCGGACGAATGAAGGTCCGCTGCACCATGGACGGCTCGCCCTTGTTCTCGAGCATGGAGACGAGGGCCTCGCCCACCTTGAGCTCCATGATCACCTTTTCGGTATCGAGATCAGGATTCTTGCGGAAGGTCGTTGCCGCTGCTTTCACAGCCTTCTGCTCCTGAGGCGTGAAGGCACGCAGCGCGTGCTGCACGCGATTGCCGAGCTGCGCTGACACGCTGTTCGGCACGTCCATCGGGTTTTGTGTGATGAAGTAGACACCCACACCCTTCGAACGAATGAGCCGCGCGACCTGCTCGATTCGTTCCAACAGCGCTTTCGGCGCTTCGTTGAACAGCAGGTGCGCCTCGTCGAAGAAGAACACGAGCTTGGGCTTGGGCTGATCGCCCACCTCCGGCAACGTCATCCACAGTTTCGACAGCATCCAGAGCAGGAACGTTGCGTAGAGCCGCGGCTTCTCCATCAGCTTGTCGGCAGCCAGGATTGAAACCACGCCCCGCCCATCCGGCGCCACGCGAATGAAGTCCATGATGTCGAGGGCCGGTTCGCCGAAGAACTGGTTGGCGCCCTGCTCCTCGAGCACAAGGAAACGCCGCTGGATCGCACCGACGGACGTAGCCGCCACGTTCCCGTACTTCGCCCCGATCTCCTTCGACCGCTCCGAGATGTTATTCATCAGCGAGCGCAGGTCTTTCAAATCGACCAGCGGCATCTTCTCGTCCGCCGCAACGCGGAACGCGATGTTCAGTACCCCTTCCTGCACCTCATTGAGTTCCAGAAGGCGCGACAGCAGCAGCGGTCCCATGTCCTGCACCGTCGCGCGGATCGGATGACCCTGCTCGCCGAACACGTCCCAGAAGATCGTCGGATAGGCGCGGTTCTGGTATCCGTCCCCGAGCCCCACCTCACCTGCGCGCTTGACGAGAAAATCTTTCGGCTCGCCCACCGCCGCAATGCCCGACAGATCGCCCTTGATGTCGGCTGCGAACACCGGCACGCCCGCCGCCGAAAATCCCTCCGCCAGCACCTGCAGCGTCACCGTCTTGCCCGTCCCCGTCGCGCCGGTAATGAGGCCGTGTCGGTTCGCGAGTTTGAGGTCAAGATATTCCGGCTTGATGCTCTTCCCGACAAAGATCTTACCGTCCTGCACAACCTGCTCGCTCATGGGGTCGCCGCTCCGCATTCCAAGGGCTCACATCCGCGGACCCGCTCGCCGATAGACGATCGACTCGCGTGGGCCAGAATTGGGAATCCTCTTGGCACGCCGCCCCCCGCATTGCAAACCCTGGTTGCATGGCTCACCAACGCTCAGCCGAGTCCCGCCGCTGCGGCGTCAAGCCGGAGCGCATGTGACCGTTTTTTGAATGCAGAACCCGCAGCTTGCCCCTATAGACAGCGCAAGAATGAGACGGGCCTGACGCGCCGCCAGTTGCGCACGCGCCCCCCATAGATGGACCGCCGCCTATGACCGTCCCCACCTCGACAGATGCGCCCGTCCTGCCGCTGGCCACCGGCTTCACGCCAGCCACGCGCGACGCGTGGCTCGCCCTCGTTGACAAGGCCATCAAGGGGGCCGACTTCGAAAAGAAGATGGTCTCCAAGACCGCGGACGGCCTGCGCATCGAACCGATCTACACGCCGGCCGATGTTCTCCCCTACGCGGGCGCTACCATCGGTGTGGGCCCCCTGACGCGCGGCACCCACGTCGACTCCAACCCCCTGGGCTGGGATATCCGCCAATTCCACTCGGGCACCGACGCCAAGGCGGTCAACGCCGCCATTCTTGACGACCTCAACGGCGGCACGACGTCGATCGCGCTCGAGATTGGTGGCGGCAATGGACTGCCTGCCACCGTCGACGCCCTCATAGCGGCGCTCGACGGCGTCCTTCTCGATATCTGCCCCGTCACGCTGATCGCCCACGGGAACACGCCCGATGCAGCCAAAGCGCTCATCGCCGTCTGGGAAAAGCATGGCCTCGCCCCCGTCAGGCGCCGTGGCGGTTTCGGTTTCGATCCCCTCGGCACGCTGGCTGTGTTCGGAGCGCTCTCCAAGCCGGTCGATGCAGCGCTCGCCGACGCTGCCGCTCTCATCATAGCTGCCGAGGACATGCCCGGCGTCACGGCGCTCACCTCCGATGGCCACGCCTACCACTGCGCCGGCGCAACGGAGGCGCAGGAATTGGCCGCGATGCTCTCGACCGTCGTCGCCTACCTGCGCGCCGCCGACAAAGCCGGCATCGCACCCGCCGATGCGCTGCCCAAGATCGCTGTCACGCTCGCCGTCGACGCCGACCAGTTCCTCGACATCGCCAAGCTGCGCGCCGCGCGCCGCCTGATCTGGCGCATCGCCGAGGCCTCGGGTGCGGGCGAGGCCGCAACAAAAGTCACGCTCCAGGTCGTGACCTCCTGGCGCATGCTCGCCAAGCGCGACCCCTGGACCAATATCATCCGCACCGCGATTGCCTGTGCCGGCGGCGCGCTCGGCGGCGCCGACAGCATCACCGTGTTGCCGTTCACGTTCCCGCTCGGAGAGACCGACAGCTTCGCCCGCCGCGTCGCCCGCAACATCCAGATCGTCTGCCAGGAGGAGAGCAATCTCGGCCGCGTCGTCGATCCGGCCGGCGGCTCCTGGTATGTCGAAAAGCTCACTGAGGACCTCGCCCAGAAGGCATGGTCGCTGTTCCAGGACATCGAGAAACAGGGCGGCATCGCCGCCGCGCTTCAGTCGGGCTACGTCCAGGCAGAAATCGCCAAAAGCGCCGAAGCCAAGGCCAAGGCGATCGCGACCGGTCGCGCCGAACTGACCGGCGTCTCAGCCTTCCCGATTCTCGGTGACGACGGCATCGCGCCGAAGCCGTGGCCGCACACGCCGCCGGCGAAGACAACCCCCGCTGTCACGGTGGCTCCGCTCAAGATGTCCCGCCTCGGCGAGCCGTTTGAGGCCTTACGCGACGCCGCCGACGCCCGCGCCGCAAAAGCCGGCAAGCCTTTTGCCGTGTTCCTCGCGAGCCTCGGTCAGGTCGTCGACCACAACGTCCGCTCGACGTGGATCAAGAACTATCTCGCGGCCGGCGGCATCGCGGCCGACATGAGCGACGGCTACCCGAATGCCGAAGCCGCCGCCGCCGCCTTCAAGGCTTCTGGTCTTGACGCCGCCTGCATCTGCTCCTCCGACGCTATCAACGCCGAACACGCCGAAGCCACCGCCAAGGCCCTCAAAGCGGGCGGCGCCAGGCTCGTCCTGATGGCCGGCCGCCCCGGCGATCGCGAAGCCGCCCTCAAGTCCGCGGGTGTGGACCAGTTCCTGTTTGCAGGGCAAGATGCCGTTACGGTACTGCGCGACCTGCAGGAGAAGCTCGGTTGACGACCACGGCCCCAAAATCCCTGCCACGGATGTCCGTGGCCGAGTTCCTCGATTGGGACGGCGGGGGATTTGTGGGAAAGCTCGAGTTGATCAACGGCGAAGTCCGCGCCATGTCCCCGGCCAGCGGCACGCATGCTCTCATACAGGCCAATTTGGCCGGATTGATTTGGCAACATCTTCGCGCCACCAAGCGTCCATGCCGCGTCGGCACCGAAGCTCCCATCGTTCCTCGGTTCCACGCCAACGACAACATCCGCGCGCCTGACCTCTCGGTGACGTGCCAAACCTCGCCTCCCGGCAAGGTATTTCCCGACCCCGTTCTGATCATCGAAGTCCTCTCCCCCAGCAACCTGCGCGAAACCTGGGAAAGCATCCGCGCTTGCGCGACCATCCCGTCGCTCGCCGAGATCATGGTCGTCGACAGCGAACGCGTTCTCGTCGAAATCTACCGCAAACTGCCCGAAGGCGGCTGGCCCACGGAACCCGACGAACGGGCTCAGTCCGGGGCGATCAAGCTGATGTCGATCGAGGCGAACTTAGATGTCGCCGACATCTATTCCGGCACCCATCTCCTCTGAGTGCCGCCGTCAGCGGTTCTTGTCCGAAAACAACTTCGAGCCCTTCTTTGCCGACGCCAGCACGGCCTGCGCACTTTCGCGCGTTTCCGCCAGTTCACGCCGGATCGACTGCGTCACCCACCGGTCGCCTGCCTGCATGAACGCCGTCACGTTCAAAAATCGCAGCGGCTTGCCCGACGGCGAGAACACGATCCTCAACGACGACAGATAGCAGGCGTGTTCGTCCTCTCCGATCACGCCGAGAAAGATCTCCGGCTTCTCGAAGGAGAGCTTGGCGTTTGCGGTCTTCACCATCTCGGCAAAATCTGCCCCGTCGTAGCGTGGATGCCCCCACTGCGCCGACTGCGCGTCCTGGCAAAGCTGCGCCACCGCGCCGGCCGTCCCCAGGCTGCGATCATCGTCGCTCGGATATGTCACGATGTTCTTTTCAATCGCCACCCACTCCGGCAGCCACTCGGCAGCGCCCGACCGCGCCGCGTCCAAGGACGCACACGGCACATACAGCGCCATCAGTTCCGTTCCCGATTTCAGCCCCGGCTCGAAGCCCGTCGCATAGCCTGCTTTTTGAGCTTCCGCCGTGTCATAGGCGCAGTGCCCATCGGGGGCTTCCAGCTTCAGAACCGGCTCGGGCGACGGAGCTTCGCGCACCGGCACATCCTCACCGGAAGCCGCCCACCCTGGGCAAGGCACCCCCATCCCTAGCGCGATGGCGCACACGCCACCAGCTACCGTGTTGAAAAGCCTGAGCGGTTTCGCTACCACCACCATTGCACCGCCCTCCCGCGAGCCGTCCGGGGCGATGTTCGCCGCATCGCCTTCTGCGTGTCTTGTATGCTACCAAAGCCTACGAGAAGAGCCTCCGTCAGAGATCAACATGACCCGTATCCCGGACTTCACCACGATCGACCTCGGCACGCCGGCCGCAGGGGCCTCAGCCCCGCTGGTGGCGGGCGAAACGTGGGCAACGCCGGAAGGGATCCCGGTCAAGCCGGTTTACACCGGCGCGGACACCGCCGCCCTTGACTTCCTCGGCACCTGGCCCGGCATCGCGCCCTATGTGCGCGGGCCGTACCCGACGATGTACGTCACCCAGCCCTGGACCGTCCGTCAGTACGCGGGCTTCTCAACGGCCGAAGAGTCCAACGCCTTTTACCGCCGCAACATCGCCGCCGGCCAGAAGGGCCTCTCCATCGCCTTCGACCTTGCCACGCATCGCGGTTACGACAGTGACCATCCCCGCGTGAAAGGCGACGTCGGCATGGCCGGCGTGGCCATCGACAGCATCTACGACATGCGCACCCTGTTCGACGGCATCCCTCTCGAGCAGATGACCGTCTCCATGACCATGAACGGCGCGGTGCTGCCCGTGCTTGCCCTCTTCATCATCGCAGGCGAGGAGCAGGGCGTACCCCCCGAGAAACTCGCTGGCACCATTCAGAACGACATTCTGAAAGAGTTCATGGTGCGCAACACCTACATCTACCCGCCGCTGCCTTCGATGCGCATCGTCTCCGACATCTTCGCCTACACCTCGCAGAAGATGCCGAAGTTCAACTCGATCTCGATCTCCGGCTACCACATGCAGGAAGCCGGCGCGACCGCCGACCTCGAACTCGCCTACACACTCGCCGACGGCGTCGAATACGTCCGCGCTGGCGTCAATGCCGGTCTCGGCATCGACGCGTTCGCCCCGCGCCTGTCGTTCTTCTGGGCGATCGGCATGAACTTCTTCATGGAGATCGCCAAGATGCGCGCCGCGCGTCTCCTCTGGGCGAAGCTCATCAAGGAAGAGTTCAATCCCAAGGACGCTCGCTCGCTCTCACTGCGCACCCATTCGCAAACGTCCGGCTGGTCGCTCACCGCGCAGGACGTGTTCAACAATGTCACGCGCACCTGCCTCGAAGCCATGGCCGCCACGCAAGGCCACACGCAGTCACTCCACACCAACGGCCTCGACGAAGCCATCGCCCTGCCGACCGACTTCTCCGCCCGCATCGCTCGCAACACGCAACTTCTGCTCCAGCAGGAGAGCGGCACCACGCGCGTCATCGATCCCTGGGGCGGCAGTCATTATGTTGAACGCCTCACCTACGAACTCGCGCAAAAGGCGCTTGCGCACATCGCCGAAGTCGAGGAACTGGGCGGCATGGCGAAAGCCATCGACGCAGGCATCCCGAAGATGCGCATCGAGGAAGCCGCGGCGCGCACCCAGGCGCGCATTGACACCGGCAAGCAGACCATCACCGGCGTCAACAAGTTCAAGATCGAGGGCGACGCCAAGATCAACCTCTTGAAGGTCGACAACGTCGCCGTCCGCGAAGCCCAGATCGCCAAGCTCAATCGTCTGCGCGCCGAGCGCAACGAAGCCGAAACGCAAGCGGCACTCGCCGCGTTGACCGAGGGCGCGAAAGGCACCGCCAACCTGCTCGACCTGTGCGTGAAAGCGGCCCGCGCCAAAGCGACCGTGGGCGAGATGTCGGAAGCGATGGAGAAAGTCTTCACGCGCCACCGCGCCGAGATCCGCGCGATCTCGGGCGTCTATCGTTCGGAGGCATCCATGAGCAGCGACGTGGTCAGGGCGCAGAAGCTCGTCGAGGAATTCGAAACCCACGACGGCCGCCGCCCGCGCATTCTCATCGCCAAGCTCGGCCAGGACGGTCACGATCGCGGCCAGAAAGTCATCGCGACCGCGTTCGCGGATTTGGGCTTCGACGTCGACATCGGACCGCTGTTCGCCACCGCCGGTGAAGCCGCCCGCCAGGCTGTCGAGAACGACGTCCACATCGTCGGCGTGTCGTCGCTGGCCGCGGGCCACCTCACGCTCGTGCCCGAACTGCGCGAAGCCCTCGCCAAGGAAGGCCGCGAAGACATCATGATCGTCGTCGGCGGCGTCATCCCGCCCGGCGACTACGACGAACTCTTCCGCGCCGGCGCCAAAGCCGTCTTCGGCCCCGGCACCAACATCCCCCAAGCCGCCGCCGACCTCATCCTCAAACTCAACGACCAGCTCGGCTACGCAAAACTCGCCGCGGAGTAGGGCCAATCGCCCAGCGCGCTCCCTTCCCAACCGTCATCCCCGCGAAGGCGGGGACCAGGCAAGCTCGCGCGCAATCGCGTCAAACATGGGAACATGCATCTCGTAATAGACAAGACGATTGACGCTGTATCTGTAGGTGAAGCCGGCAACAAGTCCGTTCGCATGCTGACTCATTCGAACCGGCAGATCACTC
The DNA here is from genome assembly GCA_019751875.1 of Hyphomicrobium sp. GTDB lineage: Bacteria > Pseudomonadota > Alphaproteobacteria > Rhizobiales > Hyphomicrobiaceae > JAGVSR01. The sequence goes on along the minus strand of JAIEMV010000003.1, from coordinate 85,715 downwards.
GACACGCTCACATAGAGTCGGCAGCGTGGCGTGGAAGGGAGAGTATCAACGCACGGGTTTTCATATCAGGTGCGTAGAACGGCCGCCCAACCTCGCTACAAATGCAGCCGCCCAAGCCTACTCCGCCGCGTCTTTACGTTCAGCCTTGAGCGACTCCGCCTTCTCCCGCTCCAGCGCCGCAGGATCGCTGAGGTCTGCGCGCTCGAGCACCGTCTCGTCCACGTGCACCGCTTCGCGCGTCTTCGGCGCGTGCTCCTTCAACAGCACGCCAAATGCCGTCGGCTTGCCCTCCGTCATGCGGCCATAGAGACCTTCGACGATCTGTGCCTTCTCGGCGTACTCCGCGTCCTGCAACAGGCGCTCATGGAACCGGCGCAGCTTGTAGTGCGGAACCGTCGCCATCAGGTGGTGCGGCTGGTGATACTCCATCCCCCACGGCAGCACCGCGTAGCGGAACAGCGGCCCCGTGAGGATCACGCGCGAGTTCGTGTACCGCCCGCGATCCGCATTCCCGTGCTGGATCCACTCCCGGAAAATCATGAACACCGGGAACGTCGTAAAGAGCGGCACGACCCAATAGAGGCCGTAGTACATCCACGCCTTCTCATATCCCGTGAGATCGATCGCCGTCAGCGAGCCATAGACGATCGCCATGAACGACACACGCGCGATCGAACCGACACGATGTGAAAGCACCGGCTCCACGCGGCCCGATGCGAACCAGTCCTCCGGAATGACGGCATAGAACAAGACCGTTGCGGCCCACATCGCGAAGAAGGTGCCCATCACGGCTGTCGCGCCAAAGCCCGCAAGCATCATGCCGATGAGAACCGCCGGAACCAGAGCCGCGAACAGAATGCCCACCGACTGCGCCGCCGGATGCCCCGGCCGGTTCGGGTCACCATACGGGTTCTTGCCCAGACCCAGCGCGCTATAGCGAGCCCGCGCGACCGTATACTTCACGAGGTTCGGGATCCATAAGAGCCGCACCAGCCCCTTCACCAACTCCACATGCGTCAGTGGAAAATCGAGCCAGTGCCCGCTCTCGTCCGCCTGCCCGAAGATCGGATCGCGCTCCGGATCGTTGACGAACTGATGATGCGCCATGTGGTGCAGGCGGTAGTGATGCGTCGAGGTGTAGATGGGGAACCCGGCAAACCAATCCGACGCGACTTCATTCAGCGTGCGGTTGGCAAACAGCTGATAATGCGTCCCCTCGTGAATGGCGCCGCCCAACTGATGCTGCGATGCGCCCATCACGATGATCGCAACGATGGCCAGCGGCAGGATCGCTTCCCACCCGTAGCCCATCGCCCTCAACTGGCTTTCGCCCCAGATGGCAAGGAACAACGTGCCCGCAATGACGAACCAATTCAGCGCGAGGTAGCGCCAGTTGGTCCAGTTATCACGCGCCTTGAAGGCTTCCATTTCGCCGGGGGTGATGCGGCCCGCACGATTGCGGCTGGAGTCGCGCATATCACGCGCGTTCAAGGCAGCTTGTGTCACGGATCAACTCCCATTGGGATCGCGACGGTCATTCCGCGCGAGCATCAGTTACCCCCCGGGCGCAAGTTATACGTCGAGAACGGCATCGCGGGGCGTCATGCGACAAAAAAACTGAACGATGATGATTACGACTTAAGAACATAGTTCGGATGTGCGTACGACAGACCGTCATGCAGCAGCCCCGCTCCCGTTTGCGGATAGTATCGTCTCCAGCCTGTTTCCCGCCGCCTTGTAAGTCAGAATCTCCCGCGCGCGTTCCGCAATCTGTGCACCAGCGTCCGCCGGCGGAAGCCCGCCACTATAAATGTTGGAAATCACGGAATATTCGTAGCGCTGATCCGCACCCGCTTCGGGCACGCGGTAGGCCATGTACGCGGACAAACTGCGCGACGCAATGGCATCTCCGCCCGGTCTCTCGCCGATCAATGTGATAACAAGCTTCGGCGTCAGCGCGTTTCCAATGTCTTCCGCAAGCTTGACCCGCCCATAAGGCGCCAGGATCGGACGTCCGACACTGAATCCGTTCTTCGTGAGCGCGGCTGACAACACGGGCAAGAGATCCGGGATATTGTGATGCACGGCTTCCGCGCTGAGCCCGTCCGACACGATAATCTGCACATCCGCCGCTTCGGGCTTCAACTCTGCCCGCGACGTTTCGGCAATGCGCGCACCCTTCTCCGGATCGTTGAGATGCGCGGCCTTGCTCGCGGCTGACGTGGCCACGCGCCGGAACTCCACCCGTCCCAGATACTGCGGCTCTACCTCCGCGTAGATCGCCTCCCGCGCGACCGCGAGGTTAGCCTTGACCTCGCGCGACACCCGATCCGCCGGCCTCGGCCCCGCATTCTCAAATCCATAAGCCGCCGGCACCTTCGCCACGAGCTTTGCGAACGACTCCGCACTGTCACAGAAGATGCTCGGGTTGCCCCAGTTCGGCCCACGCTCGATCTCCCCGTCCTCGGTCTCGACGAAGATGTCACGCGCCATCGCCCACGCGAGATACTCCGGTGCGGGTCTCAGGCCATGCACCTCCCGCATCGTCTGGTCGTCGTGGCCGGCCGTATCGAAATAGGCGAGCATGCGATCGACGCCGAGATAGACATCCATGAAATAGTTCGATCCCGCAGCGGTCAGAAGCTCCGTCGCGATCTGCTGACCCTCCATCGTGATCTCGGAATGGAGCGTATAACAGGGTGCCATCCCCATCGGCAGGCCGAGCAGCTTGCCCATGAAATGATCCTGCAGGTTCGAGACGATCATCTCGAAATTCGTGCGATGCGTTTCCGGCCCGATGAACCCGGTCACGTTGTTGACCATGAATGGATCGTACCGCCGCGCGAGCCCGTAGCAGAGCGCTTCCGCCGTAGTCATGTCGATGCCGTTGTGCTTGCCGTAGGTGAGTTCGCTCCCCTGCCCCGTCTCGAAGTACATGAACTGCCGCGCCTGCGTACCAAGCGGCCCCTTCGCCGCCATCAAGCGGTACGCCTCGTCCAAGACGTCCACCGTCACATCGAATTCTTCGGTCAGCGTGCGATCCGTACCCGCCAGCGACTGGAACATGATTTCAACCGGCGCGCCGCGCTCCAGGCACGCCATCTGCGTCTTCACGTGCGACAGCACGCAGATCTGCGTCGGCGCTCCGGTCTCGCGCCGCAGCCTGTCGAGGTGGCGCAGAATTTTCTCGACATTGTCGACCGTATCGACCGCAGGGTTGAGCCCGATCAGCGCATCGCCCGCACCCATCGAAAGCCCCGTATAGACGAGCGCCGTCACGGCCGTCAGATCGTCGGTCGGGTGATTGGGCTGCAACCGCGACGACAGCGTACCTGCAAGCCCGACCTCCGTCCGCGCCTTCCCGCTGCGCTTCAACTTGCGCGCGGCATAGATCAGTTCATGCACGTCCATGAGCTTGGCGATGGCTGCCGCCATGACGCCCGTCAGCCCGCGTCCGATCCGCTTGGCTTCCGCCGGCTTTGCCTTGAGCAACCGGTCCTTGACCGCCCCGCACGTCAGCGGCGCGAGATCTGCGAACACGTCATGGTCGATGTCGTAGTTGACCCGCATCACATCATCGATGCCACCGCTGTCCGACACCAGCGGGTGATCGTAGATATGCTGCAATGTGAGCCCGGAGAGGATTTTCCGCGCCGCCTCGCGCTCCACCTCATCCTTCGCGGCGAGCCCCGCCAGCCGCTCACCCGCCTTGTCGTAATCCGCCGCTCCCAGGAGATGCTTCAAACCGCGAAATTCAAAGGCGCGGTCGAAAAGCACGATCTTGTACGTCTCGTCCGGTGCAGCCTGCGGAACGCAGATCTGAGAGAGCGGGGTCAAAGGCATCATCTCGGCGCCTCCACATGTTCGGCGCCGAAGCAGACCAGACGGCCGCCACGCGCTTCTTCTGAACGCGCGCGAGCTTAGCGGCTGTCCTCGATATGGTCCTGCCAATTAGATGAGCAGTCCGCCTGTGTTTTCTTCACGGCCGGCGCGGAACGAGTGCATACGGTGCGCTACTTGACGATCTCGACCGGCCCGTGATTATCGCAATGATCCCCATGCGGGTGATGCAAATGGCCATCGACGATGTAGTCGACATGGTCCCCGTGCGGGATCGCCTCGTGCCCGCATCCAGGTCCGTGCACATGGCCCGGCGCGTGCCCTGCACAGGTATGCTCCGGCGTGCAGGCATTCGGGTTGGTCGATGAAACCTCGATCGTATGCTCGTCGACGTGTTCGGCATGCACGTGATGCAAATGGCCGTCGTGCAGGTAGTCCACATGGTCCCCGTGCTTCACGGCTGTATGGCCGCAACCGGGTCCGTGCTGATGTGAATGATTGGCGTGATGCGGAAGCTTGCAGTCTGTCATTTTCGATCTCCAGTCCAACGTGTCCATCATACCTGACATTACTCTCATAATCAGCGATTTTTCGCGCCTTCAGTGGTTTGCTGCTTCGTGGCAGGCTGCCATTAAGGATTCGAGGGGATAAAACGCGATGGAATGGCTAGATGTGTTTCAAGACCCCAAACGCTTGGGATTGATGGTGTTGATCGCACTCGGCGCGGTCATTGCGGGCAAGATGGTTTTTAACGTCTGGCCCAAGACTCAGAACCCCATCTTCTGGGGTTCGGCAGTGGCCATCTTCATCGTCGGGACGCTCGCCTACATGGGCGTACCGGAAGCCGCCATCGTTCTCTGGATCTTCATCGCGATCGGTGTCGTGCTCGGCTTTGGTGCACTGGTCCTGTGATGGAACGATGTGTAGAACTCATCCTTCATCAGCCTGCACCGCGTAGTACTTCGAACGCGACAGAGGAAGGACGTAAGCATGAGTTGGCTCCCCGATGCCGATCCCAAACCGGGTGACACCAAAGCGTGCGACTTGATCGAGCAGGTGATCGTTCCCCGCGCGCGCGACCTCGGCGGCTTCGAAGTTCGCCGAGCACTCCCCGCCGCCGGCAAACAGATGATCGGTCCCTTCATCTTCTTCGATCAGATGGGCCCCGCTGAATTTCTCATCGGTCAAGGCATCGACGTGCGACCGCATCCCCACATTGGCCTCTCCACCGTCACGTATCTTTTCGACGGCGAGATCATGCATCGCGACAGCTTGGGCACCGAGATGTCCATTCGCCCCGGCGCACTCAACCTGATGACGGCCGGCCGCGGCATCGTTCATTCCGAACGCACCGCGCCCGAAATCAAAGCCACCGGCCCGCGCCTCTTCGGCATTCAGGCCTGGGCCGCCCTTCCCAAATCACACGAGGAAGGTGCCCCCGCCTTCATTCACTACGCGGAGAGCGAACTCCCGCGCATCATGGGCGAGGGCAAGCGCGTTCGCCTCATCATGGGGTCGATGTTCGGTGAAAACTCACCCGCTCAATTCCCGCACGATTGCGTCTACGCCGAAGCGGTTCTCGCACCCGGCGCCGTCCTCCCGCTCGATCCCGACTACGACGAACGCGGCGTCTTCATCGTCTCCGGCGACATCGATATCGCGGGCGAAACCTTCGGCCCCGGCCGCCTCCTCGTCTTCCGCCCCGGCGACCGCATCTCCATCCTCGCGGTCTCGCAAGCCCGGCTCATGATCGTCGGCGGCGAGCCCATGGATGGGCCTCGCCACATCTGGTGGAACTTCGTCTCCTCGTCGAAAGAACGCATCGACCAGGCCAAGGCCGACTGGCGCCTAGGCCGCTTCGACACCGTGCCGGGCGACGCGACCGAATTCATACCACTCCCCGACTAGCCATTGCGTTGCCACGTGGGGCCACCACTCATAAGCTGAGGTTTTCGGAAGGGACGCACATGCACACAAAGCGCATGATGATGTTTGCAGCGGCGATCTGCGTTTTTGCGATGCTCGCCTACCTTTTCGTCTTTGCCGACGCGACCGTCGTCGATGTCGAGGAACCGGCGAACGCAGCAACCACGCCATAATCCGCCGTGCGGCCGGCTCCCCGATAGGGGAGTCGCACGGCGCAACAAAGAACTCGCACGGCGCAAAAAGAACCTTCCACGGCGTAACAAAGAAAACCCCGATGCTCTATCAAGGAAGCTGCCACTGCCGCACCGTCACCTTTGAGGTGGAAGCGCCCGAGACGATCATCGCGCAGGATTGCAACTGCTCGATCTGCTCCAAGGCCGGCTTCCTGCATCTCATCGTTCCGAAGTCGAAGTTCCGTCTGCTCACCGGCGATGACAATCTCACCCGCTACACCTTCAACACCGGCGTCGCCAAGCACCTGTTTTGCGCAACCTGCGGCATGAAACCCTTCTACATCCCGCGCTCGAATCCAGACGGCATCGACATCAACGTCCGCTGTCTCGATACGCCCATCCCAAAGCTCACCGTTGAACCCTTCGACGGCCGCAACTGGGAACAGAACGCGGAAACGCTGAAGCATCTGAGCGAAGACTAAAAAAACATTATCCCCGCCTCCTCGGCCCTCCCGTATCCTTCCCTCACCTGCATCACTCGAGGGCGCTGTCCGGAGGCGTTCGAACAGCGCGATGCGGGGACGGGCGCGGAAGGACAAAGCGGCGACGCAGCCAACCCTTCCGGCGTCGATTTCAACTGCCCGCCGTAAGGATGGGTCCCGGATGATGTGCCGGTGAAAAGGGGAAACAGTAAGCTGGGGTAAGAGCGAGCCCAGACTGAAGCCCGTAAGGCGGGGCGCCACGGCGCCACCATTCTAGATATCCACGCGGAAGACCGCAGCGCCGCTGCGCCCCGCCGCCTCGTTATGTTTTCTCCAACCGACTCCGCCGCGCGGCAGCCGGCACCTAACCGCGCCGTGCGGCCAGCGCCGTGCGGCCGGCTCCCTGTAGGGGAGTCGCACGGCGCAAACTAAACGAGCGCGCCGTGCGGCCGGCTCCCCGATGGGGGAGTCGCACGGCGCAAATAAAAACCAGTCGCACGGCGCAAATAAAAACTAGTCACACGGCGCGAACAAAACTTCCGGAACGCGAAGCCGACGCAGGCGTTGGACCCGATCTCATGAACGCAAGCAGGCGGTTCGACATGGCAAACGAAATGCAGATCACCGACGGTCCCGACAAACCCGCCCTGCAGTGGGCCGTCGCCTACCCCGATCGCCAGGAAGTCCATTTCCGGCTCGAGAACGATGCCGTCGATGCCCGGATCGATCGCATCGAGGAACAGAGCGACGGCTTCACTTTCAAACTCAACGGCCGCGTCACCACTGGCCCCCACAAAGACCGTCCGTTTGAGGCCCAGTACAGTGTCGAAGGCCGCACCGGCACCCTGCGCGTGCTTTAGCACCACACCAATTCCCTTGCAGCCACGGCGGCCACCAGACAACATGATCCGGATCGAATGAACCGCGTGGCCTCCATGAACCTCTCATCTGAAGAAGCCGCCTATGCCGGCACGCTCGGCGCCGTCATCGGCATCGTCTATACGGTGACCAGCACGACCTGGGGTGACGCGACGCTTGAAGACGTCGTGCTCCTCGATGTCCTCTCCGCCGCCTGCATCGGCGCAGTCGCGGGCATTCTCGCGTTCGCCCTGCGCCGGGCCTTGTGATCCGGCAGCCATGCCCCCCATTGATCTTGGCAATCGCCCGCCCACCGTTCAGCGCTACCAGTCGAAATGGTGGCCGTTCGGGCGCACGACATCGCCGATCCCTAAACCGAAGCCCGCGCCCAGCAGACGTTCCGCGGTTCCCCCGTCTCCAGCACCAACGGCGGCGAAACCTGCGCCACAGAAGTCCGTCGCACCTTCGGACCAGACGCTGTTTGGCTGGCTGATGCGCGAAGCAATCGTGCTTGTCGGCATGACAGGCGCCGCTCTCACTGTTCTCGCGCAGCTTGCCTGGCACGTTCGAATGTCCCCACCGTTCCTGGACGCACTAGGATCGTGGATGACCCTGAACTCCAACTTCTGGCTGTCCCACTATGACGATCTCGGCTTCTACCCCCACTCCCAGCTCCAGGCCGCCATCGCGCTCGCCGGCTTCCTCGCGCTGATCGGCATCGGAGCGCGCGTGTCTGCCATCCTATCAGGCACACCACTCGCCCCGCGCTGGTCCCCGTTCACGGGGGTGACATGGCCGAGCCTCGCCATCATGGGCGTCTTTGCCATCGTGTTGCTGCTCGGCCCCGACCCCGCCCCCTCGTCAGCAAACTATGGCGGCGGCGGCCGTGAAACCGTCAAATACCTTTTCGCCATCATCCTCGCCGCGGGTTACGCCCTGGGCGATTATATCGGCCAGCGCGGCTTCCATATCCGTCTCTACCGGCTCGCAATCCTGTTGGTTCTGTTACTGGGCTTGAACCACTGGATGCTGATAAGTCCTTGATTGCGCTATGCCGAGAACGCGACCGATCGAGGGTGTGGCCCTGGCGCTGCTTGATCATGGCAGCCATCCGTGCGACCTGACGCTCCGATCTTCACGTTTCAGATTCGGGCTCGCGCGCCCCCTGTTTGCGTCCGCCGCCGGGCCGGACCACTCTTCGCACGAAGACGGGAGAGGCGCGCATGACCCGCTTACAAAGCGATCTCTTCGCCGACCTGGATAGAACCATGAACGACAAAGCCGCCCGCCGCAAATCGGGTGACGCCTCCGACAACTATACGGCCGCCGACATCGAGGTCCTCGAAGGTCTCGAACCCGTGCGCCGCCGCCCCGGCATGTACATTGGCGGCACGGACGAGAAGGCGCTGCACCATCTCTTCGCCGAAGTCATCGACAACTCGATGGACGAGGCCGTTGCCGGTCACGCGTCCTTCATCGAAGTCCGCCTTGACGCCGACGGCTTCCTGTCCGTCACGGACAACGGTCGTGGTATCCCCGTCGACCCGCACCCGAAGTATCCTAAGAAGAGCGCGCTCGAAGTCATCATGTGCACGCTCCACGCCGGCGGCAAGTTCGACGGCAAGGCGTACGCGACCTCGGGGGGCCTCCACGGTGTGGGCGTCTCGGTGGTGAATGCGTTGTCGGAAATCTGCGAAGTCGAAGTCGCTCGCGGCCAGCAGCTCTATCGCATGGTGTTCTCGCGCGGCACGCCCACGACCAAACTGGAAAAGCTGGGCGCCATCCACAACCGCCGTGGCACCAAAGTCCGCTTCAAACCGGACGAAAAGATTTTCGGCAAGGGCGCGCACTTCAAACCGGCCCGCCTGATGAAGATGGCGCGGTCGAAAGCTTATTTGTTCGGCGGCGTCGAGATCCGCTGGTCCTGCGATCCTTCCCTCATCAAGGACGACACCCCCGCCGAGGCCGTCTTCCACTTCCCCGGCGGCTTGAAGGATTATCTTGCCTCCGAAATCGCCGGCCGCACCTACGTGACCAAGGACATTTTCGCGGGCGGCATTGAAAAGGAAGGCAAGCACGGCTCCGTCGAATGGGCCGTCGCCTGGATTTCCGACGAGGACGGCTTCTGCCGCTCCTACTGCAACACGATTCCCACCGGCGAAGGCGGCACGCACGAGAACGGCTTCCGCTCCGCACTGTCGAAGGCGTTGCGCGAATTCGGCGAGCGCGTTGGCAATAGAAAAGCCCCGCAGATCACCGCCGACGACGTGATGGGGACGGCCGCCGCCATGCTCTCCGTCTTCATTCGCGAACCTGAATTCCAGGGCCAGACGAAAGACAAGCTGGCCACCGTCGAAGCCGGCCGCATCGTCGAGAACGCCGTCAAGGACGCCTTCGATCACTGGCTCACCGACAGCCCGCAGCAAGGCACGCGCCTGCTCGAATGGGTCATCGAACAAGCCGACGAACGCCTGAAGCGCCGCCGCGAGAAGGAAGTCTCGCGCCAGTCCGCCACGCGCAAACTCCGCCTTCCCGGCAAGCTCGCCGACTGTTCCATCCAGCAGGCCGCCGGCACGGAGATCTTCATCGTCGAAGGCGACTCGGCCGGCGGCTCCGCCAAGTCCGCGCGCGATCGCGAAACGCAGGCGATCTATCCGCTCCGCGGCAAGATCCTCAACGTCGCCAACGCCACGTCTGCCAAGCTCGCGCAGAACGAAGCGCTATCGAACCTGCTGCTCGCCCTCGGCGTGGGCACCGGAACCAGGTATCGCGACGAAGACCTGCGTTACGAGCGCGTCATCGTGATGACCGACGCGGACGTCGACGGCGCCCACATCGCATCGTTGCTTATCACGTTCTTCTATCAGGAAATGCCGGCGCTCATCGAGAACGGCCATCTCTATCTCGCCGTGCCGCCGCTCTACAAGATCGCGCACAAGGCCGATGTCGCCTACGCCCGCACCGAAAAGGAACGCGACGACCTCATCGCCACGCAGTTCAAGGGCAAGAAGCCGGAAGTCACGCGCTTCAAAGGGCTCGGCGAAATGGACTTCAAGGATCTGAAGTCCACCACCATGGATCCGAAGAAGCGCATGATGCTGAGAGTCGAGATCGCCGAAGGCGACAAGCTCACGCTCGGCGACACGGTCAGCGCCCTCATGGGCTCCAAGCCCGAAGCCCGCTTCCGCTTCATCCAGGACCGCGCCGCCTTCGCCAAGGATTTGGATATCTGACGCCGCTCTTAACCACCGCCCGCGGCATTCCGGCTACGGATCAGCCCGAAGCGACGATGCACCGCCTCCGCTTCGGGCCGTTTTCCTTGCTTTCCCCTCCAGCTTGTGTCAGCAAGCATCACGCTCGAGCGCAGGGGATCGATTCATTGATCCATTTCGAGCTTCTTTTTGACGACCCGGCTTTTAGCCTGATTTCTGGCATTCCCCCTGCGCTTCGTTCGACCGCGAGCACTCGTGCCATGTGAGGTGGCGCGAGGTAACGCACGCGTGGATCAATGACGCATCCGGAGTACGACTTTTTTGGAAACGCTACCCTTCGCTGAGCTTGGTCTCAGCCCCAAGGTTCTGGCCGCCGTCGAGGCGTCCGGTTATACGACCGCAACGCCCATCCAATCGCAGGCCATCCCGGTTGCCCTGACCGGCAAGGACGTCCTCGGCATCGCCCAGACCGGCACCGGCAAGACCGCCGCCTTCACCCTGCCGATGATCACCCGCCTAGAAACCGGTCGCGCCCGCGCCCGCATGCCGCGCTCGCTGATCCTGGCTCCCACCCGCGAACTCGCCGCCCAGGTCGCGCAAGCCTTCGAAAAGTACGGCATCAATCACAAGCTCGACGTCGCCCTCCTCATCGGCGGCGTGTCGATGGACGATCAGGTCAAGAAACTCGACCGCGGCGTCGATGTGCTCATCGCAACGCCCGGCCGCCTGCTTGACCATTTCGGGCGCGGCCGCATCATGCTGATGGGCGTCGAGATCCTCGTCATCGACGAGGCCGACCGCATGCTCGACATGGGCTTTATCCCCGACATCGAGAAGATCTGTAAGCTTCTGCCACCTCGCCGTCAGACGCTGTTCTTCTCCGCCACCATGCCACCCGAGATCACCCGCCTCGTCCAGCAGTTCCTGAAAGATCCGGTTCGCATCGAAGTGGCCAAGCAGGCCACCACTGCAAAGACGATCACGCAGCGCTTCTGTTTCTGCCCGGCGAGCGAAGATTGGGCCAAGCGCGACATGCTGCGCAACCTGATCCGCTCTCAAACCATCCAGAACGGCATCATCTTCTGTAACCGCAAGCGCGACGTGGCCGTGCTGCACAAGTCGCTCGTCAAGCACGGCTTCAATGCCGGCGCCCTGCACGGCGACATGGATCAGCGCAGCCGCATGGAGACGCTCGACAAATTTCGCGCCGGTGAAATCACGTTGCTGGCCGCAAGCGACGTCGCCGCCCGCGGCCTCGACATCCCGGAAGTCAGCCATGTCTTCAATTTCGACTTGCCCTGGCATTCGGAGGATTACGTGCACCGCATCGGCCGCACCGGCCGCGCGGGCCGGGAAGGCGCCGCCTTCTCGATTGTCACGCTCGAGGACTTGAAGCTCCTCAAGGACATTCAGAAGATCACCGGCGACACGGCCGAATGGGTCGGCGAACAGCCCACGCCCGAAGACTTCGAGAACGCCGGCAAGCGTCGGCGGGGCCGAGGTGGTCCTGCGAAAAGCGATGGTCGCGGCGCCTCTGCACGCAGTGACGGTCAAAGCGGCCAGAGGCGTGATGGCCGTGGCAGCAGGCCCGCACGCGATGGACGCAATGAGCGGCCTGCACGCGGTGGCGAACGCCGCCCTGAAGGTCGCGACGCGGCACACCGCACTGAGGCTCCAATGATCATGGACGCTCCAGCAGTGGAAGCACGCGCCGGCGGACCGAGCCGTGAAGCCCACTCCGGCGAACATAGCGGCCGACGCGATCGCGGCCCGCGCCGTGAGCGCAGCGACCGGCCCGATCGTACCAGTCATGAGCGGCCCGATCGTCCTGAGCGTAGCGATCGTCCGCAGCGTCAGGACCGGCCCGAACGTGTCCTGCGCGAAGCGACCGAGCAGCGTTCGGAGCCGCGCCAGCAACCTGCCCACCGCGAACCCGCTGCCCGGCCCGTTCAGGATCAGCGCCCCGCGCAGCGCCCAGCTGCGCGATCGGCAAGCGTGTCGGCCTCAGCCGGTGGCTTTGCGGAAAATGTTCCCGCGTTCTTGAGACGACCGGCGCGACCGGCCAAAGTCGGGAGCGAATAAACGCCCCACTTGCAAGCATGCGTCCGCAACCACGAAGCCGCGCAGTTCTTCAGAACCGCGCGGCTATCATTAATCCGTGCCGGACAAGCAAACTCTGTGGAGAAGTCGGGCACGCTACAGCCCTTTTCCTCAACTTTCGCTATTCTGCATTGGTACGGACGGTTTTGAGTACAGCGGCGAGGTCGCCGCAGCCGCCCGGTGCGTAACTGGTGTACCCGCCATGCTGGCAAAGTATCCATTAGCCGATCCCCCCGACGATGCATCGGCATTACCCCGCGAGCATCGGGTCACCGAACCGGTCCGGCTACCCGATGCGGATGTCGCCGAACTAATCCACCTCGCCCGCGCCGTTCTCTTGAAATCGCACGTTGATCTTGGCGCTATCGCGCAAGCCTCTCCGCAAATGCTCCCGAATTGGATCGACGCCTTTACGGCGGAGAGGGCACGCGCGGAAAGCGAAGCCAAATTTTGGTCGGCAGCCATCGCATACCTGATGGCGACCGCACCCGGATCGATCGCCAACGACGGCTGAGACGTTCGGTCAGTCTTGTGCGACTGCCGCGCCCGTCGCCGGCTCGAGCTGCACGCTCTCACCGCAGCCGCAAGCGCTCTTCTGGTTCGGGTTGTTGAACACGAACTGGCTCGCTAGCTTGTCGGTCTTGAAGTCCATCTCCGTGCCGATGAGATACAGGATCGCCGCCGGGTCGATGATGACGCGGGCGCCATCCACCTCGATCACCTCGTCCAGCCGACCGACCTCGCTCGCCCAGGTCATGGTATATTCCATTCCGGCGCAGCCGCCCTTCTTCACGCCGATCTTGAGACCGGCGATGCCGTCGCCCTTGGAAGCCATGAGCGAGCGGATGCGATCCGCGGCGGCGGGCGTCAGCGACAGCACCTGCGGGCGCGCGCGGCGAACGGGGGTGGGGGCGAGTTCAGTCATCTGCGGCAGATCCAGGTTCAAGGCCTCGGGTGCATCTCCGCAATATAGCAATGTTCGGCGGGATTGCGAGGTCGGCCTTATCCGAGATTTTTCAATGATGAGATGGACCCGAACCGGGTTTTCCGCCGTGTTCCTGTGGTAACAGCGAACTTGAGGCCCATGGCGCACTCTGCACCCAACAAACGCCGCCGATGCACCGTTGGAGCCCGCCATGACCCGCCGCCACACCGTTCTCACCGCCCTCGCGCTCGCCTCAGCCATCCTCGCACTTGGCCAGCCAGCTCATGCCGGCGGGGGCGTGCGCCTCAACTTCGGTGGTCCCCTGGGGACATTCGTCGCCACACCTACGCCCGGTTACGGCGGCGGCAGCGGCTATGCCACCGCCAAGCCTAAGATCTACGACGCCAAACGCGCCCCGGTAGCAGCCGAACGCAGGCGATCCAAACCCGCTCGCCAGGTCGTTCAGGTCCGCCATAGCGCCCCGTCGAACGCCGTCAAGGCGACAGCGCTGACCACCGACGAAAATGCCGCTCCCGGCCTTCTCGGCCGTACGCTGGCCATAGACAACCTGCCCCGCCCCGAAACGGTCCGCATTCTCGCCCCGACCGATACAATCGTCGCCCGGGACGGAGATTCGACCCGAACGGAAGCCACCGCACCGACAGCCAAACCATCTCCCAAGGTTGCCGCTACCCAAGGCCCCGCGACGTGCCGCAAGTTTATCCCCGCAGTCGGCGTGACGGTTACAGTCGCCTGCGATTGAGCATCGGCATAAGACTCGCGGCATAACAGAAGCGACGCGGATTGAACGGAACAAACCTATGGCCGGCGAATCTCCTCCCCTGAACGACCCGACCCTGGCAGGCCCCGTCATCGGCGAACTCTCGCCAAAGACCATCAAGATGGCGCCCAAGCTCGCCTACCGAAACCTCTTCCACGATCGTCTGAGCCTCGTCGTCACGCTCGTCGGCATCGTGTTCTCGCTCATTCTCGTGGCCGTGCAGTGCGGTCTCTACATCGGGTCGGAACAGAAGATCGCCACCGTCATCGACAAGACCCCCGCCGACCTCTGGGTGGTTCCGTTCGGCACCAAGTCTTTCGACGATCCGTCGCTTCTCACGGGCCGCGAGAAGTACAACGTGCTTTCTACACCCGGAGTGCAGGACGTCCAGGAAATGGTCGTCAGTTTTGCCAGCTGGCGCAAGCCGAGCGGCGGCAAGAAGGCCTTCATTCTTGTCGGCCTTGATACGCAACGCGGCGTAGAGCCTTGGAACATTGTCGAAGGCAGCCCGGCGGAACTGCGCGCGCCGAACGCATTGGCCGTCGATAAGTCCTACCTGAAGGATCTTGGCATTGACGGCATCGGCGCTCACGCCGAAGTCAACCAGCAGCGTGTCCAGATCACAGCGCTGACCGGCGGCATTCGCTCATTCACCACCCTGCCCTACGGGTTCACCAGCATCGCGAACGCGCGCAAGTTGATCGGCGCCGCTCCCGAACAAGCGACGTATCAACTTGTGAAACTGGCCCCGGGCGCTGACATCGAAGAGGTCCGGGCGGCCCTGCAGAAGCGCATGCCCGATAACGAGATCCTCACCCACACCGAATTTCGCGATCGCTCGCTCAACTACTGGATGTTCAATACCGCAGCCGGCGCTGCCCTCATTGCCGGTGCCGCACTCGGTGTTATCGTCGGCGTCGTCATCGTTGCCCAGACGCTCTACTCGAGCACCAAAGACCACTTGAACGAATTCGCGACGCTCCGCGCGCTCGGTGCATCGGCCAGCTACATCCATGCTGTCATTCTTATCCAGGCGGTGCTCTCCGCCGTCATCGGCTACATCGTCGGATTTACCCTGACGATGTTGCTCATCAACGCGACGAAGAACTCGACGCTGAACATCGTCATGACACCCAAACTCGCCTTCGCGCTGTTCCTGCTCACGCTCGGCATGTGCATCTTCGCAGCCATCTCGGCGATTTTTAAGGTCACGCGTATCGATCCAGCAGGTGTCTTCAGCCGCTAGTCCAGCGCTTCCGGCCGGCTCCCCGCAGGGGAGTCGGAAGCGCCAACAGTAAAGTTACTGGCATCGACCCGGCAGGTGTCTTCAGCCGCTAATCCCGCGCTTCCGGCCGGCTCCCCGCAGGGGAGTCGGAAGCGCAAAAGGGGAGTCGGAAGCGCCAACAAACTTTCCTTCAGCCGCTAACCTTCCGCCTCTGCCACCGGCACGCCGCCCGAGACAGATACGGCCGGATCGGCAGAAACGCGCGATAGGCCAGCTCGAGCAGCGGCGTGACGCCTGGCACCCGCGCGATCCGCGCCGCAAGCCTCCAGGACGGCAGCCGCTCCCAAATTCGCGTGAAAGCCTCAGCCCCCGACCGAAGCCGGCCATCGCTCTCGCGCACGTGGAACCGCGCCATCGCTGCCTTCCGATTGAGGTCGGGTGCGACGGAAACACTAGGATCGGATACGTCGACGAAGTCGATCGCGTCGGCTCCGCGCTGGCATCGGTAGTGCCCGATCTCCATTCGGCACAGCGGACACGACCCGTCGTAGTAGACGGTCAGATTGCGAGCTGTCTCGGACATGGCGGCGCTCCTGCGGAACTCTCAGCACCACTACGAGCCGGACCGCCAGACCGATCCCTCATGCGAAGAGCGTCAGGAGCCCGGCAGCCTTATTCGGCATATTCGGCTGGCTCCCTTGCAGCGAGTGGCGCCGGCAAGGGAGTGTGAAATTGGAGCCCCTGACGCAAATGAGATATAGAGCAAATTCGACATCAACAAAGCGGTCCGGCTTAAAACATATTCAGCGCCAAACGCGCTTCATCGGACATTCGGCTCTGGTCCCACGGCGGATCAAAGGTGATCGTCGCCTTGCATCCGCTTACGCCTGCGACGGCCGAGACGGCGTTCTCGACCCAAATCGGCATCTCGCCGGCCACCGGACAACCCGGCGCCGTCAGCGTCATCAGGATCGAGACCAGCCGATCATCGGCAATATCGATGTTATAGATGAGGCCGAGTTCAAAGATGTCCGCGGGGATCTCCGGATCGTATACCGTCTTGAGGGCTTTCACGATCTCAGGCGTCAGCTCATCTAATTCTTCCTGCGACAGCGCCGAACCCTCGACCGGCGTTCCGCCCTCAGCAACACTCGGCGCACGCGCACCTGCATCTGGAGCCGGCGGCGAAGCCTCCCCTGCAGCAGGATCGGTCACGTGTGTCTTGATATCGTCGTCCATCGTCATCATCCCCACGGGACTTTCGTCTCAAGCGAACAAATCGCGCGCCTTTTGCAGGGCCGTCATCAGCGCATCAACTTCGCCTTTGGTATTGTACATCGCGAAGGAGGCCCGGCACGTTGCCGGCACGCCCAGCCGCGTCATCAGCGGCTGCGCGCAGTGATGACCGGCCCGAATGGCCACACCAGACCGATCGATGATCGTCGACACGTCGTGCGGATGCAGCCCTTCGACATTGAACGACAGGATCGCGCCCTTGCCTGGCGCTTTCCCGTAAACCGTCAGCCAAGGAAACTCGGCAAATCGCGCATGCGCATAGTCGGAGATCTCATGCTCGTGCGCGGCGATCGCTTCGCGCCCCACCTGCATCATGTACGTGAGCGCCGCGCCGAGCCCCACGGTTTCGACGATCGCAGGCGTCCCCGCCTCGAATTTGTGCGGGGCCGGCGCATACGTGATCTCGTCGACCGCGACCTTCTCGATCATCTCGCCGCCGCCCTGATATGGCGGCATCGCGTCGAGATGCTGTCGCTTTGCGTAGAGCACACCAATTCCCGATGGGCCGTAGAGCTTATGCCCCGTCGTGACGTAGAAGTCCGCATCGAGATCCTGCACGTCGATCGCCATGTGCACTGCGGCCTGGCTACCATCGACCAGAACGGGAATGCCTTTCGCGTGCGCGATCCGAATGATCTCCTTGATTGGCGTCACAGTCCCCAGCACATTCGACATGTGCGTGATCGCGACCATCTTTGTCCTGGGTCCCAGCAGCCGCTCGAATTCGTCGAGCAGGAACTCGCCGGTGTCCGAAATCGGCGCCCACTTCAGAACCGCCCCGCGGCGCTCACGATGAAAATGCCACGGCACGATGTTGGAGTGATGCTCCATGATCGACAAAACGATCTCGTCGCCTTCGCCGATGACCATCCCACCGAACGAGGATGCCACGATGTTGATGGCGTCCGTCGCATTGCGCGTGAAGATAATCTCCTCGACCGAGCCCGCGTTGAAGAAACGGCGCGCCGTCTCGCGCGCATCCTCCATCCGCGCCGTTGCGGTATTGGAGAGGTAATGCAGCCCGCGGTGCACGTTGGCGTACTCGAAGCGGTAGGCATGATCCATCGCATCGATCACCGCCGCAGGCTTCTGGGCACTGGCGCCGTTATCCAGATAGACCAGCGGCTTGCCGTGGATCTCGCGGAACAGGATCGGGAAGTCCGCGCGCAGCCGTGCCACGTCGAATGTGCCGCCGGAACGGTCCGTCGACTCTGCGTGCAACTGGCGCGCTGCGTTGACCATGTCGTCTTCTCCTCAGGTTCTCCAGTGAGAGAACCGAACGTGGGTTATGCCGCAAGGCTGTCACGGGCGATGCCGATGAGAGCATCCCGCAAGCCGTCATGCTCAACCTTCTCGATCGCTTCCGCAATGAAACTCTCGATCAACATGCCGCGCGCGATCGCCGTCGGAATGCCCCGCGATGTACAATAGAATACAAGATCAGGATCGATCTCCGCAGCAGTTGAGCCATGCCCGCAGATGACGTCATCGGCGTAGATTTCCAATTCGGGCTTGGAATCGAACTCCGCGTCCGGCGACAGCATGAGCGCCTGCGCCATCTGCTTGCCGTCCGTCTTCTGCGCCCCGGGCTGCACGATGACCTTGCCCTGGAACACAGCGCGCGCCTGCCCATCGAGCACCGTCTTATAGAGTTCGCGGCTCGTGCAATGCGGAACCTTGTGATCAACGACGAGGGTGCTGTCCGCGTGGCCGCTTCCATGCACGACCGAGGCGCCGCCGAAATCCAGTGTCGAGTGCTGTCCCGTGAAGTCCACGTTCAGACCATTGCGCACGAGCCCTTCACCAAGCGTCAGTTGAAAGGGCTTGTAGGAAACGTTGGCGCCGAGCCGGACCTGCCAATGCCCCAGATGCGTCGAGCCCTTATGCGCCTCGACGACCTTGATGTGCACCACCTCAGCCCCATCGGCGATGGAAATCTGCGTCACCGCACTCGACTGGCGCAACCCGGCCGCAATCGGTGCCCGCTCCACTTCCACGAGCGTCACCTTCGCGCCTTTGCCGACGCGAATGATGTGGCGGAGAACCGCGAGGCCATTGTCTCGCGCCGACGCAACGATAACCACCGGATCGGCAACGTCTGCACCCGCTGGGACGTCGATCACCGCCCCATCCGTGAACAGCGCCGTGTTGAGCAGCAGATCTGCGGATGCAGCGAGGCTCTCGTCGGCCAACGCGGCCTGGACCCAGTCCATCGAGACCGCCTTGCTATCCGCAAGGAAGGTATGACCACCAGATGACGTTCCACGTCCATCGACGACCGACACGGCGTTGGCTGCAAACTCAGGCCCGAAGTGCGAGCCCAGCGCGCCGTGCGTCGTATCGGCATCTGCTGCGCCACCGGTCACGAGCGGGAAGGCTTCCCTCAGGTTTGCCTTGAGGTCCGTATACTTGAACTCTTCCACGCGCCGGCTTGGCAAGCCCCTGGACGCGAACGCGCCGATAGCGGCCCGCCGCAATTCGGCAACGGACTTACCCCCGGGCAATCGTGCCGCATTATCCTCGAACGTCTTGAGGATCGCCTGCTCCGCTTTCGTCGTCAGCATCTGAACGGTCATATCGCGTCGTGTCCCATCTGTACCGGGGAGTGTCCCGTCCATTCTCAGGCAGCCTTGCCGGTATAGTCGGCGTAGCCCGATGTTTCGAGTTCGAGCGCGAGCTCCTTGCCGCCCGTCCTCTGGATGCGGCCATGGGCCAGCACATGAACCTTATCAGGCACGATGTGGTTCAAAAGCCGCTGGTAGTGCGTGATGACGAGCATGGCGCGGTCCGGCGACCGCAAGGCGTTGACGCCATCCGACACCACCTTCAACGCGTCGATATCGAGACCGGAATCCGTCTCGTCGAGCACGCACAGCGAAGGCTCGAGCATGGCCATCTGCAGGATTTCCGATCGCTTCTTCTCGCCGCCGGAGAAGCCGACGTTGACCGGCCGCTTCAGCATCTCGAAATCGATATTGAGCTTCGCCGCTTTTTCCTTCACGACCTTGAGGAACTCAGGCGTCGAAAGCTCTGCCATGTCGCGGCGCTTGCGTACCGCGTTAGCCGCCGTGCGCAGGAACGTCAGCCCCGCAACGCCCGGTATTTCCATCGGATACTGGAACGCCAGGAACACGCCCTTGGCGGCGCGCTCGTCCGGCTCCATTTCAATGATGCTTTCGCCATTCCAGAGAATATCGCCGTCGGTAATCTCATACCCTTCGCGGCCGGCGAGGACGTAAGCGAGCGTCGACTTGCCCGACCCGTTCGGTCCCATGATCGCGTGCACTTCGCCCTTGGGCACCGTCAGCGTCAGGCCCTTGAGGATCGCCTTGTCCTCGTCTTCCAGCTTCACATGCAAGTTCTTGATCTCGAGCATCGGTCGTTACCTTTTGAAGAATGGGTGTCTATCGGGATAAGCGCGCCGTTAGCCGACACTGCCTTCCAGCGAGATGCCGATCAGCTTCTGCGTCTCGGCCAGGAATTCCATGGGCAATTGCTGCAGCACGTCGCGCACAAACCCGTTCACGACGAGCGCCACCGCCTCCTCTTCCGACAGCCCGCGCTGCTGACAGTAGAACAGCATGTCGTCGGAGATTTTCGAGGTCGTCGCCTCATGTTCGAAGTGCGCCGACGAATTCTTCGCCTCAATGTAAGGCACCGTATGCGCGCCACACTTGTCGCCGATGAGCAGAGAGTCGCACGCCGTGAAGTTCCGCGCTCCCGTCGCCTTGCGATGGGCAGAGACGAGACCACGGTACGTGTTCTGCGAGAAGCCGGCGGCAATGCCCTTCGAGATGATGCGGCTCGACGTATTCTTGCCGAGGTGGATCATCTTCGTGCCGCTGTCGACCTGCTGGTAGCCGTTCGATACCGCGATCGAGTAGAACTCGCCCCGCGAGTTATCCCCGCGCAGGATGCAGCTCGGATACTTCCACGTGATTGCCGAACCCGTCTCCACCTGTGTCCAGGAGATCTTCGAATTACGGCCGCGGCAGTCACCCCGCTTCGTCACGAAGTTATAGATACCGCCCTTGCCGTTCTTATCACCGGGATACCAGTTCTGGACGGTCGAATACTTGATCTCGGCATCATCAAGCGCCACGAGTTCCACGACCGCCGCATGCAGCTGGTTCTCGTCGCGCATAGGCGCCGTGCAGCCTTCCAGGTACGACACGTACGCACCCTTGTCCGCGATGATGAGCGTGCGCTCAAACTGCCCCGTCTCCCGCTCGTTGATGCGGAAGTAGGTCGAAAGTTCCATCGGACAGCGCACGCCTTCCGGCACGTAAACGAACGACCCGTCGGAAAACACCGCCGAGTTCAATGCCGCGTAATAGTTGTCCGACTGCGGCACGACGGAGCCGAGGTACTTTTTCACCAGCTCTGGATGCTCGCGCAGCGCCTCCGAGATCGAGCAGAAAATCACGCCGGCCTTGGCCAGCTCTTCCTTGAACGTGGTCACGACCGAAACGCTGTCGAGCACGGCATCCACGGCCACGCGCGGCTTGTCGCTCTTCACTCCGGCGAGGATTTCCTGTTCCTGCAGCGGCACGCCAAGCCGTTCATACATTCTCAGAAGCTCAGGGTCGACCTCGTCGAGCGACTTTGGCCCCTCCGTGCTTTTTGGCGCGGCGTAATAATAGAGATCCTCGAAATCGATCTTCGGATAGGACACCTTCGCCCACGTGGGCTCCGTCATGGCGCGCCAACGGCGATAGGCGTCGAGCCGCCAATCCAGCATCCAGGCCGGTTCGCCCTTCTTCTCCGAAATGAAACGCACGATATCTTCGTTCAGGCCCTTCGGGGCCTTCACCATCTCGATATCGGTTTCAAAACCATACTTGTATTGGTCGACATCGATCTTCTTGACCTGTTCGACCGTCTCTTGAACCGCAGGCATTTCGACCTCTTCTCCCGTACGCCCTCAAGGGGTGCGCCGTTAGCATTTCAATTCCAAATCTTAGGCCGCCATTGCGGGCCGCCCCGTCGCTGCGTTCCAGGCAGCGACAAACCTCTGCACGTCATCCGCCGTCGAACTTGGGCCAAGACTGACCCGCACCGCGCCACGCGCGATGTCCGGCGCCACGCCCATCGCCTCCAGCACATGGCTCGTGCCCACCTTGCCGGAGGAACAGGCAGCACCTGCACTCACCGCAATCCCGGCGAGATCCAGTTTGATCACGACAGTCTCGGACTGCTTGCCGGGCATCGCGACAAGCGTGGTGTTCGGAAGCCGCGGTGCGTCTGTGGCAACCAGGACGCTGTCAGGATTCGTACGCACCAACTCGGCTTCCAGACTGTCGCGCAAGTCCCTGATCCGGGCGACGTGCTCCAGATCCCGCCGCGCCGCCGCAGCAGCGGCACCGAAACCGGCGATCGCGACGACATTCTCAGTCCCGGCACGACGGCGGCTCTCCTGCCCGCCACCAGCGAGCAGCGCCTCCAGTGGCGTTCCATCACGAACGATCAGAGCGCCGACGCCTTTCGGACCGCCCATCTTGTGAGCCGACAGCGACATGAGCGACAGCCCCAGCGCACGAAAGTCGACCACGATACGGCCCGTGGCCTGCACCGCATCCGAATGGACGACGACACCGAACGGCGTCAGCATAGCCACAAGATCGGCCACGGGCTGCACGACACCCGTTTCGCCATTGGCCAGCGCGAGACTTGCCAACGCCGGCTGGGCCGACTTCGGCAACGCCGCAGCCCACGCCTCCACACCGCTCAGATCCTGAACGCCATCGGACCGGCATGGCAGTTCGAGACGCGGCGCATGCGAACGGCGCGCCGGCGCCAGAACAGCGGAGTGCTCCGCGTTTCCAACGAGCAGCGCTCGCCATGGCCGCCCGTTGATCGCAAATGTATTGGCTTCCGTGGCTCCGCTCGTGAACACGACTTCGCCAGGCCTCGCATTGACGAGAGCGGCGACCTGCTCACGCGCAGCTTCGACGATCGCTCGCGCCGCCCGGCCCTCACCATGAACCGACGACGGGTTGCCGAACGCATCCATCGCGACAAGCATCGCCTGACGCGCTTCGGGGCGCAGCGGCTCCGTGGCGTTATGGTCGAGATATGTGCGAGCAAGCGTCATTCGGCGGCAAACCTTTCCCGCGGCAACGACGTCTCGGGAGCCGAGCCGGCGCCAATGCGCGGCCCGCCATCAATGACGTCCTGCAAGGACACGGACGAAAAGAACTGCGCGATGTGCAATCCAAGCGCCTGCCATAGCCCGTGCGTGATGCAGCGCGTCTCGCCAAGGCATCCGACGTCACCTTCGCCGGAACACCGCGTCATACGCGTTTCCTCTTCGACCGCCCTCAGAATATCGGCAATCGAAATGTCGGCAGCGGCACGGCCAAGCTTGTATCCACCGCTGCGACCGCGCGCGCTGACCACCAGTTCGGCCCGCCGCAGCCGCGCAAACAGCTGTTCGAGGTAGGCCAATGACAGCTTCTGACGTTCGGCGATCGCCGCTAGCGCCATCGGCTCACTCGCGCCTTGACCGGAGCCGTGACGCGCCAATTCGGCCATCGCCATCACGGCATAGCGCCCTCGCGTCGTCAGCTCCATTCCGATCCTCCAAGTCATCGTCAGAGTGGCCGCGGCAGACTCCCAGGTGACCCCAGGCGTCACGGCACTTGCATTCAGGCACCTCTCTCGTGCTAAGAGGACCGCCCGCCGACCCCGGCGCCTCAGCCGGGTCAGACCACTCTTTCGAAGAGTTCTAATCTCGCCTGTTTATGGAAATTCCGAGCCACGAAGTCAAGTATCGCCCCACACACGCGACAACACGGCTCCGTGAGGGCCTTTTCCAGCGCTTGAACAGCCATTTTTCGGAAAAGCGGCAGGCAGCATCCCATCCCGGCCCTCGGGCCGCCCGCAGTGACAGATAGAGGCCCAGAAGACCTATGCCTGAATTGATCATGAACGGTCCCGCCGGCCGGATCGAGGCGCGCTATCACCACGACCCAAAGCCCGACAGCCCGATCGCCCTGATCTTGCATCCCCATCCGCAGTTCGGCGGTACGATGAACAATCAGGTCGTCTACTCGCTTTATTATACGTTTGCTGAGCGCGGCTTTTCCGTACTCCGATTCAACTTCCGCGGCGTCGGTCGCAGCCAAGGGTTTTGGGATGGCGGGCCCGGCGAACTCGCAGACGCCGCCAGCGCCCTCGATTGGCTCCAGATCGTCAAGCCCGACGCGAAGTACTGCTGGATCGCCGGCGTCTCGTTCGGAACCTGGATCGCCATGCAGCTTCTGATGCGTCGCCCGGAAATCGACGGCTTCATTTGTGTCGCGCCGCCCTCGAACCTGTACGACTTTTCCTTCCTTGCCCCTTGCCCCTCGTCGGGCCTGATGATCAACGGGGACAAGGATCGCGTGGTGCCGACGGCATCCGTTGCGGAACTGTCGACGAAGCTCAAGACCCAGCGCGGGATCAAGATCGACCACGAGATCGTTCCCGGCGCAAACCACTTCTTTGAAAACAAAACCGACGAACTGCAGACCGTCGTCGGCAGCTACCTAGATCGCCGTCTGCAAATGGCGGAGGAAGAATACGAAACCAAGAAGGCGCGCGAGCGCGAGCGCGAAGCTGAGCGCCAGCGGGAACGGGAGCGCGAGCGCAATGAACCGCCGCCCGCCGTCACCGACGATGAGTGACCAACGTTGAGTGAATGCCAGAAGCCCCGCATAAAAGCGGGGCTGCATTGGCCGCGCAATCTTCGCGTTTCCACCACAACCGCTCCGACGTCCAACGCGAGCGGCGTTTTCCAATTCTCAGCCGAATGCGCGAGGCGGCAGCGAAACGACACCGCCCGTCATGGGCTTCGGCACACCCGTCGTACCGGGAAACGTGATGGGCAGCCCCTTGAGCGCACGCACCGCCAGATAGCCCCAAGCCTCCGCCTCGACTGCGTCACCGTCGAGGCCAACCGCCTCCGCAGGCGCGACCGCATTCTGCACGAGGCCGGCAAGGCCGCTCATGATGGTGCGGTTCCGCCGACCGCCTCCAGCCACGATCCACAGTTGAGGCTCATCCGGGAAATGCTCGCGTGCTCGCGCGATTGATGCCACCGTAAATGCGGCCAGCGTTGCCGCACCATCCTCGAGCGACATCCATTCCACCACGTCCCAGATGAAAGCGTCGCGGTCGAGCGACTTCGGCGGCGCGGCGGAGAAAAACGAATGCGACAGGCAGAACCGCAGCACCGCTTCGTCGACCTTGCCGTCACCCGCTGTGATGCCGTCACGATCATAGGCAACGCCGGCGCGCTTCATCATCCAGTCGTCGAGCAAGGCATTGCCTGGCCCGGTGTCGAAGGCGATCAGCGTGCCGTCGCTGCCGATGTACGTCACGTTGGCAACGCCGCCGATGTTGACGACGGCAATGGGCCGTTGTGCGATCCCCGCCACGAGGGCGCGATGATAGACTGGCACCAGCGGCGCTCCTTGGCCGCCAGCATCCACATCGCGGGCCCTCAGATCATGCACCACCGTGAGACCGGTCAACTCGGCCAGCAGTCCCCCGTCCCCCAGTTGGACCGTGAGACCCTCCTCCGGCCGATGCAGGACTGTCTGGCCATGAAAGCCAACCACCTCGATCTCACCCCGGGCAATGCCCTGGTGGCGCACGAAGGCCGAAATGGCAGCAGCATGCAA
Source organism: Hyphomicrobium sp. (assembly GCA_019751875.1). GTDB lineage: Bacteria > Pseudomonadota > Alphaproteobacteria > Rhizobiales > Hyphomicrobiaceae > JAGVSR01. Next base: position 60,231 of record JAIEMV010000003.1, on the reverse strand, counting down.
TTCGGTGAGCATTATTTCCGTTTCGGCGAGCGATCCCGGCCGCTCGGCCCGGAATTTCAAGTTACGCGCCTGCGCCATGGCCTGGCCGATGGCGGCCCTTTGTTCGGTGTTGTAGGGGAATGTCATCGCGGGACCGCGCGTCAGCACACTCTCGCCGTCCGTATCGACGAGTGCGACGGAAATCCCGTCCATCGAAGTTCCGCTCATCAGCCCCAGCGCGCGCATCGGCTTGCTCCCAACCCCGCCGTCATGCAAGTTGCGCCGGCGTTTGCGGCGATCCTACCGCACCCCGCGCGCCCACCCAACCCGCCATCCGCAACCGCGATCGAAAGATGATGACCGAAACACCCAAGAGCCAGTTCCTGGCCACACTCACCGAGCGCGGCTTCATTCACCAGACATCTGATTTCGCCGGCCTGGACAAGCTGGCGAGCGAGGGAAAGATCGTCGCCTATGTCGGATATGATTGCACCGCCCCTTCGCTGCACATCGGCCATCTCTTATCGATCATGATCCTGCACTGGCTGCAGCAGACGGACGCCGGCAAGCCGCTCACCCTGATGGGCGGCGGCACCACGCGCATCGGTGATCCCTCAGGCCGCGACGAGACGCGCCAGCTGCGCTCCATCGAGGAGATCGACGCAAATAAGGAAAGTATCAAGCAAGTCTTTGCCAAGTTCCTGAAGTTCGGCGACGGCGCCACCGATGCAATCATGCTCGACAATGCCGAGTGGCTGGCACCTTTGAACTATATCGAATTCCTCCGCGACGTCGGCCGCCACTTCTCGGTCAACCGCATGCTCACGATGGATTCCGCCAAGCTGCGCCTCGACCGCGAGCAGGAACTGTCCTTCATCGAATTTAACTACATGCTGCTCCAGGCTTACGACTTCGTCGAGCTCGCGCGCCGCTATGGCTGCAACACGCAGATGGGCGGCTCCGACCAATGGGGCAATATCGTCACCGGTATCGATCTTGGCCGCCGCATGGGGATCAAGCATCAGCTCCACGCGCTCACCTGCCCCCTCCTCACCACCGCTTCGGGCGCCAAGATGGGCAAGACCGCCAGCGGCGCCGTGTGGCTCAATGAAGCCCAACTCCCCGCCTACGATTACTGGCAGTTCTGGCGCAATACCGAAGACGCCGATGTGGCCCGCTTCCTGAAGCTCTTCACGCTGCTGCCCCTTGCGGAGATCGATCGTCTGGCAGCCCTTGGCGGTGCCGAAATCAATGAAGCAAAGAAGATTCTCGCCACCGAGGCGACGGCGCTCGTGCACGGCCGTGACAAGGCGCTGGCGGTCGCTGAAACGGCGCGCAAAACGTTTGAGGAAGGCGCCCTCGCCACTGATCTACCGACTGTCGTTGTGAACGCGGGTGACTTGGCCGCTGGCATCGGCGTTCTCAACGCCTTTGTCACGGCAGGGCTGGTGAAATCGAACGGTGAGGCCCGCCGCCAAATTCAAGGGGGAGGCCTCAGGATCAATGACGCCGCTGTTACAGATGAAAAAGCGCAACTTTCGCATCGCGATGTCACCAGCGATGGCGTCGTCAAGCTTTCGCTCGGCAAGAAGAAGCACGTCCTCTTGAAGCCGGTTTGAACGTATCGGCCTCTAGTTCTTCTTCGACGGCACGACGGTATCCGACGACCACCCATCGACCGTTTCCGGCGCCTCATATGCACCGCCCGAACTCGAGGAGCGCACGCGCGTGTTCACCGGCAGATCGCCCGATGACGGCGCACGCGGTTGCACGTTGGTGTTCGGGTTCGTCATCTGGAACATTTCACGAAAGATGCCGGGGGCCACGAGCGACAGCGGATTGACCACCACGGACGGGTTCGCCATCGAGCCCTGCACCGCGAACGTGATGCCAAAGATGCCTTCCCCTCTGGGACCGCTCAAAATCTGCCCGAGCACGGGAATGCCGCCGAGCGCGTTGTTCAAACCCTGCAACGGAATATACGTGCCACCGAGGTTCACCTTCTGCGTCGTGTAGTCCACCTTGCCGCGCAGCGTTGCGCCAAGCAGCGGTCCGCGCAGATAGCTGTCGTCGATGGCGAATTGCCCGTAGCCGACGTTGAACGGCAGTCGCATGCGATCGAATTGAAACACCTCGCGCACGACCTTGCGTTGTCCATAAGTCGTAGTACCAATCGCCGGACCGTCACCCGCTGCACTCGAAACGACCTCAGACACGATCGGATCCCCGAGCACTTTGAAGTCCTCTATAATGAGAACGCCGGCCGTCTGCGCAGCATCTTCACCGTCGAGGAAGAGATCGATGCGCCCGCGCCCACCCTGCATGTTCGGATAAAACCCGACCAGCCGCAGCGACTGCCCCGCATCCGTCGTATCCGCGATGATCTTCCGCTTGCCGTTCGGCTCAGTCTGCAGAATGGCGATCAGCGCCTTGCCACCTTCCAATTTGCCCCGCGCATCCAGCGCAGTCAGTTCATCGCCCCGCTTCGACAACCGCATGGAAAAGCCGCGAAGGCTGGCGTCAGAAAACCCAAGCACCGTATCGAAACTGGCCGTGACATCCACGCCTGCCTTCTTGGCGGCGATCTTTTGCGGAGCCGAAGCACCCGACGTAAAGAGCGAACGAAAGAAATCCTTGCCATCGAACGTCGTGCCCGTAGCGCGCACGTCCAGGATATCGCGCGGCCCACGTTTGCCGCTGATCTGAAGTCGCGATACGGTGTTGAGTGATACCGCCGGGAAATCGAACTCCTGCAATTTCTGGTCAGCCGAAAAACCGATCCAGCCCTCCGCGGCGATCGCGTCACCGCTGACCTTGAAATTCCGGAGTTCTGTCTTGTGTACCGTCCCCGCGACGACATCGAATTCCATCTTTGCCGGACGGTTTCGGGGCTTCTTCCATGCCAGGGGCGAAATTGAGAAATCAGCCGGCGTGAGATCGGCCGTCACTTTGACGCCGGACGTATTTGCATCGTTCGCTCCGATGGCCACAGTAACGGGAACGTCGCCGTCGATGAAGTCGCTGACATCGATGCCCAGCTGACGCCGGTCGGAATTGTCGAGCGTCGCTGTCAGCGTCAGCGGCGATGTGACCGCAGGTAATCCAGCAGGGCGTTGCCGACGCCAATCGAGCTTCGCCAGAACGCCGTTGAGAATAAGCTCTCCCTTAGCCGCGGCGTCGTTTGCGCCGAGCACAACGTCGACGGCACCGCTTTGCACATTGATGATCCCGATCTTCTCCGTCGATCTCACGTCTGAGATCTTGGCCTTCCCGGTGATCACGACCGTATCGGCTTCTATTTCCGGTAGAAGCGGTAGGCGGATCACGAACTCGCCATCGAGCTTGCCCTGAATCTTATCAGGCGGCACGGCCAGCCCTTCGGTTCTCATGAGCTGCAGTTGCTGTACCGCCTTGAGAGCGGACCCAAGGGGCGCCTGCGTTTTGAAGGCGAGTTCAGCATCAGCGATCGGCGCATCGATGTCTCCGACGCTGAAGCGACCCTCCTTCAGAGATACGCCCTCCTGCGGTCCTGTCGTCAACATGGCGTCAGGGGTCGTAATTTCGAGTGCCTGATCGCGAACCGTCACGGCGACAGCAGCTGACGACAGCGGCGGCCCTCCTTGAACCGGCTGTAAGGTCACGGTCTCCCCCGTCAGATCGAGCGAGAAACTCTCCGGGAATCCTTTGCGCCCTTTATGTGCCCCAGGTGGCGCGAAGGACCCGCTTGCAAAGCGGATCGTGCCGGCCCGAAGAATACCGGTGGTGAGATGGTCGCCAAACCATTGTCGCGCGCGCGGCGCCATCATGCGCGGCCAAAGCGCTTTGACGACATTGGCGTTAGCCGGCCCGAACTGCCCATCAATCCTTGCACCAGCCGTTGCACCGTCACCGGCTACAACGTCTCCAGTCAGAACCATGCGGCCGCCGCCGGCTTCCACCAATACATTTGCAAATTCGATGCGATTGTCTTGCGGAATATACCTGCCTGCTACAGTGACGTTATCGAGTTTGACAGGCGCAACCTTGAATTCTTCCGCGGCCAGCGAACCGGTAACACTTCGAATATCAAACGCCCAATTCGAATTGGTCCCTGCCTCTGCATCGTGCAACACGACGCCCGCGAGGCTAACGGAACTTTCCCCCCAGCGCGCTGTGGATGGTGCCAGCGTCAGACGCTCGGTAGCCGCGTCATAGTTGAAGTTGAAAAGACCCGCGTCAATCAGCATAGGCGCGGCCATCGCCGGACCGAAATCGACCAAGCCGCGGCTGACCTCGACTGCGATGTCTGCGCCGTTCAGTTCACCGGATGTCTTGAACCGGATCGCCGCGTCCACTGCTGTGGGCATTTCGAGCGAACGGAGCAAGGCGAGATTGGGAAACGCTCGGCCCAGCACCGCGGGCACCAGATCACGCACGGACGCTTTTAACGTCAGCGTTTCCGTCCTGTCGGAATCTTCAGTCAGCAGAGATAATGACCATGGACCGCGCTCACTCTCGATGAGTGCCGCCACCGAGATCACGCTACGGCGCCGCTTATGATCGAGATCGACCGAGAGTTCGTTCACCTTCCAACTGCTTCGTTGGCCTTCGTAATCGACGTCGACGATGGCGTTCCGGAAGCCGATCTGGGAGAGGCTGGCACTGGCATCGAGCTGCTGCCGCGCTCTTGCGCAATACTTCGATACGACCCGGGCCAAATCGAGCTGGCGCAGCACGCTCGGAACCGCCGTCGGCGATGAGGGTTCGGTAGCCGGTTCAACGGGCGCGCTGGATGGAGCTTCGGGCTTCGGCTGGGTTGCGCCATCGGTTAAGGGCGTTTCCTTGAAAGTCAAGGCCAGCCCGTCACGCGCGGTATAGCTGACTGAAACCCGAGGCTCGATGAGTTCGATCCGGGTCGGCTGAACGTCCAGCATCGCCAGCCGCGCCAGATCCATTCCGACCGCAGCCACTGGCGCCGATGCGACGACGCTTCCGTCCTCTTCGAACAAGCGCAGGTTGACCAGTTGGAACTCGATCGCGCCTGTCGGACTCCGCCGCAGGAGCGCATCGTCCACTTTTGCTGACAACCCGCGCAAACCCGCTGAGATTCCGCGTTCAATCGGCTCCGCCATGACCTTGAGAGAGACCGGGCCCTGCAGAAGCCGGACGTACATGACGATGACGGCAAGTGCCGAAAGCAGAACGATGGGTGAAATCCAGAGCAGCACACGACCGGCTACTCGCAGGCCCTGCGGCTGCCGATCGATTTCGGACCATGGTTCGGAATCAGCCCTGGAAGGCGTGACTTTGCCCCGGCCACGCCCCGTGCGCGGGGCGCCGGTTCGCGATCCAGGCTCCGTCCGTATCGGCCTTTCCACTCCTATGGATCCCCCCTCGCGGCCCGCGGAGAGTTCAAGGAAGACCAGCCGCTTGCAGCAAGGTCATCCGCGCGGCTGTGGTCGCCAGCGCCACTCGAACTCTCGATAAATCGCGGAATAACTCGCCGAATCAACTGTCTCCTGAACCGGGATCGGCTAAGTTCCGTTCAAGCTCAAGTGCAAGTGCAAAAGCGACAAAAGAAAGGCACGTTTCGATGCTCGAAGAAGGTGCGAAAGCTCCCGATTTCCAACTTCCCGCCGATGACGGCTCAGTCGTCAAGCTGTCAAAATTGAAGGGTCAGGCGGTCGTCCTCTATTTCTATCCGAAGGACGACACATCGGGCTGCACGCGCGAGGCTAAGGAGTTCACAGATCTCGCCGCTGATTTCGCCAAAGCCGGCGCTGTGATCCACGGCGTTTCTCCTGACAGCGTGAAGAGCCACGATAAGTTTCGCTCCAAGTACGATCTGGCCGTTCGCCTGCTTTCAGACGAGGAAAAAGAGGTTGCGACAGCCTATGGTGTTTGGGTGGAGAAATCGATGTACGGGAAGAAGTACATGGGTGTGGAGCGTTCCACCTTCCTGATCGATCCGAAGGGCAAGATTGCAAAGATCTGGCGCAAAGTCAGTGTACCGGGCCATGCAGAGGATGTGCTGGCGGCGGCACAAGCTCTAAAGAGCTGACTATCGGCCGGTTGCGCCGCCAAAAAGATCGGCACCACTCGCTCAAGGTGCAGGCATCTGCTCTAAGTCCTTGCACTGCGTCATAGAAAGCAGTCTCTTCCGCGCGCAATCATGATACGCGAACAGGAATGTGTGTGAGACTGGCGGATGCCATTGACGGAAGCGGTGGGCGGACCGATCGTCGTCATAATCATGCGCGCATTTCGTCTTACGGCTTTCCATTGGGGCCGCGTAGAGTTGAGGGAGATATCCGATGTTGCCGAATTTTCGTAAACCGGACAACGATGCGAAGTCGGGACTTCTGACGGCGAACCAGCCACCGATACTGCCTCAAACCAGTTCGTCGGCTACCCGCCCCATTGGAATGGCTTTGCGCAGCTCGGAACGCGGCGCACCATCAATCATCGGTCCCGAACTCCAAATCACCGGCAACCTCGTCTCACGCGGCGAGGTGCAAGTCGAAGGCGAAATTAACGGGGACATCCATGGCTCTCATGTCCTCGTTGGAGAGCGCGCGATGGTCACTGGAGGCATCGTTGCCGACGAGGTGGTCGTTCGTGGCCACGTAATGGGCTCCGTCAGAGGCAAACGCGTTCTTCTCCAGTCAACGAGCCGTGTCGAAGGCGACGTCTACCACCTGACGCTTGCCATCGAGCAAGGCGCCTACTTCGAAGGCAAGTCGCGCCGCACCGAAGATCCGACCGCGGGTTTCGGTTTGCCTGACCGGGCAGCGCAACCGCGCCCTGAAGCGACGGTTGAACCGTCCGCGCCTGCGATCGAGGCGACCGAGGAACCGGCCACGCCACTGGAATAGATTAGCGCCTGATTCGAGCCTGTGCGGTCGGCCGCACACGCATGCCCGCCGACCCTGTGCGCCTGCAAGCATGCATTCGCACACTCTGATTCGCATTTTGTTCCAAGCACTTTGTTCTACATATGAACCGCTGTGGATAAGTAACGGAACATTCCGCTATTATCGTTTTGAATCAAGGGCTGCGAACCAAAACACGGTATGTTGATTGAGGGTGGATTTCCAAACGATTGTCGTTGGCGGCGGGATCGTAGGACTAGCATCTGCGGATGCCTGTGCAGTCGGTGGCGATACACTGAACCCGGGCTTGACCTCGAGCCTTGCCATCGGCCGCATGATCGCCGATCAGTTGCACACCGTGCCCGCATGAACCGGATATGGCTCACGTCAGGTCCCGCACGAGCATCACGATCTCCCGCCCGTTCCAAATGACAGCACCCGCTTCCGTGAAGCCCGCCCTTTCGTAGAAGCGGACATTGCGCATTCCGCGACCCGTGAACAGATGCACGCCGGGGACGCTCAACACTTGCAGATGTTGACAAAACGCCTCCACGAGCGCGCGTCCGACACCTCGTCCCTGCCAAGATGGAGCAAGATTGACATGCAGTTGCGCTGGATACCGCGCTGTCCGATGCGACAGCGCTTTGAAATATTCTAGATCGTCGAAGCGTGTGGCAATGGCCGGATCTTCGATCGAACCGACGAGGTATCCGGCAAGTGTTTCGCTGGGTAATCCCGCATCCGCCACTGCGAGAAACGCATGCTGCGCGTCGTGCGCGAGATATCGCCCCAGCCACAGCTCGCGAAAAGCAGCGCGATCTTCGTTGGAGGCAAACGTTTTCGTCCCGCTTGCTTCGAAGAAGATCGCGTCGAGTTGTGCCATGATCGAAGCTGAGCGCGGTCGCGCGAGATAATGCTCGATGGCCGGCACACCGGGTGGGCACTTCATTTTGTTGCCAGTCAACGCGGATGCTCCCATCGGTGCACCACGCTAGCCCGTCAAGGCGAACACTTCCAGCCAGTGCACAAACCCAGCGGCAACGTGAGGTAGGCCCTCTTTTGCTTCTGCACCGGGTTCTGTTCAGGTGCAATGCCAGCCTCCTCAGGCGATTTCGGCAATGGCAGACCCTCATCGCCCGGAACCGCGCCCCCAGCTGAGCGCGCAGCAGCGTCGTGACCAACACGGGAAGCGTTGCGACCGTCGTTTGCAATCCAAGGAGTACTCGGATCATTCGGCATTTCGCGCATGCCGGCCGACGGCGCCGTTCCCGTTGGGAGGCCGTCGTCATCGATCTCGACGTCCATGGGATCGGTCGGCGCCAGCGTAGTCGGTTGGGTCTGCAGCCAGGCCAAGACCTGTGGACCGGCGGGATGTCTGGAACTGGAGCAGGCACCAAGCAGCGCTGCCAAGACAACAGCGAGCACGGGCTGCAAAAGCCCTGTGCGTAGCGCGCAAGCTTCCGCGCGATGAGACGCAAACATGAGACGCAAACCTCTGGAAGTACGCAGACTATGCCGGAGGATGGCAGCGGCGGGTTAATGCACCCCTAACGGCTGTTTCACGTCGCGCCTGCCCTCATCGCGGCGGCGGCAGGAGCCCGCTAGACTGAAGTCCATTAAAGGCCGCCTGCACCGCAATGGCGGCAAGCAGAATGCCGAAAACCCGCATCAAGACTCGCTGTGCCGTGACGCCCAGCGCCCGCGACAGCTCGTTTGAGAGCAGCAGCAAAAGGAGCGTCAGCGCCATGACGGCCGCAAGTGCTGCCACTACGCCCGTATAGCGGATCGGATCAGCTTGCGTTCCAGCAGCCATGAGGATCACCGCGCTCATTGCTCCCGGCCCTGCCAGCAAAGGTGTCGCAATAGGAAATATCGCAATGTCTTCTTTTTCGTGGGCTTCCTCATCCTCGATCGGCGTCAATTTGAAAGCGCTGGTCGGGCGGGCGAAGATCATATCCAGTGCGATGACGAGCAGGATGATGCCACCTGCCGTCTGCAAAGCCGGGATACCGACACCCAGCTGCTGCAAAAGCGGTCCGCCGGCAAACAGCGCACCGAACAAGATGATCGAGGCGATACCAACTGCACGCAGCGAAATCCGCGTACGCTCCGCTCGCTCCAACTGCGGCGTCAACGCCGCAAAGATGACGGCCGCCTCGATCGGGCCAATGGTTGCAAAAAAGGTGGTAAAGCCAGCGAAAAACGATGACAGCATATGTCTAGATATGCGCCTCTGCTGCCGTTAGAAAGTCGCGAGCGGCCGATCAAGAGGCCAGCCTGCGCGCATGTACTTTACGAACCATGCCGTGAAAATCTCCGGCGTCTCGTCGAACGCCGCAAGAAGTGCCTCCGGTGTCATCCAGCGGACTTCGCAAACTTCGTCCGGGTTGAGCGCCATTTCGCCGTCGTATGTTCCGCGGAACACATGCACGTATTCGTGCTCGACGAGCCCCTGATCGAGTTCCGCCCGGTACGTGATCGTCCCAAATTCCTCCAGCGGACAGGTAAACCCCATCTCTTCCCCGAGACGGCGCACGGCAGCACGGCCCACATCTTCATTGGGGCGCGGATGACCACAGCAAGCATTTGTCCACAATCCACCCGAGTGATATTTGCCGAGCGCCCTGCGCTGAAGCAGCACTTCGCCAGCCGAGTTCCAAATAATGACCGAGAAGGCCCGGTGCAGCGCGCCGTCCCGGTGAGCCGCCATTTTGCCGGCCGTTCCAGTCTGCCGATTGTCGGCATCGACCAGCACGACCTCTTCCGTTTCCGGCCGCTCATCGAGTTGCATCGATCGTTTATCCCAGGTGCGGTATTAAATCTGAAGCCAAGTTTGGACCTGCCGCGCCCGCCCTGCAAGCCGGACCTTCGCCATATGCTGTCGAGAGGCCTTGAAACCAGCTATAGATCGGCTGAACTCCGTTAAAAGCCCTCAGATGATCGATAAGCTTGAACTGCTCTTGGCGCTTTCGCGCGAACGCCATTTCGGGCGGGCGGCGGAAACCTGCGGCATCAGTCAGCCTACCTTGTCATCGGCCGTAAAGAGCCTCGAGGATCAATTGGGCGTTCTAATCGTCGAGCGCGGATCGCGCTTTCGCGGGTTCACACCCGAAGGCGAGCGGGTGCTCGATTGGGCCCGCCGCATCGTCTCCGACGCGCGCACGATGCGGCAGGAAATTGACGGCTTGAAGCGCGGCCTGACAGGAACCCTGAAGCTCGGTGTCATTCCGACAGCCCTGCCCTTCGTGCCGGATATGACCCTGCCGTTCATGTCAAAGCATACCGCGCTCCACCTCTCGATAGTGTCCATGTCGACAGGCACGATCCTCTCCGGCCTCGACAACCTGGAGATCGACATCGGGATCACGTACATCGGGACCGAGCTTGTCCAACGTTTCCACACCGTGCGGCTTTACGCAGAACAGTATGCGCTGCTCGTTGCGCCGGGTCATCCATTCGCCGACCGCGCGCATGTCTCCTGGGCGGACGCAGGCCGCCTCCCCCTCTGCCTTCTTACGGGCGATATGCAGAACCGCCGCATTATCGATCGGCATCTGGCCGACGCCGGCGTCGAAATCCCGCCCATGTTGGAGTCCAATTCGATGACGATGCTGCATGTCCACGTCAGATCGGGATTGTTCGCCACCATTGCCGCGGTCGGCACGGGCGAGCGCTTCGCAGCACCCATGGAACTGATCGCAATCCCAATTGTCGAACCGGCGGTCACTCACGAAATCGGCTTGGTCCTGAAGGCTCGCGAACCGCATCCGCCCCATGTGTCGGCATTCCTGACGATGGCGCGCAAATTCGCCCCGCCTTCTGTCTGAAGACTGTTGTGCAGCAGAAATCTGGATCAAATCGCAACCCGACTGAGCTTGCCCGTCTCTACGGAAGCCACCATATCCGTTGCATCGAAGATGACGATGTTTCCAAGCGAACCACTGGCGTCATCTCTCCGATTACGTCGCGATCCTTTCCGGACTTCGGAACCGATTCCCAATTGAGGAGATCGCAGCATGCATCGAATTCCCACCCTAGCCTTGGCCTTAACGCTCGCCCTCGCCGTGCCATCGGGTATAAGGGCGCAGCAAGCTCCCGACGCCTCGCCCAGCGCTTCCCCGAATGCCCAATCTCAGGCGACGGGCCCCGGCCAAATGGGTCACGGGCGCATGATGGGCGGGCGCATGGGCGGCGGCATGATGATGAACGACTGCCCGATGATGGGTGGGCAGAACGCCGCAACGCCCGCCGATCGATTGAACACGCTAAAGAGCGAGCTCGCGATCACAGACGCGCAGCAAAGCGCCTGGAACGCTTACGCGGAAAAAATGACGAAGACTTGGGAGAGCATGGGCACGATGCGCGAGCACATGCAGAAGATGCATTCTGCCAAGTCTCCCGTTGATCGGCTCGATGCGCGCATCACGATGATGGAGACACGTTTGGCAACGATGAAGGAGGTCAAACCCCTACTTCAAGCGCTGTACGATACCCTCACCGCGGATCAGAAGGCCAAGGCTGACACCTCACTCTCACCCATGGGCTGTATGATGTAGCCATCGCCCTTGGCGCCACAACGCTAAAGATGAAAGAATTGGTCGGAGCGAGAGGATTTGAACCTCCGACCCCCAGTCCCCCAGACTGAAAAACGGCGTTTCTTAGCGCGCAGCGGATAATCATACATCTAAATTTTTGCTAGGTTTTACATAGCTTTGCGTAACATACACGGAAATCGGCGTTCGCCCCGGCGTGCCCTCTTAATGTCCCCCTAATGTCCCCCAATATGTCCTCTGCTTCGCAAGGAGGACCCAATGGCCAAGCGCTCCCCCCGCACGTCCCGGACGGTTTTAAGCGATCTGATGATCCGCCAGTGGCCGGTCCCGGAACAAGGAAAAGTGCAGGTCCCGGACGGGACGATCGCCGGGCTAGGGCTTCGGGTCAGCCATACAGGACAACGGAGTTTTTATCTCACCTACACGCATCAAGGGCGCTCGAAGCGCCTGACCTTAGGCAGCTATCCGGACCTCAAACTCGCTGCAGCGAGACTCAAGGCGTCGCGCCTGATCGAGGCTTTCAATGCCGGGCAAGACCCGCGCACGTTCGCTGGCCCAGGGGACACCGCCGCACCGGCATTAGCGCCCAAGGGGCCGCTATTTGAGAAGTCTTTGGAGGATTTCGTCGAGCTCTATTGCAAGGTGCATAATAAGACCTCAACCGCCGCCGAAACCGAGCGGCTTTTGCGGGCCACCTTTCTCTCCCGCTGGCGCGGTAGGGCGCTTCTTTCCATCACGACCTCGGATATCCTCGCCATCCTCGATGAACTCATTCGCGCGAACCGGCCCAGCGCCGCTATTCATGCCTACTCCAACATCCGGACCTTCTTTGGCTGGTGCGAAAGCCGGCACCTGATCCCGGAGAGCCCCTGCATCAAACTCAAACCGCCCGCCAAGAAGGCGAAGCGAACGCGCGTCCTGAAAGACCAGGAGCTCGCCAAAATCTGGCATGCGGCCGCCGCCATGGAATACCCCTATGGTCCGATCGTCCATCTTTTGATCCTGACGCTTCAGCGCCGCGGGGAAATCTGCGGGATGAGGAGTGGCGAGCTCACCGGAGATCTCTCCCTCCTGAAACTGCCCGCGGAGCGGACCAAGAATGGCCAGGCCCATGATGTCCCCCTCCTCCCCCGGGCCCGCGCCCTCCTCCAAACCCTGCCGCGATTTGACTCAGAGTATGTCTTCCCTGCCCGCGGCAAGCTGGAGCGGCCCTTCAGCGGCTACTCCCCAGCCAAGCGGGCTTTGGATGCACTCTGCCCGATCGATGAATGGACGCTTCACGATCTAAGGCGGACGGGGGCCACGGGCCTGGGCAATCTCGGCGTGGCGCCCCATATCATCGAGCGCATCCTCAACCACAGCTCCGACAGTTTTGATGGCGTGTCCGGGCTCTATAACCGCGCCAAATACCTGCCTCAGATGCGAGAGGCCCTGGCCTTATGGGCGGCGCATGTGAAGCGGGTTGTCAAAGCCCATCCGCCCGAAAAAACGCTGGTGGTTCCGAGCAAGCGCGCGCAGGCGTCGGCTGCCGCCACCCCTACTGTATCCGCTAACAAACAAGCAGTGCGCGATAACCATCAGAGCTAAATGAGGCACTGAGGCGACAAGAATGCACGCGCTTGCAGGGATCGAGAACCACAAAGCGGGTTAGCTGCCTTGTCCAGGCGAATACCTATACGGCGATGTCACTAGCCCGTCGTTATATGCCGGGCGGTCGCGTGCTGCAGCATCCAGGGCAGCGCAACATCGGGACCTGACAGGTAATCCTCGGGTCGGATGCCAAGAATGTCCAGTTCAAGCAAGACGTACAGACTGCTCATCTTGCAGGTCAGCAGACCGAGGTTGGATTCCACCAGCTCGCGCTTGGAGGCCGACAACTCGCCGAAATGCGTGAAGAAATTGCGCGCCTTTACCGCCAAATCAAGTGCCTGCAACTCGTCCCCCAAGAGCCAGCGCAGCACCTTGTCATCAAGTCTCGATGCCAAAGCACGCAAGCGCATCGCCAAAGGCGGCCTATTCTGCTGCCGCAGCATCCGCGCAATCAATGCAAATTCCTCTGATTTGATATGCTTGCGCGCCTCCACCTCTGCGGCATCGCAAAACCGGTCGAACTCGGCCTTATTGATTACGACACCTTCAGTATAATCCTTCGTCAAAATTTCAAGGCACTGCATCACGTTGAGGAAGCGGTTGATATCAAAACTATGGCCTTGCTCTAGCGATGACTGGAAAATCCATCGCGGTACTGCATGGGCGTCACGGGTTTGAAACCACCGATCCCACAAGCGTGCAAAGGCCGGTTGATCACGCGGAAAGCGCACCAAAACCTGCCAGTCACGCACCGACGATGGCTCCACGTCGCGACGTTGACCGTTTTGGAAGACTTTCCAACTTTCAGGCTCCCTTCCGACGCCGCTGACAACGATATCAAGCGTGTAATTTGGCGTTAAAGCCACCAACGACATCAAATGAGTGGCCGTTCGCGCGCGGCGCATCAAGTGATTTAGTTTGACGGGTTCCTGCAAATCGATAACCAGCCGAGGTTCGTAGTCCGCTGACGGTCCGCTCTCGCGATTGAAATCATGATGAGCTGTGAACTGGAATGATAAAGATCCCTTGATAGCTTTCAGATCGGTCTGAAACAGATTGAGATTTGCACGTTCAATGAGCCCGAAGGGTGATCGTTTCAGGTCTTCGGACGAAACGATGCTATGCGGCGCGAGCGAAACAGCCTCAACATCTCGCAACGGCTCAATGTGCACGAGCGGGTGTCCTCGGAACACCTTGCGAATCTCATTCGTAGAAAAGCCGATCGTGGAATACCTCCCATCCGGATCGGCGTATGCATCGCCGATTAGAATTAGCGAAGGACGAATGACGATACGCGCCGAGTAGCCGCTAGCTGCGTTTTCCCTCCATTTCTCGGCTGTAACCAAGCACTCGAGCAGAGTGACGGCCGCTCCGTCAACGAGACCACACACCGCCGGAACCGCCTCTCCACTGACATCAAAAGGATGCTCGGGGCTGTGCAGCGACAGGCGCAGCGTAATGAGGGGTCCGTCAATTTCAAGCGAGCCGGCGAATGTCGTGCCGGGGTTAGTGTTATCCCACCAATGGCCGGTAACCCCGCGCAGCGATAACAGCGCAGCTTCGTGACGGGAGAGTCCTCGGTCGCGCTTTGCCATCTTGCCCTTCGCCGAAGTGCCGCAACGCGACAATCTATCTTAAAACAGTACGGCTCGCCGATTCGGCAGCCATCTACACTCAACCATAAGGCAGCGAAAAGCATCTGATCTCGCAGCTTTCGGAGCGTGACCAGGTCGCTCCACAACATGTCAGGTCATCGCATACATTACGCTGACGCTGCTAATGTCTGCCGGCTGCGCGCTTTTTGATCTGTGCCGAAGCCAGTTGCACGCGAATTCGAACAATCGAATGGGCTGCAGCCGGCCTTCCGCGCTGTTGCACGGCCTTTAGAGCACCATGTTTGCCGCATCGCTCTGTTCCGTGAGACCCAGCCATGCTCAATACGGCCGATAGTGCCCAGACACGCAGCCTCGCTGTTCCGACCGCATTACTGTCGGGCCGCACCGTTTCGCGCCGTGTCGTCTTCTCCCTCCCCCACATCGCCCGGCTCGAACACGCGGGCGCGTTTCCGCGCCGCCGCATCCTTGGTCCGGCCCGCATTGGCTGGAGTGCGGACGAGATCACCGCCTGGATGCAGTCCAAGCTGAACGCCCGCGGCTCCTGCCCCTTCGGCGGTGCGGTTCCCCAGCTGGGTGCACAGGACCGGTTTCTCTCCAAGCGCGAGGTCAGCCAGCTCGTTGTCTATTCCGGTCGCCATATTGACACGCTGGAACGTGCCGGCCGCTTTCCCCGCCGAATTGCTATCGGCGCGCACCGCCGGGTCTATCTCGCCCGCGAGATCGCCCAATGGATCTCATCCCGTCCCGCCGCCTCACCGGGAGAGGAAGCATGAGCACGCAGGATTTCGATCGCCCACAGCAATTTGACAGCACGGAGCGTCTCGCCGCCGAGCGCCGTGAGGTCGAAGCCTTTATGGCCGAAGGCCCCCTGCCCCAGAGTGCGCAGAGCTACCTGATGCATTACAAGCGCCTGGAGCAGGCCGAACAAGCGCTTGAGCAGAAGACCAATGCGCTGCTGGCGAAAAGCCATGCCTTGCAAAAATCCTTAAGCCAGAACGCGCCGCTGCGTCAGGCGCAGCATGATCTCACCCTTGGCTTGATGGATCTGCACTACGCGGCCCGCGATATTGCCAGCCATGCCCGCACCTCCATCAATCTTGAACTCATGGACCGCGTGACGACCCATCGGCAGGGCGTCCTGCACAAGGCACCGGCCCCCTCATCGCTGCAGCAGCGTGACTTGATTCAGACACTCAAAGCCCGCAGCGCCATTCGCACGCTCCCACGGCCGGTTCCGGAGGCCCAGCAGGAGCCCACCACCGGCCCGGAACTCGAACGCTAGTAAGGACAGGAGACATTCAATGGCTGACGACAAGCGCCCGACCCTCACCGTTCGCCACCTCTACGGTGGATTCAAAAGCTTCACAACTGAGCGCGCCCTGGAGGCGGCTCTCAAGCCCAACGGTGAGAAGCGCACCTTGGTTGAGATGCTGCGCGAGGCGGCTGAGGAGCGGGAGAAGAGTGAACAGGCTAAGCACCATCGACGATCGGAACGCGAGTACGAATGATGATTGATGGGTGCGTAGCTGACAATGATATGATCGGAAAAAAAGAGAGCCGCCGTTCCAGGCAAGCATGTGAGCTGGTAGCGGACAGCGGCCTTCATCGGACAACGACCATCAGCCAACAAGAAATGTACATCAGTCGGATAGTATGATGACAGCGCCTGTTGTCTTCTCGCGCACGCCGTAACCTAGATCCAGAAGCACGAACTCGAATTTGGGCATGGCTGGCGGCGTGACACCGGCCTTCTTCAGGAGCGCGGCGATATGGTCACGCTTGTTGGGCGAGAGGTCCTCGAAGGCCATTACCCTCTTTAACAAGTCGTCGGCAGCTCGCTTTGCATGAATGGACGTGCCGGCGGTCGACAGCGCACCGAGGCCTGCAAAGATGCGGCCGTCCACGTTGGCCATTACGACCAGCCCAGCTCGACGAAGCTTTTGGTGCTCGGCTTTTGTATAGCCGGAGCCTGAGGGAGCCATCATGCCCTGGAGTTCAATGAAGAAGTCGAGGCGAGGCCAATTGTTGACGGCGATGCGTATGATGTCGCGATCAGTCCAAGTCTGGTGCGCGAAGATGTTCAGCACGTAAGCGGCCGTCGGTCTGAAGATTACGAACAGGAGGTCGCCGGTCCGTTCGATGAAGGCCGTGTCTTTCGAGTCGGGATTGATGCCGAGATGGAGATGGTGGACGCCCCAGTCATTGAACATGGGATCCTTATCCGACGAGGCCGAGGTCGAGCCAGCGACGTAACCGTGGCGAATCCCCTTGCTTAGGCGCGGCGTGAGGTCCCTTCCCTTCTGTATGGCGTCGACAATTTCCGCGAGTGCGGCAGCGTGGGCGGACTTCAGGGCGTTGGACGAGAATTCGCGGGAGTAGTGAACGGAGCGCGGCACGGGCCGCACGAACCTATGGAGCCAGTTGTAGTACCTGATGAGGAGTTCGGGCAGTGACATGCCTGATAGCTCAGCCATGACCGTTGGGTCGCTCCGGTTATGTGGCAGCTGGGTAATGATCTGCGCGCGAAGATCGGCTTTGAGGTTCATGAGGTCAAAGTCAGGGCCACGCCGGGATTCCCTGTCCTACTACGGTCAGCCACACACGGTGCCACGGCATTCAGCTCTGGGTATACCCCGCCCGTAAATTGGTCGGCGGACATTGCGACTGGATGCGCCAGCCACGGTCGATTCCGCGGTGACTGAGTTCTCCCTTGCGTCGAACCATCAGTTTAATAGAACAAAAATAGAACAAAAGGCAAGACCCGCCAGCTAGGTGAAGCTCGGGCTTCGTAAAATCTTAAAATGGGGCGAACGTTGCTCGATTAGCTAGCTAAAGCTAGTTATGAATGCATATCAAAAGAAAAATGAAGTCATAACTTCTTTTTTGTGTTGACGAGGTCAGCAGATCAGCTGTAGAATGACTTTAAGAGTCCGGAGACCCGCGTTGCACGTAGGAAGGAACCGCAGTTTAGCGTGAACAATAGAACAGCCGACATACTTTTCAAAGATCAGGTCGCGGGCGCTCTCGAAGAGACCGCGGGCGGCGGCACACGTTTCACGTATGCTGCCACGTGGCGCGAGCCGATTGCCTGCTGCTTTCCCAACGACCGCCGCGAGCACGAATGGCGTGTCGGGCTGCATCCCTTCTTTGAGCATCTTGGCACCGAGGGCTGGCTGCGCGAACAGCAGGCCCGATCCGCACACCTCGCGCTGGAGGATGATTTCGGATTGCTGTTGCGATATGGCGGCGACTGCATCGGTGCCGTCAGCATTCGCGCGCCCGATGGAGCTGCCATTCCAGCAAAAGCCGAAGAAGCGCTCGCCAACCCTGGGCGCACCGTCTCCGGTGTTCAGAAAAAGTTACTTGCCGTGCGCGATGCGGAAGGACGCTTTCATCCTGCGGGACCGGACGGACCTGCGCCCTACATCGCGAAGTTCAATTCCGAGGCAATTCCAACTCTTGTCCGCAATGAAGCGATCAGCCTGCGCTGGACGGCAGCAATTCTCGGCGCAAATGAGGTCACCGCGTTTCAGACCGCGCGCATTGAGACCGTCAACGAACACGCGCTTATCGTCAAAAGGTTCGACCGGGCAGACGATGGAGCGAAGCTGCGGCTCGAAGACTTCGCGCAGATTCTTTGCAAGCCGCGTGGCCGTGATTATCAGGGCAAATATGATGCCTCGTGCGAAGATATCGCCGCAGTCATCGCAGAGCATTCGGCGAGGCCTGAAATCGACCGCGCGCGCTTTTTCCGAAGACTCATCGTGACGGCGCTAGTCGGCAACTGTGATGCTCACCTCAAGAACTATTCGTTGCTTGAAACGCAGCAAGGCCTGCGGCTTTCGCCTTCATACGATGTCGTCAACACGGCGCTGTACGAGCAGTTCGACCGCCGCTTCGCACTCTCTATCGGCGGGCAGGTTGTCCAGCTTGAAGCCGTGACGAAAGCGCTGCTTACAGATTTTGGACGCGCAATAGGACTTCCAGACCGCGCGATCGCGCAGGCCTTTACGGACATTGCGCGCAAAGTCCGAAGCACCGCTGCAACTGAAATCGTCACGCCGCCGCAGGGCGAGCCGCCTGACGGTTTCATTCACCGGTACGCCGAGATTGTGAGAAGCGGATGCCTGAGAATTTTGGAAAACTAGGCCCCATCGACTGGCAGGCCGTCGTTGATGAAGCGCTGCGGCGGCGCAAGGTTGAAAAACTCACGCAGCGCGAACACGCTGCGCTGGCCAGCGTCAGCATTCCCACCATCGCCGCGTTCGACCGCGGCGAGCGCACGCTCACGCTCGCCAAAGCCTTCGACATTTTGCGAGTCGTCGGACTTGTGGCCGAAAGTCCGCATGACGGCGTACAGGAGAATTTCGTGCGCGAAGCGTTCAAGCGCTGGCGCATAGTGACCGGAAAATTGCAGCCGGACTCACCCGCCCGCTTCCCGCTCGGCTGGTATCGCATCGACTACGCCATCGAAGGCGAATTCGAACATCCGGACCTAACCGAGCTTCACAAGGTCATCCAAAAATCAGTCATCCGGTATACCGGCTGGCCGATGTTCATGTCGATGACGCGAGAAGAGTTCGCGCCGCGTGAGATCGACGGCGTTCTTGAGGCCTGGCTGAAGCCGCGCGAAGCCGGTGTCGACCGGTTCTCTGAGGACGCCGCTCACTGCGATTTCTGGCGCGCCGCACCAAGCGGCCGATTCTTTCTCATTCGCGGCTATCAGGAAGACTCGCAGGATGCCGTTCCACCCGGCACAATTTTCGACACAACGCTTCCGATTTGGCGGCTGGGTGAAGCGCTGCTCCACGCGGCGCACGTCGCCTCACATTTGCGCGGCAAGCAGTCAGTCGATCTGACCGTTCGCTTGCGCGCGCTCTATAGCGGCTTGCAAGGCCGCCAGCTCCGCTCGTTGCGGGCAAGCCCTTTTGATTTCTTCCTCGAAAGCACCCCGGCGCGAAGCGGCGAGGCCATGCTCGAAACCGCTCTCCCTGTTAGTGCGATTGAACACGATCTGGCCAGTGTCGTATACCCGCTTGCTGCATCTCTATACGAGCGCTTCGGCATTCCGCAACTCGGTCACGACTTTGTCCGCGTCGAGATCGACCGATTTCGCAAAGGCAAATTCTAGAAAATATTCACTCTGAGGGACTGACAATGGATTCGGAAACGGCGGATTGGCCGGCACAGTGCGTAAGTAACGCTGCCGCAAACCATGAAGTGCCGAGCGGGATCTCGCAACTTCTTCAGCGCCAGATCGAAGGTCCTGCCCAGGAGCGCTCGCTCAAATCCTCCGAGCTGAACGAGCTTGCCAGAACGCTCGTTGCTGCTCTCGGCGGCGATCCAGAAGCTGGAGAGGCCGCGTGAGGATTAAAACCATAACACTGTCCTGGTTCAGGGGTGCTTCTGATTCAGCCGTGCTCGAAATCGGATCGAAGTCACTTGTCGTTTACGGGCAGAACGGGGCGGGAAAGTCGTCGTTTATCGACGCAATCGAGCACAGTATCTGCGACGGTAAGGTCAACCACCTGGCTCATGAATATAGCGGCAAGAAGCAGGAAAAAGGCATTCGGAACACCCACACGCCCGCCGACAAGGATACATTTTACGAAATTGTATTCAAGGATGATTCGAACCTCAAGGTGACAGTTGCCCCGAACGGCTCTAGCGCGCGCAAAGGAACCACCACCGCAGATACGGCGACGTGGGATTATCGCCGCACAGTGCTGCGTCAAGATGAGATCGCACGTTTCATCACCAGCACCAAAGGGAGCAAATATTCCGATCTTCTGCCCCTGCTAGGGCTAGGGCCTCTCGAAACTGCCGCCGAAAATCTCCGGCAGCTCGTAACCGCGATAGAGAAAGACAGCGGCTTGCGCGAGAAAAAAGGCGCAGCCAGTCTCGCCGCGACACAGCGCAAGCAGGTCTTTGGCGATGCCAGCGACGACGAGATCACTGCAACGATCGCAACTTTGCACGCGACGTACTGCCCGAATTCAGCGACCGATGCGACCGCCGATCGTTGTGAAGAGATCATCACGGCCTTAACAGCCAGAATAGCGGCGTTGTCATCGGAGAACCAACGGCACGTCACTCTGAAATATATCGTCAACACAGCGCTCGCCAAGCTTATCGGCGGCGTGCGCGAGGCAAGCGCCAAACTTGCCGGTTCTGTCGAGCCCTTGATCGCTGAAAAACTGGAAGTGCTGCGCTCTGCTGATGCGTACGCACGCAAACTTGGCGAGGCCGAGGACATCGCCTGTCCTGCATGCGGTCAGTCCATTACAGCGGATGATTTCGCAGCGCACGTCAAGGCAGAACAGGAACGGCTGCGAGAGATCATAGCCGTCTTCAATGAGCGGCGCACCGCCATCGCAGCGCTCATCGATGCCCTCAAAGCCCTTGCGGCCGCACTCGGGCGGTCGGAGCTGAAATCGTGGCGCGAAGAGCTGAATAGCGGCCCGCTACAAGACTGCCTTGCCTGGATAGAGGCGTTTAAGCCAGAAGATCTCAGAGAATCCCTTGACGAAGCGGTGCTTCTTGCCATCGAAAGCAACTGGCCGCCGGTTATTGCTTCCGCTGCCAAAGCCTGCAAACAGGCGCCGCCCGAAATCACACAACTGTCGATCGACAAAGCGTCCGCCGAGGCGGCGCGAGCTGCCATTCAAGCGCTGGCCACCGTAATAAAAATCTTAAGAATTGAATCGCTCATTGCTTTCGTGGCGGCAACCGAGTCGAACATCCGCACACAAATTCGCACCAGGTCTGAAAGGGTTATCAAGGAAATTTCCAGCGACATCGGGTCGATGTGGTCCGCCTTGCACCCCGGTGAACCCATAGAAGATGTCAGGCTGTACCTGCCCGATGACCCGAAGGCGATCGACATCGCTCTGAAGTTTCACGGCAGGGACCAGGACTCGCCACGCTTGACGCTGTCAGAAGGATACAGGAACGGTCTTGGACTATGTATTTTTCTGGCAATGGCCAAGCGTCAGGCGGAGCATGAGAGGCCGCTGTTCCTTGATGATGTTGTCGTAAGCTTTGACCGCAGTCATCGAGGGATGATAATTAAGCTACTTGAAGACAATTTTTCAGATCGTCAGGTCATCATCATGACCCACGACCGGGATTGGTACGCCGACCTGCGCCAACAGCTTGACGATACGAATTGGTCATTCAAGTCGCTGCTGCCCTACGAGACCCCGGTAGTCGGTATCAGATGGTCCCATAAATCAACAACTTTTGACGATGCGCGCGCCAACCTCTCCATGCGTCCCGATGCTGCGGTCAACGATGCGCGCAAGATCATGGATGTAGAGCTGGGCATCGCCGCCGAGAAGCTCAAAATCAAAATGGTCTATCTGCGGGGAGAGAAGAACGATCATCGCACGGGCGTTGATTTTCTCAAGCGCTTCGCGGCTGATGGTGTCAAATCCCTCCAAAAGAAGGTTGGAACCGAATACGTGTCCAATGCTGAGGCTTTGAAGTTGTTTAACGATACCGCCGCCCTCTTGATGACCTGGGCAAACCGTGGCTCGCACACAGAAGATGTAACGAAGTCAGAAGCGGAATTGCTGATCGACACCTGCGAGCAAGCCTTGGCAGTCTTTAAATGCGGTTCCTGCCAGAAATTTATCTGGCGCTTGGATGATTCCACTTCCGAATTGGTGCGCTGCGACTGCGGCGAAATCAGGTGGCGCTATGGAAAAGTCTGATGCCCCTACAAGCAGCGTCTCGCAGGCAACCATCGACGCGTGCATCGCCAACGGCAAAGCCAGTCTTGAGTGTTCCGAGCCGAAAGCGATGGGGGCAGTCGTCACGATGGGAAGATAAGCCGCGACGCCGCCTCAAACCATGACAATTGGAATGACACGAAGGCAGATACAAATAACCATTATTTAATTTAATCTGTGGACTGTTTATATAAATACTTAGAAACGTAATTGTCTGACAGGTCCGTCTCACGGGATAATCGTCGCATTGAGACTTAAGGACAATGCGACATGAAGATTATATCCATTATTTCCCAGAAAGGCGGAGTCGGCAAAACCACTTTGGCGATCAATCTGGCAGCCGCAGCTCAGCAAAAGGGCGGCGGCGTCATCATCGCCGACACAGACCCCCAGCAATCCACCTATCGCTGGTATGTGGGCCGCAAGGATCAGACTCCCCTGCCCTATGTGGCCTCCGTCTTTGCTGATGCGCTGCCCGAGTTTCTCGATAAAGCGCGTGCCAATCAAGCCGACTATGTGTTTATCGACACCTCGCCCAACTCGACCGAGGAGAGCCTGGCGATTGCCGATCTATCTGATCTGATTGTGGTGCCCTGCGGCCCCTCCTTCGTTGATCTCCGGGCACTCAAACGCACTGAAAACATATTGCGGATCGCCAAGAAGCCTGCGCTTGCGGTGCTCAATCTATGCCCTTCTTACGGCACAGAAGCGGATCAAGCAGCCCAAGCACTCAAGACGCTGGGCCTCGATGTCTGCAAGCAGCGAATCGCCAATCGCGCCTCGGCCCGCCGGGCCTATGCCTTGCACCAGAGCATTCTGGAATTCGAACCCTCCGGTAAAGCCGCTCTGGAATTCACCTCCGTGTTCAAGGCGCTCGATAAGATCAAGGTGGCGGACGCCGGAACTCCAGCCGTAAAGGGAGCCCGCTATGACCGGTAAACCACCCCGCTTTGATCTCGCGGCCGCTATGGAAGCCGATCTTGAAACCGACGCCCTGGGACCGCGCGCGGCGTGGGGATCTCCCCCTCAATCCCCACGAGACGGCTCGTCTGCAGCGACATCCGTCGCTCCATCCCCTGATCCGTCCGTCCTCGCGTCCGATGCGCCCTCCGTCTCATCGTCACCTCGTCCACAGGTCCCACAGGACGAAGTGTCTGACATCCCAACGTCTCAAAAGCCTATGCGACCTGCCCACAATGCGACGACAGTCATACCGTCGACTGCGACGCCACAGGCCGATGCGATTGTGGGAGCAGGGGATGCTCCATCTGGACTGCAGGACGATGCGACGTCCGTCGCACGGACCCGGTCATCGCAAACGCCTGCCTCTAAGCGCTATAAGCAGCCACCCTCTCGGCAGGAGCCCATCCGCGTCTCCGCCTATTGCAGCCCCAGGGTCGTCAAGCAGCTTCGCATGATGGCGGTGACGCAAGACGCAACGATTGATGAACTCATGACCCGCGCCTTGAACCTTCTATTCAAGACCGAAGGCCTCCCTGAAATTGCCTTCGATGGCAAACCCTTCGGGACGGCCTCTGCGAGAAGCGGAGCGGAGCGCAATGGATGAAGCGACCCGCGTTCGACACACAGCCCGATCTCTTTGTTGATTTCCATTCGGATCTGGCACTGCGCGATCAACGCGAAGTTATGGAACGGCCCTTCTTCAGCCTATCCAAGAAAAAGCGCATCAAGCCGATCGAATATGTCAGTCCCGATAAGGAGATTTTCGTCAAGGTCAGCCCCGTGCCGGAATACGGCATGGCCACGATCTGGGATGCAGATATCCTCATCTGGGCCACCTCTGTCATGCGCAAGCTGAAGGACAACAAAATCAATGATGTGCCGCGCACCTTGCGCTTCTACCCCTATGATCTCCTCAAATCCATTCACCGTCACACGGGCGGCGACGAGTACATGAATCTGCGCCGCGCGCTCTCGCGGCTGCAATCAACCACGATCACCACGAATATCCGTGCCGGACGCAGCAACAAGCACCGCCAGTTCAGCTGGATCGAGAGCTTCACCGACGATATCGATCCTGACAAGCGGATCAGCCACGGCATGTCGATCACACTGACAGCCCCGATCCGGGACTTCGCATGGTGCGCATGGATGGGAAGACGGACGGGAGCATCCTTCTCCCCCCGCAAGCCCCTGCCAAGACCGCAAAACCCAGCCCGCAAATCTCAGACACAATGCGCGAGAAGATCCGGGCAGCCCATCCCGGATGGGATCTCCATGCCCTTCAGCGGGACTATGATGCCTGGCTCGAAAGCAGCACCATCGAGCCCGACAATTACGAGAAGCTCTTCTATAGCTTCGTGCAACGCGCGGTCACCGCCTAGAATCGCCTAATCCATCCAGTATGAGATTTATATCCCGCGGATAAGATTGATTTTTCAGAGTATATAACACTTCCAGGATGTATTGACCCAATCCCTTTCTATATTATAGATTGTATATAACCATAGAGTTATTCGTGTTATTCGTTCCTTATCCCCGAATCACCCCTCTCAGGATTTTGATATTTGATCTAGAAAACTCATCCCTTCAGCTTCAGACCTGTAATTTATGAGGCTCTAAAGCCCGCTCGAACCGCTATTGGCCTTGCACTTCGCCACTCTCCCCCGCCCAAACCATCGGGGGATTGGGAACGGCTGTCAGTCCATCAAATCATCATCCCTTCGGCTGCTTCGGGGGAATAGGAACGCGCATCCTCATATCTTCGAGGAGAGCCGAAAATCACGCCGTCACGCCGAACACCGCGCTGTGCGGGCGATGAGGCGCCACTGTGCCAGCATCGGGGGATTGGGAACGCGATTCTGCGTCCTTCAGGGCCTCGTTGGCATCGGGGGAACAGGAACACCGCGTGTGACTCGCGGGTTTTGTTATCGTGGGAATAGGAACGCATGGGCCGTCCCGCCATGATGTCTCTATCGGGGGAACGGGAACAGGGGCGTGGGAATAGGAACAAACCCCCGAGGGAACAGGAACGAATCGTGCGGGGGATTAGGAACAAACAGGCGGGGTATTAGGAACGGCCCACCCCGCCATCGACGCACTGAGCGCCTCAAGACCGCCCTTGACAACACCCCTAACCTTTTAACTCTACTATATTAAAGTCCTAACGCCTTGAAGCGGCCCCTTCTGGATCTTTGTGCACCGCGCCCGCTCTGACGGACGCCCCGCAAAAGGGCTGACAGGCTGGATAGCGGGCGCGCCTCGCTCCCAGAAGACCTAAGCCCGCAAATGCGCCGCCATACCGCCAAGTGCTCGGATCAATCATGCTCGCGATCGAAATCGTGCTTGAGCAAGCTCTCATGAGCAGAGCCTTCGCCCTGGACTTTTGCTTTGAGATCTTCGTAGAGCATGCCGCGTAATGGCGCGGGCTCAGGCCGCTTCTGGTCATTCGCCGGAGCAGGGAGCTTCTTCTCTTCGCGCACGCTGTCGTAATCCTTGGCCAAGAGGCTCTCCAATCCAACGCGCTCACCGCGCACTTTCGCGCGCAAATCGTCATAGAGCGTGCGCCGCTCCGTCTCCTGCAGCGTCTCCACGGCATAGCCCTGCAACGGCGGCGCCACCCCACGAAACCCAGGCGGACGGAACGCAGGCGCGGGAGCAGCGTCGATCTGTGGTTCCAGTTTTTGGAAGCGCCCAAAGACCCGCTCCGCGAAGCCGCGCATCAGGCGCTCGCGTAAGCCCTTGGGTCCTGGGAACTCTCCATCCATACCGCGCGGTCTCCAATGCGACGTCACGCTGGAGATCGAGATGGAGACGGGTCACCACAAGAGCATCACTTGCCCGAATGTGAAGGCATTCGTCGGCATATGGAAATCTAAGAGCCGCGTTCCTAATCCCCCGCTGCGCGGCCATGGGTGAATTCTGCGGCGGGTTCAGTTCCCGATGAGAGTGAGAGTGAGGCTTTGGCCCGGGTGAGCCCGGGGCCAGCGCGAGAGACGCGCACCTACCTGACGGGCGAATCCGCAGCCCGACAGGAGTTCTCCATGCGTCGTTCTTCATCGCCTGCGCCCAAGCGCGATCTACACACCGAAATCACCCAGCGCCTCATTCAGGCGATTGAGGCCCATCCCGGAGAACCGAAAATGCCCTGGCGTCAAGCTGGCCGGCCGCTCTGGATGCCCGAGAATGCGCTCTCCCACAAAGCCTATAACGGCATCAATGTCGTCAATCTCTGGGTCGCCGCGGAGATGCGCGGCTTCTCCACGCCCGTTTTTGCGACCTACAAGCAGTGGCAAGAGCTCGGCTGCCAGGTGCGCAAAGGCGCCAAATCCGAGCTGGTGATCTTTTACAAAGAGTTTGAGACGGACCCAAACCCCGAGCAGGAAGGCGATGACGGCAAGCGCCGTGTGGCGCGCGCCTCGTATGTCTTCAATGCTGAGGAGGTGGAGGGCTATGAGCCGCCGCGCGCCGCCGAGAGCCTGGGTCCGATTGCAAGGCTGGCCAGTGCCGATCAGTTCATGCGCCACACGCAGATCCCGCTCGTGCATGCCGGTGACCGCGCATTCTACAGACCCTCAACCGATACGATCACGATGCCAGAGGAGGGGCTCTTCACCGGGACCGAGACCATGAACCGTGATGAAGCCTATTACGCCGTGCTCTTGCACGAGGCAGTCCATGCGACCGGCCACAAGACCCGCTGCGACCGCGACTTTACCGGGCGCTTCAAGACCGAAGCCTATGCGGCGGAGGAGCTCGTCGCTGAAATCGGATCCGCGTTTCTCTGTGCAGAGCTCGGCATCACCCAGGACACCCGCGCCGATCATGCGCAGTATCTGGCGCACTGGTTGCAGCTTTTGAAGGATGATCCCAAAGCCATCTTCACGGCGGCCGCAAAAGCATCAGAAGCAGTCGGCTGGCTCAAGCGGCAGCAGCCGGTCCAATCGAAGACCTACTAACCAAAAAGATTACCTGTCGGCTGCGGCGTCAGCCGAATGGGATTGGCCCAATAGGAATATTATCCAATTGAAATCAGGAGATTAAATTATTATATAGTCTGATGAAGTAGTTTAGGAAAAATTATGAGTATTGAAAAGATTATTGTTTACACAAATACGGCTCGATTGAAAAACCTTTTTGAGAACGTCGCATATAACCTGCCTCTTCTCGGGTCGGAGCTTCGCATCGTGGTTGCAATGGACGGGTCCCGGTACTGGCATCGTCAGGGCGTACTTCATAGGGAGGACGGTCCCGCGGCTGAACTCGCAGACGGCACGCGCCGCTGGTACAAAAACGGGGTGCCCCACCGCGTAAATGGCCCCGCTATTGAGAGGCCTGACGGCTTCAGAAGCTGGTGGCAGAACGGCGTTCTCCATCGCCTCGACGGTCCAGCCATCGAACACCATGGAGGTGCCCGATACTGGTACGTCAATGGCCAAAAAGTTCCCGAACCCACGCCGATCGATCTTAGCTGAGCGTGACCTTCACACTTGTGCTGCAATACGGGCAGACAATGCCAGATTTTTCAACGGGCACCGGGTCAACAACCATGCCTGCGATGCGATCATCAAGTTCCTTCAGAGCCTGAATAATTTCTTCATTCGACTGCGAAGAAATCTTCTCCGGGCCAAGACTTTAAGCCCTATCAATAAATCGACCGAATGATCCAACGCGTCAATCAATCTGCTTTGTGATTGCATGTCTCGCCCCCTTCTCCTTCGATACTTGCTCTCCAAGCGCGGTCCATGCGCCGGAATACGATCCAATATCAAGCGCGGGTTGAGCGTTTGCCAATATCCCAGCGGCATGATCGTACTTGTCGAGAAAAACTGACATACGATCGATCAAGCCCATTTTCTTCATGAGATCTCTGTCGATGAGTTGATGCCCGAGGCGTTGGGCGGTTGTCTCAAGCCAGTTTCCGTAGTCCAAGACGGCATTGAGATTCTTGGCATCCCGCAGAAGATCGGGAGAGTCTAAGCACTTGTAGACATGCTGGAGTGAGGGAAACATCTTGATCCACTCACTGGCAACACTGACAGCGGCATCCTCACGACGAAGTCTGTCGGCTCGCGCCTCGGCACGATCTGTATAACGCGCCGTAATGAGGGATCCCACGGCAATACCGAAGCCGGTCGACAAAAGCGTCAGCAAAAACGGCACATACCACGCGGGAGGACTCTTGTTCTCAAGCACAGTGAGGCGCCGATCGAGAGTCGCCAGATCCCTCGTCCATTCGGCGATAGCTCCATTCTCCTCAGGTCTAGCTGCGGGCGGCTGAGGACCCGTCGGAGACGCCGGTTGATTGGCCAATGCTGCGCCCGCGACCAGCAGAAAAGCTATAATGAAACGTCCCCTCATCCAGCCTCACAAACGGCTCCAGGCCCAAGCCGACAACGCCAATTGTTCAGTAACACCAAATCTATTGCCGCGCGCAAAGCGCGTTGCAAGAGTGTTCCCATGGGCGCCGTTCGACCCAGCCCAGCGACCGGCCAAGTGCGGACACGTCAGGTGCCATTCTATCGCTGACGAAGCCTCACGGAAGGCGTCGATTGTGTTTCTCACGCATAGGCTTGTTCCAGCCGCTTGAAGGCCCGGGCAATCGCCTCCTTTTCGTAATCCTGGTCCGTGTCACGGAGCAACGTCTCTTTGAGCTTCTTCAGCGTCGCCAAATCCGGCTGAGCCGTCAGACCCAGGATTTCTAGTGCTTCGATGCGGGTCAGCTCTCCATGCGTGGCGAGATCGATGTCCGGTTTGGCGCGCGCCTGTGCCAGCCTGGCGTCACGGTCTCGCCGGGTTGTATCGGGTGAAGCGGGATAGGGCTTTGCGAACAGCAGATGCTGGACCTTCGAGGGGTCGCGCAGCAGGAGCAGCCGGTACAGCGACTGCGCATAGGCCCAATAGCGTTTGCGGAAGGCTTCATCGCTGCTGTCATAGGGAAAACGCTGCGCGAGAAGCTCCAACGCATCCAGCAGCCGCTCGGAGCGGTAATAGGCGGCATGATCCTCCTCATCACGCCACGCAACCCAGACGCGGTAGAGGTCATAGGGCCTGCGGATATGCGTCTTGGCGGCCGCACGGAGCGAGGGCGCATAGGCGAGCACGGCTTCTGAGGTTTTGCAGGCGCGGATATGGGTGAGCAGTTCGGGATAGCCCGGGAAGATCCGTCCTTCGACGTAGCGCCGGTGAATGAACTTGCTGAAGAGGTGCAATATGACGAACCACCCGGCCATGACGATCAGGAGCCCCCAAAGCGGCAGCTGCGTATCGATGGGCAGGATCGGTGCAAAACCCAGCGCGACCCAGATGGCATTCACGGCGTGGAAGTATCCAAGCGAGGCTGCCAGTAAAGTAACGCCCGCCACCGCCATGAGGATGAGCTTTGGCGGGAGCCATGCCGTCATCGGCGCCCGGCCATGATGGATGAAGGGCCGCAGGACATACGGATCGCTCTCAGCCTCTTTCTGGGCTTTCAACACCTGCGCATAGAAACGGCACCGCCAACGCACGCCGTAAGTGGCGGCGATGACGGCGGCAAAGGGCGGAAAGAAGCATGTAAGCAGAAACGCAGCAGCGATTTTGTTTTCGCGTGACATGGGTCTCGTCCTTTCAGCCTGAGGATTTCGGGAGGGCCTTACGGGTCTCCGTGCCGATCGCGCCATCAGGCGCAAGATCGCTCAGCGAGCGGAGCTGCTTGCCGTCGAAGACGCGCTGGATGGGTGATCCGCCGCCGCCCCACATGTAGACGGCTTCGCAGGCGGGGCAGCTATAGCGGCCATCACGCGTATCCTTGGGGCCGCCGTGGCAGAACACGGTGTTGCAGTGCTGGCACCACTGGATGTGCTGGGCCTGGCAGCAGGGGCAGGCGACCGGCGCGAAGGTGATCTCGCCGCGGAACTGTGAAGCCCAGCCTTGCGTGAAAAGGCCACTCTCTGCGGAGGAGGGGCCGCCAGTTTCGCCGTAATAGGGCTTGGCCTCGCCGGTGGTGCCGACAATCTGGAAGAGGCCGAGCTCCGAATCCCAGGAGATGAGCTGCGGATTATCCAGCACGATCTTGTCAGCCCCGCTCTGGCCCGCGCGAGGGCTCATGGTCCAATCGAGGATGAAGACCTGCCCGTTTTTGCGCGCGCAGTGCGCCCGGATCAGACCCTGCGGCCCAGTCGAGGCGGTATCGCCCTCTGACGCCGCATCGCTTTTACCCGTCAGCACCGACCAGGCCGCGTTGATGCGGATGAGCGCGTCCTCATCGCCGCGCGCCGCAGCCTCCTTCGCCTGGCTGTCCCGCAGAACTTTGAGAGCCGGCTTTGTGAGGAGCCGCTTGAGGCCAAAAGTTTTGAGGGCGTCGTCGAGCGTCATGGTGCCATCTCCCTGCCGAACCGTCCGCGCCATAGCGCCGGAGGATGTTTGGGAAGATGAGGACAAGGCTGGAGGGCCGACAAGATTACGGTCTCACTGCGATTGGCCGGAGATCAGCGCATCTGTGCCCGCATGGCGTGCAAATGTCTTTGCGCAGCGCGTAGGCGATTGGACAGACCTTGGATCGCCGCGGGCCTAGTTCCAGAGTCCCGCGCCCGCGCTTTGGGCTGCGTCCTGCTCCTCGGCATAGAAGCCCTTCGAATACCGCGCGTGGTCTGTAGCGAACCCAGCCCGCACCATGAGCGCGCCAATATCGGCCTCATCGCTGCGGCACTGCATGATGACGCGGGCAGTGCGGTCGCGGTCCACAGACGCACAGCTGAGCGCTCCGCTCTGGAGACTCTGCTCCAGAATCAGCCGGCTGTACTCATAAAGCGGCTCACCGCGCTCGGGCGCATCAATGCCCCACAGACGGATTTTGAGCCCTGAGGCGACAAAGGTGTCGCCATCAATGACGCGCTGAAGGACCATCGTCGCATGCGACGATGGTTCGGCAAAGTGTGGCGATAGCCAGAGGGACGAGATGACGACACAAGAGGGATGATCGGACGCAAACCCATGTGCCGAGTATGATGCGCGGGGACACTGCGCAAAGACGCTGCGTTTGCGTGCCTGTGACTTATCCCGACATTCTTTGATGGCGCCTGTCAGGGGGCCGCATCGGACTTGAGCATCAAGCCGATCCGTTCAAGACGGCTCGCCGCACCATCGGCAATGCTTGCCATTAAATCGCCTGGCATGTCCTTGGGCATGGCACCCAGCGTATTGACGATCATCTCAAGAGCGGTATCGGCGAGCTCTTCCATCATCTGCCGGATGGCTTTTTCCGGCAGGCCGCAGGCTTTCGCCGTTTCGATGAAATGCCGCGGCGCGATGGTTTTAAGGACGTAATGGCGCGTGTTGCCGACGGCCATCGCCATCTTCACCTTGTTATGCTGGATCTGCTTCTTGTCGAGCGCCAACTGGACCGACATCACGTCATAGATGGGGCTGAGCTTGAAACGCTGCTGCGGTGCGAGCTGGATACTGAAATTCTTGGCATGACCGTCAATGGCGGCGAGCAGCCAGAACACGATCTGGGCTTTGAAGAACATCAGCCGGTCGGCCTCGGCCTGATCGCTGCCTTTGAGGATATTGGCGATCGCCGGTATGCCGGGGCCGCCTTCGGATTCGTATTTACGCGAGGGTGGCACGGAGAGCGCTTGACACAAATCTTCCTGCGGCAGACGCAGGAGGCGGCCATCCTTGGCCCAGAGCCGGTCGAAGCGCTCAATGACGATCACGCGCTCTTTGCCGAAATCCTTGATCTGTGACGTGGCGGCCGGCAGTCCCAAGGCCGCGACAATCCTGAGGCACAGATGTTCGTTCTCAACGCTGCGGGACATATCGATCCCGTCTTTGAGTTTGCCGATCTGCGGCTTGAGGATGTGGGTGGTGGGCGTCGATCCGTGTGGCACATGCCAGTGCCCCTTCCAGAACAGCAGCGCTGTCTTTTCCTGTGCGCCGGCAATCGAAATCCGGAACTCCTGATCTTCACTGAGCCCCAGCGGGTTGCGGGCCAGATTGACGAGGATCTTCTCAATCTCCTGATCCGTGACCGCGCGGCCGCTGATGGCGCCCGCTGGCCCTGGGTCAACGCCCTCGGGGAGAAACTGCAGCGCCCCAGTGCAGTCGCGGCCCAATGTGGCGAGCAGGCTGTAAGCGTCATCGCCGGCAGCGCCCGTCTTCTCCGCAACCTGTTTGCGGATGCCCTCATTGTCGGGCAGCAGATTGTCGAAGACGGCGAGCACGGGGTCGCCGATAAAGCGGTCCTCGCGCAGCGGCATCGACACCGAGACCGGGATCGCATTCTCCCAGACCAGCCAATCCGGGTCGTACTGGAAATCAATCGCACCGCTGGAGGCGCGCCGCAGTTGTCCGACGCGCCTCCCATTCAGCCACACGGCCAGCAGCCCTGATTTACGCGGCCGGGCCATCAGAAGAGGTCCTCAAAATCCGATCCCTGTCCTTGGGCGCGCGGGCGGATGACGAGTTCGAGGTTCATGGCCGCCAAGGCATCCATGACTGTGCCGAGCTCCGTGCCGCGCTCTCCGGCTTCCAAACGGGAGACCGTGGCCTGCCGCACCCCCATTTTCTGTCCAAGTTCGGCCTGAGTCAGCTTGCAGCCACGCCGGATACGGCGCAGCGCCACCCCCATCTGCGGGGCTGTTCGTACGATCTGTTTCATGACAGCACCATACGCTATAGAGTATAGAACGTCAATATACGCTCCGGCGTATTTTCATGTCGTATACGGCATGGCGTATAGATCGTATTTATACGCTATAGCGTATCAATGTATGATCCGCGGAATTCGTCCGCGAAGAGCATGGTCTCGACGATGAGATAGGCGCCCACCATGGCTTGGCGCTCGCTCGGATCAAGACCCGGTGCGGTTTCGATGGCACTCAGGAGCAGGGGAAGCCAGCTCCCCGCCTGGATCCCCTCCAGCAGATAGGAGACCGGCGGGATGAGGTCTTCATCCGGCCCATAGCCATTAAAGCTCAGAGAGCATGCGACGAGGACGCGCTCGGCATAGTCTTCGACACCGGGCAGACTCTCATTGAAGCGCGCCAGAGTGCTGGCCACAGCGGGATGTTGGCGGCGCTGCTCATAGGCCATGCTGAAGGCATGCGAGAACCTGTCCATGGTGGATCCGCTCCTGAAGGGTTTGAGTGACCAGTCGGCTTTTGTGTGACGCTTACGCGTCGCACGGGAGTCCATCCTGCTGGCAGCACCAATCAGGAGCGCCCGGGGCGCACGCCTCGATCATGTCGAGCATCCAGACATAGGCGCATTCGCGGCATTCCAGAGCGACCACCAGCATGCCGTAGAGGCGGGCGGTCTCCACGGCGAGCACGCGCTCCAGATCCACGCTCCATACAGGGATGCTAACCTCTCCGCGGAGGCGCTCACTGCACAGCACGCTGGGGCGCAGTGTTGGCCGCTCCTCTTCCCCCGACTCGCAAACGCCCAGGCAACCGGCCGGACGTCCCAATGCGAGCTCTGCCCCGACCTCCGCGCTAACCTTCGCCCTTTGCCGCAAATCCACTTTGGCTTTTGCCGGACAACCATGCAGCGCCAACGCGTCGCGCCAGACCCGGCGGCCCTGATCGTCCAGTGGCCGCAGAACATCAAGCACGCGTCCGAAATCCATCTCACGCGCGGGACGGTTGTGATGGGTCATAGCTGGCTCCTGTTCTGCGATACCTCTCCGTCCAATGTTGTGCGGGAGCCCCCTTTCCATCAATGGCTCCACCCCGTCGCAGATGACCGGTCTTGCGCACAAATGCTCTCCGGAACGGGCGGCGCCCGGCAGAGGACCGGGCCACGCTCTATCGCGCGGGAGAGCGCGACCGAGCCGCGGGGGCGCGTCTCGGCCCATGCGGGTCACGATCGTTGCCGCGAGCATGGTGGTCTTCTGGCGATCTGGCTTTGCGAGACGAGCGTCCTGATGTGGCTCAGGTCGCTGCGGGCGCGACAAACCGGTCAGCGCGCGCCAGCCGATCAGGGTGGAAGGCGATGGCTCCCGCCAACATTTCCGCCTCCGCTTTCATAGTCCAGATCGCGAGATCAGGCCCTTCTATGCGCTAATTCAGTCGAGCCAAACACGAAATGGGCTGTCGGTGTAATAAGTTTATAGGTCTACACTCCTGAGCCGTAGTGCGTTGCCGACGACACTTACCGACGAGAGCGCCATGGCGGCCGCCGCAATGATTGGCGAGAGAAGTATCCCAAAGACCGGGTAGAGAACGCCTGCAGCTATCGGGACACCCGCCGCATTGTAAGCGAAGGCGAAGAACAGATTTTGACGGATATTGGCCATAGTCGCTGACGAGAGGTGCCGTGCGCGCACGATGCCCATCAGATCCCCTTTGAGCAGCGTGACGCCCGCGCTTTCCATAGCGACATCTGTCCCGGTGCCCATGGCGATGCCAACATCGGCCGCAGCAAGCGCCGGCGCGTCATTCACGCCATCACCGGCCATGGCGACGATACGGCCTTGCGCGCGCAACTTCTCCACGATGCGGCTCTTGTCTTCGGGGAGGACTTCGGCCTCGACATCAGTGATCCCGAGCTTTTCGGCAACGGCACGCGCAGTGGTGGCATTGTCACCCGTCAGCATCACCACATGCACGCCGGCTCTTTGCAAAGCCTTGATCGCCGCGGGCGTCGACTCCTTGATCGGGTCGGCAATGGCAATGATCCCGCTTGCTACCCCGTCCACAGCCACGAAGATTGCGGTCGCACCCTCGCCGCGCAGTTTTTCAGCCTCGTTAACAAGGTCTCTGGTGGCAATGCCTTGCTCATCCATCAATCGCCTGTTGCCGATGGCTACGCGGCGGCCATCCACCACGCCAAGCGCGCCTTTGCCGAGGGGGGAGTCAAAATCCTTGGCTTCCGACAGTGCAAGCGAGCGGCTCTGCGCTTCGCGGACGATGGCATCGGCCAGCGGATGCTCGCTTGATCGCTCAAGGCTCGCAGCCAGTCGCAGGAGTTCGTGTTCAGCGATCGTGCCAACGACACGAATCCCCACAACACGCGGCTTGCCTTCGGTCAGTGTCCCAGTTTTATCGACGACCAGCGTATCGACCTTCTCCATGCGTTCGAGCGCTTCGGCGTTCTTGACGAGGACACCGTTCTCAGCGCCACGCCCGACACCCACCATGATGGACATCGGCGTGGCCAGCCCAAGCGCGCAGGGGCATGCGATGATCAAAACCGAGACCGCCGCGATCAAGCCATAGGTCAGCTTCGGATCAGGCCCCCAGATCGACCACGCGGCAAAGGCCAAGAGCGCAATCGCGATCACGGCCGGAACAAACCAGCCAGAGACCTGATCGGCAAGACGCTGGATCGGCGCGCGGCTCCGCTGGGCTTGCGAGACCATTTGAACAATTTGCGCAAGCATCGTATCGCGGCCGACCTTCTCGGCACGCATCACAAAGCCCCCGGATTGGTTCATGGTCCCGCCGATGACCTTATCACCTGCAGATTTGGTCAACGGCATAGACTCGCCCGTGATCATCGATTCGTCGATGGCGCTGCGACCATCCATGATCTGCCCATCGAGCGGCACGCGCTCACCAGGTCGGACGCGGAGCTTATCTCCAGCGTGAACCTGATCGAGACTAACATCGGCTTCGCTGCCATCCTCGCCAATTCGGCGAGCGGTCTTGGGCGAAAGATCGAGGAGCGCTTTAATGGCACCGCTGGTCTGCTCTCTCGCCCGTAGCTCCAGAACCTGACCCAAGAGCACCAGCACGGTGATGACGGCAGCGGCTTCGAAATAGACGGGAATCGCCCCGTCCTTGCCTGTGAATCCAGCCGGAAAGAGATCCGGAGTTATGGTGCCAATGACGCTGTAGAGCCAGGCCACGCCTGTTCCCATGGCGATAAGCGTGAACATATTAAGATTGCGTGTGACGAGCGAGACCCAGCCGCGCTCGAAAAACGGCCACCCAGCCCAAAGAACGACGGGCGTCGCGAGTGCGAACTGAAGCCAGTTCGAGGTCTGCTGTCCCAGCCACTGATGCAGGCCCGTAAAATGCCCGCCCATCTCCAGCGCGAACACAGGGAGTGTCAGAAGCAAGCCGATCCAAAACCGGCGGCTCATATCGGCGAGTTCCGGATTGGGGCCGGTCTCGGCGCTGGCCAGTTCAGGCTCCAGCGCCATCCCACAGATCGGGCAAGAACCGGGCCCCACCTGCCGGACTTCAGGATGCATGGGGCAGGTGTAGATCGCCCCTTCGATAACAGGCGGCGGTGCGCGTTCGGTGAGATAGGCTGCCGGATCAGCCACAAACTTCGTCCGGCACCCGTCCGAACAAAAATAATACGGGTGGCCACCGTGCTCCGCCCGGTGCTTTGCACTGTGCGGGTCGACATCCATGCCGCAGACCGGATCGCGCACGGTATCTCTGCCCCCAGACCTCTGGGACCCGTCGCCATCATGACTGTGCTCATGATGGCTGCAGCACCCCGACGAAGAGGGGGCCGGCCCTGGATGAGAGTGTTGACTTACCATGCGTACCTCCTGATACCCCACAGGGGTATATGATTGTCCTTGACACCTACACCGGGTATGGGTATGTGTCAAGTATGGAGAAAGAGACGGCCGAGTTTTGTGTAAAACGCCTTGGCAAGATCGAAGGTCAGGTGCGCGGCGTTTCGCGAATGATCGAAGAGAAGCGGTATTGCATCGATGTGCTTACACAAATTGCGGCAATCCGCGCCGCGCTGCGTAAGGTCGAGGAAGCCGTGCTGAAAGATCATGTCAGCCATTGTGTCGCTCACGCAATGGCCAGCGGCAATGCGGCTGAGCAAAGTAAGAAAGTGGCAGAACTGATGGATGTCATCGAGCGTTCCAATCGGTAAGCTAATCTGCTAAAATGATATCGGGTCTGATCTGGAATAAGGATCAAAGACCGTAACTGAAGGGTTGTAAGTTTGAGCCTGTTCCGGGCCATAGCCGCGCTTGCTGTATTGGCCGCCATTATCTTCGGCGGACCGGTGAACGCGCATGCCCATGCAGGCCATGTTCATGCGATGGCTCCGAGTATAATGGCTCCGAGTATGGAGACGGCAAGTTTACTCGCGCCACAAAATATCTCGCACGTTACGACTGCTGCCGATGCGGCAGAACTGAAGTCAACCTTCGAAGTCAGTTCGAGCACGGTGAGTTCATCCAATATCTCCACGAGCTATAACGCCAACGTAATTGGTGCTCATTCACACAGATCGACAGAGTGCATTCCCGGTGCTTGCTGCTGCCAGGGCCTCTCCTCCTGCGGCATGTCAGGCCACTGCTGCCCGGGTGCATTGCCCCTGCCTCATTCCTGGTGGACGAGCAAGCAGAGTCAGGCAGGTTTTCAGTTGCCGGCTCAGGGTTTGATTAATTTAGATATCATCTTTGGTTTGGACCGCCCGCCCAAGGCGTAGCTTCGGCTCCGGCAAACGCGGAGCCTATGGGATGTGCAGCGCGTCGTCATCGAGACGGCACTGGCATCCAATATCCGCAACTATGATCAATGTCGCCGGCGGATGGAATCCGCTCTGGCTGAGTAACGGGCCTTCCGTGTGCGCTTGAAAGCGCTGACAGGCCGGTCGCGACGGCGATCTTTGGCGGATCCTCGTACATCAACACTGAAAGGACATTACAATGAACCGCACTACAAAACTATTCGCGCTTGGACTTCTTCTGCTGAGCACCCCCGCGACGGCCGAAGAGGGCATGGGCCATGACATGCATGACAAGAAGAGCATGTATGAGATGCACGGCAACATGTCTGATGCGGCTCCAAAGAGCGAAGCCGCAGCGGCCTTTGCCGAGGTCAATGCCAAGATGCACAAGGACATGAACATCACGTTCACAGGCGATGCCGATGTGGATTTCTTGGCTGGCATGATCCCACATCATCAGGGTGCGATCGACATGGCGCAGGTGCTTCTCAAATACGGGAAGGATCCTGAGACGCGCAAGCTCGCGGAGGAGATCATCGCTGCCCAGGAGAAGGAAATCGCCTTCATGAAGGACTGGCTCGCCAAGCGCGGCAAATAGCGCGCACCAAAGGCGATCAATTAACACAAAAGGATACGGCGATGACCATTTCTCTATCTCTCATGAAGCGCTCAGGAGCCAGCGTGCTAGCAGCCTTGGCGCTCTTTATGGTTCTCGCCGTATCCACGGCCCCTTCGGTCTGGGCGCATGGCGGCGAGGTTCACGGCGATGAAAAGCCCGTAACGTCCAGCACGATTGGGCCGCGTATGGAGTCGCACTCGGATCTCTTCGAGCTTGTGGCAATCCCAAGCGCGCGTGATGGCGGCACGCTCTCTGTCTATCTTCAGGCGTTCTGGACGAATAGAGCGGTTGAGAACGCAACAGTCGAACTCACCGCCTCTGATGAGACCATCACAGGCGTCTTTGATGAAGGCGTCTATCGGTTCAAGGCGCCCTGGGTTGTAAAGCCTGGTGCCTACGATCTCACTTTTGCGATCACAGCAGGTGAACAGTCGGACCTTATGATCGGCCGTCTGGACATCCCAGCACCCCCACCGGCCGCCGCTGCGCATGACACGCTCTGGGACCATGTCTGGCCGCAGGACTGGCAGATCGAAAGCTTGCCGCTCTGGGTTCCGCTGTCAGCGATCG
Source organism: Hyphomicrobium sp. (assembly GCA_019751875.1). Classification (GTDB taxonomy): domain Bacteria; phylum Pseudomonadota; class Alphaproteobacteria; order Rhizobiales; family Hyphomicrobiaceae; genus JAGVSR01. The sequence continues at coordinate 21,342 of JAIEMV010000003.1, read as the reverse complement.
CCTTGGCGGCCCTACTCAGCCTTAGCGCGCCACGCCTTCCCCGCCAGCTGCGGAATTTGACACTGGTGGGCGCTGCCGTCATGGGGCTGAGCTCGGTGGCCGTAGCGGCGACGCTTCTAAATGGCGCTGAGCGGACCGGCGCAATCGGTTCCGCATCTGCACTTCTTGATCGTCCCGAGGCCGCGCAGCGGTTGGAGAACGGGACGATCTTTATGCCCAAGCCCGCACAGGCACTCATGGGTGTGGCAACTGCACAAGCGGCGCAAGCCGAAACTCTTGCCAAGTCCGTTCGCCTCATTGGGCAGGTGATACCCGACCCTAACCACAGCGGACTTGTTCAGGCTCTCCTAGCGAGCCGGATTGAAGCGCCCGAGGGCGGCTTTCCTCCGCTTGGAAGTGCCGTCAAGAAAGGCGATCTATTGGGTTATCTCATCCCGCGCGTCGAGGTGGTCGATCAAAGCGATATTCGCCAGACCCAGGGCGATCTCGACCGTCAAATCGAACTGGCCGAGGCTAAGCTTAAACGCCTGGAACCACTGAAGGGTGGCGCCGTGCCGGAAGCACAGGTCATCGATGCCCGCATTGAGCTGGAGGCCTTACGCAAGCGCCGCGCGACGATCAAGCCGGTGCTCGCGGACAAAGAGCCTTTGGTGGCACCTGCCGAAGGATTTCTTGCGCAAGCCAATGCGGTCGCTGGCCAAGTCGTCGAAGCCCAATCTGTTTTGTTCCAGATTGTCGATCCCGCGCATTTGATGGTCGAAGCGCTTGCATTCGACAGCGAAACTGCCGCCAAGATCGAACGAGGTGCAAAAGATGCGCTCGCCACCACGGCCGATGGGCGCACGGTGGCGCTTCAGTATGTGGGTCGCGCCTTGGCACTGCGTCAACAGGCGGTCCCACTGCGGTTCAAGGTTGTGAGCAAAGACGCGGCGATCAATGTCGGTGACCCCATCACGGTCACAGCATCCATCAATGAGACGCTCTCAGCCCTGCCGGTCCCGCGCGCCAGCATTGTCCGCGCCGCCAATGGGCAGAGCATCGTCTGGGCCCATGTCGAAGCCGAACGCTTCGAGCCAAGGGTTGTGCAAAGTGCGCCGCTGGATTCGCAGCGCGTTGGTATCACATCGGGTCTGAAGCCCGGAGCGCGCATCGTGGTGCGCGGGGCCGAACTCATCAATCAGGTTCGGTGAGGGACGCGCCATGTTCAATTTTCTTGTCCGCTCCAGTCTTAACAACCGCCTGATCGTTCTTGGGATGGCGGCGCTTCTCATCGTCTGGGGCGTGCTTGCCATGCGCACGCTTCCCGTTGATGTGTTCCCTGATCTTAATAAGCCTACTGTCACCATCATGACGGAAGCCGAAGGACTGGCGCCGCCTGAAGTTGAACAACTCGTCGGCTATCCGATCGAGACGGCTCTCAACGGCATCCCCGGCGTCACCCGCGTGCGCTCGATCGCCGGTATCGGCCTCTCTATCGTCTATGCCGAGTTCGAGTGGGGCAGTGACATCTACCGCAACCGCCAGCAGGTTGCAGAACGGCTGGCAAGCATATCATCACAGCTGCCCGCAGGCGTTAGCCCGCAGATGGGGCCGGTCTCCTCGATCATGGGTGAGATCATGCTGATCGCCGTCACGGGCGGCGAGACCGCCGATGCTATGGCGGTGCGCGAAGCCGCAGATTTTGTGATCCGGCCCCGGCTTCTCTCGATTGCCGGGATCAGCCAGGTCATCCCCATCGGCGGCGAGGTGCGCCAGTACCGCGTCACCCCCAATCTTGCGGCCCTCACCACTCTCAATGTCAGCGCAGATGATATCGAAAAAGCGATCCGCTCCTTTGGCTCGAACTCAGGCGGCGGCTTTGTCGATCAATACGACCGCGAGTTTCTCATCCGCAATCTCGGCCGCACCACCGACCTTGAAGAACTCCGCAATATTGTCGTCACCACACGCAACGAGCAGCCAATTCTGCTCCGGCAGGTGGCACAGGTAGACTTCGCAGCGCGGGTAAAACGCGGCGACGCCGGATTCAATGGGGCGCCCGCCGTCATCATTTCCGTCCAAAAGCAGCCCGGCGCGGATACGATCAAACTGACGCAAGAGGTCGAAGCCGCGCTTCAGGAACTCTCGCGCGGCTTTGCAGACGGCGTCAAAGCCGATCAGATCCTTTTCCGGCAGGCTGACTTCATCGCCACGTCGATCTCCAATGTCAAAACCGTGTTGATTGAGGCCGGGGTCGTCGTGGCGGCCGTGCTCTTCCTATTCCTCCTGAACGTGCGAACAACGCTGATCTCGCTGACGGCGATCCCGCTCTCGCTGCTCATTAGCGTGCTCGTCTTCAAGGCCTTCGGCCTGTCCATCAACACGATGACACTGGGCGGACTGGCCATTGCCATCGGCGAGCTGGTCGATGATGCGGTTGTGGATGTCGAGAATATCTTTCGCCGCTTGCGCGAGAACAGGCTCAAAGCCCAACCACGTCCACTGCTGGAGGTGGTGGGCGATGCCAGCATCGAAGTCCGGTCGGGGATCGTCTATGCGACTTTCATCATCATCCTCGTCTTCATTCCGCTCTTTGCGCTCTCCGGGATTGAAGGGCGGCTGTTTGCCCCGCTGGGTCTCGCCTATATCGTCTCGATCCTGGCCAGCCTGATCGTCTCGATCACGCTCACACCGGTATTGGCGTCCTATTTTCTTGGATCAGCCAAGCAGCTCGAACATCGCGATAGCGCCGTGGTGCGCTGGCTCAAGCACGGCAATCAGCGCCTGTTGGAGTGGGGCTTTGCCCATACGCGCGGCATTCTGCTGACAACCGCTGCCGCAGTTGTTCTGGCTGGATTTGCGGCGTCCGCACTCCCGCGGGCATTCCTGCCGTCCTTCAATGAAGGCACGCTCACCATCAGCATGGTCTTCAATCCCGGTATCTCGCTCGCCGAGAGCCACCGGATCGGCCTCATCGCCGAGCGGCTTCTGGGCGAGGTGCCGGAAGTCAAGACGGTCGGGCGGCGAACCGGGCGCGCAGAGCTCGATGAGCATGCCGAAGGCGTCCATTCCAGTGAAATCGATGTCGATTTGCAAAAATCCGATCGCTCGCGTGAAGACATCCTGGCGGACGTGCGGGCCAAGCTTGCCGTGCTTCCGGCCAGCATCAATGTCGGCCAGCCCATCTCGCACCGGCTCGATCATCTGCTCTCCGGCGTCCGCGCCGAGATCGCCCTCAAAATCTATGGGGAAGATCTCGACACCTTGCGGACGCTAGCCGAAACGATGCGCGTGAAACTGTCATCCATCCCCGGCCTTGTCGATCTCCAGACAGAGAAGCAGGTTCTGATCCCGCAGCTTCAGATCCGCGTCGATCCTGACCGTGCCGCATTATACGGCGTCACGCCCGCCTCCGTGACGGACGCTCTGGAAAGCCTATCAAACGGTCGAACGGTATCGACCATAATCGATGGCGCACGCCGGTTTGATGTGATCATGCGGCTTGGGGAAGCAGACCGCACGACGAGCGGACTGGCCGAGCTGTTAATCGAGACGCCCAAGGGCCGCGTTCCGCTCAGCCATGTCGCCCGTGTCGAAGAAACCGAAGGTCCTAACCAAATCGCTCGTGAAAATAGCCGGCGGCGGATCGTGGTACTCGCCAACACCGATGGCACGGATATGAGCGCTATTGTCACCCGAATCCGTACGGCTCTCGCCGAAACGCCACTTCCCAGTGGTTATTCGACCGCGCTGGAAGGCACGTTCCTGGCTCAGGAAGAGGCCTCGCGGCTGATTCTGGGGCTTTCGCTGATCTCACTCGCCTCGATCTTCGTGGTGCTCTACAGCCGCTACCGTTCAGCCGTGCTGGCCCTTATCATCATGGGCAACGTCCCACTTGCGTTCATCGGCAGTGTCCTGGCGCTTTGGATTGCCGATCAGCCGCTCTCCGTGGCCTCCATGATCGGATTTATCACCTTGACCGGCATCAGCGCGCGCAATGGCATCCTGAAAATCAGCCACTACATTAACTTGGCACTCTATGAAGGCGAGCGCTTTGGCGATCAGCTCATTATGCGCGGCAGTCTGGAGCGGCTAACCCCCGTTCTCATGACCGCCCTATCCGCAGGTTTGGCGCTGGTTCCCTTGCTCTATGGGGCCGATGCGCCGGGCAAGGAAATTTTGCATCCCGTCGCAGTCACCATCTTCGGCGGGCTGATCAGCGCCACGTTGCTCGACACGCTGCTGACGCCAATCGTTTTTAGGAAATTCGGGGCGCGCCCACTACAGCATCTTGCTGAGCTGCGCAAACCCACAATCGCTGGCAACGTGATCGACGCCTACTAAACTTAACCTAACGAGGAGAAAGACCCATGATTATACGAACCATTACACGCGCCGCTCTGGCGCTGACCCTGGGGTTTGCCGCACCCGCTCTTGCGCATGAAGCCGAAAAGGGCCCCAATGGCGGCGCGCTGATCGATGTCGAGGGTCATCACATCGAATTGGTCGCCGCGCCTGATGCTCTCACCTTCTATCTGACCGACGACAAAGAAGCCCCGCTTGACCCAAACGGCGCCCAAATGACAGCGATTGTCCAAGAGGCCGGTAAAACGAGTCAGCTGAAGTTGGTCCCGGTCAAGCCGAACAAGCTTACGGCTGCGACGAGCGCTCCCGTCGGCTCCGGCGCAAAGGTGGTCATCACCGGCTCGCTCCCCGATGGCCATAAGCTTCAAGGGCGGTTCGTTGTTCCCTGAGGGCATTAGCTGGTTGGTTGGTCCCAGCCACGAGCGAGCCGTTGTACGGCTGGACATCTGCGGACATAGGACATGGCACGGTGCCCAAGCTTTCGAGCTTTACTGTTTCCACCCTTCGAAAGATTTTTTTGGCCGGGCAGGAGTTGCAAAGGCATGTAGACAACTTTTAAGGCGCGCAAAGAGGTGGACAGCGGCTCACGCCGCTGTCCTTTTGGCTCAATGATGACGCTGGTGATGATGGTGATGATGACCGCCGGCCACCCGCAAATCTGCGGCACGAATCCATAGTTACCCATGTCTACGGTGGCGGTGTCTCCACAAGCGGCGATGATGGTTGCCCCATCTCCGGTGACTGTCGTGGCCCCAATGACGGCGATGCCGATGTCGGACCTGAGATCCGACCTGACGGTCTCAGACAGAGCGAGTCCAGCGTGCCCCGCGGGAACCACTGCCATTGCGGCTGAAGTCCCGCCGAATGCGACAAGTACGGTGGCGAGAATGATCGCGACACTTTGCTTTCACTGGCGTCCTCCTTTAGCGTTGGTAGTCACCTCTTGTGGTCGTGGTCGGCGTCCTTGTGGTTTTCGCCTTCGTGCGACGAAGCCTGAAACTTGGTGCCGTCAATTTTCGCGCATTCTTCTCTCATCAGTTCCTTCCAGCCCTGCTTTTCGCACGCGGCATCGCCTTGACAGACAGACGGGTCCGAACAGTGGCCGCGCTCTTCGCCCGCGAAAGCCGTTGCGGTAAAGAGCGACGCCGTCGCATTGGCGATGATGATTGGTTCAATACTGGAATGCTCCTGTTTCGCATTTGATTGCCGTTACGGTTGTCAGTCGCGTCACCTCCTCTCAGGGATTGCCAAAATAAATGCGGAAGGTCAGCGCGCCGTGTTTCGGCGTGAAAGCCAGCGCAGTGAGCAAGCTGCCCTTGCCGTTCGAAAGCAGATAGCGCGTCACCTGCTGACCCGGCCATGCGGGCGTGTCGTGTGGCGCCACGCCAAACCGCGCCTCAAATCCGGCTTTAACATCGTCGAACAGATGCGAGCTGACCGGCTGGGTGATCAGCGAGCAGACGTAGACTGGGGGCCTTTGACTTCTTTCTGAATGGGTCAACGCATAGGCACCAAACCGGTCTCGGAACGTCCACCCCCCGTCGATTTGGGCAGCGCCGCCACGTCTGCGGGTCAGGTCTTCGCCCGGGGCAGGTTTCCATTTGCCAACCAGAGCAAGGGTCTTCAGGCCTTCCAGGCTATCGCCGTGCGCGATACATGTATTGGCGACCAGCCGGAGAAGGTGCTCGACCTGCCGCGCATGGGTAATCTCCGTTGCAATTTTGGCAGTGTCGACCGTTGCCAACCCGCCGTCCCTGGCGCCACCGAGCAGGTCCACCAAACGCTGTCGCGCCGCAGCCGCTTCCTGGTCTTCAGAGTCGCGGCCGATGGCTGTTTCGTAGTCGGCAAGTGCCTGCTCAAGTTGCCTGCGACGCACATGCACAATCGCACGGTTGAAGTAGGTGTCACTGACGGTGGGCTGAAGTCGGACCGCCTCGTCCAGATCTTTAAGGGCTTCATCAAGCCGCCCGAGGTTGGACAACGCGTTCCCACGATTCATGTTGGCGTACGGCAGTCCGGGGCTAATCCTCAGGGCCTCTGTGAAATCTCGGATGGCCGCGATGTAGTTTCCCTTCGCATAATAGACATTGCCACGGTTGTAGTGGGCCAGGGCGCTGGCCGGATTGAGTGCAATCGCGGCGTTGAAGCCTGCCAAGGCCTCGTCCAGTTCGCCCTTCATGTAGTCCGTTGCGGCACGGTCATGGATAGTTGCGAAGTCGGCGGCCTTGGCAGACTCTCCGCGTTCAGCCGGGGCCCCTGGAGCCAATGACGCGCCTGTCACGCAAACGAGGCCTGCCAAAAAGATGACTGCATAGCGCTTCGGCGTCAGGGCAAGAGGCATGAAACGCGCACTCCATCGTCAACAGGCCCTTGGGGTCACTGGTGTCACTTCAGGGCGCCGGACGGGTAAAGACCTTCGACGAGCGGCAAAAGACCCTTGATCTTCGTTAGCGCAGTCGAGGCAGCATCAGCCTCGTTGTGCTCGGCGCCGTGGTGTAGCTCGTCAACGGCCTTGTCGAGCTGCTTGAGCGCAGAGGTCAGCTTGGCCTTCGAGCCTTCGGCAACCATGTCCGACTTTTCCTGCAGCGTATGCACCGCCGCTTCCATGTGCTCACCCGCTTCATGAGCCCCAGTCAGTTTATTGCCGCCAATGGCAGTCTCGGCTTCGGTCAACTTCGCCGTGATCAGCGTCCAGGCGTCTTTGACGTTGCTCGGAGGTGTGACCTTGAAGTGGGCCTCGTCCTTGCCATGCGCGTGCTCCTTCCCATGCTCGTGGCCCTTGCCATGGTCATGGCCCTCTTCGGCCATCACTGGCAATGAGAAGGCAACGGCGAAAGAGGCTGCAGCAGCCAAGATTGTTCGGGTAACGCTCATGCGACATGTTCCTTTGCAAGTTGGAATTCCGGTACGGCTTCGGCGATGAACCCCTTGAGCCATTCGCAAACAGCTTCGGCCTGGGCTCTATTTCAGCAATGCATTAGGTTGACGGTGGGGCATCTTCGGGGGTGGTCGATCTGTCGGCGCAGTCTCCCGAACCGTCACCGGCAAAGGTTCATTTGTATGGCAGTAGACGCGCCGCGGCGTGTTGTGACAGTGCCTGTAAGTTTTTGCACCGACGAGCAACATAGAATTTGAGCGAGTAACTGAAATTGTATCGATTGCGCTTGCTGGCTCAAGCACAACGGCATTCAAGATCAGTGCGCATGCCATTTCTAATTTCATTTGAAGCCGCTCCGACTGATGATTTTCCAGCTATCCAAGTGTGCTCGCGGAACGAAATTTTCGACGTTTCCGAATATGGCGGTCGAATGTGTCCACCTCATTAGCAGTCTCTGTCATGGGACAACCTCCTTGAGAGGTTTAGGCGAAACCGCATTTTCGGCGGTGAACTCTTCGTTGAGGCAGAAGCGCTTGTAGAGCGCCGGCAGCACGAGCAGTGTCAGCAACGTGGCCGTGATCAGGCCGCCAATGACGACCGTGGCCAGCGGCTTCTGCACTTCGGCACCGGTCCCTGTCGCGATCGCCATTGGCACGAATCCTAGCGACGCCACCAGCGCAGTCATCAGAACCGGTCGGAGGCGCGTCATCGCACCTTCGATGATGGCCAGTTCGCCTTGGATGCCCTTGAGTCGAAGCTGGTTGATGTAAGTCACCATCACGAGACCGTTCAACACGGCCACGCCGGACAGCGCGATAAAGCCGACCGCGGCGGAAATCGAGAATGGCATATCGCGGAGATAAAGCGTGAGGATGCCGCCGGAAATCGCGAGCGGCACGCCGGAGAACACCAGCAGGGCCTCGCGCACTTTGCCAAATGCGGTGAACAGCATCAGAAAGATGATGAAGAAGCACGCCGGTACGACGATCATTAACCGGCTACGCGCCGCCTGCAGGTTTTCAAACTGCCCGCCCCAGGCCAGCCAGTTGCCCGGAGGCACCTGAATTTCGGCATCAATGCGCCGCTGCGCCTCTTCGACAAACGAGCCGATGTCGCGCCCACGCACATTCGCTTGAACCACCACACGACGCTTACCGTTTTCGCGGCTGATCTGGTTCGGGCCTTCTTCAACCACAAACCGCGCCAACGTTTTGAGCGGGATGAAAGAGGTCTTCGCGGAGTCGCCGTCGCTATCCGGAACCGGAACCGGCAAATTCTCTAAAGTCTCAAGGTCATCTCTGAGGCGGTCCGGCAATCTCACAACGATATCGAACCGGCGATCACCCTGGAATACAAGGCCCGCCTCGCGCCCGCCGACCGCAATCGAAATCACGTCTAGAACATCACCGATGTTGAGGCCGTAACGAGAGATGGCCTGCTTATCGAGCTTGACGTCCAACATGGGCAGACCCGTGGTCTGTTCGACCTTCACGTCAGCCGCGCCAAGCACCTGGCGCAGCACGGAAGCCACCTTGGCCGCCGTTGCTCCAAGTTCATCAAAGTCGTCACCGAACACCTTGACGGCCACGTCACTGCGTACGCCAGCAATCAGCTCATTGAAGCGCATCTGGATCGGCTGGGTGTATTCGTAGTTGTTGCCCGGCAGCAGGCCGACGGCCGCCGCAATCTTCTCGACCAGTTCTGCCTTGGTCATGCTCGGATCTGGCCAATCCGACTGAGGCTTGAGGATGATGAAGGTATCCGAGACGTGGGGCGGCATCGGGTCCGATGCCATTTCCGCCGTGCCTGTCTTGGAAAACACGAATGCGACCTCGGGAAACGCACGAACCGTCGCCTCCACCTTCAATTGCATCTCCTGCGATTGGGAGAGTGACGTCGAGGGAATCCGCATGGCATGCATGGCAAGATTCTTTTCATCCAGCGTCGGGATGAACTCCTGGCCAAGGCGCGTGAAAAGGAACAGCGAGAACACGAAAAAGGCCACCGACATCCAGATGACACTGGAGGTATCGGCCAGCGCGCTGCGCAACGCTGGTTCGTAGACGCGCTTGGAATAGCGGATGATCGCGCTTTCCTTTTCTTCAATGCGTCCGGTCACGAACAACCCAATCATGGCGGGCACGAAGGTCAACGACATGACGAATGCGGCGAGCAGCGCAATGATGACGGTCAGTCCCATCGGCTCGAACATCTTGCCTTCCACGCCGGTAAAGGTGAGGAGCGGCAGGTAGACTGTGATGATGATGATTTGCCCGAATACCGATGGCTGGATCATCTCCTTGCTGGCGACCATCACCTCGTGCAGACGCTCGTTGACGTTGAGCAATCGGCCTTCGTGGTGCTGACGCTCGGCCAATCTGCGCAGCGCGTTTTCGGTAATGATCACCGCACCGTCGACGATGAGCCCGAAATCGAGTGCGCCAAGGCTCATGAGGTTGGCGGAAATTCCGGCTTCCACCATGCCAACCGTGGTGAACAGCATCGTGATGGGAATGACCAGCGCCGTGATGAGTGCGGCACGCAGGTTGCCGAGCATCAGAAACAGCACGACGATAACCAGCAGCGCGCCTTCCGCGAGGTTTTTAACTACTGTCTTGACGGTAGCATCAACCAGGACCGTGCGGTTGAGCACGGTCTTGATGGCAATATCCGGCGGCAGTGACTTGGAGATAGTTTTGATTTTCTCGTCAACAGCGGCTGAAACGATGCGGCTGTTGCCGCCCTTCAGCATCATAGTGGTGCCGACGACCACCTCAAACCCGTTCTCGCTGGCCGAACCGGTGCGCAATTCGCGGCCGATCCCAACCTCTGCGACGTCTTTCAAGTAAACCGGGACGCCGTTGCGATTGGCGATGATAACATTGCCGATGTCGGTCGCGGTTTCGAGCCGACCGTCGGCACGGACGATGTAGGATTCCCCCTTTTGCTCGATGTATCCAGCACCGACGCTGGTGTTGTTGCGCTCCAACGCGTTGATGACATCGGAGAACGTCAGCCCCAGCGACAACAGCTTCTGCGGATCAGGCTGCACCTGGTATTGCTGCTCGTAGCCGCCAATGGCATCCACCTCGGCAACGCCGGTCACGCCCTTAAGCTGGGGCCGAATAATCCAGTCCTGCACCGTGCGCAGGTACATGGAAAACTCGAAGTCCTTACGCAGAACCAGTCCTTCGGGCGTCAAATAACTGCCATCGCTCTGCCAGCCTGGCTTGCCGTCTTTGACCTCTGCGCCCTTGCCGCGCGGATGTTCGAAATGGACGGTCCACATGTAGATTTCGCCGAGGCCGGTCGAAACGGCACCCATGCGTGGTTCAGCCCCCGCCGGCAGGTTGGCTTTGGCCTGGTTCATCCGCTCCGACACCTGGGAGCGCGCGAAGTAGATGTCGACGTTGTCCTCAAAAACCGCCGTGACCTGCGAAAACCCGTTGCGCGACAGCGAGCGGGTGTAGGAGAGCCCCGGTATGCCCGCGAGCGCAGTCTCGATCGGGAAGGTGACGTTCTTTTCAATCTCGAAAGGCGACAACGCCGCTGCTTCGGTGTTGATCTGAATCTGGTTGTTTGTGATGTCCGGTACGGCGTCGATCGGCAGCCGTTGCAGCGAATAGAGGCCGAATGCTGATGCGGCTGCGACCAGCAAGACCACCAGCACGCGGTGCGTAAGGGAGAAACTCAGGATGCGTTCAATCATGACCGGTTCTCTCCCTTAATGCTCATGCTCGGCTTCGGCCTTACCGAGCTCGGCCTTAAGCGTGAAGGTGTTGGAGGTGGCGACGGTCTCTCCGAATTCGAGCCCCGACACGATCTCGACGTTTCGCGAATCCTCGCGTCCTGTTGTGACGGGTCGCACACGGAAACCGCCGCTTTCGCTGACGAACACCACCTTCGACCCCTTCACCGTCTGTATGGCGCCAGCGGGTATCAGAATGTCGACCTCCTGCTCTGACGCGATGAGGCGCGCATCGACATAGTCGCCGGGCTTCCATGTGCCGGATGCATTATCCACCTCGGCAATTGCTTTGGCGGAGCGCGTCTCCTGATCAATCACCGGGCTGAGTGCGATAATGGCTCCACTGGCCTGACGGGTTCCCGATTGCACGCGCACTGTCTGACCTTGTTTGGCAAACGGCAGGTCATTGGGTGCAACAGCTAACTCAATCCAGACCTTCGCTGGATCGGCAATCGTGAAGAGTTCTTTATCGGTCCCAACAGTCTGCCCGAGCACCAGATCACGCGCGGTGACCTGTCCGGCAATGGGCGCCCGCAGTTCATAGATGCGAAAACTGCTCTCATCGCCAATCTTGGGTAGCCGTTTGATTTCGTCGTCAGAGAGTCCGATTGCGTGCAGGCGTTGATGGGCAACATCAAGCCTGATTTTGGCTTCCGCGTGGGCGTTGCGGGCGGCGAGAAACTCCTGCTCCGCGGTCACCTTCTGCTTCCACAGCCGCTCTTCCCGCTCATAGGTTGAGCGCGCCAGCTCCTCGGTGCGCGACGCCGCCAGAAAATCGGCTTTTGCTTCGGCCATCTCGCGGCTGTCAATCGTGGCAAGAAGATCACCTACAGCAACGGTATCGCCAAGTTGCCGATCAACGCTGGCCACAGTCCCGGTCAGCTTGGATACGACCCGGGCCTGAGCGTTGGCATTCATCGTGATGCGGCCGGGAGCGGCAACCTCCTTACTGAGCTTGCCGGAAGCCGCCGGCTGCATATCGATCGTTGCAGCCTTGATCTGTTCGGCACTAAGCTTGATCAGCCCTTCCGAAGATTCGCCTTCTTCCTTGCCGTGGGCATGGCCATCCGCGTCCTTCTCGCCAGCAGGCTCCTTGCCGTGGGCGTGACCGTCGCCTTCCTTTTCTCCGACAGCCTCCTTACCGTGGTCGGCGTCCGTTATCGCAACTGGCGCCATCTCTGCGCTGGAAGGCCACATCGTTTCCCAAACGGCCCGGACGACTCCGTCCTCACAGACCTTCGTGCCGAAGCCCTCAGCCGCATGACCAGCCTCCTGCTCTTCTCCATGACCGTGGCCATGCCCATGCGCATCCACTTTCGCGGGTCCGCACATGGCGCTGGTCTCGCGATAGGCTACAAACAGGCCCAAGAGAGCTGCTGCACCGGCTAAGGTAAGTTTCGACGTGAACTTCATCTAACAGCGCTTTCCTAGAATTCTTTTATGTCGCGCCCGATCAGGGCTTCGACCTTGACCCGTGCCTTCTCATAGTCGGCACGGGCGTTGAGCAGATCGAGTCGCACCTCGAACACCGAGCGCTGAACATCGAGCACATTCAGAAGATCAAACTTGCCTTCGTCGTAACCGATCTTGGTGCGATCAAAGGCCGTCTGCGCCACGGGCAGCACGTCGCGCTTCAACCCATTGAGCTGCGTTGCCGCAACTTCAAGTTCGCCAACGGCCTCAATCAGCGCGCGCAGAAGATCGTCGCGCACGGCTAATGCATCGGTCTCAGCTTTCGTAAGTCGGCTCTCGGCGGCGGCGATATTGCCGTCATTGCGATCGAAAATCGGTAGCGGGATCGCGACGGACGCAACGATTGCCGTCGAGTCGTTCTCATTGAACTGACGCACCCCGGCGCCGACGCGAAGATCGGGGATCGATTTGGCATGCTCCAAATCGACCTGGGCCGCACGGCGACTAACCTCGTCAGTCCAGCGCGCCAGCGTCGGATTATTATTAAGGAAGCTCTTTAATGCTTCGATTGAAGGCACGCTGGTACCATTACCAAGCCGGCCAGCTGCTGCGCCGAAATCGGGTGCATGCGCGCCCCATAGTGTCGAGAGCTTGCGCTTGGCCGCATCCAGCCGCGCCTTCTCGGCGCCTTGCAGAGCCTTTGCGCGCGCGGCCGCCACCAAAGCACGATCCAGTTCGATCGGACTGGCCTTGCCGGCCTTCACGCGGGCATCGACGCTTTTGCGCGTCTTCTCTGCTATCGAGACAAACTCACCCAGGGCCTTCACCCGCTCTTGCGCGGTCAGCACATCGACGAACGACTGGGCGGCCAGGGTCGCCATCTGGACACGGACACCTTCGTAATCCCACGTGGCGAGAGAGGTCTCTAGCTGCGCGGCCTGCAGACGCGCATAGCGCTTGCCGCCGAGTTCAATGAGTTGGGTCAGGCTCGCAGTTTCCTCGGCGACGTCGAAGCCGCTTGTGTCCTTCGAGCCACCGAAGTTCTCGACCTCAAGCAACAGCTCCGGATTGGGCCGGCGCGAGGCTTGAAAGGCCTCGCCATCGCGCGCCTGAATTTCGTAATAAGCCGCGCGCATCGATGGGTTGTAAGCAAGTGTGCGGCTGACTGCTTCGCGCAGCGTCAGCCGTTTTTCATATCCGGGAGTCGCCGCGCCGATAACGGATTTAACCGGTTCGGCTTCAGCATCGAGTTCCGTTACGGTATTCCATCCGGAAAGTTCTTCGCCGGTGGCACCATTGCTCAAGAAAACCGTGGCAAACGCCGCAGCCAACCAGAGATTTAAAGTCGAACGTTTCGCCATAAGGCCCCCAGGCATCGAATCACGTTGTGCGCCGTCAGCGAGTGTGCCGACATGCGCAGTCAAAGATCAGATGGGGGGCGCTAAATTAGGAGGAAAACCGTGCTCAAGGCGTCGAGACGCGGGTCGCCGGACAACGGCACAGCATAGCCGTTCGTGGCGACCGCGATTTGCGCCAGCGGGAGCACAAGAGGTATCGCACCGACATGGAACGGCATTTTTCCGCCGTCATCGGTCGATTGCTTCTTGATCGAGGAGAAGGTGCTCGTTGCCGTTGCCTGAAGACCGATGTCGATGCAATCGGGACCGTTCTCCAGACTGGCGCTTTGCGACACCTTTTCGTGCGCAACGTCAGCGACTTGGTCGTTCTGGTGGTGCATGGAGCTGTGGGCGAACTCCACCATCCGGTGGCCGTCGTTGCCGATGCACAAGCGCATCGACCCGGCAACCACCGTGGCCGGGATAAACAGCGCAAGCAGCAGGACGGTTAAGACACGTCGCATGTTATGATTATAGACTCCTCACTCAGAAGCACTATCAAGATTTTCTGCTGTTTGGCAATCCGGCAAGGCGGGTGTTGCCTGTATGCACATCAGTTATATTTCTGTAACGAGGAGATCATATGGGCGCCGGTCACGACCACGGGCATGCGTCATCCAGCGCATCCGCGCTGACAAAAGCCCTGGCGCTGACAGGGACGTTCCTGGTCGTCGAGGTGGTGGCCGGTATCTTGACCGGCAGCCTGGCGCTGATTTCCGATGCCGCGCACATGTTGACCGACACGGCCGGGCTCGCGATTGCTCTCGCCGCCATCAAGATCGGCGAACGGCCTGCTGACAGCCGGCGGACCTTCGGCTACCGCCGGTTCGAGATACTCGCCGCAGCCTTGAACGCAATCCTGCTGTTCGCTGTGGCTGCCTACATTCTGTATGAAGCCTACCAACGGGTTCTCGCCCCGACCGAGATCGCATCCCTGCCGATGTTCGTGGTGGCGTCCCTCGGTCTTCTCGTTAACCTCGCCGCCATGCGGCTGCTGGCAGGCAACGCACAGTCGAGCCTAAACGTGAAAGGCGCCTATCTGGAAGTCTGGAGCGACATGCTCGGCTCGATTGGAGTCATGGCCGCTGCAATGATCATCTGGTTCACCGATTGGCGTTGGGTCGATCCGCTGGTCGCCGTTGCGATTGGATTGTGGGTGCTGCCGCGAACGTGGCAGCTCTTTAGCGAGACCATGAACGTTCTGTTGGAAGGCGTGCCGGATGGGCTCGACCTCGAAGCGATTGCCTCCGCCGTCAAGGCAACGCCTCACGTTGCCGACTTCCACGATCTGCACGTCTGGGCGCTGACGACTGATCTGCCTTCGCTATCCGTGCACGTCGTCGTTACGGACGGCACTAACGCCGACGAGGTGCGCCAGCGGGTGGCGGCTATGCTTTCTCGCCAATTCAAGATCACTCACGTGACTATTCAAATAGAAAACGTAGACTGCCGTGACGGTGTAGAGCACCACGGCCTGCACTAGCCAGGCCATAAGAAGCGTTTCCACCACAGGCTTCCATCAATGTCGAGGATCGATCGGAGCCAGCGCTTCAATAATTCGGCACTCGCCAATGGTGCCGCGACCACACCGGCGGATGATGCTGTCGAGTTCGCGCCGTAGAGCCTTCAAATCGGCCAGTTTGCGATCGACGTCTGCGAGATGGTCGCGCGCGATGACATCGACAGCTTCACAGGAACGCTGCTTCTGATCCGACAGACCCAGAAGTTCCCTCACCTGCTCCAGGCCAAAACCCAGATCGCGGGCACGACGAATGAAGCTCAGTCGACCGAGATCGCTTTTCCCATAGGCGCGGTAGTTTCCACTCGTCCTATCAGGGGCGGGAAGTAATCCGATGCGCTCGTAATAGCGGATCGTCTCGACCTTGGTGCCGGTTGCTTTGGACAAATCGCCGATCGTGAGGACGCCTGAACTCATAAGTGTTGACCCTGTAGTTACTACAGGGTGCAGTATGATCTCATAACGAGAGAAAGTCCGAAAAACGTGACAGCCGTCGAACGACCCTCAACAAAGATCCACACGCTCAGGATGAGCGTCGAGGGCATGGATTGCGGCGCGTGCGCGCTCAAGATCGAGAACGCCCTGAAGCGTCTCCCCGGCGTCACCGACATCAACGTCAACTATGGCGCCGAGACGCTGGCCCTGAAACACGACGCGGATCGGAGCTCGCGCCAAGCCATTGAGGACAAGATCCGCAGCCTTGGCTACACGCCGCGTTCACTGGCGACTGAGCAGGTCAACTCGACCCATTCGACCGAGCGGGCTGATCGGCCGTGGTGGCAAACGCGCAAGGGGCAACTCGTCCTTGTGAGCGCAGTCCTGCTTGCAGCGGCGGCCACTGTCGCCTGGGTTGCACCCGACCTCTCATTTTACGCTTATCTCTCAGCCGCCGTCATTGGTCTCGTCCCCATAGCGCGCCGCGCGGTCATGGGCGCCATGTCTGGCACGCCTTTCAGCATCGAAACGCTCATGAGCGTAGCGGCGGCCGGAGCCGTTGCCATCGGCGCGACCGAGGAAGCAGCGGTTGTGATTTTCCTTTTTGCCGTAGGCGAGCTTCTGGAGAACGTTGCGGCAGGCCGCGCAAGAGCTGGCATCAAAGCACTAATCGGATTGGTGCCGCGCACCGCCAAAATCGAGCAAGACGGCGAAGTGCGGGAAGTGCCCGTCGAACAGTTGCATGTCGACGACATCGTCGTGGTGCGACCCGGCGACCGGATTCCATCAGACGGAAAAATCATCGAGGGAACGTCGGAACTCGACGAAGCCCCCGTCACGGGCGAATCGGTTCCCGTCCTGAAGACTATTGAGGCGATGGTCTATGCCGGCAGCATTAACGGCAACGGCTTGCTCAGGATATCAATCACCAAGACCGCAGCCGACAACACCATCGCGCGCATCATTCATCTGGTGGAGCAGGCACAGACTTCTAAAGCGCCTACGGCCCGCTTTATCGACCAGTTCGCAGCGTACTATACGCCAGCGTCAATGGTCGCTGCGGCGCTGATCATCATCATACCACCGTTGCTCTTTGGGGCAGACTGGGAAACCTGGATCTACCGCGGTCTCGCTACCCTACTCATTGCCTGCCCCTGCGCGCTTGTAATCTCGACGCCTGCCGCCATTGCCTCCGGTCTCGCGGCGGGGGCCCGCCGCGGGCTTCTCATCAAGGGCGGTGCAGCCTTGGAGACTCTGGGCAAGATCAAGACCGTCGCCTTTGACAAGACCGGCACCTTAACCGTTGGCAATCCACAGGTGACCGATGTCATTGCAATTGAAGGTGATGGCAATGAGGTGCTGGCGAAAGCTGCCGCCGTCGAGCAAGGGTCCAGCCATCCGCTCGGATTTGCGATTATCGCAGCGACCAAGATGCGCGGGCTCACCATACCAGAAGCCTTCGGGGGCGCTTCTGCGGTTCCAGGCAAAGCCGTTGTCGCGCGTCTGCGCGATGGCTTAATCTCGGTCGGCTCTCCGCGTCATGCAGCCGAATTTAACCTGCTGCCCCCTTCCTTCGAGAGCGTGGTGCAGCGGCTTGAGGCGGAAGGAAAGACAGTCGTGATCGTGGCCACGAATGAGCGCGCGCTCGGCCTTATTGCGCTCCGCGACGAACCGCGCCCCGATGCCGTAGCCGGGATCAGGTGGCTAAAGGCGCTCGGCGTGGACACCATCATGCTGACCGGCGATAACCGGCGCACGGGTCAAGCCATAGCAAACGCACTTGGCCTCGATGTACGCGCGGAGCTGTTGCCCGACGCCAAGCTCCAGGCCATTGCTGAACTCAAGACGGCTGGCCCTGTGGCCATGGTGGGCGATGGCATCAATGACGCGCCTGCGCTTGCGGCATCCTCAGTCGGCATCGCAATGGGGGGCGGGACCGATGTCGCGCTGGAGACCGCCGATGCAGCCTTGCTAAGCAACCGTGTCACCGGCGTTGCCGAGCTTGTCAGTCTCGCGCGGGCGACCTTGTCCAATATCTGGCAGAATATCGCCCTCGCGCTCGGGCTGAAGGCCGTGTTTCTGGTCACGACACTTCTGGGCGTCAGCTCGCTGTGGATGGCCATCCTCGCAGATACAGGGGCCACCGTGTTGGTGACCGCGAATGCATTGCGCCTGCTGCGATTTCGTCCGGCAGCGACAGCATCGTCTCAGGAGATTGCATGAGCAGCGTAATGGACACCTTGGCACCGCCCCGCCTGACACGACTATTTGGATTGGCGGCGGTCCTTATCGCCTTCGTTTTGGATCAAGCCACGAAGGTGATGGCATTAGCGGCGCTTGAGCGTGGAAACGCTCAATCCGTGCTGCCATTCTTCGATCTGCGTCTCAGTTTTAACCAAGGGGTATCTTTCAGCATGTTCGCGGAGACATTCGCGGGCCGCCCTTTGCTTCTGGCCGGAATTACGCTCTTCATCGTTGCGCTATTTGCATTTCTCCTGATCCGATCAACCGCACGGTGGGAGGCCGCCGCGTTTGGATTGATCATTGGCGGCGCGCTTGGCAACGCTTTGGATCGTATTCGCGTCGGCGCGGTTGTTGATTTCCTCGACTTTCATGTCTGGGATTATCACTGGCCCGCATTCAATCTCGCGGATACGGCAATCGCGGTGGGCGTCATGCTCCTGCTGGCAATCACAGCACTCGGCAAGAATGCCGATTTATCGTCGAAGGAGAACCACTCATGACTACCGAACGTCGCGTTTGCCGGCGATCAGTTTGGATGGCTGCGCTCGCCATCGGCATTTTTCCAGTCGCAGCGACTGCTGCATCATTTGAGATGATGACCACAGGAGGATGTTCGTGTTGCCATGCGTGGGCCCGGCATCTGCGGGCGGGCGGCCACGATGTCGTTGTTAAGGACCTCGCGATGGGTCAACTCATGAAAATGAAACTCGATGCAGGAATCCCTGTGGCACTTACCGCCTGCCATACCGCAAGAGTCGATGGATATCTGATCGAGGGCCACGTTCCCGAGCAAGATATTCGCAAGCTGTTGGCCGAGCGCCCCGATGCCCTCGGCCTTCTTGTGCCGGGCATGCCTATTGGATCGCCCGGAATGGAATCCGGCGACAAGCGGGAGGCCTACGAGGTTCTTCTGCTAAAGAAAGATGGCAGCACCGAAGTCTTCGCCAAACATGGCTCACAACCTGAATGATAGCGATGTTCGACACGAAGCGACTCGTGCCGTAGTGGGACTGAATCAGGACGATCATCTGCCACGCAAGCATGGTCAAGCCGAGGAGTTCTCACTTTGGATGCGCTAACGCTATTCGGATTTTTTGCGGTTAGCGCAATGCTGGTCTTCTATGCGCTCGAAGAGCGCAGCCCCGTCTACATTCTTGCCTTTGCTGGAGCCTGCGGATTGGCGTCGCTTTACGGCTTTCTGCAAGGCGCATGGCCATTTGGCGTAGGCGAAGCGATTTGGTCAGTGGTTGCCTTCAATCGTTGGAGAAGAAAGTGATCTCCGGTCTGCCGCCGAAAGCCGATTTCCCCTGGCAAGGATCTTGATCCACATCAAGTACGTGGACGACGAGACCAAACTAAGATGACCCTCAAAACCGATCGGTTCTGGAAAGCCACATAGATGCATCGAACGAGTAAATGCGAAGCAACACATCAAGGAGTAATCACATGACCATGCGTAAATGGCTGATCACGGCGGCGCTCCTGGCAGCGGCTGCGACTGGTTCGCTGGCTCAAGACCAACAACAGGGTCAGCATATGCCGATGGGTCAGGGCATGGGGATGATGGGTGGCTGTCCCATGATGCGCGGCAACATGGGAATGAGCATGATGGGTCAGGGTATGCAGGGAATGATGGGCCCAGGCATGATGGGCAACATGCCGATGGGCATGGGAAGTATGGGTCAGGGAATGGGACCCGGCATGATGATGGGTCAAGGGCCGATGATGGAAGGCCGTCTTGCCTATCTGAAGGCCGAACTGGGCATCACCGACACGCAGGCCGCCGCCTGGGACGGATATGTAAGTGCCGTCAAGGCTCGCGGCGATACCATGCAGAGTATGCACGCAACGATGATGCAGGCCATGCAGTCCGGCACAGCCATCGCACGAATGGACGCTCACACGAAGCATATGGAGGCCATGCTCGATGCGATGAAAGCACTGAAGCCCGCAACGGAAGCTCTCTATAAAGTTCTGGGCGACGACCAGAAAAAGAAGGCTGATATGCTGCTCGGCATGGGCTGTTGCATGATGTGAGAGAAGACATGAGTTATTACTTCAACAAGGTTTTGTTGATGAGCTTCGATGACGTCGTCACTCTGACGGCCGAGAAGCTCAAGGAGCAGGGTTTTGGCATCATCACCGAGATCGACGTGACGAAGACACTCAAGAGCAAAATCGGCGTTGAGTTTCGTCCATACCGCATTCTGGGAGCGTGCAACCCTGCGCTGGCCCACGAGGCGCTCAAGCTCGAGGACAAGGTCGGAACAATGCTGCCCTGCAATGTCATCGTTCAGGAGCTGGCACCAGGGCGCGTCGAGGTGGCAGCGATCAACCCGGTCGCCTCGATGGCCGCCATCGACAATCCCGCGCTACTCGAGAAGGCAGCGTTTGTCCGAGCAAAGTTGGAAAAGGTCATTGAGTCATTGTGACGAGGCGACAGACGACAGCCACACGTGGTCTGTATTGGTCTGCACTCTTGGCGGGAAGCCTCTCTAGCTGGCCTGCCCGCACCAACACTGCGTGTACAATCGCTCGCCCTTGATGTTCTTGTAGAGATGCGCAACCAATTCGCCATAGCCGTTATACGGCAGCGTTGCTACGCGGATCTCGGTTCCGAGGACACGTTCGGTCGCTTGGCTCCAGCGCGGATGCGGAACTTCAGGATTGATATTGGCCCAGAAGCCGTATTCTGCCGGCAGGATCTTCTCCCAAAAGCTGACCGGTCGCTCGGCAACGAACGAAAACCGCGTGATCGATTTGATGTGCTTGAATCCGTATTTCCATGGCACGGCTAAACGCAACGGCGCGCCGTGCTGCTTGGCCATCGGCTTGCCGTAAGCGCCGGTGACCATGAATGCTAAGTCATTGTTCGCCTCGTCGATCGTCAAGCCTTCGACATATGGCCACGGATTCCATGTCTGTTTCTGACCGGGCGCAACGGCTGGGTTGTTGAATGTCTCCATCCGCACGTATTTTGCGGATGACAGCGGTTTCGCAAGCGCGACCAAGTCTTTCAGCGGGAAACCGGACCACGGAATAGTCATCGACCAGGCTTCGACGCAGCGGTGACGATACAATCGTTCTTCAAGTTTCATCTTGGCCAGCAGATCGTCGATGCCAATTTCAAACGGCTTCTCGACCAGCCCGTCGAAGGTGACCATCCAGGGACGGAGTTTCAACGCCTGCGCGGCGCTCGAAATCTCCTTATGCGAGCCAAACTCATAAAAGTTGTTCCACTTGGCATTGATACTTTCAGCCGTGAGCGCTCGGTCGAGTGTGAAAGCTGCGTTGCGCGGAACGGGATAGAGATTTGCCGAGGGATCAATTTCGGCGGGTATGGTGGCCGGCCCTTCTTGCCCAA
>JAIEMV010000013.1 GCA_019751875.1 Hyphomicrobium sp. | reverse complement strand
AGGGCGAGGCGTTCACGCGAATGAGCTGCGTTGCCGCCGCACTGGCATAGGGTTCAACAAGAGCATCAAACACAGCCATTTTCTTTGGTAGTCCGTGGCGGCATGGGAATCTCCCTGTTTGCCGGTTGAAACGGAAAAACCCAAGAACGAAACACGCATTAGGGCGCGCGCCGCAAGAGCGGCGATCATCCAATCTGCGATTTCGTTCTTGGGTTCAAAGTTCGATAGTAGGCGACTTATCGCTCCACTACTTCGTCATTTGTACCACTGCCTCAATTCGAGCGATAGATCTCCTTCCATCGCATCGCGGAACTTTATTTGTCCAGATGGCGCCGATAGTTAATTCGTAGCGCAATGCAGCAGCGCACACTTCTCGTTCCGGCGGATATGGATCGAACCCCACGCTACGACTTCTTTGCGGCTACCCTGCTTTCATCCAGCAGCTGTCCCGCCGGGACCTTCAACGCCTTGGCGATCTTGTCGAGGATGACCACGGTCGGGTTCCTGACGCCGCGCTCGATGCCGCTGATGTAGGTCCGGTGCAGGCCGCAGTGGTCGGCAAAGCTCCCCTGCGAGAAGCCTTGCTCCTCCCGCAGTTTCTTCAGGTTCAGCCCTAGCCGGCGGCGCACGTCCATCGGCTAAGGATTCCGACACCTCAGTCGATCAAACTACAGACGATGAGTCTCATTTCTCTGGACTTCACAGCCGAACGGAGCGAACCGTTGCCCCGACCGATGACGATAAGTCTCAGGTTCGGCAAGAAATCCGGCACGGAGGCGACAGTGACGATCGGCGCGCAACTCACTTCGACGCAGAAGGGCAAGGTGACCGAGCAGATGGTCGCCAGCGCGCTCCTCATCGCATCGGAGGGGCGTCTGGCGCCTTTCGTGCCGCTCGCCGACGACCACGGCCTCGACCTCATCGTGCTCGACAAGGTGACGCGCCGCAGCGTTGCGATCCAAGTCAAGTCGGCGATCGCCAATGCCGCCCGGGAAACCGTCCAGTTCGACGTCCGCAAGGCGACGCACAGTGCAACGGATGGCGAGTATCTGCTGCTCGTCCATTTCGATCCGGTGCGGATGGTGCTGGCGGCGTTCTGGCTCATCCCAACGGCATCCATGGCAACGGTCGCCACCGAACAGCCCGACAAGTTCGCCCTGCGACCCAGTATCAAGCCGGACGCACGCGACCGCTGCCGTCAGTACCGCCACGACGACGCCCACGCACTGGTGGCCGCTCTTCTTGCGGCGCTCTCCAACGAGTCACGCAGCACCGTGTGACGGACCGGCGGCGCGGCAGCCGACTGCCGCGCATGGCCTGCCTATTCGTCCTTGCCCTGCTTCGCCGAAACGTCGGCACCGAACTGCTGCTCCCAGGACTCGGGTGTGAGCCGCCCCGGGACCACCAGCCGGCCGGCGCGATTCTTGGGCTTCTGCGGATCGTATTCGGCAGCAAGCTTATCCATCAGCTTGTTGGCGCGGTTGTTGCCGCTGAACGCGAGCTGGCGCAGCTTCAGAATGACGAGTTCCATCGTTGTACGAATTTCTTTGCGACCGTTCTCGCTGAGGACATGCGTCTCCGACAACACCTTTTGGGCGATCTTGGCGTGGCTCTGTGTGCCTTTTGGTCTGCCCTTGGGGTTGCCTGATCGGCCCTTCTTGAACTGGTGCTCCTTCGGCGGCGTCTTGTAGCCGATGCGCGGCTCGATAGGCGGGCCATCGTAGCCCTGGTCATCAATCCTCTGCTCGTCATCGCTCTGCATGTCGCCGTCTCCTCTCGTGTTGGCAGAGGGGTTCTGAGGTTCTCGTCGCGTGCCGTCAGCTCTCCGTTTTGCTGTCGGTCTTCGGCTTCTCGAACAGCGCCTCCCAAGACGCCTTGGTGAGCCGGTTCGGCACGACCAACACGCCGCCGTTGTCGGGCGCAGGAGGCGGCGGCATGACAAGGTCGAACTGCCTCGCCACGCGCAGCACGTTCTCGATCGCGGGCATGCTCTCTTCTTTGATCGCCTTCCTGACCTGTGCGCGGAGCCGCACCTCGAACGACGACATGCTCTGCTTCTTTCCGTTGCGACCGACCATGACCGGCTGCGTGAGGATCTCCGCGATGTCGAGCTGCGGCGTGTCCTTGCCTTTGGACCTCTTCTTCTTGGACATCACAGGGCCTCCTCGACGGCCGGCATCGCCAGCTCGGCGGCAAGATCTGAGAACGTGCGCCCGCTCTCGGCGTGCACGGCCTCGAGTCCGGCAACGGTCGCCAGACGGCGCACAATCACATCGCAATAAAGCGGGTCGAGCTCGATGCCGTAGCCGCGACGGCCCGTGCGCTCGGCCGCGACCAGCGTCGTGCCTGAACCGGCGAAGGCGTCGAGCACGATGCCCTTGCGGCGCGAGCAATCGAGGATGGCGTCGGCGACGAGCGCGACCGGCTTCACGGTCGGGTGCATCGCAAGGTCGCCGTCACGCGTCGCGCTGAAGGCGTTGGCACCGGCGTACTGCCAGACGTTCGTCCGGTAGCGGCCGTGACGCCCCAGCTCGACGTTGTTGATGTGCGGCGCGCGGCCGTTCTTGTAGACGAAGACCAGTTCGTGCTGCGAGCGGTAGAGCGAGCCCATGCCGCCGTTGGTCTTGGCCCAAACGCAGATGTTCTTGAGTTCGGTGTAGTTCGGCGTCGCAGCGGCGAGCACCTCGCCGACGTGGCGCCAGTCCATGCAGACGAAGTGAATGGCGCCATCGACGGCATGACCGGCGAGCTGCGCGAAGACATCCTTCAGAAAACGCGTGAACTCGGCCTCGGACATTTCTCCGGACGCCATCGCGAACTCGCGGTGCTTGGTCGCGCCGAGGCCCGAGACATGACCGTCGATCCTCACGTTGTACGGCGGGTCGGTGAAGACCATCTGCGCGCGCTCGCCGACGAGCAGACGGGCATAGGTCTCCGACAGGGTCGAGTCGCCGCAGATGAGGCGGTGCCGGCCGATCTGCCAGACGTCGCCGGGCTGAGTCACTGCGGGGCCGACTGCGAGTTCCGGCACGGCGTCGGCCGGATCGGCCTGGTCCGCATCGGCGTCCGAGAGGAGGAGGTCGATCTCTGCCATCTCGAAGCCGGTCGCCGTGATGTCGAAATCGAGATCGAGGTCAGCGAGGTGCTGCAGCTCGATCGCCAGGATGTCGCGATCCCAGCCGGCCTTCTCAGCCAGCTTGTTGTCGGCGAGGATGTAGGCACGCTTCTCGGCCTTGCTGAGGTGCTCGAGCCGCACGCACGGCACCGTATCAAGGCCAAGCTTCTTCGCCGCCGCGACACGGCCGTGCCCGGCGATGATCGTGTCGTTCTTGTCGACGAGCACGGGGTTGTTGAAACCGAACGCCTTGATGCTGGTCGCGATCTCGGCAATCTGCTTGGCGCTGTGGGTGCGCGCATTGCCCGGGTAGGGCCTGAGCCCCGTCACGGGGAGGTTGGTGATCGATAGCTTGCTCATACAAACGACACTCTCATTGCGAGGTGCCGTGGCGCGCGCGTGATCGCGCGATGACGCGGGCGGCGGTCACCTCAGGTGGATCGGATTGTCGTTCTGAGGTTCTGGCGCCCGCGGCCCCGCCCGCTGGGGGCGGGGCTGCAAGTCGGCTTCGCTTATACCATGCGGCGCGCGGTCTTTGGAGGGGGCCCTCTGGGCTGGTGGCGGGAATTCTTTATCCATCCTGCGACGTGATCGAGGATGTGGGCCGACCCTCGGGGTCAGTACTGGCGGAGGAAACCTGGCTCTGCCGAGCGCTCAGCTGCCAGTCCGGGTACAGAGTGGGAACACCGACGCGACACCTTCAGCAGCTGCCGTCAGGTGACTTTCTGCCCAGGGCCATAAGCCGCCCAACGCATCGCCTCCGATTCTGCGCCGCACAAAGCCGCGTGATCCCAGGAGCGGTCATCGAGCACGCTCGACTAGAGGACGACCGAGAGCCGGGCGCGAGTGTCCGCTAGGGGGTAACTCGTCAGTGTGCGCGGCTGCCGATGAATGTGGAGGACGAGGCCGCGCTGCCCACGCCCTAGTTCATGACCTTACCTGATTACGCACCATAGTCAGCCGTCTTGAGCCACCAGTATGGCGCGGGTTTCGCAGCGACGGCGGCGCGGCCAAGCGCGGGGATCATGCTCGCG
The DNA here is from genome assembly GCA_019751875.1 of Hyphomicrobium sp. Taxonomy (GTDB): domain Bacteria; phylum Pseudomonadota; class Alphaproteobacteria; order Rhizobiales; family Hyphomicrobiaceae; genus JAGVSR01. Next base: position 352,431 of record JAIEMV010000013.1, on the reverse strand, counting down.
AGATCGACGCGGTTGTTGAAGCGCCATTCGAACTCGGCGAGCGTGCGGACCATGTGCTTCTTGCGCACGGCGCGATAGGTGGCCACGATCGCGGTCTTGATGTTGCCGAGCATGGTATTGACCCACTTGAAGGCCGGGTGTTGCGCGGCCCTGCGACCGCCGCCGGTCATGAGCGCGACGTGCTCGCAGCCGGCATCCTCGACGCCACGGAAGCAGGCGAGCCCGTCGGTGACCACGGTCGATCCGGGCGCGATGATGCGCTTCGCGAGGGCTTTCACGCGGGCTCGCTTGAACCGCGCGATGCGGCGTAGCTTGATCTTACGCGGCCGGCCCTTCTCATCCGTCTGAACCGCCACGACGATCGGCTTCTTGCCGGGGCTGCCGCGTCCCGTCTTGCCGCCGCCCTTCTCGCCACCGAGATAGGCGTCGTCCATTTCCACGCGGCCCGTGAGCTTCTCCTTGTTGCCCGCGATCCGCATCACCTCGGCGAGCTTGGTCTTGATCTTCCACGCCGTCGTCTGCGTCGTGCCGAGCCGCCGCCCGAGTTCGATCGACGAGATCCCCTGCTTGGTCTGCGTGATCAGGTACATGGCGCGGAACCAGGTCGTGAGCGGCACCTTCGTGGAAGCGAAGACCGTGCCTGCCGTCGGCGAGGTTTGGCGCCGGCACGCGTTGCACTGGAAGAGCCGCCTCGGACCGACGATGCAGTGCCCGGTGCCGCAGCACTTCGGGCACACGAAGCCATTCGGCCACCGCCACGCGACGACCAGCGCGCGGCACGCCTCCTCGTCGCCGTAGAGAGCCTGGAAACCGGTCTCCGAGAGACCCTTCTGAAACTGGATGCGGTTGCGAGCCATGATCATCTCCCTCGATCGGCTCGCATTTTCCCCCGACACAATGGCGCCGTGAAGGCTTAGCATGGTGCGTAATCAGGTGACCTTATGTCGGGCTTACGAGCACATCGCTCGTCGATCGGCGGCTGCAGGTCCAAAATGAACTAAATCAGTTCTCAGTAATAGCGGCACGCGGAAGTAATGAAATATGCTCAAGGAACGTACGGCCATTTCACGCCTTCTCATCTCAGTCTCAGCATGACCAACTTCAGATTCCGCGCAAGATGTCGGCAACATAGCGAGCCGTTGCCTTTGGCGAACACACCTCGTCCCACCATTGCAGTGATCGCAACTGAAGCTCAGCAAGTCTATCCTGATCTTTAATGAGGTTCGTAACAGTATCGATAGCCACACGCCAATCCTTGATCGTAAGAATTGGTGAGTCACGGTACAGTCGCGTATTCGGAAGGTACTCTGAAACGAGTACCGCTCCAGCCCTCAATGCTTCCATGTGCCTAAACGTCTCTGGACTCCTGAAGCCCATTGGGCACAACACAATGCGGCTATCCAATAAACGGCGACCGTATTCGGCGCGTGAAAGCCCCCTTAGGAAGCCATCAGTGAACCTGATATATGAGTCTGCCCAAGTCTGATCAAACACTCGTGGAAGTGTGCTAATTGTTCGTCGCACCTCTTCTGCGGCAGCTTGCTTGGCGCGGTATCTCAGTCGGGGATGAAGGGCGGTGTAGAGCGATAAACGGTTCGCATTCAGATTGCCCGAGTAGAATACATTAAATGGCCTCTCAGCTACGGATTTTGGCGTCTCAAATATGACCCCGTTGACGCATCCTACTGGGAATGAGAAAATATTTTGGGCGGGTCGATCTTGCTTGATGTAGGATTTAAAGATGGCGTGATAGTCGTTCTGCCACTGCGTCGGAACGACACCGTTCTCATCAGAAATATGAAATAGAACTTTTCGCGGATGCTCATGCTTTAAAGAGTGCGGATCGACGGCTAGAGCTTGTGAGCTGAGAACAAAAAATGCGTACGACGCAAATTTGTGTTCAAGTGACCGCTCAAGTTCACTCAAGAAGTCGACAAAATATTGGGTTTCAACAAGAGCTTCCCAAGGATATGCAGAAGCCCGGTCCAGATGCACATTGTTCCAATGCAGTTCGGGAATTGGCGTGGTCACAACCATGTAACTCCAGATCTATTGATTTGCTAAATTTCTAGAGCAATTGCCGTAGCTGGACAAGTCGATCGTTCTATTAATGAGCGCTACGAACTCTTTGTACGCCGCGCTCACCCAACCACAAGCGGGTATCGGACAGCGGAACCGATCCAGCTGGTCCAGAACCGCGATTTCTCGTCCTCCGAGCCGCTGTCGATATAGGAGCGCAGATGGCTTGCAACGGTGGCGAATTGGGCCTGCATGTCGGATGCAGCCTTGAGCACGTGACGGCGCTCGGCACTCGCCGGCTGCTGGAACTCGACCTCGACCATCATGGCCATGACCTGGAGCAGCTTCTCGACGCGAGGCACGATCTCGGATTCGAACTTCTGTGTCGCCGGGAACGCCGCGGGGGTGAACGCGACGGCGGCGATCTCGGTGTGCGTTTTTTTGAGCCGGGCAAGAAGGCCCGAAAGCTCGTCGAGCTTGCCGGCGAGCGCTCGATCGCCGGTCTTAGCGGCGCGCGCTTTCTCGGCATCGAGCATGGCTTCGAGATGCGCCCAGCTCTTGAAAGCCTGATCCCGGAGTCTGGCATCGCCGCTGGCGAGAAAGCCGCGCACGTCCATCGAAATGGAGCGCGTCGCCGATGCGATCTGGAGCACGCCGATGGCCGACGGCACCTCGTTGTGGAAGGCACGGTCGATGTTGCTGTTCGCCGAAATCAGTTGGGCGCGCGTGTAGAGTGCGGACGAAACGACGACGAGGCCGAGAACGACGAATGCGCCGATGATCCGGCTTCGGATGCTCCAGTTAGAGAAATTGACGATGCGCATGCCGCGGTCTCCGCTTTGTCGATCTTGGTCGGGTGGACCCGATGCCGGATTACGCTGCCGCGCCGGAGGCCATGCCGCAACGGCAATGCCCCCCGTTATTGGCCGGGCTCAGAGGTCGGATTGTGGTCGGAGGCCGCTCTCGGCGGCTGCGCAACGGCGGTCATGCCATCGAGGCGTCTAGTCTCGTGCGACGCGACGATCTTGCCCGACCATGCCAAACAACAGGTTAACGACGCAGTTCATTCGCACTTGCTAAATTCAACCTGCAACTAGGAAATATAAACCCGATCGGCAGCGGTTGCACAGGCTGCGGGCGCGGGTGATGGCCGACGGTTAGGCCATTTCCGGTCCATGGGAGATGAGCGGACCGTCGGCTGCGAAAGCGGACAGGACTCTATGGGTCAAGTTCGTCGACGGTCGAGAGGTCGGGTTCGTCGGCTGGGCCCTCGTCAGCGGCCATCTTGATGAACAACGTGCGAACCGCGCCGGACTGACCATCGCCCCGGGGTGGGCTCCGAACGGGTTCGCCGCCATTCCCACCACCGCGATTGATCCGCCCCACCGCGCGGCGTCTCCCGCGGTCCCCGCGCTTGTGGGTCCGGGTCCCCATCGCCGTCCATGCCAACACGGCTTCAGGTCGCGGCGGTCTTCGCGTCGACCAGCTTCTGAAACTCGACCAGGATTTCTGCATAGTGCTGGGCCAGGAATCGGACGACCTTCGCGTTGCCGAGCAGCTTGGCCACGTAGCCGTTTACCAGAACCAGATCGAGGTGATCGGCCCCGTAGGATTTCTCGATCAGCTTGAACTGGCGATCGAGGTTCGCCGACTCGCGCTGCATCAGACCGATCTGCTTCTCCGAAAGCCCCTTGATGCGCTTCGGCTTGTCGGGCTCGACCAGCTGGTTCCGCGGCGTTGCCGCCAGCAGAGATTGCGCGTAGTTGGCGGTGAACTTGTTCATGGCGACCATCAGCTCGGCGGCCTCGATCTGCCGGAGTGGCGCCATCCGCCGGAGGAACGACATCGCGTTCATGGAGATGTGCTTGTCCTTCAAGAGGTCGGCGACCTCGGGACAGATGCCCTTCAGAAGTCGAATCTTGGCGCGCAGAAACGGAACATCGACGTCGAGCGCCTTGGCGATCCGCTGCTCCGAGACGCCCCGCTCGATCGCCTTCACGATCATCTTGTGCTCTTGCACGATCGCGATGCGGCTGATGCGCTTGTTATAGGTGAAGGCCTCGTCGTCGGTGGACACGAGGCAGACGACGTCGGTCGCGCCATGGTCTCGCAGGATTGCCAGCCGAAGGTGGCCGTCGAGCAGCAGGTACTTCCCCTTCGTCGTCCGATCCGGCGCCACGATCGGCGGCTCGACAATCCCCACCTCACTGATCGACGCGGCAATTTGGGTGTACTTCCGGCTGGCCTTCACTGCAGGGGTGACCACGCGAAGCGGCAGAATGTCGTCGATCGGAATGCGGAGGCTTTCACGACGAAACGCCGCTGTGACCGGCTTGGTCGCATCCTTTGTCGTCATGACGCGGCGGTCTCCTGGCTACGAATTCGGTTCGCCAAGTTGCGGGGCAGGTTGTCGAGCTTCTCGGATCGAAGCAGTGCGACGAATCCGTCGTTCGTGAACAGCGAGCGCAGGGCCTCCGACACGAAGATCAGCTTGCCCTTCGTCTCGTCGGCCTTCTGTATCAGGATCTGCTTGCGGTCCGCGTCATCCTTGTAGGCACGGTACACTGCGTCGGGCGTCGCATCCGGGATTCGCCGTCCTTTCGCCGCGGAACCCTTGCCTCGCTTCAGGCGCTGTTCGATGAGCTGTTTGGCGTTCATGAGCTTGCGGCCGCGCAGCAAGTTCTTCTCATAAGCGCTTCGGAGCGCGGCCTGCACATCGAGATCATCGGCGTTCGAAATGTCGATCGCCACAGAGATCGGGATCTGACCGGTCTCGACCGCGCGCAGCAACCGCTGCTCTCCCTTCTCCAGAAGGTGAGTAACGCACTTCACATAGGCGAGCGTCAGGCCCGTCTTCTCGGCGATGGCGCCCTCGTCGTAGCCGCGCTCCTTCATGCCGCCGATGTCGCGGAGCAAGTCGAGCGGATCGTGCTTCCGTCGGGCGCAGTTCTCGACAAGGCTCTGCAGCAGGCAGTCCTCGGGCTCCGCCTCCTTCACGATGGCGGGTATGGTGGTCTGGCCGAGGGATTGATAGGCCTCGAGGCGACCCTGCCCGCAGATCAGATCATATGTTGGCCCATCCGGGCCGTCGCGGCGGGCCACGGTGATCGGCTTCTTCAGGCCGAGATGCGCAATGCTATCCACGACTTCTCGGAACGAGCGCCGGTTTCTGACGCGAGGATTGATCACGCTGATGCGATCGATCGGGATCTCTTCGACAATGGGATCACTCATTACGCAACCTCCGCAAGATCGGAACGGGCGGTCAACTCGTAGAAGGCATCCAGCGTGTCGCATCGATAGGCATCGAGCGAGACGCCGTTGTGCTCGGCAAGTCGCAGGCGCGGGAGCGCCATGTCGAGCCGCGGCAACAGGTAGTAGTCAAAGGCCGAGCGGTTGCTCGCGTCGAGGCGCACCGCCACAGTCAGATCCGGGCAAAGGCCCGTATCGAGGCGGATGTGCCACCTCAGAGACCCGGCCTCGGTGTGCCGGCAGCGGGCGATCACGACGGATGCCGTGAACTCGCTGTTGACCGTCAAGACGTCTGTCGCGGCATCGCGCTCAACGCGACCACCGGCGTTTTCGACGCCGGCGACAACCTGGGTCACGATTTCCGGATGCAGTTTCCGGAGTTCACGGTTGATCCGGAGATACTGGTAGTCCCGGTCTGGCGTGTAGCCGATAAGCTGGTAGGCACGCAGAAGGCTTCCAAACCGGGACAGATAGGCGCCACGAGACGGCGCCGCTTCGGATTCATCGATGATGAGTCCGGAGAGGTAGCCGTGATCCTCCAGGAGCTGCCGCAAGGCTGCGAGCAAATCGTCGTCCGACAGGCGGACCGCGCGCTCCCGGATGATGGCCTGGACGGCCTCGAACTGATCGAGATCGACAATCCGCTCGAAGGCGCCGTTGGCGCGCAGCCAGTTGTCGGGGCTATTGCGGATGTGCCGCTTCTTGAGCTTGAACGAGTGGCGGCCCCAGACATTGTTGCCGATGTACTTCTCGTTGATCAGCACTTGATGGACGGTCGCCCGCGTCCATGGGCGGCTGAGGTCGGTCGGAATGCCGCGCGCATTGAGGTCCGCGGCGATCTCGCGCTCTGATTTCCGCTCAACGGTGAACGCTCGATAGATGCCGCGCACCACCTCGATTTCCTCGGCCGGCCCCGGGACCAGGATGACCCGGTCGGTCTGAATGCTCTTGTGCTCGCCGCGCGCTAGGTAACCCTTCCTCTCCGAATTCTGGTCGATCAGGCAGCGTCGCAGCCCGAGGCCCGGCGGTCCGCCCTGCCGGAACCCCAACTCGATGAGCCGGCACTGGCCGGCGAACACCTTGGCCGAGAGCTCCCGGCTGTATTCGCCGGCCATGGCGCGCTTGACGCCCTTGACGATGGTCGAGACGGGGCTGCCGTCGTTGTCGAACTGCTCGGCGCAGTAGTGGACGCTGATCCCGGCGCGTTTGCAGATGTACTCGTAGTAGGCGCTTTCGTCGGCATCCTGGAACCGGCCCCAGCGGCTGACGTCGTAGACCAGGATCACTTCGAAATCGACGCCGCCCCGCACGACGTCATCGATGAGGCGCTTGAGAGCGTCGCGCCCGGACAGGCTAAGTCCGCTCTTTCCTTCGTCGGCGTAGGTGCGAACGATCTCGATGCCGTGCCGGGCGGCATATTGCTGGATCACGTCCGCCTGGTTCTCGGTCGAATAGCGCTGATGCTCGGTCGACATTCGAACGTACTGTACTGCGCGCACTGCCATGGCTGCGTCCCTGCAGCGATTTCACGTCGTTGCCGACCTTGTTCACCACCGCTCCACAACCGGCGGTCAGTCGTGCCCCCTGACCGCCAGGATGGATCGTTCGGCAGTCATCGAGAGCACTGCCGCGGTCATTGTAGCTGCGGAGGCCCGGAAATATGTTTCCGAAGAAGGGCAATCGTTTTCCGAATGGCTCGAACGGCAGCGCCGATGAGCTAACGTACGCCACAGCGATCGGGCAGGCATTGCGCGCCGAGCTCGGCGGATCGCATCGCGCGGTCAAGACGATCATGGCGTGGACGTCGGCCAACGAGCGTACAGTCAAGAACTGGATGGCTGGCACGAGCGGACCGAGGGGAGATCATCTGGTCGGCCTCATTCGACACTCCGACGCGGTCCTGACTGCCGTGCTGAGGCTCGCCGGCCGAGAACAGGCGCTGGCAGTCGTCGACCTGGCGGCCCTTCGTCGTCGGCTCGTCGAAATGGAGGCTGATCTCGGTCGGCTGATGAACGACGGCCGCTCTGGCGTGTGAGCACTGGTCCCGCATCGAGGCCGGGGAAGTGCGCCAAAGAGCCGTCATGACAATGTCGGGCATTTGTGCCATAGTCCCCCTGGAAGGAGATTTCCATGGCCCCGACCAGACGCGAGACAACGACCCGCAGCGAGAAGCTCGACCTGCGGCTGACGCCGGAAGCCAAGCGCGCCCTACAGTCGGCCGCCGCCGCATCACAGCGCTCGGTGTCTGAGTTCGTGCTCGAGAGCGCCCTTCAGAAGGCGGCCGAGACACTCCCCGACCGCCAGCGGTTCGGCTTGCCGGCCGACGCGTGGGCGGCCTTTCAGGAGGCGCTCGACGCGCCGCCGCGTGCGAAGCCGCGGCTCAAGAAGCTCCTGGCCGGCAAGAGCCCGTTCGACCGGACCCCGAAGAAATGACCGGCGCACACGAGGGGCTTCGGATCGAGAAGCTCGACCGGCGCCACGAGGTCGATACGTTCGATTGCGGCAAGGAGCCGCTCAATCGGTTCCTGGTCCGCTACGCGCTGCAGAACCAGAAGGCCGGCGCTTCGCAGACCTACGTCGCTCTCGCCGAGGATCGCATCGTCGGTTTCTACACCCTCGTCGTGGGGGAGGTCGCTTACGAGCAGGCGGCCGAGCGCCTGAAGAAGGGGCTCGCTCGCCACCCGGTTCCGGTCATGGTGCTGGCCCGACTCGCGGTCGCCACGGGGCAGCAGGGCCAGGGTCTCGGCGCGGGACTTCTCAAAGACGCGCTGCTGCGCACGCTGCAAGCCGCCGACATCGCCGGTATCCGCGCCTTGGTGGTACATGCCAAGGATAACGAGGCGCGGGCGTTCTACGAGCGCTATGATTTTGAACCCTCGCCGACCGACCCCTATCACCTGTTCATCCTGCTGAAGGACGTCCGCGCCGGCCTGGGGGGCTGAAGCCGATGGAACCACGCCACGCTAGGGGGACTAGCCAGCACCGGAGTAGTTCACGCTGCAGGGGCTCCCTGTTCGGCCAAATCGGATCGCTGATCTTTCAGAAAAATTCCCTGATAAGCCCGCGGGAGTTCCCTGATAATTTCTCGACCACTTTCGCCGCAACGCACTGATTTATCGATGAAATGCGCCGTTTCTGGCAGTTTTCAACCCCCGGAAATCGCGAAAATTCGCTGTTATTCGAGACCCGTTCGCCTCAGACTGCCAGCACAGCCACCCCGTCATCGCTGATATACCGTCTCTGCAAGGCACATGCTGTGAGCTGAAAAAGCTACGACAGATCCGTAGGTTGTGTCAGCACTGTTCACTGTGTTCCGGCGATCGAGAGTATCCACATCCATTCAGCGGCAGTCTAACCGCCGACTGACGTGTCTGCTGATCGGATTATCTTTCGCTACGAGAGAATACCCGCCACGCAATCATCACAGCGATGCCGATGGCGCTCCCCCAAGCTAGAGCATTGCCGAAGTGCCGAGCAGGCGGGCGATCTACCCGGCAAACAAAAGAAATCTGCCCAACGCAAAATGCATTGCGACTGCAAACGGAAATCACATCTGCGACTGGTGCAGCACGCTTAGCGCTGCGCACCTGAGGAACTGCCCAACAAGCTTCTGGTTATCATCGCCAGACCACCGCAGTGGCAAGATTGCGCTGAGAGCAGCGGAGTTGGTGAATGTGAGATTGCCGTTCTGCTGCACTGTCAGCGAGCGTCATAGAAGAGGTTACATTTGGCAGAGCATCGCCCTCGCGCGCTTAGTGAAGTCCTAGATCAACTCGAGCACACGGCTGACGATGATGTCATTGCCGTCAACAAAATCGTCGAGAATCGACATTGAACGTCGCATCAAGTCTACGCCCAATCCGCGGATCAAGAATTCCGCTCACCTCCTGAAAGAGACTGCTCGTCCGCGGCCAGACGACATCATTCTAGCAGCAGAAGAGCGCCCAATCGCGTTACGCCGCCGATCAAGCGCAGGAAGAAGTCAATACATGGAGCCAACCTCGATACTTAAGCCGTCTGCAATGTCGTTTAGCTTTCTAGCAGCGCAGCGCGCCAGCTTGGTGGCGGGACTGGTCTTCACCGGAGCATTGTGGATGGGACCGCTTCCGGAGTTGGCGCGGCGCTCCTTCTCTCAGCACACGATTTTGCACTTATGCGTTATGGTCATCGCTGCACCTCTCGTGGCGTATGGCCTTACGCAGTCCGGTATGCGGATCAAGAAATGTGCGGGGCCGCTGATGATAGCGGCCTCGATAGTCGAGTTGGCCGCCGTCTGGGGGTGGCATATCCCGGCGGCTCACGAGGCCGCAGTTACATCGCCTATTCTCTTTTCGTTGCAACAGCTGTCGTTCCTCGCCGCCGGTGTAGGCCTATGGCTGGTCTCATTTGGCGACGACACGCCGGGCGGCGCTGCGATCGGCGCGCTCGCCCTCATGTTCACTTTCGTCCACATGGCCATGCTCGGCGTATTGCTCGCCCTTGCGCCCAAACTGCTGTACGCGCCCGAGATCTGCACGGGAGGTTTCGGATTGGATCGCCTCGAAGATCAACGGCTGGCGGGTGCACTCATGGCAACGCTCGGATCGCTGCCTTATCTCATTGGAAGTATCGTTCTGGGCTACCGCGTAATTTCTTACGATAATGCTCATCGGATAGTCGCCAAGTAGGCCGCGATATCGCGTGCTTCCTCCTCATTGAGCCCCATATCTGGCATCGCATTACCTGGCACGACCTCTTGTGGAAAGCGGAGCCACCGGACCATATTGTCTGTGGTATTGTTGAGCTTACCGGCAATGAATATTCGAGTCCCAATCCCGTCGAGTGGTGGACCGACATTGCCCTTCGCACTCTCAATCCCGGGTATGCGATGACAAAGACCACATCCTACTTTGAGGATGAGTTTTGCGCCGTTTTCAGGGTTTGGCCGATTGTCTGTGGTCGCGGCATGCGGCGGCTGGCTGCAGACGAGGCCAGTAATAAAAATGGCCACCAACGGCGGCAGCGCTGTTCTTAGCTGCATATCGATCCCCAGAGCGCCGTCAACGTGTTGAAGGCTACCGCAATAGTGAATAGCAAACTTGTGAAGACCGCCCACATAGCAAGAAAACGTGTTCGTCCTTCGCCGGCATCAAGAAGATCACCTGTATTCCCTTCGTGCATGTGGCCGGTATGGACCAGCGTGCGATAAGACGCCCAGAGGCTTGCCATCGAAATAGCCAGTGCCAAACCGTTTATCGCAACCAAAAGGACGTGAGCTCCGGCGAAGTTCTTACCGTCTGGTCCATCTCCGCTTGCGCATAGGAGCCCGCCCAACGCGGCACCAGTGTTCAGTTGCAACGACCAGGCCAGTGCGCTTCCAAACAGGCCAAACATGAGCAGCCACATGTTTATGCTTTCGCGGTGTGGTGCCGGATGACCGATGTCGAACAGTGCGTCGCGATCTTGCATGGTGTCTCTCATCCAAATCGTGGCGTGATGTAGACGACAAAAAACACAACGAGCCAGACGGCGTCCACGAAGTGCCAATACGCGATGCCGATGCTCAAGGGTGCCATTCGGACATCGTCGAATAGACCTTTCGCGGTCCAGACCGCCAGCAGCGCGAGAATGACAAAGCCAAGCAGCACGTGTGCGAGATGGAATCCGGTGATCGTAAAGTACACCGAGGCGTAGGAGGTCGAGGCTAGCTGATATGGCTTGCTCTTCCATTCCATCAACTGAACTGTGAAGAAAATTCCGGCGAGGATCAGGGCTGCTATCAGAGCCATCAGCGTGCGTCGCCGTTTGTCCTGGCGCATCTGGCGTTCCGCCCACCAGACGACGCCACTGCTCGCGAGCAGTATCAGCGTGTTGGGGCCAGCCAACTTGAAGCTCGGCAATTCAGCCGGCAGCCAAGCTCTACCGTTCTCGATCGCGAAATAGGCATATGTGAAGAGAAGATAGATGAAAAGGAAGGCTTCGGTCGCAATGAGGGTGACCATTCCCCACCATCCCGAAGACCCTCGATAACGGCTTCCGATCCGCATCGGCCCGATGCGCAGAACCTGATTGCCGAACACGTTGGCTGGTGCCGAAGCCGTCTCAGACATGTTGCTTCTCCGCAATCTGAGCGAGATCACGCCTCGGCCACAGCCAGACAATAGTTCCAGCAAGGGTGGCGATAACACTGAGTGCAGCCAGCCACCATGCCTGGAGCAGCAAGCCGATAAACCCTATTGCAAGTGCTATGGTCACGAAGAATGGCCACGGGTCATCCGCGGGCATCTTTAGAATGAGGTCCGGATGGGCATCGATCGCGGTTGTCGCTAAAGCCTCTCGTCCAGAGTCAAGCTGTGGTCCACGATCAATTGATGTACGGCCTGTCCCTTCGCAGAGCCGTTCTTCCCACAGTGGATGCCTGCTGGCCACCACTGGAATGACGGCGAAATTGTACGGTGGTGGTGGTGATGACGTAGCCCACTCAAGCGTGGGGCCGTCCCAGGGATTATCACCGGCTGGTTCACCCTTGCGGATGCTGCGAAGAACATTGGTCAGCACCAATGCGAGGCCGAAAGCCAATAAAAAAGCGCCTGCGGTGGTGGTTTGATTGAGGCCTGTCCAGCCCACTCCATCTGGATACGTGTAAATGCGGCGTGGCATCCCGCGTAGTCCGGTCCAGTGCATTGGAAGAAAAGCGAGATTGAATCCGAAGAAGACGACCCAAAAGCTCACCTTGCCGAGATACTCATCCAGCAGTCGTCCGGACATCTTCGGAAACCAGACGTAGAGGGCGCCCAGCACTCCGAAGAGGTTTATGCCGATGAGCACGTAGTGGATGTGGGCTACGACGAAATACGTGTCGTGGAACTGCAAGTCAGCCGGCACGGCGGCAGTCATGACACCGGAGACACCACCGATGACGAACATCGCAATGAATGATGCGAAATAGAGAAAAGCTGTCGTGATGATAGGCCGACCATCCCAGATTGTGGCGATCCAAGCAAAGACGGCCACAGCACTCGGTACTGTGATGATGAAGGACGCCCCGCTGAAAAATGACATCGCCATGTAAGGGAGACCGGTGGCGAACATGTGGTGCACCCACACGCCGAAGCCGAGAACCATCGTGGTGATCGTGCCAAGCACAACGAGTGTGTAACCGACAAGCGGCCGTCGACAGAAGATTGGCAACCCATCTGAGACCATGCCCATGGCAGGCAGCACGATGATATAGACCCAGGGGTGCGCAAAAAGCCAAAAGAGGTGTTGCCACAGCAGCGGCTTGCCGCCACTTGCAGCATCGTAGAAATGTGTTCCGAACTGCCGGTCCATCCACAACAAGAAGAAGGCGAGGCTGACCGCAGGCACGGCAAGCAGATTTCCAGCTGAAACCGTCACTGTCCCCCAAACCAGGATAGGGATCCTGTTGATCGACATTCCGGGTGCCCGCATGCGGAAAAACGTGACCACAAAATTTGCTGCACCGGCCGTCGTCGATATTCCGAGCAGGATCATGCCCAGGGCATAGAAGTCGATGTTTGGCCCGGGATTGAACGTCCGATCTGCGTAGGGAACGTAGTTAAACCAACCGTCGTTAGGCGCTGATCCGAGCAGGAAGCTCACGTACATGAAAATGCCGGCCGCCAAATAGACCCAGTACGAGAATGCGTTAAGCCTTGGAAAGGCCATGTCGCGTGTACCCAGCACAAGCGGGAAGAGATAGTTGCTGAAGCCAGAGAGCACTGGCAACGCATAAAGGAAGATCATCGTGATGCCGTGCATCGAAAACAGCTGGGCGTACGCTTCCGGCGAGACAATGTTCTGATTTGGTCCCGCCAGCTGCATTCTCATAATCAGCGCCTCGACTCCACCTACGATGAGGAACGCGAAGGCTGTAACGATGTAGCGAATTCCGATCTCCTTATGATCGACACTCGCTATGAAGCCATAGAAGCCGGGCTTCGATACCCAAATCTTCTTCAGTTTCTCTTCCAGCGCGCGGCTCTTCTCGCCGACATTTGGGAATTCAGTATAGCGAGCAGCCGTCATTGAGCTTGCCCCTCTTATTGAAGCGTGTAGAGGAACGTGCGGATCGCGTGAAGCTCTTCCGATGAGAGCTCCACGTTTGGCATTTTGTTTTTGGGTTTGATTTGTTGGGGAGCTGAAATCCAAGCGGAAAGCCCGGCGCGGGTATTAGGGATCGTGTTGGCTGCCAGCGTCTCTCGTGACATGAGATGCGACAGGTCAGGGCCTATTTTTCCGCCTGCGAGTGTTCCACGGACGGTATGGCAGATGCCGCATTTGGCCACAAACAGCTCGCGGCCATTGCGGACGGTCTCTGATGCACCTGTGTCCCCAGGCGCGGGTTTAAGCTGCTGAGCCCACCATTTCGCGAACTCATCACCAGGAAGTGACACGACACGAAGAGCCATCAGAGCATGTTGCTGACCACAAAACTCGGCACATTGACCGCGGAAATCACCTGTTCGATTCGCTTCGAGCCACGTCTCGTTCGTTCGCCCGGGGATGAGATCCGTTTTGCCTGAAAGTGCCGGAACCCAAAACGAGTGAATGACGTCGGCCGAAGAAAGCCGCAAGCGAATGGGCCGGCCGGAAGGTATCCGAATTTCGTTGGCGGTCGTAAAGCTTTGACTCGGGGAGCTTCCAATGTAGCGAACTTCCCACCACCATTGATGGCCCACGACATGGACGGTGAATTGCTCAGCCTGGTCGGGACTACGAATGGCGGCCAGCGTCGACATTGTCCACGCGACGAACGCAGCAAGAGTGATTGTCGTTGCAATCAAGCCTGAGTAGACCCATCGCAGGACACCCGAACCACCTCTTTCGACATCGCTTCGTTGGCCAGGTAGCCATGCATCAGTTGTTCTGCGCTTCAAACTACCCACGATCACAAGAAGCGTGATGACGATGACGACGGCAGCCGAGAGATAAATCAGGCCCCAAATGAGTGGCGTTACAGGTGCCGCCCGTGCTCCTGCCGATTCGAGATACGACATTGGCGTGTCGCCTGCGGCGGCTGATGTGATCATGATCAACAGTGTCGATACGCTCCCCCCGGTTGCGCGAGCGAGGGGTTTCATCACGGCGATGGGTTATCCTGTATCGCAGGTTGCGGGGCATTGGCGTTGTTCGCATTCGTTGGTTGTCCTGGTGGGGGACCGAGTGATTGACCCTCAAGTTTTTCAAACGGCGGTTGGCCATAGCTAAAGGCCTGCGTATGTTCCCAGGGCGTCGGCGTGTTGATCCGCTGTGCAGGAACTTGCTCGATGGTGAAGCCGGCGGGAGATGTCGTCTTGCCCCACCCCGTCTTCGGCGCATTGGAAATACTGCGAACGTAAGCGACAATTCTCCATATTACATCAGGAGTGAGCAACTCGCTCCAGGCCGGCATGCCGTTCGGCCGGCCCTGTTGGATGGTCAAAAAGATGTTCGCGGGATCACGGCCATAAATGAACTTCCGGTTGCTCAGCGAGGGACCCATACCGCCTGCCCCGTTCGCAGCATGACAGCCTGAGCAATTGAACTGATTGAAGTACTGCATTCCCAGCTGAACGGCATCGGGATCATCCATTCCGATGGGTGGATTGATCTCCTTTGTCGCGTCAGTGCCCGCTATGCGCTGCGAGGTGACGGGGACTGACAGCAGGGCCTTGTCGGACGGTTTGCCGGATTTATCCTGTGCCAGGCCAGATCCGCACATGGCGAAGATTGGTGCCGTAATGACTGCAGTGCAGGCCGGAACCGAACGGGACCACATTATTGCTCCTCCTCGCTCGCAATCATCTCAAGCCGCGGAACACCATAGCTCTGAAGCAAATTGCCTATTTCCGGCTGCCTTTCCGGCTGCCAACGACAAGCCCGTTTGGCAACATCCCATTGACCGAAGGGTTCCGCTCAGATCTCTCGATCAACAAATTTTTGCCGAAGAAGGGCTTTCAACAGATCAGTCGCTCGTCGGCCCGGCGGCGGGGGGGGGCATGCGATCCGGTTTGATTGTCTTCCAGAGCGCTCCAGGCGTGCTTAACTACGAATATTCCCAGGATCGAAACCTGAACACTTGCTGCCACATGACTATCCTCGGGCAGCATGGATCGGATCACCGGTTAGACATCGCCTCCTGTTCGAACCGTCAGACGTGCAACGACTTCGAGCAAATCAAATTCTTTTGGGTGCAAAGCGATCCGCTCGTTGCTCCGCCTTACGAGGCGCGACTCTACATCGATCGTCAGGTCGCCAGCAGATAGAATTTCGCCGTCCGTACGCACGGGCGGGCTCGCCCACCTTGCCATCCATCCAAAGTGGAGATTAAGAACATGTTCAAATCTGCACTCATCGCCGCCAGTCTTGCCGTCGCTATGACTACTGCGCACGCTCTGACCACTAATGGGAGCATGACATGAATGGTGCGGAAGCACTGGTTTCGGCCGCCGTAAAGAACGGCGTCAAGATCTGTTTCGCCAACCCGGGTACCACTGAAATGCCTTTGGTCCAGGCGATGGATTCTGTCCCAGGACTAAGAGGAATACTGTGCCTGCATGAGAACGTGGTGACTGGAGCGGCCGACGGCTACGGCCGGATGACAGGGTCTCCTGCCATGTGCCTGCTTCATCTCGGCCCTGGCCTCGCCAACGGGCTCACCAATCTGCACAATGCGCGACGTGCTTTCACTCCAATTCTAGTTGTAATCGGCGAACACGCCACTTGGCACTTGTCGGCCGATCCGCTCTTGGCGACCGAGATCGAAGCAGTCGCTCGCAACGTCAGCGAATACGTCAAGCGGAATGAAGGCACCTTAACGATCGCGTCAGACCTAGGGGAAGCGATTGCGGCCTCGATGGAGAAGGGCGGACGCATCGCAACTCTCATCGTTCCCCACGATTTCCAGATCGCCGACGCGGACGGTAAAACCTTAGAGCGTCGGGCTCTGCCCGAGACTCAATATTCATTTCGGCAGGTCACACAGTCAGCTCAAGCATTGAAGGCGGGGAAGTCGGCGTTGCTCCTGGGCGGACCTGCGCTCTCGGAAGCTGGGATCATGCTTGCGGGTAGAATCGCAGAAGCCAGCGGTGCAGATCTCATCTGCGATACCTTCTTTGCACGAATGGAGCGCGGCGGAGATTTGCCAAGCCCCATCAGATTGCCCTACTTCCCCGATCAGGCTCTGGAACTCACGCGACGCTATCAGCATGTCATCATAGTCGGCACGCGGCGGCCGGTCGCCTTTTTTGGCTATCCGGAACTCCCGAGTCATCTGACCACCGAAGAGCAGACCGTGATGCTGTCCGGCCCTCAGGAGGACACTCTCGGAGCGCTTACCGCCCTGGCGCACGAGGTGCACGCCTCCGACGAAATCGAACCAAACCGCGGCCAACGTCCTGACATGCCCAAAGGCGCCCTGAATGCGCAATCCGTCAGTGCCGTCATCGCGAGCTTGCAGCCGTCTAACTGTATAATCATGGATGAGGCGCTAACCGTTGGCACGCCCTACTTCGACGCATCGCGGCACGCGCCCCGTTTCAGTCATCTGATGCTGACGGGCGGCGCAATTGGCGAAGGACCAGGCGCCGCGACGGGAGCCGCTGTCGCCTGTTCCGATCGAAAGGTCATCAACTTCCAGTCCGACGGCTGTGGCGCCTATTCCGTCCAGGCGTTCTGGACCCAGGCACGCGAGAACCTGGATGTTGTGACCATTATTGGCTCCAACCGGAGCTACAATATCTTGCGGGTTGAGCTTCTGCGTGCGGGCGTGAAGCAACCGGGACCGATCGCCCGCTCCATGTCGAGCTTGGATCGTCCTTTTCTGGATTGGGTAAAGATCGGCGAAGGCTTCGGCGTGCCCTCCGTTGCTGTCGACACCGCAGAGGCCCTCGCCCGCGAACTTGAGCGGGCCCTGCTGCAGAAGGGTCCGCGCTTGATCGAAGCGATCATGACCTAGAGCGCGCAACCGACCTCGGAAGGCTAGAGCCCAGCGCCGCACGTTCCAGCCACGTCTGCTAAGTTGCGCTGGACGCTGGTGAACCCAAGAAAACATCGATCGCCTAAAAGCAGGAACAAGCGGTCCGTCCAGTGCACTGCACAGGAAAGTTGCCCGTAGGTGTGGCGAGTGAACATACTCACCGCTCAAGCGAAGTCGCCGATGCGGCGCGATGCAAGAACCCTCGCATAAGTCAGCATTATTATGATTTCCACGACGAAATAGCCTGTGAGAAAGCTGGCGAACAGAGCAAAGTCCTGACCGGTCAGGATCGCGCTCCCAAGTAGAAGTGCAACGCCGACGTTTCTTACACCGCTTTCAATGACGAGGACGGGTGCGTCGCGGCGGTTCATTCGAAATCCTAGCATAGAGCCGAGGAGCATGGCGCTCAGAATGAACAGCACGGCGGCGGTGGCTATTTCAGTGGCGAAGTCGGCGAGCATTGGTCCAACAGTAGTGAGAGCCGTTACAAGAATGATGCCGATAAGAACGGTTGAAACTCTGCGGAGGCTTAGTGCGACGCGCTCGATGAATGACGCTGCCCGATAGCGCGCTAGTATTCCCAAGCCGAGCGGTAACACCATGTAGGCAAGCAACTGGCCGAGTATGGTCGATGCCGGCGCGGATTGTAGTTCGTGAACGCCTGGCATCAAAGGTAGAACGCGAAGCCATAGCGGGATCGTTGCAAGCGACGCAACCGTGCCGATGCTCGCAATCATGGCGGCTAGCAGTACGTTACAGCGAGCCAGAAATGCGTATGTGTTGGAAATTCCGCCGCCAGGACACAACGAGAGAATAAGAATGCCTAATGCGATCGTCGAGTTCACCTCGATCGCGTTGATGATAGCCAGAGCGATGAGCGGGAGAAGTGCGAGCTGACCGAGAGCGCCGACGAAGACCGGCGAAGGGCTGCGCCTGAGTGCCCTGAAATCCTCAACCGTGATTTGGGTCCCGGCTATGAACATAAGGATCAGTAGATTTGCTGGGATGGCGTAGTCGATGAGCAATTGGAGCATTTGAAGAATGTACCGTCGGGGGGCTCGGTCTCACACGGTATTGCAGGAGGTTGGACCAAGCAATTAATCTCGGCATCAGCCCAAGCAGACTGCTCGTCAGCGGCTTGCGACTGGTGAACGAACCTGACTAAAAGCGGGGTAATTGGCGCGCCAGACTGCGCAGGCGGTTTGGTATCTTAATCTTGCGCTGCCTGCGTCGCAGTTCGCCGTTTCGGCCTCGGCTTCGGCTCGGGCACTTGACAGACGGAGTGATAAGCCTCTTCAGACCCGAGGGCGTGTTCCAGAAAGGCGGCAGCACTAGGCGACAAAGTGCGATCTCGCAGTCGCATGATTGCGTAATTTGTTCTCAGGCTCGGCGCCTCAAAGGGGATAAGTTTCACTCCAGCATCAACTGGAATGCGAGACAGCTGGGCCAGCGGTGCAATTCCGATGTTGTCGCTTACTCGAATAATTCTGAGACAGACGTCAAATGTCTGACAAGAGACCTGCGGCTCGAAGTGGGTCCCGCTTGTTGAAAGTTTACCCAACGCACGTGTGCCGCCGAAGTGCTCGCTCGCTCTCAAGGGCAGCTTAGGACCTGCCATGGGGTACTGTGCAATCTGGCTCAATGTCGGGTTGTCAAGTCGCGTGAGAGGATGTCCAGTTCTGCAGAAGAATCGGATCGGCCGGGCTGGTAATGGCAGCACATGAATTTCACTGTGCTTGCTAATGTCTGGGATTACCTCTCCTATCGCGAGTTCTATCGTCTGGCTGAGAAGATCCGGAGCGAGTTCCCAGAAGTCATAGGTTTTGATGTGGACGTCGACCTGCGGATGCTTCTCAAGAAGAGATGCGACAGCATCGGGAGCCCAGGTCTGGGCAACGACCGGCCCGACGCCTAACTTGAGTTCGGCACGCTGCAATCCTTGCAGCGAGCTAATTTCCTTTTTCAGCTCTTCAAACGTGTTCGAAATCGTGCGGGCCCGCTCAAGTAAAATCTTTCCCGCCGGTGTCGGAAAGGCTCCTTGCCGGGTACGGTCAAACAACGTCGTACCAAATTCACGCTCAAGTTCTTGAATCCCGCGCGTCAACGTAGGCTGGGAAGTTCCTAACTCCTTCGCCGCCCGCGCGAAATTACGGTGTCTTTCCAAGGAAAGGGCATACTCAAGCAAATCGATCATAATTCGCTCGATGCAATGCTGTTTAACATATTTGAATTGTCCGCTGGCTGTTTACAAGATTTGTTGCCTGATCGGCGTCAGTAAAACAACACATCAGGCTTCTAACTTCATTAGCGATGGATAAACTCCTCCGCGGGAAGATTCCGACCGGACCTTTCCCAAAGAAGAAATATGACCTTAAAAAGGAGGAAACGATGCGCAGCATGAAAGTGCTCTTGAGTGTGGCTGTTCTGACCCTTGGCTGCAGCACCCTTTCTTATGCGGCAGAAGACGCTAAACCGGCTCCGGCAGCTTCAGCAAGGACCTGCTCTGCAAACAGCGCCGACCGGCTGCAATCCTGCTCTGTGACTTGTCCTGAGGGGAAGACTGCAACGTGTGTTGGCGGCGCGCAAGGCGCCAAGGATGTGGACTGCACCTGCAAGTAAGCCCTTATCATGGCGGCGACCTCGAGTGAGGTCGCTGCCTTCGAGAACTGCAGCGAAGAGTCTGCGCCACCGGGCATTTGGCCTGGGACATGAAAACGCTTTCAGTTCCTGAATGAAGAAGTTGAGTTCGATTGAATACACCCTTTGCGTCTCCGCCAATCGAAGCTGAACAACAACTACGGACTCTATGAGGTCATTCCAGCCAGGTGCGCGACTTTGACTTGTCGGACATTACGTTCGTGCGCGGCATAACGGGCTGGATCGCATTTGATCCTCTGGTTTCCGCGGAACCGGCGCGAGCGGCTTGGGAGCTGTTCCAGGAGCCATGTCCGCGAGGGGCTTTGTATCCCGCAACGTCAAGATGCCGAACTTGACAGATCATGGGGCTTCGCTGTCGAGCAGCAACGCCAACTTCCCATTACAAAAGCTAATCGAATAGACCGATGCGATTCTAGCGTTTCGCTCGTGCCGGTCGCCCTGTTCCCGGCGACCGACGATCCTTCGCCGGCGAGTTAGACTTCGCCACCGCTTTCCGCCGCGGCTTCTGCTTCAGCATGTCGTCCGGCGGATCGTTCTCGGTCCAACTGTTGATCGCCGGCCGCTTAACGACCTCCTCGATCTCTTTCGGTTCGTCATAGGCGCACATCGCAGGCTCCCGCATTGTCAGTTACAGTTGAGTTCTTCGCCAGCGTCAGCCAGTTAGCGTCGAACCAGCGGTCGGCAGGCCCGTCGTAGGGCAATCGAGTGATATCCCAGTGGCGAATGAGGTGCGCGTACGACCGCCATACCGCAGGCCCGCCGCCAATGTAGATGATGCGATCGCCAAACTGAGCGATCACGTCTCCCGGAGCGTCTGTAGATCGAATTGTAACCACGGTCCGATCAGCAGTTGCAGCCGGAGGCACCGTCGCAACAGTACGCGGTCCCGCGATCAGTACGTGTCCACGCGTAACTTGGAAAAATCGCGCAACATCATCCTTGAACGCGCGGTCTGTCGCTCCCTCCCACGGCAGATGACCGTTCAGCCCAAGCTGACCCCGCAAGCCTATTGCAAGCATTGCGCGCACATCCGCCATCGCGGTCTCTCTCCCGCTGCCTTCCCCTTCAAGCGAACAGAAGAGAGAGGGTTCCGCCAGGCCACCCTTAATCTCGTATCGAACAGACGCACCACACGAAACAGCGTCGGATCCGAAATGAGAGCACCGTTCGAAACCTCGGCCGTGAAGTCGACGATGCGATCGCGCATCCGTTCGAATGCTCATGTGCGTTGCAACTCTCACACCGCTGCAATATCCCCTCTTCCACTATACTGGAAAAAAGGGCTAGACATTTCCTACTTAGTGTACAAATGTCTCTTATAGGAGACTATGGTCGGCGTTTGCCTACAGTTTTGTGCGAGGAATGCATGAGTTGGATCAACGGCTGCCTGGAACACATCCACATCGCGCCATCTGCATCCTACGAGATGGAAGAACTAGAGGCAGCGACGCTTGTGCCTGGCCGGGGTATTATCGGCGACCGTTACTACAAGGGGACTGGCACCTACTCTCCAAAGCCTGACGCGCGTGAGGTGACTTTGATTGAAGTCGAAGCGCTCGAAGCACTCGAGGCTAATCAGCCTCCCATGCAGAACGAAGCCATTCGGCTTCAGCCAATTGAACATCGCCGAAATCTGACGACGCGAGGCGTCCCATTGAATCATTTGCTCGGCAAACGATTTCGCGTCGGAGAGACAGTTCTCCGGGGTGGCCGGTTGAATTTCCCATGTAAATATTTGGAAGAACTGCTCGGAAAGCCAGTCTACCTCCCGCTTTACAACCGCTCGGGGCTTAACTGCTACATCGAAAGTGGCGGCATTATTCGCCGAGGCGACCTCATTCTACCGATGGAGTTCTGACCGTGACATCTGACTAAACGGTCTCCGGTAGACGCTATTCAAAGGCGACACTCATGCGCAACCTACAAGCCTTCAGCCTCAAGCGAACCATAGCATGACAGCGCGAATCATAATGAAAATGCGAGTCGCAGATATTGTCGATGACTCTGCGGAGGTGAAGGTCTTTACGCTCAGGCATCCGCTGCGTGATGAGCTTCCTGTGGCATCACCAGGATCACACGTAGACGTGCACCTCTTGGATGGAAAAATAAGGCAGTATTCTCTCTGCGGCGACCCTGATGAAAAAAGTCAATACAAGATTGCAGTGAAGAGAGAACCGGGCGGCCGTGGCGGATCTCGCCTCATGCACGAGGCCTACGTTCGCGGGAGTGAGATTCACGTCTCCGCACCTCGCAATAACTTCCCCCTCGAACCGACAGCAGACCGCCATATTCTCGTAGCCGGCGGAATTGGCATAACGCCGTTCATCTCCATGGCCCATCATTTGAGCCGGCAGGGCGCGGAATTCGAGCTTCATTATGCAAGCCGGCAGTACCCCCCTCCTCTTATGGCGAGTTTACTCGACATTTGCGGAAGCCGCCTGAACATTTACAGTTCCAACTCCGAGCGTCCACGGCGGTTCGATCCAAAACGCGCGCTCAGCAATCAACCGCCCGGAACGCACATCTACGCCTGCGGCCCCCAAGCCCTTATGGACGCTGTCTCAGCGGCGACGAGCGAATGGCCGTCGCAACAGGTTCATTTCGAGGCCTTCCAGGCGACGCTCGACGAGAACTTCAAGGCTGAGCCGTTCGACATTCGGATCGCATCAACCGGCTCCACGATACGCGTACCCGCTGACCAGAGCGCACTCTGCGTCCTTCGAGATGCAGGATTTTTGCTCCCTGCCTCATGTGAAATGGGTGTATGCGGCAGTTGCGAGTGCGGCTACCGGGACGGCTCGGTCATTCACCGGGACAAAGTTCTTAAAATCGATGCGCGACAGGACCGCATGATGCTGTGCGTCTCTCGTGCGCGCGTCTCAGTGACTCTTGACCTCTAATGAGGCAATTCCGTCCTGGAAAAAAAGGAAAACAAATGGGTACGATAGACTTCCAAAACACAGCTACTCTTGCCGCTCACAAACTTCCCCTTTCGCATTCGGCTTCCGCTGGTCAATACACCTACTTGTCCGGGCAATTTGCGGTCGTGCCTGAAACCGGAAAGCTCATCAACGGAGGCTTGGCGGAGCAGGCACGTCAAACATTTGCAAATATAGAAGCTACGCTGACATCATTGGGTCGTACTTTCGCAGATGTCATAAAGACCACAGTCTATCTCAGGGACATGAGCGACTTTGCCGAGATGAACTCGATTTACGAAACTTACTTCCCGAATGGATTTCCCGCCAGAACGACAGTGGCCGTTCTGGGACTTCCTATGGATGCGCGAATTGAGATTGAAATAGTGGTTTTCACGCCACGTTGAGCAGTCAAAGCTAATTTCAAGATACGGCTTCGGATTAGGTTTGATCGAACCACTAAGATCGCTACATGCGACAACAAGGTGCACAAATGCGTGCGCCGGCCTCAGCAGCGACCTCGATATCGGAAGACGTTTTCTTCGATTATCAGCAAGAGGCTGCCAGGCTCGCCAAGTCCTGGTAGACCGCCAATTGAGGCGGCCCCTCGGCTGATGATATTTCTGTTTTTGCTATAAACCTGGAGTGGTATTGCTTGCCAACAATTCAACGTTGATGCACACAAATGCACAGGTATCGGCATATTTGCACGCTTCAGGGAAATAGAACTCTTCCGGGGCGCAGCCCGTTCGGCGAACTGAAGTCTTGTGATAGATAAATCAGCGCAACTGGAACAGGGTCGGTTTCATGTCAGCCCAGACAGACGAGAAAAGACTCTCATGAAGGTACGCGCCAACAGGCCAAGTGCGGCTATTCAGAACTCAAAGCCTTTCGTCGATGACCTGGCTGCACTGAAGAGCCCGAACGCCCATTCCAGCCGAAACTCCGATCCGCAAGACGCTACACTTGAAACTCTCGGAAGGCGGCTGAGAGAATTGCGGCAGCGAGCAGATCTGTCTCTCGACGGACTAGCGAAAATCTCCGAAGTCAGCAAATCCATGATCTCAAAAGTTGAACGTGGTGAGGCAAGTCCTTCTACCGTCGTCCTAGCGCGCTTAGCCGAAGCGTTAGGCGTGACATTTTCCGACCTCATGGCTCGCGAACAAAGTAGCGAGGTCATTGTTTTGCCTGTCGACTCACAACCGGTTCTGTTGGACCCCGAAACGGGTCATACCCGTAAATGCCTTGCGCCGATTCTTCCTACCCGCGGAATCGATTGGGTGCTCAATACGCTCCCGCCTGGCCAATCTACAGGGCAGTTCATGCGACACAGACGCGGTGTTGAGGAGTACATTCACGTACTCAAAGGTCGTGTCAGAGCTATTTTGGATGGTAAGATTTACGATTTGAGTGAGGGGGACGCTATGTATTTCCAGGCCCACGTCCCCCATGAGTTCATCAACAATGGGTTGGGGCCATGTCAGTACTACTTGATTATCGATAGCCAGAAGATTCGCTGACCTACGCCTTGTGACCGTAGAGTTTCAAGGCGAGATCGCACGATTTCATTGCGAAGGTTTCACGAATTTCAGCGTCATGCGATCTGACTCGCCGGTCTTCGTGAATTCATTCCACTTTGCAGAATCTTTTTCCACGCCCCTGAGCGACGGCGGCAGTCGCCAGACGTTATCAGTTTCGGCTGGACGGTCGTTGGGGTTGGCATTCATCTCGCTTGCCTCCACGAGCTTGAAACCCGCTGCTTCGAATGCTGCGATCACCATCGACTGCTTTAGATAGCCATTGCTGCCGTCAGCCCACTTATCGGACGCCGTCTCGGGCGCGCGATGTTGCACCACACCGGCTATGCCACCGGGCTTCAGAGCGCGGAAAGCTTCCGCGAGCACCTTGTCGAGATATCCCGCCTCCTTCCCGAAGCGGTTGAGATTATGCAAGGACCGGATGAACAGCACTTTGCTGACCGTGCCGTTCAAGCGGTCGGGCATCTCCGTAAGAGTGAAGCTTTCGATCTCACCGCCCTTAGAAACCGCCTTGCTTGTGGTCGTCTTTGGCCAGCCCGCATCCCGGTCGAGCGCACTTTGAAGTCGTCCCTGATCCCAGCCAAAGCGCTTATACAATCCCAGCGGATAGTGCGCCCCGATCAGTTTACCGCTCTCGCCAAGGTAGGGGTGGAGGATGCTCGAATACCAGCCGCCGCCGGGCAGGGTCTCGATAACGACATCGCCAGGCCGAACTTCAAAAAAGCTTAAGGTCTCCGCCGGACGACGCGCGGCGTATCGAGCCTGGATCTCTGCGGGTTGAGCCGCCAGGGCAGTCGCGAGAGCAAGGTCGGGCTCAGAGACCTCTTTCGTGGCAGCCTCATCACCAGCCAGTACCACTGCCGGCATGATAAGGAGCAGAAAGCAAGCGGCTGCTAGGGATGAAAGGCGTGTTATTCGGAGCATCGTTGTTCCTTCCAAGAACCGACCAGACTAAAGTTGGCGATGTGTCCCGACGTTGGGCAGGTGTATAAGCGATCCTACGGATACACATTCCGGCAGCGCATCCGCTGATGGACTTTGTTGGGATGGCACTATTTCACTTCGCGAAATAGCGCTGAGGAAAGCCATCAGCTACATCGCGCAATCGTATCGCTGGAATGTAGCTTCCCAATCACGACACGACCTGGGATTGCACAGCAGCCATACGCGACAGCCGTCCAGAAGGCTCGTCCGATTTCGCTCCAATCAGTGTTACCACTCGACAGCACCCACCGAAGACCTCTACAGTTCACGACAAATACTTTCCTACTATCAGGCAGTTGGAGAACGCGTGACTTTATGCTGAAACTTTTCGCTGCGCGGCACGAATACATGTGCACACACGCAACCGGGAAGCGCCAATGCCACTCGATGAAGACCCGTCTCGTGCCGAATTCCATCAATGGAGCGACAAAAAAGCTGCCGGTAGCTCCGGTTCAAATGCGAGCCGCCCGAAGTTCAGCGACGTCGACTTTACGGCGAAAGGTGAGCCTCGCGGACAGGTCTCCTTCACTGGTTTGAAGACCCTTTGGTTCAATACAGGAACGCTCTGCAACATCGCGTGCCAAGGCTGCTATATCGAGTCATCGCCGCGCAATGATCGGCTCGCTTACATCTCCCGTGACGAAGTCCGCTCCTTTCTCGACGAAGCCGAACGCCTTGCAGGACCTGAACTGGAAATCGGATTTACGGGCGGCGAGCCCTTCATGAACCCCAATCTACTAGGGATGCTGGAAGATAGCCTTCGGCGGGGTTTCAGGGTCCTTGTGCTAACCAATGCCATGCTGCCGATGCAGCACCGCAAGGCTGAGCTTATCGATCTCGATTGGCATTTCCCGGCTAAGCTGAGCATTCGGGTTTCACTCGATCACTATGATCAAGCCGGACACGAAAAGGTACGTGGTCCCAAAACTTGGCATCCGGCCTTGGAAGGGCTGCGTTGGCTGTCGCGGGAAGGCTTCGACCTATCCGTGGCTGGCCGGCTCATGGGTGATGAAAGCGAGAACGACCTCCGGGCGGGTTATGCTTCTCTCTTCGCGCGGGAAGGCGTGATGGTTTCGGCTTGGGATCCAAATCGACTGATCCTCTTTCCCGAGATGGCGGACAACGATGACGTTCCCGAGATCAGCCAATCGTGCTGGGAAATTCTCGGCAAGTCCCCTGCTGATATCATGTGTGCCACCTCGCGCATGGTCGTGAAGCGCAAGGAAGCAATGCGACCGGTCGTCGTGTCCTGCACCCTGCTTCCGTATGATTCACTCTTCGAGATGGGAACTACGCTCGATCAATCGCTGGGCACCGTCAAGCTGAACCACCCCCACTGTTCGCGCTTCTGTGTTCTTGGTGGCGCTTCGTGCAGTCACAAGTCCTGATACATACATGACCAACTTTATCACAGCCGATATCTGTGTGATCGGTGCGGGTTCTGCTGGACTATCAGTTGCGTCCGGTGCGGCGCAAATGGGCGCGCGAACCGTTCTGATCGAAGCTCATAAAATGGGCGGCGACTGTCTGAATACCGGCTGCGTCCCATCGAAGGCTCTGCTCGCCGCAGCCAAATCCGCACATGGCGTGCGCGCATCGGCACGCTACGGTATAGAAACTGGATATCCGAGCACCAAGTTCGAGACGGTCAACACATACGTCCATAACGTCATCGGCACGATTGCACCGCACGATTCCGTTGAGCGCTTCACCGGGCTCGGCTGCACAGTCATCCAGGCCCATGCAAAGTTCATCGACGAGAGAACCGTCATAGCAGGCGACACGACCATTCGAGCGCGCCGCTTTGTCATCGCCGCCGGTAGCCAACCTAATATCCCGCCAATTCCAGGACTGACCGACGTCCCTTACTTTACGAACGAGACCATCTTCCAGAACACTTCACTGCCTGAGCACTTGATTATCGTGGGCGCAGGACCGATCGGCTGCGAGATGGCGCAGGCACACCGTCGGCTTGGCTCACGCGTGACCCTGCTCGACATTGGCAGGATGTTGCCGAAGGACGACCCTGATGCGGTGGCCGTGGTCTATCAGAAATTGATTGCAGAGGGCATCGAATGCGCAGAACTCGTCAAGGACTTGCGCGTTGAAAAGACACCGGGCGGGCTATCTGCGATCGTGTCCGTAGATGGCAAGGAGCGACGCATCGCCGGCTCCCATCTACTTCTGGCCACGGGGCGTAAGCCCAATATTCAAGGCCTTGATCTCGAGAAAGCCGCGATCCGGTACACACCCAAGGGCATCGAAGTCGACAGCCGGCTCAGGACGTCCAACAGGCGTGTATTCGGAGCCGGCGACGTCATCGGTGGCTATCAGTTTACCCACATGGCCAACTATCATGCGGGCATTATTATCCGAAACGCACTGTTCCGTCTGCCGGCCAAGAACGCACCCGCGGCTGTTCCATGGGTAACCTATACCGATCCAGAACTTGCCCAGGTCGGTCCCACCGAAGCGGAAGCGCGCACGTCTTTGGGTGACAGCATTCGCGTGCTCCGTGCTGATTTCTCGGGCAACGATCGGGCGCAGGCTGAGGCGTCGACCGAGGGCTTCATCAAAGTGATCACCGGGAAGCGTGGCCGTATCATCGGAGCGACTATCGTTGGACCCCATGCCGGCGAACTCATGATGCCTTGGGTACTCGCAATCACGACGGGTATGAAAATCGGCGACATCGCTGGACTGATTTTCCCGTATCCAACTCTCAGCGAAATTTCGAAAAGAGCCGCGGGAAGCTACTATACACCCACCCTGTTTTCGTCTCGCACCCGCGCAATCGTGCGCTTTCTCGGAGCTTTTGGATGACGGTACAAAGGGTGCTCCCCATTGCTGTTCTCGCGGCCCTCGTGGGGGTCGCCTACTGGTTGCGGGTGGACCAGTATCTGACGCTCGATACCCTTCGCGACAACCGTGCAGCACTGTTAGCCTTCGTCGAAGAGAATAAACTTGTCGCAGCTTTGGGCTTTGTATCGGCTTACGCGGCGGCAGTTGCGGTATCGCTTCCGGGCGCGGTCATTCTCACATTGGCTGGAGGTTTCTTGTTCGGCGTCGTTGGCGGTGCTGCTTTGACGGTTATTGGAGCGACGATCGGCGCAGCGGCCTTGTTCCTGATTGCCCGATCGGCATTTGGCGACGTGCTTCGAGCAAAAGCGGGGCCGTTCGTTGCAAGGATGGCAGATGGATTCCAGGAGAACGCGTTCAGCTATCTCCTGTTTCTGCGCCTTGTTCCTGCTTTCCCGTTCTGGGCAGTCAATCTGGCTCCGGCGCTCCTGGGGATGCGTTTTGTGCCCTTCGTCACCGCGACGGCGATCGGCATCATTCCTGGGACGACGGTCTATTCCGCGTTCGGGGCGGGTCTTGGGCAGGTGTTTGATGCCGGCGGGGAGGTCAACCTGGCGGACATCTTCAGCCCGCCTCTCGTCGCGGGGCTGATCGGCCTCGGCGTTCTATCTCTGCTTCCTATTCTTCTTAAGCGATGGAAGGCAGGTCGCCCGACCGTGCACACCTCTGATAGCTAATTCATTTGGATCAACACGCTGAAGAAAGGCGAAATTGCGAGTAGGCCGGGTCGTGAACCGGCTTCTTGTTCAGGGACACAGCATGAGAATCTTCTCCCAGTTCTACAAAACTAGGGAGGTGATACCTGGAATCGCTGGCAGTCGATCATCACTCAGCCGGCCGCGCGTTTTGACGAACATCCTTGGCGACCGGAGTCCCAGGTCTGAACGTTTGCCACGTAACCCCGCCCCACCGCACGCTTCATCACCATGCATTCAAAAATAACCTCGAAATATGACAAGACAGCCGCAGCGCCCGAGTGCAGCCGTTTGCGGAAGATCCTGCTCTGATTCGTCAGCAGCCGCTTTGGGCTGTAACCTTGGACGTCTCGACCACGAACAAGGGTTTAGGCCGGATTGCTCCCAGCGCGATCTGGCCGCGCGACGCTGCGGAAAACTGTTCCGCGCAGAAGATTTGAAGAACAATCAAGGCGTGCAGACATGAGCACCACGGGGCGCCATTTTGGCGGTTATGAATACGTCTCTGGCCTGTCTCTCATCATTTGGAGCCTATGCTTTGTCTTGTCTGCAATCACCTCCAGCCCAGCGAAAGCTGCCGGACCGGCCGATCTCTTTCGTGATTCAGCTGCGCAATCCACGGTTACCGTCGATCACTCCGCTTGGGATCGACTCCTCAAGTCCTACGTCATCCCAGGGCCGGATCGTTTGAACCGAGTGGACTATGCTGCATTTAAAGACACCGGACACGGCGATCTCAAGCTGTACATAAGAAAAGTTCAAGAGGTTGACCCTAGAACGCTTAATCGATCAGAACAATTTGCACTCTTGGCCAATCTCTACAATGCCAAGACGATTGATATCGTTCTTGACCACTATCCCGTCCGCTCGATCAAAGACATCTCACTTGGCGGGGGGTTGTTTGCCGCTGTAACTGGTGGACCTTGGAAGGCCAAGGTTGTCAAACTCAACGGAGTGGATCTCACCCTCGACGACATCGAGCATGGCATTTTGCGACCTGTCTTCAGAGACCCTCGGGTTCACTACGCCGTCAATTGTGCATCTATTGGCTGCCCGAACCTTCGGACCGAGGCCTTCACAGGCACGGCACTCGACGCCCAGCTCGACGCCGCCGCCCGCGACTACGTCAATCATCCTCGCGGTATCACGGTTCGCAGCGGCAGCCTTATCGCGTCGTCCATCTACAGCTGGTTCAAAGTTGACTTCGGTGGAAGTGACGCCGGCGTCATTGCCCACGCGCGGAAATATGCCAATCCGGACCTGTCGGCAAAACTCGAAGGCATCACTACAATTGATAGTCACGCCTATGACTGGGCCCTCAATGACGCAAAGCGCTGATGGCGGGTGGATGCCCGCCATGTCCTCTGCGGCGCTGCAGCAGAGCGGAAGTCCGGCGCAATAAAGATACCAGAGCTGCGGTACCGGCATAGATGCAACCGACGTGCCGCTCATCCTTGCGCACGTATGCGCAGGTGAGCCCTTGATCTCAGCCGTAATTCGCGTGGAACCGTTCGAGATCGATTGGTGTTCTCGCTCTATCTCATCAAGCGGCTGCTCGCTTTGATCCGCCGTTACACGAATAAAGCAGGAGGTTACATGCCTCTGACGGCACTAGCCCTGAATTGCTCCTTGAAAGGATCTGCAGAGAAATCCTCGACCGACAAAATCTTGAACGAGGTCCTGCAGGAATTGGCAAAATATGACGTCACCAGCGAAGTCATTCGCGTGGTCGACTACAATATCAAACCCGGCGTCAAATCAGATGAAGGCGAGGGTGACGACTGGCCCCATTTGCGCGCCAAAGTATTGGCAGCTGACATTTTGATATTCGGAAGTCCAATTTGGCTGGGGCAACCCTCAAGCGTTGCAAAGCGAATTCTGGAACGTATGGACGCATTCCTAGGCGAAACCGATGATAAGCAGCGCATGCCACCGTATGGCAAGGTTGCTGTTGTTGCAATTGTCGGCAACGAAGATGGGGCCCACCATTGTCACGCTGAAATATTTCAGGCCCTGAACGATGTTGGATATACGATAGCACCCGGTGCCGGTACCTATTGGGTAGGTCAGGCGATGGCTTCCACTGACTACAAGTACCTCAAATCACCGTACGATAAAACCCTTCAGACAAATCGAACATCGGCAGCAAATGCGATGCATCTAGCTAAGCTTTTGAAAGCTAATCCATACGAAGGTTTGTGACGCAAACGTTCCCCGCAAGGCCTGCGGAATAATTCGACTGTGCGTCTCGGCAAGCGCCCTCTTTGGCTGGCCTACTCCTAGACCTAACGCAAACAAACATACCGCAGATTGCCAGAACACCGATGATGATGATCATCGTTGGCAGACATCCCGCGGCAGCTTTAAGTAAGGCTGTCGATCGCCGCTTCCAGCGCCATTCCGGCGTTCGCGACTAGCCCTGACTGTCGAAAGCTTCGCATCACATCCTTCCGAGGCTGGACACCGAGTGGTGGCGTCCCAATCGCCAGATGGCGTGTGTCTGAACCGCTTCTAGTAAATTGGAATAATTGACACAACTTAGTAGCGCGAGTTGAAACTGCGCTCGGTTTTTGACGTATACTAACAATCATCCGCAACTCCATAAGACCGCCCAGCATCGGGGACTGAGATGACCAGTTCAGGCAGTTCGGATGACAGGGCCGAGCGGGACGAAAGATGGCGATTGCTGATGCGATTGGCTCAGGCCGGCGACACCGCGGCATATTCAAGATTTCTCTCCGAAATTCTGCCGGTCCTGCGCGGGACAGTCCACCGCAGATGGCGCAGTCCGCAAGACGTAGAAGATATCGTCCAGGACATACTCATGTCAGTCCATTCCGTCCGGCATACCTTTGATCCAAGCCGCCCGATTATGCCTTGGTTGATGACGATTACTGCCCGCCGAATTGCTGATGCAGCACGCCGTTCGTCTTCTCGAGTAGCCAACGAAACCACCGTCGAAACAATGCCTGAAACCTTTTCAGGAGCTGACACGAAAAGCACTCAAGACACGAGTGACGATCAGGAAGCAATTCAGATTGCGCTGGCTTCACTGTCAGATGGGCAACGTGAGGCCATCCAACTGATGAAGCTTCAGGGCCTGTCAGTTCAGGAGGCGGCTGAGAGAACTGGCAAGAGCGTCCCAGCCCTCAAGGTGACTGTCCACAGGGCGATTAAAGCTATGCGTGCCTCCCTTCAGAGGAAGACTTGAACGCCATGCGGACTGAAGATCTGATTGACGCCCTGGCTGACAAGGTCGAGCCGGTCGAACCGCTCAGGCATCCGGCTGCACGAGCTATGGGTTGGATGATCGTTTCTTTTGTCTACTTGGCCGGGCTTGTGTGGTTGATCGGACCGCGTGCAGACATTGCCGACAAATTGGCAGAACCACGTTTTGTGATTGAAATTGCGGCTGCCCTGCTGACAAGCCTCATGGCGGCGATAGCCGCCTTCTGCGCCGGTTGTCCTGGTCGCCCACTGTGGGAGCGATTTGCCCCCTTCCCATTTCTCGCAGTCTGGCTTGCCACCCTGGGCGAGGGTTGCTGGCGGCAGTGGGTTCAGAGCGGTCCAGACGGCCTGACTTTCAACATCGACCTCGACTGCTTTCAGGCAATCTTTCTGGCGAGTATTCTGTCGGCGTTGGTGATCCTCGTCATGATCCGGCAGGGGGCGCCCTTGGCCCCCATGTCGACAACGGGTCTGGCCACTCTGGCAGCGACAGCCATCGGTGCAGCGGGATTGCGTCTCTTCCATGCACTAGACGTCAGCGTGATGATACTCGTCTGGCAGTTCGGATCCGTGCTCCTGCTCGCAACAATCGGGTTCCTTGCCGGAAATCGCTATCTGAAATGGTCGCTCCCCAAAATTGATGGAGGGGACAGCGGCCACCGGCAAACAGGATAGACAAACCACTCAGCAGATCACGTTCGAACAAAAGAACAGACTGCAATGGCCCATCGGCTTCGCAGGTTGGGATTTAGCGCCTGCTGTTACGCATGAACGGAATGAGGATCTGGACGATATGCACATCGAGATCGTGAAGGAGTACTACGGCAGGGTCCTGAGAGGGTCGTCAGATCTAAAGACGATGGCATGCTGCACGCCGGACAACATGCCGGTCAGGATCAAGACCCTCCTCAGCAACATTCACGATGAGGTTCTTGCCAAGTATTATGGCTGTGGTCTCGTCGTTCCAGAACTTCTTCATGGCCGTCGCGTCCTTGATCTGGGATGCGGATCGGGGCGCGATGTGTATGCCCTTGCGCAACTCGTCGGACCGGCGGGAGAAGTTGTTGGCGTGGACATGACGCCAGAGCAACTGGAAACAGCGCGCACCCACGTCGGCTGGCACATGGAAAAGTTTCGCCATAGCAAGACGAATGTGCGCTTCCTACAAGGGTTTATTGAAGATCTTCCGTCACTCGGCCTTGAGCCGGAGAGTTTCGATGCCATCGTTTCAAACTGCGTGGTCAATCTTTCCATCGACAAACCAGCGGTTCTGCAGGGAGTTTTCGACCTTCTGAAGCCGGGAGGCGAATTCTACTTCGCCGATGTCTATGCCGACCGCCGGCTCACGGAGGCCGTCCGCAATAATCCGGTCGTCTACGGCGAATGTCTGGGTGGGGCACTGTACTGGGCAGATTTTCTAGCAATGGCAAAGGAAGCGGGTTTCAAGGACCCCCGCCTCGTGACGAGCCGTTCTCTGGAAATCACCGATCCAGATGTGGCCGCCACGGTTGGTGCAGCGAATTTCTATTCAGCCACCTATCGCCTCTTCAAGATCGCCGAACTTGAAGGAGCGTGCGAAGATTACGGTCAGGCCGTGATTTACAAGGGTGGCATCTCCGACGCACCACATGCTGTGGTCCTCGATAGTCATCACGTGATCGAGCAAGGGCGAATCTTTCCCGTGTGTGGGAACACCTGGCAAATGCTCCGGCAGAGCCGGTATGCGCCCTACTTCGACTTCATCGGAGATTTCTCAACCCACTATGGCGTCTTTCCCGGATGCGGAACACCCTTTCCCTTCTCGGATCGGCTCACGGACGTCACCGCCATTGGCGCTTGCTGCTGAGATGAACGCTCGCCCGGAATAGCCAAAAACAGTTCGTGATCGGAGATCGCAATGCTTTCAAAGCTGTTTACGACCGGCGCTTTGATTTTCGTGGCACTTAGTACACCGGTCATCGCAGCCGATGACAAAATCGTCATCACGGGATCGAGTACCGTTGCTCCGCTCATTACCGAGATCGGCAAGCGTTTCGAAGAGAAGAATCCTGGGGTTCGTGTGGACGTGCAGACCGGGGGTTCATCTCGGGGCATCAATGATGCACGATCAGGTCTTGCAGACATCGGCATGGCCTCCCGCGCCTTGAAAAAAGATGAGAGCGATCTCAAGGCGTATACGATCGCGCGTGATGGCATCGGCGTCGTTCTCAATAGCGCCAACACCGTTTCAACGCTGACCGATCAGCAGATCGTCGACATCTACACTGGCAAAATTTCCGATTGGAGTGCTGTCGGGGGCACGCAAGGCCCGATCACAGTGGTGAACAAAGCTGAAGGGCGATCAACACTCGAACTCTTCCTCCACTTCTTCAAACTGAAAGCAAGCGACATCAAGGCCCATGTCGTAATTGGAGACAATCAGCAGGGTATCAAGACGGTCGCCGGCAATCCCAATGCCATCGGCTACGTTTCCGTCGGCACCGCCGAATTTGAGGCTGGACAAGGCACGCCGATTAAATTGCTTGGGATGGGTGGTGTGGCCGCTTCCGTCGAAAACGTCCGCAACGGCAGTTTTCCTCTGGCGCGTCCGCTCAATCTCGTCACGAGTAAAGAGCCCACGGGAATGACCAAGCTCTTTATAGACTACACCCAATCGGCTGATACTCATGACCTCGTGAAGGAGCAATTCTTTGTCCCGAACGGCCCGTGACACATGCTTGTTGTTGGGACTCTCGGTAGCCGCGATCGTCGCCTCCGGAATTCTCCTGCTCATCATCTTGTTCCTATCGACAGAGGCATGGCCGGTCTTCTCGCAGGTTGGCCTCCTCAAGTTTGCCTTTGACGAAGCATGGTATCCGACTGAGGGGGCCTTTGATCTCAAGCCGATGCTTGTAGCGTCGTTTGCTATGTCGATGCTTTCTATCATGTTGGCCGCCCCACTGGGGATTGCCTCTGCTGTCTTCTGCCGCTTCTACGCACCCCCGGTTGTCAGACGGGCGTACCAGTGGATCATTATTCTTCTGGCTGGAATTCCGTCAGTGGTTCTTGGGCTCTGGGGCTTGACGGTCATTGTCCCTTTGATCCTGATGCTGGCTCCACCCGGTGCGAGCCTCCTCGCGGGAAGTCTTGTTCTCGCCCTCATGATCGTCCCGACCGTCGCGCTCACGACACAAGCGGCCCTGGCATCTATTCCACAGTTCTACTGGGTGGGAGCTGCCGCTCTCGGACTCTCGCGTGAAGGCACACTCCTCGGCGTCGCCCTGCCCGCAGTCCGGTCCAGCATCTTCGCCGGCATCATGCTCGCGATGGCGCGTGCTTTGGGCGAGACCATGGCTGTTCTGATGGTCAGCGGAAACGTCGTACAGCTTCCCACGTCCCTATTTGATCCGGTCCGTACGTTGACCGCAAACATTGCGCTCGAGATGGCCTATGCGACAGGAGACCACCGGTCGGCTCTGTTTGTCTCCGGTCTAGCACTGACGGTACTCGTATTCATATTGGCTTGGGTAGCACGACGAAGCGGAGGCCAAGTCGTTCATGCCTGAGCCCGCCAACCTCATTGACAGAGAAATTCACCCTGTTCGGGACAGGGTGTTGCTCGGTGCAGTATGGGCAGCCGCTATGCTTGTCGCTGGCGCATTTGTCTGGCTCCTAGCAGATCTTCTATGGCACGGAGCAGGAAGGCTTGATTGGTCCTTTCTCTCCACAGCTCCGCGTAATTCGGGCCGTGCCGGCGGAATTTGGCCAATCGTGGTCTCGACTGTTCTCATTGTGGCAGTCGCGATCGTTGTTGCCGCTCCACTCGGACTGGCAACAGCCGTTCTACTCTCTGAATTTACCCGCCGCGGCGGCACCACGGAGCGCGCAATCGGGCTGAGCCTTGACGTTCTCGCCGGTGTGCCCTCAATCGTCTTTGGTCTCTTCGGCAACGCGTTCTTCAGTGTCTGGCTCGGGCTGGGCTTCTCGATCCTGTCCGGAGGTCTAACGCTCGCGTGCATGGTACTTCCGATTCTAATCCGTACTGCGGAGACCGGCCTGCGGATGGTCCCTGACGATTGGCGTCTTGGCGCAGCAGCCCTTGGGCTCTCCCGTACCACTGCCCTCCACCAGATCCTAATTCCGGTCGCCACTCCCGTCCTGCTGGCCGGTCTCATGCTCGGCATCGGGCGCGCAATGGCTGAAACAGCAGCACTTGTTTTCACCAGCGGTTATGTCGACCGGATGCCGTCGTCACTATTCGACTCAGGTCGCGCCATATCCGTCCATATTTACGATCTCACTATGAATGTCGCGGGCGGAGACCGGAGCGCTTACGCATCCGCGCTTGTTCTCATTGCCCTACTTGTTCTCGTCAATGGGGCGGCCATTTGGCTCTCAGACCGCACGCTTCAGAGAAAGATTGCAACACGATGATGTCGGCAGTGGATGATAAACCAACACCCAGCCGCGAAGGTGCATCTAGTGCGTTCACACTGGGACCACTCGTCGCGGGACCGCCGTGCTGCACACCCCAGACGCACATCAGCATCAAGAGTGTTACTTTAAGCTATGGTCGGATTCCCGCTATTCGAGACGTCAGCCTGGACATATACAAAGGTTGCATCACAGCGCTGATCGGACCTTCCGGCTGTGGCAAAACAAGCCTGCTCTCCTGTCTCAATCGGCTGACGGATCTCATCCCCGGCTGCCACGTTGAGGGGCGCATAGCCATCGACGGCCAAGACATCACGACGCCCGACCTCGATGTTCAGCGCCTGCGCCGTCGCGTGGGCATGATTTTCCAGAAGCCCAGTCCATTTCCTCTCTCCATCTGGCGCAATCTGGAAATGCCGCTTCGCGAACACGGTGTGACCCGGCGCGATGAGTTGGAATTCAGAATTGAAAAGGCGCTGGCCGATGTGGGCCTTTGGGCTGAGGTCAAAGATCGTCTCGGTTCAGCGGCGCTGACATTGTCAGGCGGTCAACAGCAACGGCTTTGTATCGCGCGAGCGTTGACGCTTGAACCCTCGACACTCCTGATGGACGAACCCTGTAGTGCGCTGGATCCACTTTCATCGGCCGTTGTGGAAGACCTCATTCAAAGTCTCAAGGGTCAATACACGGTCGTGATCGTGACCCACAATTTGGCCCAAGCCCGGCGCATCGCCAACTACGCTGCATTTTTCTGGGTCAAGGAGCGGGCTGGAACGTTAGTCGAGTTCGATCAATGCCGCACACTCTTTGATCAACCACGGCATGAACTCACCGCAGCCTACGTGAAGGGATTGCAGGGCTAGCGTCACTTGGGCGGCTGAAAGCCCACGTCTCCATGGCGGGGGACCGTTGCCAGGACTGATCCCGCAATCACGCGCAGGATCGTATATCCGGCCTTCATCGAGCCCGTAATTGTTCCAGAAATCTTTGACCGACCAATTCTTCGTCGATAGCTAACTGGCACTTCGGTAACGCTGAGGCCGCGCAAGACAGCCTTAACCTGCATCTCAACAGTCCAACCAAAGTTTCTATCTTGCATATCCAGCTTCGATAAACTGCTTGCTCGAATTGCGCGGAAAGGACCGAGGTCCGTGTACCGCGCGTTGAACAGGCGCCGCATCAAGTAGCATGCCAGCCAATTGCCCGCGATTTGTTGCGGAAGAAGCGCCCCTTTTTCAGGATTCCCCAGAACACGTGACCCAATGACCAAGTCGGCATGTCCGCTCAAAATCGGATCAACCAATTCAGCCATTTGGCTGGGATCGTCGCTGTAATCCCCGTCGACAAAGACCAAGATATCGACGTCGTCCAGATGCTTCATGCCTCGAAGACATGCTGCACCGTAACCCCGCTCATGCTCCATGAGCACGGTTGCCCCGGCTTCGGCGGCATTATCGGCCGTGTCGTCTACGGACCCATTGTCGACAACAACAATGTGATCGACCCACGCCGGAATATCCGCAATCACACGCGCAATCGCATCTTCCTCATTGAGTGCTGGAGTAATAACGCCAATTCGACGACCCAAACGCATTCGTCAGACCCTCATCGCGTTCTTCACACGCCGATTTTCGATACCTGCAGGCAAGCGGTCCATGAGTATTCCGTAGGCGATCATCATCCAGACAGGACACCAGATGACCCAGACAACAACGCTCGTGAACACGTCGTGCGCATCTCGCGCCGCAAAATGGAATGAGAGATAGTAGAGTGGCAGTGTTGCCGACAGAAATAGAAATGCTCGATGGGGCCAGAACACTAGAAGGGGAGCCAGCCAAAGCGCATACCAGGGGTACTGTGCCGGCGACAGGAGCACGAGCGCCATCACGAAAACCGAAACACGACGGATGAGATCGTCAAGAGAACGCCACTCGCGCATTGCCAGCAGAAGTGCGAGTCCACAGAGCACACCCGTGACGAGAAAGCGCGCGAGCACGTTTGCTTCAACCGTGTCGATGGAAGCAACGGTCAACAGCCATTTGATCGATTTCTCAAGCGCCGGAGAGAGCGCACTGTTCGTGCTCCAACCCTCAGCATATGCCTTGAGGCCGGCGCTCTCCAATGGAGCAGAAAGAAGCAAAGGCGCGACCCAGAACACCATCAGGGAACTGAACACGATCGCGTTTAGCGCAAGAATAAACGGACTTCCGACCAACGGTCGCCAAATCAATGGTGCAAGGGCCGCAGGCCATAGTTTGATACCAGCGGCGAGCGCCAACACGACCGTTGATGCAGTGTTGCGAGCAGTAGCTGCCAGGAACATGGCCCCCAAGACGAGCGGAATGAGCGCCGGCTCCATATGAGCCGAGTTGAAGCCTTCTTTGAGTACCAGAGGATTGAGCCAATAAAGAGCAGCCCACACTCTGCTGCGGCCCGTCAAGTCGAGCAATTTAATGAGGAGGAAAAGAGAAACCACGTCGAGCACGAGCAGAACGCTTCGCCACGCCACGAGGCTCCATGGTTGGATCACGTTTGCCACAGCAAATAGAAGCTGAACAAAAGGTGGATAGATCGTCGTGAGTGACTTGTGCCCGATCCGCGAGAGCGTTTCTTCTCCCTCGTTCGCTAACCGTCCGAGTGGCCCGGTCTCCCCATCCCGGATAATGTCGCGAGGGGAATGCTCATAGGGATTGTAGCCCGCCGCGACGACCGCTCCATCCCACAGGTAACGGTAATAGTCGTTCTCGAGAACCGGTTCGCTGGTCATGCAAATCAGACGCGCCGCTAACCCGGACATGACGACGAGCAAAAGAATGCGGCTCCCGAGGATGCTCTTCTCCGAGCGCCTGATGAGGCCGGGCAAGAGAACAGCAAAACCGAGACCTGCGACAACCAGGAGGCCGACAACGGCGACGATCGGCATATCGCCGACGTCCCGATCGCCTCCAAATTCTCGCGACAGGGAGGTCAGGACGACAGCGAACAGCAGGAACCCGGCACAGTAGGTGCACCATGCCCAAAGCGTTCGACCCGATGCAACCGGGGGGGTAACCGACTGCATCGGGCTCCACATGATGAGACATCGCGAATTACGTACCTGTGCTAGGCGTCGCTAGGGACGCCAATTCACCACTCTCATCGAGACAAAAAACCGATGCTTTACGAGCCGCGGACCACGACGCACTTACCCTTGGTCTCGTCAAATTCCTGACCAGGCTTGCACTTTTTCTCGTCCGCCGCGGCCGAAAGGCTACCAAGGCCCACCGCTGCAACGCTGATTAGGACCGTGAGAACAGATCTCATGCTCATCTCCATCTAGAAGGCTACAAACGCGTGCACGAACAGCACGACTTTGATGTTCGGACCTACTTTCAGATAGGTTACAGCGGAAACTCAAATCCCGCCGAAATCCACAAGAACGGCGGCGCACTCAAGAATCATGGGGTACGAATGCGATATGCCGAATTTGGGACTCAACGGCCGTGACGCCCTCGATGCCTTGAGCGCATCGCACAGCTTCGACGATCAGCTGTTCATCCGTCGTGGCGCCAATCAACAGAACGCTACCATCTCGAACGTGGGCATCCATGCCACTATGCAAGGCACTGGAACCGAACCGCCGATCCAATGCAACTCTCACGCGCTCACGGACCAGTTGATCGGAAAGGACTTGCCGCGATTGAGGCGTGTCGCGGAACGCAATGCTTTTCGTAAGGCGAGCGATCAGTTCAATACATTCGCAGACCGGTATCCGTGCAGTATTCAGCACGGCTGCATAAAGTGTGGGATCCTGCCAATCGACCCCGAACAACCGTTGCATCATGCCATTATGCGCAGCGTCGCTATGTGCGATTTCCCTCTGGGCAGCGACGGGGCCAGAAAGACTAAGCCTCTCGATTAACGTACGTTCGCGATAGGCAATCGGGGCGCAGATGCGCACGCAAACAACATGCGGTATCATCCTCAGAAGGTAGGTCGCGCCCCAGCCGCGAATGAGTACATTGTCCTTGGCCGCCAATTCGAGGATTTCCTGCGCCGTGTAGCGGGAGAGCCGTCGCTTATCCAGAGTGATACGCTCGATAAGAAACGCCTCACCCTCAAGGTGCCGGTGGACCTCGTCTTCTGAAAGACCTGTTCGCTCGGCAATGTCGTGTTCAACAAGCTCATGGTGCACGATCTCCAGACCCAATCGTTCGGCAAGTCCTGCCGCAACGTCGCTCCCGCGCGCACCGATTTCCCGGGTCATTGCGATGACGGTCATAATGCCTCCGCTCTGCGGATAGATCTCGCTTATGTCAATGGTTCCGAACAGCGATCTGCGCATGTGGAACATCGGCGGTCAGCCGGTGAAAGTCCCGTCCGTTGATGTGAATGAGTGTGCGGTGGTCGCCGCCGTCGAAGTAGATCTCGTTGAGGCCTTCCAACCCGTCGTCAATTACGGAACTCAATCCATAAGCACTGCCGACTGGCGGAACGGCTCCCACGTCACAATCCGCGAACACGGCCGTGACCTCCTCCTCGGTTGCCAGCGCGACGGGGTGTCGGATGAAACTCGCAACAGCATCGAGATCGACATGGCAGGACGCCGGCACGACAGCCAGAAGGTAGCCGTCTTTGCGCTTCATCAAGACACCTTTAGCAAGGTTGTCCTTTGGAACGTCACTCACGTCTGCCGTATCGGTGGCGTGGAGCGTGCGCTCGTGAGTCACGACATCGTACGAACACCCGCGCCCATCAAGGTATCGTTGTAAAGAAAGCGCGATAGTCATCACACACCTACCTTTCGCTCGCGCAGCGATCGTCAGGGCAGGCTCTAACACCGATGACAGCAGCTGATCATCTCAGCGTGCGAATGACCGTCAGAGACATCACCTCGACTGATCGCCTTGAATATTACTCCCAATCAACTTTGGCTTCAATGGTTCGGCTTCAACTCAGACTGAATCTCGACGTTCTGCGGCACCTCGCATTTATGAGATAGCTGAGGCTAGACCGGCCTGCCGTCGCTCGCGCCTGGGCTATCTCACAATTCCAATGCGCAGCATGAACCGAAGCACAATCATGAGGCGAAGGGTCAAAGCCGACGAGCAGCAGAGGTCCATTCACTACAATCAAGAGCCACGAACCTTGCCAAGATGTCATTGGAGGTCGAGATAAGCAGACCCTACGTTCGAGACCTCGTTGTCACACGGAGCAGGCACAATGGTATCGCACGCCTCGACTCGCCACTTGATACTCGCACTCGGTACAGTTCTTCAAATTTGCACCAGCGCTGCACTTAACCTTGGCACGACGGTAGCTCTGGCGGACACTGCGGTCCTCAACTCCGCCACGGCAAACAACAAAGCCACCGAGGTGTTCGATGAGGTCTGGCGGCAAGTCCGCGATGGCTTTTATGATCCTAACTTACACGGTGTCGACTGGCAGGCCATCGGCGATGAGTATCGGCCCCGTTATGCGAGCGCAAAGTCCGACGCGGAACGCTCCGCGGTGATCAACGCCATGCTCGATAAACTCGGCGCCTCGCACACGCGCCACTATACCAAAGACCAGCCGGCTTACTTCCAGCTCGTCGAAATCTTCGCTTATCCCCTTCGCGACGGCATAAAACGCATTTTCGGCTCCTCAAAGCCAACCTATCCGGGCATAGGCATCTTCACCAAGGAACTGGAAGGGCGCACGTTTGTCAGCGGCGTGTTGGCGGGCCTCGCCGGATCCAAGGCC
Source organism: Hyphomicrobium sp. (assembly GCA_019751875.1). GTDB lineage: Bacteria > Pseudomonadota > Alphaproteobacteria > Rhizobiales > Hyphomicrobiaceae > JAGVSR01. Next base: position 310,184 of record JAIEMV010000013.1, on the reverse strand, counting down.
GGGCTGCTGGTCGGCGACGAGATCGTCAGTGTAGACGACAAGCCGTTCGAAGCGATCGGCTCTTTTCGCGGCAAGGTCGGACAGCCGGTCATTTTGGAAGTTCGCCGCCATAAGGGAGGGCCGACTCGACGTCTGCTCGTCGTACCGGAGGTGATCGAGCCCGGTGAAGCGTTCAAGACAGCGATGACGCAAGGCGCCAGCATCATTGAGCGAAACGGTCGCCGCATTGGGCATGTACCGATCTTTTCCTATGCGGGCGGAGAATACCAAGAGACACTGATCGATCTCCTTTCGAGCGGCAAACTTAAAGATGCCGATGCGGTGATTTGGGACCTGCGCGATGGCTGGGGTGGGGCGCGCCCCGGCTATCTTGACGTGTTCGTGCCCCAAGGCGCGGCCATGACACTCACGGAACGGTCGGGCGAAACGGAACGCGTGAATTTTCGGTGGCGCAAGCCCGTCGCTCTGGTGATCAATCAGGGCTCGCGCAGCGGCAAGGAGGTCCTGGCCCACGCCTTCAAGGAATACAACATCGGCTCCGTGGTCGGTGAGACAACCGCTGGCGCACTCCTTGCCGGCAGGGCATTCCTGCTCGGCGATGACAGCCTGCTCATTCTTGCGGTCAACGACGTCAAAGTGAACGAGGTACGACTCGAGGGCGTCGGCGTCAGTCCGACCGTCGAAGTTCCGTTCGACATTCGATACGCCGCCGGACGCGATCCGCAACTAGAGACCGCGATCGAGTTGTTGAGCGGGGGCCAAGATGGCTAAATCATTCACTCTGCTGACGATGCCCCGCACAGTCGGATACTGAATGCTTGATCAGCATGCCGATCTCCAATCGGAACGGGTGATCAAAAAGCTCACCGCATGCTAAGCCACTACGGACCGCATCATGGAGTGAAGTCGATGGTTGACTATAATGTCATCGAAGGTGGGTCGGAAAGGTTCCGCGAGAAGCTTCTCGCGCTTTACGCGGAACGCCAAGAAGCCCATGATTTCGCGCTAGCCGCAGTCGCAGACGGTGGATTTACTTCGCCGAGCTTTCTGATGGCAGAGCGCCGGATCGGTGAGCTTACGCAGGAGATCGCAGTGCTTCTTGGGCAACCTCCCCAGGACTGGATGGCCTAAGCGGACCTCAACGCTGCGCAAGCCTGATGTTCGCCCAGTCATCAGGCCAGAGCATCTCGCGGCCACCGCATCGGCGTTGCGCCCATATCGATTTTACGATTCAGCTTTCTCGAGAGCAAAACCATCGCGCGTTCAGCAAGTGCGCTGATCGTCAAGAGAGGGCTGACGCCCACAGAGGATGGTATGGCGGCGCCGTCGCAGACATAAAGCCCTTTGTGGACGGCTGTGGGCCCGCTGGAGGGATCAAAAACCTGTCCATCTGGGGCAACTACTCCGTCCATTGACGTCTCACCCATCGCCGCCCCACCGAGGGGATGGGCAATGATGCGATTGCCTCCAAAGGCCGTCATAGCGAATGGATTAGCGCCGAACTTGCCGCTCACGCGCTCGATAACGGCTTTGACCCTTTGCTCGGTTTTCAGGCGCTCTGGTGCATCGCTGTAGTCTGACCAGTCAACACAGACCCGATCATTTTTGAGACGCAGTTGGCCGCCCGCATTGTCGTACGCCACGACATAGAGAAGCTGCGTCCGGCTGAGGTCGGCTGCGTAAATGCCGTGTCGGAGTTCGCGAAGGGCCCTGCGGAAATCTAACTGCAACATGTTTTTCAACGGTGCGAGCCGCGCCATGAGGGTCAGCATCGTGCCGTCATGAACCCATAGCGGCCCATCATTGTCGCTCAAATTGATTGCCGCGGCGCTGTGCGGTCCCACGAGCGGCGTGCCCCGCGGAGCTCGCGACGGGAAGCCCGTCGCCACGGCATTGACGGGTGTCGCCAATTGCATCGCGAGCATCAGGTCATCCCCATTGGCTGAAAACCGTGTGCCCAATTTCGACGACAGTGGCAGCCCGCAGGCCTGCGCCTTGAGCAGCAGTTCATTGGTACCCAATGTTCCTGCAGCAAGAACGAGAATGGGAGTTGCAATGATCCTCACCCGAGCCTGCTGCGACATATCCTTTACTTCAATGCGCCATCCGGCATCGCACTTAGCAATGGACTGAACATGGCTCTCGCAGAACACAGACGCACCATGATCAGTGGCATCCATCAGGTATGTGACGCCCGTGGTGTTCTTGGCGCCGACGTTGCACCCCGACCAGCAGTCGCCGCAGTGCTGACAAGCGTACTGGAGAACCCCGGCGCTGTTCAGCCCCGGCTTATGGGTGATGGTCATTGCCGGGAACTGCAGCGGCTTCTCGCAGGACTTCGCCGTCTTGCTCATCCATTCGAGCTTGGCGAAGCGGCCTGGCTCAGGGACAGGTGCAACGCCTAGCATTGTCTCGGCTCGCGCGAATCCTTCGTTCAGCAGCCCATCGTCGATGACATCGGGTGGCCAACCGGACTTGCGCAGCCACGCCATGTCAGGGCGAAGCGCGATGCCAGCGTTGATGAGCGATCCGCCTCCTAGTCCCGAGGCGCCGAATACCGTCAAGCCTTTGCCAATCGAAAGATAATAAAGCCCGGTGGGATGGCCTAAGTCCGGCGCGTGCCCTGTCAACCGGCATGCTCTAAGCTTTGCAGATGTTGTGGTCGGAAAATCCCCGGGTCGCCAATGGCGTCCCCTTTCGAATACCGCTACGCGCAGCCCCATTCGAGAGAGTCGCGAGGCGGCAACGCTTCCTCCATAACCGGAACCAACGACGACAGCATCATATCCAGATGTGGATTGTTCCACTTTTCGCGCATCGAAATTCATCGACTGATTGTGCCTGGACTCGCTCGCGAGAGCTTATGTAATCAGCAAAACGGTAAACGCGGGACTGATCTTGTCTCATCAATCTTTATTCGGCAGCTCGAAACTTCTCCGATCAAACTGCGGTCGCGCCTCCCGCTCACGCCGCCACGGCAAACGTCCTTCAAGTTCAATTTGCAGGCTTATGCTGAGGAAAGTCCGCACCAGTACGATTACCGCAAGAACAATCACGCTATCGAGCGTAGGCCGTATTGCTACCGTCCGAATAATGTCAGCCGCGACGAGAACCTCGAGCCCTAACAAGATCGCGCGTCCGATGTCCTGGCGGTACCGTACATAAGCTTTGTCGGCCTGCCGCAGCACGTTATGGGCGCCCCGGACAGAGGCAATCAGGACGCCGCCAGTGATCAGCAAAACACCGGCAAGGTCCATGGCGTAGCCGAGCGTCTCAATGGTGCGAGAAGCGTCCACCAATGCTCTTCTCCAGACGTCCGGGCGCTACGAAGTCATCCGCTTACCGACTGTGTCCGCTGCATGGGCCCCGCGATTGCCCATCGGTTTTTCCGGAGAGATTGTCGTATCGCGGGCTGTCTGATGCTCCAATTCAGCGTTCAACTCGGCCCCTAGCAAAATGATCGATGCCGAGATCCACATCCAAACCATGAACGCGATCACTGCACCCAACGAGCCATACGTTTGATTGTAGCTGTTGAAATTTGAGACGTACCACGAGAACACTGCGGACATGACAACCCACAGAACCGCGGCAAGCACGCTGCCAACCGAGATCCAGCGCCACCGCGCGGGCCTCCGGCTCGGACCGAACCGATACAGCAACCCGATTCCCACGATAATGAAGGCAAACAGAACCGGCCATCGTCCCAGATTGATCAAAGTACTGGACAAGCCGCCGAGACCAACGAACCCGAGCAGTGCCGGAACCACCACGATCGCACCAAGCGCTATGATGATCGTCACCATGGCCCCCAGGGTGAACATCAGTGAGACCGCGTTCAAGCGCAGAAAACTTCGGTCCTCCTCTTCATCGTAAACGATATTTAAACCTTCAAACATGGCTTTAATGCCGTTGTTGGCGCTCCACAAAGCAATGGCCAAGCCGATCATGAACGCAAAACTCAAGCTGTTTGCCGGCTGTTCGGCGATGCGTTGTAATTGGTCGCTAATGATGCCGATTGCCGCCTCTGGCACAACTCCAGAAAGGCTCTGCACTTGTTCCACGATGCGGCTCGGGTCGATAACAAGTCCCGCGATCGACACCAGCGCCGTGAGAGCAGGAAACAGGGCAAGAAGACCGTAGAAAGTTATGCCCGCGGCTATCATCAGAATTCGATCATCTGAAAACTCCGCATAAGTACGCCAGAGAACGTCTCTCCAGCCTAGCGTCCCTAGTTCACTTGGCCGATCGGCGCGGCGACCTCGATCAGCCCCCCGCGACCCATGGATGGACTGATGTACCACCTGATCGTCTTTGCGGACCCCCAACCTTCTTAGAACCGCAAATCCCATCAGAGTGACAGCCGCCGCTGCTGCTGGCTTCCGAAGGGCGCTACCATTCAAATTTGCGTCTTTTGGCATTTAGGAGCGCTTGTTTCGAACTGATCCAATACCCCCAGCGGCGCCCGGAGAATTATCCGTTTGCCCGGCTATTCCTCGCTCGCTACTGGACTTGGCCTCATCGGCGACCTTCGATGCCGCTGAGCCAATTTCGTCGACGGCCCGCTTGGCGGTATCGGTGCTCAAGCCTCTCTCGGCAACGTCGTGGGACACCTTCTCGTAGGTGTCTGCCGCTGCCGCCTTGACGGACTCGTACTGATGCGAAACTTCGTCTCTTGTTGTCTCTTTCAAAGTATCGCTCGCGTCACCCATGAGGCGGTTTTCGACGGACGTCGAGGGTAGACCTGCTCCCAGCAACGCACCGATCGCTATACCGACCGCACCAATTACCAGCGGTTGCTCTTCAGCCAGTCTCTGCCAGGTCTGCTGCGCCTGGTGAGCAGCATTTTGCGCCGCATGTTGCGCCTGATGCGCAGCGTGCTGGACTTGATCTCGTGTGTCTCTGGCGAACCGCTGAGTAGCGTCCGAATAGTCCGCCACGGCACCAGCGGCACTGCGCGCATGACCAGCGTAATTCTCCTCACCCGTATCCCCTGTAGAAATCCCGGGGTATCCGGAAGTCGAGTGTTGGCTCGATGTCATGAGCCACGCAACACCAGTGCCCACCAGGAGAAGAGGCAAGGGATTCTGCGTCACCGAGCGCTTGAGGTTATGCGTAAATTCCGCTCCGCCGGACGATTTCGTGTATTCGATCAACTCATCGACCATCTGGCCGGGTGACATCCGGTCACGCAATGTCCGGAGCGTATCGGCGACTTTTGTACGGGACTCTTCGATATTGCGCTCGATATCGGCGCTGGATTGGCCCGTGTACGTGGACCCGTGAACAGTGGCTGTCATTGCAAACTCTCCTTAGCAACGCGTGCATCGCGATGCAGCTGATTCATGACACGGCCGGGGACTACAGCGGTTGACTTGAGGTCGCGAATTCCCTTCATCGCCAGGAAGGCTGCGATACCGGCCGCAACTAGCCCGACAGCAAGTGAACCCCATCGAACATCGATGCCCATCCACGCCAGCCAGGCAACAACGGCGCCGAGTAGAACGATGAGAGCGGCGAGACCAACCATGGTGCCTGCTGCGATGTAGGCAACGCCACCACGGGCGTTTTCAACCCCTTCGGTAAATTCAGTCTTCGCAAGTCTCACTTCCTGCCTGAACAAACTCGAGAGGTTATCGATCAAGTCGGAAAACAATTCGGGGACTGATTTCTCGGCGTTCATGCTACATCTCCTGTGATCCTGTCGCCGGCGTTCTCGTCCCCGTCATTCCCGTCGTGCGATCTCCCAGCCGATCTCTCCGAGGATCGAACGAGCCAGATGACGATTCGCTGCTGCTCTTGAGGAAGCGAGACAGTGCGAACCCTGCAACAACTGCGGCGCCAAAAAAAGCCACCGGCTCCCGGCTCGCATAATCTGAGGCGTTCTTCAAAACTTGCCTGGGGGACTCGCTGCGCATCTTTTCAGATATCCCACAGAAAGCGGAGCTCATGCTGCGCGCGTAGTGCGCGAGCAGTGGAGACGAGTCGTTCAGTTCCTCGGCCGCTGCTCTGACCGCGTTCGCGATCTGCTTGACGTGTTCGGCACCAATCTTCATTTGCTCATTGGTGATCTCTTCGGCACGTGCTTTTGCTTCATCCGCAACCTGTTTTCCCTGCCTCTGCACTTGGTCTGCAGCAGCGCTACTTCCATCGCGCCTGCTTTCCGTCCTCGAGCTCACCTCCGGTGCTGCAGGTGGAACTGCTGAGTACCTATCGCTCATTTCTCAGTCTCCTTCTCATTGCCAAGCTCCTTCGCCAATTCGTAAATGACGAGCTTTCAAACCAAACAAGCCGGTGACCGATATGTTCCTTTAGATCGAGATCATTAGGTTCGCAGAACCTGCATTAATCTGCGCCGAGAGGCGCCCACGCCTCAGCATCGCAAGCGATCTGAGCCACCCGTGATATCTGACTTGCCCACACGATTTTGGATGAGCACGAGCGCGCGAACACCATATGCGCGGCAACACCGAACGATCCGGTAATCTTGGTGCGGACGAGCGAAGCACGCGTCCAGGCACATTTTGAAATCGCGCCTCTGCAGTGATCTGTTGATCCTGCCTGGCGGAACTTGGAAACGCCCCCTGACTTCCGTTCTTAATGACTTCCGTTTGACATGCGGTCGACCGATGAATTTACCCCCTGGTCAATCTACCAGCCAGCATTCGTCAACATCTGCATCACGTGTTCGAAAGTACGAGCGGACGGTTGTCGTCAGCTTTCGCTACTTCAGCCTAATGGCCGTTTTTGGATCGCTTGCTAGCGCAGCTTTGATGTTCGCTCTCGGGCTGCTGAATGTATACGAAGCGTTTCGCTTCGGTCTCGTCGCCTCCGACAGCACTCTTCCATTCGGAACTGCAGCCGTCATCAGCGTGATTGAGGCGCTGGATCGATTTCTGATCGCCATAGTTCTTTTGTACTTCTCATTTGGTGTATACTCTCTTTTTATTCATCCCGAACAGCCCGGTGAAACGCTGGCGATTCCGCAGTGGCTTCAGGTAAAGCAGATCGGCCAATTGAAGCAGGTTGTGGCAGAGGTCATCATTGTTATTTTATTCGTCCTATTCCTGCGGATCGCGCTACAAATGTTTCAAGTTCCTGATGCTGACTTTACTTGGCTGGAGTTAGGAGCTTTGATCGCGATCCCACTGTGCACAGTGCTTCTAGGACTGGCACTTCGACTGGTGCAGCTCCATCCAAAAAAGCAATCTGACTAGTCCAAGCTCACACGTCCGTCTCCGATAGATGTTTGCGGACAAACTCGTGCGCAATCTACAGATCCCGACTTGATGATTAATCAGCAGCGCACAGCCGCGCTCTGGAGCTTATTGGCTATTTCCCTTAGGTATCCAGCACCATATGACGGCGGGGAACATGCGTGAGGCGGGCGCGTAATGGATACTTGACCGGATGGCCTATTCGCGTCCTCCTCCTCCTGTCGGTTGGTAGGCCGTCCCAGCCCCTGGTCCAACTCAATTGGGCCAGGGGCATGTTAGACTCCTCAGCAAGGTGCAGTCGTACTGAAGCCTTGCTTACAGCAGAACTGTCTTTGCAGCAGCGGAAGGCAATCCGCAGAGCGTCAGTTACAGGACGGCAAGACAGCTGCCGTTGCTCCAACCCAGACAATGCTGATGCCCGATGCAAAGGCAATTGCATACTTCAGGTAGGCCATGAAGTCCTGATGCTCACCATCAGGACGCGGGATGAGCCGGTCGGAGCGGCGAACACCGTCGATGACCAGCCAGGCGACGCTTCCCAGTGCAAGAACGGTGGCCACAAAGATCATCCAAGGCACTGCCGCAGCCCGGTCAAATGTGCACAGAACCGACTGTGCGCCGTATACGAGGAAAAAGTGCGCAAACCAGATTAAGGGTCCGGCAAGCACGCTGACGAAATCGAAGATCGTGTCGGTCTCACCCTTCATCATGGCTTCATTACCGAACCACATGTGGAAAGCCGTAGACGAGCAGTTGATTGAACAGGCCTTCAACCACTGCCGCCTGAAACAGAAGATGTGTAACGTCGAAAGCCGCACGCCGGTTGCTATCAAGGTCGCCACGTGCATATCGGGCGAGCGAGTACACTCCAATAACCAGGGCCGGTGCTACGAGCATCCCCTGCAGCAGCGACGCGGTGTATGTCAGAGCGGCGAAGGAATTGATGGTCGGGCGCAGTCCGGCGGACCAATGCCCATAGACCTCAAGGACAAGCCCGACGCTCAGCGCAGCAAGAGAGCCAATGACGAGGACTGGAAAGATCCACTGCCGCGATCGATGTGCAATGCGGAGGGTGTGCGACGCAAGCAGCATGCCGACGCTCGCGACGATGAATAGAGCGGCGCATAACGCCGCAAACGATCCATACGAAACGTCTGCCGCGGACGGCCATACGCCGGGCGCTACCGTCCAAAGGTATAGATAGGAAAAAACGTACGACAGATAGAGCGCTGCGGCTGCCAGAAGTAGAATGCTGACGGCCCACCACGAGTGCGAACGAGGACCGGACATGTACGTTGGCAACCTAAGCCCGCCGCCGATATCCACCTCCGCAAAGGGCGGCTTGGGTTCGAGATCCCACCCCCAGCGGATCATTGCAATGACTGCGATCGCTCCTGCGAATAATGCGAGCCCCACCAGCTTGAAGGTCAAAAGAATGAAGAACGCGGCCGTACCTGCGGCGGCGATCATCGGAGCCCAGCTCGGCTGAGGCATGATCATGACGTACTGGGGAACGGCCTCGACAGGGGATGTGACGATTGTCTCGCGATACCCCGTCGCCGTTCCTGGCAAGTAGTACCGACCTTCCTCCACATGGCGCGACAAGGCAGGATCGCTCCAAAGCGGATTGTGATGCCTAATGATTGGAACGCTTCGCGCCGAATAGTTGCCGTTAGGAAGCCATTCGAGAGTACCAGCAGACCAGACGTTGCCCCGCGGATAGCCGATCCGGAATTTGCGGATGAGATCGAACAGAACGATCGCAACGCCAGCTGCAAAGATGTAGGCCCCAATGGTCGAGACAAGATTGGGTAAGCCCCATCCCATTTCGCTCTTATAAGTATAGACCCGGCGAGGCATTCCCCACAGCCCGGTCAGATGCATGATGAAAAACGCAAGGTTGAAGCCAATGAACATGAGCCAGAAAGCGATTTTGCCCAATCGCTCGTCCAGTGCCTTCCGGCTGAATGCCGGCGTCCAATAGTAGATGGCGGCGAAGAGCGGAAAGACCATTCCGCCAATCAGGACATAATGCAGATGGGCGACGACAAAGTAGGTGTCGTGAGCCTGCCAATCGAATGGAACCATGGCGACCATGACCCCGGTCAAGCCGCCCAGAGTAAAAATGAATAAGAAGCCGAGAACGAAGAGTGCCGGTGTATGGAAGCGCAGCTTGCCATTGGCAATGGTCGCAATCCAGGCGAAAACCTGCACGCCCGACGGAAGCGAAACGGCCATGCTCGCAGCCGAAAAAAAGCCGAGAGAGAGGTTCGGTAGTCCGGTCGTGAACATATGATGCACCCAGAGTCCGAAGCTGAAGAACCCGGTAGCAATCAGCGCCACGACAATGATGTTGTAGGCAACGAGTGGCGACTGGGTCATGGACGGCAGGATCATCGAAACCATTCCCGCCGCCGGCAAAAAAATCACGTAGACCTCTGGATGCCCGAAAAACCAGAAAAGATGCTGCCACAGCAACGGATCACCACCCCTGTCAGAAATAAAAAACGGCCATCCAAACGCGCGCTCGAGTTCGAGAAGGAGCGTCGCTAATATGATTGCCGGAAAGGCGAAAATCACCATCCCGGCGAAGATCAGCATGGTCCATGCGAAAACAGGCATCTTTCCGATCGTCATGCCGGGCGCACGGGTCCGCAGAACTCCGACAATGATTTCTATTGCGCCGGCAATTGCGGATATTTCGATAAAGCCGATCCCCAAGAGCCAGAAATCGGCACCGATTCCTGACGAGAAGCTGCTGCTGGTGAGGGGCGGATACATGAACCAGCCGCCCGCAGGCGATAGGCCGAACAGAAGGCTCGAACAAAAGATCGTTCCGCCAATTGCATACGCCCAGAACGCATATGCACTGAGGCGTGGAAAAGGAAGATCGCGAGCACCTAGCATTTGCGGAAGCAGCAGAACACCGGCTGCTTCGACGGCAGGAACGGCAAAGAGAAACATCATGACCGTGCCGTGCATGGTCATCAGCTGGTTATAGACGTCTGGCGAGACCAGTGTGTTGTCAGGAACGGCCAACTGTGCGCGCATAATCGCAGCCAGCACGCCAGCAAAGACGAAGAACGCAAGTGCAGTGGCGATGTAGTAGACGCCAATGATGTTGTTGTTGATAGCGGTCAGCCGCCGGAACCCGGTCGGGGTGGACCAAATTCGCTCAAGCGCCTCCAATTCGCCCGCTGGCCGAGGCGCGGAGTTGGGAAGCTTCAGGAGATCGGTGTTTGTCATGTCGTGTCCATGGGAGCGGCATCGTGGCCCGGAAGAGCGCCCGAGTGCCCGTCTCGCATCAGAAGAAGGCCGTAGACGAGGAGCGCCGTCAAAATAACGGTTGGAAAGATGACACCCATCGCGAATACGAAACGCACGGACGCGATGCGGTGGCGCCAGCGCCAGTTGCCGTATACTCCGGCGATCACGAGCCCGATGACCAGCAACTGAATGGCGACCGCTCCGGCCGTCATGACAACGATTAAATTGAAGATCCGCTCTGCCGCATCGCTAGCCGGATGGAGGGCTGACTGGTTGCACCATGCCTCGGTTGCGTTCCCAAACACTGCAAAGCCGAGGAGCGCTGCAACTCTCCAGTCAAGACGTAGACCCAAAGCCATCCTCTCTACTCCGAGTGCAACAGAGTTGCGGAGCCCGTTGATCGGCTTTCAATCTCAAGCAGCCATCGCGATGCGATCACAACGCCGGCAAGGACGTACGTCAAAGGACAAGCAACAATCATGATCAAACCAGCGAACTGCTGATCCGCGAGGGCGACGGCACTCGCATGGTGGGAACTGAGCAGATAGAGCACACGAGGCGAGAGCGCGAGGAGGACTGCCAATAGACAAAAAAGCTTACCCGTCACTAGAACGGTGGCGATGGACATCCATCGGGCGTCCCTTTCGGCTCCGAACACAGCAGCCCAGAATAGGATTGCGGTCAGATAGAGGGACACGTGCATGGCTGCCATTGTGAGGCTGCTGTGATGGGCCCAATCAAAAGCCGCAGGAGAATGCCATGCCCAAAGGAGCAAAATTTGAGCCACGCCTGCGAGCGCCAGCTCACCCGCACTCCAGCTCCGCTTCACGATTTGAATAACGCAGAGCCCCGCAAAAGGCCCAGCAACATTCATCAGCGCAAGGTGCATGAGCATGTGAGTGGTCACAGGCCCGGCACTCACGAGACCAGAAATGCTCTGAGCCAGGGTGGTCGCCGCTGAGAGGGCCACCAGAGCAATTCCAATACCCACGAAGACCACGCGAACGTGATCAGTCTTGTCAAACCGCAGCATATGACCGTTCACGCAAGCTGTGCCGGAACTGTTCCCAACAACCGAGATCAATACAGGCCGTTCCACACGTATGATTACGCGTGCCGCAGCGAATGCAATCTCTGGCCTGCCACATCACCTGCCGCTTCAATCTGTTGAGACCAAGAAAGGCGATAACGCTGGACAATTGCGCTATCGATCTCGAGTAGTTGCTCGAGCTGGCGGCGGATGGCAGTGCGCTGTTCGTCGGTTCGCGATAGTTTGAGCAGCGTCAAAAGCTGAGCGAAAAGATGAACCAAAACGATAGGAAATACCGGTGCTGCATGGCGAATTTCGTCGAACGACGTAGTCACCAAGTCGCCAAAGGTCACCACCGGCGCAATAAGCCAACCGGCTTTATCACGGTGCTGTGTCGACCAAATTTCAACCGGTCGGTTTCGCTCAATGGCAATCGCAGTCGCAGCCGACAGACGGTTGATAATGGCTATGGCGGTAAATGGATCCGCATTCCCGCTTGAGAGCGCCCTGAGCGCGATTTCCACGAGCTGTCGAGCCGCGAATAGAACATCCTGATCGGCGCTCTGAACGTGGTCGATGACGATGCCCTCAGCAAGGATGTCTTCGCCCGGCGTGTCGCGGCAGGGCTGGATCATGGCGCCGCATTCGCCGGCAATTACATAGTCACCTGGCCTGACCACGAGTTGCATTATGGAACCGCTTCGCGCCGCTGCCTCAGTCAAACCGTCATAGTCGCATGACTGAATGTACCCGGACTGTTTGAAGCGCAGGATTCCCACCGTGTTTTCTATATCGGCGGGGATTCGTTCTTGGGCGGTCTTGTCGCTGGGAAAGTGCCGGCAAACAGCCTCGTTGAGATCTCTTCCGATCCGGCTAATGACCGTGTCGGCAACAATCGCCCGCGCGAGATGGTGCGTATAAAAGAGCAATGTCACAAGCGCACCGAGCATCAGGACACTGGCAATAGTCACTGCCAGGTGTGGAACCTCGTCTTGCGCAAGATCGGAATTGATAACGCGCAGAACCAGAAGAAAATAGACAACTGTCGCAATAAAGTAGCCGAGAGCGAGTTGGGTCCGCCTATCACCCATGAAGCTCAAGAGAATACGCGGCCCCAATTGCCGGGCGGCCAAGGTCAGAACAACCACTGTAATCGAAATCACCAGCGCCGAGATCGTCATCAGCGAGTTGAGCAGGCTCGATAACAGTCCGCTCGCATCTCTCGCATTTCCCTGATGAAGCCACCAAGGATCGTGCAGATCGAAATCCGCCTCGAGCACCAAGATGGCGAGAGCGGCTGCGATTATCGACATAATCAATGGGACGAACCAGAGGGTCGTCACGAGATCTGCCAACACGAGGCGCAGGCGCTCCGCCATCGGGTATGATTAACCGCTAAGGTTTGCTCTTGTCGCTGGAGCCGGGCGCGTTGTAGCCCATGCCTTCGGAAGAACTGTCGCCGGACGAACCGGAACTGGACGTACCACCAGCACTCGTTGCTGCGGCAATCGTCGGCGGATTGATCGTCATTACGATCAGATCTCCGTCGCTATTGCGCGCGTGCACCAGATAGGCCGCATCGAGAATTCTTATGTCTTCGAACCCTGCCTTCTCGAGCGAATCTCGCAATTTAGTCGGAGTAAGAACGGCGGGCCTACCGGTGTTTGGACCACCTGATTGCTGATCGGACGACGACTGCTGCATTGACTGTCCGCCATGCTGCATGCTGCTGCCGGAGGCGCCATCCATCTGATTGTTGGACGGCGTACGATCCGACGTAGCGCCCTGTTTCGTTTGAGTCGTTTGATCCAGAGGCGTGATCGTCTTGTCCTGAGGCGTTCGATCGGAAGTGGGTTGCCCCGCTTTTCTGCCCGGGATGTCATCTGCGCCTTGCGCATACACGGGCGTCGCCATCATCATCATGGCCGCCACAGCTACGGATAACTTCATAAGAACCTCCTTCGTTGACTAGGGGTGGCAATGGAACCGGCCAGAGACGCTTCTGTTCCTCACTTGAAGGAAATTAAGGAGCGTCGGATGGTACGCTGGATCGTATTCGCCTTGGTTCTGCTGGGCTTCATGTTCGCCTGGAGTGCTCTGGAAAACTATCAAACCGGATCGCCGCCCATCATTCCGCCGACCGACGCGCCGACGAGCGGCTGATTTCTGCTGTCTGGTTCTGAGGCCCACAAGCGCCTTCGGTAAAAAATGATCGATAGAGAGAAGACCGCGGAACCGCGCGGTCAGTGGGATGTTGCGATACGGGATTCACCCGGGCGCACTGACTGGAAGTCTGGGCCCGGCCATATTTCAAAGATTGAGGTAGTCATGCCCGGGCCCCTGAATCGCATAATTACGGCCCTCGTCGCGCTGGTAGTGCCGATGTCGATCCTCGAGCCAGCGAGAGCGGACGACCTTCAGTCCCTAAGCCGCGATGCGCGTCAGTGGGTCATGCCCGCCCGGAATTATGCCAGTACACGCTTCAGCGAACTGGATCAGATCAACGCCGAGAACATCAAGCACCTGCAATTGGCATGGAGCTTCTCCACCGGCGTCAATCGCGGACAGGAAGCAGCGCCGCTTGTTATCGGCGACACAATGTATGTCGTCGGCCCTTATCCCAATAAGCTGTTTGCGCTTGGCGCTACAGATGGCGAGTTAAAATGGATTTTTGAACCACCAACCGAAGTGGCTGCCCAAGGGGTGGCGTGCTGTGATGTCGTCAATCGCGGAGCCGCCTATAGCGATGGCAAGATCTTCTTCAATACGCTCGATAATCATACCGTTGCTGTCGACGCAGAAACGGGAAAGGAGATCTGGCACACCAAACTTGGCGACATCAATCTCGGTGAGACCATGACGATGGCGCCGCTGGTCGTGAAGAACAAGGTACTTGTGGGAAACAGCGGCGGCGAGATGGGTGTGCGTGGTTGGATCACGGCACTCGATACGAATACCGGCAAAATTGTCTGGCGCGCCTATCACACGGGCCCTGACAAAGACGTTCTCATCGGTTCTGATTTCAAGCCTCACTATGATTGGATGAAGGGAAACGATCTCGGGGTTAAGACTTGGCCGGCGGATCATTGGCAGCAGGGTGGAGGAACGGTCTGGGGCTGGATTTCGTACGATCCTGAACTCAATCTCATCTACTACGGGTCTGGCAATCCGGGGCCTTGGAATCCCAATCAGCGGGCTGGCGACAATCTTTGGACAACAACTATTTTTGCCCGCGATCCGGATACCGGTATGGCGAAGTGGGCCTACCAGACGTCTCCCCACGACTTGTGGGATCATGACGGGATCAATGAATTGGTCCTTCTCGATTTGGAGATCGGCGGGCAGACACGAAAGGTTCTCGTTCGGCCCGGTCGCACCGGCTTCATGTACGTTATCGACCGAGCAACGGGCGAAGTCCTTTCTGCCGACGCCTTCGACACGGTAACGGCCTATCACGGCGTCGATCTGAAGACCGGCCGCATCATCCCAAACGAAGAGAAAAAGCCCGAAACCGGCAAACTCGTAGAGAACGTCTGTCCCGCTGCTCCTGGTGCAAAGGATTGGCAACCGACGGCTTGGTCGCCACGCACTCAATACCTGTACGTTCCCCATCAACATCTGTGCATGAGTTTCAAAGCTTCTGAAGTCGGCTACATAGCCGGCACCCCGTATGTCGGCGCTACTGTGGACATGTACGCCGGACCGGGTGACGGATACCGCGGCGTGTTCCAAGCGTGGGACGTGAAGAAGCGAAAGACCGTGTGGAGCATCAAGGAGAAGTTTCCGGTCTGGAGCGGTACGGTCGTCACTGCTGGAGATGTTGCATTCTACGGAACAATGGACCGCTGGTTGAAGGCCGTCGATGCCCGCTCCGGCCAGCTTCTTTGGACCTTCCGCACACCGTCAGGAATCATCGGTCAACCGGTTACGTATCAAGGTACCGACGGCCGTCAGTATGTGGCAATTCTCTCCGGCGTCGGCGGCTGGTCCGGTGCAATTGCCAATGCGGAATTGGATCCGCGCGTGCGTAACGGCGCTCTCGGCTTCATCGGAGCCACCCAGGATCTTCCCGCATATACACTGGGCGGCAGCACGTTGCTGGTTTTTGCGATCCCGCAAAACGTCCTGAAGCAGGCGGCAATTCCGCCAAATCAGATGTCACCTTCGAGCGGTGCAGAGGGCGCTGCTGCTCCAGAACCCGACATTGAACGCGTGGAGGTCGGCCGATGACGCCGCAGTCATTGCGTCAGGCGACAGCGATATGGTCTGTCATTGCACACGCCTACGACGATATCGGTCCGCACTCGACTGGATCGAACGGACGTTCATTGCCGGTCTGCTAGATGACAGATTGCTGCGAGCAAACAGCCCTCTCCGGCAGCGGTCCAGTCCACAGAAGCTACGATCGGGACCAGATCCAGCTACCGGAAGAGAGTCGGGACATTACAGACCGCGAGGGTCGTAACACCTAGATTAGCTGCCGAGAGTTCGGCTCCAGCTGTCGACTTCATCCTTTGCACGATCTTTGCCGTAGCCATACCGCTCTTGAATTGCCCCCTCAAGTTGTTCCCGGCTGCCATTGATTTTTGACAGATCATCATCCGTCAATTGCCCCCACTTCTCCTTTGCCTTTCCGGTAAACTGCTTCCAGTTGCCTTCGATGCGATCCCAGTTCATGACGTTCACCTCCGCTTGTTACAGGATCTCGTCAAACTTTTTTGGCCCTGGTTTTGTTCCGACCTGAGCCCGCACGTTTCTGCCAAACACGATTTCACAGGGAACGCGCGTGCCTTCTCCTCGTTACGGCCATAGCAGGAGGAACGCGAGTGACAGGCCAAATTCCAATCTCTGCTGTCATGACGCTGATTGGCGGCACATTGCTGGTCCTTCTCATGTGGTACGCGTCGACCGGCCCCGTCATGCCCGACATGGTGATCTCGTGCGAAGCCGGAGAGGGCGGCAGAATTCGTCAGTTTCCAGTTTCAGACTGTACTTTTGTCGGGAAAACATTGGCAGATGATGTGCAGCGGGCACCTGTGTCAGAACGGACCTCTGCTCCGGCCGGCGCCACTGCCGTGCCACTCGGTGGCATCGCAGGGCCTGAGATTCCGCTGCGTCCCCTGCCGGAGAAAATCGTCGAGCGCGTTCCCAGCTTAGCGAATTACTCCTACTTCATCGAAGGTGATGACGTGGCACTGGTTGAGCCGGATTCGAAACGCGTTACGGTGAAGATCGACATCAAACAATCTGGAACGCCGTAAAGGTAGGAAAATGCTGCATCACGCATGTTGGATTTCATTCGCCGGAGCGAGGAGCATGACCACTGAACGTGTGACCGCCCGCTTCCTATCCGCTTGTCTGCTGTGTGCTGCACTGGCGGAACTGCCAGTCGTCAACGCCAATGCTGCGTCAGCGATAACCGGTCAGTTGGCTTGCACAACAAAAGCAGGCGAACCGCAGGCTGAACACGGCACCCTCCTTCTGACGTGTAGTTTTCAGCAGGCTAATGGAAAAACCGCACGCTTCGACGGTGAGATTGAACGTTCAGGATTTACAAGCGGTGACATGCCTGATTTTGCAAAACGGGTATTCATATGGGCGGTGTACGGCCCGCCGGGCCTCAATCCAACTGACTTGAATGGCTTGTTCGTACGCCGCAACCCTCCGGGAGTAGCCGTTCAACCGGGTTTTGAGAATGCACTCGTTGGTGTGAACGGCTCGGTGGCTCTTAAGCCTCCCACACGCAAGGAGCAGGTGCCGGGCAATCCCGCAATGACAGTCCTCCAACTTTCCTTAAAAGCAGTAACGGTTTAGCGGCAGAACAAAGCTGGTCTCCGCAAGCGTGGATTGGGCGATACGAAGTAAAGCTGTGCGCAGTCAGATGACCGCGCACAGCTTTACTGCGGGCTTGCGATGTAACTTTTACTAAGGCGAACCGGATGAACCGCCACCTTCAGGCCCTGCGCCGCCGGCGCTAGCAGCGCCAGCCTGGCCTGACGCCCCGCCAGGGCTTGCACCGCCCCCAGCCTGGCCCGTTGCACCGCCTTGAGCCGCCGGGTCGCCGCCGCCGGAAGAAGCAGATGAGGAGCGCTCTGCGTCTCTTCCAGCAGAGCCATTCCGACCACGCTGACCGCCGTCGTTACTATCGTTGCCGCTGCGGTAGCCGCGGGGTGTGCGATCGCTGCCCTCGTCGCTGCTGCGCTTCTGGCTTTGATCGTCAGAGCGGTTTTGATCGCTCCGCCCTTTGTCGTTGTCGCGATCCGCACGGTTCTGCTTGCGCTCATCGTCAGAGCGATAGCCGTATCGATCGCTGTCACGATCCCGATCCGCTCGGTCCCGCTGCTCCTGATCACCATCGCGGTCACGGTCCGCGCGATCACGATTGCGGTCCCGATCGGCGCGATCACGGTCACGATCTCGATCGCCATCCCGATCGGCGCGGTCACGGTCGCGGTCATCATCACGATCAGCACGGATGCGATCGCGGTCCCGGTCCCAATCACGGTCGCGAACATCTCGGCGATCGCGGCCCCAGTAGTCGGGCCGGTCGCGATCCCAAATCGTTATCCAACGGCTGCGATCGTCGTACCAAGGCCGGTCGCGATAGTGCGACTGCCAGTAGGAGCCGACCGAAAAGCCGACGACATCAATTCCGATTCGAGGACCGTAATCCACGACTGGTACCAAGCGGCCTTCATACCGGTAGTTCAGATAGTCAGCGAAAACCCAACCACGATTGCCACGCCAGGAGACATCGCACCATTCGTACCCATCCACGCATCCGTAAATATCGACACGGACGTCAGAGGGCAGTGTCGTGATGACAGGAAAACGTGACGAGGGTCCTGCGCGCATGTTGAGATCCGTCGTGACGACGGCAGCGTCTTGTGCACTGGCTGCTGTCGCGGTCGACAGAGCACACAGAGAGATAAGGGGTGCACCCATTCTTCGCATGAGCTTTTCCTTTCTGTATTCTACCATGACCCCACTTTTCGACGATTGTGAACAACCGGTTCGAGGATGGGTTCCCGAAGACAGCTCAAAGCCGGATCTTCATTTGCCGAAGTGGCCAGAACCTTGAGTGCGCGAAACACGAGCGTGCAAAAAAGATACCGCCATTCGCTTGGATCGAATCGCCTCAAACTTTTGGTTGTGTGATGCGGTCGACGTAAAGTTCGAGAACGAGCGCGCGCAAGGCTGCAGCAAGAGGAACTGCAAACGCAAAGCCGAGTGTACCAAAAATAGCTCCACCGACGAGTTGCGCGCCGAGTGTCGCTGCAGGAGGCAGATGTACCGCTTCATTCTGAACCAGGGGCGTGACTAAGTACGTCTCAAGGAATTGGATCAGAATATAAACGCCAAGACCATAAAGCCCGAGTTCAACACTGACCGACAGACCGGCGATGACAATGGCAACACCCGAGAGAAATGGCCCCAGAGTGGGAACGAATGTCAACACACCCGATATGAACGCCAGTAAAACTGCATAGGGCATTCCGACCAATAAAAGCGAGATGAGCGTCGAAAAAAAAACGACGACCATGCTAATCGTTTGTCCGGCAAGCCAATTGCGAATTGCCATTGCCGAGCGGTCAACAGCCTGACCGATGGTGGATCGTTTGTCCTGAGGGACGAGCGCCAAAACACCCGATCGGTAAACGGAGGGCTGCCACGCGAAGAACACTGCCAGAAAGGCAATGATGACGACATTGACGGCAATTTCGCTCAGCGCAGCAAACAACCGCGCTGCGCTACCAAAAACCGTTGCAAACCGCGGCATTGCCTCATCGAAATTTATCGAACCTTCTGGAAACAGACCGCCAGCCCCTCGCGCCAGAAACTCCTGCAGTTGTCGACCGACCGTCTGGACCGCCTGTAAATAGGATTGCAGCTGAGAAATGAGAGCGGTACCTCCAGACCAGATCCCAAGACCGACGGCGACGAGAATGAGACCGATCAAGACGGCTAAGCTCGCCTCGCGCGACAGCGGCGCGAAGCGCGCAATAGCATCAGCAGCTGCACTGAGCGCAAGCCCCATCACGACGCCGACGAGGATGATGACGATCGCACCACTCGCCTGCCACAGTAGAAAAAGCGAAAAGCCGAACGCGAGCAGCTTCACTCCTACGATCGTGATCTCGCGCGCCGACACCTCGTCCCTACCTTCCTGGCCAGAAGAGCAAATCACGCTCTCAAACCATCGGCGCCCGGCTAAGTTCCAGTTTCATGGGTATTGGTCAGGTCGACCTCTTTCGAAGCTCCGCCACCAACGGCGCGGCTTCGATTGCGAGAATAGAGTCCGAAAGACCGAGCAATGCTTGCAGCGACAAATCTGCCGCTGCAAGCAAACCGTCAGGGAGGCGCTAGTTTTGCTGGGAAGGATTGTATCCCATAGAACTTTGGTCCCTGCGAGCACGCATCTCAATGTTCAGCGTTTGATCGTCGTCTAGATCAGTGACGCCCGCTTGTTCATTCCATTCAGGCATTCCACTCGCTGCAGTCTGGGACAAACCCTTGGCATAGAGATAATCGCCAGATTTAAAGACCTTATCGATATCGACAGCGATCTGCTTCTCTCCCATCCCAAGAATTCCGCCATGGCCGACAATCACGCGCGTAGCCCCATTCGAATTGCGGACAACCCGTTCGACATCGCCGATAAGTTCTCCGCGCTCTGTGTAGAGCGACATGTCCGTCAGGTCGTCGACGGAGATACGAGCTTGCGAGGAGGACGACTGAGATGCGGCTGCTTGGTTGCTTCCGCTCGACTGAACTGACTCACGGCCACCCGACTGACCCGTCCGTTCGATATTTACCTCGGGCGACTGCTTCGATTGCCGGACATTGACCTGCGGCTCAGCGGTTTCATAATTCACTTTCGGCTTGGTATTCTGTTCGGAATACTGAACGTTTGGTTCCTGCTGATTGGTCACCACGTTGACGTCCGGTTCTGGCATTCGCACGGTCACACGCGGAGGCGGAATCTCAACTGTCACGATGGGCCTCTGTTGTTGGATCGTTATCTCGGGCTGGCCCCGGCTGACGGTGACGCTGGGAGCTGCCCTCTGTACAGTAATTTGTCCGCCGGCTGCTTCTCCCGAACGGTTGCCGGACTGGGCGCGCTGATCCACCTGCTGCAATGACTGCTGGCAGGCCTCGGTATTGTTGTTCTGACGATACTGACGTGCTTGACGTAGCCGTATCGGCCGCTGGTCAATTTGCATGGCTCTCAAGCGGTCAATCAGGCGATCACAAGCACCAGCTTCTGTATTAGCCGTTGACTGCTTCTGCGCCTGATTGGTGTTCATCTGATTGCTCGTTGCGCCCTGCGTTGTTTGAGCGAACGCCGCAACTGGACCAAGCGACATCGCCGCGGCAAAAGCCAAGCATGAGATGGAATAGTTATATCGCATTGTTTGATGCCTCCTCGTGTTGTTCAGAGGAGGGCTAACTCCGTGCATCGATCCTGGATGACTCAAAACATCACCTAGGGAACAATGAGTAGGTGGAACATCCCACACGCGCGAGCCTATCGAGGCTTTCGCCGATGAATGCCCTTCCCCTTGTTTAAATCGGCCCGAGACCGTTCATTCTTGTTCGACTTCTCGAGCGTTTCCATAATTGACTGATCGGCATCCTGCTTGACGTCTGGAACGGCTCGACGTTCGTTTCTGGTCGCGCGCTGATCGTCGCCTTGGAGACCGTTTCTGCCCATTATATCCGAGGCCAAATCCGTCTGCGTGATCGCGCTCGACGATTTCGAGGTTCGCGGCAACTCACTTCCCTCCATATGCATCAAGGTTTCGACGGCTGGCGTTTGGTCGGCGGCGAAGGGTTTGGTGCGCAAGGAATCTTGACCGGCGGATTGGCCATTTCCTTCTTACCGCCAGGGGGCTGGGGACTTCGCTCACCGCGGCCATAGCCCAGCTTCTGCTTTCGTATCTTCTCATCCATCGATGATTACCTCACAAGCTGCGCGTTCTGACGCGAACGAACGGAACGGGACAGAGTTCCGCTCGTCATGACAGGAAAGGAATCTCATGGAAGGCTTATTCGGCACCAGCGTCGGAGAGGTGCTTCGTGTTCTGCTGGCAGGCATCTTCGGCTATCTGTCTCTCGTGGCTGTCCTGCGGATCACCGGCAATCGGACACTCTCTAAACTAAACGCCTTCGACTTTATCATTACCGTTGCACTGGGTTCAGCGCTTGCCACCACGATGCTGTCAAAGAGCACCGCTCTTGTTGAAGGCATTGCAGGAATGGTCTTACTGGTAGCCCTGCAGTACGCCGTAACATGGACCTCCGTTCGCTGGACCGCTTTCGAAGCCATCGTGAAATCGGAACCGCGCCTGTTGGTGCACCAAGGAACCATGCTCAAAAATCAGATGCGCGCCGCGCGCGTTACGGAGGATGAAATCCATGCCGCAGCGCGCCAGCAGGGAAAAAAAGATCTGACGCCCGATATGTCCGTGGTGCTCGAGGCGAACGGATCTCTTTCTGTACTGCATCATAGCCAGTAAGCGCGCTGACGACCTTGCGCAGCACTCTGCCGTGGAACCATCATCTCGATGGTATCGTTCGTATGTGCTCGTCACATGCCCGGCCTTCATGCTGAATAATCTCACAACCTATAAACGCAACTTTCGAATGACCTTTCTCCGCTCTATTCTTCCGATAGGGCTCATACTGGCACTCGCCTGTTCGAAGGTCTCGGCACAGACACCCGACAACAAGGATTTTCGAAACCAGTCTGTCGAGCCCCAGCAGGAAGTGGTGGTCGAACCGCGCGCTGAGGATGTCGAGATCGCCTCTCGCCTTGAGAAAATTTTAAGCGCGACAGGCTGGTTTTCCTCGCCCCGCGTCTCAGTTCGCGAAGGCGTCGTATTTCTGGATGGTGCGGCCGCATCGGATGAGCAGCGCGAGTGGGCTGGAAATTTAGCTCGTAAAACACAAGACGTGGTAGCCGTCGTAAACAGAATTGTCGTCGAGCCCGTGTTCGACTGGGGCTTTGAGCCCGCTTACTACGTGGTCAAGGCGCTCGTCCAAAAAGCGGTAACGGTGCTTCCCCTCACAATCCTGGGTGCGAGCATCCTTCTTCTGACTGGCTGGATAGCTTACCTGACTGCAAGCGTAGCTCGGCGTCTCCTGAAACCCCGAATTCGATCACCTCTCCTTTTGACAGTCGTAGCCCGCGCGATAGCAGTGCCTCTGTTTCTGCTGGGCCTCTATCTGGTCTTGCAGGTTGCTGGCCTGACGCGCCTTGCGATCACGGTGCTTGGGGGCACCGGCGTATTGGGTATCGTTCTCGGATTTGCGTTTCGCGACATTGCCGAGAATTTTCTGGCAAGCCTGCTTCTCAGCATCCGCAATCCATTCCTGACTGGCGATCTCATCCGAATTGGTGACCACGAAGGAATTGTTCAAAATCTGAATACCCGGACTACCGTTCTGCTAACCCTCGAAGGTAATCAAATTCAGGTCCCAAACGCCACGGTCTACAAAAGCACGCTCATCAATTACACGCGCAATCCAACCCGCAGGGCGGATTTCATCGTTCCGATCGCCACCGGCGCACCCGTGACAAAAGCTCAATCGATCGTCCTGGATGTGCTGCGTAAAGAAGGGGCCATATGCTCACCACCAGAGCCGCTCGTTCTCGTGGACAAGCTAGAAGCCGACCGCATCGAGCTCAAAGTTTACTTCTGGTTCGACAGCTCGAATGTATCCCCAATTAAGCTCCGCTCGGCCCTGCTGCGCCGTGCCCGCCGGGCCTTGCTCGACGCTGGAATTCAGATGCCGGCGCCTTTGCCACTTGCTGTCTTACAACCCGCACCTCCCAAGACGAGTCCTGCGAAAACTCCGACGCCCATTTCGCCGGTGGTCGAAAGCGTCGCTCCGGAAACACCGCAAGTGTCAGCACTTGCCCCAGCGCCTGCGAATGCGGCCGACGCTGTCAATCTTCTGGAGGACGCTGGAACGGCAGCGACCGCGAGCAGGAGGGGAACCCGCGTCCGTCACGATCGGTCCACGCGTACGTGAGCCGCACCGCGGTCGTCACTCAAAGACCGTGCGTCACCGGCCTTGCCCTGCGATTTGCAAAATGCGCTGCTTCTTTCTAATGCGACTAGCATCGAGAAGCATCTGTCCTGCCCACCGATAGACATTTCGCGAGCGAACCTGTTCACGCATCAACTTCATGCGTTCATGCTGTTCGGTCACCGGCATCATGAGAGCTTGATGCATGGCTTCACCCAGATCCTGAGCGTCATACGGATTGATGATGATGGCTTCGGACAGTTCCCGCGATGCACCGGCAAAGCTCGAGAGCAGCAAGACGCCCATTTCGTCGTCACGGGCGGCGACGAACTCCTTCGCGACGAGGTTCATTCCATCGTGCAAGCTGGACACGATGCAGGCATCCGCGGCTCGGAAAAGCTTGAACACTTCGCTCGGCTCATGATGACGGATCACCAACGTTATCGGTTTCACCCCGGCGTTGGCGTATTTGCTGTTGATTTCGTCCGCCAGCGCAATCGCTTCCTGTTGTAGCTCCCGATATGCGGGAAGCTTGCTCCGCGTCGGCGCTGCGGCCTGTACGAGAGAAAAGCGGCCAATCCATTCCGGATGCGCCGTTAAGAGGCGGTCAACGCCGTGCAAGCGATCCAGAACACCCTTTGTATAGTCGAATCTTTCTATGCCGACAGCAATCTTGCAGTCCTCGGACAAGCCGAGCCTTTCGCGCACCTCTGTTCGGCACTGCGCAATCGGAGGCTGATCTTTAAGGGCAGCAGGCGGCCACTCGATAGAAATCGGGTAAGGTCTCACGAACGTCTCGTGTCCGCCCAGCACAACGGCTTCATGCTCCCGGTCGATCCGGCTTTCTACAAATCGGTCGACGGTTTCAAGAAAATTGTTGCAGTGAAACTGCGTATGAAATCCGATGATCGTGCTGCCGAGCAACCCATGTATGAGTTCTTCCTTCCATGGGAAGATGCCGAATGTTTCCGAGTTGGGCCACGGAATGTGCCAGAACGCGATGATCATCGCGTTGGGCAGCCGCTCCCGAAGCATCCGAGGCAAGAGTGCGAAGTGATAGTCTTGCACCAAAACGATGGGTGAATCCGTCCGAGCTTCCCGCACAACGGCATCTGCGAACCTGTGGTTGATTGCGCGATAGGTCTCCCAATCCGAGAAGCGGAAGGTAGGACGCGTGAATGCGATATGGCACAAGGGCCATAGCCCCTCATTTGCAAGGCCGTAATAGTAGCCGTCCTGCTCTGCCTCCGTGATCCACACGCGCCGGAGGGTATATTCCGGCCCGTCTGGCGGCACCGCAATCCGGTCGTTCTGGTCGACGGTATCGCGATCCGCCGATCCGCTGCCGTGCGCAATCCAAGTGCCACGGCATGCGCGCATAATCGGCTCTACCGCCGAAACGAGCCCACTTGCTGGTGTTTGTAGCTCTATGCCCTCGTTCCCAAAGTTGTGGATGTAGGGCTCACGGTTTGCAACAACGAGAACTTCAACTCCAGGAAGCTCGGCTTCCATGATCGTGCGCAGCGTGTCCTTGTTCCACTCCACCGTCTCGGAATCGACAGCAGCTCGGCCAGCTTTGAGCTGACGCAGGATGAGCTGAAGCTCCCGATCCAGGATACCCACGCTTCCTGCAGTCTCGCCCCCCTCTGCATTGCGTGCCACATTGAACAGCGCGCGCCGGAATGAACGGATCCAACTGCGCGTCAAGAATAGCACAAGGGCAACTGCGGCCGCGCCGCTCAGTAGAACGATGCCACCGAGAAGAATAGAGACAAAGTTCCGCGCTTCAACGCCTCTGCGTTCGGAAAATGTGAGATCGTGCACGATGATGAAGTGCCCCTCGATCTCGCGCGTCGAGAGTGGGAACGAAGCGATCAGCATGTCGCGCCCGTTCGCATGAAGAGACGAAAAGATTTCAGTCGTGCCGCGCGCGATGGCGTCGCAAGGCAGGGAGGATGGCATCAGCTTTGAGGAAATCGCCCGTTCGTCGGCTGCCTTGCAGAAAGCAACAGCCACAACACGTGAATCGGCCGCTACGCTTTCGAATAGCGCCTCGATCCGCTGAGCTTCGCCCGCCGCCAGCATGGCCACGAGCGGCTCCTGAATCGTATTGAATACAAGTCTCGACCGCGCTTCGACATCTCGACGCGACCAATCGCTGACCATAGTGCTCATAAGAGGCGCAAGCAGCAGTGCAGCCAGCACGGCAACGAAAGCACCGATAACACCATACCCCGCGATCAGTCGTAGGCGCGAAGATTCAATCGCAGCGTTCCGTGCGGAGCGCGCCAGCCGTTGAAAAATATGAGGGGGTCTGAGGATGCCGAGGCTATCGTTCTTCATCT
This sequence comes from Hyphomicrobium sp., assembly GCA_019751875.1. Classification (GTDB taxonomy): domain Bacteria; phylum Pseudomonadota; class Alphaproteobacteria; order Rhizobiales; family Hyphomicrobiaceae; genus JAGVSR01. Next base: position 284,289 of record JAIEMV010000013.1, on the reverse strand, counting down.
CGCGCGCATGCTGGGCAGGTGGAACCTACAGGTCAATACGTAGTATTGCCGTAAGGGTTGAGCTTCCTTCCGATGTTGCGGGGGCCGAATTTCCTCCCTACTGTTAATTTAAGCACCTTGCTCGTCCTCTCTTATCCAATGCCCCCATCTGCGCGCAGGAGTATGATGAAGCATCAAGCGCCAGTCCTCGCTCGCTTCGAGTCATATGCTCTCTTTCTCGACATCGACGGCACACTTTCGGATATTGCACCGTCACCGGACGGTGCCTTCATAGATTCTGCGACCTTGCAGGCGGTAGAGCGGCTAAGCGACGAACTCGGTGGTGCGTTGGCTGTCATCTCCGGCAGGAAACTCACCGATATTGACCGGCTGATCGGCCGCTCTGCGCAAAACGCTGCTGGTAGCCACGGAGCTGAACTTCGCAAGTCGGGTCACCTCCTCAACGTCAGCGCTGCGCCTGTCATCGACACCAACGCCATAGAAAAATCAGTCCGCGATCGATTTTCAGGTGCTTCGGGACTCCTCATCGAGTGCAAGCCCTTCTCCGTCGCGCTCCACTATCGTGCCAACCCAACTCTCGCCGAAGCCGTGGAAGTTTTCGTCGATCACATCGTGCGCACGAATGACGGTTTAACGAAAGTCAAAGGCAAGATGATCGTGGAAATAGTGCCTGCGGATGTGAACAAAGGCAGCGCCATTGCAAGCTTCATGTCGCGCGAGCCGTTCTTGGGTCGAATACCCGTTTTCGCAGGAGACGACACGACAGACGAGCATGGCTTCGAAACCGTAAACGCACTTGAAGGCGTTTCGATCAAGATTGGAGATGGTCCTTCCTGCGCGCGGTACCGCTTCGACGACGCTGCCCAATTTCGGCAATGGCTGACGCGGCTTGGTTCGGCGCGGCGTTCGACAGATTGAGGGAATGACTTTGGATCTTGCACTGGTAGGCAACTGCAATATCGCAGCCTTGATTGATCGCAACGCTCGCATTGTTTGGTACTGTCTTCCCCGCTTTGACGGCGACCCCGTATTCCACCAGCTGATGGGCGCACCCAACGGACGTCACCTAGACGGTACATTCGCGGTGGAAATGGAGGACTTGCAGGAAACCGAGCAGGCATACATCGAGAATACTGCCATTGTTCGAACCGTGCTCAAGGGCAGCAGCGGAGCGGTCGAGATTGTTGATTTCGCTCCCCGCTATGAATCGCGTGGCCGAGCTTACCGGCCGCAGACGCTTGTACGCAGGATAAGACCACTTGCAGGAACGCCGCGCATAATCATCTCGGTGCGCCCCAGCTTCGACTACGGGGCGCTGCAGCCCACCATCACCTACGGATCGAACCACATCCGCTATGTCGGCCCACGCCTTACCATGCGGCTCACAACAGATGCGCCCATCGATTACATTCTCGACAGGACCACGTTCAATTTGCACGAGCCGCTGAATTTCGTTCTTGGGCCGGATGAAACACTGACCGACTCGGTCAGTTCGTTCGCGCGGTTCGAATTCGAGCAGACAGAATATTACTGGCGGGCTTGGGTCCACCGGTTGGCCATTCCCTTCGAATGGCAAGAAGCCGTCATCCGCGCCGCCATCACGCTCAAACTCTGCACGTATGAGCCGACCGGAGCGATTGTCGCCGCGGTGACCACGAGCATTCCCGAGGCACCGTATACGCAAAGGAATTGGGATTATCGCTTCTGCTGGATCAGGGACGCATATTTCGTCGTAAGGGCGCTAAACAGTCTGTCGGCCGTGCGGACGATGGAGAACTACTTTCGCTGGTTGATGAATGTTGTAGCGAACTCGAACGGCGACCATATCCAGCCGGTCTATGGAGTCGGCCTGGAAAGCGATCTCACCGAGCACATCGTCTCGAGCCTGCCCGGATACCGCGGCATGGGACCGGTACGCAGAGGCAATCAGGCATTCGAGCACCTTCAGCACGATTCATACGGCAACGTCGTCTTGGGTGCGGCCCAGGCATTCCTTGATTGCAGACTTCTGAGCCGGCCTGGAGCAAGCGAATTCGAATTGTTGGAGCGCGCCGGGCACCAATCGATTAAACTTTTCGACAAGCCGGATGCCGGCATGTGGGAGCTGCGCTTCAGCGCAAAGATTCACACGACATCCAGTCTCATGTGCTGGGCAGCATGCGATCGCCTCGCTCGCATTGCGTATCATCTCGGGCTACGTGATCGCTACGCCTACTGGCGAGAGAAATCCGAAGCCATCAAGGCCGTCATTCTCGATCGGGCGTGGTCGGAGAAGCGCCAGTCGTTCGTTGAATCGTTCGAGGGCGAAATGCTCGATGCAGGAGTGCTGCTGATGGCGGAGGTCGGTTTCATCGATCCGTCCGATCCACGTTTCATCTCCACATTATCGCTGACCGAAAAAACCCTCGGCCGCGGCGCGTTCATGATGAGATATGAGGCACCGGACGATTTCGGTCCGCCCGATACCGCTTTCAATATTTGCGCCTTTTGGAGGGTCACGGCTTTGGCGCGTTCTGGGCGCAAGGAGGATGCCCGCGCCATTTTTGAGACTCTCCTGGCCAGTCGCAACCACGTCGGTCTCATGTCTGAAGACATCAAGCCCGATACGGGCGAAGCATGGGGCAATTTCCCGCAGACGTACTCGATGGTCGGCATCATCAACGCAGCACGGCTCCTGTCGTCTTCGTGGGATGTGGAGATATGACGGGCTGGCGGCTTGTCTGCGATATCGGCGGCACCAACATCCGCATGGCTAGGTGTGAGGGACCGAAAAAGCTTGTCAGCGTGACGGTACGGCCAACGAAGCTATGTTCATCTTTTCAGGATACCATCTTGGACTATTGTCGCGCATTCGATGACCACGACAGGATGTCAGGAGCCGCGATCGCTGCTGCAGGACCCGTCGAAGCAGGGCGGGTGACACTCACCAACCATCCCATGACGATCGACCGCGAGGCCGTTACGGCAGGACTTAACGGTAAGCCGGTCGCTCTCCTCAACGACATCGAGGCGACGGCCTACGCCGTTCCCTTGCTCAGCGCCGACGACATTGCGCCCGTGGTTGCGGCTTCCAATCCGAAAGGCGGACCGCGCCTGGTTGTCAATGTCGGGACTGGCTTCGGCGCGGCACTCTTGATTGAGACACCTTCAGGCTGGCAATCGGTCGCCACCGAAGCAGGCCACATGACGTTTGCGGCGCTCGAAGACATCGACACGATTAAGAGCAATGTTTCGAAGCCAGTGTCCGTTGAAGACAAGCTTTCGGGCCTTGCTCTGAGTACGGCGACAAACGTACCGTTTGGCCAATTCTCGGCAGCCTTCACAGATCTATTTGGAGCGGTTTGTGGCAACTTGGTATTGGCCACTGGAGCCTGGGGCGGCGTCTATCTGTGCGGCAGTGTGGCCTCAGCCTGGTGCCGAACGGGAGACCTATCCTCCTTTAGAGCCGCATTCCAGGACAAGGGCCTCATGTCGGACCGGATGGCCCGCGTCGAAGTCAGCGAAATCGTCTTGCCTCATCCCGCACTGGTCGGCTTGACCACGATCGAACTGTCCTAGCTTTATCTAGAGGCTCAGCGCTGAATGGGCGGCGGGACTACAGGATCGGGAACCGGACTCGGCTGCGGCGGTGAGCCCGGATTGGTTGGCCCGGGTATCGGATTGGGCCGCGGATTAGGGTTATGCGGTCCGGGGCTGTCTGGAGGCACAGGAGGGTTGATCCCTCCAGCATCCAGCACCGGAGTGACTGCAAGCAGGATCATCATAAAACATCCACCTCGGGTGACATCCATGATCGGACAACGGTGTTCAGTCTCATGAGTTCCCTCTGAGATGGTGTTGGGGAGTTGGAGCACCCAAGATACCGTTGATCCTGTTCGAGACCTAAAGAAGCCCGTCGGCCTTAAGGAGTGCCCGATTGATTGCAACTCCGGCTTTTGCGCCTTCTCCAACGGCGACAGCAACGAGCAGAACATCGCGAGAGGCATCACCAGCCACGTAAACCCCGCGCACCGTGGTCTCCTCGGTCAGAGGATCCGTCCTGATCGTTCCTCGCTCATCTCGCAAACATCCAAGTTGGCTGACGAGCTTGGAACCCTGCGTGCATCCCGTCGAGAAAAAGAGAGCGCTACAGGAGTACCTCATTCCATTCTCGAAGATCACGGCCTCCAGTATGGGACTTTTACCCACAAGCTCCCTCACACGCGACGTGATGACCGGAATTCGCCGATCTGCCAATCGCTTCTCCAGGTCGGCGCTCGGTGCGGTCTCCTCGCAGCACGCGACAACATGCGCCGACCAATGGCTTAACATAAGTGCCAGGGCCGCGCCCTTGTCTCCATCACCGCAAGCCACCAACGGCTGACCTTCGTACTCTGCGCCGTCGCAATAGACACAGTGATGAACGGAACCGCCGTAGAATTTTTCGATGCCGCGGATCGACGGCAGCGTGTCCACTAAGCCGGTGGCAAACAGCACGATAGCCGCTGACCCCGTCGTTCCGTCAGCGCATCTGAATTCGAAGTCGCCGCCGTTGGAAGCCACGCGCTCAACTTCCGTTTCCAGTAACCTGATCGTAGGGTACCGGCACAACTCTTGACGAACATCAGCCAGAAAAGCCGATGGCGCCCGCCCTTCCTGTCCCGGCATCGCATGTATCGCGTGTGCTGCTCGATTCCTCTGTTTTCCCGTGTCGCATAGCAAGACAGTTCGCAGGCACCGGCCCAGAACCAGCGCCGCCGTCAGCCCCGCCGGTCCTCCTCCCACGATGAGTGTGTCAAGTGCACGATCCATAGCGGCTCAACGTGGCCGACAGAACGTCGTTCCAGCTAAGCTGCCGTTTGGTCAATGCTGAAGGTTCGAAAACCATTTTAGCGATGCGCGATCCCGCTGGGGCTTGTCAGCCGCATTGGCGGACATCATCAGGCCCAGTGGAGACCACTTCATCATCTGGGACCACCACCCGACGTAGATTTTGAGCCAGTTACTCATCAAATCGCTTTGGAAGGCCAAGGCCACTTCATTGCTAGCGGGCTTTCCATGTCTGACGGCACCCTTTTTCGATACCCCCTGAGACGTACTCAGCGCCTTCGCTCTGGCCGCAGCCTCGCTCCTGTTCGACTGGCGTCGGCCGCCAAAATCGGTGCCCTTCCGTTGACCGCGACTGGCCTGCTGGCGGCGCAACTCAACACTCAGCTGCTTAATCCTGGCCGCCGACTTAATTCCTGCCTTACGCAGTGCGCTGGCCGGGCTCATGCCCGGCTTGCCGGCGATCAGCTTGACGGCCTGCGCCAGTGCGGCGCGTTCGGAGTGGGAGGGCGACTTTGCAGTCGTGTTCGACGGCCTGCTCACAATAAACTCCTGCAATGACCCTAGTGATGGGACCGTGTTCAGTTGTCTGTGGGATCATCGTTAAACATACTCCGATGGATTAGGTTCCAAAGAGCGGAGTTCGATGCTGCGAACGCTGACCGAAGCATAAGCGCAGGCTTTTGATTGTTCGCTGTAGTCCGCCCTCACAACTGCGATAAGGTGGAGCCCGACGCCAGTTTATGAGGTTGATGATGGCCGACATGGCGACCAGCGTGGAACAATGTGACGACCAGAGGCGAATTCTTGAGCTCGTCGCCCTCGGCAAGCCGCTACGCGAGATATTAGAAACTATTGCACATTTCGTGGAACGGCACGAACCCGCCAGCCGCTGTGCCATTCTTCTGATCTCCTCGGATCGCCATCAGATCGCTTCATGCGTCGCGCCTTCATTTCCCGCAGCATTTGCCGACGCATTGAGCGTGACAGGCCTGCCCGATCTGGGCTCGTGCGGTGCCGCAGTTGATCGTTGCGAATCCATCGTGGTCAGCGATGTGGCCAACGACCATCGCTATTCGGCATCCTGGAGAGATCTACTTCTGGAGTTTGGTTCGCGAGCGCTCTCGTCGCATCCGATCAGCAATGGCGAAAAAGCGGTCGCCTGCCTCTCTATCCATTACAGCGAGCTACAGCCTGACCTTCCCCACAACATGCCACTCATTTGCGCAGCGACGCACCTCGCGAGTCTTGCGATTCACCGCGAGACTTCCAAGGAGGCCGATGAGCGCCGGAGCAGGCGCGCAAGCCTCCTCAGCTCGATTGCTCAGCGCCTTGTGATGCATGACGATCCCACACCAGACCTGGAGCCCGCATTCAACGCCGTCTGCGCTGAGATCGGAGCCGATCTCTACTTCAACTACGCCGTTGACGAAGCCGACCCCGAGAAGCTCATCCTCCAGTTCTGCCAAGGCCTGACAGAGGCTCAGAAGGCGCAGTTCTCGGAGTTTCGCTTTGGCGAATATGTTTGCGGAGAGGTGGCCGCAACCCGACAGGCGATCATCCTTGGCGACCTCGAAAAGGACACGAGCGAACGCACGCGCGGGGTCCGCGAACTTGGCGGGCGGTGTTATGCGGGAGCACCATTGATAGCCGGTGGACGGCTGCATGGGGTTGTCGCATTCGTCAGTCGGTCCAAGCGCGCGTTCACCGCTGACTCTGTCGCACTTGTTCAATCGGTTGCCACGCAATTCGCTGCGGCCATAGATCGAAGTGCTCTGCTACACGCCAAGATGTTGGGCGAGCAGCGGCTGACCCTCATTGCGGACGCTATGCCATCGCTGATGGCAGTCGTCGATGCCGATTTGCGCTATGAATATGTGAATGCTGCCTACGAGCGCTGGTTCAAGATGCCGGCCGCACAGGTCGTCGGCAGGAAAGTGGCCTCGATACTCGGGGACAAAGCATTTGCGACGATCGGCGATAAGATGGAACGCGCCCTCCTCGGCGAACGCGTCGCGTTCGAAACCGACATTGTCTATGACACAGCCGGCTTTCGCCATATCAGAGCCGAGTACATACCCCGCCCTGAAGGCAACGGCCGAACGCGAGGCTGCTACGTTCTCGTCCACGACCTGACTGATCGTAAACAGCAGGAAGTTGTGCTCGCCCGTAACGAGCGGGCTCTCGCCGAGCTGATACAGAACGCACCCTTTGGCGTCTATATCGTCGATTCCGAGTTGCGCATCGTGCAGATGAACGCACAGTCCCAAAGCGGAGCGTTCAAGAACGTTCGGCCCATCCTCGGACAAGACCTCGATAAGGCAATGCGCGTGTTGTGGCCAGAAGCCGTGGCCGCGAAAGTGATCAAGCAGTTTCGGCATACTTTGGAAACTGGCGAACCGTTCCGGTCGCGGGATTTCATCGAGCGGCGTAGCGATGTTTCCGCAGTTGAGGCCTATGAGTGGGAATTGCATCGCATTTTGCTGTTGGATGGGCGGTTCGGAATCGTCTGTTACTTTTTCGACTCGACCCCCATTCGGCGGGCCGAAAGCCTCGCGCGCGAAAGCGAACACCGTTTCAGGCACATGGCCGACAACGCTCCCGTCATGATCCGGATGACCGAGGTCGATGGGACGTGCAGCTATCTCAGCAAACCCTGGTATGACTTCACTGGGCAATCCCCGTTGGAAGGTCTCGGAATGGGCTGGCTCGAAGCCATCCACCCCGAGGACCGCATCGCCGCCAAGCAAACGTTCATCGCCGCCAATGAACAGAAGGTGCGGTTTCGACTGGAATACCGTCTTCGCCGCAACGATGGAGTCTATTTCTGGTGCATCGATGCAGCGGCCCCACGCTTCGATACGGACGGCCGCTACCTTGGGTACATCGGATCCGTCATCGACATCAGCGACCGGAAGCGAGCAGAAGACACGCAAGCGCTGCTTCTCAGCGAACTCAATCATCGCGTGAAGAATACGTTGGCCAACGTCCAAGCCATCGCGCAACAGACCCTACGCCATACGCGAAATCCCGAACGTTTCGTTGAGAGCTTCTCCGGTCGCCTGCAAGCGCTATCCAAAGCACATTCGATGCTCAGCCATGCGACGTGGCAGGGTGCCGATCTGGAAGCCCTGATCCGGGATCAGCTTTCGATGGGACCCGTGGACATTCGGTCCGTCGAGATCGAGGGGCCGCACATCACCCTCGCACCGCAAATGTCGCTCCATCTCGCGCTCGTCATCCACGAGCTTGGCACGAATTCCATCAAGTACGGTGCGCTGTCCAGCAGCAGCGGGCGGGTGTCGATCACATGGACGACGGATGGTTCGGACATGAAACTTCGCTGGGCCGAACGTAACGGACCCCGCGTGACCACGCTGGGCGCACGCAGCTTCGGCACAACCCTGATCGAACAGAGCGCAAAGTCGGAAGGCGGCGAAGCCGTCATGGATCTTGAAGATGGCAGTGTTGTCTGGAGATTTCGATTGCCCCTGCATCGTGTAACAAAGCAGTTCTATGCCACGGCCCCTGCGCTCTTGCGCACGCCGCAGGGAGAGCTGGTCCAAAGCTTGCGCGGACTGCGCGTTCTCGTCATCGAAGACGAGCCTCTTGTCGCAATGGAGCTCGCAGCAATCATTCAGGATGCTGGCGCCCAGGCGGCCGGACCAGTCTCATCGTGCGAAGCCGCACTGCAAAAGGTTTCGTCCGGTGGATTTGATCTCGCGATCCTTGACGGAAATCTGCTGGGTGACCCGGTGGACGATATCGCGGCGGCGCTCACACGGGCAAGAGTGCCGTTTTTGTTCATTAGTGGCTACGGTCGAGAGAGTTTGCCGAGGGCCTACGCTCTGGCACCACTCGTGGGAAAGCCGTTCGCATCGAAAACCTTGATCGACGAACTCGTCAAACTGACCGCCGTATCCACCACGCTGAGCGTCGTCGACACGCCCTCGTGATCCGCAAAGGCAACCGAAGGCACGCTTCAGCAGATCAAGTAGTGTGACCGGGCTTCGTCCAAGGTGGTAGCGGCGGTAAGCCCAACACGGCCCGAACAGGTGCGAAAGAACGCCGGTGAACGGGAGAGGCACCCAGCTTACTCAGCATCGAATGGTGAAAACGCACAGGGTATCCTTTATGTTCGGCAAAACCATAGCCGGGATATCTGCGGTCCAGCTCGCGCATCACCGCATCGCGCGCGGTCTTCGCCAGAATGGAAGCCGCGGCAATACAAGCGCACTTGGCATCACCCCCGATGATCGCGTCTTGCGGAAGCGCGACGTCCTTGAGTTGGCGGGCATCGAGCAGGAGGTGCTGCGGCATGGGTACGAGACCCTCGACCGCGCGCCGCATCGCAAGGATCCCGGCCCAGTAGATGTTGATGCGGTCGATCTCTTCCACCTCGGCGAATGCGACGCTCCACGCTATAGCCCTGGTCTTGATTTCCGCTGCGATCTCCTCGCGTGAAGCAGCATCTAGCTGCTTAGAGTCATTGATCCCCGCGATCCGCACACCCGCTGGAAGGATCACAGCCGCCGCCGCCACCGGTCCGGCCAGCGGACTCATCCCCGCCTCGTCAACGCCGGCGACATGCACAATGCCTTTCGCGCGGAGCGCATTTTCCATATGTAGCATGCCACGCAGGCGCTGACCTTCTGCACGGTTGCGTGTTCTGCGTTGTGCAACAGACTGCAGAATGGCCTTTGCCCCGGCGCGGTGGTCCGCCCGAAGCTCCGCCTCCACGCTGGCCTCCAAGGCGCGGCCCTCGATCACGTAGCGCTGCCGAAGATAGGCAAGTGTGGTGCGGGTCACGCGCGCCTGCTCCATGGAAGAAATCGCCCGTCGCGCGTCTTACTTCTGGCGCAGCAGCTTTTGCATCACCGCCCTCAACGGAACCTCGCTATCGAAGTATTCGGCCCAGGGCTTGCTCTTTGCAAGCAGTATCGGCGCCGTCTTGATCGTGAAGCGGTTCGGATCCAGGCCCGCGCGCACCTGGCTCCAGTTCAGCGGCATGGAGACCGGAGCGCCCGGTCGCATCCGAGGCGAAAGCGGCGCAACAGCGGTCGACATCCGGTCATTGCGCAGATAGTCGAGAAAAATCTTACCCGCTCGCAGCTTCTTCGACATGTTGATGAGGTAGCGCCCAGGGTTGTCGCGAACCATGGCCGAGCAGACGGCTTGCGCGAAAGACTTGGCTTCATCCCACCCGAGTTGATCCTTCTCTCTGACGCGCAGCGGCGTGACCACGTGCAGACCTTTCCCGCCAGTCGTCTTGCAGTAGGGAACCAACCCCAGCGCCTTCAGCCGTTCCCCCATCTCTCTGGCCGCTGCGATCACGGTGTCGAACGAAACATCCGAAGCCGGATCAAGGTCGAACACGAGACGTCCTGGAATTTGCGGATGTCCCGGTTGATTGTTCCAAGGGTGAAATTCGATGGCGGCAATCTGTGCGGCCGCGATCAGACCTTCGACCCGGTCGATTTGGATGTACGGCTCGCGATCCCCTTCGACCTTCATGACCGACAGAAGGTTGGACATGCCGCGCATCTCGTGCCGCTGAAAAAATCGCTCGCCCGTGATGCCGTCAGGCGCTCGGATGATGGAACAGGGCCGCCCCTTGAGATGCTCGATCATCCACGGTCCAACCTTAGCGAGATACTGCGCCAGATCGAGCTTCGTATAATGATCCGGGTCCGGCCACAGCAGCTTGTCGGGTTTTGAGATACTCACGCCCATAACGGCTTCGCTGCCGCTCTTCGTACGGCTGCCTCGCACGGTTAGCTTGAGCTCAGTGGCTTTCTCAGGTGGCGCAGGCATCTCGGCACAGACCTCATCCGCTGGCTTATCCTCGCGTAGCCCTTTGAACGCGGCTTGACGCACCATGCCATCGGCGGTGAACCCGGCAAACTCGATTTCCGCCACAAGCTCCGGCTTGACCCACGACCAGTCCTTGCCCTTGCGCGGGGCGCCCTTACCACCAAACGGGCTATCCGTCGTTTTGAGCGCATTGAGCTTCTTCAAAAGCGCTGCCGCGTTGCGCCCGTTGAAGCCTGTGCCCACTCTCCCCGTATGCACGAGGTGATCCCCGCGGTACACGCCAACGATGAGCGAGCGCAGATTTGTGCCACTCCCACTCCAGCCACCGATCACCACTTCATGCCCCGCGCGGCACTTCGCTTTCACCCAATTGTGCGAGCGCCCTGACTGATAGGCCGCGGTTGTGCGCTTCGAAACCACGCCCTCGAGTTTGAGCTCGCACACCGACTTCAGGACTTCATCACCCGGCGCAGCCAGATGGTCCACAAATCTGATCTGCTTCTTATGCGGTCCTTTAGGAGCGAGAAGCGCCTTCAGTCGATCTTTCCGCGCGATCAACGGCAACGGCCTCAGATCTTCACCACTTTCAAACAGCAGGTCGAACACGAAATACACGAGATCTGCCGACCGGCCCTCCGACAGCGCCGCCTGCAACGCAGCAAAATCAGGCGCCCCCGCAGGGTCGAGTGCAACCACCTCGCCGTCGAGAATACAATCTCGTAATCCCTCTCCAGACTTTGCGACACGCGCAAACTTTGTGGTCCAGTCAAGACCCTTGCGCGTGCGTATGACGGCCTTCCCGTTTTCCACGCGAAGCTGCATCCGATAGCCGTCGAGCTTGATCTCATGCACCCAGTCAGAACCAGACGGGGGACGGGTGAGACTCTTACAGAGCTGGGGGGGAACGAATTCCGGCATCGCGGCCACGCTCTTGCCCACTCGTCGTTTGGCTTTCACCACGGGCAGTGCGGCGAGCGGCGCCGCCTTATCACGATTGGAATGCCAAACCGCATCAGCTTTGAATGCAGTCGATTTGCCTAGCATGAACGGCTTTGGGCTCCGGCCCTTCCCCGCAGCGATCGCCTCCATCGTGCGTCCCGACGCGACGGAGCGATCGTAGGCGAGGACGGCATCACCTTCCCCCTCGCGCTCGTAGCCGTCATGCCGTTTGATCAGCAACCAGTTTTGACGTTTGCTCCGCTCCCGCTCATTACGGAGGCGTACCAGCACGAAACTACCCTTCAGCTTGTCTCCAGCGAGCGTAAACCGCAATTCACCTTTGCGGATCGCCTCTTCAGGATCATCGTCCGTCGTCCAGAAGCCGCGATCCCACAGCATGACGGTGCCCCCGCCATACTCGCCCTTGGGGATGGTTCCTTCGAAATCACCATAGTCGAGAGGGTGGTCCTCGGTTTCGACCGCGAGTCGCTTTTCCTTCGGATCAAGCGACGGACCCTTTGTCACCGCCCAGGACTTGAACACGCCATCGACCTCGAGGCGAAGATCATAATGGAGGCGCATCGCTGCATGTTTCTGAATAACAAAACGGGGATATTCGGCCGGCGCGATCTTGGCTTGACCGCTCGGCTCCTTCGTCTTCGTGAAGTCTCGCTTCTGCTGGTAGAGGGCGAGCTTGCTTTTGACCATGATACTCACGCACGGTTTGCATGCGTAACGAGGTGCTCGGCAGATCCGTTCCCGTTAACCCATCCAGAGTGGAACAAAACCCGGACGGATCATCTCATTGAGCGGGCAACTTCGTCTGCATGGCCGGTGTTACAACGCCATTCACATGATAGCTGTGGCAGTTCTGGCAATCCTGCCGCGCCTTGCTGCTGTTGTGACAGGTCTGGCAGACATCGCGCTTTACCGGATCGAAGTTCGACGTGAACGTGTTTGGCTCGCCCTGCACATAGCTCTTCAGATAGGTTCGGTCCTTCGCAAGGCTATGGCAGGTCAAGCATCCGCGGTCATCCTTGATGGTCAGATGCGGCTCATGAATAAAGCGCGTGAATCGTCCAGCTTTGCTCGCAGCGGTCAGCGGTCCGAAATTGACGATCCGACCTTTGCCGCGCACCTCATCGACGCTATGGCACTTGGTGCACGAGCCCGGCGCATCCTTGCCCGTGAAGGAATCGAACACGGCCGCAACCGGGGTCACAGCGTCTTTGGGCGCCTGCGGACCCGTGAGAAAGAGCCACGAATAGATGAACTTATCTTTGTGTCCCGTCGGCCGATAGAAGATCGTGTGGTCCTGCCGATACCAGCCACCGATGTCCGCCCAACTCTCCGGATCGACCCCGCTGTCGATGCTGATCACTGGCGTTGCATCACCAGCCGGAGCACTCCCCGGCGCACCGGACTGCGCCGGCTGCCGACGAGCCGACCTCGCATTGCGCGACTTCAGTTCACGCAGTTCGTCCTCAGTTGGGAATAACAGCTCGTCCGATTGCGCCTCGCTCGCCGCCAATTCCACCGGCTTTGGCGGAGAAAGATCACCGAGGCCCGCTCTCATCGGTTGCGGGAACGGGTCGGCTGGAAGCAAGCGCGACTTCGCCTCCGGTGTCTCATTGAAGCTCGGTGGCCCATCGTTTCTATTTGCAGCCGTGCTTTGTTCCTTGGAAACCAGGCATGTGCCAAAAACCCTCATCGTGCAGGCAGGTGGATCGCGCTCCGCTTTCGTCTTGGCCTTCTCATCCTGTGGCGGTGCCGTATCGGAGCTCTCACTCTCTTCTGACTTATCGTCTGGTACGTCAGCAGCGGGCGCAGGTTCGGAAACATCTTGTGCTTTGCTATCCGGCTGCGCATCGGGTGCCATGGGTCCGTTCGCTATCTCACGCCCAAGATTGGGCAACCACTCTTGCTGCGCGCCGAGCAGAACATCTCGCGGAATGCTCGCTGTCAGATCACCGACAAGTAACGCACTGAGCTTTGTCCCTTGCACGATATTGAGGTCGGCGAGAATGTCGGACGCTTTTCCAGCAATGAGCCCATTGAGGAGACGCTTGATCTCCCAGACCATGTCCGTCACCACCTTGATCTGTGTATCGTTCGCTTGGCTCAGGTCCTGAAGATTGAGCCCCTCGAGCGCCGCCAGAAGGACGCGGCCATTATCATTACGGCCGATCATAACTTTCATAAACGGCGTTAGCGTCGCCTCTGACCCGTCTGGCCATTCCCCAATGGCGGCATTCTTCTTCCTGAGCGTTTCGAGATCGAGACCGGGAAGCGACAAAAACGCGATTCCCTTGGGTCCGCTGACACGCTGCTTGCCGGTGATCTGATCCCCATGACAGGACGCGCACGTCTTCTCGAACGGCGCAACCGCCATAACCCGCTTATCGCCGCGGCTATCGTGACAGCTCGAACATGTTTCTGGAATTCGCTTATCCGGTTCCTTCTTCGCGATCTCCGGATAATGCTTGCCGAAATGACCGGCATGATCGAACACAAGGCGCGTTCTAGTCTCGAACGGATAATTGCTGAACTCCGGGTGGTCCTTGTCGAAGTGGCCGAACTTCAGAACATGGCACGACTGGCACTGCTCGTTGGTGATCGTCCGCAAGTCGAAGTTCGCGCCCTGATGCTCCTGGTGACATGTGCCGCAAAAGGGCCCGCGCGCTTCCCCGACCTGCGTTTGCGACAGGAGGCCTTGCACCCCTGGAGATCCTGCGTCCGTCTTTCCCATCGCAAGTTTCGTGAGCCGAACCGTGCTCTCCTTCAGAACGTCCGCCGTAGCGCCGTGTGCGTTCATGGCGGTCTGCGGCATCTTATGGCACGTCAGACAGGCCTTGCTGTCCGCGGCGCGATCTCCGGCGACGAGCCCATGGAGCCAGCTGAGTTTCGTCGTCCCGCTGTTCGTATGACACGCGCTGCACGCTTCCACACCGCCGTGCGCGCTGGTAAGCGGTCCCGGCATGAGGATGTTCAAACCGGCCGTGCCGAAAAGGATTGCGGCAAGGCAAACCACCATCGCGACCGCAAGCCACTGGGCGATGCGATCACGCCTCGCAGCGGGTCGGACGTCTTTATTGGTCTGCGACGGCGGCATCACCAGCCACCCGACGCGAACGCATACACAATCATGACGTGGGCGACTGTCAGCACCATCAGCGCGTACGTGATGGGCACATGCAGGAACATGAGACCACGGCTGAGCCTCAGATGCACATGCGCGAAGTCGAGACCGTCTTTTTCTATGACGAGATCACGGATGACGTCGAGCTTGTCGCGATTGCGCGCGTCGACATAGCGAGAGACCTCGTCGATCTCATCGATCAGATGCCTCAGCGGACGCTGCGATCCGATGAGATGCGCCAGCGCATTCCCCGGACCCTGAAGAAACTCCCGGAGTTGATTGGCATAAAGATCGGCGATCCAGGCATCATAGGGCGGCTGCGGAAGACCGAGAGCAATATGCGCGGGATCATCTGTCATAATCGCGGCTTGCACCTCGCGCTCCAGTTCGGCGCGCCGGACCGGAATGCGCTCGAAACTGAGGCTGCTGTCCGCCAAAAGCTTGGACCGCATGGACCAGACGAGAAAGGCACTCGCCGCTCCGCTCATCGTCACGAGCACAAAGCCTAACCATAGCATCCATTCGAACGCGCTATCCGGCCACGAAAAATCGCAGTGCGAAACAAAAGCGGCAATGAGCAGATATCCGAGAAAGATATGGAATGTTCGCCAGCGCAGGACGGACCTTGGCGAGAACCCGGATTTGATCGCAAGATGAAAGAACAGTTGCAGCCCCATGCCACCCGCGAGCACCCATCCGTCGAGATAGCGCGGATCGCGCAAGCTGCCTTCATAGATCGACGTGAGCCAGAACAGGCCGCCCGACAAACCAGCGATCGTGATGATCGGAAGCAGACCCCGTGTCAGAGATCTCGCAGTGCTAAACCCGTTTCCGCTCGTCTTGGCTTTGAACGTCAGTCCAGCAGCCCCTATCGCCTGACGCATCACTCGCATCCTCACCAGGCCGCCGCTCTGACGCCGGCGGCGCGCTCGGTCACTTCACCGCCGCCGCGGCGCGCGCCTGCCCCTTGTACTTGTCCGGCGTCGGTATGAAGGTATCGAGCCCGGACATCGTGCTGCCGTCGTACTTTGCGCTGATCGCTTCAAGAACTTTGGCAATGCCATCCGCCGCGGCCAACAACGCGCCTTCATTGTTGAGCTTCAACGCGCCAGCGTGGCCAAGTTCGACGAGCTTCCCGATCTCCGGAACACCCGGCACGGCTTTAGCAGCGGCGGCCAGCTGCTTACGGGCACGGTCCGCTCGCGCCGCCATGTCGAAGGCATAGATCTTCCTCGCGCTGGCTTTGCCGATCGCACGAAGAGCCGTTTCCAATTCCACGCCGAGCCCGACGAGGTAGAGCATCCTCCGCCGCGCCGCACTCGCCGCGACGTTGTCCTTGCCCTTCGAATGCCACGTGTTGTGGCGCACTTCGCCTTGCGACCATGCCACCAGATCAAACGCGCTGCCGGGCAGATGTCCGCCCTTGTTCACAAGCTCTTCATGCGGCACCACATGGCAGCTGTAGCAATTCTTCGCGAGCGCATAGACCGCTCCTGGACGGATCATTCCCTTAGCCTCAGCCTGCTTCCAACGCGCTGCCGCCTCGGACTTTGTTTCCGTCGCAGCGGTCTTGCCGCTGTAGCCGCTGTGCACCTTGATCCAGTCCTGGCCCGCGCCATGGCATGATTCACAGGAGATGCCGGAGATCGGCTCAGCGCTCCCGCCTTTCTCCTGCACCGTGAAATGGCAATTCAGGCACACGCTCTCTGCCTTCACGCGCCGCACACCCATGGCCTTCGCGATCTTGTTTGTGGCGGCATCGCGCGGCATTTCGCGAAACGTCTTGAAGTGGTGCGTTCCCTTCAATGCCTCAGCCTCCTGCTTGTGACATTCGGCGCATGCATTCGTGCCGACGATCTTTGTTCGATCGGCGCTGCCGGCGGCACCCATAGCCAATCCTGCTGCCATCACGACCCCGCCGGAGAAAAGAAACCCGGCCAGCAGGACCCGATCCGTTCTAGACACTGGAGACAGACAATCCTCCCGGTTGCAGCATCCTCGCACGGGTTCGTACGGTCGCACCGTTCGCCACCGGCTTCGCGTCCGTCGCCGGCACGAACGGATCTGCATGGCACACCGCGCCGTGTCGCGCGGCGATCGCCTTCACCGCCTCCACCATCTCCGGAGCGCCGCATGCGTAGATCACGTCGCTCGGCAGCAAGAGCGGGAGATAGTCCGTCGGCCGTCCTGGCAGCACGCGGCGGTCCGGATCCTGCCCCGCGCTGCACACCGCTACGATCTGCACATTCGGAAAATGCGAAAGCTGCGCCAGCGCAGGACCCATATAGATCGCGCTCAGCGTCCGCCCACCGGCAATCACCATCATCATTCGGTCCGGACGTTCCCGCAGGGCCGCTACAGCAATTGCCCAAATCGGCGCAAAGCCCGTATTCGTCGCCACAAGCACTTTTCGGCTCTGTAGATTGGGCCTGAAATACGCAGATCCATAGGGCCCTTTCAGAGACACCCGGTGCCCCAATCGGATCGTCTTCCCGATCGCCGAAGTCACGCGCCCGTCCGGCACGCGCCGGATATGGAACCATGTCAGCCGGCTATCGGCGTCGGCGTTCATCGGCAATGTGATGCTGTACGGACGGCTCGGAAATCCTGCGAAGCGGACCTGCGCGTACTGCCCCGGATGATGCGGCAGCGCGCGATCCGTCCGAATGCCCACTTCCACGACATGCGCTGACAGCAGACGCAACGAGGCGAGCACACCGCTGACGGTGCGCACACCTGCCGCCGCGGCGCTCTCGACCACCGCATCGCCAACGACCCTGCACTGACACGCGTGCACGATACCAGGCTCCGCTCCTTCACCGCCGCTTACGGCACCCGACACCACACGCACGCAGCACATGCCGCAATGTCCCGCACGGCAATCGTAGGGAAGATCAACACCGCCACTTAGAGCCGCATCAAGCAGAACCTCGCCACGCCGCGCCGTTATCGTTCTGCCGTTCACCGTGATTTTGCAGCGTTCTGCCACCGCGTCATCCTTCTGTTGAGGGCAACGTTTGAATTCAACGAATTTTGATTACCGGCACCAAAATGGCGAGAGAATGTCCGCTCATTTTTCGATTTTAGAGCATATCACCAAAGCAAAGCCTAAGCATGTTTGATCGCTATTGATGCAATCGACGCAAAGCTATTTTGAACTCGAAAATGCATAATCATTTCGCCACATCGTAGCCCATTTCCGGATGAAAACCTGCTTCTTGATTTCGAAAGCCAAGCCTTAGAAGTGCCGTTTGTGCTCGTCTGAAATCGAATGGATCGCCGCTGAAAAGAGCCTTCGCAATGAAAAACGCCGCGAAACAATGGGCACTGGTCCAAGCAATTTTTGCCGTGTGGGGATGCGCGTTCATTTCGTCCGTGAATGCCAATCAGGCACCAAACAAACCCGCACTTTCGGCAGCGGAAATCACAAAATCCACCCCGTCTCCTCAATCGCAGAAAGAGGCAGCCACGACGCTGGCAAAGGCGATTGCTGCCAGTGATGAAGAGCTCTACCCGACCGCCTCCCAATGCGGCGAGTGCCACAAGCAGATCTATGATGAGTGGTCGTCATCCAACCACGCCTACGCATCAATCTCGCCGATGTTCCACAAATTCGAGCAGAAATTTCAGGAACTCACTCAGGGCACGGTTGGCACCTTTTGCGTCCGCTGCCACCAGCAGGCAGGCACGCAGCTCGGCGAGAAGCGGGACGCGCCGCTCTGGGAGCGCAGCCCGATCTCACGCGAAGGCGTCACCTGCATCACCTGCCACCGCGTCAAGGAGCAATACGGCAAGGTCAACGGCGAGCGCCGCATCGAGCCGGGCAAAATCTTCGATCCCGTTTACGGCAGCGGCGAACAAAGCGTCATCAAGGACGTCATCGCCAAGAAGGACACCTACACGGTCGCCACCAGCGAGAAGGAGCGCGGCAACCAGATTCACACAGGCATGATCACCAACGACCAGATCAGCAAATCCGAGTTCTGCGTCAGCTGCCACCAGGTCGCCGTGAACCTCGGCATCAAGCTCGAGATCGTCTGGGATCAGTACCGCGACAGCCCCGCGCGCAAAGAGGGTATCTCTTGCCAAGATTGCCACATGGGCAAAGTCCCAGGTAAGCCCCAAGGATATGCCAAAGCGCCATCCGCGATCGTCGGCGGCAAGGAAATCAACCCCGGACGCAAGCACGCCAATCATCGCTTCATCGGTCCCGGCTATTCAATCGCGCACCCCGGCGTCTTCCCGCACAACATCAAGGCGAAGGACATCAGCATCGAGGATTGGCTGCAGTTCGATTGGCGTGCGGGCTGGGGAACGACCAAGTTCGAGGACAAGGTCGCGGCCGGCAAGCTCAAGGTGACCTTTCCCAAACGCTGGGCCGATGCGCTCGACCGCGAGGAAGCGCGCCTGATCATCGATGAAAACCTTGCCAAGCTCGACGAGCGCGACCGCATCAGAAGGCAGGTCATGGAGAACTCGAGCAAAATCGATGGCCCCTTCATTGATGGCACACCGCGGATCGGCGGCGACCTCGCCTTCTCATATCGGATCAAGAACACGAACAAGGGCCACAATCTGCCTTCCGGTTCTCTGGGCGCCCAGCCGCAGCTCTGGGTGAACGTCGCCCTCGTAGACCCCGATGGTCAGAACATCTGGGAGTCCGGTTATGTCGACAGCAATGGCGACATGGCCGATTTGCATAGCCTCGACGTCGCCGCCGGACGTATCGCCACCGATCAGCAACTCGTCAATTTCCAGACCAAGTTCCTGACAACGAACGTCAAGGGGACCGACCGCGAGATGTACCTCCCGGTGAACTTCGACATCGACCCTCTGCCGCATCTGCGCCCGCCGGGAATTCCGACATCCGTCCTCAACCACCCGCCGCTCGTGCGCATGGAAAACCATTCCCTCGCCCCGCTCGCGGAGAAGGTTGCCAGCTATAAGGTGCCCGGAGCCCTGATCAAGAAAGCTGGAAAATACAAACTCGCCTTCCGCATGCGCAGCCGAGCCGAGCCAATTTATTTCATGCGCTTCGTGGGCGCGACCAAGGCGATGGAGCAGAGCATGAACGAGCGCATCATGAATTTTCACGCCTACGCGGTGGACATCGACGTCAGAAACTAACGCCGCACACCAAGAGCAACTTCGGATGGGACGCGCTCGTGCGTCCCATCAGGCGGGTCCGAAGCCTCCATCACACGTTCGACTGCGTCGGCAAGATTCTGACGGGATCAGCCGCACCACCTGGAGCATGCGTATGACCCGGAATGCGACCGCGGCAAGCCTCGCCTATGCCAAGACCACACTTGGGGTCGCGGCTATCGTGACCAGCGGATACATCGGAATGTCCGCTTCAACGGCAGAACCATCGACGACAGTCAGCGCACAACAGCCCAACGCGAACGAGACCTGGATTGCCAAAACACATGTCCGCGGCCCGATAGACGAAGCCATCGACGCCACCGAGACAAGTTCGAAAGCAGAGACCACATCAAAAACAGACGCCGCGTCTCACAAGGAGGACAAACTTGTCAACGCAGCTTTCCGCGACGGCCCCACGTACGACACGGCCTACGACGCGCAAGAGCAGGCCGAAATCTATGGCGGCAAAAGTGCTGTCGAGCCACCCCGTCCACTCCTCGAGATCGGGCGCGAGCAGTACACGTCGGGAATGTACGATGAAAGCAGCACCGTCCTCGGCAAACTCAATCCGCTGCTCCCTGGGCTGGCCGTCTATGGCGATTGGCGCACCGCCGTCGCCTACAATAGGAACAACGGCAAGGACATCGCCCAGATTGCTACCCGCTTGAACCTCGACGTTGATTTCAAGATCACAGGAACCGAACGGATCCACGCCTTCTTCACGCCGCTGCAACAGGGCAACGTCGCATTCACCCGCTTTGAATTCGGTACCGGCGATGGCAATGGCCAGTTCAACGACGAATTCGACCCACTGCCTCAAACACTCTTCTTCGAAGGCGATGTGGGATCGCTCTACTCTGGCTTTTCCGGAACCCCGGCCAGCTTCGATCTTCCCTTCGTCGTCGGCCTCTACCCGTTGTTTCTGCAGAATGGGATCTGGGCCAATGATGCCATCCTCGGCGGCGCTGTCACCTTGCCCGCAAAAAATATGGCCACTCTCGGACTTGCAAACTACGACGTCACATTCTTTGCCGCGTTCGACAACATCGACAACGCGAATGTGCTCGGCGCCAACGGAAAACCCGATAACGACAACGCCAATCTCTACGGCGTCACCACCTTCATCGATGCCTTCAGCGGCTACGTCGAGGCAGGCTACGGCATGGTCCAGGGTACCAACGAAGCAGATGGACTGCTCGAACATTACCTCACCGCCGCATACACACGGCGCTACGCAAACACCGTGTCGAACTCCACACGGGTCTTTGCAAACTTCGGCAACGATGGCGAGGATGGCTATGCTGTCATTTCCGAAAACAGCTTGATCACGGGGCTGCCGAGCACGCTGCTCCCTTACGCCAACTTCTTCATCGGCTTCGACAACCCCCGGCCTCTGGTGGACGGAAATGGAGCAGGCATTCTCAAGAACGTCGGGATCAATTTCGAAACGGATGCGCTGACGGGCTACCCAAAGCTCGACGACACCGCGTCAAATGCCTGGGGAGGAGCGATCGGCCTGCAATACCTATTCAATCTCGATCAGCAGATCGTCGTCGAGGCCGCCATGGTCCAGCCCTTCGAAGACGACGGCATTGGCGCGAAGAATGCGCAGTATGCTCTAGGCGCGCGCTATCAGATCCCACTCGACCGCGCCTGGCTCTTTCGCGCCGACGCCACCTATCAGATCCTTGAGGATGCCGAAGATAACTTCGGCATCCGAACCGAATTGCGCCGCAAGTTCTAGTCCCCGACATGTCGTCAGGGGACGCCTACTTCTTTGGGCGAACGATTGCATCGATCTCAATCGCGATCTCGTCGCCGACCATATCGGGGTAAGAATCCATCTTGAAGGCACTTCGGGAGATCTTGGTCGTACCGACGAACTTCTTGCTGCCTTTGCTATACTTGAGCGCAGGGTCCTCGTGGGCCGTCACCTTCACATCGAGCGTGACGGGCTTTGTGATCCCATTGACCGTTATATCACCCGTAATGAGCGCCGCATCAGGTGCGATTGGCTTCACGGATTGGCTCCGAAACGTGACCGTCGGAGATGCTTTGGCATTGAAGAAGTTAGCGCCCTTCAACTCGTCATCGACAATCGGCTGACCGGTTTCGATGCTCGCTGTTGCGATCTTCGCAAATACGCGGCTCTTTTCGGGTGCACGCTCGTCGAACTGCAGATCGCCCTCCACCTGACTGAACCGGCCGCGCTGTGTCAGAACTCCCATGGCATAGGTAAATCGCACTTCGCTCTTTCGGCTGTTGAAGACGTAGCTCTCGGCCTGCACAGCGGGAGCCAGCGCGATTGCCGATGCCAGCATCGCGATTGAAAGCATCGCATTCGGAGTAGTTTTCATTTTGCTCTCCAATTTACTTATGAAGCGCAATTGTAATTTTTTGATTTGTCGAAAATACAGCGATTACGCCGCCATATGGCCGCGATCCTGATCAAAAGTTATCCTCATGGGCGCACACCGTGGGAGAATGCGGTTTGTTGTTGATCAGGGATAACTCCTCGCGTTACGGGCTCGTTTCGCAAAGTTTGCATTGGGGCATGGCGGCGGGGATAATTGCGCTGTTCGCTATGGGCTGGTGGATGGTTCGCCTCGACTACTACGACTACTACTACACGCGCGCCCCCGCCCTTCATCGCAGTACCGGAATGGTCATTCTGTTTGCGCTGCTCCTGCGCATCGCCTGGCGCCTCACCAGCATCAAGCCGGTGCGCCCCGGCCTCACCCCCTTCGAACTCAAAGCATCACGGATCGTGCACTTCGCCTTCTATCCGCTGCTGCTGTGTCTCATGCTGAGCGGCTATCTCATTTCAACTGCCGACGGTCGGCCCATTGATGTCTTCGGCTGGTTTGAAGTGCCAGCCCTTATGCAGAACAAGAGCCTCTCCGACGCAGCGGGACCGCTTCACCGCTGGATCGCATATGGCCTGATGGGGCTCACGGCACTCCATGCATCCGCTGCGATTAGGCACGCTCTCGCACACCACAGAGCGCAGCCTCGGAGTTCCAAACTCTCGCTGCATCTTGATCGCCCCCTGCCTCTTGATCACCCGCTGTCCCTTGATCGAAGGAGTGACGCACAATGATGCTTCGCGGACTTTGCCTGGTCATCTGTGCGCTCAGCGCAATGAGCGCTTCAGCCGCCGAATACGTGATCGATACGAAGGGCGGCCACGCCTCAATTAATTTCCGTGTCCAGCATCTTGGGTTCAGCTGGCTGACGGGCCGCTTCGACACCTTCTCTGGAACATTCCGCTACGATGAAACGAACCCCTCGGCCTCCGGCATTTCGGTCACCATCGACACCAAGAGCGTGAACTCAAATCATGCTGAGCGCGACAAGCATCTCCGCGGCGCCGACTTTCTCGATGTGGCCACTTTCCCTCAGGCAACGTTCGTCAGTAAGTCCGTGACAGCCGACGGCAACGGCAAAGCTGTCATCGCGGGCGAGTTCACACTGCGCGGAATCACAAGACCTGTCGCGATCACCGCCGCGTACATCGGAGGCGGCGCGGACCCATGGGGTGGATTTAGGCACGGTTTTACTGGCAAAACTGAGCTCGTGTTGTCTGAATTCGGCATCATCAGGGAACTAGGCCCTGCCGCAAAAACGGTGGAGCTCGAGTTTCACGTCGAAGGCATCCGCAAGTAAGCTGTGCCGCTTCGCAAACGATCCGCCTGGTCGAGTTCAAGATGCTGCGGATGCGGCGTGACTTGCCTCACGACCGGAACAAACCCGATCTTCGCACAGTTACCGTTGCAGGTTTCCAGCCGAAGCCGATCGCTCTCAGCGACCGTCAGCGGATGTGGAACGCAAAACAAAAAAGACAGATGATCAGGAGGAAAAGTGATGAATCACAATTTGGCGATATCGGCCATCGCAGCGGGTGTCTTGCTGCTCACACCCGCCGCCGCGCAGTCTCCCACCGCTGCACCAGATGGCTCCTTTGTTCTCGCCCAGCGTGATGGTGGCGGAGGCGGAGGAGGGAGAGGTGGTGGCGGGGGAGGCGGCGGGGGCGGAGGAGGAGGCGGAGGTGCTGCGGCGCAAGGTGGTGGCGGGGGCGGTGGTCCCGGATTTGGCGGCGGCCGATCAGGCGGTGGCGGACCTGCGTTTCGGGGCGACGGCGGCGGTGGTCGCTCCATGGACGGCGGTGGTCGCCGCGGCGGTGAATTTCGTGGCACTGAAGGTCGGCGCGGAGGCGACGGAGGCCGAGCCTATCGCGGTGGCGACGGTAAGGTAGATCGCGGGCCGCGTGTGGGCGGAGGTCGTGATTTCAACCGTGGCGACCGTGGTGGACGAGATGGTGCGCGCCACGGCAGGCGCCACGACCGGAACTATGTCCGACGTCACGGACGTCACTACGGCTGGGGACCCGGACTCGGCTTTTTCTTCTATGACGGCTATTATTACGGTGATTGCGACTGGCTCTACCGCCGCGCCGTCGTGACCGGCAGTAGCTACTGGTGGTATCGCTATCGCCGCTGCATCGACTGGTAAGCAACCGGTGTGCCCGAGCAATCGGGCACACCGCTTTCGGTTTGCATGAAAACCAGCAATGGCATCACAGCCGCCCATACGTAGCGCTGCGTCCGAACTCCGAGGCGCACTGCTTCGCACCCTCGATCTCCTTGCTCCCGAAAAACGCATTGCCGGCATGCTGACGGTCGCCGGCATCGTATCCGGTGCCCTCCAAGTCGCCGAGCCTCTTCTATTCGGCAATGCAGTGAATGCTCTGGCACAGGGCCGAGACTCGCTGAGCTTCGTCATACTTTGGGGTCTGGTCAGTATATCTTCATTTTTTAGCGGCCTCCTGATTTCTGTCGTCGCTGATCGCATGGCTCATCGCAGGCGAGTTGCAGCCATGGAGACCTTTCTAGGTCACGTCTTGGCGCTTCCTGCATCCTTCCACTCCAAAGCGCAGGCTGGACGTTTGATGCGCGTGATGACAACAGGGTGCGAGTGCCTCTTCGGTGTATGGCTGCCGGTGTTCCGCGAACAAATCTCAAACATATCCGCCCTTGTCTTCCTGATCCCCATTGCCGTCTATCTCAACTGGCGCCTCTCTCTCTTGCTCGGCGCCGTCGTGGCAATATACGTCGGCGTAAACCTGCTCGTCGTCGCCAATACATCAACGGAGCAGTCAAAAGTCGAAGATCAATTCATGAGCTTTTCTGGTCACGCAAGTGATCTCGTTGGAAATGTGAGCGTGTTGCAAAGCTTTCTCGCAGTCACCCTGGAGATGCGGTCTGTTCGATCATCTCTCGATCGACTATTGGCGATTCAGTATCCCGTTCTGAACTGGTGGGCGGCGTCATCGGTGCTCACGCGCGGTGCTTCATCTATCGCAATCGTCGCAATATTCGCCTATGGCGCGCTTCTTTCGTCGCAAGGTCAGGCCTCCATCGGCGATATAGTGGCCTTCATAGGATTCACCACTCTGCTTATCGCGCGCATGGATCAGACGACAAGTTTTCTCATGGGCCTTTTCATGAAGGCGCCAACGATCGTCCAATTCTTTTCAATTTTGGACGAGCGACCTGAGATCGTCGAATTGGCGAACGCAAAGCCCCTGGTGGTTTGCGCAGGCCACGTATTGTTCGATAATGTCACCTTTCGATACCCCCGTGGTTCAGGCGGTGTCGTCGGCCTTAGTTTCGAAGCCGAACCAGGTGAAACTGTCGCCCTTGTCGGCGCCACAGGGTCCGGAAAATCAACGGCTTTGGCTCTGCTAACCCGCGCCTATGATCCAGAGACCGGTCGTATTCTCGTTGACGGACAGGACATCCGCGAGGTCACTCTGGCATCTTTGCGCGGCTCCATCGGCGTTGTCTTTCAAGACCCGGCACTCTTCAGTCGCTCTATTGCAGAAAACATTGCCATTGGACGCCCTGGAGCAAGCTTGGCAGAAATCGAAGCAGCTGCCAGCACCGCCGGCGCTCTAGATTTCATCCTTCGTAAGGAGCACGGCTTCGAAACGGTGCTTGGTGATCGGGGTCAGGGACTTTCCGGGGGCGAGCGCCAGCGCATCGCTGTTGCGCGCGCCATTCTCAAAGACGCTCCGCTCCTGATACTGGACGAGGCGACGTCTGCGCTCGATGTTGCGACCGAAATGCGCATCCAGGATGCCCTTGATCGACTGCGTGCCGGGCGAACAACGTTCGTCATTGCTCATCGTCTCTCGACCATTCGTGGCGCAGACAAGATCATTCTCCTCGACCACGGCAAAATCGCCGAGATGGGCACATACGAAGAGCTGGCCACACGCGGAGGGCTCTTCACCGAATTGATTCGTGATGGAGGCCTGGCAGTCTAGGCAACACAGAGAGTGACCAGCTGGAACCCTCCCTGATCTAGCGCATTAGACTATGTCGGAAGAAACGCGCGAAGTGCGCTAAAGGGGCGGAGCGAATGCGAATTCTCATCGTTGAGGACGAGTACTTAATTGCGGCCGAAATCTCTGATATTCTGACAACTGAGGGGCACACGATCGTCGGAACAGCAGCATCTGCTGAGGAAGTAATCAGCATTCTCAGTAATGGACCGATCTGTGATCTGGCCATTTTGGACGCCAATCTCGCTGGATCGAGCGTGTCGCCGGTCGCGACGGCGCTCGAGCGACGTTCAATTCCGTTCATTGTCGTCTCAGGATACTCACAGTGGGAGCTTCTGCTTCCATTGCGCAAAGCACCATTCGTACCCAAGCCGGTTCGGCGGGAAGCGTTGCTCGCGGCAGTTGCGAACTTCGATCGAAAGCTGCGACAGCAGATGACATCGCATTGATCAAGCGTTCATCTGCTTCCGGCGGACCATGACCTTCGAGAGAAAAGCAGGCCAGGTGGCGACGGCGTGAAGGCCAGCTGCTGTGAAGGCATTGTCGAGATCATCGATCGTATAGTGCCGGAAATAGGGTTCATGGAAGCGTTCGGGAAAACCGTCTAGAAAACCATCCCAACCGCCTGACCGATCGCCGCGTTGAAGGCTATCGATGAAAACGAAGAGGCCACCCGGCTTCAGCAATCGAGCAATCTCTGCGGCAACTGTACGGCGCACATCCGGCGGCAGTTCATGAAAGAGGTAGATGCTGGTAACAATGTCTTGGCTCGCATCCGCCAACGGGACCGCTTCAGCATTGCCCTCGATCCATTGCACTCCGCGCAGATTACTGAGATGGAGTTCCGCTTCGCTGAGGTACGGCCGCGAGAGATCAAGTCCGGCAAGTTGCATCGCGGGATACGCACGTCGGACTTCACGAAGAAACCGCCCGGTGCCGCACGCGACATCAAGCAGGCGAACATCGCGCTGATCACGGCCACGCATAAAGTCGGCGATCGGCGCTAGAGCCTGCCGTCGCATCGCAAATGCGGAACCGCGAAACAGCGTCTCGACTTGAACATCGTACAGCCGGGCAGACTGATCCGACAGATAGCCTCCCGTTTGAAAGTGGAAGTCTTGCGTGAAATAATTCGGCAACCCTGAGGTGTCGAGACTCGTGCTGGCGGTGTCGACGCGCCGCGCCGTCTGCCGCTCTATCGTTGACGGAATGTCGTCCAGCATCGCGCGCAGTCGGCCGAAGTGGTCTCGGAGTCCGCCGGCGGGTTCACCGCCCAGGGCAGCAACGCCGCTCCGGACCAGCTCAGCATCGCGCCTGAACAGATCAATAATATCGGCCATCACAGTGTCGCGATCGGGCACAGGGCGGTCGGCCGGCCGTGACACCGGCCGATATCCAGCTTGCCGAGCAGCGCGGTCGGCCAGGAGGCCCATAGCTGTGTACCAGCCAAGGCGGACCATATTGGCAGCGAAATCTGCTGTTGCGTGGAACGTATTGGACAGAGCCAGCCTCGGATGGTCGGGAGTTGCGATGCCATCATAACGCACAGCAATTAGCTTTGGATGCGGGTTTGATGGACCGTTTGCAGAGGTCAGAGCTTTATCGGCTAGCCGAGTCCGATCTGCCGAGGCCCATCTCAATTTGTTTACCGTTCACTTCAAGTGGATGAGCCGAGCTTGTGAAAGAATATCGCCGGTTCTCGCTCGGGTGGGAACAACTCACGCGGACACGAAGTTCTCAGGTCCTCGAGGAACAGCTTTCAACCCGCACAGGTGGGAGGCCCCTCGATCAAGCACAGTAAAAGGAGGCTGCGCATGTGTGATTACTCACTTGAGATGTACCGGAGCCGGCCCGCACGAACCGAAGAACGTTACACGACATACCGCTTCCCAAGTGGAAGCGTGGGCTTCATAGCCCCGGGAGATCCGGCGACGGCCATCTGC
This sequence comes from Hyphomicrobium sp., assembly GCA_019751875.1. Lineage (GTDB taxonomy): Bacteria > Pseudomonadota > Alphaproteobacteria > Rhizobiales > Hyphomicrobiaceae > JAGVSR01. The sequence goes on along the minus strand of JAIEMV010000013.1, from coordinate 256,157 downwards.
ATGTCGTGCGACACAACCTTGAAGTTAGCGAAGGTGCCACCACATCTCCGCTGCTTGTTCGACAAGGACGAAGCAACTGTCACTTTCGTCCGCCTGGAGCCGGGTCCTTATCGAGATGGCATCCGGTTCGAGAATGGCAAGGAAGTCTCACTGCAGATGCTGGGGCCCGGCGTTGAAGCAAGCCTCATCGATGCTCTGACCGGGCCCGATGCGGGCGACGCACGCCCCACCGAGACGCGGGCATTCGAGACAGTCTCCTAGACGAGATGGTCTTGAACACACGTGGCGATCGCGACAGTGATCGCCACGCTACGAACAAACGCTTAGCGCCGATCATGGCCGCCGCTTCCCTCTCAAGAGACAGGCAGCGACTGCAACGTTGTGGCCACATTGATTTGCGTCATTTTCATTTTGGATAACTCGCGCGCCCGCCCTCGCTTACGGTGATACCCCCAGTGTAGAACGGCACATGGCCGGGGGGCGGGGTTTATGAGAATTCTGCATACAGCCGATTGGCATCTTGGACGCCAGTTCGAAGGCCATTCGCTGGATCACGACCAAGCGGCGGTGCTCGACCAAGTGTTCGCGGCAGTGCAGAAGGTTCACCCTGACGCACTTATCATCGCAGGCGATATTTTTGACCGTGCCGCTCCGCCGGAAAGCGCGGTTCGGTTGTTCAACCGCTTTATCGAGAGCCTAATCGCGACCACATCCTGCGCTATCATCCTGATCGCGGGGAATCACGACAGTGCGGATCGTATCGGCGCCATGGCCATGCTGGCCGATCGCCGCCGCACCCTGGTCCGCGGCCCCCTCAGTTCAGCCGAAAAGCCGCTGCTACTTCACGACATCCATGGTCCGGTTGCAGTCTCGGCTCTGCCGTTTGGTTACGAATACGCCGCCCGCGAATGCTTTGCCGACGCCGACATAAAGTGCCCTGCTGACGTCATGCGGGCCCAGATCGCCGCGGCACGTCCACACATTCCCCCGGGCGCGCGCTGGATCATCGTGGCTCACGCCTTCGTTACAGGCGCAACTGTCAGCGAAACCGAGCGACCATTGACCCGCATTGCGGGTGGCATCGAGACCGTTCCAGCCGAACTCTTCTCCGGCGCTCACTATGTTGCCCTTGGCCACATCCACCGGCCGCAAACCGCAGGCGCTGCACACATCCGCTATTCCGGCGCGCCCTTGGCCTTTGGCTTTGACGAAGAGGGCAATCAAAAGTCGATGGCCATCGTCGACATCGACACCACTGGGAATGCCACCGTTGAACTCATCCCATTTCGACCGCTGCGCAGCGTCCGTACGATACGCGGCACGCTGGAAGACCTGCTGAAGTTGCCTCCTTCAGAGGATTTCATCAAAGCGATCCTCACAGACGACGGCCGCCTCATCGACCCGATGAAACGTATCCGCGAGCGTTTCCCCTTTGCGTGCGGCCTAACCTATGCCCGGGAACTCGTTGCGCGCCAGACCGCCGGCGGTCATCCATCAACGACCGCACTTGACGAGCCCAAAACCGTTGTCTCACAGTTCATGCAGGTCATGCGCGGCACACCGCTGAATGACAAGGAAGCCTACATCGTCGCAGACACCATCGCGCAACTGGCGAGCCGCGAGGATGCTGCCGAATGAAGCCGCTGATCCTGACCCTGCAGGCCATCGGACCATACGCAGGTCGTCAGACCGTCGATTTTCGTACCGTCCTCGACAGTGGCTTGTTCGGAATTTACGGAGCGACCGGCTCAGGCAAATCGACGGTTTTCAGCGCCATGACGTTCGCGCTCTTTGGAGAAGCCGCTCGCTCCGAGCAGCACGCCACGAGCCTGCGCTCCGACCACGCCGACGCGAGCCTCCGCACCCTAGTCGAGTTGATCTTTGAGGCCGGCGGTCGCACGTATCGTATCGTCCGTCAGCCTGAGCAGACGAGGCCCGCAAAACGCGGCGGCGGCGAAACCAGCGAAGGCCACAAGGCTTGGTTGTTCGACGTCACAGATCTTGATCTCGGCAAGGTGAGTGACGGTAATCCGGGCAAGATCGTTGCAGAAAACAAAGTCACGCTCGTCAACGAGGCCATAAAAAAAATCCTCGGTTACGGACCAGCCCAGTTTCGTCAGATCGTCCTCTTGCCGCAAGGCCGCTTCGAGGCCTTCCTCAGTGCCGACACTCAAGAACGAGTCAAGATTCTGCGCGATCTCTTTGACGTCTCGCTCTACCGCCGGCTCGCAGATGCCGTCAAATCAAGATCCGATGCAGCGGAAAAGGAAGTCGCCGCAGCGCGGACAGGCTGCACCGCGCGCCTCACCGCTGAAAACTTCACCACCATGGAACAACTGAGCGAAGGCATCGCAGAAGCGGAGCATCGCCATCACGATCTGCGCGACGCTGCGGCAAAAGCAAAGTCCGAGTGGGACGCTGCCGTAGCAGCTTTCCAAGCCGCCGCACAAACCGACGCTCGTTTTCGCGAGCACTTAGAAGCGGAAGCCGAACTCGCACGCATCCACTCCACGCGCAACGAAATCGCCGCGACCGAAAGTCGATTGAAGCTTGCCCGCGTCGTCGCGTCTCTGGTAGATGCCGCTTCCGCGCGCGACAACGCCTATCGCGACTGGCGCGACGCTTCCGCCCGCCAGACGCAGGCCCTCGACCGACTGAAAGCTAATGAAGCGCAGGCAATTACTGCCCGATCCTCGCTCGCGTCTCTCCTCCAACGATCGCCCGAAATCGAGAAACAGAAGTCCACCCTGCATACCTTCCGCATCTACCAGACCAAGCTCGAAGCAACTCAGGCTTTGAAAGCGGCAGCGGATGCAGCAAAACGGACAGCACTTGAACGAACTGCCTTGACCACAGAGGCCAAAGCGGCAAGCGACGCGCTCGCGAGCAACAAAGTTGCAGCAACCGAATTCTTTCAAGCCGCCCAATCCGCCCATCTGACGCGCGCGCAGTTGAATGAAACCGCTGCTAACCTGCGCACGCTCTACAGCGACGCAAAAGCGTTTGATGACGCTGTACAAAAAATGCGCCACGCCCAAGACGCTCTGAGCAACAGCTGTGCGGACTTTGACAAAGCAGAGCTGCAGTTCCAACAGGCAGGTGAGGTTCACGCGGAGCTCGAAAAGGCTTTGCTTCAAGACCATGCAGCGCACCTCGCTGCTCATCTTGCGTCTGGAGAGCCGTGTCCTGTTTGCGGATCGCACGATCATCCGGCACCGGCCCGCGGCACCGCCGGCATCGATCACCTGGACGCAGAGTATGCCGACGCAAAAGCTCGCCACGACCAAGCTCGTAACGCTGCCGCCGCCGCACGCATGCGAGTCGAAGTCGCGCAACAGGCCCTTGCCGCCTGTACCGCAGTTCGGCAAAGCCTCGCGCCACCACCTCGCGCTGCCACAGACCTGGCAGCTGAACTGCAACGCGTGAACGATCAAATTAAGGGTTTGCGACCGCCGTCCGATCTCGTGGCGTTGCAGGCCGAACTTCAAGAATTGGATGACAAATTGAGGGCCGCGTCCGCCGCACTCGATCACGCTCGCCAGTCCGAACTTGAAGCGCAGAGAACGGCCGCGGCGGCCGAACAATCCGTCGCAGATGCGCTCGATGCCGTTCCACCGGACTTGCGTGAAGCCGCGACGCTCACCAGAGCGATCAATGCACTGGAAGCGACAATCAACGCGTTCATCCGCGATCATGAATTGGCAATGGCCGCAGATCGCCAAGCAGCCGAAGCTGTCGCCGCGGCGGAAGCTGCAATGGAGACCTTGGCCGACGAAGTCAACCGACTTGCTGACCATCTGGCGCGTAGAGAATCTCAGTTCGCAGCGCGCCTGGCGGAGCATGGGCTGACGGCCGAAGCCTACGAAATGCGCAAGGCCGACGTGCCGGCCATTCAAGCAATGGAAGAGCGGATCCGTCAACATGCCGCGCAAAGTGCTGCTGCAGAAAGTCACGTTCAGCGGACCGCAAAAGCCATCGCCCAACTGCAAAGGCCTGATCTCGATAGCCTGGCCGCCACGCGCGACGCTGCTTCCATGGCATTTGATGCGGCTCAAGCCGCCGCAACAACGGCTTTGGCGCGCCTGACACAACTCCAGAAGCTGCAGCGCGATCTGGTAGCCGAAGGTCGCCGTCTCGACGCATTGGAAAAGGAAACGGCTCCGCTGCGCGAACTTGCCGAAGCCTTCACCGGACGCACCTATCACCGCATCGACCTTGAGACCTTTGCGATCTCTACCTTGTTCGACCGCGTACTCGAAGCAGCCAACCTTCGCCTCGCCCCCATGACGCGCACGCGCTACAGTCTTGTTCGCGAAACAGAAGGCCGAGGCAACGCCCGCCGCGGCCTTGGGATCGCGGTCGAAGACACCTACACTGGCCGTCAGCGACCAACGTCGACCCTCTCGGGCGGCGAGACGTTCATCGCGGCCCTCGCCCTTGCTCTGGGTCTTTCCGACATCGTCGAGAGCGCCCACGGGAACGTACGCCTGGATACCATTTTCATTGATGAAGGTTTCGGCAGCCTCGACAGCGATGGCGACAGCGGCACTCTCGAAACTGTCCTTCAGACTTTGCAGGACATCGTCGGCGCGTCACGCTCCGTCGGGCTGATCTCGCACGTTCCACTCGTGCAGCAGGCGATCCCGAACGGTTTCTTCATCACCAAGACGCCCGCCGGAAGTCACATCGAAGTCCGCACCTGATCTCACCTGATCTCAGATGACTTCGGGATAATCGACCCGATCGAGGTAAAGTCCACATGCCGGCGCCACCGTTCCGCATCGCTTCCGATCCCGTGCAGCCAAGGCGTCCGCCACTCCGTCAGGCTGCCACCTGCCCTCACCGACCAATTTGAGAGTACCCACCATCGACCGCACCTGGTTATGAAGGAAGGAGCGCGCGGAGGTTCGGATCACGATTTCCGCGCCCTCGCGCACTACGTCAAGGCGGTCCAGCGTGCGCACCGGAGATTCTGCCTGACACTGCGTGGCACGGAAGGTCGTGAAATCGTGGCTGCCTACGAGGTGCATCGCCGCCTCTTGCATCGCGTTCGTATCGAGACCGTGTGGCAACCACCAAACGCGGTCACGATGAAGGACAGGCGGCGCCCGGCGCGTGAGTATCCGGTAAACGTAGTGCCGCGCCACAGCACTGAACCGAGCATCGAACGTTGACGCCACGGCAGAGCAGTTGAGCACAGCGCACGGCGCTGGTCTTAGATGGTAGTTGATCGCGTCCTGCACACGCCCTGCCGGCCATTCACGGGTAAGATCGACGTGCGCAACTTGCCCCAGCGCATGCACGCCCGAGTCCGTCCGCCCTGCACCCCTCACCTTTACGCGTTCACCGGAAAAGCGAAAGATTGCCTCCTGCAATGCGCCCTGCACGGACAACCCTTCTGACTGGATTTGCCAGCCGACGAACGGCGTGCCGTCATATTCGATGACGAGTTTATATCGGGGCATCTGCTGGGGCGTCGGTGAAAGGAAAGGGCACCGCCACTGTTGCGGTGCCCTCTTATGCCACGTTCCATGCCTTCCTCAAGCCGAGTGGTCAGCAACTATTGCCGACGGCCGGGATGCACGGACGGTACCAGCCCCAGCCATTGTTCCAGGGGGCCCCGAAATAGCGATGATTGTTCACGCTGCTGGAATAAGAGCGGCGTGTCTCCGTCACGTTCGTCTGCGAGATCCCAAGGTTCACGGGCGTGCCATTGGGATTGACGATGACATATTTGTCTGGTGGCAGCGGGCGAAAGACCCGGACACCCTCTTCGATCGTCACCGTAGCGCCATACACCGGCCGGGGCTCGATCCGGATCGTAGACGACTGCGCCAAGACACCGGACGAACCGGCACCAACAAGTACGGCAATACCGAGAGCAATAACGCGATACGACATGACAGACTCCGAGAACCACGGACGACGCATTCGATGGCATCCTAATGCCATCGGTTAGCCGCTCGGGGCGCGATCTTTACGATTGCTTAACGGTTGTACCGGCTGTCAGCGGGAAGCCGCGCAAAAACTCCGCGGCTTGCATGGGGCGCTTTCCCGCCCGCTGCACATCGATGAGTCGCACGGCCCCGGTTGAGCAGGCGATAGTAAGGTTATCGTCGAGGACCGCCCCAGGTGATCCGTCACCGACGGCCGGCTCCGATCGCAGCACCTTGATTCGCTCAATCGTTCCGGTCGGCCCGGCGGCCTCGAACCAAGCACCCGGGAACGGCGACAGCCCGCGTATCTGGTTGTGCACCTGTTCCGCAGTCCGGTTGAAATTGATCCGCGCCTCAGCCTTGTCGATCTTCGATGCGTAGACAACGCCTTCGGAGGCTTGCGGAACCGTGACGATGTGGCCCGCCGCCAGATCGGCCATCGCATTCACGATTAACTTGGCCCCAGCCGTGGCGAGAAGATCGTGCAGGTCGCCCGTCGTCATCATCGGACCGATCGAAACGCGCTCCGTCGCCACGATGGGACCGGTATCGAGACCTTCTTCCATCTTCATGACCATCACGGCTGTCTCAGTATCGCCTGCCATGATCGCCCGATGGATGGGAGCCGCACCACGCCACCGCGGCAGCGCAGACGCATGCACGTTGAAGCAGCCATGCTTCGGTGCATCGAGAACCGCGCGCGGCAGCAAGAGACCATAAGCTACAACGATTGCTGCATCGGACCCGTGCGCGGCAAACGCCGCCTGCTCGTCCGCCCCCTTCAGGTTTTTGGGAGTCAAAACCGGCAGCCCCAATGCCTCCGCCCGAGCATGAACGGGAGACTTGCGATCCGCCATGCCTCGTCCGGCCGGACGGGGCGGCTGCGAGTAAACGGCGACGACCTTGTGCCCGGCCGCCACCACGGCATCAAGGCACGGTACCGAGAACTCCGGCGTTCCCATGAAGACAAGTCTCAGCGGCATGCTGCGCCCCCGGCTGATCCGCCGTCAGAGCGGCCTATTCGTCACAAAGGCCCGTCTTGACGCGCCAGTTTCTTGAACTTCCGAACCACCATGTCCCGCTTCAACCGCGACAGAAAATCGATGATCAGCTTGCCGTCGAGATGATCGAGTTCATGCTGTATGGCAGTTGCAAGCAATCCGCCGGCGTCGTGCTCCTGCAGCTTGCCTTCCCGGTCGATATACCTCAATCGCAGGTCCGCGGGCCGTTCGATATCGACCCGGAAATCAGGGATCGACAGACATCCTTCCTCATAAACCTTGGTTTGCGCACCCAGATGCAAAATCTCAGGATTGATCAGCACGCGCGGCTCGGGCGCCTCACCCTCAGCCGCACAATCCAGAACGACAAGGCGCCGTGGCACGCCAACCTGGATCGCGGCCAATCCGATCCCCGGCGCATCATACATGGTCTCCAGCATATCGTCGGCCAATCGCAGAACCTCAGCGTCCACACGTTCGATGGGTGCTGACGCCTGGCGCAGGATCGGATCGGGCAAGGTTATGATAGGGAGCTTAGCCATCTTCGTCAGATAGAAGAGGCGCAGGACAGGGTCAATCCATGATGCACATCGAGACCCGCGATCCCTTAACGCGGTCAGCCGTCAATGGCTGCCAGCACCGGAGCGAGCACCGCGGACGCACCGAAAGACCGCTCGGCCTTGATCCTGGCCGCCCGTGATTCCGCGGGAAGAAGGTCGCGATGGCTAACGAAGCTTTCCATCGCCGCCAGCAGCGCACTCGAATCCCCCGGCGGCACCAGACAGCCATTGACCCGCTCGTCGACCGCCTCGCGGCATCCCGGAACATCCAGGGTCACGACCGGCCGGCCAGCCGCAAGCGCTTGCTTCAATGCTGCGGGCGAACCGTCATCCGCCGAAAGATGAACCGCCACATGGACAGTGCCAAGCAGAGCCGCGGGATCAGCCGCCCGGCCTTCGAACCCGATGCTCTCGACCGTAAGCAGCGTCGTATCCTGGGCTGCCTCTCGGTCGGTGGCGAGAACGCAGCGAACCGGCAAACCTCTGCCGGTCAGAGCCCGCCCCGCCTCCGTATAAGCCTCGATGGCCTCACGGGCATCGGGATTTGCGATCATTAGGAAGGTCAGAGGCATATCCGCCGCCGGCATCGGGGCAACGGCAAACGTGGTGAGATCGACACCGTCTCCGGGCGTCACGATCAGGCGCTTGCCCTTCAGCTTCAGCAACGCCGTCAGAACGCGCGCGTCTTCAGCATTGTGGCACACGACAATCTGGCTGAGTTTCAAGGCGCCTCGGAACGCAGTCACCATTTGGCGCCGCTCCTCTACGCTGCCAACTCCCAGTTCTGCCGAGACGATCGTCACGATCTCCTTTGCGCCCGCCTTGCGCGCGGCCCGGGCCGCCAGCGATGCGATGGCCGCGCCACTGACGATCGTCGTGTCTGCCTGCCACGCAGCAATCAATTCGCGAATAGCCTGCTGCACGCGACGACTCGCAAAAATGGACAGGCCTGGCGGCTTGGGCTCAAAGTTACGATGTTCTGCGCCGAGATGATGCAGCGCCGCGACCTCTCCCGACAGCTGCGACGCAGCGACGACGAGCACCGCATCCCCCCGAGCCTTCAACGCGCGGATCAGGTTCGCCCGGTCACGCAGAACGCCCGCCAGAGACGGCGCTACGATCGCAATGCGCTTCTGTGGCCTTGAGAAGGTGGAAGACATGGATCGGGCTCGCTCAAGCCCGGCGCAGAGAAACGCCGGCTAGACCCGCATACGCCAGCAACCGATTCGAGGCGAGCGGCGGCGCGCCTATTTCATCGCATCAATGCGCAGTCGGTCCATGAGGCGATAGCACAGCCACACCGCCAGGGCCCCGAATGCGATCCCGCCGATCATATTTCCGGCGAGAACACCCTCCGCCCCCGCTTGCCGAGAGCCGAACTCCACGAACGGAATTGTTCCGACCGTCGCCCGGCCCCAATTCAGCCATGTCGAAAGCTGCGCGCGCCCCAGCGTGTTGAATGCGGCATTGGCGACGAATAGGGCCCCGAGAAACACAAACAGCGGCGACAACATGATGTTGAACAGGCGGATCAGTTCTGCCGATGATCCGCTCTGTTTGAAGAACTCGAGGATCAGTCCGGTGCCAAGCATGAGCGCGATCCACGCCGCGAACGTGAACGCGGCGTTGACGGCCAGGGACAGTGTGAAAGCGCGCCGCATGCGGTCGTTCTCACCCGCACCGTAGTTCTGCCCGATGATCGGCCCGATCGATCCCGATAGCGCATAGATTGCGCCGAATGCCACGGGAATGATACGCCCTATGATGGCCCACGCAGCTACGGCGCTGTCGCCATGCGCCGCAATCGCAGCCGTCACGTAGGCGTTGCCTACGGGCGTCGCGATGTTTGTCAGCACCGCGGGAACAGCGACTGCAAGAAGCGGAGGCCAATCCGCCTGTAACGCAGAAACAGTGGGCCTCGCCGCCATGTCGTGCACCCGCACCACAGCGAACAGCGCGTAGGCTACCATTGCAATGCGTGCAAGGCCCGACGCGATCGCTGCACCGTGAATGCCAAGCCCGAGCGCAAAGATGAAAAACGGGTCGAGTGCGATGTTCACGATGGCGCCGATAAGCGTGATATGCATCGCGCGGCGCGCATCCCCGACGCTGCGTAGGATACCCGTCGCCGTCATAGCCAGTGCCAGCGGCGGTAGGAACGGCACGAGGATCCAAAGGTAGTCGCGGGCGAGATCGTGCGTGCGCCCCTCCGCGCCCAGCAAAGACAGCAGCGGTGAGACCGCCACCCACACAACCACCGTCAACACGATTGACGCAGCGAGCGTCAGCATCAGCGCGCTCGCGGCCATCTGGCGCGCCCTCGGGCGATGACCGGCCCCGATCGCCGGCGATACTAACGATGTCGCCGCAATGGAAAGTCCGATGCCGATGGAGGTCGTGAAGAACAGGATCGAGCTGCCATACCCGACTGCAGCGACGATCGCCTCGTCACCGAGCCACGACAGGAATAGAATATTCGCTAGATCGCCGATGAAGATCGCGACAAGCCCCACCGCGCCGGTCCCGGTCATAATGAGAATGTGGCGCAAGAGCGAGCCGCTCACGAAGCGCGGCGGCGCCGCCGGGGCAGCCCCGGTAACGGTCAGATCCGCCGTATCCATGTGATCATTGCTCCGAGTAAAATCAGACCCGCCTGCGTGACTTGATCGCGGCGGCAAGCGTACCCTCGTCCAGATAATCGAGTTCGCCGCCAATCGGCACACCCTGCGCCAGGCGCGACACCGCTACGTTCGAACCAGCCAGCTGATCCATCACATAGTGCGCGGTTGACTGTCCTTCCACCGTGGCATTGAGCGCCAACAGGACTTCCGTCACCTCGGACGCCGCCGCGCGCGTGACCAGCGAAACGATGTTGAGCTGCTCAGGACCGATCCCGTCCAACGGCGAGAGGTGGCCACCGAGCACATGATAGCGCGCATTGACCACTCCGGCCCGTTCCAGTGCCCACAGGTCGCCGACCTCTTCCACGACGACGATCAGCGATGAATCGCGCCGCTGGTCTTGGCAGATCGTGCAGGGCGAAACAGTATCGAGATTACCGCAGTTCGGACACTCGACGATTTTCTCCACCGCAGTCCGAAGAGCATCGGAGAGAGGGACCAGCAGCTCTTGCCGCTTCTTGAGGAGCCCGAGCGCCGCCTTCCGTGCCGAGCGCGGGCCAAGACCAGGCAAGCGCGCCAGCAGCTGCACGAGCCGTTCGATTTCAGGACCTGCAATCTTCTTCGACATGACCGCGGACTGTTAGCACGGGTTGCGGCGCCGCGCGTACCACGATTCCGCCGCCCTCATCCGCCCGCGGATTGCCACGCCTTGATGGCCTCGACAGGGTACAAGAGCATGATGACGTTCAAAGTCAGGTTATCCCGGATCATGATGCCGGTGAAAAGCTCCGCTCCAACCGCGAGCGCCACGGTGGCCCAGACGGGCAGGATCGACGCCAGATAGAAACCAGCTGCCATCGCGAGCGCATCGGAAACGGAGTTGAGGATCGAGTCGCCGTAGTAATCGAGAGCGATGGTCGACGTGCGATACCGCTCAATCGTCGCATTCGTGTTCTCGATGATCTCCCACGCACTCTCGATCCCGAGCGCTAGGATCAGCCTTGTCGCAAAGGACGATTTCGGCATCAGCCAGCGCAAAAGCGCGTAGAAGATGAAACCGTGGATCACATGGCTTGGCGTGTACCAGTCGGCGATGTGCTGCGAATTCTCCGAGCTTTGCACGACACCGTGCCACAGCTTGATGTAACCGCACGTACAGATAGGCGCCCGCCCCATCGCCCAAAGCACGATAATGAGGGCTCCGAGAACCGCCACGCCCGCCGCCCAAGCAACAGCTCCGTGCAGAGAGGGCACACTCGGTGGTTCGGGTGCTGTCGGCGCCGCCATATGCTTATCCCCCCGACGCCCCCCGCTTTTCTGCGCGAACTAGAATAGCTTAAGTCCCGGCGGAAGCGGCAGCCCACCTGTGATTTCAGACATTTTCTCAGCCATCATGCTTTCGACCTTCGCCCGGGCATCCTGATTGGCAGCGAGCACAAGGTCTTCGAGAATTTCACCCTCGCCCGGCTTCATGAGGCTCGGGTCGATCGCAATCTTCTTCATATCGCCTTTGCCGTTAAGCGTAACGCGCACGAGCCCCGCCCCCGATCGTCCCTCGATTTCGGCTTGTGCCAGTTCTTCCTGCATCTGCTGCATGCGGGCCTGCATCTGGCCCACCTGCTTCATCATGCCCATGATGTCTTTCATGCGTCGTCCTCTTGGCTAGCGCTTCAATTGCGCCGGATTACGAACAGGAAGAGCGAGCGGCGTCAGCCGGTTCCAGCTTCGTCCTCGCTGGGACGCGCGGTGGTCCTGACGGCGGCGACCTTCGCATCCGGGAACGCCTCGAAGATCGCGGACACGGCCGGATGCTTCTTCATCGCCGCGAGTTCCGCCGCTTCCCGCTCGCGCTTCTGCTGACCGAGCGTTGGCTCGCCGGCCGCCTTCGACAGCACGACAACCCAGCGGCGCTCCGTCCAGCGATTGAGTTTTTCTCGCAAATCATTGGCGATTTCGGGCGGAGCACCAGGCAACAGAAACAGGTCGATCGAACCGGCAGCACCATCGAATTTGACGAGCGATACATATTCCTCCAGATGCGCGCGAAGCCGGGCATCACGCCGCTCGCCGGCCAGCTCCACGACATCTGCAAACGTGCGCAGCGACCGCCGCGACGGGGCCGCCGGCGCATCGTCTTCATCGCCCAGCCCTTCGATGAGGTCGCCGTACGCTTCAAGCGGCGGCGGTTCATCCGTCATCTCGAAGGCAGCAGGCGCGCTCTCGTCCGCCGTGGGTTCGGCAGCCGCAAAAACCTGCTGAGAGGCTTCGTTCAACGGTGCTCGCGGCTCGCGTTCGCCTGGAGGAGTGGCGCCTCCCGATGCACGTCGGGTAACCTGCCCCCCGCCCAGCGCCTTCATGATCTCGTCGGGTGGCGGCAAGTCGGCCACGTAAGCGATGCGGATCAACGCCATCTCAGCCGCGGCCAGCGGGTCAGGCGCCTTACCTGCCTCCTCCATCCCTTTCAGCAGCATCTGCCACGTACGCGCAAGTAGCGGCATGGAAAGCCGCCCTGCCAGCGACCCGGCCCGGCGCACGTCTTCCGCCGGCACACCCTCGTTACCCGCCTCGCCGCCCAGCGCCTTGAACCGCGTCACCAGATGCACGACGTCCGCGAGATCGGCGAGCAATTGCCCCGGCTCCGCGCCATCATGATGGATCGCCCCGAACGCCTTTAGCGCCTCTGCCGGAGTTCCCCCGAGAAGCTTTTCTAGAAGATCGAACACACGGCCGCGATCGGCGACGCCCAGCATCCCACGCACGCTCTCGGCCGACACCGTGCCGGACCCCATAGCGATCGCTTGATCAAGAATGGATAGGCCGTCGCGAACGCTACCACCGGCCGCCCGCGCGATCATCGCCAACGCGTCCCGATCAGCCGTCGCACCTTCTTTTGCGGCGATGCTGCCGAGATGCACCGACAGTTCCGGCACATCCACGCGGCGCAGATCGAACCGTTGACAGCGCGATAGAACCGTCACCGGCACCTTGCGAACTTCGGTCGTCGCGAAAATAAACTTCACATGCTCCGGCGGCTCTTCCAGCGTCTTCAGAAGCCCGTTGAATGCACTTTTCGATAACATATGGACTTCGTCGATAATGAAGACCTTGGTTCGCGCCAGGATCGGCTTGTAGCGCGCGTTCTCGATGATCTCGCGCATGTTATCGATGCCGGTGTGCGAAGCCGCGTCCATCTCAATGACGTCGGGATGGCGGCTGTCAATGATATCGCCGCAATGGCGCCCCAGCACCGGCATGTCGATCGTCGGCCGGTTGATCGCTTCGGTCTCGTAATTCAGTGCGCGCGCCAAAATTCGCGCCGTCGTTGTCTTGCCGACGCCGCGCACGCCGGTCAGCATGTAGCCCTGGGCGATCCGGCCCGACGCGAACGCATTGCGCAACGTCCGCACCATCGCCTCTTGCCCGATCAGATCATCGAACGTCTGCGGCCGGTACTTGCGCGCCAGCACGACATACGGAGCGGTCGCCGAACCAGCGCTGCTCCCATCCTCGGATTTCGACGACGAACCTTTAGCCATTGACTTCCCTTCAACGGCCCGGAAAGCCGGAAATCTCAGCGACCACAAAGGCGCAGATCACATTCTGCGGCCGCTAAGTCCGGGGCGCACCGTGGCATGCCCAACACCGGCCTGCCGAGTCTGGGCCAATCATCGAGCCCCACACCCGCCTGCCGAGTGTGGGCCAAACCGAGCCGCGCCCGCGCAAAGATCGCCGGGTTGCGATCAGCGCCCGTGAGCAGATATGAGAGGCTGGCGGACGACCCGCGTCCTGATCGTTAGGGCTGCTTCGTTCCCGACCTGACCCGGTTGGCGAGGGATGCGTCCGCCGCCAGCCCAGAGGGTTTATGAGGCATTGTACCGCCCCTGACAATCCTCGCGGAGGTGCCCCCGGGAATGTTTATACTCTCACCCACTGGTTTGACTTTCACACTCGAATACCCCCTCTGGATGGACCCGGCGCCTCCCGCCATCAACGTGAGAGACATGCCCGTCCATGACCTTGCCCGCGTCCACGCCTGATACACAGGAAAAAGACCCGTCATCGCAGGGTTGGTTCTGGGGCCGGTACGCCCCCCTCGGTGCCGCGGTCGCCCTCACCACGCTTGTGCTCGATCAAGCTAATAAGTTGTGGATGCTCCTCATCTTTGGAATTGAGGGCCGCGGCAGGGTGGAGGTGACGCCCTTTCTCGATTTCGTCTACGTTCTAAATACGGGCGTGAGCTATTCCATGTTCGATTCATCGAGTTATTCCTGGCAGTTAGGACTAGCCGCTTTCGCACTGGCCGCCTCGCTTGGGATGTGGATTTGGCTCTGCAGGGCAGGTGAAAGCCGCCTGATGGCTTGGGGCCTGGCCCTGATCATTGGCGGTGCGCTTGGCAATGCCATTGACCGCCTCTGGCTCGGCGGAGTGGCCGACTTTTACTCCCTGCATGCCTTCGGGTTCTACTGGTACGTCTTCAACATCGCAGACGTGGCCATTGTTGCCGGGGTAGTGGCTCTGCTGTACGACTCCTTCATCGCGAGTCGCAAAGACGCCGCAAAGACCTCGTAACGCCAAGTAATCCCGGCGCATCTCAAGAATCGGGACCGAGCGGAGACCATCGATGAGCCGCATGCCGTCGCGCAGACTGACCCGTTTTGCTGTGGCCAGCCTGGTGGCTGCCGCGGTCGGCGGCTGTTCCCTCGACGACGTGGAATTGAACGGCGGCGTTTTTGATGCTCTGGGCGTCGGTGCCAACCAACCCAAGAGCGCCGAACCGAAGTTGGCCGCGCGCACGCCCCTGGTGGTGCCGCCGTCCACCGCCAGCCTCCCCCAACCAGGGACACCTGCCGAAGCGGCAGCAGTCGACGTGACCGCCGCAATCAACGATCCGGACCGGAAGGTCGTTGTCGATAAGGCTGTCTTGGAAAAGCAGCAGGACGAATATTGCCGCAAGAACTATGATCCAGCGCGCGCTGCCGGCGATGCCAGCGCGGCTTCCATCGAGGGTCCGCTCGGACCCTGCCGACCATCGGTCCTAACCGCCGTCAAGAAGTGGAATGGTGGCGAAGATCCAATCGTGATTGGCGGCGAGTAACCGTGTTGCCAGGGCGACGTACCTTTGGGTCAACCGCAGACCGCCAGTTTTTTCGTCCGATTGCGGCTAAGATACTCTGACTCCGCAAGCATTATCGCTCGTCGCAGTCCGCAGCGCTCGGCATGAACGGCTTGTCATTTGACATGACTGCCTCTGATGCCGACATCCTCTCAGTACACGAAGCCGCGCCGCTCCGCGTGCGCTCGCGCTTAGAGGAACTCCATGGTCGCTTCGCTCCGCACCGGTTTCAGCTTCTGCCTAATGGTGATCGCCAGCATGTTCGCCCTCACAAAATCTCCGACGGCCGCGTACGCGGCTCCCAGCATCACTGAATTCAAGCTCGACAACGGCATGCAGGTTGTCGTCATCCCTGACAGCCGCTCGCCGGTCGTCACCCACATGGTCTGGTACAAGGTTGGCGCAGCGGACGAAACCAAGGGCGTCTCCGGCATCGCTCACTTCCTGGAACATCTGATGTTCAAATCGACGGAGAACATCCCCTCCGGAGAGTTCTCCAAGATCGTCTCGCGCCTCGGTGGTCAGGACAATGCCTTCACCGGCCACGACGTGACGAGCTACTTCCAGCGGATATCCAAGGATCGCCTGCGCAAGGTGATGGAAATGGAGGCCGACCGCATGGTCAACCTCAAGCTTGCCGATAAGGAAGTGCTGACCGAGCGTGACGTGATCCTCGAGGAGCGCCGCTCCCGCATCGAGAACAATCCCGCAGCGATTCTTGACGAGCAGATGGACGCAACCCTCTATTTACATCATCCCTACGGCGTCCCGGTGATCGGCTGGGAGCATGAGATTGCACAGCTGTCGCGGCAGAACGCGATCGATTTCTACAAGCGTTACTACGCCCCCAATAACGCCATCCTCGTCGTCGCCGGCGATGTCACGCCAGAGGAAGTGAAAAAGAACGCGATCGAGACCTACGGCAAGCTGCCGGCTAACCCAGCCGCGCCGCGGGCCGTTCGCGCCTCCGATCCGCCGCAACGGGTCGCCCGCCGAGTGCTGCTTGAAGATCCGCGCGCCGGCAAGGCATCAATCCACCGCGACTACCTTGTGCCGAGCTACACGACAGCCGCACCACTCGAAGCGGAAGCCCTTGATCTACTCGCAAAGATCGCAGCCGATGGCCCTACTAGCCGCCTCTACAAGAAACTCGTCATGGAAGAGAAGGTCGCCTCGTCGGCAGGCGGCAGCTACATGGGCTCCGGACTCGATAGCGGTAAGTTCTCGGTGTACGCCGTCTCGGCCGACGGAACCGATCTCGACAAGCTCGAAGCGTCGCTGGACTCGGTCCTTGCCGATATTGCCACGAACGGCGTCAGCCAGGCGGAACTGGACCGCGCCAAAAACGGCTACGTGGCCGAATACATCTACGAAAACGACAATCAAGCCTCTCTGGCTCGCCGCTACGGCTGGGGTCTCGCCCTGGGCCGCTCCATCGAACAGATCGAAGGCTGGCCGGACGAAATCCGCAAAGTAACACTCGACGACGTGAAGAAGGCTGCCTCGACGTACATCGACGCGCGACGCTCGGTGACCGGCATACTCAAGCCGCTGAAGGCCCCTATAGCCGAAGCGACGCCTGACAAATCCCGTTCGTGACGTGTCCTCCAGGAGCAAACCTCACATGACCACGCGAACTTCATCGCGGAAGTCGTCCCCCCGCACGCTTGCGCGCGAACAGGACCGCATCGCCGGATACGGTCTCGCCTATGCGCTGCCGCTGATACTGGCGGCGCTGCTCTTTCTCTCATTCAACCAGCCGGCAGCAGCCATGAAAATCCAGACTGTGAAAAGCCCCGGCGGCATAGAAGCCTGGCTCGTCGAAGATCATTCCAATCCCATGATGGCACTCCGCTTCTCCTTTGAAGGGGGGAGCGCGCAGGATCCGGCCGGCAAGGAGGGGCTCGCCAATTTCGTCTCCTCCATGCTGGATGAAGGCGCAGGCGATATCGATGCGGCAGCGTTCCAGGAGAAGCTGGAAGACCTTGCAGTCCGGCTGAGTTTCTCGGACACGCAAGATGCCTTCTATGGCAACTTCGAAACACTGACTGCTAACCGTAATGAAGCAGCTGAACTTCTTCGACTGGCGATCAACAGCCCGACCTTTGAGAAAGATGCCGCTGAGCGTATTCGCGCGCAAATTCTTGCAAGCCTCGTCTATGCCGCAAAGGATCCTGATCGCGTCGCCTCCAATGAATGGTATGCGCTGGCGTTTGGTGGCCACGCCTATGGCCGACCAACGAGCGGCACAGACGCGAGCGTAAAGGCGATCTCGACTGAGGACCTCGCGGACTACCATAAGCGTGTCTTTGCTCGCTCCAATTTGCGGGTTGTTGCTGTTGGCGACATATCAGCCGCAGAGCTGAGCGCGCTCCTCGACAAGGTTTTCGGTGCCCTGCCTGAGAAGCCTGATCTAGTGCCCGTTTCGAAGATCGAGCCGGCAACAGGCGGCAAGACCAAGATCATCGAGATGGATGTGCCTCAGTCCGTGGCGATGTTCGGTTTTGGCGCCATGCCGCGCAAGGACCCCGACTTCCTCACGGCATTCGTGCTGAACCAATTGATCGGTGGCGGCGGCTTTGCTTCTCGTCTCATGGAAGAAGTGCGCGAGAAACGCGGCCTCGCCTATTCCGTTTACAGCTACTTGCAGCCCATGCGGAACGCTTCGATTTTCTCCGGCGGCGTCGCCACCCGCAATGATGCGGTGCAGACGTCCATTGATCTGATCCGCCAGGAACTGCAGAAGGTCGCCACGGACGGCCCGAACGAGACGGAGTTCGAAAACGCCAAGAGCTATCTCACCGGCTCATATGCGCTGCGTTTCGATACCAACGTCAAGATTGCGACCCAACTCCTCGGTTTGATGGAAGAGGGCTACGGCCCCGACTATGTCGAGAAGCGCAACGCGCTCATCGAGGCAATTACGTTGGAGGACGCTAAGCGCGTCGCCAAACGACTTCTGACGACCAACGACATGATCGTCACAATAGTCGGCAAGCCTGAAACTCCTGTCGCCGGAAGCAAGGGCTGACGGCTCAATCCGCTGACGAACTGGAAGCGCCTCGCAATCACATGCGGGGCGCTTTTGTTTTCGGATGAAATCTGTCACCAGCGGAACAGTGCGCGGGCGGGCTAAGCTGTAGATTAGCTTCATCGGACGCGCGCAACGGCCCCCTCCCCGCAAAGCGCTCCGACCCGTCTATCCGCTGCAGGACCCGATCCCCCCTCGCGTCCGGTAGTCGCCCTCCGGGTCCCCCACCCGGAGGGTTTTTTCTAGCTATCTATGACGCTGGCTCGAGCTCCGCTCCTCGCTGCCCTGAGCCGTTCGAAATCCTCACCGGCATGATGGCTCGACCGTGTCAGCGGCGAAGCGGAGACCATCGCAAATCCCTTGCCGCGCGCGAGGCTTGCATACGCCTCGAACATTTCAGGCCGCACATACTCCACGACCGCCGCATGCTGTGGCGTCGGCTGCAGATATTGCCCGATCGTCAGAAAATCGACGTCTGCCGTGCGCAAATCGTCCATGACCTGGATCATCTCATCGCGCGTTTCGCCAAACCCGACCATCAGCCCGGATTTCGTCACCATGTGCGGCGACCGCTCCTTCACGGCCTGCAAGAGCCGGATGGAATGGAAGTAGCGCGCACCGGGCCGGATCGACGGATAGAACCGAGGCACCGTTTCTATATTGTGGTTGAACACATCAGGACAGGCATCAACCACGATCTCGAGCGCGCCCGGCTTCTTCAGAAAATCCGGCGTCAGAACCTCGATTGTGGCCACTGGTGATGCAGCCCGCACGGCCCGAACCACAGAAGCAATATGCAAGGCGCCGCCGTCTGGTAGGTCGTCGCGATCAACCGACGTTATGACCGCATGCGTAAGCTTGAGATCACGAACCGCCGCAGCGACGCGCTCCGGTTCGGTCCCGTCGAGGGCGGCAGGCACGCCCGTTCGCACATTGCAGAACCCGCAACCGCGCGTGCAAATATCGCCCATAACGAGGAACGTGGCGTGCCTCTTGCTCCAGCATTCTGCAAGGTTGGGACACCCCGCCTCCTCGCACACAGTCGAAAGGCCGTACGCTCGCACAACCTCCTGCGTGGCTTCCCGCACGTCGGCCCCAGCCGCACGCACTCGGATCCAACTCGGACGCGGCAGTATGTCAGTCGCGGTCCTATGCGCCTTCTCGGGGTGCCGGGGCGCATTCGAGTAAATTGTCGCCATGGTGATGAGACTACACGTTAAATCTTCAACGTGTCCCTGCGATATTCCGCGCCTTTAGCGGGAGCATCGTGAAGAAATCATCGATGGGCATTGACGTTACAAGGATCTGTCGTGGAATGGCGGAGACGGAGGGATTCGAACCCTCGATACGCGTTTTAGCACGTATAACGCTTTAGCAAAGCGCCGCCTTCAGCCTCTCGGCCACGTCTCCATTCCATCGGCAGGTCCCTCGTATAGTTGTGCACCCGGGCAATAGCAAGTCGTTCACGGGCAGCCGTGGAAGCCCGCCCCACTACTGCCCAAGAAGTCCTGCTTAAACAAAGTGCAGACTGACGACCTATTGGGTATGACAGCGGCCAATATTGCCCGCAAAAAGCGTCCGGAGAGGCAGAATAGTTATGATGCGAAGTGCCCGGCTGCTTCTGATTACCCCGCTGTGCGGTGTGGCAGCGCTCCCTGCATTGGCCGAAAGTTATTGTGTCGCCTGCTATAGCCCAGACGCAGTGTATCGGTGTGTGGTCGCCGATGCTCCGGAAAGCGCGGCGCCCGACCCGCGCAACCAGGTCCAATGCATCAAACAGCTGGCCAAATCTGGCGGCCACGCCCGCTGCAGTGTCGAAAGATTTACATCTGTCGGCTGCAGTGGTCCCGAACGCATCATTTCCCCGTCGACAGCAGCATTGCCGGTCGCACCGCTTCCCAAGGCTGCCACACCATCGCGCGATCCTATGCCACCCGCTGCTGGCTCGGAAAGCGCTGCGCCTGAAGCCCCACCCGTGGCTCAGCCGCCAAAAACAGTCGAGGAACTGGCCAAATCAACGGTTGAGACCACGAAAAAAGGTCTTGATGGCGTGACGGGAACAGTCAAGTCCACAACGGAAAAAGCTGGCGAGCAGATCCAAGGCGTCGGCGGCAGCATCGGACAAGCTGCAAAGAAGAGCTGGAACTGCATCTCATCCTTCTTCAGCGATTGCTGAACCGAAGGGCTGAGCCCCCTCAATGCTGTGCGAGCCAGGCCCGAGCCTGCCGCTGTGCTTCGGCAATTTCTGCCTTAGACATCTCAGCAGCCAATTCGATGCGGTAGCGCCTAGCGTCGGAATTGCCGCGCTGAGCCGCAAGATTGAACCACTTGTGAGCTTCGACGAGGTTCAGTGGAACCTCACGCCCGCTGCAGTACATCAGCCCTAGTTCAAACAAGGCATCTGGGGTACCGCCCTGGGCCGCAAATTCCACCACATCGTTGGTGGCAATCTCAAAACGCGCCATAACACTAAACTCCGTCACGCAACGATCCCTCTTGCAGCACTGCGTTGAGACGCTCGTCTCCGCGGCCTGTAGGTCGGCGTCTGCAAGTCGAGAAAGATTGTCAGCCGCAGCATGAAATTTGGTTAAAACAGATCGCTTTATGACTCTGGATAACTTAAGAAATACATCGTTCGCATGCCCAATGTGAACCGGCTGTTGCGGAACTGAACGCGACGACCACAGGTCGTTAAAAGGTGGGGAAACCAAGCGGTAACCATGTCCGCGAGAAGTCTTTGATGCGACTATTCAGGCTTCATTCAGGCGAGCTTTGGCACATCTATTCGCAAGGAACCGAACAGCGGTTTCACTCGCAACGGGATCAAGGTTACACGGCATGAAATGGGTGGCTCCGAACCGGACAAACTGGAGACGTGTGGTCACGCCTATGGGGCTGGTGGGATTTCTATTGGGTGGCTGCTCGTCCGACCCACAGACCCTGGGAGTATCCAGCCCAAGCTACCTAGGCGCTCGCAACGTGGAACCGCCACGCATCGCCGAAACGCCTGTCGATCCGCGGGTGAACTCTAGCAAGGTGCTGTCTGCTATTGTGTTTGAACGCGTTACCGGCCTCGAGGTTGACCCGGCTCGCCTTGTGCAGCCGTGATCGCGGCCGACCCTCTGTTCAAGACTTCGATCTGTTTCCGAACAGAACCTTCTGAGCTTCATTGTCCTTGGAAAGGTCCACCTGCTGCGGGGCGAGATCCTTGCCAGCAGCCATGCCCCGTATAACGGCCGGGCGCGCGCCGATGCGAGCGAGCCACGCCTTCACATTCGGGAACGCTGAGATGTCCTGCCCCTGCTTCTCCCAATTCAGCGCCCACGGATACGAAGCAATATCTGCGATCGAATACTTGTCGGCAATGAAGTCACGTCCGACAAGCTGCTTGTCGAGCACGCCGTAAAGCCGGGTCAACTCCTTCGTATAGCGGTCGATGCCGTACTGGATCTTCTCCGGCGCATAATGGCGGAAGTGATGCGCCTGCCCCGCCATCGGACCGAACCCAGCCACCTGCCAGAACAGCCATTGTTCCACGACGAGACGGTCCCGCTTGCCCTTACCGCGCAACTTGCCGGTCCGGCGCGCGAGATACTGCAAAATCGCCCCGCTCTCGAAAATGGATACGGGCTCGCCCCCCGGCCCATCTGGATCGACGATGGCGGGCATCTTGTTGTTCGGCGAAATCGCCAGATACTCCGGCTTGAACTGGTGCCCGCGCGTAATATTCACCGGATGGATCACATACGGCAAATCGAGTTCTTCCAGCGCGATGGCGATCTTCTGGCCATTGGGGGTCGGCCAGAAGTGAAGTTCGATAGGCTTGGTGTGTTTATTTTTCGGCATGGATCAACTGTTGAACTGAGCTTAAGGGATGAGGATTGACGACCCGGTCGTCTTGCGTGACTCCAAGTCCCGATGCGCCCGCACAACGTCGCCAAGCGGGTATGTCTGGTTGACCCGAATAGCAATGCGGCCGGCGGCCACGTGCGCGAAAAGATCGGCTGCATTGCTTCGCAGTGCCTCTGCTGTCGCCGTATAGGGCATCAGCGAGGGGCGCGTTGCGAACAGTGAGCCTTTCAGAAGCGACAGATCAAATGGCGGGACGGGCCCAGATGAATTGCCGAAACTGACCCACAAGCCCTTCGGCTTCAGACAATCGAGCGAAGCTGGAAATGTGTCACGTCCGATGGAGTCATACACCACGTCGCACCCCTTGCCGCCGGTTATCTCACGCACGCGACCAACAAAATTCTCGCGGCGGTAGTCGATGACATGCGTGCAGCCATGGGCCCGCGCCAGCTCTGCCTTTTCCGGCGAGCCGACGCTGCCGATCATGGTCGCTCCCAGCGCCTTCGCCCACTGGCAAGCGATGAGTCCAACACCACCGGCCGCCGCATGAAACAGCATCACCGTGCCCGGGCGCACGTCGTAGGTGTCACGGAACAGATAGCGCACGGTCATGCCTTGCAGCATCATCGCTGCAGCCGTCTCATAGGAGATCGCCGCCGGAAGCGGAACGAGGCGATCGGCGCGGATATTTCGCTCCTCCGCGTAGCCGCCAAGTTCGGTGCCATAAGCGACGCGATCTCCAACTTTGAAATCAGTCACGTACTCGCCTACCGCGATAATGTCGCCCGCACCCTCCATTCCAAGCACCGCCGGCAGGCTCGACAGCTTGTAGAGGCCCGAGCGTTGATAGATGTCGATGAAGTTAAGTCCGGCCGCACGCTGACGTATCCGCACCTCGCCCGCGGCTGGTGGCGGCACGTCGACATCGTCCAAGCAAAGAACCTCCGGCCCGCCGGTGCAGTGGATGCGAATCGCGCGGACCATATCTTCTCCTGGAGCTTCCGGAGCGGGGTGGCTCTTCTCTGAGACAAATAGCTATGCGGCTCGACGGAAACAACAAATCTAACGCGGCACGAAGCTGCCTTGACCCGGCCATGAGCGGCACATATTCGCTGCATGATCAAATCCGCCAGAGGCCCCCCGGGATCCATGCCATCCGATCGACTTTTCCCGGCTGACGGCCGGACCCTGGCCCGGGCGCTGGCCACGTGGGCGGCTCTTGCGGGTGTGAGCATCTTTGCGGCCTGCAGCGGAAACGGTGTCACCGTCACAACTCCGGGGGCCGGCCTGAAGTGTGTCGACGACAGCCCAACGTGTATCGCCGAGCGGCAAGCAACCATGAAGGCGATGCTGGCAGACCCGAGCAAATCTTGGATCAGCCAGCGTCCCGATGCAGCCGCGTACGCGTCAGGGGTGCGCCTTTTTGCATACAAATCCAAAAAGAAGGACCTGAGCTGCGCTGAACTCCAAGCCGGCAAGCGCGAAGCCGATGCAGGCCCGGCCGTGCTGCGGGCCCCTGGTAATGGGCTGTCTCATTCCCAAGTATCGCGCGGAGTCATTTTGGCCCACGAAGTCAGTCGCGAACTTGGTCGCGAATTGAGCCGCCGCTGCAGCCAGTCGTAATCCGAGTTTCCGCCTCCATTTTCGCCCTAGAGAGAGGGTTCATCATAATGACAACACCGAAGGCGATCGAATGAGCGTGCAGGATTTCGTGGAGCTGATCGTCGGCTTTGTCAGAACGCATCAGGAATGGGCTGTGCCGATAGCCTTCCTCGTCGCATTCGCCGAAAGCTTTTGCTTCTTGTCGATCGTCTGGCCCGGCACCGCGATCCTCGTCGGCATCACCGCCCTTCTGGCAGCCAGCGGCGCCGACCAAAGCATTCTGCTGCCATCCATCGTGGCCGCCGGCCTCGGGGGAACGCTCGGATATGCGATTTCGTACTGGATCGGACTCTATTTCAAGGACAGCATCCCTCACATATGGCCCTTCAAGAGCCAGCCGGAACTGATCCGCCATGGTGAGAACTTCTTCGACAAGTGGGGTGGTTGGGGTGTCTTCTTCGGCCACTTCATCGGCCCGGTGCGCGCGATCATTCCGGTGGTTGCCGGCATGTTTCGCATGCGCCAGTTTCCCTTCCAGATCGCGAACGTCATCAGCGCCTTCATCTGGGCCGCAGGCGTCGTTGCACCCAGCTTTTTTGCCGTCACGTTCCGCGAGGATATCGTCGCCTTCGTGCGCGAACATCATCTGATCGTCGCGGGCCTGTTGTTCCTCTCAGCCTTCTTGAACAGCATACCCATGCCGCTGATGGCGATCCCGACGCTCCTGATCTTTCTCGGCACCGCAGCCATCTTTTTCTATGCCGACGGAGACCCGGTGCTGGCCTTCTCTGCCGGATTTGCCGGTGCCGTCATCGGCGACCTGATGGCCTACCGCTTCGGCCGGTCGCACCAGGGCGAAGATCTGCACAACGTTTGGAGCAACAGTTGGAGCCCGGAGTCCTCCGATAAGGCCATAGAGTTCGTGGGTCGGCGCGGAGCAATGGGGCTCATCCTCTCCAAGTTCCACACAACACTGCGCTCCTTCGCGCCCATGGCGGCGGGTGCTACAGGCCTGTCTTTCGGGCTATTTCTCGTCGCGAGCCTCGTATCCTGCGTCATCTGGACCGCGGTTCTTTTGGCCCCTGTCCCACTGATCAAAGCTCTGATCGGCGGTTGAGGCTTGCCAGCAGGGGGTATCCTGGCCTAGACGAAGCGCTTCCCAATTCCGGGGGGCGGCGAGTGCCTGCCCCTGCAACCGATATCCTCAAAGGATCGCACCATGGCCGCCCGTAGTCTGCGCAGCATCGAGACCCGCAAGAAGAAAGCCCGCCGAGCGATCCCTCGCGCCAAGTCCACACGCATCCAGGGCAACACAGCCGGCGCCCGCAAGCGTCTCAAGAAGGCTGCCGGTCTTGCCCGCGGTAAAGCGAAAGCCTGACCGCTTTGACCGCGTTGAGGTGATGGCCGTCTCCGAACCGCGCTGACGACTGCTATGAGGCTTTAGCCAGCAAGCTACGCCGCACCCGGCGTTGCGCTGCAACGGCATCGCACGCAAGTGCGCCGTGTGTCAGGAGCTGCTACTCGATCCCGAGCTTCTTCTTGAGGATCGCGTTGACTGCAGCAGGGTTGGCCTTGCCGCCGGACGACTTCATGACCTGACCGACAAACCACCCGAGGAGGTTCGGCTTCAGCTTCGCCTGCTCCGCCTTGTCTGGGTTGGCGGCCAGAATTTCGTCCACGGCCTTCTCGATCGCGCCGGTGTCCGTCACCTGCTTCATCCCGCGCGTTTCGACGATCTCAGACGGATCGCCGCCCTCCGTCCATAGGATCTCGAACAAATCCTTGGCGATTTTTCCCGAGATGACACCGGATGAAATGAGGTCCACCAGACCGCCGAGCTGCTTGGCCGACACGGGCGCGTGTTCGATATCGCGGCCCTCCTTGTTGAGCCTTCCGAACAGCTCGTTGATGACCCAGTTGGCCGCGATCTTGCCGTCCCGTCCCCTGGCGACGGCTTCGAAATAATCGGCGCTCTCCCGCTCCGCGACCAGCACACTCGCGTCATAGGGCGATAGGCCGTACTCGGCGATGAAACGCGCCCGCTTCTCGTCCGGCAACTCCGGCAAATGCTTGGCGAGATCGTCCACCCAGGCCTGCTCTAACTCGAGCGGCAATAAGTCTGGATCGGGAAAATAGCGATAGTCATGCGCTTCTTCTTTCGAGCGCATCGACCGTGTCTCACCCTTACCCGGATCAAAAAGCCGCGTTTCCTGATCAATCTTCCCACCATCTTCGATGATGTCGATCTGCCGCCGTGCTTCCACCTCGATCGCCTGGCCGATGAACCGGATCGAATTCACGTTCTTGATTTCGCATCGTGTCCCCAGCGCTTCTCCGGGCTTGCGCACCGAGACGTTTACGTCTGCGCGCAAGTTGCCCTTTTCCATATCGCCGTCGGACGTGCCCAGATAGCGAAGGATCGTACGCAGCTTCGTCACATACGCCTGCGCTTCCTTGGCCGAACGCATATCGGGCTTTGACACGATCTCCATGAGCGCCACGCCGGAGCGGTTCAGATCGACGTAGGAATAATCGGGATGCTGGTCATGGATCGACTTGCCCGCATCTTGCTCCAGATGCAGGCGCTCGATCCCTACTGTCTTCGTTTCACCGTCGACGTCGATCTCGATCTGCCCTTCACCGACGACGGGATGTTTGTACTGCGAGATCTGATAGCCCTGCGGCAAATCCGGATAGAAGTAGTTTTTCCGATCGAAAATGCTGCGCAGCTTGATGTCAGCCTTGAGCCCGAGACCCGTTCGCACTGCCTGCGCCACGCATTCCTCGTTGATCACCGGCAACATCCCGGGCATGGCCGCATCGACGAGCGACACATGGCTGTTGGGCTCGCCACCGAACGCCGTCGAGGACCCTGAAAACAGTTTCGAGCGCGACGCCACCTGGGCATGAACCTCCAGGCCGATGATCACTTCCCAGTCCCCGGTCGCACCTGGGATCAATTTGGAAGTCTTCGTCTTGGCACCGGTCGTGTCAGCGCGCGCCATGGCTTTGTCCTGCCTCAGTCGATTGGGGAAATCCGCACTTTGGTTATCGCACCGCGAGGAGGCAAGCAACCCGCGCGGCTACGCTCAAGGCGTCGGTGCCAAGTACTTCAGCGCGGCCGTCGAAACAGCGCCGCCGACCACGCATGGGATACCGAGTTGCACCTGCCCCATGGCACTTGCCGCAACGCAGCCCAGCGCCAGCACGGTCTGGCCCGCTTGCCCCCACCACGAATAGTTCCGGGCGCTCTGCGGCCCCTTGGCCTTCAATTCGTCGATGGCCGCCACGGCATCACGTCGAATTTTGGCTGTCTCGAATGTCTCGGCCGCGAGAATGACTTCGCGCAGGTTTGTTCTCGCGACCTCGCTCTCCTGCTGGTTCATTTGGCCTTTGAGCGTATCGAGCAGGTCTTTATCGCGCGTCGCGTTCGAGGCCAGGGTCCATTTCGCCATTGCTGCGATTGTCAGCTTGTCGACGTTGTCGCCTTCCTTCATCCACGCGAGAGCCGAGACAATCCGCCCGACCGCCGGTTCTGATCCACTACCGAAATAGTATCCCCAGTGGCTGTCGAGCACGAATGAGCCTTCATCCAGCGGCAACTCGAAAAGCGTCTTGCCATCACCGAAGAGATATTTGTCGATCAGCACCTGCCTCGCCGGCATACGCTCTGAGAACGCGGAAAGAAGTTGTTTCCAGTTCGGTAGCCCGGAAAACGCGATCGCCTTGATGAGGATGACCTGATCCTCCGGCGGCATGGGAAACATTTGCGCGACAAGACGTGGCGCTTTGTCTGAGTTGGTCCCCAGCACGCCGGCAATGAACCCGACCTGCAGCCCCGCCTGATCGAGTTCCCGCAACAGGCCGAACTCGCCCATCGCCTTCACTGCCGCCGGCAGTTTCTCCGGCTCCGGCGCGCTACGATACCCGTTGATCCACTTCAGCACAGATTCCGCACGCGCAAAGGTCGGCGCCGCCTCGCGCGCTTTCTTCGCCGCCGCATGAGCAGCGAACGGCAGAACCAATACGAAGATTGCCAGAACCCGCGCCGATCCGCGCATCATCTCTCCTCCACCCGCCGAAGAGACAGACGCGCCGCGTGATGGCGCTTTTGTGGCGCACAGCGCGCATGGGTAACGCCAAAAGCTTCAGCGTGCCCGCAAACCGTCGGACCTCGTTCGTCCTCCCGTGGACAGATGAACGATGATCCCTCCGGCACCTTGACCTTGCCTGCCGCTCGGGACAATGGTCCGCGCATGTCCGACAGTCCGACACACGAGAAGCCCGAGATGACTGAGGCGGGAACCTCGCCACCCGCAGGTCCTGCCGTTATTGCCGGCTATCTCAAAACGCTGACCTCCCAGCCGGGCGTCTACCGCATGCTCGATGCGGAAGGAACGGTGCTCTACGTCGGCAAAGCCCGCAATCTGAAGGCGCGCGTCTCGAACTACGCCCGCGGCAACGGGCACTCCAACCGTATTGCCAGAATGATCTCCCTCACCACAGCGATGGAGTTCGTTACTGTCCGCACCGAGGCGGAAGCGCTACTTTTGGAAGCAAACCTGATCAAACGCTTCAAGCCGCGCTTCAACGTGTTGATGCGCGACGACAAGTCGTTTCCCTACATCCTCATCCGCCGCGATACGCCGGCGCCGCAGATCGTCAAGCACCGTGGCGCCCGCACGATCAAAGGCGACTACTTTGGTCCGTTCGCGTCCGCCGGCGCCGTCTCCCGCGTGATCAGCATGCTCCAGCGCGCGTTTCTACTGCGCTCCTGCTCCGATAGCGTTTTTGAAGGCCGCACGCGTCCATGCCTGCTCTTCCAAATCAAGCGCTGCGCCGGCCCATGTACAGACGAAATTCCTGCCGCCGACTACAACGCCCTCGTCGAAGAAGCCGTTCGCTTCTTGCGCGGCGAAAGCCAGTCGGTGCGCGCCATGTACCAGAAGCTCATGCAGGAAGCCTCCGACGCGCTCGAATTCGAACGCGCGGCCAAGTTCCGCAATCGGCTTTGGGCCCTCGCCCACGTCCAAGCCGATCAAGCGATCAATCCCGACAACATTGAGGAAGCCGACGTCTTCGCCGCCCACCAGGAAGGCGGACAAACCTGCATCCAAGTCTTCTTCTTCCGCGCCAGTCAGAACTGGGGCAATCGCGCGTACTACCCCAAGGCCGATAAATCCTTGCCTGTCGAAGAGGTGCTCTCCTCGTTCATCGCCCAATTCTATGACGACAAACCTGTTCCGCGGCTGCTTCTCGTCAGTCACGACTTTGAAGAACGCGCGCTGATGGCCGAAGCGTTGACCACCAAAGCTGAACGCAAGGTCGAGATCCGCGTACCCAGCCGCGGCACCAAATCCGGTTTGGTCGAACACGCGCTTTCGAACGCTAAGGAAGCGCTCGGTCGAAAACTCGCTGAGACGTCATCGCAGACACGGCTTCTCGAAGGCGTGCAGGAACGTTTCGGCCTGGCGGAATGCCCGCGCCGGATCGAAGTTTATGATAACAGCCACATTTCCGGCACAAATGCGATCGGAGCCATGATCGTCGCGGGTCCCGAAGGCTTCGTCAAAAGCGCCTACCGTAAGTTCAACATCAAGTCGCCCGATACCGCGCCCGGCGACGACTACGCCATGATGCGCGAAGTTCTGACCCGCCGCTTCAAACGGCTCGCCGAAGCTGAGGGAACGCCCGGTCAGAGCGCACCGAGCGCAGACGGCAGCGATCCCGAACCCATATTCCCCGATCGCCCGGATCTCGTCCTCATTGATGGTGGCGCCGGACAACTCGCCGTTGCGCAGCAAGTGCTGGCCGACGTCGGCCTCGAAGACATCCCCCTTGTCGGCGTCGCCAAAGGCCCAGACCGCGATGCCGGCCGCGAACACTTCCACGTACCCGGGCGCTCGCAGTCTTTCATGCTCGAACCGCGCGATCCCGTCCTCTATTTCGTCCAGCGCTTGCGTGACGAAGCCCACCGATTTGCCATCGGAACGCATCGCGCCAAGCGCTCAAAAGCAATCAGCGCCAATCCGCTCGATGAGATCGAGGGCATCGGTCCATCACGCCGGCGAGCGCTGCTCAATCACTTCGGCTCGGCGAAATCGGTCTCTAGAGCTGGTATCGAGGACCTCAAAGCTGTAGAGGGCATCTCCGCGGAAATGGCGCAGAAGGTCTATGACTTCTTCCACGAACGCGGCTGACGCCTACCCGATCCGGCGTGCGATCAACAAGAGCGCGGGAAATGCCACCGCCCAAACTGCGCCAATGATCCCGAGACTGAGCCAAACCGGCTCGCCGATCACCAGCGCGCCGAGTTTTGAGCCGGCGTAGTACGACGGCGCCGCTGCGACCGCACCAAACAGCGCCGCCAGCGCCAGCCGGTTCTTCAGCCACGCCAAGCTGACGTTGGCTAGTGTGGCGAACGCCATCCAAAGGCCGAGCATGAAGAGCGGAGGCGCGCCCGCGATTGAAGCACCCGCCGCGTACTGCGTCGCACCCGCCCACATGTTGATAGCCTCCACGCACAATCCGAGCAGAATCGCGGCCAGACACAGCAATAGCTCTGGCCGGCGCCTCAACGGTGGCGTTACGGCCAAATGGATGCCCACGGCGACCAGGGACGGCAAAACCGCGAGCCCGAACTGGCCCCGCGCTGAAAGCGTAACCACTCCGAACCAGGCGGCATAGTTGAGGATGATATTCAGCAAGACCACCGTGCACCCCCGCAATCCTGCAGCCACTATAGCTCTACGTCCACGAACCAGTGAAAGATCGACCACCTGCGACAGCGAAGTTGCGGCACATCGCGGACGCTTGACGCCGCCCGTCCACGAGTGGTCATAAAGGCTGGCCGGAGTTCGGAAATCCTTTCGAGCACCTGAATTTGGAGCCCGCCGGAATGGCCCATGGACCCGACATCACGTTGCGCTACTTTGCCTGGGTGCGCGAAAAAGCCGGACGCGCCGAAGAACGTGTGACGCTGCCCGCCGGCATTGAAACCGTTGCCGATGTGCTGATCTGGCTCGGCACGCGCGGTCCGGAATTCGAAGATGCCTTTCGCAAGCCCGGCCTCATTCGCACGGCCATCGATCAGCGCCACGTCAAGCCGGACACCGCAATCGCAGGCGCCCGCGAAATCGCTTTTTTCCCGCCAGTCACCGGAGGCTGACACAGTGACAGTCCGAGTTCAGTCTGACGACTTCGACATAGCATCCGAGATCGAAGTTCTGACACAGGGCCGGACTGATATCGGTGCCGTCGTCACCTTCACCGGCCGCGTGCGCGGGTCGGCGGGCGGTCGCGATCTGGTATCGATGACGCTTGAACATTACCCCGGCATGACCGAAGTCGAACTCGAAGCGGTCGAGGCAGATGCGCACAGGCGCTGGCCACTCCAGGCGAGCCTCATCATCCATCGCATCGGTGAGTTGCGCCCTGGCGCCAACATAGTCCTCGTCGTCACAGCGTCTCCGCACCGGCATGCCGCGTTCCAAGCGGCTGAATTCCTGATGGATTATTTGAAGACCCGGGCACCCTTTTGGAAGAAAGAAGTATTTACTGACGGAGCCTCCGCGTGGGTCGACGCACGCGACAGCGACGACGAAGCGCTCCAGCGCTGGCAATCGATAGAATGATTAAGCCGCGCTTAACCATTGCGGGTCCATAAGTTTGCCCGATAGCGTCCCGGAAACCGCCATCATCTCCGGTGATGCTTCAGACTTGCCCGTCTTGTGAACCGTAGTGCGTCGTCGGGGGTCGAAGGGGATGGTTCTGGACAAAATGAGCACGCGCGTGCGTCGCGCAGCATTTCGGTTTACCGCCGGGACAATCGCTGTTGCAGTAGGCGCAACGGTCGCCATGGCTGCCGACCTTGAACGCGTGGCTGTTGCTGATCCAACTGTCACGGTCCCCGCATCCGCCGCAATGGCAGCGCAAGCCGATGTCGAAAAGACGGCTCCCGCACGGGTTCGCACCCGCTTCATGATCGGGCTCGACAAATCGGCCGCCTATACGGTGACGGCTCTGACCAACCCGAACCGAGTTGTGATCGACGTTCCAATCGTCGGCCTGCGCCTTCCACCAGACCCTGGCCCCAATCCAGTCGGACTAGTTAAGTCCGTTCGCAGCGGCAGCGCCGGCGCGGGGCAGACGAAGGTCATCATTGAAGTCACCGAACCCGTAGTGATCGAAAAGACCAAAATTGAAAAGGCGGATCACGGCAAAGGATTCCACCTCGCGGTCGACATTCTTCCGGCCGGATCAGTCATGCAGACAGCCAAAAAGCCTTTAAAGTCGCAACCATTCGCACTCGGCGCAGCGGGCATTCAGCCACCGTTGCCCATGCCTGCGAAACGCCCGGCCGAGACCGCCAAGGCTGCTTACAAGCCGATCATCGTCATTGATCCTGGCCACGGCGGCTATGATACAGGCGCAGAAAAGCACGGCATCGTCGAAAAGGATGTCGTTCTCGCGTTCGCCAAGGTCCTGCGCGACAAGATCGAGAAGACCGGCCGTTACCGCGTACTCATGACCCGCGATACCGACGTCTTCGTTCCCCTCGATGAACGCCGCGCCTTCGGTGAAAAGCATCAGGCTGCTTTGTTCATAGCGGTCCATGCCGATTACGCGACGACTTCCGCCCGTGGTGCCACCATCTACTCCCTGCGCGAGAAGGTCGCCGATTCTCTGAAGCGTTCCGCCAAGGGCGACGTTTCCGAACACCTGCTCTCCAGCAGCGAACTGTCGGCAGTCGAAAAAGCCAGCGGCTCTAAAGAGGTGTCCGCAGTCAAGGACATACTTGCAGATTTGGCAGGCCGCGAAGTCGAGACCACGCGAGAGCGCACCAACATCTTTTCGCGCTCGGTCATTGAGCATATGGGCGAGACAACGAACCTTCGCGAAAAGCCAGATCAGCAAGCCGCTTTCCGGGTGTTGAAAACGGCGCAGTTCCCGTCGGTCCTGATTGAATTGGCCTACGTTACCAACAAAGAAGACGCCAAGCTGCTTAAATCTGACGCCTGGCGCGGCAAGGTTGCCGACAGCATTACAACCGCAGTCGAAAACTACTTCAGCCACCAGATCGCACGTCTGCCAATGTAATGGTGGACAGCGATTTGCGCGTGACACCGGCAACTCTGAAACAGGTAAGGCCGGCCCCGAAGGACCGGCCTTAAATTTCTGCCGGTGATGGATCGCACCCTACACCGGCCTGCGTCATTCAAACTCTACTTGGAGGGTGTGCGGGTTTAAGTCGCCAAAGCAGAAAAATCCATTCGAGATCGAGGTACGAGCGGCGTGGTCGCGACTTCAAAACGACTGCGGGACAGGGACGAAGCGTCTTCATCAGGCACTCCCTCGAGGGTCGTGGCACCGCGTTGTGGGGCCCTTTCGGCTAAGCCCCCCTTCGCAACAGTCGGACAGCCACGCACGCCGCCAGGGCGACGGGGTAGCCCATCGCGACGAGTGCTGTTCGGTTTGTCTGCAGGAAGGGACGCGGCGGTCTTGGACGGCTCTGCGGAGAGATTTCGGTGCGGTCCGTTTCGACGCTCCCTCGAGCAGCCCCGTCCAGGACCGCTCCACGTCGAACCGGCACTTTTCGCCAGTGTTCTTTGACCGGCACAGAGTATTCAAGGGTGTTTGCCTTGTAAGCTCTGACGCACGCACCTCTCCGGCACACTCCGGGAAACCGGACCGGCCGGAAGCGAGGCTCCCCCGCACATGTAATGCTAAATGATTCGTGCGAAGCACCGGTGACTCATCTTTTAGCCACACGTGCCTCGAATTGCGGCAGTTGCAAATGCGCAGCGGCCCCGCGTGGGCGAGGCCACTCAAAAGCGCATCTAAGTAATGTTCCGCTAAACTGCCGCGTCGGCGCTCCGCGCCGCACCACGAACCGCCTTCTGAACTTTCTCGAACGCACGCACTTCGATCTGCCGAATACGCTCACGGCTGACGCCGAATTCAGCTGACAGATCTTCAAGCGTCGCGGGATCTTCTGCCAATCGGCGAGCTTCGAAAATGCGCCGCTCGCGCTCGTTCAGTGTGTCGAGCGCCGTCAGCAGAAACGATTTACGCCGTCCAACTTCTTCACTCTCGACCAGACGTTCTTCCTGATCCGGCGTCTCATCGACAAGCCAATCCTGCCATTCACCGGCCTCCATGTCCGCCCGCACCGGTGCATTCAGCGATGCATCACCACCGAGGCGCCGGTTCATCGAAACGACTTCGTCTTCCGTGACCCCAAGCTTCTTTGAGATGGCCTTTACATGTTCCGGCTTCAAATCGCCTTCTTCCAATGCCTGCAACTGGCTCTTTGCGCGCCGCAGATTGAAAAACAGCTTCTTTTGAGCGGCCGTGGTACCCACCTTCACAAGGCTCCACGAGCGCAGAATGTATTCTTGGATCGAAGCTCGGATCCACCACATCGCATACGTGGCAAGCCGGAACCCGCGGTCCGGATCGAACCGCTTCACCGCCTGCATCAAACCGACATTGCCCTCGGAGATGACCTCGCCGATCGGCAGACCATATCCGCGATAACCCATGGCAATGCGCGCCACGAGCCTGAGATGTGACGTAATGAGCTTTTCGGCCGCCTCCTGGTCCGCGTGTTCTTGCCAAGCTTTCGCCAGCATGAATTCTTCGTGCGGCTCAAGCATTGGGAACTTCCGTATCTCGTCGAGATACCTGGAAAGACCCTGCGACCCTCCGGCCAAAACTGGAAGTGACTTTGCGCTCATCGGCTTTTTACGGGGCCGGCCTACGACCGAACCCTGCTCCCTTTAACCCACCGTTGAAATGGGAACTCACCCATCCCATTTGTATATTCATTACACCGAATTAACCGGCGAGGACGGGTTGTAGGATCATGCCACAGAAACCCGACGGGTGCATCCTCATGTAATACGCAGACGAGTGCTTTGTTCCGTCGCTTAAGAGACTCTTACGATTAGAAAAAAGTCATGCGTCGGGCTCCGGACGGTGTCGGGCAACAGCGTCGATGTCGATCCGGTCGGCCCACGAGGAACCGTCCACCCGGCGATCCACTCTGTTGGCCCTCGAAGAATTTGGCCACAAGGCGATGACGCTCAGGATCATCAAACCGCCCAACGAGGCCAAGACGCCCGTGGCCCCCGTCAGAATGCCGATGCTGCCGTCCGAGGCTGCGAGAACGACCACCACATAAACCGCCGCCAGAATGCGAAACCTAAGACCCACAACGAACTCCTCAGCAATATACCAAAGCTGAGGTTATCCAGCAGGGGTTAAGCTCCGCTTCTTTTCCTGCACCACTCAATTCTATGCCGAACACCGTGTTAAGTAGGTGTTTTCAATTGTGCCGGCCCCTTCCCCGCGCAAGCACTTTTCGCGCGGTTGCCCGTCTCAGTGATTTGATGAGTTCTTCCAAATCGGCCGGTAGGTGGGATTGAAAACGCAGCGACTTCCCCGTCACGGGATGTTCAAACCCGAGTTCGGCGGCGTGCAGCGCCTGCCGCCCGAGCGTCGCTAACTTGTCCTGCGCTGCCTCCGGCAACCGGGCGGCCCGGGTCCGGAATCCTCTGCCATAAAGAGGATCTTGCAACAGCGGATGACCGATGTGGGCCATGTGAACGCGGATCTGATGCGTGCGCCCCGTCTCTAGAACGAGCCTAACCAGCGACGCCACGGGCGGGTTCGTATCTGAGGCCGAAGCCTCTCCATCCGCGAACGTCTCCATAACTTCATAATGCGTCACCGCATGCCGGCCCGCGCCCTCCGGAACGACTGCGATCTTCACGCGGTTGTGCGCCGATCGCGACAGCGCCGCATCGACGACACCTTTGACGCGCGCCGGCACGCCCCAGACGAGCGCGATGTAGGCCCTCTCCAGACGTCCATCCGCGCCATGCGCCGCGAACTGTTCTGACAACCCCGCATGCGCCGCATCGGTTTTTGCAACGACCAGAAGTCCGGACGTATCCTTGTCGAGCCGGTGTACAATTCCCGGCCGCTTCACGCCACCGATGCCGGAAAGACTGTCACCACAATGTGCGATCAGCGCATTGACCAGCGTACCGCTCTCGTGGCCGGCCGCCGGATGCACGACGAGCCCAGCTGGTTTATCGATGACGATGAGGTGGTCGTCTTCATACGCCACACTGAGGGGAATTGTCTCGCCGGTGGGATCGGCCGCAACGGCCGGCGGCACCGTGAGCACCAGCGTCTCTCCCCCGCGTAGTTTTAGCCCCGGATCGGCGACCGCCGTGCCATCTGCCAGGACCTGCCCGCCTCTGATCAGCGCCTGCAAGCGCGACCGGCTGATCGTCGGGAGCGCGGCAGCAAGAATTCGGTCGAGCCGCTGTCCCTTCGCATCAACTCCGGTAACATGGGTTATGACACCACCCTCGGCCAACGGAGCCGCAGGCGCCGGCTCACTGTCCAACGCGTCTCCCTGAACAGGATTGTCGGATGTCACAGGCAGCAACGGATCACCTGAACGGAAAGAGGAAGGCACAGCTGGATGGGGAGCACGAAACGAGCGCCTGATCCAGCACTCAATAGGGTTCGCAGCGCAAACGGACAATCCGTTGGAAGCGTCGTCTTGCTCGACCGACCACGAGAGCCGAGCCAGGGATGAGGTTCATTCATCGGTCTACACTTTTGTAGTCGGCGCCACATGGGCCTTGATCGGCCGGGGCGGTTCCCTTAAACGTCTCGCTCCCGCCCGGACGCCCCGTTCGTCTAGTGGCCCAGGACGCCCGCCTCTCACGTGGGCAACAGGGGTTCGAGTCCCCTACGGGGCGCCAAATTAAAAAACCATCGTTTTACAGGATTTGTGGGCGCATTTTGCAGCCTAACCATGCTTACGCGCCTCATCTGATACAGGTAAATTCGTTAAGCTCTACACCTTCTTGGGTTGAAGTCGTTCGTCATCCGCTTTCGGCTCCTAAAGTGACGGGTAGATAGATTTGGCAACGACCGCGTGGACAGTCGTCCAATTATCCTGAGCGGACAGCGGCGAGCTAACGCTCCGCGTTGCCTACAATCTTTGCGCGCAAGAAGCAGGACCCACCTTCTCTGATGACGAGCGCTGGTCCGCGATGGCCACGTCGGGCGCCGGCAGCCACATGCTCCGCGAGCAAAACCTCGCGCCATCTATGCATTGGCCGGCACCCATTGCTCTGGAGACTACAGCTGACCTCGACCGGCCCGTGATGATCGAAATCACATATGTGGTTCCAACGGAGCAGAGGACAACAATCCTGGACCTTGTGAAAGAACTCACCGATGCGCGAAGCCACAGTGATGCCTACGGGTGGAGCCTCATGCAGGACGCGGCCGACCCCGCACGGATGATAGAAATCTGGCGCGAAACTTCCTGGATGCAGCACCTGAGGCACCATGAGCGTGTTTCAGTCGCGGATCGTCAACTCCAGGAGCGCATCAAACGTCTCTTGGAAGAGAACACGGAGCCGGTGATCAGGCATTTCGTTGCCCCTGTTCAGCATGGTCAAGTGAAGTCTTAGAGTCAGGCAGCGCTGCGCTGCTTTGCGAGGCTGAGATGAGAAAACTGAACTGGATGCTAGGTTCGTGCGCCGATGCCCTGGTCTTACCGAAGCCCCGGTTTGTTGCTCGATCGCTACACCCGGACCTAGAGCAACATCCAATGTCATCTCACGCACGTACTTAAATCGCGTCATTGCGCTGCCGCGCTAGCGGCCGAAGGGCTGACGGCGCCAACCTCGGACGCATCGTGTGCACAGTTCAATTTCGCTTCATAGAATTGTAATTGCAATTGCCGGTGCGGTGCTGCTCTCCGGTTGCGGACTGGCGACTGCCGATGCGCCAGTTCTGATTGCCAACGGCACCGGGCAGCTACCGATGAGCAGTTACCGATTTCGGGCTGACACGCTCACGCCCGACGTCGAGCAGGTGGTGCGCAGTCAGTACCGCCAGATCAATGCCCTGCATGAGCCTAAGAAAAGTAAGCGGGTGGCCAACTTTCTCGCGATCTCGGGCGGCGGAGGAGATGGGGCATTTAGTGCAGGGTTTTTGAACGGGTGGTCGGCAAAGGGGCGACCAGAGTTCGAAGTTGTCACCGGTGTATCAACAGGAGCTCTTATTGCACCGTTCGCATTTTTAGGACCTGCATACGACGACCACCTGCGGAAGCTCTACACGACTATCGGCGATGCCGACGTCTACACGTCGTTAGGTCCGATCGGTGTACTCGGACAGAGTCTCTATGACCCAGGTCCGCTTCGGACGCGCATTCAGTCCGAACTGACCGATGGAATGCTGGACGAAATTGCAGCTCAGTATGCGCGAGGCCGCCGGCTGCTTATTCAAACCGTCGATATAGAAACGCAGATCCCCTACATCTGGGACGTCACCCAGATCGCCGCGAAAACCGGGCAGAAGAGACAGCAAATCATCACCGATCTGCTTCTTGCTTCAGCCGCCATTCCCGGACTGTTTCCGCCTGTACGTGTCAGGGTGCAGCGACCTGATGGCATTGCCGATGAGCTCCACGTGGATGGAGGTCTCTCGGCACAGATCTTCTTCGCTCCGCCCGGCCTTGATCTTGCTAAGTTCGAGATCGAGTATTTCGGGCGGCCAAGGGAGCAGAATCTCTATCTTTTGCGAAATGGCAAGCTGGCAGGCGAAGATGAAGCGGTTCAACTCAATACCTTGGCTCTCACCAATCGAGCTATTTCAACGTTGATAAAGTCGCAGTCGAGACAGAATATGGATCAAATCCGCTCGTCGCTCGCAGAGCAGGGCACGCAGGTCTATACGGCGGCGATCCCGGACAACTTTTCTTCCAAGCCGGAAAGCATGTTCGATACGGCCTACATGCGGGAGCTATATCGTACTGGTTACTCAATCGGGGCTTCAAAAGAACGATGGTCGAGCACGCATGGAACGCGATCCGTGGTACCGGCTAGGCATACGCAGCGCTAAACCCCGCTGGGCGGTAAGCAAGTGCGGATGTGCAAACGATAGCAAACTCTGCGGCTCGCAAATTCGAGCAGAATCGAAACTACTGGCTCCGTCTAGAATCTGCAGGAAAATCTGAACTCAATACAAGAGGCCAAGGAACAGCAATTCAGAAGCGTCGGTCGCCCGCAATTTCATCGGATGCGCACTCTGCACCCATCACTGGGATTGCGTCCGCATTCGAAGGGCTGGGAGTCCACTCCGCAACAATGTCACGTACTGCTTCGGTGGTCTCGTGCACCAGGTTGTTTAGCAATTCCGGAGCGGAGCCAGCAGACCTCATTCCCGCCGATTGACCAAACAGTAAGAATTCAAAATCGAGCGATGTTTCACTGCCATTTCGAGATTGTAGGCGGCGGGTCACCTCAAGCATTCTTGGAAATTCAAGGAACTCTTCGTCAAGTGGAAGCAGCGCATCGACAACGCGATTTCGCAGCAGTCGTGCTGGCCTTCCTGAAAAGGCGCGCGAAACCACCGTATCTGTATCTTTCGCGGTGCTAACCCTCGATTTAGCAGCATCTGAAGCTCCGGACTCTTTTGTCGAGAGAAATGCCGTCCCTAGCTGAACCCCAGAAGCGCCGAGCGCCAGCGCAGCAGCGATACCTCGTCCGTCAGCGATTCCTCCCGCGGCAATGACGGGTATGCTAACCGCATCGACAATCTGGGGAACCAAGGAAAGCAACCCAATCTGAGCGTCGAGTTTTGCGTTGAAAACGCCCCTGTGACCACCTGCTTCCCACCCTTGCGCTACGACCACATCGATGCCTGCTGCTTCAACAGCCCGAGCCTCGCCGACCGTAGTCGCCGTTGCAAGAACACACCAACCTTTCTCCTTCAATGCAGCAATCATTTCTAAGCTGGGCAAGCCGAGATGAAAGCTGATAACAGATGGCGGTAGTTCAAATAATAGGCGAAGCATCGACTCATCGAACGAGCGAATTCCAGACGGTATTGCATTACAATCAACGCCATCTATTCCCGACAAGTCAGAGATTGCGCGACTTAGACGCTGGCTAATAGCCTCGCGCCCAGGCGGATTGAATACAAAGAAATTAAGATTTAGGGGATGAGCCGTCAGAGAGCGTGCTTCATCAAATGCGCTCTAACTTGTGACGGTGTTAACGCGGCACAGCCAAGAGAGCCGAGCCCACCTAAATTTGAAACGGCCGCTACCAGCCGCGGAGTGGATGCCCCGCTCATGGGCGCCTGTACAATCGGGACAGTGACACCAAGTTTGGAAAGAAGCCTCTGAACTCGTGCTGAGCCTCCAAACCCGGGCTCTCTGTTTGTCTTCGGCATATCTGCAGCTCCCTAGCTCGTCACGGTCCGCCGCGTCGCCAGGAGTCGGCTATCCTTCTCGGCATCTTCTGGAGAATATCGCATCTCGAACGGTATTTTCACGCCCCGCTGCATTGCCGGCCGGTCAGCAATGGATGACATCCACCGCCGCAAGTGAGGCAACTCATCCACAGAGACGTCTGCCCACCTGTGTATTCGGACCCAACACCAGTTCGCGATATCCGCAATCGAGAAGTCGTCGGCAAGATACTCGTGACCCTCTAGATGCCGGTCGAGGACCCCGTATAACCGCCGCGTTTCGTTGCGATACCGTTCAATAGCCTCCGGAATTCGATGAGGAAAGTACCGCAAGAATACGTGAGCCTGCCCCTGCATAGGACCGACACCACCCATCTGAAACATGAGCCACTGTAAGACGCGCGAACGCTGCTTTGCATCGACTGGTAAAAGTCGCCCTGCCTTTTCGGCGAGGTATATCATAATGGCACCCGACTCGAAGACCGCGAATCCGTCATTCTCGTGGTCAACGATAGCCGGAATCCTGCCGTTTGGATTTATACGGGTGAACGACTTCTCCTTCTGTGCACCGGTCGAGATATCAATCGGGTGGACCGAATAAGGAATTCCCAACTCCTCAAGCGTACAGGAGGCCTTCCAGCCGTTAGGTGTCGCCCAAGTGTATAGTTCAATCATCTGTATCTCGTCCGTCCAGCGATTCTGTTAAGCGTCTTTGACGTCGTCGGTCGTATTATGCGGCTAGCGCACCGTGCGCTGGCTTGTCTGTCCCAGACTGGCCAACAGCCAAAGCCCTGGCAAAAGCGGCGGCGGCCTTTTCGCTCATTCCCATACGCAGATACAAATGACCGAGTCGGCTCCAGCCGAGGTGATCCCATGGATCGATGTTCACGGCACTCAGGCAGGCAGCCAAAGCGCCGTCGAGATCACGAGTCGATTGCAGTCCGGCCTTGAGATGAAGGGTACGCGCAGCTTGGGCCGGATTATGCGCACGCGCCATCATGGCATTCTCATTTAAAGCAGCCTCCGCCGGCGCCGTGTTACCTTCTGCCAACGCTGCTAGAGCAGCCATTCCCGCAGGCGAACGGTCTCGCGCCACAGTAGCGATGGCTTCACGTAGATCAGCCTCGAGAAGAGCCTGGGAATCGGCGCCCCGCGCGTCGCGGTGTCCCCGGCGCCGATAGGCAGCTTCGGCAGCGCGCTCGCCGAGCTCGCTTACAATCTTGTCTACGCTCATCTGCGCGATTGTCGAACCCAAGTCATCGAGGTCGCCCCGGGTTACGGGCCGACGAGCGCCATGGCGATAGAAGATGTTGAAGATCAAGAGGCCTGCAGAGAGAAAGAAGGCAGCAATCCCCGCTGCGTCAGAAAGCAATTTAACCTTGTCACCTATGTTTCCGCCGGGGACCCAGTCGATGATTCCTCCGGCATAAATCGCAATTGGGCCTATCACGTTCATAGTCGTACTCCGATTGAGGACGGGTGATGTGCTGCACGACTTGATAGCACCGCAGAGGATGGAGAAGTGTTGCGTATTTCGGAACGTTGAATTTCAAATCGCAATCTTGCTGATTGTCGCCTTCGGCTTGATCATACAGGAGCGAATTTATTCCTACCTCATGCAACTGCGCACCTGTGGAGACAGCCTTGACAAACGCCGTACAGTCCGCCCAACGACCGCCCCTTCCGCCTTTCGACGAGCGAACAGCGACGATTAAAGTGCGATTGGCGGAAGATGCCTGGAATTCGAGAGACGCAGCGCGAGTCTCTCTCGCCTACTCCATCGATAGTCGTTGGCGCAATCGGGCAGAGTTTCCGCGTGGCCGAGAGGAAATCGTCGCCTTTCTTGAACGCAAGTGGTCCGGGGAGAGCGAATACCGGCTGATAAAGGAACTATGGGCCTTCACGAACAACCGCATCGCCGTTCGCTTCGCTTACGAGTGGCAGGATAAGAGCGGTAATTGGTTCCGCAGCTATGGGAACGAGAATTGGGAGTTCGACGAGGACGGATTGATGCGGCTGCGCTTCGCTAGCATCAACGACCTTGCAATCAGCGAAGCGGAGAGGAAGTTCAGGTGGCCTCTCGGCCCTCGTCCCTTGGATCATCCAGGTCTTTCAGATCTGGGACTGTAAAGAACCGCCCTTGGTTTCTAATCCTGCTGGCGCAGGAGAATTTCGCACGACCTGCGCCAGCGCAGTGTTTGAAAGGCCATGTGGATGACTACGGGCGTTTGTATCAAGGCCACGGAGGCGCAAGCTTCCGAGGACGAGCCAAACTATGTCGTTCTGCTGCTCGTTGTTTCAGCAATTGCGAGCGCACTCTCTATTTGGTTTGCTCCAGTCGCTGGCCTGGCGTCCATTTCAGCGGAAACGGGCGTTCGCGTCGAACATTTTGGCTGGCTCACGTCCACCGTGCTTCTGGGTTTCATTTTCGGCGCGACGATGTCTTCGCGTTTCAGCTTATTGCACAGACAGGATAAGCGGACGATTTTTGCCGGATTTTCAATCGCGTCAGGCTTGATCAATCTCGCATTTGTTGCAACCGACCCTGCCGGACTGTGGGCACCGATTCTGCGCTTTTCGACAGGCGTGGCGTTAGCCGGAGTGTATCCGGTTGGGCTCGCCATAGCTGCAGACTTCGCGGGTCGCCAA
This sequence comes from Hyphomicrobium sp., assembly GCA_019751875.1. GTDB lineage: Bacteria > Pseudomonadota > Alphaproteobacteria > Rhizobiales > Hyphomicrobiaceae > JAGVSR01. The sequence goes on along the minus strand of JAIEMV010000013.1, from coordinate 213,496 downwards.
AAAGCTCTGTTTTCGGGTGCACTGGTCGGCGGGCTGACTGCCGCCACCGCCGTGCCTCACGCATTCAATCTGGCGGGCGGAGTGGATTGGCGCAGCATCATTGTTTCGACGAGCACGCTGGCTGTGCTCGCCGCATTACTGATCATTGTGGTTCCTAGCCGCGAAGGAAGAGCGACCGAACTGCAGCTGAGGCCCAGAATCTCACCGTGGGAGAATCCGCGCGTCCGGCTCGCCATCATCGGCTACTGCGGTCACATGTGGGAGTTGTATGCGTTTTGGGCATGGATACCCTTCGCTCTAACGGCTGCCGGAACCAAAGACAGCGTGCAAGTCGAGCCAAATCATTTTGCCGTGGCAGTCACCATAGCAGCAATACTAGCTGGCGCTGTTTCATCTGTGGTGGCGGGCTCGCTCGCTGACAAATACGGGAAGGCACTCGTTGCAAAGCGCGCGGTTCAGCTTAGTGCTGCAGCCGGACTAGCCTGTGGTTGGTCATTGCATGACTGGCCTACGGCTGCGGCCGCTCTGGCTGTTGCTTGGGGCGCGTCAATTATTGCCGACTCCGGTCAGTATTCCGCAATCGTCTCCGAGGAGACATCGGCTCACGAACGATCGCGGGTTCTCGCCATAATGACGGCCATTGGATATACAATCGCGGCCGTCGGCTTGCATGTTGCATCTTTTGTTGCCTCCAAACTGGGCTGGTCTGCAGGACTGATGATTTTATGCGTCGGGCCTCTTGCGTCAGCTGTGGCGATGAAGCGCTTGGCGGTGCTTGAAAAGGTACGTCAGTAAGATGCGATAAGTCGCGCCGTACTCCTACAACGTCGGCAGTCCGCCGGATCTCACATCAACAACGACACAATCGATCCACACTCTCACACACGATGGACGTATCGAAGCTGAGTAAACACGCAATCAATAATCGAGAGTTGGCAGCAACAGTTGGCAGGTTTGCGGGGCGATGAGCGCATGCTGCGCCTATAACTCAATTCCAACGGCCCCCTGAAACGCAAGAGCACCGAATTTCAAGGACATGAATACGAGCGGTGATCTTGCGCGCGATGGACGTTGTGAGGCTAGCCAGGGCTGCGATCTAGCCTCGACAGTGACGAGTAGCCTCGCGAGAGGGCCGCTGAGATGGAAGCTGCCCGACACAACTTCAGGGTTGGCTCGGGTCAATAAATGCGTGTTACGCCATCGGCCCGATTTCAAGTGAAGTAGAAAAACGCTCGCCACTTCTGCTGTTAGAGGGAGGTATCGGCTGCGCGCTGGTCTAGGTCTCGTCTGTACGCCAACTGGACTACACCGCCTAAAGAGGTGAATATGACAACCGCCGAGACCTAAGCTTTGAAAGACACATCATGCCTTTTTGGATGCGGCTCAATCGCGATAGGCTTCTATCGAGGTTCGGCAAACCCTGACATGGCGCTCTTCAATCCGCGTCCCGGAATGATCCACCTAACTGGTGGATCTGAACGTTCCGCGCATGAGGCCCTGCATACGAACGAAAAGTTTCCTGCAATTCTCGCACCCGACAGATCCGCTCCGTCGGCTTTGAAAGCTGTGCTCCGAAGGGACGCGCCCACGGAGATTGGGGCCGGTGATCTCAAATATCTGCGACACAGCGCTCTTTAGGTTCATACCGTAAAGGTTAGCTCACTCGAATTTGACATTCATCAGTCGGGGGGACTGAAGAACTATGCGCCTGAGGTCCAGTCACAATAAATCCAAGCCGTTCAGAGCCTTCCCGTCAGGTCGAGTTTCTCACCGGGCCGCAGGTCCGCGAGACCTGCCTCCACCTCGTAACGGGTCATCTCAGCCTTCGAGAGGGCATCCGACGACAGGTCCACCATGCTGAGCATGCCTTGAGCCTGCGCCGGCCTGCCACTGAAGGCCAAGATGATCGAGACGGCGATAAGAACCATCTTGGCGGCAATGAACAGCCCGAATTTAGCTGGCATTCGCGATCTCTTTAGGGACAGCCGCATGTAGGTGATCAAGCTTCACCCACAGCTTTGCACCGCGCGGTCCGGCCGTGGCGGATACCGTCCCACCGGGAGGAACCCTCAACCACGACAGACGTGCGAAGCGCTCGTTCTGCTCGACGAAGCTGCCCTCGAGAACCAGGATCTCGGCCCCGAATACCGGCGAGAACTCCACCTTTGCATTCGGCCTCCACGTCTCGAGGCGAACATCCTCTCGACCGTCATTGAAGAGGGGCATGATCTCGACCCCTTTTCTCTCGCAGTCCGGCACGAATGCCATCTTACTGGTGTCGACCCGTACGTGCGTACGATCTTCCATGTCGTACTGCCAGAGCTTCACGAAAATGGTGCAACCGGCGTCGGAACGCGGCGTGTGAGACGTGCTTGGCGGATTTCTAACGTAACTGCCCGCAGGAAAATCTCCGTGCTCATCTTGGAAGGTCCCTTCAAGAACGAAGAATTCCTCCCCGCCCGTATGAACGTGAGGTGCGAACGAGCTACCCGCCTCATACCGAACGATGCTCGTAGCTCGCGCCACCTCACCGCCAATTCGATCGAGGATCCGACGCTCCACACCAGGCAGCGGAGATGCTTGCCAGGGAAGTTGGGCGGCGTGAACCGCCGCCCTCACTTTTAGATCTGCGTTCTTATTCATGTTAGGTTCTCCTATAGAGCTTTACATTAGGCCGCTACACTTGGGCGAGCGGCGACACGCGCTTCCCACGTCAGCAAATTTTGATAATTCGGAGACACCTCGATGCCAGCAAAACGCGCAAATCCCAATCCTGCGAGAAGCGTGATATCTGCCATCGTAAACGTCTGGCCGGCGACAAAGGGCTTGGTCGAAAGCACTTCGTCAAAGTAGCGCATGCCTTCCAGAGCACGCTCCCGCTGCTTCTCGCCCCATTGCGGATTCTGATCTTTCTCGAGCTGCGGTCCCAATCCCGCGGTCGCATTGTGGAAGTAAGCGCCCACTGCATCCAACACCCAGGCTTCGGCACGGCGCTGCATCATGTGAATCGTGGCACGTTCGACCGGCGTCTCGCCCGTCAGTGTACGCGGTCCGACCAGCCCATCGACATACTCGGTAATGGCTGTGCACTCTGCAATCGTGGTTCCGTCATCGAGCTCGAGGACCGGTACGGCCCCGGCGGGATTCTTTTTGAGAAACTCGGGCTTGCGCTGTTCCCCTTTCGGAACATCCACATGAATAAAATCGACGCGACCCATCAAGCCTTTTTCGGCCAATGCAATGCGAACACGCTGTGGGTTCGGGAAACCCTTGAATTCGTAAACCTTCACTTGGCATCTCCTGTTTGTTGAGGTTGTGCTCGACTGCACCCCGCCAACCTCGCATCGTCGGGGAGCATTAGGAATGGCGACAACATGCAAGAGATCATTGCACTTCGTGGAATGGAAGCACGTCTGCTCAGCGATTGTTCCACGCCAAGCAATACGCCATTCCACTAAAGCCAGATTGCCTCTGATCCTGTTGCACCCCATGCTCGCCTTATGGCCAGGGAAAGAGCACGGACCGCCATGACGACAGACACGATGATCGATAATGAGAGCCCGTTCCACATCGGGGAGAAGGCGATCCAAGAGCGGCTGGGAATCCGCGATCGCATGGAGCAAATCGGCCAGCGTGTGATCCGGGACTACATGCCGGATTCCCATCGGGAATTGTACGGCAAGCTACCTTTCCTGATCGTCGGCAGCGTCGATGCCGAAGGTCAACCGTGGGCTTCGATTGTTACCGGCAAGCCCGGTTTCATGCAGGCCAGCGAGCGGGAACTCAATGTCGCCAGCCGGCTCCATCCCAATGACCCACTTCGAGCCAACCTCGCTCCAGGTGCGTCTGTTGGTATTCTTGGTATCGAGCTTGAGACGCGTCGCCGTAATCGTATGAGCGGCCGCGTGTTATCTCTCAGCGAAACCGGCTTCGCGCTCGAGGTTGTTCAGAGCTTTGGCAACTGCCCAAAGTACATTCAGGTCCGTCAACATCGGTTTGTGGATGAGAACGACCCCAAGCCGCAGCCATTGGAAATTGAGACTGAGCTGCTCTCAGACGCAGGCCGCGACCTCGTCATGGCATCGGATACTCTATTTGTCGCCTCTAAGAGCGGACGCCTTAACGCGTCCAGTCCTGCTGAAGGCGTCGATGCGTCTCATCGTGGCGGCAAGCCCGGGTTTGTGAGAGTGACGGAGCGCGACAAGAAGACGATCTTAACTATTCCCGACTTCGCAGGTAACGGCCACTTCAACACGTTCGGAAATTTGATGGTCCAACCCAGGTGCGGACTGTTGTTTGTTGATTTCGCTACGGGGGATGTCCTGCAGCTCACAGGTCTCGGTCAGATTGTCTGGGATTCGCCCGAGATCAATCGCTTCGCGGGCGCCGAAAGATTGCTTGAAGTCACCGTCACCGGCGGGCGATGGCTCCGAGCAGCCGTTCCTCTTCGCTGGGGTGACGTCGAGTTGGCCCCCCAATTGCCGGCTACCGGTGACTGGCCAGCGGCGACCTCTGTTTTTCAAGAGAAGGCTCGCAGTGTCATCATAACATCGATTACAAACGAAAGTCCGACGGTCCGGTCGTTTTGGCTCCGGGCGAAAGACGGCGCTCCCTTGCCCGATTATCGACCAGGTCAGTTCCTGCCGCTGGACATTCCCAGCGCGAGCGGAGCGGTAGCCCGGCGCACCTACACGATTTCGGACCGCAACGGACCCTCGGCGTATCGGATTAGTGTCAAAAAATCTTCGCAACGTGATGCTTCTGCCAGTGTGTGGCTTCACGAGCATGCAGCCGTTGGCACGGAAGTTCGTTTCTACAAGCCCAGCGGATCGTTCGTTCTTCAACCGAGCGAGGATCCGGTGGTTCTCATGTCCGCTGGTATCGGCATTACTCCGATGCTCGCGATGCTCAAGCAGCTCGCGGAACAAAACGTGAGGCGGGAGGTGCTGTTCGTACACTCGACGCAGACTCCCCAATCACATGCTTTTCGCGACGAGGTGAACTCTATTGCGCAGGGACGCGGCAACATCAAAGTCATTTCGTTTTATAGTCACTTGAAGTCCAACGAGGCGCTGCAAACAGCAGCCCACGCTGGCCGAATGACCCCTTCATTGCTCGCACCCTATTTGGCCCCTCTCATCCCATTTGATGCGTATATGTGCGGCCCCTCGTCATTTATGCAATCCGCCTACGACATGCTTGTGGAGTTGGGCGTGGCCGACACGCGAATCTACGCTGAAGCCTTTGGACCTTCTGCACTTAAGCGAGTCGCCAAGCAATCGTCCGTGCGTCCTGAGGTTGTCGGCACCGTAACATTTTCCAAATCAGGAAAGACTGCCGGTTGGGACACCACCCACCCGAGCATTCTCGACTTTGCCGAAGCCCAGGGGCTATCTCCCGACTTTAGCTGCCGTGTGGGCGCCTGCGGAATGTGTGCGACATCGATCAACAAAGGAAAGGTTCGGTACGTGACAGCGCCAACGGCGGAAATCGCAGCTGGACAGGTCCTTATCTGCTGCTCGGTTCCCGACGACCCTGAAGTGGCCCTGGATATCTAGAACCCATTCTGGTTCGAGGTTAACTTGAAATTCAAGATCTCAGATCGATGAAGGCGCGCGCGTGAGCCGCGGCTTGGGTTTTAGGCTTAGCTGAGCGCTTTATCGCGCAGACCAACATTTGCGCAAGACGAAGCCCCACCATTCGCCCGGAACGCAACTTAGAAGCGGCATAGGCTCGGGCAAGCAAACTCCGTTCCACAGCTGCTAACGCGGGGGCGTCGCCGCCCCCGCTCGTTGCCACAAGACGCGGGACCTGCAGCAGGTAGGCAATTGCTCGTGAGTATCGAGGCCGTGCCCGCCCTACCTGCTTCGATGACAATAGCCACCGACTGATCAGAGCCTCATGGTAGTCATGACCTGCCGGCCTAGCCAGCGACCTGGCCCATCCGTTGAACCGTTTCTTCCGTTGTCCAAAGTGCGTTGGCAATCATGCGGAAGTTAATCAGCGATGCGAGGTAACCATCCCCATCCGGCAGTTTCGCCCCGGCCGTTGCATCGCGCACAACTGCGACTTCGAAGCCCTGCTCCATGAGTTCCCGCATGTGGCTTTCGACGCACAGGTTCGACGACATGCCCGCGAGTATGACTTGATCGATCCGCTGTTTGCGCAATTGAAGCCCCACATCGTTCTGTTCAGGCCCATACAGTTTATGAGGCGACGCTATAATCGTCTTACCGTCGTACAAATAGGGTTTGTAGCGCTCCATGAAGTCGGCGCCCGAGCCTTCAAAGCCTGTTAGGTCCGTTGGGCCTTTACGATCGAACATATTGATCGAGTGCATAACCTTCTCGAGCGCACCCTCGAACTGCCATGCGTGGTCGGCTGGATAATAGAAATGGGGTGAAATAACGACCGTTAGACTTGCCGCCTTCGCAGCCTTGAGAAGGCGCTCGATGTTTTCGACGACGTTGTGTTCCCGTACACTTTCTCCAACGACTCCCCAAGCTACGCCCTTCTCAGAAAGGAAATCATTTTGAGGGTCGACGATAACGAGTGCCGCGCGTCCCTTAATGAGCTCCATCGTGCTCTTAGGAAGGGCGGCATCCTGGGGATCTTGATAGGCGGGATTCTTCGAACAGCCGCAATCTTGTCCGTTTCTTTCAGCCATTTTTATCGTCCTCTCTTCGAATGACCGGATAGGCATCTGCTACCGGAGGCACACCGATACTGTTATCGGTCCTGCTTGATCGAGAGGATAACGTGTCCTGTCGTGGTTGCGAAGACGTGATTTGTTGAAGAGAGCATTCCGCCTTCGGAAAAAAGGCAACAAGGTGATCTCCGGCTCGGCTTACTGGGTCACAATTGTGGAGCCTTATACTGGTTGAGCGGAGCTGAACGATGAGACAGTTGCTACGGACGCCAAACCGCGAAAGTCGGGCAAGTCCACCGCAATCACCGATTACGTGTTGCTGAAAACTTCCTAGTCCTCATACGCCTCGGCTGCCAAGTAACGCTTGCTGTGTCCGCGGCATGCCCAACCTCATAGTCATGCCGCGGCTTGCCTTGCCTGAAACTCTCGGTCCGCCGCAGGGTCTATCCGCACGCCGGAAGAATAGTCGGCGCAACGTCCTCCTGACTTGGACGAATGCTCAGCGGCCTTGTGTGCCGCTTCCGCCTGGTACCTAGCGGCTTTTTGCCGGAAGACCCTGTCGCTCCTTGATACGGGGCCAAAAGCCCAAGTTCTTCGTACGCAGGCACAACGCTGCCATTCCACCGACCGTGATAAAGCTCCAGCAACCGATCGGCTATCGTTCGACCGCTCCGCACAATCTCCCGCAACGGTTCCAGATAGATCGTCTCGTCTCGACCAAACGCATCGATCTGCGCGCGGCGAGCAAGGCCGCTCGATGCGATATTCAGCAACTCTGCCGCAAGATCCCGCACTGTCGTACGACCAAACCGTGCGTCCAAGGCAAGCCGCGGGACAGCGTTGCGCAGCTCTTGAATACTTTGCGCAGTCCACCCCTTGATAAGATCCGAGGCCGCGTCGAGTGCATCATCGTTGTAAAGAAGACCCGCCCATAAAGCCGGTAGGGCAGCTATATGATCGACACTTCCGCTGTCAGCACCGCGCATTTCAATGTAGCGCTTCAACCGAGCCTCTGGGAAAAGCGTGGTCAAGTGGTCCGACCAATCTTGCAATGTCGGCCGTAGATTTGGCAGCTGAGGCAGTTGACCGTTCAGAAATGCGCGGAAGGATGCGCCGCTCACATCGATATACCGGCCATCTCGGTATATGAAGTACATCGGAACATCGAGGGCATAATCAACGTATCTCTCGTACCCCATATCACCATCAAAAACGAAAGGCAGGATACCCGTCCGCGTAGCATCAGTTTCACGCCAAATTTGACTTCGCATCGATTTGAAGCCGTTTGGACGCCCATCTGTAAAAGGAGACGACGCAAACATGGCGGTTACAATCGGCTGTAATGCCAGGCCGACACGGAATTTTTTCACCATGTCATTTTCATCCGAGAAGTCCAGGTTCGTCTGAACAGTAGATGTGCGAAACATCATGTCCAGGCCGCGCGCACCAATTCGCGGCATGTACCGCTTCATGATTGTACAGCGTTCTTTCGGCATATGCGGCACGGCCGGCAAAGACCAGTTCGGCGAAAATCCAACTCCCAGAAAGTTGACCCCGAGATCCCTGCACACATCCGCCAACTCCAGAAAGTGGCTTTGTGTTTCCGCCATTGTGTCGTGAATGGTCTGCAAAGGCGACCCCGACAGCTCAAACTGCCCTCCGGGTTCCAGACTGATTACGGCAGGGACGGCAACGGAGTTGTGCGCGCACTTTTTGAGTCCAATCAGGTGCTGGGCCTCATAAACGGGCTGCCATCAAAGCGATTGGCTAATCGCTCCATGATCGATCGGATACCGGTAGTTCCACCATAACCGACAGGCTCGAAGTTTGTGGCGTTAAATACAAACTTTTCGTGCTCGGTCCCGATGCGCCACTCAGCCTTTGGCTTCTCTCCTTCCACGAACCAACTGACAAGGTCCCGACGGTCAGCTACGATGTGATCGCTGCCTGATGTGCTCTGCTGTGACACTTAGATCCCTCACAGTTGCGTTTTAAGGTCTGAAAGGCGCAGCTTGAGTGCCAGGCCCCGTTGCGCCTTCCAATGTCGTGACAACCGCCGTCAACTCACCAGCGCAGCCCGCGCCATGTCGCGCAGAACACGGTTTTCGAGTTCTATTTCGGTAAAGCGATGTTTCACCAGATCCCCGAGTGACACGATGCCAGCAGTGCCACGAGCGGTTTGAACGAGCACGTGACGCTGACGACGACGCGTCATAATCATCATCGCTTCGTCGACGTCTTCTGAATCAAAGATGACCGGAATATTGTCGTCCATCACATCGGCCGCAGTGGTGGAGTTGTCGAACATCTTTTTCGCGTAAGCTGCCACGACGGCTTTCTCGGTAACTAGCCCAAGAAGTTTACCCTCGCGTGCCACTACGACTGATCCACAGCAGTGTTCGTGCATCATTTTGGCGACGTCAAACAATGCAGCGTCTGGCTCAACACTCACGATTGTCGATCCCTTTCGACCGATCACATCTTTCAAAATCATCGATTTCTCCTAGGGTTTTGCGGTTGTCTTGTATCTAGTCTATGTGCGCGGTTTTGGTTCTGTAACTGGCATGGCAACAAACCCGGGGAGCGCCTCAACACGCGCCAGCCAGGACCTGATGTTAGGAAAAGGAGTTAGCTCGACGTAGCCCTCTGGGGCGCGCGCCGTGTAACTGTACATGGCAACGTCAGCGATTGTAGGCATGGCCCCGGTCAGGAACTCCTGCTTGGCCAATATCGTGTCTATGACGGCAAACAGACTTTCCGAGATCGACTTTGCGCGATCAAGATCATGCTTAGCACCAAAAATCCCTACGAGGCGGGCCGTTGCAGGTCCGTAGGCAAGCGGGCCGGCCGCAACGGAAAGCCACTGCTGCACAGAAGCGAGTTGTACCGGATTATCGGGAAGCCAAGTGCTGCGAGCGTCGAATGTCTTAGCGAGGTAGGTCAAGATTGCGTTGCTGTCCCAGATATAGGCCCCGTTATGCTCGAGAACGGGAACCTGGCCGAACGGGTTCATCGCCTTGAAAGTATCGGTCTTGTGCTCACCCTTGCCCAACGCAACATCGACGACACGGTGCTCGATTCCCAACAACGACAGGAAAAGACGAGCACGATGCGAGTGACCTGATAAAGGAAAGCTGTAGAGCACGGGAGCAGACATGGGTTCTACCAATGTTTAAGTGAGTTGTTTCCCCACCGGGAGGCATGAAGGGCGGTGATTGCCAGAGGAAGTTCAGGCAGCCCGGCAAGAATGCTGGGCCGCCCGACTCAACTAGCTTTACTTTGTGAGAATTCCGCCCGTCGTGATGATCGAGCCGGACTTCGCCAGATCGGCGAGAAGCGGATCAGCATTTGCAGCGGATGCACCCAACGAAACCAGAGCCAGAATCGAGCTGGCGATGATGTAAGCTTTCATTTCAATTCTCCTTGTCACAAGCCGCACACCTCGTGCCGCCGTGAGAGAAACCTAATCAACTTCTCGCGAGAGAATAACGCCTGATGTTCTGAAGGAAGAATTCCGCAAAATCGAATTATTGCATCGCAGAACAAAAAGGAGAGGGACATCTTTAGCCCGTCAACGGCAATAAAGCGGCTGCCGATGTCCAGCCCGCTTCATTCAATAACGCTCAATTTTTTTGGGCGAAGCTGGTTACAAATATGCGGCAGCGATCGCGCCGCGAAGCCGTCTAGTGATCTGAATCAAGTCCCGGCTGAATGACCGGCGTCAGATTGATGCGTTGAATGGACGCGTATGTGGCTGTCTCGAAACGATGCCGGCAACGAGGTCGGGCACCAAACGACCTATGTCGCCTTTTGCAGCGGCCGCGGCCGCCAAGTCCTGAACGTGCAAGATCGAAGGCCAGTACATGCACTGATACTTTCAGCCAAGCAGGTTCAATCTCAGTCGCTTTGCAAAACTTCTGACGCCTTGAAGTAGGCTCGATTCCTCGGCTCTGCCGAGCTTTGGAGTAGCCCAAGTATCACCGCGCAAAAGATGATCACACGGCGACGGATAGGATCCATGGGTCGATGAAGTTTGGATGCAGTCACGCCAGAGCCGCCGAGCCTGTTCGCTACCATTTTCAAAATGGGACATATTGAGCCTCACCGATGCGCCTCATAAATGATCGTCTAGTAAAATAGTACAGGTCCCCTGGTCCTTGTATAAGCGTAGTGCGGAATATACCATTTCACATGGAGTAATCCTCATGGACCGTTTGCACGAAATGGAAGTCTTCGCCGCTGTCATCGACGCGGGAAGTTTCGCAAAGGCGGCAGAGAAGTTGCGCATGTCGCCGCCTGCCGTTACTCGCGCAATCACGTCTTTGGAAGACCGGCTCCGTGTGCGCCTAATCAATCGCACCACGAGGAGCCTAAGTTTAACGGGGGCCGGGAAGCGCTTTCTTGAGAGCTGCCGGCGGTTGCTAGGCGAAATCGAAGAGGCGGAACGAGATGCCTCCGGTGAGACGACTTTGCCAACCGGTCACCTGGCACTCACAACATCAGTAACGTTCGGGCGCACGGTGTTGATCCCCGTAGTGCGGGAGTTTCAACGAAAGAATCCCCAAGTTACAGTGTCAGTCTTTCTGCACGACAGAATTGTGAACCTGGTCGAGGAGGGAATAGATTTAGGTGTGCGCCTAGCTCACCTACCCGATTCGAGCCTAATGGCCCGACGGCTCGGTGAGATTCGTCGCATTCTCATTGCAAGTCCTGACTATTTGAAGCGCATGAACAAACTAGTCTCACCGCAAGATCTGAAACAACATCGTATCATCGCGTTTACCGGACAGATGCCGAACCGGGAATGGCACTATCGCGACCGCTCCGGACCGGGCCATGTGAGCATCAAGCCGGCCCTGGAAATCAATGATTCGTGGTGCGCTATCGCGGCGGCCGAAGCCGGCGAAGGTATAACGATCGCTATGTCATATATGGTGGCTGACCAGATAAAGCGGGGGCAGCTTGTCCACGTGCTATCGGAATACGATCCCCCGCCAACGCCTGTACATATGGTCTATCCGCATGGGAAATTGCTGGCGTCAAAGACCCGATCCTTCATTGATTTTGCTGTTCCACTGCTGCAGCAAAACCTAGAGGGCTCAGTAATTCAGGCTGACGGGCGATCGATCGGCGGTCAGATCAAGGAGCGGCAGGAAACAGTCGACGAGTTGACCGGGCGCTAAGGGCGCCCGGCTCCAAAATTTAGCGGCCCATCATCCCATAGGCCAACTCACCGTAAGCTCTTTCAGCAAAGTACAGAGGCTAAGACTCTGCCATTGCAGCTAGCGCACGCTGCACGGCTGGCCTCTCGGAGATCCTCTGAAGCCAGTTGGTAATCCCTACGGAGCCCTCAGTCGTCAATCCGGCGTAAGATGCTGACCTCAGCCAACTGAAATAGGCAATGTCGGCAATCGAATAGTCGAAACCGTTGATCCACTCCGAGCGGGACAATTGCGCGTCCACAAGTGACAACTGGCGTTGGGCCTCAGCTCTGAAACGCTCCGTTGGGTAAGCCAGCCGCTCGGGGGCACCGCGAAGAAAGTGCCCTGCTTGTCCAAAGCTCGGACCTAAGCCAGAGACTTGCAAGAACAGCCAACTCAAAGTTTCCGCGCGCCCCTGAGGATGTTGCGGAATAAGCCCGCCGTAGGTGTCCGCCAGATAGAGCATGATTGCACCGGACTCGAAGACACGTACTACGTTACTTTGATCGGCCCGATCAACAATGGCCGGGATCCTACCATTGGGATTCACAGCCAGTAATGTTGAAGGTTTGTTTTTCCAAAAATCGATTTTGGTGACGACATATGGGATTTGCAATTCCTCAGCGACGATCGGGATCTTGATCCCGTTCGGCGTATCGGCGGTGAGTATTTCTAACACGTCGCGTACCCTTTCGATCAAATAGCGGGCGTGCAATCAATGCACGGCTCAGTGATATGAAGATCGCCCAATTGGGACTTAGCCGCACGCAGCGCGGTTCGAACTCCCTCTTCGACGACGGGATGATAGAAGGGGCTGTCCAACATCTGCTGGAGCGTCCTCTCCGCCTGTTGTGCCCACGCGAGGAGATGCCCTATATGTTCGGCATTGGGCCCGACCATTTCGGCGCCGAGCAAACGTGTCGTGCGCCGATCGATATAGACGTGGAGTGCTCCTGCATTGATGCCCATTACCCGACTGCGGCCCTGATCCTCAAACGAGGCCGTGCCGACAACGAAATCGTGGCTACTCCTCTCGAGTTCGGCACGGCTTGCGCCAACGATCATGATTTGAGGATCACTAAAGACGATGCTCAAAGGTACACGGCGCGGCCGCACGATCAGGTCCGGAAAGCGGCCCGCGTTATCACCTGCGATCCGTCCCAGGTCAGCTGCCTCGTGCAACAACGGACGTTGTTGAGTCGCATCGCCCGCTATAAAGATGTGGCTCGCACCGACCTGCCCGGTTGTTGGATCAAAGATCGGAACTCCGGCTTCGTCGACTTGGATGCCAGCGTTTTCCAGTGCCAGGTCGTGCACGTTTGGCCTGCGTCCGGTCGTAACGAGGAGATAATCGAAGGCCTCTGTGTGGCCACCACTAGCGTCAGAGTAGTTGACGTTGACACCTTCGCGAGTTGCCTCAACTGCCGTAATGGCAGCTTCACTGTCGTAATTGAGCTCTGGCCCAATGATCTGCTTAGTTTTCGCTAAGAGCTCTGGATCCGTCAGCGGACCGAAACTATTGGCTCGACCGAAGCCCCTCACGCGAACTCCAAGACGGCTCAGAGCCTGCGCGAGCTCCAGACCAATGACGCCCATACCAGCGACAGCCACACTTTCGGGAAGATCAAGCCAGTCAAACACATCGTCGTTGACGATGACCCGCCGGCCCAGCGTGCGCCAGAGTTCCGGCACAGCCGGACTCGATCCAGTTGCGATCACAATCCGATCGGCGCGTACCACCTGATCGCCGACGGCCAAGGTATGTGGATCGACGAAGCGGGCTCGCCCGAACAAACGCATATCGCTTGGCCACTGCTCCACCGTCTCTGTCACTAAAGCAACGAACCGATCACGCTCACGCCGCACACGCTCCATCACCTGGCGGCCGTCAACTCTCACAGCTGAACAATGGATTCCGAACCGATCGGCGTGGGTCGCGCGATGAGCAGCCTCTGCAGCGGCAATAAGAAGCTTGCTCGGCATGCAGCCAACCCGCGCACATATTGTACCATATTTTTCTGCCTCAATCAGAACGACTGACTGAGTGTGCATGCGTGCAGCTCTATATGCCGCCATTCCGGCAGACCCAGCGCCAATAATCGCAACATCCACATTGATGATAGATGCTTTCCTGTTGGTCTTTCCGCTCATGTTCGTCTCTCTCTGTTAAGATGGTTCAATTTTGCTTTGCACTGTCCGTTCATTGGGTCGCCGAGTCCGTTGACTGACCTTCAAACAGCGTCTCGTCTAATCCTCGAGCAACAACCTTGATGTCGTGCGACCAATCGGGTGAAAACGAGAAGCGATAATTTGGATCCGAAGAGATGGAGATTCCACTTTCAATATCCATAAAGGTGTCACCGTTTCGCCTGATGCTGATCGCCTGAATGAAATTAGCAGGGATGAAATTTCTGGAGATCGGATCCATTTGCAGTCCGTTGTTGTTTGGGTGCCGGATCATCACCTGCGCAAGACCGGCCTTGTCGCCGTTTAGATGCCGCACAACAACCTTGCCAAAGTCCTTGCTCCCGGCATCCGAATCCTTCGGAGAAGGAGCCGAGCAACCCCCAGACGCCTTCACAAACGCGGTCGCCATGTGCAGCTGTCCATCGGTGGTTTCCGCGACGGCGCGCACGTTAGAATAAGAGTCCATGCGAACGCGGGTTTCGATGACGCGCTCGGCCTTGTCACCACCGGCAGCGGGGCCATAGCGGAAGACAGCGGCCAGTGGCGATGGGTTGGTGTCGATGAGTAGCGTGACAGATTTTACGGATGCAGCTCGATCACCGGCAATCTTGATGCGGATCGGTACATACGCTGCATCTTCTGCGCGCGAAGGAGCCTCAAGAACAACGACTTTGCTATCTTCGCGAATAGCCTTGGCTCCAAAAACGTCTTGCTTTAGTGCCGACCATAGCTCTGCTGCGGGGTCCGCGCTGTATCCGTTCTGCGGTGTCGCAGCAAGGATTGCTATGCTAATGAGAGCGCTCTTCAGTGTTCGACGTTGCATGGTAAAACTCCTGCAAAGGGTATTGTTATTCCCACTCGATTTCTGCGTAGACAGCCGTGACATTTCGTTTGTGGTATTGCTCAAACAAGTCCCACCTATTCTGTTCAGAGAGCCCAGCGGTATTGACTGAATCCGCCATACTCTTTCCGCTCTGGATGTCTTGCTTGACGTCTGTGATCAGCTGCTGGAGGTAGCGCTTGACCGAATTAAAGGCTTCAGGGCTTTTCATCAGCGGTTCACCGTGCCCTGGAACGACGTGCGTGAGTGACTGGCCTTGCAGTTTGTCGATCGTCTGCAGCCATCCTCGCGCGGAACCGTCTATCGTCGGGATATGAGTGTCGAACAACAAGTCCCCTAGGAACGTCACACCAGTTTTGCTGTCGGTGACGATGAGATCGTTGTCCGTGTGCGCAGTTGGCTGGGCGCGGCATGTAAGCTGGCGTCCACCAAGGTCCAACACATGATGGTCGAACACGTCCAATGAAGGTGTAATGACCTGTGTACCTTGCAGCGCCTCGGCACCCATCATTTGTTGGCTTGATTGAAGATACGAGTCGGCTCGCGCCAAAAGGCCAGCAGCGAGCTTACGATGGCCGACAAACGTAGCGTTATCTTGAAGAAACGCTGCGTTACCGAAGACGTGATCCGGATGCATATGAGTGTTGATCACGTAGACTATGGGCTTGTCGGTTACTGATCTGATCGCGGCACGAAGGGCTGCGCCCATTTTTGCTGATCCAAGAGTATCGATAACCGCGACGCCAACGTCACCGACGACAAAGCCCGCGTTAGACATGTCCCCTAGGTTCGTGGGGGACTGAAGCTCGACATGTCCTTGATGGACATAAACGCCAGGCGCCACTTCAACGATGTTGAGCGCCATTGTGTCCGCCCGCGACGAGCCGGCCACCGCTAAAGAAAAAAAGAGACCGGATGCTCCGCGGAGCACAGCGCGCCGCGAAAATTTTGGTCCGTGACCTACCGGTTCTATGAGCACTGGCTTCGTCCTCATTGGGAGATGCGATGGACGAGTCTTACCTCGTAGCTCTCATGCATCGAACCGATGAAATCCGAAACAGACAATGCCGTTGCCGGGAACGATCAACGGGATATCGATCACAAGGTCTCATCCCAAACGCAGTAATCAATGGGAGGACAGCTCAGACGCGAACTAACGCATGACCGGAAATTTGGATTGCGATTTGCACCGCTGCGCTCCCGCAACGATTTGAATATGTCCGACTCATTTGAGATCTTCGCTTCGAAAGAGCCGACAAATCTGGAGCGCTTGTGAGCGTCACATGCGCGGACCAGATTTACATCCATCTCCCAGCGTGGAACAGCTGATCGAGAGAATAGTGACTCCGAATTCTAAAGATGTGCCGCTCTAGGCTGACATACAAAAAACCGGACACTCAGGCGTCGTGGCGCTCAAACAAGAGGCAATCTTGCCGCAAATCGGCTGGACATCATCAGCCTTCGCTTTCGCATCACTGGATGCAGTGAACAAAGCGCAGGGGTCAGCTGCATCTCGCGAGCTGTAGAACAGCACCAGATCTGCAATATCTTGATCGGTAA
The DNA here is from genome assembly GCA_019751875.1 of Hyphomicrobium sp. GTDB lineage: Bacteria > Pseudomonadota > Alphaproteobacteria > Rhizobiales > Hyphomicrobiaceae > JAGVSR01. Next base: position 197,058 of record JAIEMV010000013.1, on the reverse strand, counting down.
GATGCGCAATGATCATTCGCTGCCCTCACTCATGCCCGCGAAAAAGCCGGATGTACCGACTATTCGCCCTAAAATAACTCATCACTTTTTGCAGGTTGCTCGTGCCGGCTCGCGCTGCAGAAAAAAGATTTCCTTCATCCGACATGAATTCACAAGACGCATAGACGCCATGGCCTCCGGCAGAGCGGATGCAATCCAACCAGCGAGCCGCTTCATCGTTCATGTCGTTGGCAAATCGCTGATCCATATCGATTTATTAGCCTCTAAGCTCATTTCGAACTCCAACTTAGTCCAAGGACGACATTGCAGAAGCTCTATCGAACAGAACAGTCTGTTGCTGGAGTCGAAATAGCCCGGCTACTGTGCTGCTTTGAATATCTCTACGTAAGCACACCATCCCGCCGTCTCAATTGAGCCAACGCACCAGCTGCTGTCCAAGTGCCAGAATCGGGTTCTGAGACTGAGATCTCTTTGGCACCGAAGCTAGCCCTATCTGCAGAACACAGCTGTCGTGGGGTCAGCCAGCGGCTGGACCGACGACTACATCTCAGATGGATCAGAAGAAAATTACATCGACGAAGCTGGGCACTTCTCCATGTTGAATTGACTGTTGTCGCATTCTTCGTATCACTTGATCTCGCGCAAATAAGTAAAACCTCGAATTCTCAAAAACTAAGAGGCAGGATCGTTCGTTCAGCAACAGTTGCGTCATCCGTAATTCTCGATTCCGTTCAGCGGCCATTCTCGCGATCTCGAAAGCGCTGTAATCCCTTTTGCATGCCGGCGGTATGGTACTGCCGGCAGACACCAGCCCTCTGAGTGAGGACTCCTGCACGTCATCTTCAACTCTCCGCAGGGGTTCAAGCCAATAAGCGCGAGGTTTAACAAGACACGACCATAAGAAACGTGCGCCAGCGGGAGATATCCCCCCTCACATCCCCCGCGCACGCCACCGGGCGTCGGTCACCCCCCCCCCGGGCCGACGCCCGGTCTCACGTTCATCGTATAGAAGAACCCTCTCAAGGCTACGCAGTGTCAGACTGGTCGCAGATCGCGGAGACTAAGGATGAGCCGCCACTACTCAAATGTGATGTTCACGCCATCCGTGAAGCAGGCCCAAGAGGAGAATGGCTCGCGACGCGCGTACAAATCTCTTGAACGCCCTGACACCACGCCAGAGCCTCTCACACAACATGAAATCACATTCATTAGGTCGCGCGACAGTCTGTATATGGCAAGCGTGTCGGAGACCGGATGGCCTTACATTCAGCACCGTGGCGGCCCACGAGGATTCATAAAGGTACTGAGCGAGAATGAGATAGGAATCGCGGACTACTCAGGCAACAGGCAGTACATCACAGTGGGTAACATCAGCAGCCATGATCGGGTGGCACTGATACTGGTCGATTATCCGAACAGGCGTCGCCTGAAGCTTATCGGACGGATGCGCATTATCGAAAGGACCGATCCTCGCTTCAAATCGCTGGAGGATGAAGATCCTCCCGCTGAACGAGGCCTCATTATTTCGGTTGAGGGCACAGATTGGAATTGCCCCCAGTACATCACACCGCGATTTACAGTCTCTGAATTGGAAGACGCGCTGGAGCCGGTTCGTGAGCAGATCAGACAGCTTGAGCGCGAGAATCAAGAGCTTCGCGAGCGGTTGAAATCACAAACGCATTCTCCGATTTCGCTTCGCGAACGGTGATGATCACTGCCCAACCCTTAACACAAAAGGTATGCATCGAATGACATCTAGATCGATTACGCGAGCGTCCATTTGCTTGGCGCTGCTATTCTCAATGACACCCGCCAGAGCAGACGGCGTCGGCCCTCTGGCAAAATTAGCTGGCAGTTGGAGCGGAAGCGGAACTGCTAAGTTTGAAGGTGGGCAGAGCGAGAAGCTCGAATGCCGAGGGCATTTTACGATCAAGTCCGGCGAATCCGGTATGGGCTTAGCATTGCGCTGTGCGTCAGCAGGCGCGAAGATCGACATGCGGTCGTTGCTCGCTGTCGACAATGGTTCCGTCTCAGGTACGTGGGAGGAACGAACCTTCAATGCTTCAGGGAACCTTGCTGGAAAGGCATCATCAGGCTCGCTCTCGCTGGTGATTTCCGGCGGCGGTCTCGCCGGCTCAATGTCCATGACGTTTTCGCAATCCTCGCAGTCAGTGCATTTCACCACCTCGGGCACAGCCCTGCGAAGTGCCTCAATCAGACTGAACCGCCTCTGATGAAAACTGAGGGAGGGCGTGTCGGCTAGTGTCGTGGCGGCGATCAAGAGAACGATTGGCACTGATACAGAAAACAGCGGCGCGCTCTCACCCCTTAGGTTTTTCTGTTGATTTCGTCTGGCAGGATTCGCCGCGATGCCGCGTGTATCGCTAAGACTGCGACACTGCAGAGGTATCGGCGACGGTCATATGGGTGCCTCGCCAAGTAAATCGATTACCTGCAAAGCCCTGGAGCCAGAGGACGGGAAGAGCGAGATCGCGCACGAGCCAAGCAGCAGGCGACCAGGCGCTGATATGCCAGCCGCCGGCGCGCGCCAGAACGGCTTCGGCACCGAACCAAATCGCACCGAGGACGCCACCTGTGAGGAATGGATCTATGCCGAGATCGGCGGCTGCATACACGCCTGCAACGATGGGGAACAGGCTGCCTGTCAGAAGTTCCATGAGATAGTATGGCACGAAAGTAGCCCGCCGGAGGCGCGCCCACCGCACCTGTCGGTCCCATACCTGACGCGCGGACCTCCTTCCAATCGGCTGAGGAAACGGACGATCCACGAGGCGTACAACCTTGCCGCGTCCCCTCACGATTTTCGTCGCGGCTGCGTCCTCGGCAATTTCAAGCGCCAATGCGCGAATGCCGCCTGCCTGCTCCAGATCGTGCCGACGCCACAGCATAGATTTGCCTTGAGCAAAGCCGAAGCCGACCGCGTCGGCGGAGAGCTGCCAGCGCGCTTGATACGTGTTGAGAAACGCACATTCCAATTCGGCCCAGAAACCCTGCGGATGACTCCCGATGGGGGGCGAGCACACAAGTCCGGTGTCGGGTCTCCATGCTTGGAAGAGGTCGTCGATGTAGCTCTTCGGCATGAGGACATTGCTGTCCGCCATGACTATCCACGGAGCCGTGGCTGCGCGCCAGCCTTTCATCAGGTTGTTGAGTTTCGGGTTCGGCGTGGATCGGTCGTCGCCGATGAGCAATTGTGCGCGGACATGCGGATGCTCCGCCATCAAAGCGCGCACGAGCGGAACAACGGGATCTTGCTCGCTCGCACTACAAAAAATGATATCGTAGTCGCGATAGTCCAGCTTGAATGTCGAACACAGCGTCAACCGCTCGAAAGGATCGACGCCGCAGACGGGCCGGATGATAGTGACCCGTTCTCCCGCCGGGAGGTTAGCTGCGGTACTTGGGATCTTACGCAGGCGCCAGAGGCTCACGGCCGTGCTGATCAGGTGAAGCAGGGTTGCGACGGCTGCAAAGATTAGCGCGAACAATGCCAGTGCTTCCATGGCTGTAGCATCCTGCATTGGGTGTTCCTCGGATGGCCGTCAGATGCTGAGATTTGACCGCGTCAGAACTGCGTAATCCGTGTAACCGCGGTGCAAACGCTGGAACGATACCGATAGCCCGTGCCTATTACAGACTTGCCAGCAGACCTGTTCGAGGTCGGCACGTGGCGTAACGGTGTAGTGGTCCAGGAAGGCAAACAATGCCGCCTTGAACGACACAGGTAACCGGTCGCACTGTCCGAAGTCGACGACATGCAAGCTACCGCCCGGCGCGACCTGCGAAGCGCCGACGTCGAGTGCGTCGCACCAGCCAGGGATCATCGACAAGGCGTAAGAAAAGAACACGCGATCAAACGTAGGAATTCCGAAAACCTCGGCGGCTGAAAATTTCGTGGCATCGGCCTGGGCGACGCAGATACGGCTCGCCAGTCCGCGCCGCTTGATTGCAGCACGCGCGGTGTCGAGCATTGCGTTCGACACATCAACGCCGTATATGCGCGCGTGAGGATAGCGCTGAGCGGCGCGGACGAGATTCCAGGCAGTGCCGCAACCGATTTCCAAGACCGTTGCACCGGGCGCGGGCGACAGATCGGCGATGAGATGCTTGCGGCCGATCAGGTAATGGGTTCGCGTCAAATCGTAAATGAAGCGCTGATAACGGTAGTGCCGATCCATGCGTTCGGCATCCGAGAGGTGTGTCGTCGTCATACGCCCTCACCCTTGAAGACATAAAGATGGAAGCCGCCATAGATCGCGGAGCGATCCCGCTTCGTCCACTCTTTGGACGCCCCCTCCTCGTAGGTCCAGCGATCAAGAAGCGCATCAGGAACGCGACCAGGAAGAATCGTGTTTTCACCAGCGGTACGAAAGATCACGCGAGCGCCGCGGCGGGCCGTGCGCGTGATTTCCGTCCACAGGTCAGCAAGCGCGGCGTCGTTCATCCAGTCTTGCGCATCGAGCAAGACGTAGCGGTCCAGGTGGGCAGACGGCAGCACTCGCAACTGATCGGTATAGGCGATGTTGCGCATGCTGATACGGTGTGCGCGATCGCGGATCTGCTCATAGTTTTCGCGCTCCAAATAGGGCGGCAGAGGGCCGTCGCCGTTCGGCGCGTAACCGCGAGCAAAAGCCTGCCAGGCGAAGTAATTCTGTTGAAGATTGAAATCGCAGGCGAGGCGGCGGAGACGCTCTTCGACGACTTCGTGCATCGGCCGCCCACCGGCGAGCGCGTCGTACTGTGCAGGAGGGATGCCGAGCCCGAAAAGCGACGACCGTTGATTGAGAATGGCCCGGACGAGACGCCTCTCAAACAGCGGCTTTAACTCACGATTATATATGGCGCTCTGTTCTTCAATCGTGCGGGCCTGCATGATGGCTCCCGGATTGCTACCGAGGAGTTTGGCGGCGCGATGTCCGGCGGCAATGAAGCGGCCGAGCAGGCCGAAGCGGTAGAAGCCGCGGGCAAAGCGCTCGATCCTGCGGCGGCCGGTCAGATCCCGGCCGCTCCAGAATGCGCGCGTTTCAGCATCGAGGCGGTCTCTGACATAGCGATCATATAGCGCGATATTAGCTTTGCGGTCGGCTGCACCGAAGAAGGAGAAAAAGGCATCATAGTCGGGAAGATAACGCGCACCGACACATTTGAGGCGATTGAGCGCGGCGTGCGATGAGTTGAGATCGACAGCGATAATTTCGCCGGGATTTGCCGTAAGGTACGAAAGCGCATTGCAGCTACCTGAGGCGATGGTGATGACGCGCTGCCCCGCTTCGATCTGTAAAGCCTCAAGGTCGACAATTGGGTCTTCCCAAATCTGGGGGTAGACTAGACTCGAGAAGGCAAACGTGAAGGCGCGCTCGTTCAGTCCGGCAACCGAGAAGAGACTGCTGCGTTGCACGGCAGCCCCGATGAGCGCGCCACTGCGGCGCCGAGAGATGTCCATCTGATCGGCCGTTTCGGCTCGCTCCATCGTCATGGTCTCCGATTGGCGGCAGCGCCGCAAGTATGTGTGTGGGGCAGTGATGCAGTCGCATGAGCGGGCAATCGATTATTCATAGCGCGCGCATGGCGAATGTTGTCCAGGAACAGTTCAGCTGTGCGACGCCAGGTGAAATCGAGAGCGCGGCGGCGGACCTGCACACGATCGAGACTGAGCGCGCGACGGGCAGCGACGGCCAAGTCCTCATCCAGAACGCCGCTGATCCCATGTTCAATGATGTCAATGGGGCCCATGACCGGGTAAGCCGCCACGGGAATCCCCGACGCCATGGCTTCCAGGATCACCAATCCGAAAGTATCGGTCCGACTCGGAAAGACAAAAACGTCAGCGGAAGCGAAGTGGCGTGCGAGATCCACACCGACGCGCCGGCCCGAAAAGTAAACGCGTGGGAATCTTTTGGCCAGCGCATCAAGTTGCGGCCCGTCACCAACGACAACTTTGATTCCGGGCAGATCCGCGGTCAGGAAGGCCTCGACATTTTTCTCAATCGACACACGCCCAACGTAGAGAAAAACGGGACCATCGCTCCCGAATAGCCGATCGGCACGCGGGCAGAAAAGCGTCGTATCGACACCTCTCGTCCACGGCAAAACGTTGCGAAAGCCGAGCCCCGCAAGGTCTCGCTGAAGAGATGGAGTTGCCACCATCAGCCCGGCACCCGCGTTGTGGAAGCGCTTCAGCCCTGCATAGACAATGCCTTTGGGGACGCCGAGGTGCTGCGATCCATATTCGGGAAAGCGGGTATGAAAGCTGGTGGTGAAAGAAATACCGCGGCGCAGACAGTAATTGCGAGCCATCCAGCCAACCGGCCCTTCGGTGGCGATATGAACATGGTCCGCCGCCTCGGCACTGATCGTCTTCTCAGCGACGTGTCGGTTCGGAACGGCAAGGCGGATTTCGCGGTAGCCGGGCATCGCGATCGTATTAAACGGCTCGGGTGTGAAAAACGTAAGGTCGCATCCCAGTTTGGGAAGCTCGGCGGCAAGACGCTGGTAAGTCGCCAGAACACCGTTGACCTGTGGGTACCAAGCGTCGGTGGCGATCAGGACTTTCATTCACGCAGCCGCTGCAAGGCTGGTGTCCTCATCGGTCGGCGAGGCTTCGCTGGACTGCCGCGCAATACCCCAATGCAGGACTTTGAGTTCGCCGGAGTGCGTTTCGACGATCGCCGTGGCACTTTCCACCCAGTCGCCGCAGTTAAGATAATGGACGCCATCAATCATGCGGTCGGCGGCATGGTGAATGTGACCGCAGATGATGCCATCCGCCTCGTGACGGCGAGCAACATCGGACAATGCGCTCTCAAATTCGCCAATGAAGTTTACGGCGGTTTTGACGCGGCCCTTTAGATAGGCGGATAGCGACCAGTACCCGAGCCCCAACTTGTCGCGTATCCAATTGAGAGGGCGGTTCGTCCACAGGGCCAATTCGTATGAGCGATCACCGAGAAAGGCCAACCATCTGGCATATCTCACGACCACATCGAATTCATCGCCGTGCATGACGATGTATTTCTTTCCGGCGGCGGTTTCGAATATCGCGTCGCGGCGAACCTCGATGCTGCCAAAGTTCAAGCCGCAGTAGTCGCGAAGCGCTTCGTCGTGATTGCCGGGGATGTAGACGATTCGAGCGCCTTTGCGGGATTTGCGCAAGAGTTTCTGGATGACGTCATTGTGAGACTGCAGCCAAACGGGACCGCGCCGGACTTTCCAAAAATCGATGATATCGCCGACGAGATAGTACGTGTCGGCCTCGGCGCGCTTGAGGAAGTCGAGCAGGGCTGGGGCTTGGGCGGCACGGGTGCCCAGGTGAACGTCGGAGATGAAAATCGTCCGATAGCTCATCTCTGCCCGGGCGTCTGTCACGGCGCGCCTCGATTCGCTTCTCTCGCTCATACTTGCGGGAGATAGCCGAAGTTCTGTTTCAGGCGTGTGACAGGTGCAATGGCGGCAGTGACTTCTTTGTCGCGGGCGAAACTTCGGTCACCACTTACGCGTCCATTGGAGAAGCTCCCGCTTACAAAGAGGCTAGTCTCTCGACCGGCAGCCTCCTCCTTGCGCGATCCGGCGTTGATTAAACTCCAAAGCTCTGCCCGTCGGGTTCCTGTCTTTGGGAAAGGACAAGAAGTCGAATTCGGTCCATTTGGAGTTGCTCGAAGAGTTCGTAGGCGGCTCGGACAGACGGGGAACTCTCGTGGCTGCTTGGGTTTGGGGCGTCGAAAGCCGAAGCAGCGGCAGCGGTCGGTCGCGAACTCTCCGGCGCACCTGCTGTGACGCTATCGCTCGTATTGGCGACCTTCGGGCCACGGCTATCGGTCTGAAACCATGCAGCTTCCTCTAATCGGCGGCTTATGAGTCCGGGCAGATCCACTCCGCCTGCCTTGGTGTACTGCAGAAAAATTTGTTTGGCGTCACCCATCGCCCCGTTCTTTACGGCCTCGCCGAGACCGCTCCGCATCCACTTCGTACCGGCATTGAATGTCAGTGAGACCAGGGCCGCACGGCTACCCGAGTCAAGTCCCGGTGCAAACTTATCGACCAACTCGCCAGCTCTATTCAATTCATCCCGAAAACGCCGGTCCGCCTCAGCTTGGTCAATCACCTCGCCCATGTAAGCAGCTTTTGTTCCGTAGCCATTTGAATACTGCGCATAGTCCCACTTCGCCTCGCGGGTGAAGCCCTCAAACGTCTTTATTCGGTCAAGAAAACGAGCGTCCATTGCGTCCTGGTGGTAAAAAGCCTCGGATAGGCTAGCGGCGCAAGCTTGCACGAAACCAACCAGCGAGTTGACCCCGAATCCGAATTAACCCGCTGTTACAGCTTTCAGCGTTAAACTTCCCGCAAGGCGACGTGCACCACCCATGCGGCGGTGAGGTATGACACCACACGTTGGGCCAGGGGAGCGCTGGCATGCAAGCTGAACGGCCATTCCATGATTGGCCAAGAGCTGTGGTGTCTCATGCAAACTCGACCGGACAAGAGGCCCGAAACGAATACGAATGGTCGTTTCGCGCTGCGAAAGTGGCTAATGGAAAGGTCCTATCGTCGCGACGCTGCGAAACGACACCGCGAGCTTGAGCGACAAGTACGCAAGAACGGGCTGAGCACGCTGCTCGAGCCCCACTGGGCAGACGTCCAGACCACACGCCAACGAGCGGACTGAAACACCGACTGTTGAAGCGCAGTCTGTCAGCTTGGCATGTACCTGCCTCCGCTGTGCAAACACCATCAATTAATCGATCTCGATATCGTAGTTGAACCCGTCCGCAAGATAATGAGAAACCCTATGCTCGACTGGTGTTTTTTCCATACAGTAAGCTACGCGCGTTAATCGCAAGATTGACCCGCCTTCTTGAGCCCCAAGGTCTTCCATGATGTCTCTGCTCGAACTCGTCAGCGAAAGGCGTTCGCGGGCGCTTGTCACGATGATGCCGTAATCCGCGAGGAGCGGGTAAAGATCTTGACCAAATGTCATATGCTTTTCGAAATTTGGCAGTCGTGCGAGGGGGAGGTGAGAAACTTCGCGTCCGAAGCCGGCGCCACCAAATCGGACAAGCTGCACGACTTTCAGAAGTTCGACCTTCGGATTCCAACCGGCAGCCTGAGCGACATCAGATGGCGTCGGCACACGCTCGATAGAAATCAGGTCATAGCTGAGCCGCATATCGCCATCGTCATCGCCTCGAAGGCGCACAAATTTCTGGCGCAAGACGTGCGATCCGATACCAGCGACGTAAGTGCCGCGGCCTTGTATCCGCTTAACCAGTCCATTCGTTTCAAGACCTTCGATCGCCTTCCGGATCGTGCCAACGCTCACCCCGAACTTCTTTGCGAGATGCCCCTCATTCGGAAGAGAATCCCCGACCATCCAATCTCCGTTCCTGATGTGCTCCACAAGCAATTGCCGAACCTGCCCATACAAGGGCTGAGGCGTTAACTGCCGCGGTTCATCGCCTTTCGAAGCGTGTCGCAATGCCAGCGTCCAGATGTTGGTTGGTCTACTCTCAAATCAGTAAGTGGATTAATACAATACACATGATGATCACTAAGTATACATTTGATAAGCGGTCAATCCACTTCGTGGATGTTTATCCACAAGTGTCCCGCAAGCTGACCAACGTCTCACGTCGGCTTGTCCGAGCGATGCGCCGGTCACAACTGCCGCTTCTGCGCACTCCGGGGCGGCACGAACATGAACTCCTTGATCCGAAGTTCTGTCACGGCTCCTGTGCCTACGCGAGTATTCAATTGATCTTTAATCGTCGTCAGAAGCTCGGAAAGGTCCGTCTTCTTTGCTGTTTTAAAATCGACAGACATTGTCTCGAAAATCGTACGGAAGGCTTCGTCGACCGCAATGCTCTTGAATTTGCTGATCATGCTCGCCACGACATGAGCGTCGTAATCAATGTCAAGATTGATGAGCACATAACCAGTCGGCGCGTCGCCAGCCATAATGGGCACGCGCAGCATCCCCGTTGAAAGGAATTCTATCTTTGGTGCGGAAACCTGCCCGGAAGGGTCAGGAGAAAACATATTGATATGGGATAAGCCGACGAAGCTGATGACCGAAATTAACGCGCCCCATACTCCCACCAAGATCAGATTTATCATCAATACTGACCATGGGACTGCCGGGGCTGTGCATATGTCCCGTCGGCCTGGGAATCCTGGACGCACCTTACAATGATCTGGGACACCTCATTCACCGCATCGATGTGGATCTGGAGAAGCGAGCGATTCACATCGAGCGCCTTACGAAGAACCTCCAACTTCGAGACGCACGTGTTTGTTAAAGACGAAGGCAAGCCAGCTCCGATAAAGCGATTGAAGCTCATCAAGGCCTGGCCCTTCCGCTCAGAGAACGTCTCGATCTCGGCAACTCCCGATTTTCGAATAGCCGCCGTCTCCTCTTCTACTATTTTGAGCAAGGCATCAATGGCACTAGTCACCTTGTCAAAGTTTCGATCTGCACCGCTGATATCGGCACTTTCAGTCAAGGTCGCACCTCATTCCATTCGGTTATCTTGAGTTCGCTTCAACATGATCACGCGCCACCAGAACGTATGACCGACGACATCAGGTCAATGCGCGGGCTGACTTCCTGCGCAATCGCATCCGCGAGCAACCCCCGCCACGTGTCGAACGCCAACCCACTTTCTGCTCGACTAACATTCGGCATCATCTCCCTCAGAAGGTGGGCAACCAAAAGCTCTGAAAGCTTCACACCCGCAAAATTGTATGGAGCCCCTACCGAATCCGACGAGGTGCTCCCCGTCTCCGTAACCAAGGTCCTCTCAACTGTTGCAGCCCATTCCGCAACGACCGCTCTGTGCGACCTCTGCAGACTCGCGAACGTGGAAGAATTTGCCATCTCAAGATTGCGTATCTGCATGTCCGCTCCAGCCGTCATTACCTAGAATTACCATTGGACGGCTTGCATCAACCTGATCAATCAAGGTTCCCGTCTTCGTGCCGAGGGTGTTGTAAAGATCAGCTGCTCCAGCTCTGCCCTTTGTGAAGACATACGAGCCTGAGTGAGCTTCTCTTTGAACACGCCCGATGCCCGATCCGCACGATTGGCCGCTGCGGATAACACGCACTGCTGCTCCCTCAATACCTTTAAGCCTCGCTCGAGTACATCGACCGTTCGCAAGATGTGAGCCATTGTCAAATCGGCATGCGCTTCCTGCACGTCCCCAGAAAGAAGTCGCTCGTACAGAGCCGAACCAGCGATCAAACCATTTTGCAGCCGCGCTGCCTCTCCGAGTGCCTTTGCCTTTCGCAACGCAAGCACACGTACTGCAATGTCTATATTTTTTGGGTTCACCTGTCCTCACAAGCCGAAAGCACCGATTGTGAAATGAGTGGTCAACCGCTCCATGGCAACCGGCAGCGTGAGGAGCGCAAGAGCAAGGCCACCAAAAAGAACTCCAGGTGCCATTACGAACTGAACGGGCACTTGAGGCACGAGTCGATTAGCCAAGCCCAGAAGTAGATTGCAGACCGTGACGTACAGAATAAATGGCGCACCGAGCTGTAGGCTCCATACGAACACCGTCGAGATGCGCTCCGCGAGGGCTTCAATCAAACTTGTGATGTCAACGCTTGTCGCAATGGGAAGCACCTCGTACGAGGTGAAGACACCTCGGATAAGATACAGATGCATCTCCATCGCAAAAAACAAGGCAGCCGAAAACAAAGAGATCAGGTCGGCGAGCGGTGTCGTCATTTCACCCTCCGTGACACTCGCAACGAACATGCCCATGAATCCAACTTGCTGACTTATGAATTCAGAAGTGAATGCCACCGCGAGAAAGAAAACACGCACCATGAAACCAAAATACAGACCGATCCCCACCTCTGCGATGAGCAGACCTAGCAGCTCTATCTGGCTTATTTTCTCTGCGCTGGCATAAACGGCATCATAGAGCGTCGGCGTGATCGACAGCGAAAGAGCAATTGCAACATACGCCCTGATCGTGGCCGGAACTCTGGCAGCCGCAAAAACCGGAAGAACAGCAAACAGCGCCGAGACCCGGGCGAGCGCAAGGAGCGCGACGGTGATCCAGACTTGGAATTCAGGTGTCATGCGATCGTTTCGAGCGTCGCGACACTGGCTGCACGACTGATCTCATTATGTGATAGCACGCTTAATGTTGGAAAAAGTCGCTCAACAACCATTCTTACGAAGGGCCGGATTTCGCCACTGCAGATGATAGCGAAGCGGTGCCCCTTATCGAGTTGAGACTGCACGACAGACCCGCACTCCGAACTGAAAGTTTCCACCTGTCGAGGGTCAAGATCGAACTCGAGAACCTCTCCTTTCGAATCTCGCCGGAGGGCCTGATGAAACGCAACCTCCCACCGATTGCTGAGGCGTACGATCTTCAACTGCGTGCCATCTGCCAGATCTCCGCAAATCTGCTGTGCTATTCGCGAGCGGACGTGTTCTGCGATCGTCTCAATCTTTCGCGTAAACGGCGCAATCTCAGCCACAGCCTCGATGATCAAGTGGAAACTGCGTATCGACACTCGTTCGGCAAGAAGATTGCGCAGGACCGCCTGCAGACCAGAATTCGAAATTTGACTGGGACTGATTTCGTCGATGAGCTTACGATAATCAGGGTCGAGCCGATCAATGAGCGAGCGGAGATCTCTAAAAGAAAAGAGCTGAGCGAGATTGGCCCGCGCCACCTCTGCCAGGTGTGTGAGCAGAACTGACGCATTATCAACAGGAGCAAAGTTATCCTGCCGCAATCCCACAGTGTACATTTCGGGCACCCACATGGCCGGCATACCAAAAGCAGGTTCGCTTACGAGATCTCCCGGGAACTTCGGTCTAGGTCCCACACCGTATACGACGAGCACTTCGCCCGGTCTCAACTCCCCGCTTGCAACGATCGTCCCATGAATCTTGATTTGATACGACTTAGCCGAAATCGAAACATCGTCTGAAATCTTCACCTCTGGAATGACAAAGCCATACTGTTGCGCGAACTTTCGCCGAATTCGCGATACACGAACTGCGATTTCAGTGCTGTTCTGCAGGAACATACCTGCAGTTTGCCGACCAAAGACGAGTTCCAGGTCGGCAGGCTTTAGCGACTCCTTCGCTGCCAAAACCTCTGTGGCTGCCGCGGCAAACTTTCGCGCTTCCTGCTCCTCAGCGTGCTGTGCCGCAGCTAATTGCCTGCTGGGAACAACCAACCCATAGGTGACCAACGCAAAACTGAGCACGAGAAACGGTACTATGGGCAGACCAGGTGCCAGCGCGAGTGCCGCGACGACCACGCCGGCGACGAGCATCGCACGCGGCTGAGCCCCGATCTGCCCAAATACCGCCTTATCCGCTGATTCTCTCGTCCCGCCTTTTGAAACGATGAGACCTGCCGCCAACGAAATGATGAGCGCGGGAATTTGCGTAACAAGGCCATCTCCAATCGACAACCGCATATAGGTATCGAGCGATTCAGACGTCGTGAGGTCATGGCGCAGCATGCCTATAAACACGCCTCCAACGACGTTTATGGCCGTAATGATGAGACCGGCAATCGCGTCTCCACGCACAAATTTCGACGCGCCATCCATAGAACCGTAGAACGCGCTCTCCTCTTCCACCTCTCGGCGACGCCTGCGCGCTTCTTCTTCCGTCACCAGACCAGCGGACAGATCTGCGTCAATCGCCATTTGCTTGCCCGGCATTGCGTCCAATGCGAAGCGTGCTCCGACCTCTGCTATTCGCGTCGCACCTTTCGTTATCACGAGAAAGTTTACGGTCACCAGTATCAGAAAGACGATGACGCCGATCACGAAGTCACCTCCCATAACAAAGTTGGCAAAGCCTTCGATGACGTGGCCAGCCGAATCTGCGCCGTTATGGCCACTTGAGAGGATGAGCCGCGTCGTCGCGACATTCAGCGCAAGCCGGAGCATGGTCGCAATCAGCAGAACGATCGGAAACGCGGTAAAATCGAGCGGCCGTGAAATCCACAGCGCCACCATCAGAACGACCACCGAGAGTGAGATGGAGAAAGCAAGACCGACATCAATGAGAAACGGCGGCAGCGGCAAGAATAATATCGTCAGGATGACAATGATCCCGACGGCGAAGAGCGTATCGTTTCCGAAAGCGCTCCAAGCACCCTGTTTCTCGACCCTGACCAAACCTGCCATACGGCGCGCTTCCGCTCGACGGAGATGCCAACACAAACGGCATTGAAGCAAATGTAGTTGAACTCAACCTGCAACCGAGCTGATCATCCCATACACCTTGGCGGCAAAGATGCTTACCTGAGACCCCATGAACGGAGCAGTCGCGATTAACATCAGAAGCGCAACGATGATCTTCGGCACAAACGTCAGCGTCACTTCTTGAATCTGCGTCAGAGCCTGCAGCACCGAGATGATGAGGCCGACAATCATTACAGACGACACAACAGGCGCGCTTATCAGCAGGGTCACCCAAATGGCAAGCTGAATGAGCTCATTTGCATCAACAGCATTCATTGGCCGGTAAGGACGACACCCTCGCCCACCCGCACCGTCGACCCTGAGTCCAGCGTTGCCCACACTCCATCGGCCAAAATCTCGACCGCTGTGACGGTGCCCGATGTGTTTTGCGCACGATCCGAGAGTTGCAGCCCGATCATAGATGCCGCTTGCGAGAAGGAAGACCGCGTCAGCAGTTCGTCCAACCTGTCGCTCTGTTTCATCGTCTGCTCGAGCTGTGACAGCGTTGCGAGCTGGGAGACATACTCCGTCGCATCCATGGGCTTCGTAGGATCCTGGTTCTTCAGCTGTGCAAGAAGAAGCTGCACGAAGGCTTCATACCCAAGATCAAGCCCTGTTCTGGGCTTTGCGGCCCCCACAGGAAGGGGTATGTCGGTCGCGCCTGGAATCGGAGTAACGGTCATGGTGCCAACATCGCCTCTTCGGCTTGAGACATAATCGGGTCGGTATTGATCGGACGAGCGCCCGAGATAATCGCATCCTCCGTCGCAAACAGCCTACGAATGATGCGGAGGCAATCGAAGTGACGTCCACGCTTCAAGTTGTCTTCCACAACTTCAAGATCCCCCAGAATGTTAGCATTCAGAAATGTTGACCGCAGAAGCACGACAGAGCTCCGCGCCATTTCAAGAGCAGGCCCAGCACACTTTGGATCGATGATCGCGCTCTGGATCATGAAGTAGAGTTGCCGCAAGGGGGTCGTGGTCTCATCAGGAGCGAGGACATGCTGCTCGAGAAGAAATGTCACGGTGTTCAAGAACTCGAGTGTAACTTTCCGATCTGCTCTGAGAACAGCGCCATTGACGAAGATCCGCTCACCTGCCCGAATGGATATTTTCAACACTGTCATGTCTTCAATCCATCGGCGATGCTGTTGGAAATCTCGATCATTGCACGAAAGCTGCGTCGCTCTCCGGAGCGCACCTCTTCAGACGCCTTAATGAGAAAGAAACCGATCGAAATTAACTTCGCCCGAAGTGCATGGCTGAGCGCGTTATCAGGGCTTCCAAGATCCTCGATGAGGTGGCACCAGAGTCGCGTCATAAAGTAGGTTGCTTCTATCGCCTCACGCGATTCTGGGCCGGCATTCTCTGCGGCCTCCATCAGCTCAATCGAGTGAAGCAAGACCTCTCGTTCCGCCGTACGATTTTCTTGAGAGCTTTCGGCAATTGCCTCCGAGTAGGCAAACTTGTACATGCTCAGCCCCCCCCTTAAGACCAATGACCAGTCAATGTAATTTGGAACTAAAGTGCATTGAGCAGGCTGAGATTTTGCAGACGCCCGGTGACGGCATAAGTGGCCTCAAGTTGGTTGAGCAGGGAGTTGAGACGCACGGACAGATCGGAAAGATCGACACCCTCGGTCCGGCCGACGTACTCCTCCAAAAGATCGGACCGCACTGACGTCGTTTCTATTGCGGCCTGAACCTGCTGTTGCGCAGTGCCTAGGGTGCCCTGTAGTTCAGTCATCAGTGCGATACCCTTTCCAAAGCTTTCAACCGCCTGATCGATCAACGCTACGAACGTGGCATCGTTCAAATTCTTAGTTCCAGAATCTGCGACAAGGACGAAGGCAGCAGTCAGCGAACGAAACGCCTGACTCGCTGCGGATACCGATGTCGTGACTTCCCGACTTCCAGAAACCATACTTGAAATGGGCTGACTACTCGCCGCAGACCAAGTGGAATTCCAATTTGCGTCGTCGAAAAGCGATGCAAAAGTATTATCCATGAAAGCCTGCATGGAACTTACAGAGATGTTGCTCACCGCGGGATCAGCGCTCGAAAATCCAAACTCGGTTGAAAAGGCAGCTGCCACTGCGTTGCGTGACGCGGGGGGTGGCGTAGAGAAATAGTCTTCGAAGGGCGCGAGCGCGGTCTCAATCCCGGAAAAAACAAAGCTTCCCGCGAATGAGGTGTTTGCAGCATCCGTAAATGCTTTGAATGCGCTTTCTGCTTGCTCCGAAACGATACCCGCTGTGCGCGGATCGCCCCTCGCCGACATCAAAGCCGACATGAAGCCATTTGCATTTGTAACGATCGCATCGAGCGCCGCTTGCGAAGCATCGAGCCGGGCCGCCACCTGTTTGTTGACATCGATACTGCGCCGCCCGATCTCGATCTCCTGCCGGAAGCTCACAAGCGCCTCGGTGCCATACCCAAGCGTCTTGCCGACGTCGTACAATCGGCCACTCGCGACCTCCGCCTGAATCTTCACCGTCTCGCCTTGAGCACGGCGTAGATGAGAAGCAAAAGAGGTGCTCGTCGACATCAAAGTCGATAACGGGGTCACAACCATGATTACCGAGCAACCTCCAATATGGTCTCGATCATCTGATCTATTGTCGCGATGAGCCGGCTGGACGCCTGGAATGATTGCTCGAACCGAAGTAGATCAGCCATTTCCTGGTCTAGATTGACGCCGGTAACGCTAAGTAAGCTTTGATCCGCCCGATCTCTGATAATGGTGCGAAGCTCGAGGCGATTTGTCGAAGACTGTCGGCGTGCATCTATCCACCCAACACTCTCTGACGAGAAGTCCAAGATGCTGGAGCGTGACCTCAATCCGCTAGCAGAGTCGAACTTGCGCTCTTCGGACAGATTGCCGACGAGTTCAAAAAGGCGGCCAGAAAATCCTGAAGCGCCGGAAATGTTGGCATTGTAGTCCGGATCGCCAGGCGCTGAAGAACCGCCATCCCTGAGATAGCTCAGACTGCCACCGCGCCCCGGATCAATCTGAGAATTGACCGTTATGCGTGCAGCCAAACCAGCAATAGCCGAGCCGGAAGGCGGCACGGTCGCTCCAGTCCACGTGAAGAGCCCGGGAAGGTTTGGCTTTCCACCTCCGCTGCGATCAGGATCGGAAAATGCCTCGATCAATCCGCGAGCAAGTTCATCCATCTGCGTCTGGAAAGTGGGCGCTATATTGTCTCGAACATCGATCTGAGCGACGATGCTGCCGGATCGCAACGGCATGAGTGCGTCGGGCCCCGTCACGTCAAGGCCATCGATTGTTACAACGTGACCAGTAACTCCCGGTCCCAAGACGCCGCTAGAGTTGAATGTCACTTTCCTAGCTACTGTCTCAAACAGTGTGACACCGCTATCCGTATAAACGGAGATGTCATTTGCACCGCGAGGGACAACACGTATGCCTACGTGGTCCGCGACCAACTTCAAAAGCGCGTCCCGCTTGTCCAACTGGTCGGTCATATCTGCATGCGCAGGCGCGGTAACAATTTCGCGGTTGACTCCCTCCAGTTCGCGCAAGGTAACGTTGAGAGCCGTAACGCTGTCCGCAATGGCTCGATCCGCATCCGACCGAACTGCGCTGATGATCGCAGTTGCGTCATTCAAAGACTTTGCCACTGAATGAGCCGAGCCCAACAGCTCGGACGCTGCAGCCTGACTGGTGGGATCGTTTGCAAGAAGCCGAAGGCTACCGTCGAGCGCGGCAATAAAGGCCGCCGGTGACTGATCAAGTTTTGGATCCAGTACGGCCAGATGCAGCCGATCCAGCGCAGCCGCCGTGACGCTCTCCCCGGCATAATTTGACCGCGAGGATAGCAGCCCCTCGAGAAGCAGGGGGTTCGCGACGCGTCCGACAACAGCAAGACGGACCGAACCAGTAGCTGTCGTAACCTGCTCGCCAACCTTTCGAGTGGCCGAAACGTCGCCCGCCCGCGCGACATTGCGCGAGACGAGCGCCATCTGATCGGATGCGGTCGACAGCCCGGAAAGACCCACCGACCATGCTGAACCGAGCGACATCAGACAGCTCCCCCGCCTTCACGCCGGAAAATCAGCCGCGCAGATTTACGGCGACTTCCGCCAAGTCGGCTCCGGTCTGAAACACACGGGAATTGGCTGTATAGTTGCGTTGTGCCTCGATCATGGCCGTCATTTCGCTGGCGATATCGACAGTTGATTGCTCCAACGCACCGGAAATGACAGAGCCGAACCCCGCATCCGACGCAAGTCCGATCTGGACATCGCCTGACGTCAAGCTAGGTAAAAAGGTATTACCCGAAACGGCCGTCAGGTTATCCGGACTATTCACCCGAGCCAGCGGGATTTGAAACACCGGTATGCGTGACCCGTTCTCGTAGACGGCGGTCAAAACCCCATCTCTTGACAACTCGAACTTAGATACAGGAACGGCCGCTGCCCCATTGACAGAGCCCGATATAACCTTGAAGTCTCCCGCAAACTGCGTCATTTCAGAGATGTCGATGACGGCACTAGAACCACCCGGAACCGGAACTGAGATAGAACTTGGCGCGCCGGTGAGACGCCCGTCACTGAATGTCAATGTGTTGGTTGAAAGCGCAGGCCCCGAGTACGGAAACGACCCGCTCGCTGCTGCCGCAGCACGGTCGTAGACCGCAACCTCCCACGTATCCGGCGCAGTCTTTGCAAAGTAGAAGTCCAACGTCACTTCACGGCCTAGCGTATCATACGAAACGAGCGAAGTTCTCGAAGAAAATGAAGACGATGCAGCGTTCGCGGAAGGCAAATTAGCTGCAGCGATGGTCGTAGCATCAGCCGGCAGGTTGGCGAGCAACGTCCCTTCGTCCGAAGGGATCGCCGTAAGCGCGCGGCGGCTGAGTCGAACCGGCTCTAGTCCAGCAGCCCCGTTGACAACGACCCCGCCGCCCCAATTGGCGACATCATACCCTAACAACTTTGCGCCGGCTGCATTAACAAGCTCGCCCTCTTCGTTCGGCGTGAAAGCACCTGCCCGTGTTAAAAGAAGTTCGGCGTTCGCCCCCTCGACTACGAAGAACCCCTGTCCGTTAATTGCCAAATCAGTGACTGACTTCGAATAGTTGAACGTTCCCTGATCCACAACGTGGCGCCGAATGTTCGTCTCGACACTACCCGATTCATAACTGGTACCAGCCGCCTGCAACACAAGCGTTGAGAACTCAGTCGAAACCCGCTTGTATCCATTCGTCGATACATTGGCGACGTTATCGCCTATCGTGCTCAAACGATCCGCCTGAGCCGACATGCCAGATATGCTTGTCCGCATCGTGCCGTATATGCTCATTTCCCGCTCCGATTAGCTATACCACAGCATCAGCGAGGCTATCGACACGTGATTGCGCAAAGCTTGCTGTGGACGTCCCGGAGACATCCGCAAACCTAAGGCTGAGCCGGTATCCGAGATAGCGCTGCGATTCGACCGGATCGTAGCTCAAAGCTGCCTTGAGCCTTCTTCGAAGCCGGCAGATATGGCTCTCGATGACGCTCTCGTCATACTGGTCATTAAACATTCCATAAACGCGATTGAACAGCTGTGTTTTTGTGATCCAGGCACCTTCGCTTTGATGCAAGCATTCAAGGATCCTACGCTCACGTCGCGGCAGGCAGAGCACCTCGCCATTCACGACCGGATCGCGGCCATCCGAAAAGACCTGCAACTCAGATGACCCTTCGTCTGAAACACAAGCCTTGCGACGTCCAGAAATACTGTGAATGCGCGCCAGTATTTCGCGCACATGCACTGGCTTGCTGATCACATCGTCAAAGCCGGCGGTGAACAGCGACAGAGTTGCTTCCAACGACCGTTGGTCCAACAAAGCGATGAGAGGTACTCCCCTAAGCTTTGATAACTGGCGGCCGATCGCTTCCCGACCTCTGAAATCACCGGCTACGACAGCTTCAACTGCCGCCATGTCTTGCAACCCAAGCGATTCAATCCAATTGTGGAAACCTGATGGGTCAACAAGGAAGCCGGCAAAGCCCAGCCTTTCGAACCCATCCAGATAAGCCTTAGCGACGGCAGTTCGCGTTTCAATCAGCACGATCATCATGCTCTCCGAAAGAATCATTCCGATTGATTGGAGAATAAATCCCACCGGCCGCTCCACCGATCACCAGCCAGCCACAAACCTCAACAATTTCATTGAGGTAGGAGGAGCAGCATTCGAACTATGTCATTCACGTAATGTCATGCATCATTTGCATGACATCGCTTCGCGAAGCCGCTGCATAAATTTTTTGCGAGTTGGTGGTTGATTAAAGATATGTGCGCCACTCTGTTGCGAACCGGTGTCACAAGCAAAAGGCGTGAGCGTTATGCGAAAAGGCAAACATAATTCGCGGGCACAAGTGCGCCGCCCGTATCACGCTCTTTGTCGGCTCGGCACAGCGAAAAGCACCTTGGCCGCAACGCTCGTCGATGTGTCGGCTGCTGGGATACAGTGTAGAGTGTCGAATGGTCTTTTGCCCCAGGTCGGCGAGAGCATTTATGTTGAGTGGCAGGACACGTCAGCTGTTTTCGCTGAGGTCGTTTGGATACGTGGAAGACAGCTCGGTCTGCGCTTTGTCAGCTTAGACCCCGACTATGCCGATAAGCTCGACACGGCGTCTCTGGGTTTTGAAAATTATTCCCGCACAGTTGCGTTCCAAATTGCTCAGGCCAAGACCTACGGAACCTGACGAACTCATACCATGGACGATTCTTTCACCGCGGTGTTGAACCGCCTCATCGAAGACGTTGAGCCGAACGCTGTGCCTAAGTTGAAATTCAGCCTGCGGCTCCAACAGTCACTTTCCGAGCATAAAGCTCACAAATTCCCATCTCCAATTATCGTAGCCGTACCAGGCAACCATTACCTTGATTGGTCAGAGACCAGGCACTGCAATGTCGTCATCGCATGCTTTGCCGAAGCAAAAAAATTGATTGTTGCCTGCCGTGGAAACGCTCGAACTCTCGCCAAGCTCAGAAGGGTCATCGCAGTAAAACTACACCCGGATGTCGTCCCTGAGACTGTCGCAGGCGAGGCCGACGAATTGATGAAAACCATGAATGCATACCTCGCGGAAGCGCGACAAGCGTCCTAACTTTAGCTGAACAAATTCGTTCCGTTTATCTGCCCGATTTTGCCAAGATCAAAATTGGATTCTGCCAAACTGTTCTCATCAGTGGCCACACGGTGGGTACAATATGCAACGGAAGCTCAAATCCATATCTGACCGGATAGATGTGCTATCAGTCGACCTCGACCGAGGCAAATCCGCCGCTGTCCTGTCCGAGCAGCGGCACCTCGATGCCGAAGCGCCTGAGCGCGCGTATTGGCATGCGGGCTATCGAACCGCACTCATCGATGCCTTGCGCCTTTTGCAGGACTCCAGTGAGTCGCATCACAGTGGGGACAGCGCAGAAGGGTTCCCTTTGGCCGCTCCGGATGGAAGAAGTTTCCACTAGGGTGAAAGGTATGAAATAGCCCGCACAGTTGCAAAAAGGCTATTTCGCGGTCCGCAACCGCCCTCCACTTGAAATGCGGTGCAGTTCCGATCCATTCACAAAGATCACGAGCGGGATGAACATAGCTGGCGCCGACAAACGAGACCGCAAACAAACCATCGGCGCGTAGTGACCCGAGCGCCCAGACGCCACAACTGCTTGCACTGGTAGCTGATTGAACGTCATCCACCAGCAGCCGATATGGTCCGTCGAGCTTGATCGCCGCCATCATCCGCTTCCGCTACACATAAAGATGTTTGCGCACGAGGCGTGACGGCTCTGCGGGATCCGCGACAGCATTCAAGGCGTTCTCTTTCCTTGATCCGCGGTGCCGAGACTGATCATCGGAGCCCCGGCTTGCCGACCCGCTGTTCCCCTGACCACTGCGTTCGGTGCCCTCAGATCCACCTCTATGGTCGCCCGTCACGGACGCAGCAACCTCTTTCATGGGCGTCGCGGTTGCAGAGAATAATTGCTGCACCGACAAGGATTCCACATCGTAGCCGTCGGAAATCAAACGATCCGACAAAGCGCGTGCTTCTTGCTGGAGGAGTTGAAGCGTCGTATTTTTTTCGGCTTCCAGAGCCACGGTAAGACCGCTGGCACTTAACCTCAACTTAATTGAAACGCGACCGAGATCTTGAGGCTGCAAAACGATATCGAGAACGCGTAAAGAGGACTGATAGGCGACAGAAGTGCTTTCTGCCGCAGGCTGTGAGGTACCCCCGACGTCTGCGCGGTCATCAAGAAGTTCTCGAAACGCAGACGCGATCTGATGCGCAACATCTGCACTCCGCGGGCTCTCTCCGACAGTCGCGGTCAGATCGGTGCCAGCCCGTGGCAGGTCCAAACGTAAGTCCGAAGCCCCGCCGACCGCTTGCACATTAGGCTGACTTTGCTTCGCGATCGCGAGTGCAGCTTTCTCATCTGTGGCGGACAAATGATGAACCTCGGCGGGCGAAGGAACTGGCACTTTGTGCAATTTCTCAGGCACCTGAGCCGTCAATCGCTCACCAGCGTGGATCTCGAGCGACGGTCCATCTTCGCCACGAAGCTCGCCACGCGCTCCGAGGCTGGCTGGCCGATGGAACGCATGGTTTGCGAGTGACAGAACCTGCACTTCGTCGGCGATCAAAGCCGAGAAGTTCGTAGGTTCGCTGCTCAATTTCGAGGGTGTTGCGAGCTCACCCGCAGCCTTGGCGTTCCAGCCAGCATTTACAGATCTTACAGAGTCGCTGGCTTCTGCAGTGACCGGCAATCTATTGCTCGTGTCTTTGCCTTGGACCTCAACCACCACTAATGGCTGCAGTGGCGCAGACCCACTCATTGCACCGGAGGGTACAGCAGGACCGTGCAGGTAACTCATCGGTGATTGGAATTGCTGCTCCGCATTTGTGACCAGCGCCTGATCCAGGAGCATCTTCTGGTCCGGCGGCGCCAATGCAACATCGAGAAGATTGGCAAAACTCACAATCGAGACCTCGCTTCGCCAGCCGAACACACTCTCCGCCGGCAGCAGCGCTGAAAAATCATCAGATTCTTCGATGGCAGACGTCCGATCGTCGCGAGACGAATAGACATTGGCGGCCGCAGGACTGTGCAAGATGGGGCTGACAGTCATGGCTGTACCTGATCAAGCATTTTTTGGGCAAGCTCAATGGCGCCTTTCACACGGCCATGCAGCTCGAGAGACAGCGGCTGTACGGACTCAATTTCGACAGAACGCGAGCGGCTCACCCGCCCCCTCGTGGTCACCTCGTCGGCGCCGCTATATCCCGTCAGAACATCATGCGCGATGGAAATACCAGCCCGTATCAGCGCGCGTTCATCAGCCGGTAGTTGTATTAAGTCGATCCCTTGCAGGCTCTTCAGCGCCACGCGCGGTTCAGATCCCACAGCCTCGGCCAGACTGAGATAACGTTTCGCTATGCGCCACAAGTTGGACGTGGGTTCCAGCCTTCCGACGACAGACTTGAGAACCGCAGACGCCTTGTCGAACGATCCGTACAGGACGAGCTGCTTGCCGACGAAGACCGAAAACTCTTGCAGTCTGTCGCGGCTTGTTGATGAAGCCGCGCCGTCATCCATTTCGGAAAATTCTGCCGGTTCGAAGTTGGTGTTCTCGGCCAGGACCGTCGCGGCAACTGAACAGAATTGCGACCAATAAATCGATTTTGGATATCGTCGTACATAAACCTTGAGCTTCTCAATTCCCCTATCAATTCGGCTTTGCCGAAAAAGGATTATGATATATTGGCGTAACGCAGCCTCCTCCAGAGCAGTACCTGGAGCCGCAAGCTGTGTCCTTCGCAAGTAGCCAATTGCCCTTTCCGGATCCTTCGCGGACAGGAGTGCTCCCTTGATCAGAGCGAGGGCATCTTCGATGTCAACGGGAAGTGGCTCACCTGCATCTTCGATGAGAGATTCGCGCGCATCGTCCAGTCGACGTTCTGAAAAGGCCACAAGCCCATTGGCAGCCTGCTCAAACTTCCGCGGCAACACACCATCCTCGATCGCGCGCTTTAGGACCTGCGGCGATCCACCGAGCAAGACAAACCGCATCAACTCCAACGCGCCTTCTTCAGTTGCCCACGTTGCCGCCGGCTCCGCCGCAAAGATTTCTGCAATCCGTCGCGCCAGCGCCTGACGATTCTCAATCGCCTTCGCCTGACCAGAGAGAGCCGCATCACCCTGACGCATGAAATCTCGCACCAACCTGGAAATTGGACCGATCACGAGTTGAGGCCGTGCAACCGGCTCCGCAGGAACATCACCCGTATCTGAGATCCACGGGAGACTGATCAGCGCGGTCGCAAAGAGAAGCAGCATCAGGTTCCCACCCTCAGCAGGAATTCGATACGCCTGTTATCTGCGGCGAAGGGATCTTTCGGGTTCCGTAATTGAGACTGACCAAAACCTTCTATCTTGTCGATCTGTTCGTCCTTTATGCCAGCCCTGCGGAGCATATAGTGCGCCATATGCGCTCTCGCCGTCGATAACCGCCAGTTGTCATAACTGGACAGCTTGAATTGCTTGGCATCCGTGTGGCCGCGGATCACGACCCTCTTTTTGGCATCGCGGATGATCTGACCGATGCGATCGATGAGCCTGACCGTTTCTGGCAAAGGCTCGGCCGAACCCAACTTGAACATCTCGAAGGCCTGGCTGTCCATTAGGGAAACGAGAACCCCCTCAGGGGTCACCTCAACAGAGACATCAGGAATTTGATGTCGAACACCTTCGACTGCTTTGAGTATGCTCTTCTGAATGGAAGATGCCGCCCCGGCAACTCCGCTTTCGGACGCCCTTTCCACCGTCTTGGCTTCGCTTGAACTCTTCTTTTCCGTTCTTACGGCATCCATGGTTTGGCCTGCGCCACTGTTCTGCGCCGCCGCTTGCACTCCCTGCCGTTGCTTCGTACTCTGGCCGTTCTCGTAAGCACGTAGGGCATCGTAGGTATTCGCCGCCTCGCGATCATTGTCCAGCGACGGATCGAATGGATCCAAAAATGCGGGGCCGTTGGATAGGCGTTCAGACAGCATCGTGTCTTCTTCGAAGCCCACGAGCCTGTCTTCAGGTCCGGCCTGGGGACTTGTCCCAAGTGCTGCCTCTGCCACGTTACGCAGCATCTTTTGTGGATCTACGAAGAGTTTCGCCTCCTGAGTTCCAGCCTTCAGTTTGCTTGCCCTGTCTAATCTTGCCTTTCCTGGAGAGTGAAGTTTATTCTCTCCCTCTGACCCCTCTTGATCCGGTTTTGGCGCTTTGCGATGGGCCTCATAAAGGCCCTTTTCCGATGGATTTCGATCGGTCAATTGAATGGAATTGAAGTAATTGGCGACCTGCACGATAGTCTTGTCGTCGGTCATATTGACGAGCCACATGACCAAAAAGAATGCCATCATCGCCGTCATGAAGTCGGCATAAGCGATTTTCCAAGCCCCTCCATGATGCCCCTCTTCACCACCGCCGCGTCGGCGCTTCACAATCACAATTTCCTTGGCCAGTTCTTCGGTTTCCTGGCTCATCGAAAGATAGCCTCCAATTGAGCGATCCACCTCGGCAACGATGATCTCAATTCGAGATCATCCGCCGAAACTATCAACTCTACCTGCTCGCGAACATCACGCGTAACCCTCAACCCCCGGGTCTCGAGGAGATCAGCGAGCACAGGGACAAATGACTCCGGCCCAGACACAGTCACAATGGCCAAACCTCTGACATCAAGGACTCGATTAATTGCTTGAACCAACGCGTCGTGTTCCAACGTAATGAGTTTGTGAGTGAGAGAAGGAACGAGTGCTCGAGCCAGATTGTCTCCAATCTGCGCGCCAGCCAAAATCACCTGCTCCGCAATTTGCTGCGAAAGTGCTTGTACCGCGCTCACGAGCTGAGCGTGTTGAGAGTGCTGCATCTCGTACTCAAGATGGCGCCGTTCGCGTTCAAGCGTGATTGCGAAGGTGGCCTCCGCGTTGGCTTGTCCATCCTCGTAGCCTTTACGGTACGCATCTGCTGCGGCGACCATAAGCGGATCTTCGCAAGGCACGACGGCATCAACTTCTTGTATTGGCCCCCAGAGCGGCCGGAACTTACCGCCAGGCGGCCCGAAGCCCACCGGCTCCGAACGAGGGACGAATTGACGGGCGGGACTATCGAGCGGCATCGGCATTGATCCAACGACGGAATACTGCCACAGCCTGCTCCGGGTCGCGTCCGATCAACTCGTTCAGTCGCTCCACCATCGGCGCCAAGCCTCCAGTCTGCATATCGCGCCCAGCACCACCCTCGGTCGCTACGGAAGTAATCGGAGCAGCGGACCTTGCAAATTCAATTTCTCCCACCTGGCTTGCCGGCCCTGCAATGGCGCCTCCTGCAACAGCGCCGGCCGTACTTCCGCCCGGTACTTCGAGCATCATCCGCATCAGCGGCCTTAGACCCAACCAGACAAAGGCGAGCAGCCCAAAAACCAACATCACAGCCGTGATCATGCTGCTTGAATTATCCTGAAGGATGACGCCAATTCCACCCACAGCCGACCCCTCGCCAACCGACTCATCGGTCAAGAATGTCTGCGCAACAGCGGTCAGACGGTCACCGCGCTTGGTATCGAGCCCGACAGCACTCGCCGCCAGCTTCTCTATTTCAGCGATTTTGGCAGCAACCTCCGTCTCACTCAGCGCAGTGCCGTCGGCCTTCCTCAGTACGGCCCGATTGACGACCAAAGCCACGCTGATGTTCTCCACACGATAGCCGTCGCTTGTTGTCGAGATACTTTTAGAACTGATCTCGTAATTCGTGATCTCATCGCGTCGCTGGTTCGATTTCTGTGTTTGAGCACTTGCCTGTGTCACGGAGTCTGCCCCTTGAGGGACATTGCGTTCGACGGTGACACCCTGGTCGGCCACTCCATCCTTAGAGTTGCCCGCCTCCTTTACGACCCTTATGGAGCGTTCAACACGCGAGTTCGGGTCGAAGATATTCTCATTGATTGTGCTTTGATCCGCGTTGAGTCGGACCGCGATACTGGACTGAAAATTTGCAAAGCCGAGCATGGGTGCGAGCGCATCGGAAAGATTCTGTCTGAGCTGACCCGCGAAAGATTTTTCCAGCTCCAGCATTTTATTCGCACCCGGGCGGAATGCTTCGCCACCCGCAGCAAGCACAGAACCATCAGAACTGACAACCCTTACATTATCGAGTGACAGACCTGGAACAGCAGCGGCGACGACATTCTGAACCGCATCGACCGGCGCTCTTTCAGGCGCAACAGCAAGCTTTAGAACGACGGATGCCGACGGCTTCTGCGACACAGACCGGAACGTCGCCTTATCGCCAAAAACCAGATGAACCCGCGCGGACGTAATGCCGCTCATGCTCGCGAGTGTACGCGTGATCTCACCCTCGAGAGCTCGGACCCGCGTGACCTCCTGCATGAATGTTGTAAGGCCCAGCGGCCCTATCTTGTCGAAGAGTTCATATCCGGCATCAGCACTGGCCGGAAGCCCACGCTCCGCAAGCACCCCGCGCGCCCGGGCAACTGCGCTTGCTGGCACCGAGATCTTCTCGCCATCCGTCGAAACCTCAAATGGAATACCCAATTCGCTGAGGGCGGCCGTCATCCGGCTCGAGTCTTGCGCCGATAGACCAATGTAAAGAGATTGGTAGTCGGAACGCGAGACGACGTAGCTCCCCAGAGCGATTGCACTAAAGAGCGTAAAGCCAATGAGCCCGAGAGCCGTCAGTCGGCGCGGTCCAAGCGAAGCAAGGTTCTGCTGTATCTGCCGCAGGGCCTGGGCAAAGTCCATGATCAAACTCCCGTTCCTGGGATTTTGAACATTCGGATGATTTGCCTTGCGCCAGCATAACGCGCTGCGCTCACAGTGCAAACAAAGACGACGTAGATGCACCGGTGGGAGCGGCGCATCCACGTCATCCTGCGACGGGAGCCGATGAAGTTGAAAGATCCATCACAGCCGCGGCCGATCCTGCCGCAGAGACTTGTTTAGCGGAAGAGCGAGAGGATGTTCTGGGTCGAACTGTTCGCAATGCTCATGGCCTGAATGCCCAACTGCTGCTGGACCTGGAGGGCCTGTAGCTTCGTCGATTCTTCGCTCATATCGGCGTCGACTAGGGTCGATATGCCCCTGTCGATGGCCTGCATCAGCGAGTTGACGAACTCCTTCTGCATGCCAATCCGCTGCTTCACCGAACCAAGGTTCGTCGCAGCAGTCGTCATTTCTGAAACAGCCATGTCCACACCCTTGATATAAGCCTCAAGAGTTTCCAGATCGGTAGCGTTGTCAGTCAAGGCGGAAATGTCCATCGCCGCGACAGACGTACCCGACGATGCGATCGCGCCGCTATTGTCGCGCAGTCCATCGATAATACCGACAGCAGAAGAACTCGCATCGTAAAGCTTGATCGCCTCGGCATTTACCGAAATGGTGCCGATCGAAATCTCACCCGCCGCGTCGCGCGAGAACGATGCCACGATCGACTTTGTGGAATTGTAACCCGCGGCGGAGGAATCCACCGAAAGCCAATTTTGCCCAGAGAATATCGCGGACTCGCCAATGCTCTGGAGTTGGTTCTGAAGCTCGGCGATTTCGCCTTGGATCTTTTCTCGATCGACACCGGGCTCACGAGCAGCGACGAGCTTGACCTTGATTTCGCTTGTCACGTCAATGGCTTTGTCGAGCGCAGTGTAAGCCACGTCGACGGTAGCGCTGCCGAGCCCCAATGCATCTTTGACGGTGGAAAGGGCCTTGTTGTCGGAGCGCATCGTCGTCGCAATTGACCAGTAGGACGCGTTATCCTCGGCACTCGCAACGCGGTAGCCGGTGGAGATGCGGCTTTGCGTTTTCAACATTTCCTTATTGGTATTCTGGAGCGACTGCAGAGCAGTCATGGCGGCGAAGTTCGTTTTGATACTGTCCATTGGAATTGTCCCTTGTTGCTGTTGAAGAAAGGGGGACATTCCGGGTCTGCCGGCACGACAAGGCGGCTTCATGCCTTTGAGGCAACAACCTCAACTCGACGTGGAGCAATCCTAACGTGCAGAATGTTAAGAGACGCTTAATTGAAAATTAGCCTGCGCGATCGCCTCGTTGTATTGAGATGACCACAACTTACCGCTTTCGCCGCATCCGCCTGGCAGCCCTTCTAATTTTCTTTGGCCGTAACGCTACCCTGCCCGCCCATCGGCTAGTTCCGAAAAAGAGAAAGAATGTTTTGGCTGGAGCTGTTGGCAATGCTGAGTGCCTGGACGCCCAGCTGCTGCTGTACTTGAAGCGCCTGAAGCTTCGTCGACTCCTCGTTCATGTTCGCGTCGACGAGCGTGCTGACACCCCGCTCAATCGCATCCATTAGAACCTTGACAAAAGTCTGCTGCAAACCGATGCGCTTCTTTGTCGACCCCAGGCTTGCACCAGCCGTCGTCATCTCTGCCATCGCGGCGTCGACACCACGAATGTACTCCTCCAGCGTCGTCAGATCCGCCGCTGAGTCCGAGAGCGCCGCGACATTGATGGTCGCAACGGAATAGGTGCCGCTGGCAGATTGCGCACCGGTGCCGTCTCTGAGTCCGTCGAGGATGCCCGAACTCGATGCCGACGCATCATAAAGCTTCGAGTTGTCGACACTGAAGTTAATGGTGCCAATGCTGATCGTCCCGTCACTGGCTCGAGTGAATGATGCCACAACGGACTTGGTCATATTATAGCCGGCAGCAGAGCTATCGACCGACAGCCAATTCTGACCGGAGAACACGGCAGAACTTGCGTTGCTCTGCAGCTGGTTTTGCAGTTCCGTAATCTCAGATTGGATCTGCGTCCGGTTCACTCCTGGCTCGCGAGCAGCAACGAGCTTTGCTTTAATCTCGCTTGTCACCTCGATCGACTTATTGAGCGCCGTGTAGGCGACATCGATGGTTGCACTGCCAAGACCTAAAGCATCAATGACAGTGCCCAGGGCTTTGTTATCGGATCTCATCGTTGTCGAGATCGACCAGTAAGCAGCATTATCTTCTGCGCTTGCGACCCTGTAACCGGTCGAAATCCGCTGCTGCGTCTTGAGCAATTCCTTATTCGTCGCCTGCAATGATTGCAGCGCAGTCATTGCGGAGAAGTTCGTCTTGATGCTGTCCATCTGTTCCCGCCAGTCGCGTGCCAAGAATTGCAAACGGCATACCGGATTTTCCGATACGGACAGACGGCATCATGCCTGGGCCGCAGCCCCCGTCCGCATACAACGAATCATTCACAATATATGTAGAACGCCGGCCGACCACAGTAACATAATGCCATTCTGACAAGGCAAGGGCACGCGCTGCAAGTTTCGCTCAAGCATAGGACCTGATCAGCGCAGACACGAGGATGTTCCAGCCATCGATCAATACGAAAAAAAGAACTTTCAGAGGTAGCGAGAAAACGATCGGAGAAAGCATCATCATCCCCATCGACATCACCACGCTGGCAACCACCATGTCGATGACGAGAAATGGCAGGGCAATCAGAAAGCCAATCTCGAATCCTCTGCGGAGTTCCGAGATGACGAAGGCCGGCACCAGAATTTGCAGGCTGTCATTTGCGACAGTCACCGTGCTTCCGGCGCGGTTCTGCGCTAGCTCCTGAAACAGAGTCAAGTCGCCGGACCGAACATTGGCCTTCATGAACTCCTTGAATGGCTCCAACATGTTTCCCACGGCACGTTCTGCGGGTATCTTCTCCTCCATGAGCGGCCTCATGCCAGTGTCCCACGCTTTCTCGAAGGTCGGCGCCATGACAAACCATGTCATGAAGAGAGCCAGGTTGATGAGAATGAGATTGCTCGGTGTTGTTTGCAAGCCGAGCCCCGCCCGAAGGAACGATAGCGCCACGATAAATCGGGTAAAGCAGGTCATCATGACCAGTATACCCGGCGCCACCGATAGAACCGTCAGCAGCAGCAATGCCTGGATAATGCGTCCGGCGGCCGTTCCTGATTGCTCCGGTAGGATGTTTTCCAGATTGAGCGTCTGCGCATGTCCCAGTGCTGGAAACACAAAAAAAGCGACAGAAACGAGTACTAGGATCGTTACTCGATGACGAACGTACGAATGAGTACATCGAGACTCGCATCCGACGTTCGAATGCGGGCCAGTTCCGTCAAGTCTTTCTTCAAGAAATGGAGATTTGTGCCCCCTGAGAGTTCGCCGACCGTTAAAGAGCGAACGTAGCCAAGGAAGTCCTGAGCCAACTCCGCTGTCAGTTGCTCCTTCTGCGCCACCGGCTTGGGCACCACCACAGAGACGTCCAATCGCAACCATTGTTCGTCGTCTCCCGCCAGATTGGTGACAATCGATGGAAGATCGAGGACCGTAGAGACGGCATCCCCCAGTTCGGCCATCTGTTTGTTTTCTGAAGCGCACGTTGCGGCAGCAGCCCCTTCGGTCTTCCGACGTCCCGCGTCAAACCACGCGGCACCCGTTGCGGCTCCAGCGGCTATGACCGTGACGGCGGCAAGCGCAATGACGACCGGAACGAAGCCGGTCTTGGGATCACTGTTGTTGTTCGCTTCAGCCATGTCCGACTCGAACCAACCGCAGATCAGAACCGCTAGAACGGAAGAACTTGATCAAGCACTTGCTGACCCCACGCTGGCTGCTGAACTTCCATTGCGCGTCCGCGACCGCCGACGGAGATCCGTGCTTCCGCAATCTTTTCATACGGTATCGTGTTCTCAGGCGAGATATCTCTCGGTCGCACGATGCCCGCGACTTGGACGATCCGCAGCTCATAGTTCACTTTCACTTCCTGCGACCCGCTGACGACGAGATTCCCGTTTGCCAAGCGTTCAGTCACAACGGCCGCGATTCGCAGATTCAGTCTCTCCTCCCGCTCAGTAGCGCCCTTACCTTGCGCAGAGGTGGTACCGTCGGCATCGAAGGTGATTTCACCAGAGCCTTGTTGGTTGATCCCAAAAAGCCCCAGCAGATAGTCGAGAGAGGTCGACATCGACCGCGTGGCATCTCGAGAGCG
Organism: Hyphomicrobium sp.; assembly: GCA_019751875.1. Taxonomy (GTDB): domain Bacteria; phylum Pseudomonadota; class Alphaproteobacteria; order Rhizobiales; family Hyphomicrobiaceae; genus JAGVSR01. The sequence goes on along the minus strand of JAIEMV010000013.1, from coordinate 164,762 downwards.
TTCGCTGCTACTGTCGAGCGAAGCACGATCCTTCATGTCGATGGTGATCGTCAGGACATCACCGGGTCGTTCCGCCCGGGGATCCTGCACGAGGGACGCCGCCGAATCCCGCCATGTGGAACCTTGCGACACCGGAAGCGGTCGTTCGACGCGCTCCCCGAGGGAGCCCACTTGGTCGACTGTAATTCCCGAGCCAATCGGTGACAGTAGCGGCTCGCGGCCCATCTCCTCCGGCGCCACAGAGCAAGCTGCCAGCCAGGCTCCAAAGAGGCAGGCAGGCAATCCGCGCCGCACCCTCATCGAGGCGCTCCCGCCTGAAGATCATTTCTTGTGTTGACCGCCGCAGCGCCAGCCATATACGAAGTTATCTTGCTCGCCATTTCCGGTTGCATTTCACCGAGAACAGCGCTGGCGTTTTTCGCTGGAAGCTTCATCAGGATCGCAGCTGCGGTTTGTTCGCCGACAAGAACCAGCCTCTGCGCCGCAGCTTCCGCATCCATTTGGGCGTAGACGGTAACGAGATTGTCCGTCGCTCTATTCTTGAAGTCTTCGCGACGCTGAAGCCAATTTTGCAGCTTGGAGACGGCTGCTTCCAACTCCGTCAACTTTCCCTCGATCTCTGCTTTGACGAGTTCAGCCTTCTTCGCCTCCTCTCTCAGCTTTGCAGCCGCCGCTGCATCAACGGCAACTCTGCAGTAGCGCTCCGCCAGGCTTTCTCTGGAGTTCCGCTCTTCGGTTTCAAGGCGTTCTGCGTCAGCCGCGCGAGTTGCCGTATTGTCTTGAGTTTGTCCTTCCATCGCCATCTGTCGCTTCTGCCCGGCGGTCGGCTTCTCCGGCAACGTGGGAGTGTCCGCAGTACCGGGCCCCACATTAACGATCTCCGGGGTAACGGGCTGAGCAGCAGGCGTAGGTGGACCATTTGCCTGATCGACGGCTCGAATCTCTGGCCGCCACCCATTAGGCTCAGCGCAAAGAGAGCTGCCTCTCCCAAGACTGAAAAGAAGAATGAGCATCAAGCACGCTAATGCCCGAATGAAGTATCTGGTATTTGAGCGGAAAAACGGGCCCGTCATTGTACAACAAGCTCGCCCTGCAAAGCTCCCGCAGTCTTGATCGCTTGCAGCACTGCGATGATCCCCGACGGTTTCAGCCCCATTCTGTTGAGGCCCGCCACCAAGCTCTGCAGGCTTGCGCCCGCCACGACGGTCATCGCGTCCCCTTCCTGGGAAACTTCGACTTGGCTTTCCGTATTGGTGACGGTGCGTCCGTCAGAAAATGGCGCGGGTTGAGAGACGACAGGCGTCTCGGTCACTCGGATATTCAGACTGCCATGAGACACTGCAACAGGAGTGATTTGGACATCACGTCCCACAATGATCGTTCCGGTCCGCTCGTCGACCACGACGCGGGCAGCGGTGTCTGGCGTGACGCGCACGCTTCCCACTTCCGCAATAATGCGCGAGGCAGGGAACTTTGCCGGCAATCGAACGAGAACGCGCCGGTTGTCGAGCTCTCTTGCAATTGCCATGCGATACCGCTGCTTCGCCATGACGTTGATGACATCGGCGACCTGCACAGCCGTATTGAAATCCGGATTATGCAGCTCGAATATGATCGATTCCGATTGCTGCATCTGAGCAGGTGACGCCCGCTCTACGAGAGCGCCGTTGGCAATTCGTCCGCTCGTCGGCACGCCTTGGGCAAGGCTCTCGTTTCTGCCGTTCGCCTGAAATCCACTCACGACGATCGGACCCTGCGCCGCACCGTAGATTTCTCCGTCCGCCCCTTGCAGAGCAGTCAGTAGCAACGCTCCCCCACTCAGCGACGTCGCGTCTCCCATCGATGCGACCGTCACGTCAATTCTGGAGCCTGGGTTTGCCGCAGCGGGCAATTCTGCCATAACCATGACAGCAGCGATGTTCCTCGTCCGAGCGTCGATGTTGCGGATGTTCACACCCATGCGATCCAACAGCGAGCGGAAGGACTGCTGGGTGAATGGCGCGCTTCTCAGCGTGTCGCCTGTGCCATTCAGCCCGATCACGAGTCCGTAACCGAAAAGGTAGTTACCGCGGGCGCCCTGAACCGAGGCAATGTCCTTGATGCGGACTTCGAACTGCGCCTCGGCTGGGCACGAAGCCAACAATACACAGATAAAGCCGACCAGAACTGCGAACCCTCTCATGGAGAACTCAGATCGAGTGATCGGTCAAAGCGGACGGTGGCGCGCAGCGTCCGACCTGTATCGGAGTTCCGGATCGCGATCGTGTCACCCACTCCCCCGGACTGCAGCGCCACCGCACTCAGCGCGATCGAGATTGGACCGTCCTTGTAGTGAACTGTAACTGGCTGACCTTGCTGAACGACAGTCGGACTGCGCAACGCATCTTTAGCGATGGGTTGGCCTGGGACGAGTGTTCGGCGAGCCACAAGTCCTGTCAGAGGATCGCCCGCCCTGATAATGGCCGCAGCAAATGCGCTTGTAATCCGAACAGTTTTTCTTTCGATTTGGGCGTCTGAAATGACGGTTCCAGGATAAAGCACCAATCGCGGCACAAGGATCTCTACTGCGTCTTGCCTCTCTGCGTCCGTTGATGCACCGACGGCGGGACTGACGTCCGACAAAATGACCGCGAATGACAAGACTGCCAAGAACAGGCCCTGAAAGGATGGCAACGACATTAGCGCAACCCTTTGCTAATCGTCCCGTACATCTCATCAGAGGCCTGGATCACCTTCGAATTCATCTCATACGCGCGCTGGCTGGAAATGAGTTCGGTGATCTCTTTCACCGGATCGACATTCGACCCTTCGAGATAATACTGCTTGATCGCACCGAAGCCATTTGCGCCGGGTATTCCAGCAACAGGATCGCCGGATGCTGGCGTTTCGCGGAAGAGGTTACCGCCCAGCTCTTCGAGGCCCGCCTCGTTCGGGAAGTCCACGACGGCGATCACGCCAATACTGGTCAACGCGACCGCATTCTCAACGCGAGCGAACACCTCACCCTGATCGTTCACGACGATTTCGGTGGTGTTCGGCGGAACCACCATATTCGGCTGCACGGCGTACCCGTCCAGCGTCACGATTTGACCGTTCGCATCCTTGTTGAAAGCACCAGCCCGCGTGTAGAGCGTTTCACCGTCAGGCCCGGTGATCTGGAACCATCCCCGGCCATTCACAGCGAGGTCGAGTGAATTGCCCGTTTTGGTCAATGCGCCCTGGATATTCAAAGTTCGAACAGCAGAGGTCCTGACGCCAAGGCCGATAGACGCCCCTTCTGGCAGCGCACTGGCTTCGGATGCGACCGCCACACCCGATCGGCGCTCCGTCTGATAGAGGAGATCGGTGAACTCAGCACGTGACCGTTTGAACGCCGTCGTATTGACATTCGCGATGTTGTTCGCAATCACGTCAACCTGCGTCTGCTGCGCGGCCATTCCCGTCGCTGCGATATATAGCGATCTCATCTCATGCGCCTCAAATCGGCATTCTCGTGAGCTCAACATACGCAGCCACGATCTTGTCCCTCACAGCTGTCGTCAGCTGCACCGTCTGCTCGGCAGCGACAACAGTCTCCACGACCTTCTGCAGCGGAACCTCTCCGGTGAGAGCGCCGACTGACAACCGCTCGGCGGACCGCAAGCTTTCGTCGACGTTCTTCATCATCTGGGAAAGAACATCGCCGAAACCGCCTTCAGATACGGACGGTGAAGGCACCGGCTGGGATCGGCCCACAGCTGGCGCCAGGTTTGCCGGCGCGACGAATGCGCTTGCCCCGAGGATCTTCATGATGGGCCCCGCAGCAAATCGAGCATTGCATTCACCGCCTCACGGGCATTCTTGATCACCTGAAGATTTGCGAGATAGCTGCGGTTTGCTTCACGAATGTCCGCCAATTCGAGCATAGGCTCCACATTGGGATACTTTACAAAGCCATTGGCATCAGCCGCAGGATGGCCCGGCTCATGTTCGATCCTGTAGGCCGATCTGTCCCGGCCGATACTGGAGACTTCGACTAGCTCTTGACCAACGAGATCATCGAACTCGGATCGAAACGAAATCGTCTTCCGCGTAAATGGATCGCCGCCCGGTATCCGCGCCGTAGAATTCGCGTTCGCGAGATTCTCGGCAACAACTCGCAAGCGCTCTGATTGCGCTTGAAGTCCGCTTTGAGCAATACGGGAGGCTGCGATCAGGGGATCCACATCAGCCTCTCGTCGAAAGTGAGATGAGCCGATTGAACGCCTTCATCAGACCGGCATTCAAGTTCTGCTCGCGCGAAGTACTGCCTAACTTCGATAGCTCACGGTCCAGGCTGATGTTATTGCCAGAGTGGTACTCCTGACGACCCGCATCGAAAGTCGATGAAACTTGAGTATTGGTGGACCGTTCGAGACTGAAGTGCTCCGGGCGAGTGGCCGCCAGGCCGGGTGCGAACTGCGCCGATTCAATTGAAAACTTCTCAACGTCACGGGCTTTGTATCCGGGCGTATTCACATTGGCGATATTCGTAGCGACGACGGTGCGCCGGACCGAAGCCCACTCCGCGTGCCTGGAGGCGACGTTGAAAAAATTGAGAGGCGACATCCTGGCTCATCCAGCTGATTCTCTGAACCAAGATTGAGCGTCTAGACTTGCGTCGGCCTTGCTGAGCGGCCTCTGCTCACAAAGGATTTGTCTCGGTTCCGCCGCTCTGGCATCGGCATCTTCCGAGCCGCCTTTTCCAACGCATGTCGAAGAAGCTGCGTTTCATTTGTCACGGTGAGTTCGGGTGGGAAGCTCAGATACTGCAGCTCGATACCGGCGCTAAAGGCGCCCAGTTGCAATGTGAATGCTGCAATCACGCCCTCGGACACGAACGTAAGAACTAATCTCAGCTGCGGCAGCGCGCGCCACTTCAGATCCGCTTCACCCACCTCGCTACAGCGAAGCGTCCCCTCCTTAAAGTAAAGCTCGCTCGAGGCCTCCACGACGCTAATCAAATTTCCAATTCTGCCACTGGAGATGTGCCGCACCAGCAGCTCGAGCTCCAAAGACCGCAATTCCTCGGCGACGGGCCGGACGTACACTCCTATTAAACGCTCCCTCTCGCTTTGCTCGGCACAGGAAAACGCCAACATTAGACCTCCAACGATTTTAGAATCTGACGATTTCCGAGTTTGCGCAGCGTGAGCATCACATTGGCCACTGCGGCGAAGAATTCGCGCGGAATAGGCTGATTGACTTCTGCGGCCGCGTAGAGAGACCTGGCGAGCGCCCTGTCCTCTATGACGGGGATTTCCTTTTCCACCGCAACCCTGCGAATTTGAAGAGCGAGAAGGTCCTGACCCTTCGCAACCACGATCGGAGCACCTCCTTCCGACCGCACATAGCGCAACGCGACCGCGTAATGCGTGGGGTTGGTGACGACGAGAGTGGCGCGCGGAACGTTCAGGATCGTCATCTGCCGCATCCGGTTGCGAGCTGTAGCCCGACGCTGCCGAATCCGCGCCTGATCACCTTCACTCTGCTTGGTCTCGTCAAGCACTTCTTGCCGGGTCATACGGATGCGCCGCTGCCACGAAACGCGACTGAACACAAGGTCGATAGCCGCAAGCACCGACACGCCCACGCACACGGGTACCAACACCTTCATATAAGCTTCGGCCATGATGGCAGGCAGTGCTTGCGCGGGCGTATCCACAGAGCGCAGCAGGCTCTCGTCAGGTGTCAGGAGATAGAGCACGGCGACGGCTCCGAGAAAGCCGAGCTTACCGATGCCCTTCATGAGTTCGACAAATCCGAGGACACTGGCCAAACGTTTCCAACCCGCGGAAATGGAAATGCGCGATGCCTTGGGCGAAACACGCTTCCACGAGAGTCGTACGGGAGTCTGCACTACCTGAAATGCAACACCCGAAAGCAGGAATAGAAGCGCAAAGGGCAAAATAAGCGGCCCGATTTCCGAAGCAAGCGCCCGCATAAGCATCGAAACGTCGGCGGCATTCTCCAGCTTGAACTCTCCAGGCCTCTCGATGAAAGCCGTCAGCACACCAGAGACTTGAGTGGTCGCACCGAGCGCCATCCACCCCCCCGTTGCGACTAGTGCGAAAACAAAGCCGACGTGGGTGAGCTCACGTGAAATGGGTGTATTGCCCTCGTCCAGCGCGTCTTCGCGACGTTTCTCGGTTGCCTCCTCTGTTTTGCTGTCTTTGTCGGGTGTCTCCGCCATCAGCCGGGCCGATCGGTCGGTTCGCCAGGAATTTCAATCGTTCCCGCGGAAAGAAGAGACAACACCGTATCCACCACACTCTGGCGTGCAGCGACGGCAGCCTTCTGGCTGACCGCAGCCCCGTTCTGCATCTCCGATTCGGCCATACGGCGCGTTCGCGCCGACATGACGCTCATGACGGCGCCCTTGAGGCCAGGGTCCGCGCCACTGAGCGCAACGACGATCTGCTCGACGGGCACTTGCTCGACGATAATGGTGAGGGCGCCAGGCGCAAACTTGATCAAATCCTCGAACCTGAACAGCATACGCTCGACGACCTTGGCGTCTGCTGGACGATACGCCTGCAATCGCCTCATGACATCACCCGCGCGTGTGCGGTCGAGCCGATTGATTACGGAAGCGAGTCCTGCGTGCATTTGACCGCCATTGCTGGCGTTTTGCTTCAGAAACTCCTCCGCCAAAACTTCCTCGATAGCCCGTACAATGACACCGGGCGGGCTCGTGATAGAGAGCATCCGCGTCATCAGATTAGCGCAGAGATCGACATCGACGTGTTCGAGCAGCTCGGCATTTCGCTCCGAGTCGAGCCGCGAAAGAATGAAGGCCGCGACTTGCGGGTGCTGAGCGATAATGAAGGCTCTCAGCTCTTCTATCGGAAGAGCACCGATGACGGGCCAAGGATCATCATGAACCAACTGCTGCGGCGCCCCGGCCATAGCTGCTGCCGCCGTGTCCGCCCCGATGGCCTCGCTGATGAGTTCGCGCACCTCCGCCGCAGTCCCGACGAACTTCAGCCCATTGCTGTAATTGTCTTCGAAATTCGTTATCACCGAAGATAGCAGCGCCGCGTCGATGACGCCGAGCCGCTCCGCACCTTGCGATATCGACCTGACCTCATCGGGATTGAGCAGCTTCAAAAGCTCGATCGATTTACTGCGATCAGCCGCAAGAAGCACGATAGCAGCCTTCGTCGCACCGTCCATTTGGATGTCTCGCGAGAGTGACAGTTTCACCGTCTTGCAGCGGGAGCGGCAGCAAATGATCCCCCAGCCCCAACGACTTCCGTCAACGATATGCCGAGCTGCAACGTCTCCTTATCGACAATGACGAGAACCCCGCGCGCAAGCACCTGACCGTTGACGACGACGTCCACGGGTTCACCCACCCGACGGTTGAGCGAGATCGTCTCACCTGTACGTAGAGACTTCAGATCCGAAACTGGTAGCGTAGCTGACCCGACGACCACCTTCATGGTCACGGGAATCCTCATGATCGTCTGGATGTCGAGCGACCTAGAGATGCCCCCGTCCTTCCCTTCCACAGTCTTGTCGCGTTGCACCGGCGTGCTCAATGTCACCAGCGCATCATCCGCCGCAGCGGAAAGCTCGGATGCAAATTCCGTCAAGGACGGTTCGGAATAGCCCTTTTCCACATCACTTGATGTCATGTCGTGCGCCTCGCTCTGACAGCATTGTCCGTTTTGATCGACGTGCCTCACACGCCAAATGACGCCTCGTCCAGCCCGGATGGCCCAGGCTTGATCGCAACTTGAACCTCGACGCAAAGCTGGTCATCGACCTTGCCAAGCCTTCCTGTAAAAAGTGGAATGTCGTCGGAGACAAAGCGGACAGGGCTTTCGGTAGTCGCCTGCAGTTGCAAGACGCGGCCCGCGGTCCAGCTCAGCAGTTCCTGCAATTCGACGAGTTCCGTCGTAAGCACAGCATCAATGCTGATAGACACGTTGGAGAAGCGATTATCCAATTCTTCCGGCGGATTTTTATCTTCAATCTCTTTTTGAGTAACGCTGTCAGAATGCTCCAGTGAAGCTGTTGCACGAGACCACTCGACGGCCAGAGCTTCGGAAACAAAAAGGCAGATGGAAAACTTGGCAGTGCCCGGAACCAACCCCATCGAGACTTCATAACCCGTCAGATCGTCCGGAAAATTGGGCAGATCCTCGACGACCGCACTAGTTCGGCACTCGCGCAGCGTCAGATCGATCCCGAAGGATGACAGAACCTGCACAAGAGCCCCGAGTAGAATATCAATCGCAACTCGCCCCACGCGCGCTTCGATGGCCGATACTGGGTTCAGGTTTCCCGGTAGTCTTGCCGGCTCACCACCAAGGGACGACGATACCCACCAGTCGACTGTCTCCGCACTGAAACGAACGAGGATAATGTCGTGGCCTCTATCCTGCCGCGCAAGCACAAACATCGATGGGTACTGCGAGGCAGCAAACTCAGACAGCCTGCAAGATTGGATGTCGGCTACGGAGCATCGGATCGCTGGCACGAGCGCTGCAAGGCCTGCCCCCGCTGCCTCGGCGAGTTGCTCGCAAAGCCTGGATAAACGTACGGGGTTTGTTTGAGTTTTCGGTTTGGCCTCATTGAGGATCGCGCTGGCGAGACTGTTCAGAAATGCGTCGTCCAGGCCTTTGAGTGCCGGATTGCTCATGCTGCATTAGCGGCAGGAGCCGACCCGCCCCCCATCGTTTCTGCTTCAACCTCATCGATACCGGGCCTCTCAGCACTCGGGATCGTCTTGCGCCCGTGCTCAATCGCCATCTGCGGAATCGCTCCGTTCATGAATGCGAGAAGCGATTGCTTCACGACCACATAAAGTCGGATCTTCTTCTCGCGAACTGACTTCATCTTCGTCGCAATCGGAGCAACGATGGCATAAGAGAAGAATATCCCGGCGAATGTTCCGACAAGAGCCGCGGCAATCAATTTCCCCAGAACCTCGGGCGCTTCAGTGATTGCACCCATCGCCTTCGTCACCCCAAGAACCGCGGCGATAATGCCGATGGCCGGCAGACCGTCACCGACGGCTGTGAGCGCATGATAGGCTTTCAGCCGGTCATGCCGAATGGTCTCGATCTCCTCCTCCATGAGAGACTCGATTTCATGTGGTCGAGCATTCCCCATGATGAGAAGCCGCATATAGTCACAAACAAAAACCGTCAGATCTTTATCCGCGAGAACGGTCGGAGCCTTCTGGAAAACTTCCGAATCTTGCGGCCCGTCGATGAGTGCTTCCATCTCGGCGCGCGACTTGCTTCGAATAGCCCTCATGAGAGAGAATAAAAGCGCAAGGACCTCGACGTATTGCCGATGGGTCGGTGCCGAGTATTTGAAAGCTTCTACTATCCCTTTGCCGCAATCCTTGATGACCTTCGTCGAATTCGCGACGACGAACGTGCCGAGTGACGTGCCGAGGATGATCACATACTCCCAGGGCTGCCAAATAACGCCCACTTTACCGCCCATCGCCATGAAGCCTCCCAGCATGCAGGCGAGCGTCACAACGATGCCAATGATGATGGTCATTCGAGGTGCATCCAATCCGAATCACCCACGAGGCTCGCGGACCCGGCTTGCGCGAGACTGAAGGAGCCCTCAGCAAGCTTCGCTCAAGAAGACGCCCGCATGCTCGCAAGCAATCTTTGGGATTCGCGCCATGATCGGCACTCTGACCAGCTACCAACTCATTACGCGCGACACGGCAAGGTCTCTCCAGACAGTGGCAAGCGACCGCGTCGTGCAGCGCGAGACGGCCTACTACGAATCCAGGATATCGGACGTAAAGTCCATCGACGACTTCATGAATGACCGGCGCATCTACACATACGCTCTGCGATCTCTGGGCATGGGAGACATGGTAGAGTCGCGGGCCCTCATCAGGAAGGTTTTGGAAGGCGGTATTGACAAATCGGACTCCCTCGCCAATTCGCTCGCCGATCCACGCTTCCGGGAGTTAGTCGAGACATTTAACTTCGCCCGCTACGGGTCGGCCACGACAACATTCACTCGCACTCAGAAAGGCACCGTCGATCGTTATCTCCGCACGACGCTGGAGGAAAATGCCGGGCAGTCGAACGAAGGTGTCCGGTTGGCTTTGTACTTCGAACGCAAAGCTCCCAACATAAGGAATATCTTTGAAATCCTCGCTGACAAGGCGCTCTATAAGGTCGTGGAGACGGCGCTCTCGCTACCGACCTCGCTTCCCGCTGTGGGAATCGAAAAGCAGGCAGCATTCATTGCCACAAAGCTTGATATCGCCGATCTGAAGGATCCCGAGAAGCTGACAAGGTTTCTCGAGCGCTTCGCCAATCTGTGGGACCTGAGCACCACGAACGTAACCGCCAATCCCTCGCTCCAACTCTTCCAGTCCAACTCTCTATCAGGCATCTCTGTCGAAACGCTGACATCAATCCAGAACCTGCAAGCGAGGCGGCGCTGAGATGCAGTCGAACATCTACGTCGCTGTTTCGGGCCAATTGTCTCTCCTGAAACGGCTTGAAACTGTTGCGCAAAATATCGCCAACGTAGGGACCCCGGGTTATCGGACAGAGCGCATCTCCTTCGAGGAGATCCTCTCTCGATCCGGCGATGCGACGACGAGTTTCGTATCCGAAGGTCGAACCTTCATTTCAAAACAGTCGGGCGCGCTCGATAAGACCGGAAACCCACTTGATGTCGCCGTAAACGGTGAAGCTTGGCTCGGTCTGTTGACCCCCACTGGGGTCGCCTACACGCGAGACGGTCGAATGACCATAAGCCCGACAGGAGAACTCCTCTCGGCGCAGGGTTTCCCGATCGTCGATGTGGGAGGCAGCCCGCTTCAGATCAACGCAAACGGCTCTCCGCCAGCCATCGGTAAGGATGGAAGTCTCGTCCAGGACGGAGTGAACCTCGGCCGAATTGGTCTGTTCACCATCCCCGCCGGCAGCAATCTTCGCCGCCAAGACATTGGAGGCGTCATTCCGGACCAGCCCGCGGAACCTGCTCTCGACTTCAACTCCGTCTCAATTGCTCAGGGCTTTATCGAGAGATCTAATACCAACCCCGTGATGGAAATGACGCGCCTCATCTCCATCCAGAGAACATTCGATGCCATCAGCAATAGCGTTGCCGAAACAGAAGAGGGTCTCGCCAATGCCATTCGCACGCTCGGCGGCTGAACGAGTGCGAGCAGAACAAACAGCCGCTTCAAAACCTCAGAGACTGTCCCGCAGGTTATCTGCTTTGGAGGAGTTGACAGTCAGCTACTCTACCGCCGCGGGGGTTCGAATTTGCGGAACAGTCTGTGAGGTGGGCGGCAATGAAATCAGGATCAAAGGCCTATCGGCCTTTGCACATATCGGCGATTTGATCACTATAGGTGTGGGCGGCAGGGAACAGCTCGCCGAAGTCATTCATCTCGATCCCCACGTAACAAGTGCAATACCTCATCAAAAGCAGGCCAACATCAGTCTGGGAGCGCGTGCTACATTGCTGGGCTTGCCGGCGATCCGGCCGGACAAGAGCTGGCTTGGACGCGTTGTCGATCCGCTTGGCCAAGCCCTTGATGACCGCGGCGAACTCTCATTGGGCCGAGAGCGCTTGCTGCTTGATCGCGAACCACCGCGCGCGCTGACCCGCAACCGCGTCACGTCCAAGCTCAAGACGGGCATCAAGACAATCGATGCCTTCATGCCGATTTGTAACGGCCAACGATTGGGAATTTTTGCAGGTTCCGGCGTCGGCAAGTCGACGCTTCTCGCTATGCTGAGTGCTGTTCCCGATGTCTCTGTCGTTGTCTTGGCTCTCGTCGGCGAGCGCGGCCGCGAAGTCCGCGAGTTTTTGGAAGACGTTCTGAGTTCTCGGCGCGAACGCGTGGTTTCTGTCGTCGCGACGGGAGACGCCAGTCCTGCGGTCCGCCGCCTTGCCCCAAAAACTGCGATGACGATCGCGGAGTTTTTTCGCAGCCAAGGTCACAACGTGTTGTTGATGATCGACTCCATCACGCGATTTGCTCATGCCCAGCGTGAATACGCGCTGACGAGCGGCGAACCCCCCGTCGCACGAGGCTATCCGCCCAGCGTATTTGCAGAGATCGCTCGTCTACTGGAGCGGTCCGGTCCTGGACCTGCGGGCGAAGGCGACATCACAGTTTTTTCGACAGTTCTCGTTGATGGTGACGACCACAACGATCCTGTTTCAGATGCCGTTCGCGGCATCCTTGATGGCCACATTGTGCTGGATCGAAAAATTGCCGCGATGGGGCGGTGGCCAGCGATAGATCTCTTGTCATCGTTGTCGCGACTTGCGGATAAGGTTTGGAGCCCTCACGAGGAGGTAGCCGTCCGGTCTGCGCGTGCCTTGGTCGCGAAGTACGAGGATACACGCGATCTTCGGCTGATCGGCGGGTATCAGCCGGGCACCGACCCGGAGCTCGACAAGGCCGTCGCCTTTGCTCCACGTCTTTATGAGTATCTAAAGCAGCGACCCGCGGAAATCGTATCCGAAGACCCCATCAAAGGTATCTCATCTCTCCTCAAGCCGTAGCCAAATGCAACCTTGCGTTGCTTCATAACCTGTTTTGGTTGCTGTTGCATACCGCTCGACCTGGGTAACAGTCTCCTCCCCGACCGGCAGGAACTGTTCAATGTTAAAGGCTGAAACGACTCTTGGTCAGCGGCTGCGCGCGGCCCGTTTGCAGGCTCGCTTCTACAAAGCACGAACGGTCGCGGAAGAACTCGGCGTCACGCCGAACACCTATTATCGATATGAGCGAGATGAAACGACACCACCTTATAAGGTGCTCGCCAGGCTTGCCGAACTGTTCAAGGTTCCTCTGTCCGACCTCCTGGACGATGGAAACTCACCGACAGCACCGTGCCCCATTCAACCGCCCGGTTTTGCCGAACCTCAGCACATTATCAATTTGGGCAAAGACACGGGCGATCACACCGATGAATCGGCTTATTGTTCCGTTCTCGCCTGGAAGCTGGCCACTGATTTGTCCGACAAGCTGCGCGATCAGCATTTAGTGGATCGGCACTCCATGCCGCGTTTGACCGCAGAGTTGTACCTTGCGCTCACAACCTCACCGGCTTCGGCTTTGATACCTTACAAGGACGCATTATCGCTCGACCAAGCGCTTTGGGACCAGCTTTCGCAATACCTGTCCGTTTATCACTCGCTCCTCGAGAAAACCTTGCAAACCGAGTGATATTCACATCGAACTCATCACCTAGAGCCGGAGCCGGACGGCACTGCACCAGTCTTGACGCCTTAAGTAAAAGATCGGCAGATCCGGCAATTATCGCTTCCCTTCGTCTGACGGGCGTGACGACTTTGGATCTGGTGAGCCAGCCCGAGACCAGCTAAACACCAGCGATCCGAATTCTGGCCGCGTCACCTGTCCTCATGTCCCGACAGTTTGGCACCCAGGCCCACATCCGAGTATCCTCCCGCCATGACGTTCCCAACGACTATCGCCCCGCTGGCGCGTGCCCTTGCGGCGCGCGGCTATACGGCCCCCACCGCCGTACAGCTTGAGGTATTGAACGCAAACGCCTCGAACCGCGACCTATTGGTCTCCGCTCAAACCGGATCGGGCAAGACGGTCGCTTTCGGGCTCGCACTCGGCTCGACGCTCCTCGGAGAAAACGAAACGCTCGGGCACGCAGCATCTCCGCTGGCACTCGTCATTGCCCCGACGCGGGAACTCGCCATGCAGGTGTGCCGCGAATTGACGTGGCTCTACGACAGCACGGGCGCCCGCGTTGTCACCTGTGTCGGCGGTATGGATGCGCGTGCTGAAGCCCGACAACTTCACGCCGGGGCACACATCGTCGTCGGCACGCCGGGCCGTCTCCGTGACCACCTTGAACGCGGTCGGCTCAAACTCGGAGAACTTAAGGCGGCCATTCTCGATGAAGCCGACGAGATGCTCGACCTTGGTTTTCGCGAAGACTTGGAATTCATTCTCGACGCGACCCCGGCCGAGCGCCGCACGCTTCTGTTTTCCGCCACGCTGCCGCGCGAGATTGAGAACCTCGCCGTCCGCTACCAGAAAGATGCCCTGCGTATCGAAACCGTGCGCCGCGATCAGCAGCACGTCGACATCGACTATATTGCCCATCGGGTGTCGCCCCAGGATGTCGAACATGCCGTCGTCAACGTTCTGCGCCTGCATGATGCGCGCGCTGCTCTGGTGTTCTGTTCAACCCGCGAAGCCGTGAACCGATACAGCGCGCGCCTTGCCGAGCGCGGCTTCTCCGCCGTAGCACTTTCCGGCGAACTCACCCAGAACGAGCGCACGCAAGCCCTCCAATCCCTTCGCGACGGCCGCTCGCGAGTTCTTGTGGCAACCGACGTTGCAGCCCGCGGATTGGATTTGCCCGACCTCGCGCTCGTCATCCATGCCGATCTCCCCAATGACAGCGAGACCCTGTTGCATCGCTCCGGCCGAACTGGCCGCGCCGGCCGCAAAGGCAAGTGCGTGCTCATCGTGCCTTACAACAGGCGGCGGAAGGCGGACGTCTTGATCGGTGGCGCACGCCTCAAGGTGACATGGACCGATGCACCCTCGCCCGACGAAATCCGCGCCCGTGATCAAGAACGGTTCTTGGCCGACCCGAGTTTCACCACTGCGCCCACGGAAGACGAACTGCAGCGCGTTCGTGCCCTTCAAGCCGGCCACACAGCCGACGAAATTGCGCTGGCCCTCGTGCGCATGCACGACGCGCGCTTGCCCGCGCCTGAAGACCTCATCCCAGACACGGGGCCTCCGCGCCGCGATGCAAGCGAGCGCCGGCCTCGCCGCGATGGTTTCGCCCCGCGATCAGATCGCGAGCGCAGGCCCTCAAAGTACGGCGAGCACTCTGCACGGACGTCGCCCCACGCGCAGACGGAGAACAGCATCGGCTCTTCCTCCGATGCCCCCCGCCGCCCGCGGCCGCGCCACGATGATGGCCGCGAGATGGTTTGGTTCCGCATCAACATCGGCCGCGAACGCAATGCCGATCCGCGTTGGCTGCTGCCGCTGATCTGCCGTTCCGGCGGCGTCACGAAGGCTGAGATTGGCGTTATCCGCATCGAAGACCGCAACACCCGCTTCCAAATTGCCGCTGAGTTCGCCGACAGCTTCGATCACGCTGTTCGTACGGCCAAGAAGAAGGAAGGCCATATTGTCCGCGACACCGCGACATCGAACTCAACCGCTACAAGCCCGGCAGAGAGCGACAGCATTCCGCCCGCCCGCGAGCCCGCACCTGCGGCGGCCCGTCCACCGTTCAAGCCTCGGGCGGATAAACCCCGCTGGCGCGACAAGGGCAAATCGAAAGCCGATGGCTGGGCACCACGCCAACGCCATACCGGCCCGACACCTAAGGGGCACAGGCCTGCGGGCACCCCCCAGAACAACACAAGCCCGACCCATAGTAAGGCCGGCCCGAAAAAGAAGCCTCGTTCACAGGCCTAGCGAACGGGTGTGCTCCTGAACGATCAGTGGACCTGCCGCGCCGCGTGGCTCCGGAGACACAAAATAGTCTCTTCCGCCGTCTTCGCACGGAATTGGGCCTAGCCCGGATACCCTCCGCCCATCCTGGCGCGTAAAGTCCCGGCCGGCACACAGCCCATTCGAGGCAGCGGCTATCGTATCGGGTGCGGGGGAGTGACATGCAGTTCCAGTTGTTCGGTAGCGACGACGACGAATCGCCCGAAGCTCGCCGCGGTCGCCAAATTATCGAGCGCCTGCGAGCTGGCGACCTTCCGCAAATGGTCGACTGGTTCGACCCTGAACTTCTCGCCAAAGTCGGCGTGCGCTCGGTCCTCTCCGCTACCATCGGCTCCTACACTGATCAGCGCCTCATACAGGCCGCCACCGATCAAGCCACCGAAGACGAGCTTAAGGTGCGCTACGACTACAGCGACACCGGCAAACCATCCGAGCGCCTTAAGCCCGACGCCTCCGGCGCGGTGTGGGTCGACTACATCGCAGATCTTGGCGACGGCTTCGAACCCACCTTCGCCATGGCCTATCTGCTGGCCGAAGAAAAACTTAAGGTGGCGGGCACAGACGACGAGTTGCCCGCCGGCGAACTTCTCATCATGGGCGGCGATCAGGTTTATCCGGATGCCACAAAGGACGAGTATCAAAACCGCCTGCGCGATCCCTACGACTGGGCCTTCACCACCGACATGCCCAAGCGCAAGCTCTTCGCCATTCCCGGCAACCACGACTGGTATGACGGCCTCGCCTCGTTCAGCGCGCTCTTCTGCTCAGCGCGTGATCGCATTTCCGCAGGAATAGGCGCCCAGATCGGCGGATGGCGCTGCCATCAACACCGCAGCTACTTCGCGATTAAATTACCGCACCGCTGGTGGATCTGGGGGCCCGACATCCAGCTCGCGGACAACCTCGATGACAGCCAGCGCGACTACTTCGACCTGATGGCCGATCAGACGCAGCCCGGCGACAAGATCATTCTCTGCCTCGCCGAGCCAAGCTGGCTGCATCACAACTACGACAATCTGCACGAAATCAGCATGCTGGCGCGCAAGAATGGCGCCAAGATCTTGGCCGTTCTCGCGGGTGATTGGCATCACTACAGCCGCTACACCTGCGACAAGCTCGGCGTGCAATTCATCACCTGCGGAGGTGGAGGCGCCTTCGCCCATGCCACTCACGGATTGAAGAAGCGCATCTCGCTGAATTGGGCCACGCCGACTAACGCAGGCAAGCGCATCTCAGACCCTGCCGATCCGGAAGACTTCAATCGTATGGAGCGCAATGTCATCGGCCCGCAAGGTCCTGACTTCACGCTGCATCCCGACGAGACCGCGCCACCGCCGCTCGCCCCGCCACGACCATCGTTCATCCCCAGACCGCTGTCGCAGTCAGGATTAGGCAACGCGATGGAAGCGGCCGCAGCTAACATGACGACAGCGTCTGCGGCGACCGACCATAAACCGATTAGCGACGTGGATGCTGGGCCCTCAGGTGGTCGCCGCTCCAAAGCTCTTCGCAGGGAAGAGATCACCAGCGACAGCTATAAGCTCAGGGCCGATGCGATTTATCCACCGCGCTGGAAAAGCCGGCTACTCTGTCTGAAGAACCTTGCGCTGCCGTTCCGCAACAAGAAGTTCGCCGTGCTCGTGGGCGTCATCTACTTCCTGTTCGCTTGGGTCTGGTCGTCATCCGATCCGCGCCATTCGCCCGTCATGACCAAGCTGGCCGAAGATATCGCCGTGCAAGCCCAGCATGCACGCTCTGAATTCGACGGCATTCGAAAGGAAATCGTCTCTCTTGAAGCGCGGCTCAAGGAACAACAGTCCGCGTTGTCAACGGGCGATCCGCCGACGACCGAAATGGTGGTGCTGGAAGAGCAACTGAGCGTCGCTCGTGCCAAGCTCGAACCGGCCAAGAAGCAGTGGTCCGACCTCGACGAGCGCAGCAAGGCGGTTGACGGCGGACGCAAGGTTCAGCTCAACGAGCAAATCCGCGAGCTTGAAGCGATGTCGAACCTCTCGATCGATGAACGGCTGCGTTACCTAGTCGTATTTTTCGGCCAATACAGTCCGTTGGAGGAAGTTCTGAATCCTACGGCCCTACTGGCCGCGTGCCAGCAAGGTCCCTTGTTCGCATTCCTGCTGCTTGGCTTGTGGACACTCCTCGTAAGATATGTCGAAACCCGGCCTGGCCTTGCCGGCAATATCGCAAAAGTCTCGATCGGGACGTTGCACTTTACCGCCCACCTCGTTGCGCTTCTGGTCATCAGCTGGATCGCGAGCGGCGTTGGCGTTCCCCTCTCCACCGTCTTGAAGTACCACCTTGCCGATCCATGGCCGGACGTCATCCGCGTGACGTGGAACTTCACCATCACACTGCTGCTCGGCGGCCTGATCGGCGGGCTTGTCATGGGCCTCTACTGGACGCTCACGTCGACCCTACTCAACATGCATACGGGCGACGCGTTTGGCGCGCTCGGCATCAAGGACTACAAGCACTTCCTTCGCATTCGCCTCGAACCCGACCGAGCCATCATCTATCCCGTCGCGCTCGATACCGTTCCCGGCCCCTCCGGCTGGCGCTGGAAGTTGCGTCCCAACGAGAAGCGTCCCTCGCACAACCCGCAGATCCTTCCGAAGCATCCGCTGGAACCACGTCTGATCGAAAATCCCATCATTGTGGAAGCCAGCAATGTAATCGCCTGAGCGGGGCACCGGCAGCGCCGATCAGAAATGATACCCCCGCTCTCCGTGATCCGTCAGATCGAGCCCCGTCCGCTCTTTTTCGCGGATCGGCCTCAACCCGATCGTGAGATCAATCAGCCGGAAGAAAATGGCCGACAGCGCGCCCGACCACACCAGCGTGATCGCGACTGTCTTCACCTGCGCTGCCATTTGTGAAGCCAGGTCATAAACGACCGTGATCTGACCTGGCTTTGTCACATAATCAGCCACACCCGTGCCGCCCAGCGCCGGCGCAACCAGCAATCCCGTCGCCAGCGCACCGAGAATACCCCCGACACAGTGAACGCCGAACACATCCAGACTGTCATCATACCCGAGGATGCGCTTGAGCCAGGTGCACGCGAGAAATCCTGTCAAACCGGCGACGATCCCGAGCGCAACACTTCCCATGGGCCCTGCAAAGCCGGAGGCCGGCGTCACTGCGACGAGACCGATCACCAGGCCTGTGATGAAACCCAGCGACGTGGGCTTACCCTTTGTCAGCCATTCCACGCTCGTCCAAGCGACCGCCGCGGCAGCCGCGGCTCCGAACGTATTGCCCATAGCCAGTGCCGCCGTGCCGTTCGCCTCGAGGGCAGACCCGCAGTTGAAGCCAAACCAGCCGACCCAAAGCAGCGCAGCGCCCACCATGCTGAGTGTCAGCGAATGCGGCGGCATTGGCTCCCGCCCGTATCCTGATCGCGGTCCAGTGATGATTGCCCCCACGAGCCCGGCGATCCCGGCGTTCACATGCACCACCGTACCGCCTGCGAAGTCGAGCACGCCCCATTGGAACGCGAGCCCCGATGTTGCGATCAACCGCCGCAAATCGGCCTCCGCTGCCGCCCGCGCCTCTGGAGTGGCCAGCTCAATTCTGCGCGCTGCATCGATCAGCGCATCCGGTCCCGGCCAATACCAGACCATGTGCGCAATCGGGCAGTAGACGAACGTCACCCAAAGCACCATGAACAGCATGACGGCTGCGAACCGCATTCGTTCGGCAAACGCCCCGACGATCAGCGCCGGGGTGATCGCAGCGAACATCATTTGAAACCAGATGTAGGCGAACTCGGGGATGTACACCCCAGGCGAAAACGTCGCCGCAGTGCTGTCCGGCGTGACGCCTATTAGAAACGCTTTGGAAAGATCTCCGACGAATGGCCCGGTGCCGCTGCCTGCGGTGAACGCCAGACTGTATCCGTAAATGATCCAGATCAGGCACACGACCGCGACCGTCATGAAGACCTGCATCATCGTCGCCAGCACGTTCTTTGTGCGCACCAGCCCGCAGTAGAACAAGGCGAGTCCAGGCACCGTCATCAATAAGACCAGAACGGTCGCCAGCATGACGAAAGCTGTGTCGCCTTTGTCGGGCGCAGCCCACGCCGCATCTGACAGCACGATGGATGCGACAAGGGCGGTGCCCGTTCGCGCAAGCCAAAGGCGCCACTTCGATCGTCCCGAACGAATTTGCATAACCGATAAGTTCCCCGCGGAATAAAGCTCTTCGCCACCCGTTACGCTCATAAGCGAGCTAATGTTGACGCAGCCGGTTTCACCTTGATTTGCTTGATTTATGACCGACCTGCCCAATTGAAGCGCGCGATGCACCGTTGTCGGGTTCAGCCGCCTGAGTTACGTACGACGACCAGCGGATAACGGCGAGATGTGCCGCTTATTCGCAAAACGGTGCGGGTTATCTAGGTCTCCGACAAAACAGGCGCCGACGCGGCGCATGTAAAACGGGATATTGCGACCATGGCACCGAGCGACGAAATCAAAATGGCCGAGTTGAAGCGTCTTCTTCGCCGACTTGATGGGCTTGATTCCCGCCGATCTGCTGACCAAAGCACGAACGAAGACGCTGAGCAGCGGGACTATGTCGGCACCCTTCGCGGCGCTCTCGAACCGGAAGACGGTCTCGCGCCCATCGCGGAAAAGACCCAGCAGACAGCCTCTCCGCGATCAGCGGCATTGCTTGCCGGTGTGATCGCGGCTCTCATTTCAACCGCAACCGTTTACGTGCTGATGTCGGCAGAGGAGCGCGCAATGCTCCCTTCAGAGGTCAAATCCTTCGGAATGACGCCCCCCGGCCCAGCCTCGCCCATGAACGACCGCGGCAACGCATCCATGGAGTTGGTCCGCAGCGCCGCCATCCTCTTGGAGAAAGGCAACATCGACGGCGCGCGTGAGCTTCTGCACCGTGCGGCTGAGTTGGGCTCCGGTGCGGCGGCTCTTGAACTCGCCCGCACTTACGATCCCAACGCCGTGGCAAAGCCGGACAAACCGCCGGCCACCCGCGAAACTAACCCGGCGTTGGCCCGCGCGTGGTACGACCGAGCCCGTGAACTGGGGATGGCCGATGCAGCGATCCCGCTACAGTCCAGCGGCCGCTGAGCAGCGAAAGAAAACGTACGCGTGAACGCCGACCCGATGCAGCGGACGACCGAAACACCGCGCCAATTCCTGGGTGCCCGGCTTGAGAACGTGCGCCAGCAGCTCCTCTCGTGCGGTGCTGTCATAAGTAGCCTCGTCGAGCCGCAATCTCGTCCCCTGGTCACCGATGCGCTGACAAAGATTGCCCGATTGACGGTGCGCATTGCGGTCGTCGGCCAGATCAAATCCGGCAAGAGCACGTTCATTAACGCTTTCGTCCGCCACCCGCGTTTGCTGCCCACTGCCGTGACGCCGTGGACGACGGCCGTCACGAACCTGCACTTCGCGCAAGCCACTCCTCAGGACGGTGCCGTCCGCTTTTCCTTTATGGACGCCAACGAGTGGGGCGACATCGCCAACGGAGCGGGCCGCTTTCGCGAATTGACGGAACGCCTCGTCCCCGGATTTGAGCCGCGCATCCTACAATCGGAAACCTACGCGCTCGCCGAACGGGCGCGCCTGAAGCTCGGCCCGGAATTCGAGCAGCTGATCGGCCGCGGGCATCTGTTCAAGTCGCTTCATCCAGGGCTCCTCGAGCGCTACATCTGCTCCGGAGAATTCGTTGATGAAAACGACATTGGCCGTTACTCGGAAATCACGCGGAGCGCCGACGTCTACCTGCCCGGTGGCCCCTTCGAATTCCCCACCACGGTGACCGACACTCCCGGCATCAACGATCCGTCGCTCGTTCGCGATGAGATCACGCGCCGTTCACTCGGCGCCGCCGATGCCTACATCATCGTGCTCACCGCCCGTCAGCCACTCTCCGCGCAGGACGTCGCGCTCCTGCGCTTTATGCGCGGCCTCAACAAAGATCGGGTCATCGTCCTACTCAACCGCATTGACGAACTCTCTGACGTCGCCAATGAACTGCCACAGGTACTGCGTTTCGTTCGCGAACGTCTTGCGGAAGAATTCCCTCGCTCCAGCATCCCCGTCGTCCCCGGCAGCGCCTGGTGGGCGATGCAGGCACTGGCCTTCGAGCCGCAAGCTGTCGCCAAGACCTTGAAGCGTCCGTCCGCCGCCCATCTTTTTCGCAGCGGCCTCCTGAAGCCAGGCGATGCCGATCCCAAAGCTCTCGTCCACCCCGACACCCAGGCGCGCGTCAGTCATGCTCTCCATGCCATGTCCGGCATGCCTGAACTCTATGATGCATTTGAATTCGTCACCGGCATTGCCGGCCCGGCCTTTTCCCTCAGCCTTGTCGCCCGCGGCTTCTCCGATATGTCCCGCGCCTGCGAACGTGCCGCCGAAGCTGAGTTGCAGCTCCTGCTGGCTGATCGCGCGCGCCGTACGCAGGCAGCCACCACTGGCGGCATCCATAATGATAGCTCCGCAATTCACGCCCGCGAACGCGATCTTCTCATTGCTGTGTCCTCCAACATCGATGCTTCTGCCAAGGCCATTGGGGAACTTTTCGTACGCGTGATCGATGAGGAACAAGCGCGCCTTCGCGCCGCACTCCTCAAGCTCGTCGACGCCCATGCCGCGCGCGAACGCAAGGTCCTGACCGACAGCCTTGCACGCGGCGCATCGACGGCCACCTGGACACACGAGGGCTTCGAGTTGCGCCGCGCGCTCGCCGACACGTTCCGCAACGGCTTCAAGGAATCGTCCGAACGCCTGCTTGGCTTCAACGCCCGCCTCATTCCCGAACTTTTCAAGCTTTTGCAGACCGTTGTTCCAGCCCCGCAGATTCCCGTTCCCCAGCAGCAAGGGCTCTCGATTCCTGTGCCCGCCAGCGTACCCTTGAGCCGCATGCTGGTGCTCGATCTCGATCGCTCCCGCTGGCAAGCCTTCTGGAACCGCTCAGCCAGCGCCGAACAGGCAGGCGCCAAAATCGAAGCGCTGATCAAGGCCGAGTTTTCGCAGGTGGCCGACGAACTCGCCGCTTCCGCGGCCCGCACGTTCCACGATTTTGCGACGACCACAATTGGGTGGGCGCTCGGCGCTTGCCGCAACATTCAGCAAGCGCTCCAGCGCAGGCTCGATCGCCTGATGCAGGAGGATGGCGTGCAAGACGGTCTGACGGCTCGCTTCGACGAGCGGATCAATACCCAGGCGCAGCGGCTCAAGGATACCGAAGCCTTGACCCAGTATCTCGAATACCTCGCCCGCGATGTCGAGCAGATCTTCAGGCCAGGAGGTCCACCCCAATGACCAGCGAATGGCAACACTATGCCGCGGCTCTCCGCGCGTCTCGGGAGCGGCTTCAGAACCTGCGCGTTGATGATCCGGCGTTGCCGGTTTGTATCGCTGGACTTTCGCGCATTGAGTCCATGCTCCGCCGACCGCTCCGCATCGTCGTACTGGGCGAATACAATTCCGGCAAAAGCTCTCTCACCGATCTCATCCTCGGCAAGGGCCTGCTCCCTATCAGCGTCGTCGCCAACACGAGCGTGCCCGTTCTCGTAAGCTACGCGGACTCTGCCGCCCTTTTCGGCGTCGACTCCAATGGTATTCAAATCCGCATCGACGGCGACGAAGACGATGCACTCACGGATCTCGATTTCCGTGCCGTCGAAATTCGCCTTCCCCTGCCCTGGCTTAAGCACCACCAACTGCTCGACACCCCAGCTACCCAAACGCCCGCCGCCTTCGCCGCCGAAGCCGACATTGCAATCTGGTGCACCGTCGCAACGCGCGCCTGGACAGAAAGCGATCGCAACCTCTGGTCAACGGTGCCGTCCCGCTGCCACCGGCACGCGCTGCTTGTGGCGACCCACAAGGACAGCTTCTATTCCGACGACGATTGCGCCCAGGTTCTTCGCCGGATCACCTCCGTCACACGCGGGCTTTTCCGCGATGTCCTACTGGTCTCCGCCGCCGACCCAAATGCCGAGACCGATGCAGCCGGCGACACGGGCGAAACTCTTACAAGCGACGCCGCTACTGTCCGCGCAGCCATCGAAACATCTGCACAGGCTATCCGCGAACGTCGCCTGGCAAAAGCAAGGCGCGTCACCCGCCGCCTCGCTCGTCTGGCACTCCATGAATTCGGACAGAACGCGGTCCGGCCCGAAGCGGCCGCCGCACTTTCAAAATGGGACGCTGTTTCCGACCAGCTTATTGACGATCATAATGCGACGCGCCTTTCCCTTGACCACGCATTGGAGTCGCTCCTCCATGCCTTTGCACACACCGCTGAAGTCTTGCGCCCCGGAGTCATCCGCGGTCCAGCACGGCAGACACCTTCATCAACGCCGCTCCACGCGCCCGAACCCGCGCAAATCGCGACGCAGCGGGCATCCGTCTTGAAGTCTGATTTGACGGCCGTGTTGCGCATTCTGGCGACATCGTCGCGCTATGAGTCTCCTGACGCTCGAGAGCAGCGTGAAGCCGCGCGCGCGACACTGCTCACGCTTGCAGACTTGGACGGCGCGTTCGTCGACCTGGGAAGATGGCTTGCGTCCCATAAGCTAGCGATCAGCACATCTCGCGCGCAAGCTAATGTGTGATTGAAACTGGCAGCTGCGTGGTGGTCAGAACCGCGGCCGAAACTTCCGCAATGTCCGCCCAATCCCGCGAGCCGCGCGGCCGGGTGTTCTGATTACTTTCCCGGCCACCGTCCGGCCGGTCGATAAGCCCACCCGTGACAGCCGTCGCACGGGATCGATGACGAGTTTGCGGCCGACAAACGGGAAAACCGTCGCCACTCCCAGCCCCTTCATCAGCGACCCCGTCCAGAGCAGCGGTTCGCCGATCACACGGTCGACCCCGACCCGGACCACGTGGCCCGGCCTGTTATGCCGCCGGCACGACCCCGGCGCCGCGCACATGTCGACCTCACCTTCGTGGAGCAAAACGACCGTTTCTCCATCGCCGTCGACATAGACATCGAAAATGGTCCCACGCACGGCAAGAGAGACCGTTGGCGTTTTGATTTCATACGCAGGTTTTGGGCTGTTTCCGGTGATGAACCGAAACGCACCCTTCGCCATGTTGATAGATACGGCCGCCGGCTGAGAACCGTCCTCGTACACGAACTTGTCGAGCACGATCCGCGCCGAGGGTCCGACGGCGAGCTTGGTACTATCCTTTAACTCGATCTCCGCTGTCGCCGCCTTCTCCGTAACAACGACCTCATTCTGGTGAACGTTCTCGCCCTTGAGCAGAGGCCGCGCGAGTTGATCGGCTTCCACTGTCACCTTGTTCTTGACGGCAACGGTCGTCCCAATCTCTGGCGCCTCTGCTGCAACCGCACCGCACGTGGCACACAAAACTGCAAAGACCGCCACCCCCCTGACGATCATCACGTCAACGCTCGCACTTCCGCCGTCACGCGGCGCAGCCGATCCGTCAGCAATCTACCAAGCGCGAACAGAACCCGCCGATAAAGCTTCGGCTCGGTCGCCTCCAATCGTTCCAGATTAGCGAAATCGAGGACGTAACAAACCGCAGCCGTCTCGGCGACGACGTTGGCCACACGTCGTCCGCCATCGAACAGGGCAAACTCACCAAACGCGACGCCCGGACGGAAGGCGGCCAGCCGCACACGGCTCTTTGCATCATCCAAAACGATATCGACCGATGCAGAACCGGATGCGAGCAAGTAAAGCCGGTCAGCCGCATCGCCCTCGCGAATGATGAAGGCGCCGGCATCGTAGCTGCTGGTTTGAATGTATGGCGCGAGTTTGCCGATTTCATCGGCTGAAAACCCGCGAAGAATATCCATGTCCGCCAGCGGCAGCAGCGCGTCCGCGGCCATCGCTCCAGGATCAGCCGTCAGGATGACTTTGGTCTCGCAATATTCCAGGGCTGCATCAACGTCCCCGAAGCACAGCTCCAAACCCGCGCCACTGTTCAGCTTCAGCCAGTCGGACTGCACCTGCTCCGGCAGCGCCGCAAGAACAAGCACCTTGCTCTCGTGGGCAAGCGCTAACTTTAGATCTCGCAAAAGCATGAGTGCGCTCTGATCGGCCCGACTAATCCTTCGGCCGTCGAGGAGGACGTATTTTGATTGCGGGCTGTCTTCAACAATCCGCCGAACGAGCTGCTCGGCCGTCGCGAAATAAAGCCCGCCCTGAAGTTCATAGGCGATGATCTGGTGTCCATGGGAATCGAGCGCCTTCCGCTCGCGCGCGCCGCGCAGGCGTTTGGACGTCACCCCGCCCCCGCGGTAGCTCCGCCGGACGATGTTGTCAGCAACGAAGTGCATATCGTAGACGTGCAAATGAAACCTCTGCGAAAGCTCCTTGCAGACTTCGATACCCCGATGGCTGTTGCCGTGGTCGTCGAGCAGTGGCGAGAAAGTGCCGACGCCGAATTGCCCGGGCAGGACCGCGATGATGCCGCCGCCGACGCCGCTCTTGGCCGGCAGCCCGACACGGTACACCCACTCGCCCGAATAGTCGTACATCCCGCAACTCGCCATCACGCTGAGCACCGTCTTCACGTGCTCCGGCGCGATCGCGCGCTCATGGGTGACCGGATTGACGCCGTTGTTGGCGAGCGTCGCCGCCATCATCGCAAGATCGCGGGCGCTGACCAGAATAGCGCACTGCCGGAAGTAGAGATCGAGATGCTCGGAGACCGGCTCTTCGATCATCCCGGAGTTCAGCTGCAGATAAGCAATGGCTCTATTCCGGTGGCCCGTCGCGCGCTCGCTCGCGAAAACGGATTCATCTACCGTCAACTGCCGTCCTGCATAGCGGCTGAACATATCCAGGATGCGCTTGAACCGGTCTTCGAAGCCGTTGCCGCGGATCAGGGCCGTCGTTGCAATTGCCCCCGCATTCACCATCGGGTTGAACGGTCGGTTGTTGAGTTCGTCCATGACGATCGAATTGAACGCTTCACCCGTCGGCTCCACGCCGACGCGCTTCAGCACGGCCTCCGAACCGTGGTCCTCGAGCGCCAGTCCGTAGACCAGCGGCTTCGAAATGGATTGAATCGTGAAGAGGACTTCGCTGTCGCCGGTCGCATAGCTTTTTCCATCGGCCGCCGCGAGCACGATGCCGAAGTGCTTGGCATCTGCTTTGGTCAGTTCAGGAATGTAGCTCGCCAAGTGCCCGTGCATATTGTTGCGATATTTCTCATGCAAATTTCGCAACCAGACGTCGATGGGGGAGGTCAATGTATTCGGGGTCGGGAGCTTCATGCCCTCGAGAATTGGGGCATGGCCGGCGCCGTTCTCAAGCGTTCTGACGATATAGGGAGCGCCGAAACCTGCCGCCGCCTTCGTCTCCTGAACTGTTTTAGTCTCCAATTTCGCCCCACCATTCGAAATTCGCCAGAACATTCGATCCCTACCTTCAACGCTGCATCGTAGGTACCTCACCGGATGCGAAACGTAGAGTTATGACCGATATCTGTCCAATTCGATTCGTGGCGTGGAATTAGGCAGCTGCTGCCTATTTCGGCAGTCGACAAGCGCCGCAACAAACCGAGGATCGCTCCCAACCTGCTCAGCAGGGTCTTACGGCGGATCACCCATGGCATCGTTCTATGGAAAGATCATTCCATCGCGAGAATGAAGTTCCGCACAACAGGATAAATTTCGTTTTCCCAACGCTTTCCATTGAAGGTGCCGTAATGGCCGACATTGGCTTGGAGATGGTGCCGCTTCAAATGCGGCCTCAGCGACGAGCACAAGTCATGCGCGGCCGCGGTCTGCCCGAGCGCGCAGATATCGTCCCGCCCGCCTTCCACCGTCAAAAGCGCCGTCCGTGTGATCTTCGCCGGATCCACCTTTCGCCCGCGATAGGTGAAATTCCCCGTCGCGAGGTCCGCTCTCTGGAAAATGCGGTCAATCGTCTCGAGATAGAATTCTTCCGTCAAGTCGAGGACGGCGAAATACTCGTCATAAAAATCCTTGATCTTCTTGGCTTCGGCGACTTCCCCTTTGGTCAGATGCTCATACAGTTTCTGGTGCTGCGATCGATGCCGCTCCAGGTTCATCGTGACGAACGCCGTCAATTGCAGAAACCCCGGATAGACGCGCCGCCCCGCCCCCTTGTAGCGCCGCGGTACACGCGAAATGACCGTTTGCTTGAACCAGGATAGCGGCTTGTCCATAGCCAGCTTGTTGACCTCTGTCGGGCTCTCGCGCGTGTCGATCGGACCGGCCATCAACGTCATCGTCCGCGGCGTCGCAGGATGCTTATCCTCCGACATCACGGAGACTGCAGCCAGCGCTTGCACGCACGGCTGGCACACCGCGAGAATATGTGCTCCAGGGCCGATCTCCTCCAAAAAGCTGATCACATACTCACAGTAATCATCGACACCAAACGTGCCCGCTGAGAGCGGCACGTCGCGCGCATTGAACCAGTCGGTGATGTAAACGTCGTGGTCCCGCAACAACGTGGTGCAGGTCTTCGCCAGCAGCGTCGCAAAATGACCCGACAGCGGCGCGATCACCAACACCTTCGGCTGTGGTGCATCCACGTCTTTGGCGAAGTGCAAGAGGTCGCCGAACGGAAAACTCAGAACCACCTCTTCCTTCACCGGGACGTCGCGGTTGCCCACGCGCACCGAAGTAATCCCGAAGTCCGGCCGCGTGTGAGTTAACGCGAACCGCGACACCATCTCCATGCCGGCATCGAACGCGCGCTTGGCATCGGCAAACACAGGCCATGGCGAATGAACGGTGGCCAACCGGGCGGCATTGCGAAAATGCCCGATCAAATCATCCTGGAACTGGTAGGCATCATAAAGCATGTTTGTTCCTTGTAGCCGCGACGCCGCATTCCATTCGACGCAAAAAGCTAGTGTATTATTCAGCGATCTGCGAGAGACTTCTCAGCGCAGAAAGTCATGGATGCACAGATGGCGAACGCGACATTGACGATTTCATCCAAGAATTACTCATCTTGGTCTTTGCGTGGTTGGTTATTGTGCAAAATGGCAGGCCTTGACTTTGAGGAACGCCAAGTTGCTGTTGATGATATTAACGCACGTCGCGAGCTTTTGTTGCTGTCACCTTCGGTACTGGTCCCGCGCCTGACACACGGCGATGTCATCGTGTGGGATACGTTGGCGATTGCCGAGTACCTTAATGAAATCTATCCGGACGCAGGGATACTACCGAGCGATCGCGCAGTGCGCGCCCACTGCCGAGCGGTATCTGCAGAAATGCATTCGGGCTTTTATAATTTGCGTTCCGCGTTGCCCATGAATCTCAAGGCGCGCCACAAATCGTTCAAGGTATTCTCCGGCGCGCGACCCGATGTTGAGCGGATCAAGGAAATCTGGACAGAATGCCTGAATAAATATGGTGGTCCTTACCTGTTCGGAAATCTTTCGCTCGCCGACGCGATGTACGCCCCCGTCTGCACGCGCTTCCGCACGTACGCAGTATCGCTCGAACCCGCGCTCCAAGCCTACTGCGACCACATTTTTGATTGGCCGCTGATGCAGGAGTGGACGGACGGAGCCGTCGCTGAAGCCGATGAAATCGATGAGCTCGAAGTCGAATTCTGAACCGTATCGATCTCCAGAAAACAAAAAGGGCGCCGGTGAAAACCGGCGCCCCTTCTTTATCTCAGGCCGTCGATGGTTAGGCCGCGGCTGCAGCGGCGAGCGGCACTTCCGAGATCGTCTTCAATACCTGCGACGCGATCTGGTAGGGGTCACCCTGCGAGTTCGGACGGCGGTCTTCCAGGTAGCCCTTATAGCCGTTGTTCACGAACGAGTGCGGCACGCGGATAGAAGCACCGCGATCGGCAACGCCGTAACTGAACTTGTTCCACGGTGCCGTCTCGTGCTTGCCCGTCAGGCGCAGGTGATTGTCCGGACCATAGACGTCGATGTGTTCTTTCCAGTTCTTTTCGAAAGCCGCCATCAACTTCTCGAAGTAATCCTTGCCGCCGACTTCGCGCATGAACTTTGTCGAGAAGTTGCAGTGCATGCCTGAGCCATTCCAGTCGGTATCGCCGAGCGGCTTGCAGTGATATTCGACATCGACGCCGTGCTTTTCGCACAAACGCTCGAGCAGATAGCGCGCCATCCAGATTTCGTCGGCGGCCCGCTTGGAACCCTTGCCGAACACCTGGAATTCCCACTGGCCCTTCGCGACTTCCGCGTTGATACCCTCATGGTTGATGCCGGCAGCGAGGCAGATATCGAGATGCTCTTCGACAATCGAACGCGCAATGTCGCCGACGTTCTTATACCCGACGCCCGTGTAGTAGGGACCCTGGGGGGCCGGATAGCCCTGTGCCGGGAAGCCGAGCGGACGGCCGTCCTTATAAAGGAAGTACTCTTGCTCAAAGCCGAACCAGGCGTCGGCATCGTCCAGAATGGTGGCCCGCTTGTTCGAGGTGTGTGGCGTCTTTCCGTCTGGCATCATGACTTCGCACATCACGAGCACGCCGTTCGTACGTACGGGATCTGGGAAGTGGCGAACAGGCTTCAGCACGCAATCGGAGCTATGGCCTTCCGCCTGCTTTGTCGAACTGCCATCAAAGCCCCAGAGAGGAAGCTGATCGAAATCCGGAAACGCGCTGAACTCCCGGATCATGGTCTTGCCGCGCAAGTTCGGGACCGGGGTATAACCGTCGAGCCAGATGTACTCGAGCTTATACTTCGTCATAGAGGCTCTCTCCTAAGTTGGTGACATCGGCTCCGCGACGCGGCCCGAGCGGGCCGTTGGTGCGGAAAAGCTGCAATGCGCATGACCGGCGCGTCGAAAAGATCTGTCCAAATCTCGACATTTTTGGCCGCTCTAGGCGCCCAAAGAAGACCGGCCGCCAGAGCATGATCAGTTCTATTCCACGCGCCGAAAACGCTCGTTTCTTCACCACGCCCCCGGGCGACGCCACGCGTCCGCCACCGAAGGCGAAGTTTGGAGCTTGAGTCCATCGTCGAAAGAATTCGCCGAGGGCGAATTTCGAGCACGATGGGCAGGCACCAGCAAAGTGTTCTGCGCCAAGAATGCTACTCAGCTAAGCACGTCCACGCATGCTCATAGTTTAGGCAAACCGCGATATTTGTTGTGCAATTGGATGAAATGGCGGGCAGAACGTGCTATATACGAGGCCCGGAACAATGCGCCGCACCGCCGCGTTTTCACATTCCAAAGCTGAAAGGAGCGAACTGATGACTGAAAGTCTCAATCGCCAGTCTGCAGAAATCATCCCCTTCCCAAGCCGCCGTCGCGCGCCTTATGGGATCGATACGCGTGCGCTTGAAGCCGAAGCGGCGAAGTACCGTTCGGCGATCGATACCACGGGCTGGTACCACGAAGAAGCGATCGACAACGAACACGACCACACCTCCCACAAGCACTGGCAGTTTTAACGAAAGCTCCTTGCGCCGAATCTCGTCGCCAGCCTCCTCTTTGCCGTCTTCTCTTTGGCCGAAGCGGCGCTGGTCGTTCGCTTATGCTCACCGCTTGCCGCGGATCACCTGGTGCACGAACCTCAGCTTCTCACGAGCAGCATTGGGAATGACGAACGGATAATAGTCCGCATGTCCCATGCTGCGGTTCATGCTGTTGAGCGCCAATGTGAGGGGCACCCAGCGCTCAAGTAGGCTGTCCAGCGTCTCGTCGCGGTAGACGTCATACTTCTTGAACGGCCAGATCGATCCGAAGATGAGCCCCGCAGCGCGTGGCTCCATCCCTTCTGCTTCGGCGGTGTCGACGCTGTCCACCATATGCAGGTAGTGCGCCCATGTCTCGGCCCAGTCCTCAGACGGATGCATGCTGGCATATCCAGAAACGTGATTGAGTTGCCAGTCGGGCTTGGGCCCATACGTATGGTGCTGCGTCAGCGCCGACTGGTAATCGGCGCGCTCATCGCCGAACAGCGCTCGAAACTCCTCCAGCAGCCCCGCCGATTCGACCAAGACCTGCCAGTAGTAGTGCCCGCTCTCGTGCCTCAGATGCCCGAGCAGAGACCGGTAGGGCTCATCGAACTGCTGCCGCTGCCGCTCTCGCTCCACCGCATCCGCTTCCAGGATATTGATGGTGATGACACCGTCGAGATGACCCGTCATCGTATTGCGCGCGAAATCGAAGATCAGCCGCCCCGGCGGCGCGGGGCTGGTATCCAGCGGTAATCCGAACCTCAAAAGCGAGTACACGAGCCGCTTCTTGGCTCGTTCCAAGTCCTGCCACGCTGTGAGACTACCCGGCTCCGACAAGTTTGGAATGGTACGATTGAGATCGCACGCCACGCAAAAAAGATTCTGATCATCGGCTCGTGTCAGCCAATTGCACGCGCCGTGCACCACGTTGCTGCAATAGCGCAGAACCTGCCTCGTATCCCCCGTAATCCGTCGATAAAGTCCAGGTTCGGCATCCGGCGTTAGAGCAATCACAGCGAGCGTATCCGGATCGAAACCCAGCGCATGGCCGCACTTCAAGCATGTCACGTTCTTGAAGTAGACCTTGGTGCCACATTTCGTGCAGGAAAAGTTTCGCATGGGTCCTTTGTTCTAGCGTCCAGATCTCACGGGTGGAGCAACATCGTCTGCCTTCTAAGCAAGTGTTTAATGTTCAAGCACGAAGGTCATGTCCTGTCGCGGATCGAATTGCTGGGAGCTTCCAATCTGCATTATTCCCCATCAGATGTCCGCCGCTTGTCTTGGCGTTTGCCTACCTCTTAATCATCTCCAGCGCTTCAGCGACCGATGCGGCAGCACCGCCCTTGTTTGGTATGGCCGGAGCCGATAACCCAAGAGACGCACCGCGGCGCGCCGAGTTCCGGCGCAAAGGACACAACGAAGCCCATGACGTTGCACGTCGCTCTAACGCACGAGACGACCTATCGCTACGACCGCTTGATCGGGATGGGCCCGCAGATCGTCCGGTTGAGGCCAGCCCCCCACAGCCGCACCCCCATTCTCAGCTACTCGCTGACACTGGAACCGAAGGTCCACTTCCTGAACTGGCAGCAGGATCCCTTCGGCAATTTCCTTGCGCGGATCGTCCTGCCCGAGCCCACCGAGATCTTCTCGGTCAAGGTCGATCTCGTCGCCGATATGGCCGTCATCAACCCGTTCGACTTCTTCATCGCGGAGGAAGCGTCCGCTTGGCCATTCTCGTACGAGGAATTGCTGCGCAAGGAACTGCTGCCCTACCTCGTGCCGGAGCCCGCAGGCCCGCATCTGAAAAAATACCTCACGGGCATCAGCCGCAAGTCGAATAATACGATCGACTTTCTGTGTGACCTCAACCGTCAACTCCATAAAGACATCCAATACTATATCCGCATGGAACCCGGCGTGCAGTCGTCGGAAGAGACCCTCGCTAAGGCCGGTGGCTCATGCCGCGACAGCGCCTGGCTGCTGGTGCAGATCCTGCGCAATCTCGGGCTCGCCGCCCGTTTCGTTTCCGGCTACCTTATCCAGTTGACGCCGGACGTGAAGTCGCTCGACGGTCCGTCCGGCACCGAAGTCGACTTCACGGATCTGCATGCCTGGACCGAAGTCTATGTTCCCGGCGCAGGCTGGATTGGCCTCGACGCTACGTCGGGCTTGCTCACCGGCGAAGGCCACATCCCGCTTGCCGCCACACCGCATCCGACGAGTGCGGCACCCATCTCGGGCGCACACGAAAAAGCCGAGGTCACCTTCGCCTTCAATATGGGCGTCACGCGCATCCGCGAGACCCCGCGAGTCACGAAACCCTACAGCGACGAGACGTGGAACGACATTCTCGAGAGCGGCCACAAGGTCGACGAGCGCCTGATCAAAGGCGATGTGCGCCTCAGCATGGGCGGTGAGCCGACGTTCGTCGCCGTCGACGACATGGAAGGCGCGGAGTGGAATACCGCCGCCGTCGGACCCAACAAGCGCCGCTATGCCGAAAATCTCGTCCGCCGTCTCGAAAAGCGTTTCGCGCCCGGTGGCCTACTTCATTACGGCCAAGGCAAGTGGTACCCGGGCGAGCAGCTCCCCCGCTGGGCTTTCGCTCTCTACTGGCGCGCCGATGGTCAGCCGCTGTGGGAAGACCAATCTCTCATTGCGCGCGAAACCGCCAACGACAACGCCACCATCACGGACGCCTCCCGCTTCACCAAAGAGCTCTGCGCGACCCTCGGCCTGCCCACCGACAGCGGCATCCCGGCCTACGAAGACGCAGCCCACTTCATACTCGTCGAGCAAAAGCTCCCGGTCGGCATCACACCAGAAAAGAATAAGCTCGATGACCCCGCCGAGCGCGCGCGCCTCGTCCGAGTCTTCGACCGGGGCGTAGCGGCACCTTCGAGCTACGTGCTGCCGATCCAAGTCTGGAACACGCACGACCGCGGTCGCCGCTGGGTGACGGAGCGGTGGGCGCTGCGCCGCGAAAAGCTCTTTCTGGTGCCCGGCGATTCACCGGCAGGCTATCGTCTGCCTCTGGGCTCCCTGCCCGTTGTTACGCCGACGATCCAATATCCGCATGTCCTGCCGCGCGATCCGTTCGCCGACGCGCCGCCGCTGCCACAACGCGAGGTCCTCCTGCAGCGCCGCCGGACTGTGTCACTGGACTCTCCGCCGCTGCCCCCGTCCGGCGTCAGCGAGATCTGGGGCTCGGTCCGCACCGCCATGACGGTTGAACCACGCGGCGGCCGCCTCTGCGTGTTCATGCCCCCGCTGCAAGACGCCGAAGACTATGCCGCACTCGTGGCCGCCATCGAAGAAACGGCACGCATAACTAAAACGCCGGTTCATCTCGAAGGCTATCCCCCGCCTCACGATCCGCGCATCAACGTTGTCAAGGTCACGCCTGATCCGGGCGTCATCGAAGTCAACGTACAACCCGCGACCCGCTGGGAAGAGGCAGTGGACATTACGACGAGCCTCTATGAAGAGGCCCATCTCTCGCGCCTTTCGACCGAAAAATTCATGATCGATGGCCGTCACACCGGCACCGGCGGCGGCAACCACATTGTGCTCGGTGGCCTCACACCCGCCGACAGCCCATTCCTACGCCGCCCCGACCTTCTCGCCTCTATCATCGCCTACTGGCAGAACCACCCGTCGCTTTCGTTCCTGTTCTCCGGCCTGTTCATCGGACCGACAAGCCAGGCGCCTCGCGTCGACGAAGCACGCCACGAAAGCCTCTACGAGCTTGAAATCGCGCTCAGCGAGATCCCCGATCCTGGGATGGGTTCCGTACCCCCGTGGCTGGTCGACCGCATTTTCCGCAACTTGCTCATCGATGTGACGGGCAACACGCACCGCGCCGAGATCTGCATCGACAAGCTTTACTCCCCCGACAGTTCCACCGGCCGCCTGGGCCTGGTCGAATTCCGCTCTTTCGAGATGCCGCCGCACGCGCGCATGAGCCTCGCGCAACAATTGCTGCTGCGCGCCCTCATCGTCCGCTTCTGGGAGCGGCCTTATCGGCAGAAGCTCGTCCGCTGGGGCACGGCCTTACACGACCGCTTCATGCTGCCCCACTACATCTGGTCCGACTTCGCCTCCATCATCGACGACCTCAAGAGCCATAGGCTACCCGTCGAACTCGAATGGTTCCGCCCGCACCACGACTTCCGCTTCCCCAAGCTCGGCTCGATCTCGGCCTTCGATGTCGAACTGGAACTGCGCCAAGCTCTCGAACCCTGGCACGTGCTGGGCGAGGAGGGCACTCCCGGCGGCACTGCACGCTACGTCGACAGCTCGCTTGAGCGTGTCGAATTGAAAGTTCGCGGTCTCACTGGCGATCGCTTCATCGTCACCTGCAACGGCCGCACGTTGCCCTTGAACCCCACGGGAACCGCGGGCGAAGCTGTGTCCGGTGTCAGATACCGCGCCTGGTGGCCACCTTCGGCACTCCATCCGACCATCTCACCGCACGTCCCCCTTGTGTTCGATCTTGTAGACACCTGGTCGGGCCGGTCCGTCGCCGGCTGCCGCTATCACGTGTCCCACCCCGGCGGCCGCGCCTTCGAAACCTTTCCCGTCAACGCCTACGAAGCCGAAGGACGCCGCCTTGCCCGCTTCGAGGGTAACGGCCACACCGCCGGCACCATGAGGCCGGGCGCGGCCGATCGAAATCCGGATTATCCTTACACGCTCGACCTGCGCCGCCGCGTCTAGGCTTGGCCCCCTCCGCCGGTATTTACCTCGCCCCGTCCTCAGAGGTTGCGAGCGCCCCGATTCGGTCTGATAGTCGCCGCATGTGCCCGTTCTGGGGAGAATGCGGCGCGGGGGATCACTGCACGAGGGGCAAGGCCGGATAACGATGAACAAAACGGCCCCGGCACAAGCGGGCCTTCAGGCGGACCTCGTCAGCACGTACCGGGCCGCCAACGGCTCTGGCTACGACGAACTTCTGGATGGCTCGGGCCAAGTGCGCCCGCATTGGCGCGCGCTGCTGGATGGTCTTGGCCAAATGTCCGATGCCGACCGTGCCAACCGCGCTCAGCGCCTCGACCGGCGCGTGCGCGACACCGGCATCGCCTACGACATTTTTTCCGACCCCCGCAAACCCAACCAGCGTTGGCAGCTCGACCTCACGCCGTTGATGATTTCTGCCGGCGAGTGGCGTTGGCTGGAAGAAGCGATCACCCAACGCGCCCGCCTCTCAGATGCGATCTTGTCGGATCTCTACGGACCGCAGAACCTGATGCGCGAAGGCTTGCTCCCGCCCGAGCTCGTCTTTTCCGACACCGCCTTCATCCGTCCCGCGCAAGGCATCCTTCCCGAAGCTGGCGGCCTGCAATTCTATGCCGCAGACCTCGCTCGCGGTGACGACGGTCAATGGCGCATCATCGACAATCACACAGAAACCCTGGCAGGCGTCGGCTTTGCTTTGGCCAATCGTGTGGTTCACACGCACATCACCGGCGACCTGTTCAAGCAGTGCAATGGCGTCCGCCTTGCACCCTTCTTCCACAACGTGCAATCGACCCTGACGAGCCACAGTGGCCGCGAAAATGCGCGCATCGCGCTCCTGACGCCGGGGCCCCTTCACGAAGACTATTTCTCTCACGCCTACCTCGCGCGCTATCTCGGCTACCTTCTCGTTGAAGGCTCCGACCTGCGCACGAAGTTCAACCAAGTCTATCTCAAGACACTTGAAGGCTTGAAGGAGATCGACCTCATCGTCCGCTGTGTCGATGGCCGCTCGATTGATCCGCTTGAACTCGACCCCGGTGGCTTCGACGGACCCGCCGGTCTCATGCGCGTCTGGCGCCGCCAGCCCCGGCTCATCGTCAATGCCGTCGGCTCCGCACTTGCACAGAACCGCGGCATCGGCTGCTACCTGCCACAGATCTGCGAACGTCTGCTCGGCGAGGAACTGCAGCTGCCCGATGCTCGCCGCTTCTGGCTTGGCGATCCTTCCGCCCGCGCGCATGTTCTGTCGAATCTCGACGGCCTCGTTGTCCGCAAAGCGCAGGAAGGCACCGGCCGCCCGGGGCAGGCAGCGCTTGGCCAGGACACGCGCGCGCTGTCCGACGCGGACCGGAACATCCTCAAACGCGAAATCAAACTGCATGGCGCGCGCCTCGTCGCCGAGGAGAAGATTGGCTTCAGCCATGCGCCCGTGGTCACGCGAGACGGGTTGGCATCACGCCCCTTTGCCGTTCGTTTTTTTGTCGCCCGCACACCGGCAGGATATCAGGCGATGCCCGGCGGCCTCGCAATGACCGTCGATCCCGACCGCGCCGTAGCTCTGAGCGCCCCTGATGGTCATACACGCGACGTCTGGATCGTTTCGGACGCGGAGCAAGGTCCCCATTTCAGCCTCTGGCGCCCTGCCCTTGAAACCGCCCGCGTCGAGCGCTCGCAGCGCGTGATCCAGAGCCGTGTAGCCGACGATCTCTACTGGCTCGGCCGCTATAGCGAGCGCGCTGACTGGACAATGCGTGTCCTCCGCGGGGCCCTACGCCGCGTCGAGGAAGACGGGGGGCCGGCTACTGGCCGCCGCGCCGCCCGCAAGTGCCTCGACGTTCTGCTTTCCAAATCCGACAGCCGCGCCGGCATATCGGACCGAGCCGGCACCGACGATCTTGAAATAGAAAAGCTCTGCACCGACCTCATTGCCGGGTCCACTGGCCACCGCACGCTCGAAAACACGTTCGAAGGTCTCTACCGCGTCGCACACCTCGCCCGCGATCGCCTCTCGCTGGAAGCTTGGCAGACCCTGTCTCGCTTCCGCCCGGGCGATACGTGGGTCACGACGCTCGCCTCCGCCCCACCCGTTGCCGTGCTCGACCTGCTCGACGAAGGCCTTGCCTCGCTCGCCGCGTTCAACGGCCTGATGCACGAGAACATGACCCGCAACTACGGCTGGTCGTTCCTCGACATGGGTCGTCGCCTGGAACGCGCCTATAACCTGAGCGAAGCACTCCTCACGCTCTTCATTCCTGTGCCCGACAGCGAGGAGGAGCAGAGCAGCTTGCTCCTCCTCCTCGAACTTGCCGACAGCTTCATCACCTACCGCTCGCGCTACCGCCTCGATCCGATCCTCGCGCTTGTTCTCGACCTCCTGCTCTTGGACGAGACGAACCCCCGCAGTCTCGCCTATCAGCTCGCCGCCCTCTCGCGCCATCTCGAGCGCCTGCCGGATGGCAAGCGCTCCACCACCTTGTCCGAAGATCGGCGCCTGATCCTGGCCCTCCTCACCACCATTCGCCTCGCCGACGTCGAAGCGATAGCGCGCGAACCCAACGGCACAACGCTCGAACGCATCATGCTCGAACAGATCCAGCTCCTGCCCGCGCTCTCGAATGCCGTCTCGCGGCACTACTTTAATCTGACCGACGACTCGCCACACCGCGTACACACCCGCATGGAGCCTCAGAATCGCGCCGAGCACAGCTCATGATGTTCGATGTGACCCACCGGACGCATTACGAATATTCGCAGCCGGTTATCCAATCCCAGCACCTGATCCATATGTCTCCGCGCCCCTGCCTGCACCAGGTCGTGCGCCATCACAGTCTGATCGTTGATCCGGCACCCGCCCTGCGCCAGGACGGCATCGACGCCTTCGGCAACCCGATCGTGACCCTCGATATCGAAGTTCCACACCGCGAACTGATCCTGCACGCACGCAGCACCATCATCGTTCATGCCGCGCCCGAGTTGGAGCCCGCGCGCTCTACACCTTGGAACTTGCTCGATGCGCATATCCTCGAAACAGGCCGCCCCCTCGACCTGGACGTGCTGCAGTACCGCTGCACCTCCAAGCTCACCACGCCGAACCTCGACATCGAAGCCTATGCGGCAAAATCCTTCCGCCCCGGACGCCCGGTACTTGAAGCCGCGATCGACCTTAATCAGCGCATTTTCGACGAGTTCACCTTCGATCCGACCGCAACCGACATTTCCACGCCGATCACACACGTCTTCAAGCAGCGCCGCGGTGTTTGCCAGGATTTCGCCCATCTGGCGCTGGCATGCCTGCGCGCCATGCGCGTTCCCGGTCGCTACGTCAGTGGATACATCCTCACGCACCCGCCCCCCGGTCAGCCGCGCATGCAGGGTGCGGACGCCTCGCACGCGTGGATTTCAGTTTGGTCGCCCGAGAGAGGCTGGACCGATCTTGATCCAACGAATGGCCTGATCGTCGCCGAAGAACACATCACCATCGCGCATGGCCGCGACTATGACGACATCAGCCCCATCGGCGGCGTCCTGCTTGGCGGCGGCGAACACACCGTATCCGTCGGCGTCGACGTGATGCCTGTAACTTAAAACCGCGGCACCGCAAGCGCAGTGCCGCGGTAAATGGTTTAAGTGCAGGCGACTTGCCGCGCCTTGCACGTCGTCACGACGCCGATGTAGTCGCACTTGACGCTCACTGCGCCTCTGGCCTTACGGCCTGCGAATACATTTGAATTGTAGAGCGCTTCCTTGGCCAGCAGCGTGGCCAACTCGGATGTCACGGCCGTAGCACTGGCACCGGCACGAACACACCCGGCCGAAACTGGCGTGGCAGCAAGCGCCATCACGCTCGTCGCCACGAGGGCAGCCAACATTTTCATAGCAATGATCCTCCCTTTGCACATCCCCGGAGCGCGATTATGCGCCTCCTGCCCCGGCGCAAAAAGGGCGCACGCGCCATCTCACCTATCGCAACGGTGAATATCTGGCGATGATGCGAAACGATCACGCTTTATGTTGCGGCTGCGAACCTGTAGAGCCGCGTTTCCCCAATTCCTTCTGCGCTGCTTTGCCCAGCAAATGCGCAGAAACGGGAGCAGTAATGAACAGGAAAAGCAGAACCGTAAGCGCCTTCAGGTTCACTTCGCCGGAGAGAGAATAAGCGGCAACGCTCGCTGCGATCACGATGGCTCCAACGCCGAGCGTCGTCGCCTTCGTCGGCCCATGCAAACGCGTGAAAATGTCCGGAAGGCGCATGAGGGCGATGGATCCGAGGAGAACGAAAAACGCTCCCAGAACAATGAGACCCGATGCAATGGCTTCAGCGATCATGATGCGCACCCATCAATCAATGATACTGCGGCCGATGACATATTTACATAGCGCCACCGTACCGACGAAGCCCGTCATCGCAATCAGCAGCGCCGCCTCGAACGACAGCGCGCTGTTTGCCAGTAAACCCATCAGAACCACCAGCGCAATGACATCAATGGCCAACGTATCCAGCGCCAGAATGCGATCCGGCAAAGACGGACCGAACGCCAGCCGTAACATCGTCAGCACCGTCGCAATTCCCACGAGTGCCAAGGCGATCGTGACGGCAGTCATCAGCATCCGAAAATCTCCTTTAGCGGCGCCTCGTAGCGCTTTTTGATTTCCGCAATCAGCATCGAGCTGTCCTGCACATCAAGCGCGTGGATGTGCGCCACCCGCTTCTCCATGTCGATGTCAATCGTCAGTGTGCCCGGCGTCAGCGTGATGATGCTGCCGAGAATAGTTGCGACATAGGAATCGGCCGTATCGAGCGGCACATCCACGAAAGCCGGCCTGATCCTATCGACATTCCCGAGCACGATCCGCGCCACCGCAATGTTCGCGACGAGGACGTCATAGAGTACGACAATCAACAGCCGAAGAGCCGGACCCAAACGGAACGTATGCGGCCGACCCGGCCAGAATACCGACGTAAAGGGCGGGATCAGCAGCCCGATCGTCAGCCCGAGCAGAATATTCCCCGCGCTTGCATCCGACGCGAGCACGAGCCACAGCGTAGCGATGACCAGCGTCAGTACAGGTTGCGGCAACAGGCGTTCGCGCAAACTCATGGCCGGCGCTCCCTCTGCACCGCAGCCGGATCACCGAGCACCGCTGGCACATACGCCTCCCGCGCCAGGATTTGTTCCGCCGTTGCCCGCGCATAACTAGATACGGGCGCGGCAGCAAAACTCACCGCGACCACAGCGCCAAACATCACCACCAGCGCCGTCGATAGCCCCCGCGCGGGCACGTACAGCACGTCTGGCCGGTCAGCGATCCCGGGAGCGCCCGGTTCCCAGAAAAACACGCTGGCTGCGCGAGCCAATACCAATGCCGCAGCAAAGCCCGAGACGATGAGCGCCGTCCAAACGAGTACCGGATGCGTCGAACCGCTCATCGCCTGCATCACCATGATCTTGCCGAGAAACCCCGACAGCGGTGGCGCGCCGCACGCAGCAACACCGATGACAAGATAAATCAGACCAATTGCTGTGAAACTCTGCAACCTGGGACCGTCAGTGAAGCGGTCGGCAACATCTCCCCGTTGCCGCGACAGCGCATCTGCGAGGAGGAACAGCGCCGCCGTTACAAGTGATGTCTGCACGAGATAGTAAAGCGCCGCCGCGATCGAAGGGACAGTCGGCTCCGCCACTGCCAGCAGAAGCGTGCCGCCCGAGATAATCACAAGGTTCGCGATCACCACACCGAGTGTCGACGCCGCAAACATGCCGACGCATCCGAGCGCAATCGTCCCCAGTGCCAGCCAAGTCAGCCACGGCTGCAACAGGTCCGCAGTGAAGGGCGCCGCCGCCAAGCCGATAGTCGTGACGCGCAACACCGCATAGATTCCTACTTTGGTCATGATCACGAACAGCGCCGCGACCGGCAGCGTGGCCGCGGTGTACACATGCGGCAGCCAGAAACCAATCGGCAACACCGCCGCCTTGAGCAAGAACACCGTGACGAGCAACATGCACATCACCGCCACGACGCCCTGATCCGCCGGCGAGACAGACTGCAACACGACGCCAAAGTCTGCCATGTTGAGCGTGCCGAGGAATCCATAAAGCAGCCCGAGCGCCACGAGAAAGAGCGCCGAGCCACTCAAATTCAGCACCACGTAAGCGATGCCCGCCTGTGCGCGCTCTAATCCCCCACCGTGAACCAAAAGGCCATAGGACGCGAGAAGCAGGATTTCGAAAAACACGAAGAGGTTGAACAAGTCACCCGTCAAGAAAGCGCCGTTGAGCCCCATCATCTGAAACTGCAAGAACGCATGAAAATACCGCCCCCGCGTGTCGGTCCCGGAAAGGGCGGCCAGCACGACCGCCACACCCAGAAAACACGTCAGCGCGACCATCAGCGCGGACAGCCGGTCGAGCACCAGAACAATGCCGTAAGGCGCCGGCCAATCTCCCAGGCGATAGACGCGAAGGGTTCCGTCGCTCGCCGCCTCGAGCAGCACCGCACCCACGGCCGCCAGCAGAATCAGCGATGCAACCGAGATCGCGCGCGTCACAGCCAGACCCGCATTCGCGGCAAGCAGTAACACTGCCGCGGCCAGCGGAATGAGCACTGGTAAAATCGGCAAATGAGCCATCATCGCTCACCGCCTGCATTGACGTGATCGCTGCCGCTCTCCGCCTTACTCTTTAAGGCCAGCGCCACGAGATACGCCGTCATGCCGAACCCGATCACGATCGCCGTCAGCACGAGCGCCTGAGGCAACGGATCGGTTTGATTCGAAAGGCCCGGGATCGTCAGAGGCGGCGCCGTGGACTTTAGCCGCGCGCCGACGAAGATCAGCACGTTGACCGCATAGGAGAGCAGCGACAAGCCCAGGATCACGGAGAAGGTCGTCGGCCGCAGAATCAGATAGACGCCGCACGCTGTGAGCAAGCCGAGCGCCACCGACACGAGAGCTTCCATGTTATCCCTCCCCCGGCGCAGGCTGTTCGGCCCGTTTCAATCCGGCGATCACGGTCATTGCCAGGAGCACTGTGCCGACCACCACCAGGAACACGCCGAGATCGAACGCCATCGCAGAGGCGAGTTCAAACTTGTCGATCAGCGGCGGCGTCACGTATCCATGCGTCGATGTCAGGAAAGGGTTTCCGAACACGAAACTGGCCATGCCCGTCAGCGTCGAAATACCTAGCCCAGCACCGAGCAACCGCACGTAGTTGACCCTGAGCCGCTCAGTCGCAAAATCCATTCCGCTCGCTACGTATTGCAGCATCAGCGCGATCGCCGCGACAAGCCCGGCAATAAATCCGCCACCCGGCAGGTTGTGCCCGCGCAGGAAGATGTAGACGGCGACGGCCATTGACAGCGGCAACAACGGCCGCATCAATTCCGACAGCATGATCGTGCTGCGTTCAGTAAG
This sequence comes from Hyphomicrobium sp., assembly GCA_019751875.1. GTDB lineage: Bacteria > Pseudomonadota > Alphaproteobacteria > Rhizobiales > Hyphomicrobiaceae > JAGVSR01. The sequence goes on along the minus strand of JAIEMV010000013.1, from coordinate 121,696 downwards.
CAGAGGCGGCGAGCTTTGCGGTTGCGTCATGCGCACGCCGGCCAGAAGTGCACAAAGCCCGAGCGCAGCCATCGCGAGCACCGTGATCTCCCCCAGCGTATCGTAACCGCGAAAATCGACCAGAATGACGTTGACGACGTTTGTGCCGCCGCCCCCAGGCTTTGCATTTGCCATGTGATAGCCCGCGATGGTGTCGTAAGGCCGCGTCAGCATGGCGAACGCCATGACCGTCACCCCGGTCCCAGCAGCCATCGCAATCATCCAGTCGCGCAACCTCCGCAAATCGGAACTCTGCTTAGGCGGCCTAGGCGGCAGATACCGCAGACTCATGAGCAGGAGTACGATCGTGACCACTTCGACTGTGAGCTGAGTGAGCGCCAGATCGGGTGCATTAAAGCGCAGGAACGCCAACGACACGATCGTTCCCGCGACGCTCAGAAAGATCACCGCCAGCAATCGGTTGTGCCGCAGGAACACTGTCGAACACGCTGCAAATATGAGTATCGCGAAGGCCGCCGAAGACGCCGCATCTATCGGCATCACCGGTGTCGAGCCGATCAGCGTGGCGCCACCGTCGCTTGCCCGTTCCGTTTTCACCCAAGCCCAGGCGCCCGCGACAAGCAGAAATGAGAAGAACAGCACCAGATTTCGCTGCAGCGACCGCGCACCCGACAGCGCCATGACTGCGCTCGAAAACCTCGTCGCGCCTCGGTAAAAGCGCTCGAACGCGACCGGGCTGGTCAGCGACCACGCAAACCGCTCCTGCCAAGCATAAAGCGTATGCCGCCGCGTAAACTGCAGAACACCCAGCCCGAAGGCGATCACCGTCATCGCCAGCGGCAGATTGAAACCATGCCACACCGCCAGCTTGATCTGCGGTACGGCGCCCGGCAATACCGCTTCTGACGCTGACAACAGGATCGGCCCCACGACGACCTGCGGCAGGAAACCGACGATCAGCACCAGAGCGACCAGCACTTCGACCGGCAGACGCATCCACATCGGCGGCTCGTGCGGCGTCTTCGGCATAGGCTTCGGTGGACCGTCGAAGAACACGTCCCACACGAAGCGCACCGAATACGCAACGCCCAACATCCCGCCGAGCGTTGCGACCACCGGGAGGATGTAAGCCGCTCCTCCAAAATTCTCGTGTGCCACAGCCGCCGTGAAGAACATTTCCTTCGACAGGAAGCCGTTCAGCAGAGGCACGCCCGCCATCGATCCCGCCGCGAGAATACCGAGCACCGCGGTTCGCGGCATCGTCTTGAACAGGCCGCCCATCCGGCGCATGTCGCGCGTGCCGGTCTCATGGTCGATGATGCCCGCCGACATGAACAGAGATGCCTTGAAGATCGCGTGATTGATGATGTGGAAAACGGCCGCTACTGCCGCGAGGGGGGTATCGAGGCCGAACAGCAGCGTGATGAGACCCAGATGGCTCACCGTCGAATAGGCGAGCAGCCCTTTGAGATCATGCTTTAGCAGCGCAACGTATGCCCCGTAGACGAATGTGATGGCGCCGACCGTCGTAACAGTCACGAACCAGAGGTCTGTCCCCGCCAGCACCGGATACATCCTCGCCAGCAGAAACACGCCAGCCTTCACCATCGTCGCCGAATGCAGATACGCCGAGACCGGCGTCGGCGCCGCCATCGCGTTCGGCAGCCAGAAGTGGAATGGAAACTGCGCCGACTTCGTGAACGCACCGAGCAGAAACAGAATGAGAATGACGGGATAGAGCCCGTCGGCGCGCACCAGAGCCCCCCGCTCCTCGATCACGCTGAAATCGAAACTGCCTGCCACGTCGCCCAAGAGAAGCGCGCCTGCCAGCAGCGCCAACCCTCCACCACCTGTCACGGCCAGCGCCATCCGCGCCGAAATCCGTGCCTCGACTTGCTGGTATTTGTAGGCGATGAGGAGGAAGGAGGTGAGACTTGTCACCTCCCAGAATACGACCATCAGAATGATGTTTTCGGCCAGCACAATGCCGAGCATGCCGCCCGCAAATCCGAGCAACGACATGTAGAACCTGCCAAGATCGTCGTACTTCGGCAGGTAGTAGGCTGCGTAGAGAACGATCATCACGCCGATGCCGAGAATGAGGCCCGTGAACAGAAGCCCCAGTCCATCGAAGCGCAGCGCCAGATCGAGCCCCCACTCGGGAAGCCAGGCCACCCGCCAATGCACCACACCGCCCGCGAACACCTCCGGCGCGAGTTTCAAAGCCGGCGCCAGTCCCGCTGCCATCGCAACACCAGCCGTCCATGCCGCCAGCTTCCGCGAAACTCGCGCCGTCAGCGCCACAGCCAGGATGCCCGCAAACGGGGCGAGAAGAATGAGAGGCAAAAAGGATGGGGGCATTGCCGCGCTTATACCACTATCGAATCTCGAGTTGCCGATCGTCTTGACGCCACGCGGCCGGAAGCACGGCTCACCCGCATTTAAGTGCCGCCATGGGTGAATGCAAAGCACGCAACGTCACGGTCTAAAGAATGTCGCCCGCACACCCTACCGACAGCAAGTACTGGCGCCGCAGGCGATCCCCAAATACCGTCGCTGAGCCCTATCCGCTCCTTATTCGAGCCCCCAAATGCCCGGCAAACGCCTGATCGTCATCGGCCACGCGGCCCTGGACTTTGTCTATCGCATCGACGCCTTCCCGCCGAAGCCGACCAAGGTCCGCGCTCGCGAGCACATCACGAGCGGCGGCGGCATGGCTGCCAATGCCGCCTCGGCCGCAGCGCGCCTGGGAGGCGACGTAAGCCTCTGGAGCCGCGTCGGATCCGACCCCGCAAGCCAGATGATCCTCCATGAACTCGAGCGGTTCGGCATCGATATCAGCCACGTGAAGGTGTATGCGGGCGCCCGGTCCGCGACGGCAGCCGTCATCGTCGACGCATCCGGCGAACGCTTCATCGTCAGCGAGGACGACCACGCCATGCCCATGACGGCCGACTGGCTCCCGCTGAACGACATTGCGGACGCCGGCGCCGTTCTCAGCGATCTGTCCTGGATTGAAGGCACCCGCGCAACCTTCGAAGCCGCGCGGGCACACCAAGTTCCCACGCTGGTCGACCTCGACATGGGCTCGGGCCGCCTTCTCAGCGATGTTGCCCATCTCACGGACTACGTGATCGCGTCGGCCCCCGCCCTCGAAGCCTTCATACCCGGCCGCGACACCGAACACCGCCTGCGGTCTCTCATCGCGCAAGGCGCCCGCCACGTCGGCGTCACCCGTGGCCCCGATGGCTACACGTGGATGGACCGCGACGGCATCGGGCATCACCAGCCGGCTTTCGCTGTCCAGGCGCGCGACACGACCGGCGCTGGCGACGCGTTCCACGGCGCCTTCACATGGGCGCTCACCGAAGGCTACACCGAAACCGAATGCGCGCGCCTGGCATCCGCCGCGGCTGCGCTCAGTTGCCTGGGTCTGGGTGCCCGCTCTGGCCTCCCCACGCGCGCCGAATTGGACGCATTCTTGACAGAACGCGCGCTTGCGCAACCGACCGGCACTTGATTGGAATCAAGGCAGCGCCAGGGCCCCCACGTCACCATGTAAGAATGCTCACACATATGCGTCATAGCCCCACGTTCATCGCCACCGCACTTTCATTAGCCATGATCGGCTCTCACGCCTTCTCGCAAGAAGGCGAGGGCGAAGATCCCATCGGGCTGACTGAATACGAGCTTGCCTGCATGTCCTGTCACGGCCTCGATGGCAAAGGCGACGGCCCCAAGGCTCGCACCCTGTCCGCGATGCCCGCCGATCTCACGCAAATCGCGGCCCGAAACGGCGGCGATTTCCCAGCGCGCGCCATTTACGACATGATCGACGGACGCGGCGTCATCCCCGCCCATGGTAAACGCGACATGCCGGTCTGGGGCGACCGGTACCGCAAGACCGGCGACCCTGGCGAAGATCCGGCCGAAGTCGACAAGCGGGCGCGCGCCCTGATCGACGCCCTCGTCGGCTACCTCGAGAGCATCCAGCAGAAATAGTCGTCGCGCGCCAGTCCGCTGAGGTTCCCGCCGCGCGGGCGTCCGTGCTATGCGCTTCGCCACGACTTATGGGCGAAACCGGACCGAGCATGACCAATCCGAAAAAGCGCACCGCCATTCTCATTTCCGGTCGTGGCTCCAACATGAAGAGCCTCGTCGAAGCCGCGCGCCGGCCGGATTATCCCGCCGAAATCGTCGTCGTCATTTCCAATCGCCCGGATGCTCCCGGCATCGTCTGGGCGAAAGATCAGGGCATTCCCGCACTCGCCATGGACCACAAGCTCTACGAAAGCCGCGCCCACTTCGAAGGCCAGATTCAAAGCGTCTTGGCGGCCTCGCGCGTTGACCTCGTCTGCCTCGCAGGCTTCATGCGTCTGATGACGCCGGCTTTCGTCGAATCATGGCGCGATCGCATGTTGAACATTCACCCGGCCCTTCTGCCCGCGTTCAAGGGCCTGGACACGCATGCGCGCGCCTTGGAAGCGGGCGTGAAGTTCGCCGGCTGTACGGTCCATCTGGTTCGCCCGGAGATGGACGAAGGCCCCATCCTTGGCCAAGCTGCGGTCCCGGTTTTGCCTGACGACACCGCGGTGACTTTAGGCGAGCGCGTATTAGCCGCGGAACATCTGCTCTACCCGCGCATTCTTGAACTGTTCGCGGCCGGTTTGATCACCGTCAATGGCAACAAATCCTCGATTGTTTCGGACGTTAACGGATTGTGGGCACAATTTTCACCGCAAATTTGATTTGTTGGGGATTAAGCGTGCCCGTTTGGTTACCTTCTCCGATAAATTGACGCGGTACGAGCCCGTCTCATGGACACTCCCGTGACCACGGTGTTAGTTCACCGAACGGTTCAACACCCCCGCGGGATATATGAAGTGACCCGCGCGAGTGAACGGCGTGGCCCTCGTCCCAGTTCATGCGGCGTAAGCGAGTTTCGTGACCAGGGATCGCCGGGACGGACCGGAAAGGCAGCCGCACATCAGCGGCTCGGAGACGATGGCATGACGATTCAACAAAAACTGGGCCATACACAGGGTCTTGGTGAAGCAAATAGCATCTGGTTCAAGCTATCGGCCTTGTCGAAAGGCAACCCCGACAATCCAATGCAGACGCTTCAAATGATGTCCGACCGCTATGGTCCCGTCATTGCTGTCAACATCGCCGACCAGCGCGTCGTCTTCCTCACCGAGCCCGAGCACTTCAAGCACGTGCTCGTCTCAAAAGCCGATGACTACATCAAGTACTTCGATGGTTTGAAGCCCGTTTTCGGCAAGTCCATGATCACGCACGACGGTGCGCTCTGGCAAAAAATCCGCATGCCGCAGCAGCCGGCATTTCATCCGGATATGTTCGCCGAATACATCCCGTATTTCCTTCAGGCCATTCGCACCAAAATGGACCTGTGGTCGAAGCTCGCCGAAACCGGCGAAGAATTCGAAATGGTCGAACAGACCTGGACGCTCGCCGCCGACATGATCTGCAAGGCGCTGTTCGATCGTGACATGCCTTTCAATCCGCATTTCGTCTTCAAGTGCGTCAAGACCTACACCGATGTGATGGAGCACAAAGCCATCCGCATGCGCGTGCTGCACGGTGAGGACGGCGTTAAAATCACGGATGAGAACGCCGCCAAGGCGATGGAAATCTGGGCGAGTGTTCCCCCCGCCGTGTTCGCGCAGAACCCGAACGAGGAGCGCGAGCGGACCCTTCTGAAAATGATCGAAGCGGTGGTCGCCGATCCGAGCGTTCCTGAATTCGACCAGCAGCAGGCCGTCGACGAACTCAAGCAATACCTTTGGGCAGGTACGGAAACGACCGCGCTCACGCTCGCCTGGGCGATGTATCTCACATCAAAGCACCCGGAAGCCGCCGACCGCATTCGCAAGGAAGGCGAAACCGTTTACGGCGACCGCGAACCGACCGCTGCGGACTATTCCGCGCTCGCGTACACCCGAGCCGTCATTCAGGAGACGATGCGGATCTACCCGCCCATCTGGGGTCTTATTCGCGTCGCAACCAAGGAAGATGTTATTGGCGGCAAGGAGATCAAGCCCGGCGATCGCGTGGTGATGTTTGCCTACGGTGCCCACCACAACGCGAAGTTCTGGCCTGAACCGGAAGAGTTCCGCCCCGAGCGCTGGATGGGCGGCACCAAGGGTCAGGTGAAATATTCCTATCTTCCCTTCGGTGGCGGCAAGCGCTCGTGCATCGGCGGCGCCATGAGCCAGGTCGAAAACACGCTCGCCCTCTCCATGCTCTTGCGCCGCTTCCGCCCCGAATACCTCGGCAAGGAACCGCCGGGCTTCTCCGGCACCGTGACGCTGACGCCCAAAGGCGGCCTCATGTTCCGGGTCCGCGAACTGAGCTGATCGAAAACCTGATCGCGACTAAAAAAGGGCGCTGGTGTCATCCACCAGCGCCCTTTTATTTGCTCCTGCCTAACCGCCGATTTCTGCCTCGATGGCTTTGATGTCGCTTTCTGCGCCGGCAAGATCGTCGGCCGCACATTTCGTTTCCAAAGCCGTCAACATGCCTTCGATTTTCGTTTGCTTCTCGGTGTCGAATTTCTTGGAAGCCGCTTTTTCAGCGAGCGAAAAGGCTTGCTCCAGGCAAGCATCCTTCGACGCAGGAGGTGCTGCAAAAACAGCCTCGGTCGTGAGTGTCAGCGTGAGCGCGACGGCTGCAAATCTTGTCATCATGGCAGTGGCTCCTCCGTCTCAAAGTCCTGATAGACACACGGTGGCGCGTCCGCCGAAGCTGATCTGCGGCAAGTAGCGCAATTCGACGTAATCGATCCCGCGATGACGGCCGGAAAGATCTATCGGCCTAGTTTCTGCGCCTTCCGGAATGACAGTTCGAACCACCAGATCCTCCGCCTGACCGTTCGCATAGACGACGCGCAGCCGTTCGAGCCTCAGTTTATTGCCCCGGACCGAGAGCTTGATGGCACGAAACGCACCTTCCTTGCGCCCGACTCGAATGACGTCCTTGCCCTCCAGAAATCCGACCTTGGCACATCCCAGTTCCTGCCACCTGCCCGCGCCGGGACCTGGACCGAAGCCGCCTTCACGGCCGACGAGTTCGATACGCGCGGGCCCGAACGGACGATAGACGACCTCGATTTCACGCAGTCGCCGCGCGCGTCCGGGCAGATCGATAGGCGGCAAACCGGTGCCCGCCCGCACGATCCTACCGACGCGCACGCGCTCAACCTCGTTATTGCCGAAGCGCATGTTGAGCTCGATGATTTCGACATCGCCGTCGAACGCGCGGACCCCAACCCGTCTGAAGGCGTCCTCTCGCGGATTGACGCGGATGATTTCGCGTTCCACGCGCGGCTTCACGACAATCTGACCAATGCGATTCCAGCTCCCGCCTCGCCGGTCGTCGTAAAAAGAGCGTTCGTCGAACCGTTCGATGTCGCGCTGCGCCATCGCCCAATTCGGAAGGACTGCAAACATCGCCGCGATTATCGCCGCGATCATCGTTGTGTTTTTCATGAGCGTTTCCTCAAGCCCGTCGACGTGATCATGAGCCTCTACTGAAGCTGCGAACACCCCAACGCGTGCGAGCGAAAAATGATCCGGGATTACGCACTTTGTGGGGCGGGTCTGAGCCTCAAGATCCACAAAACTCGATCGTCACGACCTCGCCGTAGCGCGGCACCAGCGAGGGCCATTCACTGACTGCAGCATCCGACAGCGTACCCCGTATCGCTGCAATCGGACCACCATGGCAGATGGCGACAACAGGGCCAGTCTGGAGCTGCACGGCGTCTGAGAGCCATGCCATCACGCGGTCTCGCATCGCAAATGTCGTCTCGCCGTCCCCACCCGGCCGGAATGCGTCCGGCGCCATCACGAGTCCCATCATCGCGTCGCCGCTCTCCGTGTAGATCGCATCCCACGGACGCCCCTCCCATGCTCCAAAGTGGCACTCTGCCAATCGCGGATCGAAGACGAGTTCGACGTTGCCAGCCTCACGCGCGATGAGCCCCGCCAGAAAGCGCGCGCGACGCAACGGCGACACATGCAGCCGTCGCGCGCCAAGCTTTGGGATCTCAGTGGCAAGCACTCGCGCCGCCTTTCGCCCGTCGCGGCTCAAGGGCACGTCGCTCTGTCCGTAGCAGCGCCCTGACCAATGCTGCGCAACCGCCGTATGCCGGACCAGATGCACGACAGTCATGCGTCAGCTCTCTCGTGCCAAGGCGAGCGTCGTCAGGATCATACCGGCATAGGCTGAAAAACCGAGGCAATCCCCGGTCACGCCTCCGATGCGCCGCACCAAATATGTGCGATACCAGATCACGAACATCGCAACCGCAACCGCTGCCAGTAAGATCCCGGTGAAGTCGTGGATGAGTGCAAAAAGCAGTACCGGCGAACACCACATCGCCCCGCGCCAGAACGTGACCCAATCCGCAACCTGCCCGACATCCTTTGCCAAACCGTCCCGCGCCGGTACCGGCGGCACCACCCCCATCACGACGAGGATGACCAGCCGTCCGACAGCACCGGCGATCACCAGCGCCGCCGCCGCGAGCCACACATTATCGAGCGCCATCAGCCCGCCGGCCCGCAGACCGACAGCCAGAACAAGTCCCAGCGCGCCATAGCTCCCGATCCGGCTGTCCTTCAAGATCCGTAGCACGTCCTCGCGCGTCCAGCCTCCGCCGAACGCATCACAGAAATCCGCCACCGCATCTTCATGAAACGCGCCCGTCAGCCGCGCCTCCACCGCCAGCGCCGCGATCACAGCCAACGGCAACGGCAGCACGCTATCGAAAATCAGAAGTGCCAATGCCGTCAGCAGCCCGACGACCGCACCGATCACCGGAAAAAACTGCAAGCCCCGCTTGATATCTTCGGGAAACGTCGAGAGATCGCGCGTCTCTCCGCCCGGAACCGGAATCCGCGTCAGAAACTGCACAGCGGTGAAAAACGCCCGCGGCCACGGCGCATCATGCCACGCACTGGATACGCCCACCTCGCTCATGTGCTCCCCGCCCCCGCTGTAACCTCGTCGAGCTTGGCGACGTTCTTGAGCAGCGCCGCCGCCGCATCCAGCAGCGGCATCATCAAGAGCGCACCCGTACCCTCGCCCAACCGTAAACCCCAATCGAGATAAGGCTCCAACCCCAATTGCTCCAGCGCAATTCGATGCGCCGGCTCCGCGCTCACATGAGACGCGATCGCCGTCTCCAGCCCCGCTGGATCAACCGCCTGCGCAACGATCGCCGCTGCACCGGATACGACGCCATCAAGCACGACCGGCATTTCAGCGTCCCCCGCTGCCGCGATCGCGCCCGCCATCGCGACGATCTCGAAGCCTGCAATGCCGGCCATCGCTGCCACCGGATCGTCTTCGATCAGCGTCCGCGACCTCGCCACCGCCGAACGCACCACCGCCCGCTTGCGCTCCAAAGTCTCCGCCGTCGATCCGGCTCCTGCGCCCACGAGCGGATCGCTGTCCTGTTCGCAAGCGAGCGCGATCAATGCCGCTGCCGCCGTCGTGTTGCCGATTCCGATTTCACCGACCCCGAGCAGACGCACCCCGTCGGCCCGCGCGTCCGCCACGGCCGCTTGTCCGGCCATCCATGCTTTCCAGAATTGATCCGGCGTCATCGCTGGCCCGTGCGCCAGACTTGCAGTGCCGCGAGTGACGCGCCGGTCCCGATAAACTCCGCCGCCCGGCGCCTCGCTCACTGCCGATCCCACATCTACGAGCGTCACACTCACGTCCAACGCTGCAGCAAGCGCCGAACACGACGCCCGGCCTGCAGCAATCACACCGATCATCGCGCCGGTCACCGCCTGCGGCCAGACGCCGACGCCATCGTTCACGACCCCATGATCACCCGCGAACACGATAAGCCGCCGTGGTTTCGTCTCTGGAGCCAGCGTGCCCTGGATCGATCCCAACCGAACCGCCAGGTCTTCCAACCTGCCAAGGCTCCCCTTGGGCTTGGCCAGGACATCGAGATGGGCGGCAACCTTTTCCGGGTCGATCATGCGTCCCTCGCATCCAGAAACAAGATCGGGCCCGCGAGGGCCCGATCGAAACTCAAGTTGTCATCCGATGACGGCATCAGCCGACGATTTCGTCGAGGCGGAAGTTCAGTGCGATCTCGCGGTCCGCAGCGGCAGCGCTATCTGATCCGTGCGAGGAGTTCTCGCCCTTCGAAATCGCAAACAGCTTGCGGATGGTGCCTTCGGCGGCTTCCTTCGGATCCGTCGCCCCCATCACTTCGCGGTACTTCGCAATCGCGTTTTCGCCTTCGAGAACCTGCAGAACGATAGGGCCTGAGGTCATGAAATCGCACAGTTCGCCGTAGAACGGCCGCGCCTTGTGTTCCTCGTAGAACTTCTCCGCCTGCGCCCGCGTCCAGCGCACGCGCTTCTGCGCCACGATCCGAAGCCCCGCTTTCTCAATCACGGCGTTGATCGCACCCGTCAGGTTCCGCTGTGTCGCGTCGGGCTTGATGATGGAAAACGTGCGCTCGATGGCCATCGTCTGGTCTCTCCAGTGGTCTTTGCAACGATTATCGGGAATGGGCTGCCGGGCTTATAGCCGCGCCCCCCGAGGCCAGCAAGCGCCCGCCGTCGCGGCCGATCGCCTGCGTCATGCGGGCGCTCCATTCCCCTGATCTGGCCCGAACAACGCCGCGTTGATGCCTGGATTGTATGACAAATCCTTGAAATGGCCCCAAGCAGGTGAGCCCGCGACGGTTCCCGCAGCCAAAACCCTCCGGGCCGGGAGCACGGCTGGCTCCCGCTCCCGCAGCCTTCCTGAGCCAACAAGAAAGTCTAATTCCGTGCCACGATTGACGCGCGCCATGCGAAAGTCCACGAATCTGCGCAAAATAGGTGCAAGCGAATTCGTGGCGCGGTTTGTTTCATTCGACCGCGCGGCCGATCTTCACCTGACCGAGGCATCCAACGAGGCGTGCTCGTGACCGAAACGACGACTGAGGAGAACGTCTGGTACCTCGCCCGTGATGGCAAACAGCACGGCCCGCTGACGCATCTTGAAATGACGAAGCTGGTTGAACTCGGACATTTGCGGACGGCGGATCTCGTCTGGCGTCCTGGTTTCGACAACTGGCGCCCTGCTCCGACGGTTTTCGACCTCGCGCCGGCACCGCCGCCGCCCCAGCCTGCTGCGATCACACCCCAGGTTTCGACGGCGATGCGCCCCGCGGCCGCACCCACGGGTGGCGCCACCGCTACACCGAAGCCCGAACCGGCTTCACCGTCTCCCGCTCCGCAGTCGTCGCAGAACTTCGCGACCGCCTTCCAGAGCTCCGCCGCCGCTCGCCCGCAACCTTCGTTCGCCGGCATGTCAGCCGCAGCAGAACCGGCAAAGCCTGAGCCCGCCCGTTTCGAATTCCCGCGCGAAACGGCCGCGCGCATCGATGCCTCGCGCGCAGCCACCACGTCGACGTCGCACGAGCCCGAGCCGCAGCCGATCTCGTTCGACACCCGCGGCATCCGACCCGCCGGCTCCACGTCGCAATTCGGCTCGCCAACCACCTCCGACGAACCGGCGCTCGAACCGTTCCGTATGGAGCCCTCGTTCGAGGAACCTGCTCCGAAAAAAGGGCGCGGCATGGCCGCAGCGCTCGGATTGCTGATCGCGATCGGCGGCCTCTCGGCTGCGGGCTATACATTTCGCGACACGATCAAAGCCACGCTTCACAGCGCGTCAGGCTCAACCGCCGATTTGCCGGTCGTTGAGGCTCCGGCCGAAACGAATGGGCCCGCGCCTAACCCCTCCGCGACCGCCGCGAGTCCTCCCGCCGATCAGGCAGCGGCCACAGCGAAGCCAAGCGAACCCGCCCCCGTCGTCGCCACTGCCGAACCGCAACAGACGACAGGCCCGGCCACCTTGCCGGGCGTTGTCGCCAATCAAGTCCCCGTCGATGCGGAGTGGCAGGCATCGCCTTTCTGGAGCCTCGCCAAAGCCGAGTTCCCGCAATGGTATGCGGACCGTGTGCGGGAAACCGGCGAAATGAGGGCTGCCAACCAGCCCGACGCCAACATAAACCGCAAACTCGTCGAAGCGATCGTCGTCCTTCGTCGGCAAAATGCTTCGAAAGCTCTCGCTGCCAGTCCCGATCGCTTGAAGATCATCGCCGAAGCGTTCGTGACCAATCTCGGCGCTATGGAGAGCCAGAGCGTGGACGCCTGCTATGATTTCATCGGCAAAGGCGAACTGACGCCCGCCGCCGCCGCCCTTGTGCAGAAACCGGCCGAGGGCCCGGCACTTCATGCGCAACTGAACGCGGTCTTCACTGCCGTGATCGACGGCCAGAAAAATCCGATTGCGCGCACGTCGCCTCAAACGACCGACTATAATCTTCTCGCCGCCGAACTGGGCACCATCGGATGGAGCCAGGCCGACATTCAACTGTTCGCCGATCCGAAAGCCTTGTCCGCTGCTCCACGCGATCGCGTCTGCCGAATGGTCAAGGACTGGTTCACCGCACATCTTGCAGTGAAGGACGACGCGGCCCGCGAACGCCTGCTCTTTGAGACCCTTCGCCTCGTCATTGCCGGCTAGGCAGTTTCGAAAAGTACGACTTCAAAAGAGCCGCATCTGCACCCCTTCCAGCACCGGCGGTACAAACAGATCCGTGCGCAGCGGAATGCGCCGCTCGTTGAGTCCCAGCCTCTTCAAGGCCAACCGGAAGCGCTGCGCCACCTGATCCGCATACGCCCCGCGCCCCCGGCCGCGCGTTCCGAACTCCGCCACATAATCTTTCCCACCGTGCATCGATTGCAGCAGGTGCAGCACGCGCTTCGCCCGATCTGGAACCTCGGTTGCAAGCCACTCGCGAAATAGTTCCTTCAGCTCGAGTGGCAGCCGCAGCATGACATAACCCGCCTGCTGTGCGCCCGCGGTCTTGGCCGCTGACAGGATTGCTTCGATCTCATGATCGTTGAGCGAGGGGATCACAGGCGCCACCATCACAGCCGTCGGTATGCCTGCCTCGCTCAACTGCCGGATTGCATCCAAGCGCCGCGTTGGCGTAGACGCTCGCGGCTCCATCCGCCGCGCCAGGTGCCGATCGAGAGTCGTGACAGAGAGCGCAACCTTGGCGAGCCCGCGCTCCGCCATTCGCTGCAGAATATCGATGTCGCGCAAAACGAGCGCCGACTTGGTGACAATGCCCACCGGATGTCCCGTCCGCTCCAGCACCTCCAGCACCGATCGTGTGATCTTATGTTCGCGTTCGATCGGCTGATACGGATCTGTATTGGTGCCGAGCGCCATCGTCGCCGGGACATATCCCGATGCCCCAAGCTCTTTTTCGAGCAGCGCCGCAGTATTCGGCTTTGCATAGAGCTGCGTCTCGAAATCGAGCCCGGCCGAATGGCCCAGATAACAATGCGATGGCCGCGCATAGCAGTAGATGCAGCCGTGCTCACACCCGCGATAGGGGTTGATGGATCGATCAAACGAGATATCGGGACTGTCGTTGCGGGTGATAATCGTGCGCGCCGCATCAGTTCGGACTGTCGTGCGGAACGGTGCCAGGTCCTCTTCAAGGTCCCAGCCGTCTTCGTACGTAACCCGCGCTTCGGGCTCAAAACGCCCGCATGCGTTCGAAAGCGCGCCGCGCCCACGCCGCCGAGTTGCCGGGGCCTGCACATCGGTCCTTTCGGCCAAGACGTCTGCTGCTTCTCTGGCCATGCGGGCAACCTCACGCGCTCGAACCCTTCTAATAGCACCTCATTAAGAACATAACAAGAACATAAATGTGTCTCCTCGGCCACTGCTGCGAAACGTGCGCTTGTTGCGGGCCGCCGCTCATGCCATCGGTGATCGTATGATTTCGGTGATCATCCCCACGCGTAACGCAGAGAAAGATCTTGCTCCGACACTGGCGGCACTCATCCCGGCCGCCGTGGATGGTTTCGTCCGCGAGGTCATCGTGGCCGACGGAAGCTCAACCGACCGCACACTCACAATCGCCGAAAATGCGGGCGTAGAGGTCGTGGAGACTGCCCCGGGGCGCGGCCGCCAATTACGCGCCGGTGCCAGTCGCGCGCGTTTTCCCTGGTTGCTTTTCCTACACGCCGACACGGAGCTCGCACCCGACTGGGATACTGTCGCCGCTAAATTCATCCATAAGGTGGACAGCGGCCGAATTCCCCTCTCCGCCGCCGCGTTCCGGTTTCGACTTCTCGACGATGGCTGGAGGCCACGCTTGCTCGAAGCTGCCGTTGCCGCACGCTGCAGCCTCTTCCGGTTGCCTTACGGTGACCAGGGCCTCCTGATTCCGCGCGCGCTCTATGACGAGATCGGCGGCTTCAGCGAGCAGCCCCTGATGGAGGATCTCGAACTCGTGCGCCGTATCGGTCGCCATCGATTGACGATGTTGCGCGCCGACGCCATCACCAGCGCTGTAAGGTATCGCAACGAAGGCTACGCCCGGCGCATCCTGCGCAATCAAAGATGCCTTGCCATGTACGCCGCCGGCTTTGCCCCGGAGCGCATTGCACGGATCTATGACCCCGCACCCGCGCTTGGAACCGCCCTCGAAACGCGCGAACGGCTATCCCAGCCGTGAAGCGCGCGTGCCTGCGCCCCCGACCGATGATGCCCATGCGGACACTGGTGATCATGGTCAAGGTGCCGATTGCCGGACGCGTCAAAACCCGGCTCACCCGCAGCATCGGCATTGGCCCGGCAACAACGTTTTACCGCCACGCCACCTTCTGCCTCGCGACGCGCTTGGCGAGCCCGCGTCGCTGGTCTCTGGTCCTCGCAGTCGCTCCTGACGCGCAGATGCGATCCCCGGCACTCCCATCTGGTGCCCGACGCATGCGGCAGGGTAACGGTGATCTCGGTCAGCGCCTGCAGCGTGTGTTTGATGATGTGCCGCGCGGCCCCGTCATCGTGATCGGCTCCGACGTCCCTGACATCTCACAGGTCGATATTGCTCAGGCCTTTCGAGTTCTCGAAGGGCACGACGCCGTGATCGGCCCCTCTCCCGATGGCGGCTATTGGCTGATCGGAATGCGCCGTCGACCGCGACGCCTCAAGCCCTTTTGCAACATCCGCTGGTCCACACATGAGGCCCGCTCTGGAACGCTGCGGAACCTCGCCGGCAGCCGCGTCTGCTTCGTGCGTGAAATGCCGGACATCGACGATGGCGAGGACTGGCTCGCGCACGGCTCCAGGCGCAGCCGTCGAATTCTTTCCGTCCCGTCAGCTCAGGCTGCCGAGCGACCCGTGTAGTCGTCTGCCTTAACCGGCAAGCACACGTCCACGCGCTGCTTTTCAAGCGGCACGAGATCTGGATTGTCGAGATAGATTTCGATCACCGGACGCCGGCTGTCGATCACCACGCTTTGGCCTGGCGTCCACTCGTTACGCAGTTTCGAAATCGTGTGCGAAAGACCAACAGAACCACCGACGTGCCGCTCTCGCACATACGCCCCGCCCGGCAACCGTCGTATTGAAAACGTCACCGGCAGGAGGCGCCGGGCTTCCTCAATGAGTTCCACACATGCTTCATAGCGGCAGTTCGCGGGGGCAACAATGCGCGGATCATCGAGCAGCAGACCATAGCCTGTCCCGACATCACGCTTGAGCCCAGAACTGTGGAGCCAGCTGAACATGTCTCCCCAAGCCGCAGACGCAGACTGGGAATATGGACCTCTGGCACGCACCACTGCCACATTGAGGGGTCGCAGATATACAAAGCCCGCACTCACGTTGGTCACTCCGCTCTGTTGCCCTGCGTTGCCGAAAGTCTCGGGCAATCGTTACGGAAGCTACCATCGTGAAATTCAAGCGCGTTTAAGTCGTCCGCTAAAACTTACGCTCAATTCGACCAAATTTAATGGCGGATTGAACCGCAAACCGTTGTTCATGAGGCGCCCTGACTCAGATTTTCTGCGACTTCAGAGCCTCATTCACGCTCAAAATGTCTCGCCAGGCCTGCCGCTTGGCAATCGGCGTCCGAAGCAGGTACGCTGGATGCAGTGTTGCGATCACTGGTACTTTCAAATTCCCGAATTCGAGCGTCTGCCAACGGCCGCGGATTTTCAGAATTCCTTCATCAGTCCGCAAGATTTGCTTTGAGGCCGTACCCCCCATCAGCAACAGCACACGCGGCGCCACGAGTTCGATTTGCCGCTCCAGGAATGGACGGCAGATCTCAGTCTCCTGCGGTGTCGGGGGGCGATTGCCGGGCGGCCGCCAGTACACGACGTTGGTGATGTGAACATCGGTCTCGGTCCAACCAGCCGCAGCCATCATCCGATCGAGCAGTTGCCCGGCGCGCCCGACGAACGGACGGCCTTCGATGTCCTCATCTCGCCCCGGCGCCTCACCGATGATCATCACCGGCGCCTTTGCCGCCCCTCGGTAGAAGCACAAATTCTTCGCCGTCGCCTTCAGCCCACACCCGTCGAAGGCCGCCAGCGCCTTGTGCAAATCAGCGAGTGTTGCGGCATCCCGCGCCGCCACCCGGGCCGCTCCAACAGCCACATTCGGGGCTGCGGGCGCAGATTTGCGCGCCGGCGCAGCCGTCGCTGGAGCATGTCGATGTGCCGCCAATGCGGATCGGGGCCGGTCGGAACGCTCCGGCTGCAAAAGCGTTGTTCCGGCCGGGACTGTGACGGTTGCCGGCTGATCATCTGTCGAGGCAATGCCGGACCCGGGCGGACCACGGCCATCCGCGAGCCAGTCCGTCGCCTCATCGGCCACAGCGGTGTCCGCGCCCATGGCGATGGTCCACTCCAGCAGGGCGGCAAGCAACTCGCGGTTCTGATCGATCATGACCGCAGCATATCCGCCACGGGCGCCAAGTCCACCGGCGCGGAGCCGTGCCCGCCGAGGCAGGTCCACCGCGGCACCCGCCGCGTTTCCTGTGACGGAACGCCCGCGTTGCTTGACGCTGCCGGGCACACAACCTAATCGGAACGCTTGCCATTCCCCCACACCACCGGAACCGAAGGATCTCTTCGAGATGGACGTTGAAGCATTCGAGTTGCCGCCTCGTGAGGACATGGAATTCGACGTCGTCATCGTCGGTGCGGGCCCGGCCGGCCTTTCGGCCGCCATCCGCTTGAAGCAGCTTGCCGCCCAATCAGGGCGTGAGATCTCCGTCGTTGTTCTCGAGAAAGGCTCGGAGGTGGGAGCGCATATTCTCTCTGGCGCCGTGATCGATCCGGTGGGCCTCGACCGCCTTATCCCCGATTGGAAGGACAAGGGCGCGCCCGTTGATACGGAAGTGACTGAAGACCGCTTCCTCGTGTTGGGCCCGCAGGGCGATCTCAGCCTCCCGCCGTTCCTGATGCCGCCGCTGATGAACAATCACGGCAACTACATCGTTTCGCTCGGCGCCGTCACCCGTTGGCTCGGCGAACAAGCGGCTGAACTCGGCGTCGAAATCTATCCTGGCTTCGCCGCGGCCGAAGTCCTCTACGACGAGAAGGGCGCGGTCGTCGGCGTCGCCACGGGCGACATGGGCGTCGGCCGCGACGGCCGGCCGAAGGATAGTTTCGTGCGCGGCATGGAACTGCGCGGAAAATACACGTTCATCGCCGAAGGCGTCCGTGGATCACTGGCGAAACAGATCATCGCCAAGTTCGGCCTCGACGCGAATGCCGAACCGCAGAAGTACGGCATCGGCCTCAAAGAACTCTGGGAAGTCGCACCCGGCAAGCATCGTCCGGGGCTCGTGCAGCATTCGTTCGGCTGGCCGCTCAGCAATCGCACCGGCGGCGGCTCCTTCGTCTATCACTATGGCGAAAACCTCGTCTCGGTCGGGTTCGTCGTTCATCTGAATTACGAGAACCCCTACCTGTCGCCCTACGATGAGTTCCAGCGCTTCAAGACCCATCCCGCCATTCGCGAAACCTTCGAAGGCGGCAAGCGCATCGCTTATGGCGCCCGCGCCATCACCGAAGGCGGCTGGCAGTCTCTGCCCAAGCTCACCTTCCCCGGCGGCGTGTTGCTCGGCTGCTCCGCTGGGATGGTCAACGTGCCCCGCATCAAAGGCAGCCACAACGCCATGCTTTCGGGCATCGAGGCCGCCGAAGCCGCATTCGAAGCCCTCGGAGCCAATCGCGCCCACGACGAATTGAAGAGCTACGAGACCGCCGTCCGCGACGGTGCCATCGGCAGTGACTTGAAGCGCGTGCGTAACTCTAAGCCCATGTGGTCGCGCTTCGGCACGGCGCTCGGCATTCCGCTCGGCGGGATCGATATGTGGCTGCGCACGCTGCTCGGCGGCTGGTCGCCCTTCGGCACCTGGGGCCACGGCAAGTCTGACGCCGCCTCGATCAAGCCCGCCGCCGACTATGAACCTATTGCCTATCCAAAGCCCGATGGTGTCCTGACATTCGACAAGTTGACGAGCGTCGCGTTCTCGGCGACCAACCACGAGGAAGACCAGCCGGTCCACCTCAAGCTCACTGACCCGTCGATACCCATCGCCGTCAATCTCCCGACCTGGGCCGAACCCGCGCAGCGCTATTGCCCCGCCGGCGTCTATGAAGTGGTCCGCGACGACAAAGGCACGCCCCGCTTCCAGATCAATGCGCAGAACTGCGTCCACTGCAAAACCTGCGATATCAAGGACCCGAGCCTGAACATCACCTGGGTTTGCCCCGAAGGGGGCGGCGGCCCCAATTATGCTGGTATGTAACCTGCGAACTTGCCGATCGTGATCGGCACGCCCCCTTCAAAAACCATAAATGAAGGGGGCGGCGGCCCCAATTACGCCGGAATGTAACCTGCGAACTTGCAGACCGTGATCGGCACGCCCCCTTCAAAACCATAAATGAAGGGGGCGGCGGCCCCAATTACGCCGGAATGTAACCTGCGAACTTGCAGATCGTGATCGGCACGCCCCCTTCAAAACCATAAATGAAGGGGGCGGCGGCCCCAACTACGCCGGGGTGTAACCAGAGAAAGCACGGCCGGAAACACGCCACGCCCGACCGCTATTCTTTGGGCGCGTCGGGCGCGGGGATGTCGGCATCGTCGGCAGGTTGATCATCGGGCGGCAAGATCGGCTGTTCACCAGCTGAAGGCTCACCTTCGACCGGCGCATCCTCCGCGGACGGCTCGCCCACGCTCTCCCCAGCGGCAGATTCGTCCTGGGCGATCGTCCGCTCACCGGCCGGCATCGGCTCTTCGCGAAGTTCCAGCGCATTTGCCGAGCCCGCCAGGCTCCAGGCGATCGCGCCAATGATTGCGATGATCGGCCCTGGCCTGGGAGCAATCATCAAACGTGGCAGGGCGCGAAGCATGATGTTGCTCCAATTGAAATGGTACCTGACGACCGTTAGTCACGGTCAGACTATCCGAGACTGCATTTTACGTTGAGCCTTTTCGACGCCCTTTGATCAGACAGGGTAAAAACTCCACTTATCTTCTTTACGTCTGTCGCCAAGCTGCCGCAGACTTTGCTAGAATTGGCCTCGCAGTCGTGCGCACATCCCGCGCAAGATCCCGCGGCAAAAGGAAAATGCGTCCATGCGCTCACGTTCGGCCCGCTTCCTCGCCCACACCTCGCTTCGCGGCGTCGTCCTCGCCGCGCTGCTGACGGGGGGCCCGCCGGCCGTTATGGCGGAGACGGACGATCCAGCGGCTGACCTGTCCCAGACGCTATCCGGCAGCTATCTGGCCGGCCGGTTCGCGCGTTCCGAAAACGACACCGACAACGCCGCCCGCTTTTACTCGAACGCCCTCGTCTTCGATCCCTCAAGCGACATGCTCTATGAGCAGGCGTTGCTGGCGGAAGCCTCGCAGGGTGCCTGGGATCGCGCGATGCGGCTGTCACAAAGCCTCGTCAAGATGGAACCGGACCACCGGATGGCCCAGATGTTCCTGGGGCTCGGCGCCTTCCGCAAAGGCGATTGGTCAGCGGCCGAAAAGAACTTCCGCGCGTCCGCCTCCGGCCCCATCGGCGAACTCACAAGTTCGCTCGCCACCGCCTGGATCATGCTGGCCGAGAAGAAGCCTTCCGACGCTCTCGATCTCCTCGTGGTGCCGCGACAGGCCGAGTGGGCCCAATTTTACCTGCGCTACCATCGCGCCCTCATCGCTGACGTCGCCGGCCGCAGCAGCGAAGCCCATCAGACCTTCGACAAGATCTTCAAGCAGGACGGCCGCACCTTGCGCACGGCGTTGGCCTACACGCGCAGCCTCGCCCACGCCGGCAATATCAAAGGCGCTCAGTCTGTCCTGAAGCAGCATATCGAGAAGTCGCAAGGGGAAGGCCACACGTTGGCGCGTGCCTTGGCGCGCGAACTGCAAGCGCCTGACCCGAAGATCTCGCTGCTCGTATCGACCCCGTCAGAAGGTCTTGCCGAAGTTTTCTATGGCCTTGGGGAATCTCTGATCGGCGAAGGCGCCGTGGGCGTCGGCATCGTCTATCTGCAGATGGCGCTCTATCTGGAGCCGCAGCATCCGTTCGCTCTCGCCGCCCTCGCCAACGCTTTCGAAGCAAACCGCCAGTACGTCGATGCTATCGCGACCTACGATCGCATCCCGAAAGGGTCGCCTCTCGAACCGGCCATCGAAATTCGCAAGGCATTCAACCTCAATTCGCTTGAAAAGCCGGATGAAGCGCGCGCCGTTCTCGAACGCCTGTTGGATCTCGATGACGCCGCTAAGGCAGCATCGGTGCCAGTCGAGACCACTGCGCCCGCGGCCAGTGCGCCCGCCTTCCCTGCAATCGATTTGAAGAACGACGTTCTCCGTCTCGGATCGAGCGGCGACGCCGTCCGCGAGGTCCAAGCCGCACTCGAGCGTCTCGGCATTGCCCTTGGCGGTCCGGCCGATGGTCGCTTTGGCGCCGCGACGCGCGCAGCGGTCCGCGAATTCCAGACAGCGAACGGTCTTCGCGCCGACGGGGTCGTGGGCCAGGAAACTGTGAATGCGATCCTTGCCAAGGCCAACGCCGCTGGCGAGGCGAACACCGCGGCACAGAGTGCGCCAGCGCACCTACCCGGCGCGCTCGACCCGAGCGAACGGCTGCAGGCTCTGGATGCGCTCGGCAACATTCTGCGCTCGCGCAAGCTCTACGCGGATGCTGTCGATGTCTACAATCGCGCCATCGGCATGATTCAGAAGCCCGATCGTCGCCATTGGGTTTACTTCTACGCCCGTGGCACATCCTATGAGCGCCTGAAGAACTGGCCGCCCGCCGAGGCCGACCTCAAGACGGCACTCGACCTCTATCCTGATCAACCGCTCGTCCTGAACTACCTTGGATATTCCTGGGTCGATCAGGGCATCAACCTTGATCAAGGCATGAAGCTGATCGAACGCGCGGTGGCCGTGAAGCCCGACGACGGCTATATCGTCGACAGTCTTGGCTGGGCCCACTACAAGCGCGGCAACTTCGCGGAGGCCGTGCGCTACCTCGAACGCGCCGTCGAACTTCGCCCCGACGACCCCGTCCTCAACGACCACCTCGGCGACGCCCTTTGGAAAGTCGGTCGCGAACGCGAAGCCAGATACCAGTGGGATCAGTCGCTGTCGCTCAACCCAGAGCCCGAAGACGCTCTAAAGACTCGCCGCAAGCTCGAAGAGGGTCTCGTGGTCATCGAGCACAACACGCCGAAGGTTGCGACTGGAAATACCGCCGCGGCGGCCGACAAGCCATCGACCACGCCATAATGCCGACCGTCACGGAGAAGGCGCGTGCGAAGATCAATCTCACGCTCTCGATCCTCGGGCGCCGGTCGGATGGCTACCACGCACTCCTTAGCCTCGTCGCATTTGCCGATGTTGCGGATATCGTAACGCTTGACCCTGGATCCGCAACCGGTGTCACGGTAGCCGGCCCGTTTGCCGACGCCATCTCAGAGCCAAATCTCGTTGAAACGGCTCTTCGGATCGTTACCGACCACCTTCCGAATCTTGAAATCGGCCACGTCACGCTTGATAAGCAGCTGCCCGTCGCCTCGGGCATCGGAGGCGGTTCTGCAGATGCCGCAGCCGTACTCCGCGCTATCCGCACGGCTCACCCGCAAGCAACCGCCGACCTGGACTGGATGAGCATTGCCCGCCGCCTCGGTGCCGATGTCCCGGTGTGCTTCTCCGATCGGGCCATTTGGATGAGTGGAACTGGCGACCACTTGCATGATCTTGCCTCGCCTCTGCCGGAGCTTCACGCCGTGCTCGTCAATCCGCAAGCCCCCGTTCCCGCCGACAAGACCGCGCGCGTCTTTCGTGCTCTGGGTGCGCCGCCGATCTCCGGCTCGGGCGACGGAGTTGCCACAGCGCGCCCTGCCGTTCCGGATCGAGACGAGCTACTGGCCCTTATGAAGCGGATGGGTAACGATCTCGAAGCGCCCGCGACAGCGGTTGCCCCGCAGGTTCAAGATGTATTAGCCGCACTGGAAACCTGTTCCGGCGTTGAGATCGCTCACCTCTCCGGCGCAGGCCCGACCTGCTTCGCTGTCTTTCCTAATGAGGAACTGGCGACCGCTGCCGCCGCATCGCTGGTCGCAGCTCACCCGTCGTGGTGGGTCGTACCCACCGTCATCGGCTGAAGGCAGCGCCTTCCTCAATGCCCGCGATTGACTGAGAAGGCGATCACCTCTTCCATCGCGGACTTGTGTGCACTTTCAGGGAAGATCGCGAGGGCATCGCGGGCGATGGCACCATATGCGCGCGCCCGCTCCATCGTCGCTTCCAGCGCCCTGTGCTTTTTCATGAGCCCGATCGCGTGATCGAGATCGTCATCACGGATCTCGCCTTCAACGATCGTGCGGTTCCAGAAGGCCCGCTCCGTCTTGTTGCCGCGCCGGAACGACAGGATGAGCGGCAGCGTGATCTTTCCTTCGCGGAAATCATCGCCGATCGACTTGCCCAGCTTGCGGCTGTCACCCGAGTAGTCGAGCGCGTCGTCCACGAGCTGAAACGCCAGCCCGAGGTTCTTGCCGTAAGATCGCATCGCCGCCTGCTCTTCTGCGGGACGCTTTGCAAGGGCCGCCCCCACTTCAGCCGCAGCCAGGAACAGGGCGGCCGTCTTGGCGTTGATGATCGCCAGATACTCGTCCTCGGTCGTCGAAGTGTTCTTCGCCGCCGCCAACTGCATCACTTCGCCTTCGGCGATCACGGCAGCCGCGTTCGAAAGGATCTTCAACACCTGCATGTTGCCGACTTCCACCAGCATGCGGAACGCCTGTCCGAGAAGGAAGTCACCCACCAGAACGCTCGCCTGGTTGCCCCAGATGAGGCGCGCGGTCTTGCGCCCGCGCCGCGCATCGCTTTCATCTACCACGTCGTCGTGCAGCAGCGTGGCCGTGTGCATGAATTCGATCGCCGATGCCGTGCGTATATGGCCGTTGCCGGTGTAGCCGCACATCTTGGCCGAAGCGAGCGCCAGCATGGGCCGCAGCCGCTTGCCGCCTGAGGCAATCAGATGGTGCGCCAGTTCCGGGATGAGGTCGACATCAGAAACGGCTTTATCGAGAATGATGCGATTGATCGCCTCCATGTCCTCGTTGACGAGCAGGAGCAGTGGCTCCAAGCTCTCATTCGCGAACTTGGCCTCATCGAAGGGGACAACGACACCCACAGGCTCATCCTCTCAAGTTTTGCGCTTTTGCTATACTGACTTCCACTCTGCATATTCTCCGGCACTTTGCCGCACAAGACAGCCTTTGTTGGGAGCCAAAAAAGCCAATGCGGGAGCTGATGCGGATCAACGATCCTGTCCTGATCAGCTATGTCGACGCCCTGCTCCGTGGCGCCGGCTTGGACCCCGTCTTTCTCGACCGCAATATGAGTGTTCTTGAAGGCTCTCTTGGCATATTGCCTTGTCGTGTCCTGGTCGATGAACGCGACTGGGACTCCGCCCGCCGATTGATAGTCAATGCAGATCTCGGCCATTGGATCAACGAAGAGGCGGGATCATGACCTCTCTCGACAACCAGGCCCCGTTGATCGACCGCGGCCCTGAAACCCCAGCCGCCGTCACCGACGACGCGTTCCTCGGCGACCGCTTGTATATCCTCCAACCGTCCTCCGGTTACCGGGCCGGAATTGACGCGGTCCTCCTCGCAGCTTCCATGACAAATGGGCCTGCCGAGCCTACCATCCTGGATTGTGGCTCGGGCGTCGGTACCGTCGGGCTCTGCGTCGCCGTGCGCTGCCCTGATGCCCGCGTCACGCTCGTGGAACGCGAACCCGTCCTCATAGATCTCGCGCGCCGCAATATTGACCGCAATGGTCTCCAGGCTCGCGTCTCGGTCGTCCCCGGCGATGTGACTTCCCCCGCTCAAAAACCTGAAGCGCCCCGACTGCCGGCGGAGAGCTTCGATCACGTTCTTGCCAATCCTCCCTACCATGACGACTCGGGTGGCACCCCAGCCCGCGACCCCCTGAAACGCGCCTCCCACGCCATGCCCGCGCCCGACCTCGACAGCTGGGTCCGCTTTGCCGCCCGAATGAACCGTCCGGGCGGGCGCGTCAGCCTCATCCACAAAGCCGATGCCCTGCCAGCCCTTCTCGTCGCACTCCAGGACCGCTACGGCGCCATAGCCGTTACACCCATTCACCCATATGCGGACAAGCCGGCGGGGCGCGTCCTCGTGTCAGGCATCAAAGCCAGCCGCGCACCTGTCGAATTGCGCCCGCCCGTCGTACTTCATGAACTAGGCGGCGGCTTTACGCCATATGTCGGCCGGATTCTCCGTGAGGGTGCCCCACTCACATCGTCTCGAACTTAAGGATCGCTCAGCAGCATGTGGCCTTTCACGCGCACGCCCGTCGTTCCCGTCCTGCGCCTCAGCGGCGCAATCGGCATGGCCACGCCGCTGCGCCCGGGGCTGTCCATCGCCACTCTCGCCGAACCGCTGCAAAAAGCATTCGAGATGTCGAAGACACCTGCGGTGGCGCTAATCATCAACTCCCCCGGCGGATCTGCCGTGCAATCGAGCTTGATCCTCAAGCGCATCCGCGCGCTCGCCGAGGAATTCGAGAAAAAAGTCCACGTGTTCCTGGAGGATGTCGCGGCCTCTGGCGGCTACTACCTTGCCATCGGTGGCGACGAAATCTATGCCGAACCCTCATCCATTGTCGGCTCCATCGGCGTCATCTCATCCGGATTTGGCTTCGTCGAGGCCATCGACAAGCTCGGCATCCAACGCCGCGTCTATACCGCCGGCCGGTCGAAGGCGATCCTCGATCCCTTTCTTCCCGAAAAGCCCGAAGACATCGAGCGCCTCTCCGCCCTGCAGCGTGATGCGCACGACGTCTTCATCGGGGCCGTGAAGGAGCGCCGTGCCGGCAAGCTGAAGGGCCCCGACGCCGAGCTCTTTTCCGGCGCGTTCTGGAGCGGCAAGCAGGCTCTCGAATTCGGCCTCATCGACGGGATCTCCGACATCCGCTCGCGCATGCGCGAACTCTATGGCGACGACGTGAAACTGAAGGTCGTCCCCGTAGAGCGGCCGGGTCTCCTCTCGCGTCTGCGCCGCACGCCATCACTCGACGGCCTCGCATCCCTCACGGGCAGCAACGCCACACTGACCGATGAACTTCTCTCTACCCTGGAGACAAGGGCCCTCTGGGCACGCTATGGTCTGTAACGCACCAGCGCTTGCTGGAATGGAGGCGCGAACATGCCCCCCGTCTTCTTTGCTCTGGCCGCCGCCGCCGGGTTTTTCGCCGCCGCACGTGCCATTGTGTCCGTGATGGGCGCGGCCCCGCCCGACCCGATACAGCCGGGCGAAAGTCACGCCCAGGCCACCGCCAGCGACTCTGCGCGCGACCTCGGCAAGCTCGAATGGGACGCCACCGCCGGCGTCTATCGCCCTAAATCCTGATCGCACCACGTGGCGGCCGGCTCCGCGTCAGCGGAGTCGCCACGTGAAATCATAAACACCCACGTGGTGGCCGGCTCCGCATCAGCGGAGTCGCCACGGGCAATCATAGACACCCACGTGGCGGCCGGCTCCGCGCCAGCGGAGTCGCCACAGGCAATCATAGACACCCACGTGGCGGCCGGCTCCGCATCAGCGGAGGCACCACGTGAAATCATAAACACCCACGTGGCGGCCGGCTCCGCGTCAGCGGAGTCGCCACGTGAAATCATAGTGCCAACAAAGCGATCCCGAGAAACATCAGCACGTTCAAGAGCGACGACACGTTGATGTCGCCCGCCTCCTTCACGCGCACCGTTCGCACCACTTCACGCACCTCGACGCGAGGCGCGTTCGCCGGCCCGGTCTCGCGCTGCCGCGCCCAATTCCAGACGAAGCGTCCAAACGTCGAGACACGGGCGGCGATTTCCGCCGGTGCCCGCTGCCAACCGTACTTGTAGAAAAAGACGATGCCCACGAGCACCGCGATCTGAGCGAGTGTCGAGACCCAGCCACCGAGCAGAAACCACAGCAGCGACCACGCGACCGCCAGAACGCTCGCAACCGCCCACCAAATCCAGGCAAGAATATCCACGTCGGTGCTCTCTCATCCTGCATCACGGCTGCCGGCCGCCATATCGCGTGACGGCGTGGCCGAAATACGTATATTGCCCACAAAACGGCACCACCGCATCCATGAGCAATTGATATGTCGACGAAATCCAGCCCCGCTCTGCGCCCGCGCGAAGCCTTCCAGGACCTCATCCTGACGCTGCAGCAGTTCTGGGGCCAGCAGGGCTGCGTCGTGCTCCAGCCTTATGACATGGAAGTCGGCGCCGGAACATTCCACCCCGCCACCACGCTACGTGCGCTCGGTCCCCGCCCCTGGCGCGCCTGCTACGTCCAGCCCTCGCGCCGGCCGAAAGATGGCCGCTACGGTGAGAATCCCAATCGCCTTCAGCACTATTATCAGTTCCAGGTGATCATGAAGCCATCGCCGGAGAACATGCTCGATCTCTACCTGCAAAGCCTCGACGCCATCGGCATCGACACCAAGGTCAACGACATTCGCTTCGTCGAGGACGATTGGGAAAGCCCCACGCTCGGCGCCTGGGGACTGGGCTGGGAAGTCTGGTGCAACGGCATGGAGGTGACGCAGTTCACATACTTCCAGCAGGTCGGCGGCTATGATTGTTCCCCCGTCGCAGGCGAGATCACATATGGCCTCGAACGCCTGGCCATGTACGTCCAGGGCGTCGATCGTGTTTACGACTTGAACTTCAACGGCCAAAGTGGCGAGCGCAAACTGTCATACGGCGACGTCTTCCTGCAGGCCGAGCGCGAATACTCACGCTATAATTTTGAACACGCCGATGCGGCCATGCTTCTGCAGCATTTCAAGGACGCGGAAGCCGAATGCCAGTCACTGCTCGAAAAAGGCCGCGGCGATGACGGTCACCTGCTTGCGCTACCGGCATACGACCAGTGCATCAAGGCAAGCCACGTCTTCAATTTGCTCGATGCCCGCGGCGTGATTTCCGTGACCGAGCGCCAGAGTTACATTCTACGCGTGCGCGAACTGGCGAAAGCCTGTTGCGGCGCGTGGCTCGCAACCGAAGGCGGCCGAGCCGCGGCGTGATGGAGCGAAGTTCACATGAGCAATTGAACCTAGCCCCCTGATACGGGCAGTCTCAATCAAGATCCCTGCTTCAGGCCGGCAAGGTACGTGATGATCAAGTTGTCAACGAGCGGCCCCGCGCCCTCGCTTTTGGCGATCGAGAGCTTATCGGCCGTCGCAAGCGACGTAATGCCGTGCACGCCCGCCCACAGCACTTGCGCCGTTCGCTTGATGACCTCGGGCTTGCTATCCGGCATCATCGGCGCGATCGCAGATTCCACGCGCTCCATGATTCCATCGATCTTCTGCTGGTACCACGTCGGCACCTCCCGGCCCGCCGGCAGATGATGCTCAAACAGCAGATTCCAAAGCTTCGGCTTTTCGCTGGTGTACTTGATGTACGCACGGCCCAAAGCCAGAGCCTTTTCCTTTGGAGATCCGATTGACAAGACTTGATCGAGTTCCGCCGCGAGCCCGTCGATCAGGCGTCCTTCGATTGTGAGGATAAGGTCATCCAAATTCTCGAACACGTTGTAGAGTGTGCCCGGCGAATACCCGATGCGCCGCGCCACTTCTCGCGCCGACAAACTGGCAAGACCTCCCTCGCTGATGAGCATGGTGGATGCGTCGAGGATCAGTTCGCGAAGTTCCTCTGCCGTATGCGACGAACGACGTCCCATGAAATAATTTCACCCTGAAATCGCAATGAGAAAACGTGCAGGCATTGGCCGAAGATGAACGATGCAGACGGCGCAATATAAGTCCTACGATTTACCGGCCCCCACCTGACACAACAATACATAATCGCCGGACATTGTGTCCGGCCTCTACATTAATGTAAAACGCGGTTCAATTATTCGCAAGTCGGTGTGGGTTCGCAATCCGGCTGCGGCAGCGTCGTTTCGGCTTCGAAGCTGACACATCCTGATCGGGGAGCCAGAACAGCACGATCTTGCCACGTGCTCGGCGCGAGAATGCCTTGCGCAATCAGCGGCGTGTACCCGTACTCGCCCTCCACGATAATCGCGGTTCCCCGGGTCTCCAGAAGATCCGTCGTAAGTCCGGTATAAGGATCACACACGTTCTTGGGCGAATTTTCTGTCGAGCCGAAAGACGGCCTGTTTGTCGTGTCGGCATACACATAGATCCTGTTGCGATCATCGCTGGATGCGCGCACGGGATAGACATGCAGCTTGAGCGTGCTGACGCCCCACACCCCCATGACGTGCTCGACGATGCCGTAAATGCCTGTCCGCTTACCGGAGGCGTTGACCCCGTCGAGATCTTCTCTCTTCAAAACTTCCTCGCGAGAAATGAGGTCGGCAACCAAAGCCGTAACCTGACCGAAACGCCGGTCAATGGAAACCGCACGCGTGATCTCCACCACACCGACAAGCATGATCAGCAGCACCGGAGCGATGAGGCCGAACTCGACGGCGGCAATCCCACTCGTATCGCGCGTAAACGAGCGACGCGCGAACTTCCATCTCGATATCATGGTGCAGTCGAACATGGTGGTCCTCGGGCAAAGCTAATTCGGCAACAAAGGTTGTCTCAACTCACTCGTAAGGCTCGGTGCGGAACGTCGCGACCGATTGAATGAGTGAACCTCCACTCGCCAGCGGCACGCCATCCGCCGGCCGCATCATCATGTACTGCAAATAGGGAAACGTGATCGGCAACTGCCAGTCGTAGCAGACCGTGACAAGCACCACTTGCTCGGACCCACCTGACGAATCAGCAAGAGCTGCAGTCATGTTAGACTGCGGAGTCATCTGTCCGTTTTCCGCGCAGTCTGTTGGCGTGACATCCGCCCAGTTCGTGGCGCTTTGAACGTGCACATAGATATGTTGGCAATTATCCTTGATGTAATAGCCACCGGAATCACAAACGAGGTTTTTGAAGTTCTGCATGGTCATGCCTGCCCGCTGCGCTTCGCCGGTGCGAATTTTGCGCGCCGCCGTCTCGACAGCGTTGTCGAGCGCGTTGACAGTAAAAAACTGCAACCCCGCAGCCATGATACCGAACACGAACAACATGAAGGGAAAGGCGACGAGACCGAACTCGACAGCCGTCACGCCTTGCGAATTGGCGCGAAAGCGGCGCGCGAAGTTTCGAGCGCGCTGCAAAATCACTCTTTCATCACCCGGCAACACCATGACGTCCTCACTGCTGTCGCTTTGATCGCACTGGCCTGGAATGGGCATGGGCGGCGAGCAGACACGCAGTAGAGCAAAGGCAGATAAAAATTGGGCCAAACCGGCCTTGCGAGATTTATGCAAATTTGCCGAAAATTGTTCGGCCCCAGGTAAGCACTTGTTAAGTGCTTCACATCTCAAACGAGAATAGCCTCCTCCTTGGAGGCTCTCCTTCGCATGATGAGTGAACGAGACGACCTCAACCGGTCCTGACCGGACGCAGGTTCTTACTGACCGCCCTGTCCACCGCCACCGCCGCTACCATCAGATCCAGATTCGGAAAACTTCGTTTTGGTCGTCGAGCTCTGAACCACCTGATTGAAGTAAGTTGATTCATCACCGATCGTTATGGTGGGAGCACAGGTGGGCGTGCAGCTGAACGATTGCCGTTGACCTGCGCGGCTCACATTGACGATGCCGCGTTCATCCCGCTCCACCACCACGCGCTGATCTTGGATGACGTTCTTGTCCGCATCGAGCGCGATGATGTTGGTAATGCCGAACGTTTTGCCGGTGATGACAAGCATGTTTCCGGACTGAACCGTCACGTCCGCGATCGAGGGATTGCCGATGATGATCTCGGAGACGGCACGCGGCATCCGCAGCAATTGCGATTGGTCATAACGAACAACAAGGTCATCCGCCGCCCCTACGGACGCCGTGGTACCGCTGATCATCAGGATTGGCAGCGTTACGAGCGACGGAAGAACCGCCCGGCCAAGTCTTTTCCGCTGCATCGCGTGCTCCTTCACTTTGCTCTCGCAAACTTGACGCTGATTAGGTCAGCAAATGATGAAAGAAGTGCAAACGCCTGTGCCGCGATGATCGACCTGACCACTGCGCGCCGGAACCCCGGGCTGCATCTTCTGCCCAGATCTGCAAAAAGCAGGTCAATTGGCCTTCGAAAGTCTCCGCGCCGGCACAACGCCCAAGAGATTTCGCCAAACACACCTCTGGTGGAACGGCCCTAGGGGCGGCCCGTAGGGTTCACGGCGCGAGGTTTTTGCCAAGAATAACTAAATCAGACGACAGTCTTGAAGGACCCCAGCCCAGGAAAAACATTTTATTAGCCACAGCCAACGTCGACATTTAAAGTATATGAGCACATTTACGCAATATTATCCAGATGTATACTGCCATATTCTTCAGTAAATCTAGTTTACAGCGATTTGTTGATCGAAGATTTACAGAGGCGAAATAAGTATTGATGGGCCATGGCTGGGCTTTTACCTCGGTTTAACATATGCCGCTGTAGATTAGCTTCAGTTCAGACGCACCGGGCCGAACCCCAGCAATGAACTAGATTGAACTTTTCACAGTGGATTGGGAGACTACCAACATGACGATCTTTTCTCGCTTCCTGAAGGATGAGTCGGGCGCAACGGCCATCGAATACGGCCTCATCGCCGCTCTCGTCGGCGTTGCCCTCATCGGCGCTCTCGACACCATGGAAGACGGCCTGACCGGCCTCTTCAACAGCATCGGCGCCACGCTCACGGCTGCGACCGGTTCGTAATCGGCCCACCGTCTTCAGACGGTCTGCGAAGACAGAACCCACCGCCCCCGGGCCGGTGGGTTTTGTTTTCCCAAAATGACTTTGACCCACGTTTTGCAGACGGAATTGCAGATCTTCAGTGTTAGCTCTTCTTAAACCGAACCAACCGTCGCCGGACGGATTTTACACTGCCTTAACGCCGAACTGCCAAACTGAACCGCGTTACAAGTGACAGCCAAGCCTAAAGTGCCAAGCCCAATACAGGTCGTCGCGATGAGAAAAATTCAAGACTTTCTACACGACGAGTCTGGTGCGACGGCCATCGAGTACGGGCTGATGTCAGCCATCATATTCATCGGCCTGCTCACAACGCTCACATCGCTCAACGGGAGCATCGTGGGCTATTACGAACGCATCGTTGCCGCGATGCTCGCGGCATTCGGAATGAGCTCCTAGCCTTTTGCGAAGCTTTCGATGAAGCGCTCGTAGACCTGCGTCAGCTTTTCCAGATCCTGCAGCGCGACCCGCTCGTCCACCTGATGGATCGTCCGATTGACCAGCCCGAATTCTACGACCGGGCAGTAGTCCTTGATGAAGCGCGCGTCCGACGTCCCGCCCGAGGTCGAGAGCTTCGGGATCCGACCTGTCACCTCGTGCACCGCACCCCGCAGCGTATCGACGAGCGCACCGTCTTCGGTGAGAAACACATCTCCCGTCCCCGCGAACGACACGTCGTATTTGGCCCCGGTCGCCAGTGCCGCCGCATCACACTGCAGCCGCACCCAATCTTCGATCGTCGATCGCCGCCAGATGTCATTGTAGCGGATGTTGAACGTCGCCTTCGCAAACGCCGGTATTACGTTCGAGGCCGTGTTCGGCACCGATACCACGGTCACCTGGCAGTTGGACGGCTCGAAGTGACGTGTCCCCTCATCGATCCTGGTGCCGGTCAATCGTGTGATGAAATGCGCGAGCTTCGGTACTGGGTTGTCGGCGCGCTGCGGGTACGCTGCATGTCCCTGCACACCATGCACGACCAGTTCGCCGGTCACCGAACCGCGCCGGCCGATCTTGATCTCGTCACCCAGCGCGTCCGGGTTCGACGGCTCGCCCACGATCGCCGCATCGAGCTTCTCGGCGCGATCCTCCAGCCATCGCAGCACTTTCACCGTGCCGTTGATCGAGGGCCCTTCCTCGTCGCCGGTAATCAGTAGCGAAAGCGATCCGACGTCGTCGCCAGCCGTGATCCGCCGAGCCGCTGCCGCGATGAAACACGCGATCGCGCCCTTCATGTCCACCGCCCCGCGCCCGTAGAGAACACCGTCTCGGATCACCGCGCCGAACGGGTCGCTCGTCCAGGCAGCGAGATCCCCCGGCGGGACCACGTCGGTATGCCCGGCAAAGCACAGGTTCGGCCGCGCCGTCCCGCGCCGCGCATAAAGATTGTCGATATCCGGCGTTCCGGGCTCATGGAAAACCACCCGGTCACAGACGAATCCCAGCGGTTCCAGCACCGACTGCAACAGCGTGAGCGCGCCGCCCTCGTCCGGCGTGACGCTGCGGCACTGGATCAGCGCCCGCGCAATATCAACGGGATCGGTCACATTGAGGGTCATGATATCGGCCGCTGCGAAGAACACGAAAGGCGGCCGAACCTATCGGCTAAGCCCCAGCAGGGGAAGCATCCCACGTTCGATCAGCGCCAGCTGAAAAGTTGCAGATCACAGGCAGAACACGGCCGCGCCGCTCAATCTCGCGTTCGCCGCCCGAATGCCGGTCCTTTGCTCCGCCTGTCCGGTGCGCCTCCGCGCCGCTCTACAGCAACGGCCATGTGGACCTGGCGCCGATCCGGCCTCTCCATCCGCCGCTCCGCGGACGATGCGCGGGCGTGATGCTGCCGGATGGCCTCTTCCATAGCGGCTTCCGCCGCAGCCAGTGGCGGCGTCCCGGATTCGGAATCGTCGGATTCCGACGGCGCCGCCGCGCCTGTCGTCGCAAACGTTTCGATGAAAGTTCTCAAAAGTCCCACGAACGGACCCCCGGAAGATTGCAATCGATCCCAGCAGGCAGCGCGCCGCCTTAGGGGAGCACGCTGATTGTTTGTCCTCAATCTCTCAAAAGATCATTGATACTGGTCTTCGACCGCGTTTTTTCGTCGACCCGCTTCACAATGACCGCGCAATAGAGGTTCGGCCCCGGCTCCCCGTTCGGCAACGGCTTGCCTGGCATCGTGCCCGACACCACGACCGAATACGGCGGCACCTTGCCGAACATCCGCTCGCCCGTGGCCCGGTCGATGATCGTCGTCGAGGCACCAAGGTAAACGCCCATCGACAGCACCGACCCTTCGCCCACCTGCACACCTTCGGCGACTTCCGCACGCGCGCCGATGAAGCAGTTGTCCTCGATGATGACAGGGCCGGCTTGCAGCGGCTCCAGGACACCGCCGATTCCTGCACCGCCCGAGATGTGGCAGTTCTTGCCGATCTGCGCACACGAGCCGACCGTCGCCCACGTGTCCACCATGGTGCCGGACCCCACGTAGGCGCCGAGGTTGACGAACGACGGCAGCAGCACTGCGCCCGGTGCAATGTAGGCCGACTTTCGCACGTAGGCGCCGGGCAGCACGCGGAACCCGCCCCTCTTGAAGTCGTCCGCCGTCCAGCCCTCGAACTTCGGCGCCACCTTGTCCCAGTAGAACGACCCCGCTGGTCCACCGGCGATCAGCCCCATGTCGTTCAGCCGGAACGACAGCAACACGGCTTTCTTCAGCCACTGGTTGACGACCCAGCCGCCGTCTCCCTTCTCGGCCACCCGGGCCTCACCCTTATCGAGCAGTTCGAGCGCCGCTTCGACCGCCTCTCGCACCGCGCCTTGCGTTCCGCTGTTGATGCCGTCCCGGGCCTCCCAGGCAGCTTCGATCGTCTTTTGCAGGTCTGCATGCGCCATGTCGGGACGTCCTGTGAATGTGGGGTGTTGAGCGAACTGGCCGCCTTGTGCCGCCCCACCCCCCACCTGTCAACGCCCCCAGATCGCACACGTCCGCTACTCCGGCAGCCGCTTCCGGATTCTGGTTGCCGGCATCCGGTTGCCGGCTGCCGTCTACCAAAACCGCCCCATTCACGCGGACAGCGAATCCCCTCAATCTCCGACCGGATCAGATCGCGATCCGGACGGCCCGTGCGGGGCCGCCCCAAACCGAAAGCGGGGGTCATCCCATGGCAAAGAGTGCGAGCACGAGCAAGAAAGTGGCCTCATCAGCCGCAAAAGTTCTGAACATCAAATCGTCCACAAAGGCCGAAAGAGCAGTCGCAGCCTCGGCCCTCACGCAGCGCGGTTCGACCGAAAGGACGAGCAGCAAGGTCGCCTCCTCCGCCTCCAAGATCCTGTCGAGCAAAACGGCATCCAAGGCGGCCAAATCCGCCGCTGCCTCGGCCCTCACCCAGAAAAAGAAGTAATCACGCTATCCCAATCGCGAACCTGGAACGTCTTCGATCCCCGATCGAAGACGTTTTTCTTTGCCCGATTACTTGAGCGCCTCCGCCACCAGCTTCTTCGCCGCTTCGCTATCCCACTCCGCAGGTCCCGGGAGCCGCCCGAGTTCTTTCCCGTCCTTGCCGATCAGGATCGTCGTCGGCATCCCGACCGCGCGCAGACCGTTGCCGGCCTTCATCGTCTGGTCGATGTAGAGCTTGAGGTTCTGCACCTTGATCTCATCGAAAAACTTTCGCGCCGCATCCCGTCCGGCCCGGTCGAGGCTTAGCGCCACCACCTCGAACTGATCCGACCCCATCTCCTTCTGCAGCCGGTCGAGCGACGGCATCTCGTGCCGGCACGGCACGCACCACGTCGCCCACAGGTTCAACAGGATCACCTTTCCCTTGAAATCAGCGAGCGTCTTCTTCGCCCCGGCCTCGTCCTCGAACGAAATTTCCGCCATGTCGACGGGCGGGTTCTTGCGCACGAAGGCGACGAGATCGCCGCCACCTGCCCCGTCTTTAGTCTCCACCGCCGCCTCTGCCGCAGGCGCTGAGGCGGCCCCTGGCGTGACCTTATCGTTGTCAGGCCCGCCCTGCGTGACGTATACCGCCGCAAATCCGATGGCCGCCGCAGCCAGCGCCGTGCCGATCAAGCCGATCCGCGAGGCGGCCGGTCCGCGGCCGTTGTCATCCGTCATCTAACCAACCTTTTCAGCGATCAGGCTCAAGGAGCCCAAAGTGTCGAGCGAATCCAACAAGATGTGGGGCGGCCGGTTCGCGATGTCCCCGGCCGAGATCATGGAGGAGATAAATGCCTCCATTGGGTTCGACAAGG
This sequence comes from Hyphomicrobium sp., assembly GCA_019751875.1. GTDB lineage: Bacteria > Pseudomonadota > Alphaproteobacteria > Rhizobiales > Hyphomicrobiaceae > JAGVSR01. The sequence goes on along the minus strand of JAIEMV010000013.1, from coordinate 86,218 downwards.
CGCTGGCCCCGCAGGATATCCGCGGCTCCAAGGCCCATGCGGCCATGTTGGCCGATGCGGGCATCATAACGAAATCCGACGCCGATGCGATCATCGCCGGCCTCGACGCCGTCGCGGCCGAGATCGCCGCCGGAACTTTCGAGTTCAAGCGCTCGCTGGAAGACGTGCACATGAACATCGAAAGCCGCCTGAAGGAGATCGCCGGCACCCCCGCAGGCCGCCTGCACACGGCCCGTTCGCGCAACGATCAGGTCGCGACTGATTTCCGCCTCTGGGTCCGTGATCAGATCGACGGCATCGACGAAGCTCTGAAAGCCTTGCAGGTGGCGCTCGCAAAGAAGGCCGCGACCCACGCCGCGACCGTCATGCCGGGCTTCACGCACTTGCAGCCGGCCCAGCCGGTCACGTTTGGCCACCACCTGCTGGCCTACGTTGAAATGTTCGCGCGCGACCGCGGCCGTTTTGCCGACGCACGCAAACGACTGAACGAAAGCCCGCTCGGCTCCGCCGCGCTAGCCGGCACGTCATTTCCCATCGATCGTCATAAAACCGCGGCCGCGCTCGGCTTCGACCGTCCGATGTCGAACTCCCTCGATGGCGTGTCGGATCGCGATTTCGCGCTGGAATCGCTCGCCGCCGCCACGATCACCGCCGTGCATCTTTCGCGCCTGTCGGAAGAGATTGTGATTTGGATGACCCCGCAGTTCGGCTTCGTGACGCTGAGCGACAAGTTCACGACCGGCTCCTCGATCATGCCGCAAAAGCGCAACCCCGACGCGGCCGAACTGTCGCGCGCCAAGGTCGGCCGCATCGCGGGCGCGTTCCAAAGCCTCGTTATGGTCATGAAGGGGCTGCCGCTCGCCTATTCGAAGGACATGCAGGAAGACAAGGAAGTCACCTTCGACGCCATCGGCTCGCTGAAGCTTGCGCTCGCCGCCATGACAGGCATGGTCGGCGATATCGAACCCGTGCCCGAGACCATGCGCGCCGCCGCCGGACGAGGCTATTCCACGGCGACGGATCTGGCGGATTGGCTCGTGCGCGAGTTGAAAATGCCCTTCCGCGACGCCCACCACGTCACGGGGACCCTCGTCAAACTTGCCGAGACCCGGGGAATGGACCTGGAAGCACTGCCCCTGGACGCCATACAGGGTGTCGAGCCGCGGATCACGCAGGACATCTATAGCGTTCTTTCCGTTGAGAATTCCGTGAAAAGCCGGACCAGCTATGGGGGAACTGCGCCACAGAACGTCCTCAAAATGGCGCAAGGCTGGCTCGCGTGCTTGGAAACGACACAAAAGACCGGCTAAAGATAAGCCCTGGTTCAAGATGTTAGGCGCCGTGATGCTGAAGCCCCTCGTCAGACTGTCGATCGCCTGCGCGCTCGCCGCGTCTGTCGCCGGCTGCGGAATCAAGGGCCCTCTTGAAACGCCCCAGGCCAAGGAAACCGCCTCTGCCGAAAGCGGCCAGGGCAAGCCTGCCGGTGCCGCCGCCAAGCCGCACCAACCCTTCATCCTCGACGGTTTGCTGCGCTAAGAGGGCGCCGCGCGGATCACGTCCACCCGCACCATTTCGAATGGCTGGCATGGCGGCAAGGCCGGCACCCGGCGGGCTTCCACTTCGACCGTCCAGCCGGCCGATCTGAGATCATCGACGAACCGCCTGGCATGCGTGCGCGCGGGATCGGTCAAAATCGCCTGTCCGCCCGGCTGCACTGTGCGCTCCAGAACGCGCACGATATCCCCGTAAAGCGCCGGTTCGTAAAGAATGTCCGCTGCGATCACCAGGCCATACCGGCTCGCGTCGCGCCAGTCGGTCCAGTCCCCGAACCGCTGTTCGATCCCCATCACGCCGTTCGCCCGCGCATTGCGGCGGCAGAGCGCCAGCGCCTCCATGCAATAATCCGTCTGAGTTACCCCCGCCCCCTGCGCCGCTGCTACAATCCCCCCGAGCCCCGCTCCGGCCCCCAGTTCCAGCACCGCACCCGGAAACGACAACGACAACGACTCGACAACTGCATCCCCCATCACCACCCCACTTTCCCAAAGTAGGAGTCCGAATGGAAACACCCGGAAGGTTCCCGCCGCTGCCAGCAACCGGTCCTGATCCCGCACCGCCTCGATCGCAAATGCGCGGCCTGCGATCTCGATGGTCATGGTTTCCAACGGCAAAAGGTCGAGCCTTGCGTCGGCCGCGGTGATGAGGTCTTCGAACGGTGTCAAGGTTTCGCCGTCTCCAGCATTGCGCAGAGGTGGACACACCCCCTATAGCTCGCACGCCTTACCGCGTGCAGCGGCCGGCTCCACGGAGCGGAAACACAGCGCGCAATCATAACCGGACCGCCACCTTCCATGCATCATTTCGCCTACAGCAACGGATCCCTCCACGCCGAAGGCGTCGACATTCGCACCATCGCCGCAGAAGTCGGCACGCCGTTCTATTGTTATTCGAGTGCCACCATTGAGCGGCACTACGAGGTGCTCACGCAGGCCTTCGCCGGCCAGGATCATCTCGTTTGCTTCGCCGTCAAAGCCAACTCGAACCAGGCCGTCCTTGCCACGCTCGCCCGCCTCGGCGCCGGCATGGACGTGGTCTCCGAAGGCGAACTGCGCCGCGCTCGCGCCGCCGGTGTTCCAGCGGACCGGATCATTTTCGCCGGCGTCGGCAAGACCCGCGCGGAGATGGCCTATGCGCTGAAGGAAGGCATCCTCGGCTTCAACATTGAGAGCGCCCCTGAACTCGATCAACTGAGCGAGGTTGCATCCTCCCTTGGTCTGACGGCGTCGATCGCCATTCGCGTCAATCCTGATGTCGATGCGAAAACCCACGCGAAGATCTCCACCGGAAAGTCGGAAAACAAGTTTGGCGTGCCCTTCCTCGATGCGCCGGCACTCTACGAACGCGCGCGCACGCTGCCGGGCATCGCGATCTCCGGCATCCATATGCACATCGGCAGCCAGATCACGGAGCTCGGGCCCTTCCGCGACGCCTTCACGCTGATGCGCGAAATGGTGCTCGACCTCAAGTCGCATGGCATCACACTGAAGCATCTGGATATCGGCGGAGGCCTCGGCGTCCCCTATCGCGCCGACAACGATTGGCCGCCGCATCCGGATGAATACGCTCGCATCGTCAAGGAGACGCTCGGCGATCTTCGCCTCAAGATCGTGATGGAACCGGGCCGCATGATCATCGGCAACGCCGGCATTCTCGTCACGCGCGTCATTTATGTGAAGCAGGGCCAGGGCCGCCAGTTCACGATCGTCGATGCGGCCATGAACGACCTCATCCGTCCGACGCTCTATGAAGCCCATCATGACGTGTGGCCCGTCGCTGAACCGCAAGGCGTGCACGATCTGGTCGCGCAAGACCTCGTCGGCCCCGTTTGCGAAACAGGCGATTATCTGGCGCTTGACCGCCCGCTGCCGGCCTTCAAGTCCGATGACCTCATCGCCATCATGACCGCGGGTGCCTACGGCGCCGTCATGTCATCGAGCTACAACACCCGCCCCCTCATCCCCGAGATCCTGGTCCGCGGCGAGACATTCGCCGTCGTCCGCCCCCGCCCCACCTACGACGATCTCATCGGCCAGGACCGTTTGCCCCCCTGGCTCACGCCTCCAAAAACCTGAGCCTCTTCCGCCTGTGAATTGCCCCGCCAGAGCAGCAACCAACCGGGAACGGCTGACCGGTTTTTAATGATCCCGGTCAAGCGGTCCGTGCTAGCTTTTTGCCATGGCAAACTCCGCTCCTCAGAACCCGAAGCAAGGCCCCACCCAGAATCCGGCCTTCGAGGCCAAAATTCGCAGAGCCCGGTGGGCTGTCATCGCTGAACAGGCATGGCTGCGCATCTGGGTTCTCTTCGCGATCGTCGCCGTGTTCTGGTTGATGTCGATGGCCGGTGTCTGGTCGCTCATCGACACGCTCACGCATAAGATGTTGCTCGCGCTATTTGCCGGCGCGCTCGTGGCCTGGGTCATCTATGTCTTCAAGATCCGTTTTCCGTCGCGCGATGAAGCCATTCGCCGGATCGAAGCCGTCTCCGGAGTCCCCCATCGCCCCGCCACGTCCTACGAAGACACGTTGACGGCATCCGCCGCCGATCCCGCAACGCAAGCCATCTGGTCCGCGCATCGCCAGCGCATGGCTGACCTCATCAAGAAACTGCGCCCCGGCCGTCCGGAGCCGCGCACATACCGCTTTGACCCCTTCGCACTGCGCGCGCTCACCGTACTGGGCTTAGCACTGGGACTGGCCTTCACGGGCAAAGGGGCATTCAATAGCGTCGCTGATGCCTTTCGCTTCGATGATCCTGCCGCACTGTCTGACCAGCGCCTCGACGCGTGGCTGACCCCCCCTGCCTATACTGGCCGCCCGCCGGTGATGCTTGTCGATGGTTCTTCACCAAGAGGAGTAACAACTACTTCGACGACCCTATCCGAAGCGAGTGGTGAGCCCAAAACCCTCGAAGTTCCCGAGAAAAGCCTGTTGATCGTGCGCGCCAGCGGCACGCCCAAGCGCCCACTCGCGCTGGAAGTTCTGCCGCCAGGTGCAAAGGAACCCTTGCCGCTCATCGAGCCGAAAGCCGACGCGAGCCCCGCCGCCGGCGTCACCGAGGTGCGCACCGAAATCACAACATCAGCCGCCATCAAGGTCATGTCGGGAAGCGACATCCTCGCGACGTGGCAGATCCAGATGATCCCCGACAACCCGCCCGGCATCGCGCTGACAAAGAATCCCGAGCGTACCAACAAGGGTGCGATGAAGCTGACCTACTTTGTGCAGGATGACTACGGTGTCGCCTCCGCCGAAGTGAAATTCACCCGTGTCAAAGATAAGGACAAAGGCGATCCCTCGACTGCGTGGGCCAGAAGCGACGAACTGACCGGCCCACGCCCGCCGTTCTCCCGTCCACCGCGCCTGTCGCTGCGCCTCCCTTCAGCAAATCCGAAGTCAGGCGAAGCCTTCACCTATCACGAGATCGGATCACATCCCTGGGCCGGTCAAAAGGTGATGATGACGCTTGAGGCGAAAGATGTCGGCGGCAAAATCGGCCGCTCGCCCGCCACGGAAATCGTGTTGCCGGAGCGTCCCTTCACGAAGCCGCTCGCCCGCGCGCTCATTGAACAGCGCAAGCTTCTCATCGAGGATCCGCGCTATTCCGATCGCGTGCTGAAGGCGCTCATGGCGCTGACGACGGCGCCAGAAGGGTTCATCGACGATACCCGCGTCTACCTGCCGCTGCGCGCCACGGTTCACAGACTGGGCGGACGCAAAATTACGCGCGAGGTGCTGGACGAAACCATCGATCAGCTCTGGTACACCGCACTGCGCATTGAAGACGGCAACTTATCCGAGGCGGAAAGAAATCTGCGCGATATCCAGGACCGGCTCGCAAAGGCGCTTGAGGACGGGGCCTCTGACGAAGAGATCCGCAAGCTGATGCAGGAACTGCGTCAGGCCTTTCAGGAATACGCGCAGGAAATGCAGAAGCAGAACGGCGACCAGCAGCAGCAGCAGTCCGGCAACAATAAAGATCAGCAACAACTCTCCGCCGAAGACCTCGACCGAATGATGCGCGAGATGGAGCAGATGGCGGAGAACGGCTTGCGCGATCAAGCCAAGGATATGCTGGCACAGATGCGCGATCTCATGGAGCGGCTGCAGCAAGGCCAGCAGAATGCCGAACAGCAGCGCAAGAATAAGGAAATGGCCGAGCAGCTGAAGAAGCTCGGCGAGGCCGTCGGCGAACAGCAGTCGATCATGGACGACACGTTCGAGGAAAGTAAGCAGCAGCAGCAAGGTCAGGGCGGGCAGCAGATGCGCCAGACGCAGCCCGGTCAGAGGGGCAAGCCCGGCCAGGGCATGCAAGCAGACCGCAGCGGGCAAAGTGGCCAGGGTGACGACCAGGGTGACATGGGCCTGCGCGAGCGCGGCACCGATGAAGGTCAAGGACAGGCGCGTGGCCAGCAAACGCGCGAACAGCTTGCACAGCGTCAGGCGCAGCTGCGCGAGAAGATCGATCAGATGCGTCGCGACATGCAGCAGAAGGGCCTCGGCGAAGACGAAAAGCTTGGTGCAGCTTCCGAAGCGATGGAGAGGGCCGAAGACGCTTTGCGCGAAGGCGATCTCGACGAGGCGAGCGAACAGCAGTCGCAAGCCTTGCAGGAAATGCGCGAAGGCGCCGAACAGATGGCGCAGCAGATGCAGCAGAACGGCAATCAGCAGGCGGGCGAGAATGGCGATAACTCGCGCGACCCCATGGGCCGTCCGCAGCGTTCGCAGGGCCCCGATCAAGGCCGCTCAGTGAAAGTGCCCGATCAGATCGATATCCAGCGCGCCCGCGAGGTGCTGGAAGAGTTGCGCAAGCGCGCCGGCGATGCGCAACGCCCCCAGCTTGAACTGGATTATATCGATCGCCTACTGCGCTGGTACTGACGCAACTCCGCTGAATTCAGCGGTGCTTTTACGGACCGACGGGGAGTCTCACGCCGAGACCGCCGATGATCTCATGGCTCGTGAAGCGCGTCTCTGCCCACCCGTCGCGTGGCTCGATGCCGTTCCACCACTCACTGAGCTGACGCCACACGTCAGTGAAGAGGATGTCGCCATCGCGACCGGTGAGCGGCATCCGATAATCGGCAAGCGTGAACTTGTATTCCAGAAAATAGCTCATGCGCGGCAGCCGGAATTCCAGCCCGATGATCGCCTGACCGACAGGTCCCGCCATCTGATACTCGTATGTGCGCGATGGATCGTTCGCGACATGCACTTCCGAATGCGGCAAGGACACACCGGCGCCGAGCCCCACATAGGGCGAGAGCCGGACTGTGAATGACGGCAACCGCAGCAGCCCGTTGAGCGTCAGCATATTGTGTCCGTGGCTCGCTTCGAGTTTGCGGAACACCTCGCCGATCAGCGCCGTCTCCGGTGCCGGCTGACCGTTGATCGTACCTTCGAAAGCAGCTTGCTGCTCACGGTTCGACATCGCTTTCGAATGCGTGAAGTCGAGCATCGAGCCCATGCGGCCATCCCCGAACCATCGCAGCACCCGCACGCCGTAGTAGATCGGGTTGATGAACGGCCTGCCCTCCCACTGCACATCTTTGACAGTGAAATTGCCATCCGGCTTCGTGAACTTGACGTCGCTGGGATAGGTGTAGGGAGACCCGCCATAAGCGGCGACCATCCACTCTGACCGAGGAGCGACACGCGCCGGGTCAGCCGCCCCGCCGCCATCCTTCGCACCGATATCGGCCGGATCCTTCGCGAGGACTGAGCCGTCCTCTGCCGTCGCAGTCGCCACCATGACGACCAGGGCCACCGCGGCCGCCGAACTCAAGGCTGCATCCGCTGCGCGAACAAACCCCGTCTGGCAAGTCACGCTCCAATGATTGAGAACGCCGGCATCGGCGCGCACTGCTTTCATCCGCATATCCCCCCATCGGCGACGCCCGCGGGTCTCTAGCCGCTGTTAGAATCCAGCTGGCCCCGCTGCTACGCCCCTTGTTCCATGACTGGTTAGACCAGCGATTGACCCGGGTCAAAAGAGGACGGTGCTAGCCGTCGCGCACCCACAGCTTTCCGGCATCCCTACGGCTTTTCGGATAGTCGCTCCAGCATGGCCGCAACAGCCCGGATCTGCGGCGCGTCACGGGTCAGGAAGTCGCGGCCCGTATAGCCCCACCAGTCCCAGCACCCGTGCGGATTGGAACCCGTCGCAACTGTTTGCGGAAAAAGTACGACGAGCTTGTTCGTATCGGCCCAGCGTGCAAACCCCGTCTGTTCCACGAAGGCGTCGCCGATCGTCTCGCGGTTCTGCGCACAACCATGATACGCCACATGCACTCGGCACCCGCCGCCACGGCATTGCTCAGGGATGTAGACGATGCCGGTGTCGGCCATACCCGAGGTCGAGCGATCGCCGCCGTATGCGCCCTGATCGAATGCAACGTACTGCCCTGACACGCTCTGTGAAGGAGGTGCCACGGCACCCAAGAGATGCGTCAGGAGGTCTTTCACCTGGTCGTAGTCACAATCGACGATGTACGGTTTTTCAGATGTTGAGCATGTGGCGCCCTGCGTCTCTGTGACGAATGCATGCCCTGCAGGAAGGTCAGATACGAAACGAATGCTCGCTTCAGGAACGCCGAGCCGGCGATAGAACTCTGCCGCACTCGCGACGATGGCCGGATAAACCGTACGATCGTTTGTCCCGGAAAACAAATACACCCGATCGCTGATCACATTCTCGACTGGATCAATCGCGCCGTCTGCCGCGCGCTCCCTCGCCTTATCGGCAAGCAGCTCGGGATTAGGCACACCCCACGCCGCCATCGAATTCTGCATACAGCCCGAGATCGCTTTCTTCGCGTTCAGCACTGTCTCGAAGGGCCCGAAAACCATTCCCGAGAAGGCGCTCTCCGCGCAGCCGTAGGGTCCGCCGGCGATGATGGCCGCACCTGTAACAATCTTCGCATGGGCCATCTGGAACTGCCCCGCCATGTAGGCCCCAGACGAAATTCCTGAAACCGTCATCTGGTCGAGCACCGTCCCGAGCGGCGGAAGCGCACCCGTCTCCTCACCTGAACATGCAGCCAGGGCAACACAAGCGGCGACTGCAAGCACGATCGACCCGCGAAAGCCCATTCATTATTCCTTCGAACGTGAGAACAGCCGGATCGTAGCAGCCCAGTTCGGCCGCAACGAAGCAACGTGCCACAGCGAGGAGGGGTGACTACCTCAGCCGCACGGTCACGCGATCGGCGCGACCATTGGCATCGATCACTTGCAGTTTGACGAAACCTTTGCCCGGAGGTGTCCACGCCACTTCGCGATCGGTCCCATTTACCGCCATCGGCGCACCATCAACCAGCCATGTCAGCGGCAGCGCGCCACCTTCGGCCTTGAGCACAACGGGCTCGTCGGCCTCCCGTTCCGCAAGATCAAGCTCGGAACGGTCGGGCGGGAATGCGATCAGAGGCGGCTTGTCGAGGAATGGACCCGCGGGCGCCGTATCATCCGGCCCGTCACGAAACCGCTTCAGCGGTGGCGGCAAATCGGACCCCGCCCTCTTGATGACCCCGGCAGGCGGTGCTTTCAGAGGCGTGCGTTTCTCAGCAATCCGCTGGAACGCGTCGAACAGAATCGGAGCCGCAGCCAGGCGCCCCATCAAGCCCGGCACCGAGGCGCCATCAGGCCGTCCGACCCAAACAGCAATGGTATGCCGCCCGTCAAATCCCACCGCCCACGCATCGCGATAGCCATATGAAGTACCGGTCTTGTAGGCGAGCCTGCCGCCGCGCGCATTCAAGGGCGCCGGCGCGTCCTTCAGGATATCACCCACGTACCACGCAGCGACCGAAGACAGCAGCCGCCTCTTCGCAGCCTCGCGTCCCGACGTCAGCCGCAACTTCAGGCTCTCACCGTCCCTTCGCCAGGTCAGCGGCACAGGCTCTCCGCCCCGCGCCATAGTCAAGTACAATTGCGTCAGATCCTGCAACCGCATCCCGATGCCACCGAGCGCGACAGCCAGCGACGGCACCGTCTCGGGCGGCAATTCCGTTTTCACGCCGGCACGATCCAGACGCGCCGTCAGTTTGCCCGGTCCAACCGCCGCAAGCATCTTCACAGCCGGCACGTTGAGCGACAGACCCAGCGCCTCGCGGACGGTCACCGTGCCGTGAAATTCCTCATCGAAATTTTCCGGCCGATAGGCGCCAAACCGCGTCGGCTTGTCTTCGATGAGCGTCTCGGGATGCGCAAGCCCTGCCTCGAACGCGAGCCCGTAGATTAGCGGCTTCAACGTCGAACCCGGTGACCGCACCGCCTGCGCCATGTCGATGGCGCCCGCGCGGTCGGCATCCAGATATCCGGCAGATCCGACGTAAGCCAGCACCTCGCCCGTTGCATTGTCGACCGCCAGGATGGCCGACGACAGCTTTTCCCCCAGCAGCTTCGTCTGCTCGGCAGCCAATGTCTCCAGGGCTGATTGCAACTCGCGGTCGAGCGTCAACTGATGCACGGCGACATCGCGCTTCGCCGCGACTTCGCTCTCCGACAAATGCGGTGCGAATTTCGGAAACGCCCGCCGCCCTTTAGGCACCGCTTCACCTTTCGCCCGGTCCCGCTCAGCTGCGGAGATCGCGCCCACCTCTTCCGCCCTGTCGAGTACGCGATTGCGTGCCCTGAGCGCAGCCTGCCAGTTCCGGTCCGGCCGCCGCGCTTCCGGTGACTGCGGCAAGGCAACAAGCAGCGCTGCCTCACCAATTGAAAGCCGCTTCGGTTCCTTGCCGAAGTACGCCAGCGACGCAGCTCTCACTCCCTCGATATTTCCGCCAAATGGCGCCAATCGGAGATATAGGCGGAGAATCTCTGTCTTGGAGAGGTCATCTTCCAGCTGCAGCGCACGCACCATCTGGCGCAACTTGCCCTTGGCATCCTTGCCATGCCGTCCTTCGAGGAGCCGCGCCACTTGCATGGTGAGCGTCGATCCGCCTGAGACGAGCCGGCCATGACGCACCGCCTGGTAGACGGCACGCACCATACCGACAGGATCGACGCCGCCATGCTCCTCAAAGCGGCGATCTTCGAAGGCTTTCAGAATATCGAAGTAGCGTGGGTCGATGTCGTCGGGCTCCACCGGCATGCGCCAACGCCCATCCGGTGTCGTAAACGCCCGCAACAGCTTGCCGTTACGATCGATCACCGTAGTCGACAGTCCGTCGGCATTCGCCAGCGGTGGTGGCCCCAAATGCACCTTCGCAGCCTCGACGGCAGCGAACGCTGCCGTCGAGAGAACCAGAACCGCAATCAGAAACCACTTTACCAATCGCATCTTGCTCACTTCTTGGTCGCGCCCGGCGTAACCGCAAGACGACCCGCATCCGTGCGTGCGTACCGCTCCGGCCTGTACATGTCTTCGATCGTCGCCGCAGGATGGACAAATGTCCCCGGTGTCACGGCACGAACGATGTAGGCCACCGCCGCCGAGGCCTTGGCCGTCGACACCGGATTGGGCGACGCGTCATCTTCGGCCGCGCCTTCACCACTCTCCCCGCTTGCTGCAGGCTTCGCCGACAAATCGAATGCGGCAACGAACCGATCGTCCCGGAACTCCGTGTGCTGCGGCTTCAGCATGTCTTTCAGCCACTCCAGGTTCGAAACATCGCCCCCCTCCACAAGACGCGGGTTATCGATCTCGAGCCCCGACGGCAGACGATCCACAAGAAGCACGCGGCCGTGCGCCTCGTCGCTCTCGATCTTCACCACCGCAACAAGCCGCTCGTTCTGCGCAAGTTCCGCCACACCTCCGCTAGAACTCGCCAGATCAACCGGCGCACCGTCGAGCGTGAAATAGCTGCGCACAATCGTAAAGCCCTTCGCCACGGCAGGTTCCGGCTCGAGCGACGAACCGATGACGGTCACCACCGCATCGACGCTTGTCTCGCCATTATTGGTGATAACGACGCCATTTTCGACGTCCTCGGCCGACAGTGCGCGCACGATCGATCCGTCCACAGCGCCCCCGTTGATCGAGAGCTTCGTACCCTTCAGATCTTCACCGAGTGCGTGCGCGGCGAGCAGCATCCAGGCCTGCTCTTGCGTCGAGGTGTACTGGCGCGCCTGGTACGCTTTCGCGATGACGTTGACGAGCTTCGGCGCCTCCTGCTTGTAAAGCCCGGTCTCCATCGCCAGCGTCACCAGCGCCGCGCCGTCTCTGAGACCCGAGCCGAAGTCGTTCCGAGCAACCACCACCGGCGCTGTCTCATTGACGCCATCGAGCGCCGCCTTGAACACACGCTCAGCCCGCGGCTTGTCGCCCAGCATGGACAGAGCCGCGCCAAGCTGGGCCTTCGACAGCACTGTCTGGAACTGATCGAGCTTTTCGTCCGCGAAGTAGCGCAATTCACCCACCGGCGCCCGCCCGTTGCGGGCTAGGACATACAGAGCGTAGGCGCGCGACTCCGCCGAACTGGAATTGTCCTGGGCATTGGCGACGAAGTTCTGCAACCGGTCGAGCGCCAATCCAAAGGGAACCGGCCGAATGGTGTACCCGGCCTCTTTCGCCCGCGTCAGAAAGTCCGTCACATACGCAGTCAGCCAGAGATCCACATCGGTCGGGCCCCAGACACCGAATGCGCCCGTGCTGTCCTGCATTTCGAACACGCGATCGATCGCCTTCTGCACGCGCTCCTTCAGTTCCTTGTCAGGTGCGATGCCAATCTGTTCGGCCACCACATTTGCGTAGACCAGAGGGAGCGCCCGCGACACGGTCTGCTCGGCACAGCCGTACGGATACCGATCGAGCGAGGTCAGAAGCCCCGGCACGTCCATCGTCGCGGCCGGCCCCACGCTCACGTTCACGCGCGTCCGGCTCTTGATCAGCCCCGCCAACAGATCCTTGCCGAGCGTGATCTTGCCGCCCTTCGCTGCCAAAGCACTCACGGTCGTGCGCTTGATGTCACCCGCCGGCGGCTTGACGTCGAAGGACAGCCGGCGGCGGACATCAATGCCATCGGGACCCGTCACGGCGACATCGTAGGTCTGCAACCCAACCTCTTTCGGCTTCAGCGCGAGCCGCTCGCTGTTGCGCTCACCGCTCTTAAGTACGAGCGGACGCGACAGGATGCTCTGCGGCCCGCCCTGTGACGCATCGAGCGGCAGCTGCGATACGGCCACCAGATAGTTGCCCGCAGCACCATCAACATTATGCACGGCGAGATCGACGACGGCCTCATCCCCGAGTGTCAGGAATCTCGGCGCCGAAACAGTCAGGGCGACAGCATCGCGCACGACCACATCCGACGTGCCGTGACCGATCTTGTCCTTCGACCATGCCACGGCCATCACGCGCACCGTGCCGTTGAAGTCCGGCAGCGCGAACTCGACTTTCGCCGTACCGTCCGCCTCGACGTTCACAATCCCTGAAAACAGCGCCACGGTTTCTTCGACCGGAGGCGAACCCTTGATGCCCTCTTCCTCCATGCCGTCGCCGCCGGAGCGCATGCGACCTCGCTCGGCTCGCATGCCGTCGATCAGGCGACCATAGAAGTCGCGGATTTCCAGCGACAGCTTACGCTGCGCGTGGAAGTGCGTCTCCGGAGCCGGCGCCTGGAACTTCGTAAGATTGAGAATGCCGACATCGACCGCCGCCACCGTGACGCGCGCCTCTTCGCCCGCGGTCAGCCCTTCAACTTTAACAGGGATCACGAGACCGTCGCCAGACTTGACCTTCACATCGCCCGGCAGCGACACCTTCAGCGTCCGCGCCGATTGATCGACACCGATCCATTTAATACCGATGGCCCGGCTCGGCATGCGCTTTGCCTTTTCGTCCATGGGACGGTAGAGCAACGCCGTAGCGTAGGCACCAGGACCCCAGTCGTCCCCGACCGTCAGATCCACTTCGCCGCCACCCTTGGCGATATCCACTTCCTTCGACGTCACGAGACCGTTGCCGAGGATCGCGATCAGCGCTTTGCCGCCCTGTTTCGAGGCAATGCGCAGCTTCGCCGTCTCTCCCGGCTGATAGCTTGCCTTGTCGAGCGCTACATCGAGCATCTCCGGGCTCTCTGCAGCTCCCGCCGCCGCATACCAACCCGAGTTGAATGTCATTTTCGTTGAAGGTCCGCCAGCATCCACCGAACGGACCTCCAGCTCGTAACGACCGTATTCGACTTCGGAGCCGACCTTCGCGGGAGCTTCCGTCAAAGTATCGAGCGTACCGCTTGCCACCTTGCGCCGGATCGTCTGGGTCTCATAGGTCCACGCTCCGTCGCGGCTGTACCACTGCCACGATGTCTCGAGGCGGACGAGTTCCCACACGAGGCCGGCTTCCGCCGTGCGGCTGCCCGCGCTATCGAGTGTGATCACCTCGAACTGGGCTTGCTCGCCTTCGCCCGGTCCGCTCTCTTTGAACAGCGGCTTCACGCCAACACGGCGCTGCTTGAGATCGACCGGCAGCACTACCGCCCGCTCGATCGAACGCCCGGAGACTTCGCGCAATCTCACGATGATATTGGCTTCCAAAGGCCGCGCCGTTTTCTCGACCGCCGGCAGGGAGACGGAAAGCGTCGCCTTGCCGTCAGCGTCCGTCGCGGGAAGCTGCTCCAGCGGCTGACGGACAGGGTTGATCAGCTCGTCCACGATGCCAAACTTGTAGCCTGGATAGCCTTCCAGATCTTTCGGAGACGCACGCACGACGATTTCGCCTTCAACGGCAAGATCAGCCGCGGGTGGCCCATAGAGATATCGCCCGCTGATCGCGATCGCCTTCGCCGCATCGACCGCAATCGGACCCGGCTCCGGCGCAAGCGTCAAATCTAGCCGCTCGGGCACATAATCCTCGACGAGGAACGACACCTGGGCCAACGCATCAGCCTTGGGGTCGGCATGGACCTTCGCACGCCACGTTCCCGTCATCACACCACCACCCAGCGGAATGCGAACCGTGCGCCCGCCAAGACCCTCGTCAGCCAGCGGATACCGCGCATGCTCCACGCCATCGGGCCGGGTGAGAATAACCGTCACCGGCAGCGCCGAAGCAAGTCCGGCGGCATCGCGAATGAGCGCCGTGACGTTCACCTCTTCGCCGGGCCGATAAACGCCGCGTTCCGTATAGGCAAACGCATCAATCGGTCCCGGCGCATCGCGACCTTTTACGCCACGATCCGACAGATCAAACGCATTCGCCGTCAGATCGAGAAAAGCGTATTCGCCTTCACCCGTTTCAGCGACGAGCACCGCCGGCTGCAAACCACCTTCGCCGCGTGCGAGCCCCGCCTCGAAGCGCACATAACCGTTCGCATCCGACTTCGCCTCGCCTAGAACTTCGTTGTTGCGGGCAACGAGCTTGACGTTCGCTCCGGAAACCGCCGTCGTATCGGCCAGCGAGCGTACGAAAGCATGCACGCCGCTGTCACCGGAAAATGCCGTCAGACCGAGATCAGAAACGATGAACCATTGTGTCGAAAGGCTGTTCCAGTTCTCCGTCGACCCATCTGCGGGCTTGGCGATCATCGCATAAGCACCAGGCTTTAATTGTCCGATCGTCTCGCTCACTGGAAAAGCCGTGACGACCTCCTCGTTCAGCTTTTGCGAAACATCCATCTCGCCCGCGTAGACTTTTTCACCTGTCCGATCACGCAGTGTTTCGACATCGTAGCCGTAGAGCTGGCGATCGAGTTCGCCGTTGCCGATCAAGGTCGCAAGGCTGCGATCGCCGACGCGATAAACCTCGATGTCCACGCGGTCAGTATTGATGCTGACGACGGGAATGCCCTGCTGGCCGCGGCTCGGAAGCACGTAGCTCTTGCCCGTGAACCGCACGGACGCCTTGCGATCCGGCACATAGACCGCGAGCGCGATCTTCTTCTCGATCACTTCTTTGGTTTCGGAAGGCAGCCCGTCACGGATCTGGATTTCGTAGCGCTGCCCATACGTCAGCCCCTCGATGCACAGCTGCGATCCCTCCGCCGTCACGGTCTCCGGGTCCTTGCCGTCCACCGACACGAACTTCGCGAAATCGATGTCGCCGCGGCTCAAGTTCTCGGAAAAAACCGCGCACACGCGCGGACGCAGCGATTCGGTGTCTGTCTTGTAATCCGTCATCCGAAAGCCGTGCTCGGCGCGCAGTTTGTCATAAGCCGCACGCACAGCCGGCGCTTCCGCCAACTCTAGGCTGATGCGGTATGATTCGATCGCGGGACGCCAATACGCGCGCCTCTGCATCGCTTCGCCAAGAACCGCCAGCGCCTCGGCCTGACGCACCTTCTCCGTCGTAAGCTCGTAAGCTCGATAGGCCGCGCCCGAGGCGTTGACGGGCAGGTCGTAGCGCTCACTCGAATTTTCGTCCGTCAGCTTGATCGCGAGCAGCGCCCGGGCGAGCCCCAACCAACTCTCCGAGCTTTTCGGGTCAGCTGAGACCGCCGTCGCATAGATGCGCGAGGCCGCGCGTGCATCACTCTCCATCTGCTTGCCCGCCGCTAGCCGGAGATCGGCTGCCGTCTTGCCACCCGGCTTCCAGGTCTCCCGCACGTACTTCTCGTAGCGCGCCGCATCCTCCGCGACCCCCTGATGGGCAAAACGCGATGCGGCCGTCGCAGACCACGGTCCGGCCATCACGGCAAACACGAGAAACAGGAAAGCGCTGAAGAGGCGCATGACGTCACCTTTACAAAAGCTTGCGAGGGATCACTCTCAAGCATGGATGGAACCGCTGGGAGCATTGACCGTCCCAAGGCTCAGGTGAAGCCCAACACCCGCGAGCGGCCAGACGACGGCGGCATCGCTCAACTTATCCCAACTTATCGCCTCTTACCGCCTCCCTCCACGCCGAGCAGCCGGCTCCCCCGGCAGGGAGTCGCACGGCGCAAACACGAGCAAGCCGTGCGGCCGGCTCCCCGGCAGGGGAGTCGCACGGCGCAAACACGAGCGCGCCGTGCGGCCGGCTCCCCGACAGGGGAGTCGCACGGCGCAATCAAAAAGGGACAGGTCCATTAGGACCCGCCCCTACCGTTCGCACCGGTAACTCGGAAATGTCAGTGACGCGTCGAAACAACCGGGGCCGGCTCGCCCTCGGCGATGGCTGCGATCGAGACTTCGACGGATGCAGTGATAGCCGTCACAGACGGGGCGGCGACCGTCGGCTCGGCCTTACCAGTACCTGTGAACGACCAGACTCGGTCGAACGAGCGATGCGCGACCGAGGCCGTCTCGGCACAATCGCCGCTATAGATTTCGTAGGCGTCCCGCTTCGTCGGCTCACGGCGCATGCAGTCACCAATCCACGCCACACGGTCGCCGACGGCAAGTTGCTCATGCGCGTCGAGCAGCCGGGCATCGCAAGCGCAGCGCGACGGCACACCAGCAAGCAGGGCGTTGACCTCGGGGCTGGCCGGTTCATCCAGCACGACGATAGCCCGCATCCGCAGGCCCGCCGAGCGAAGGGCGTCCGCATGAGCGGCCAGCGCCTTCAGAACGGGGCTTTCATGCGAGCGCGCAAGCACCGTCAGCCCCAGACCCGACAGATCGCACGCGACGGCGTTGGCAAGCAGGTCGGCGATGAACGCCGTCAGCCGGGCCTCCTTTTCCTCCTTGCGAACGACATGCATGCGGGGCGGGGTGAAGGTGCGCATAGGCTCTGCTTCCTTATCTTTACCCCTCAGCCGAGCGTTGCCCGCACAGCCGGAGGCCTGTTGTTGTGCTGCCTAATCTGCGACGAAAGACGTTAAACAACCGTTGCGACGCGTTCTGTTTCGGACAACCCAGCACCTCTCTTTCAGTCGCGCGGCAGTGCCGGGCGCAAACGTCCTGCGATGCTCGCCGCTCCATCGGTGTCTTCATCATCGAGATCGCTCAGATCCTTGGCCGCCCGGGGATCTTGCTGATCGTCCAGAGACCACTCTACGGCCCCCGACGGCGCACGATCCGGCCCCTTGACGGCCGCAACGGTCTCGACCGGCGGAACGGCTTTGGCGAGTGCCCCCTCAGTCGGAAAAAGCGTGACCGGGAGTGTTGCCTGGCTAACCGGAACCCGGAACGACGTCGTCTCGCGCTGCATCACGATGTCGACCATGCCCTCGGGTGTCTGAATTGCGCTGTCGGCCTCGAAACGCGCATGCATGTCAATCGGCTGAACCGGCGGTGACGAAATTTCGACGGCGGCTTGCGGCGACACCGTGGTACTCACGGGAGATCGCGGCCGCACGGGCAAAGGAACGACGATCGGCGCAAGATCGGCGGCTGTATCTGCTTGCCCCTGTAGATTGGGAGCCGGACGCAAAGCAGGAGCCGTATTGGAATTGGCCGCCCGCACTTCGATATCGGCGTCCCGCTCCGGGCTAAGGGACAGCTCTTCTCGCGCAGCCCTTGCATAAGGTCCGTGCCCTGCGCCCAACTCTGGCTTAACCGAGGAACCAAATGGCCCTGGGGCCGCCGGCTCTGACCGCTTCCGGTCACGAGCCATCCGGCCCGGAGGCGTAGCATCAGCGACAGCAGAACCCGCACGCTGTTCCTCGGCCCGCTTCGCAGCTCCCATCACGGCGCCGAGGATAATCTCCTGCCACGCGCCGTCGCGGAACCGGTAGATCCGGAAGGCGCGGCACCCTGAAAACTTGCTGCCCTGACGTGCAAGTTTCCTCTGCACCACGGACGTCGTGAGAAACGGACTGTGCACGCGCGCAAAGATGCGCTCCTTTTCGAAGCTGGTGAACAAGTTAGCGAGCAGATGCGCCTCGTTCTGCAGGTCCTGTGCGTCCTGCGACCCGTACATCGCATACGACCCCGTTGACCCGCTGGGAGGACGCCGTCCCATCGTGTACGGCGCATCGAGCGGCACCGCGACGTAGTACACACCACTCCAGTCGAACACCACGTGCCGGAACACCTCGAAAGTCTGCCGAATATCGGCGTCGCGGTGAATGTCGTTGAAGCGCGAAAGTATCGTGCTGACCGGACTTCGTTCTGCGGCCTGCATCCGCGGCATCAGGCCACCGAGACGATTGGCTGGACGCCCCATCGACACGAGCAACAGACAGATGTCCACGAACACCGCGACGGCGAGCGGCACATAATCCCGCTTCGAGAGACCCACAGCTTCCACGTCGGCAACACGCTGCGCGGCACCACCTTCGACCGACTGCACCGCCTTCTGCTGCAATTCGCGCAATTCGTCTGCTGAAAGCGGCATCTTGAACGACAACGCACCGAAAAAGGTCGCAATGAGCCGCCGGAACGCCTCGATCGTTGCCTCCGAGCCTTCGACAGCGGCAATCTTCGGCTTCTCCAGTTCCGGCAATTGGTCGATGGCCTTCACCGCGCCCCGCAAAGCACCTTGCAACTGCGCGTCCGGGCAAATGAACCCGCCTTTCTTCGGATCACCGAAGGTCGACTGCTCTGCGCGGTCGGACAGTTCAGTCCGCAACTGCCGCAACTGCGGATCCGTACGGAACGCATTGAACCCGGTCACCGTCATATCGAGTTTGCGCGACAGCGCTTTCATGAATTCGTTGCGGGTTCCTGTCTTGGCATCCACCGTCGATGGATCGCTGTTGACGATTTTCAATAGATCACCATCGAGAGCGGAAAGTTCACCTTTGACAGCCGTCGCGCGCTCCTTGACGAAATCGGAGGCGAAAGCAAATTTCGCCGCATCATCTTCTCGCAGCTTCCGTCGTGGCCCATCGCCAGGCCGGCTATTGGGGCACGACGTCCCCTTCGTCCGCTCGATCTCCGCCTTTTCAGACGAAACCGCCGAAAGTTTCACGAGCGTGCTCTGAAGTTGATCGAGCCGCGTCGCAGCCGCATTGAGCGAGCCTTGCACCTGGCCGACAGCCGATTCCGCCGAACGAGACGCTTCCGACCGGCTTTCCAGGACCTTCCAGTAGAACCCGAACCCAAACCCCACCGAAATCAGCGTCAGGAAAACGTATCCACCCGCATAAACGACCTTCGTGAAGAACGGGATCGGCGCGAACATCTGGTCGAGCAGCCAGATGATCATCGTCATCAGCATCCCGACCGAAAACGCGATGATCGCCTTATGAATGAGCGGCAGATCACCCATGTTGGCTTCGATCAGTTCCAGCATACCGACATAAGTCGCAACCCACGACAGCATGCCGAGGCCGGCAATCAAAACGACCTTTTTAATATCTCGCTTTTCTGCCGGATTACCGCTTTGCTCAGGTGCGCCACGTGCACCCGAAGCGTACGGCAACTCCGAAAGCCTCCGCCCCCGCACGGCATCCGCACCCGACTGCAACACCATTTTCGGCCCCGAACTCGCACCGCAACTGAAACATGAGACTGATCTTTAGTCGTCCTTCTTGTCGCGACGGGGACTCAATGATGGCGGGCCGGCGGCTTGTCCCCGGCGCCAAGGTGGCGCCGGACCTGCCGTCGCCGACGGGGCACTGGCAGGACGGACGCGCCCGTGCTTTACGAATAAGCCGAAACGGTCGATGGGAGGCGCACATCAATGGCGAAGGATGAGAAGTCGGCCAAATCGGAATCGAAAATGAAAGCGGATAAATCCGGGAAAGACCCGTTCGCCAGCTTCGATATCAACGATCCCGAACTGCCCGAGGCGATCGCCGAGGCGGCGCTGGCCTCCGGCGGCTTCCCTTACGACGCCAAGATCAAGCGCAAGGCCTACGAAGACGACCTCACCCCCCTTCAGCTCGAACTTCTGAAGTTTCAGGCGCACATCGAAAAGACCGGCGAGCGCGTCGTCATCCTGTTCGAAGGTCGCGACACGTCCGGCAAAGGTGGCGCGATCTCAACGATTCTAGAGCGGATCAATCCGCGCCACGCCCGCGCCGTCGCTCTGACGAAGCCGACGGAAGCCGAGCGCGGCCAGTGGTACTTTCAGCGCTACATCCAGCACCTTCCGACTGCCGGCGACATGACCCTCTTTGACCGCTCCTGGTACAACCGCGCCGGCGTCGAACACGTCATGGGCTTCTGCACCCCCGAGCAGCACGCAAGTTTCCTGCGCGATGCACCCGAATTCGAAGGCCTCCTCGTCCGAGACGGGATCAAGCTCTTGAAACTTTATCTGACCGTCGGGCGGGAGATGCAGATCACACGTTTCCACGAACGCAAGCACAATCCCCTCAAGCGTTGGAAACTGACCGACATCGACATCGCCGCGATAGGGAAATGGGATGCCTACAGCGACGCCGAAACGGAAATGTTTCGCTTCACCGACACCGCCGACTGTCCTTGGACCATCGTTCGCGCCAACGACCAGCGCCGCATGCGCCTCGAAGTCATAAGGAAGATCCTGACCCTTCTGCCTTACGAAGGCCGCGACGAGCGCGTCGCCACGGTCCCCGATTCCAAGATCGTCGGATCCGGCCTGGATTTCCTTCGACCCGGCGGACGACAAACGTGAGTCGCTCGCCGGGGAGTGCGACCCCAAATGCCGCGAATCCACCGAACTTTCTGCGGCCATCTTTGTGTTGGCCCTGAAGTCGGGTAATGGCTGATGGCACCAAGGCATGATTTCGGGACACTCAACGGGGACGACTTATGATCGACAAGACCTCGCTGGTCGTTTGGATAACGACCCTGACCATCGGCGTCTGCGCTCTGATGCTTGTCACCGGGCCGACACACCCGGAACACTATATGGCAGTCACCGCTCTGATCAGCTTCGCCATCGCCGTGTTTGGCCTGCGCGAAATTATTTCACTTGATCAACAAGGCGCGTCGATCAGCGCGGTGTCGGCAGCCACCGCGCGATACATGGGCCTCGTTTATGCCTGGGGTGCCGTGGCTCTGTTCGTCACGTATTTCTTCATTCTCCCGGAGTGGCACGAGTGGCCGGTGTTCTGCGCCGCCTTTGCAGTCGTCGCCGCTGTCAGCTTGCTGTTCGCCGCGGTCATGTCGAAAGATGCCGAACGCGGCAAAGACGATCCGACTCTGCTCAAGATCGGACGCATTCTCACCATCGTCCAATTCGCCGGAACGATCGTCGCCGTCATAGGACTCATGATCGATCCCGATAAGCAGTTCCTCAATCCAGAACGCCGGGATTGGGCGGCGCAAACCGTGTTTCTGTTTGGCGCCATCGCCCTGGCCGCCATCAGCGCAGCCGCTCTGTTCTATACGCGCGACCGCGTGCCTGCCGCTTGACGGTCATAGACGAGAACCCATCATGTCCCTTCAGCCCATGATCGCGAGCGTTGTCGGCGCACTCCTGCTGAGTGCCGGGGCAATGGCGTACGGTGTCGCTACAAACGAGACGCTCATAACTGTCGCCGCGGCGATGCTTTACGCGTTCTTCGTTTTGATCGTTGCCTGGCGTGTCAACCGACCGGCATGGTTCCCATCGAGCGAGAGCGGACCTGACATTCTATTTCACACCATGCGCCGCAATACCCGCCTGGCGGCGCTCGTATACGCGTGGGGCGCGGCAGCATTCTTCGCCATCTATGGACTGACAAACATCCGCTGGCAGCACGGTTTTCAATACGGAACTGGCGCGGCCCTGATTGCGGCGGCTCTGCTCTATTACGTGCACCGGTTAGGGGCCGGCGGCGACAACATCCCGCCCGCACCCGCGTTGAACATCCTCCATGGGCTCGCGGTGTCGGCGGGGTTGGTGTTCCTCATCGGTTCGAACAAGCTCGCGACGCCGAAAGGCGACTGGCCCGCCAATTACATTTTCCTCTTTGGCGGCCTTGCCATTGTCGGGCTGTGCTACTTCGCGTTCGTCACGCAGTTCAGACGACGCAAAACCTGACCGCTGCTATGTCTGACACCGCGGACAGTAAAAGGTGGACCGCCCCGACTGCGTGATCCGGCGGATGATCCCGCCACAGCCGGGCTTGCGGCACGCTTCACCTTCGCGGTCATACACGTCGTGTCGATCTTGGAATGCGCCGGCTCGTCCATCGGGCTGCCGGTAATCACGCAATGTCGAACCGCCGGCCTCGACAGCCTCGGTCAGCACCTGCCGAATGGCCTGCACCAACCGCGCCGCGCGGTCGGTCGGTCGACCGCCCCGACCGGCAAGCGTCCCGGCACGCCGCCGCGGCGATGACCCAGCCCGGAACAAGGCCTCGCACACATAGATGTTGCCGAGCCCCGCAATGTTGCGCTGATCCATAAGAAAAGCTTTGAGATCGGCTTTCCGGCCCGCCGCCCTCTTTGCCAGCAACGCCGCGTCGAGTTCATTCCCCAGCGGCTCGACCCCCAGCGCGCGGAACAACGCGTGCGCTTCGAGGTCGGCTTCAGCTTCGAGCAGCATGTATCCGAAACGGCGCGGATCATTGTATGTGATCCGCAGCCCACCCGCGGTTTCCAAGACGACGTGATCGTGCTGCGGCAGATGTCCGGTTTCATAAACATAGTCGCCAACGACAGCGCCACGGACCGTGTCCGCGCCCGGGGTTCCCATGATGAACCGTCCCGTCATTCCGAGATGGACGATCAGCACATCTCGGCTATCCAGCATCAGCTGAAGGTACTTGGCGCGCCGCCGCACAGCTGTGATGGTCCGACCAGTCAGCCGCGCCGCAAAATCCTCCGGAAATGGAAAACGCAAGTCAGCGCGCCGCAAATCGATACGCGCCAGCGACTGCCCCACGAGCATGCGCTCCAGGCTCCGGCGAACGGTTTCGACTTCCGGCAGTTCCGGCATGATGCACTCGCAGTTACAACAACTGGCTCGACGTGGGTCGCGGCCCAAGATGGGCAAAATCACTGCGGCCCTGGACTTCTGCCGCCGGTCTGGCGACAACGGTTCCATGGCAACACCGAACCACGCGCCCGGGCAATCGGAAGATAGCTCACTCGCGGCCGATCCAATCGCCGTCGAAATCCTGCGGGGGACCTCGCGCATGCTAATCGATGCCGGTTTGACCCCACTCCAGGAATTCACATTGCCGAGTGGGCGCCGCGCTGATATCGCCGCCCTCGATCGTAATGGCACCATCACCATCGTTGAAATAAAGTCGAGCCTTGCAGACTTCCGCTCCGATCAGAAGTGGCCTGAATACGCTGAGTATTGCGACCGCTTCTTTTTCGCGGTGAAGCCTGAGTTCCCGCGCGACGTCTTGCCCGGAGACTGTGGCCTCATCCTCGCCGATCGCTACGGCGCCGAAATCCTGCGACCGGCGCGGCCCGCCCCTGTTCTCGCAGGCGCACGACGTAGGGCTTTGACCTTGCGCTTCGCCCGCGTCGCAGCCCTCCGGCTGGCAGCAGTAGCCGACCCAGCCATCAAGACCCGATCAGAAGCCGGCGAGATTTAACGCCCTACTTGGGCGCGCGCTTGGCAAGGATCCGCTGCAGCGTGCGGCGGTGCATGTTGAGCCGCCGTGCCGTCTCAGAGACGTTCCGATTGCACAATTCGTATACGCGCTGAATATGCTCCCAGCGCACCCGGTCCGCCGACATGGGGTTTTCCGGCGGCGGCGCTTTCGAATTGGGCGGAGCGAGCAGAGCATCCGTCACGTCATCGGCATCAGCCGGCTTGGCGAGATAATCGACCGCACCGAGCTTCACGGCGGTCACCGCAGTCGCGATATTCCCGTATCCCGTCAGCACGATAATCCGCGCATTGGGGCGCACCCGTGTCAGTTCGGCGATGACGTCGAGGCCATTGCCGTCTTCAAGGCGCAAATCGATGACCGCGAATGCCGGCGGGCTCTGGCGGACCAGATCAATCCCTTCCGACACCGTAAAGGCGCTTCGGACCAGGAACCCTCTCTGCTCCATGGCGCGCACCATGCGCTGCAAAAATGCCCGGTCGTCGTCGACGATAATCAACGATCGATCTTCGGGCAGTTCATCGGGTTTGAATGACAGATCTTCAGTCACGGGGTCCTCCACGTGCGGCAAACTATAGTCTTGCCTCCGACTCGCCAAGCGCAAACCGGCGAGAAACGCACACCCGCGAGTTGGTAAATAGATTAACGATCGTAGACTTCGACCGGTGCCGACCGGACCTGAGGGCGCGGCAACGCCGTTCCGGGTCCGGATCGCTCTGCCCCGGCCTCGAATGCTTCTCTCGGCCACACCAGCCTCACGATCGCCCCAGACTGCGGCGCCTGCCTGTTTTCGAGCGAAACGCGCGCCCCCGAGCGCTCGAGCAAGGTCTTGGCGATGAAGAAGCCGAGCCCCAGACCACCAGCTTTACTGGGGGATTTGCGCGTCCCCGACGGCCGGGAGGTGACATAGGGCTCGCCCAGCGAATCGATGATTTCAGGCGCAAAGCCAGGACCGTCATCCGTAAGCGTGACCGATACGAGACTTTGATCCCATTCGCCGGTGAGATCGACCCGGCCTTGCGAAAAATCGACCGCGTTTTCGATCAGATTCCCAAGGCCATAAAGCACCCCCGGCCGCCGCGCGGCAAGGGGTTGGTCCTGCATCGTCCCGGAAGTCCCGCTCGCCGGATGTACGAAGATATGAATCGGCTTGCCGTCGCTCATGTATGGCGCCGCAGCCTCCTCCAGCATCTCCTGAAGAGAAATGGTGCCGTGCAGCGGATCCTGCTCGGTTGGGTGCTGCGTCAGCTTCTGCAAGATTTCGCGGCAACGCAGGGCTTGCTGTCGCAAGAGTTCCACGTCTTCCGCGAGCGCGCTGTCCTTAGGCAAGCCCGCCTGCATCTCCTTCGTCACCAGAACAATGGTCGAGAGCGGCGTTCCCAGCTCGTGCGCCGCCGCCGCCGCCAAGCCGTCTAACGCATGAAGTTTCTGTTCACGCGCCAGAACAAGCTCCGTTGCCGTCAGCGCCGCCGACATCAACTTGCTCTCCCGCGTCAGCCTGCGCGCATAAAGAGCCATGAACAGCATGGTCGAGATGACGGCAGTCACGATGCCGAGATCATAAAGAAAGGGGTGCTCGAGCGGCTGCGATGGATACCAAGGCAGTGGGCGATAGATCATCGTCAGCAAAATGGCAGCGGCTGCCGCCATCAATGCCAGGATGATCGTATTCCGGGGCGGTAGTGTAGCGGCCGATACGGTCACCGGAACGACAAGCAGCATGGTGAAGGGATTCTGTACCCCGCCCGTGAAGTAGAGAAGTGCCGCCAGCTGTAGGATGTCGTAGGCGAGCAACTCGGTGGCCAGTCGCGCGGACAGCCGATGCCGCGCCGGGAACCGCACCGCGAGAAAAACATTCAGCCATGCCGAGCACGCGGTGAGAAACAGACACCAGCCGACCGGCAGCCGGAACTCGAGAACGAGCGCGACGACGGCAATGGCTGCCAGCTGGCCGAGCACACCCAGCCACCGGAGACGAACGATCGTCTGCAGGCGAAGCTGACTGTCTTCGTCACTCGTCTGCCACAGCCGGCTCAAGATTGATTGCTCGGACGGCACGCCTCAGAGGGTCCTTTTTACGGCGAACTCACAAGCCCGCCGATTGTGCGTTCACAACCATACGGTGGCGGACGTTGCAAGTCCGCACTCACACCGCTATCTCCGCACCTTGGGCGGGTTCGGGTCAAGCGATCTTGACCTGTGTTGACAAGAGAACAGTTTTTGCAGTGCAAGACCGATTTCATGCCGGTCGCCTCTTAGGGAGACGTTCACTATGTCGTCGAAACTGTTCATCGCACTCGCACTTGGACTTTTCGCTGGTGTCGTTGCGGCGTACGTAACTCTGAACATTCCAGCCGGACCCGAGGGCCGGGCGCAAACGCAAACCGGACGCGTTGCAATCGGTGGTCCCTTCAGCCTGGTCGACACCGCCGGCGAGCGACGCACAGAAAAAGATTTCTCTGGCAAGCCTATGCTGGTGTTCTTTGGCTTCACGAATTGCCCGGACGTATGCCCTTCGGGTCTGCAGACCCTCACCGTCGCACTGGACAAACTCGGCGACAAAGCAGAGGGCCTGACGCCGCTCTTCATCACCGTCGATCCGGAACGCGATACGCCGCAGTCGCTGGCCGCTTACATGAAGAGTTTTCATCCGCGGATTCAAGCTTTGACTGGCACCCCCGACGAAGTGAACGCCGCCATCAAAGCCTATCGCGTGTACGCCGTGAAGGTGCCCGACGACACAGACCCGACGCGTTACAACATCGATCACAGTTCATTTTTTTATCTAATGAATTCGAGTGGTGAGTACGTGAAGCACTTTCCGCACTCGACCGACGCCACCGCGCTCGCAGACGCACTGGCTGCAGCATTGTGATCAGCGAAACAATCAGTTTTCTTGAAGGGACTTTGAGTGCGGCCAATCGCCGATGACACCGCGATGCCACACTCTGGGCGCACGGAACCGCATCATAAAAAATTCTACTCGCCCACATAGCACCGAACTTGGTAGGTGTCTCTCTGAACGAACGCATGGTGCGGCGCCATGCGCTGCAGATCGCACAACACGATTGACGAAAGCGAAAGAACAGCATCGTATCGTGTTGTGATCGGGATCAAGGCGCATCGCCTTCTCTGCCATATATATCGTGCGGAAGTTCCGTTCATTCGAGGACGTACATGCGGAAGACCAAAGCGCCTCAAGTGACGACCCTTTCCAACCGCGAGACCGATCGCATAGGCGCACCTGTTGAAGTGCGACATCATCCTGCGGCCCGCCGCCTCACCCTTCGCGTCAGCCGCACCCGCCGTGCGGTCATTGTCACCCTGCCGGTCCAGTGCGGCATCGAAGAAGCCGGCTCCTTCCTCACGCGCAATCTCGATTGGGTCCGCGAGCGTCTCGATAGCCTGCCCGAGCCGATCCCCTTCCGCCATGGCATGCTCGTGCCCTTGCGCGGCACTGCACACCGCGTCGTCATGCCAGGTGAGGTGCCACGTCGTCGCGTCGTGCGCCGGCTCGATGCCCATCCGTTCCCGGAACTTTACGCACCCGGTGAGAGAGCAGCCGCCGTCAAGCGATTGCAGCAATGGTTCACTCACGAGGCGAAGTCGGATCTTGAGAGGCGTGTCGCCTGGCACGCGGATCGGCTAAGCGTTCAGCCAGGGCGCCTCACCATTCGCGACCAGACGAGCCGCTGGGGATCGTGCTCGACAACAGGTGCGCTCTCTTTCTCATGGCGTCTCGTGCTCGCCCCACCCGCCGTCCTCGACTATGTCGCCGCTCACGAGGTCGCGCACTTGCGGGAAATGAATCACGGTCCCCGCTTCTGGGTCTTGGTGCGTAAGTCATGCCCCGGCATGGACGAGGCCAAGCGCTGGCTGCGCATTTACGGCATGGATCTGCACCGATACGGCGTCGAATACGGCGATTGATAGATCAGCGAGTCAGAGCCCCAAGACCGGCACCAAGCGACATCATCCCAGGCAACGGCGCCGCAGCGCGAGGCTGAGAGATCGCCGTTGATCCCTCATCGAGTCGCGGCCCTACTCGTTCCTTCGTCTCAGGCAACCCGGCCAGCGCCCGCACGATGAAATCCTCGTCGATGCGGGTTGTGGGAAAGACATCGACCCGCGCACGCTTTTCCGGCTTCGCCTTCGGCTTGGCGTTCGGCGGAACCTTCGTCGGCATCTTCCACGGCAACAGTTCGGGAGGAGCAGCGCCGTCGCTCGCGTAAGAACCCAACGCACCTGCGCCACCAAGTCCGCCCGCCGCATCTAGCCCCGCGAGCGGCATGCTGTCCTTGCCGACATGCGCCTGCGCCATGACACGGTTCCAGATCAGCGCCGGAAGATTGCCGCCCGTCGCCCTCCGCATCGGTTCGCCATTATCGTTCCCGGTCCACACGCCGCCCGTGAAGTGGGCCGTGTACCCGATGAACCAGGCATCGCGAAAATCTTGGCTCGTTCCCGTCTTGCCGGCGGTCGCATGCCCAGCAAGGTGCGCACGCTTTCCCGTCCCGCTTTCAACGACGTCGTGCAGCATGCCGTTCAAGGCTGCCACTGATCCCTGAGCCACGACCGAATCTGTCGAGAGCGCCGGCCGCGCGTAAAGCACCCGGCCTGTACTCGACCGTATGCGCCGGATGATATGCGGCTCCACCACAGACCCGCCCGACGCGAATGCCCCATAGGCTCCCGTCAGATCCAACAGCGAGACTTCCGACGTCCCAAGCGCGAGCGACGGCTCCGTCCTCAGCGGCGCGTCGATCCCGAGTTTGGTGGCCAGTGCAACGACCTTGTCCGGACCGACGTCCATCATCAGCCGCACAGCCACCGTATTCACCGACTGCGCCAACGCATGCCGCAACGTGATCGCCCCTCCGAAACGTCCATTGTCGTTCTTCGGCGACCAACCTTCCAGGTTGAAAGGCAGATCATAAGCCACGCTGTCTGGCTTGTAGCCCTTCTCCAGGGCGGCGAGATAAACGAACGGCTTGAACGCGGAGCCGGGCTGTCGCATGGCCTTCACCGCGCGATTGAACTGGCTCTCCGCATACGAGCGTCCGCCGACCATGGCCCGCACACCGCCGCTCGTGTCGAGCACCACCACCGCCGCCTGACTTGCGTCGAGCGCAGCGCCCTCTTTCCCAATCGCCTCCGCCACCACCGAAGAGGCGTGCTGCTGAAGATCGCGATCGATCGTCGTTTCGACGATGATATCGCCGCTTGCTCCGCCGAGCGCATCCGGCATCCGATCTAGCACATAATCGATCGCATAGTCGGCGGCCTGCCGTTCCTGATCGCGCCGGACATTGGAAAACACCATCCGCTTCGAGCGCGCCATCTGCTCTTCCGCTGCGGAGATAAAACCCGCATCATGCATCTTTGCCAACACGCTATGGCTGCGAATAACGGCCAGCCTCGGGCTCGACGTCGGCGCAAAGCGCGATGGCGCCTTCAGCAATCCCGCGATCACGGCCGCCTCTGCCAAAGTCAATGCGCGGGCGGACTTGTCAAAATAGCGCTGTGCCGCGGCCTCGATGCCGTAGGCGCCGCCGCCGAAATAAACGCGATTGAGATAGAGCTCGAGGATCTCTTCCTTGCTGAGCCGGAGTTCGAGCCACAGCGCGAGCACGACCTCCTCGAACTTTCGGCCAAGGGTCCTCTCCGGCGAGAGGAATAGATTTTTCGCAAGTTGCTGGGTCAGTGTGGAGCCGCCTTGCACGAAGCGTCCGGACCGCAGGTTCACGAACACAGCCCGCAGAAGACCTGCCGGGTCAAAGCCCCAGTGCGTCCAGAACCGCCGGTCTTCTGTCGCAATCACAGCATCAATGACCCGCTTGGGCAGAAGGTCGAGCGGGATGTAATCGTGCGCCGTGCCACGTTCGGCGAGCACACTGCCGTCGCGCGCTAGGATTTTAATCGGCTGCCCCGAAACCTTGGTCCTAAGTGATAGAGGATCGGGTATGGTGATGGTGTAGGTGACGAGCATCGTCACGAGCGCCAGAGATCCGACGACGAACGCGATCACCGGCGGGAGCACGATAAGGCGCGTTCGCGGACTCATCCGGCTCAAGGCCTTGCGGGCGCGGTCTGCAAACCCGCCTTTTCTCCGGCGCGAAGCCAAACGCCACAATGCCGCGCCGGAGCGCCGCGCTTTAACGGCGCCGCGCCGCACGCGACCCTTCGCGCGCCCCCGCTTAGACCCACTCATGACGTCTGATCCAGACACGACACCCGGCACGCGTCCGCAGTGAAGCAAACAGCCGGCATGACCCCGAGTTCATAGACTAAGTGGTTGAATTTAATGCGCGGTTAACTACGAATGCAGCCCCTACTGCCGCGCGCCACGGATCGGTCGCCGCCGCACTGCTTGATCCTGCTCAAGGGCGGGACATGTCTTTCCCGAATAACATTATCGCCGGGCGAACGCTTCAATGAGGAACGAACCAGATGCGCTATCCGCTTGTTGCTTCCTTTAGCGCGGTCCTCGCCGCTTGCTCGGCCGTCCCGTCATCCGTCTTCGCCGACGAACTTGGAAACCCCAAGCTCGGCTTAAGCTATGCACAAGCCAATTGCGCCGGATGCCATGCGGTCCTCTACGGCGAAACGGAATCGCCGAACCCCGATGCACCCGCCTTCAAAGCCGTCGCAGATACTCCCGGCATAACTCGGACAGCCTTGAGCGTGTTCCTGCAGTCCCCGCACCCGACCATGCCGAACCTGATTGTCCCCGCACAGGATGCCGACAACCTTATCGCCTACATTCTGAGCCTGAAAGGCGACGGCGCGAACGCTCCTAAGTAACCGAGGCTCCGCACGAGGAACACACCGCGCCGCCTGGTGCCACCGGCCATCCGCATCGGCAGAGACGATGGCCAGACGGCTGCACCCCGTGACTAACCGCGACGCGTTCGTCGAAGACAAAGCACGCCCCGTCCCAGAGACTCTGCTCTGCCGGGACCTCTTCAAGATACTTCAGGATGCCGCCTTCGAGATGATAGACGTCTTCAAATCCATGCGCCCGCAGGTAGGCTGACGCCTTCTCACAGCGGATGCCCCCGGTACAGAACATGGCGACCGTGCGATGCGTCGAAGGATCGAGGTTCGCGGCCACGAAATCCTTGAACCCGGTAAATGCCCGCGTTTTAGGATCGACGGCCCCGCGGAATGTCCCGATCGCGACCTCGTAATCGTTCCGCGTATCGATCAGCAGCACATCCTCGCGCGCGATCAGTGCATTCCACTCCTGCGGCTTGACATAGGCGCCCGCTCTCACATTGGGATCGGCCTCCGCCGCCCCGAACGTCAGGATTTCCGGTTTCACCTTCACCTTCCACCGCTGGAACGGCTGCGTCTCAGTCACGCTTTCTTTCGACACGAGACGCGCAAATCGCGGATCAGACTTCAGGTGCGCAAGCAATGCCCTTACGCCGGCATCCGGCCCTGCGATGGTCGCGTTGATCCCTTCCGGCGCGATGAGGATCGTCCCGCACAGCCCTTCTCGCTCACCAAGCGCTGCCAAGTCGGCGCGCAGAGACTCGCAATCTTTAACGCGCGAGAACTTATAAAACGCGGAAACGGTGAAGGTCATGGCTCACGCCATCACACGTCGAGGTTTTGGACGCTGAGCGCATTATCCTGAATGAACTCGCGCCGCGGCTCCACCACGTCGCCCATCAGCTTGGAGAAGATCTCGTCCGCCTCCGCCAAGTCGCCGAGCTTCACCTGCAAGAGCGTTCGCGCGTCGCGATCCAGCGTCGTCTCCCAAAGCTGCTCCGGGTTCATCTCTCCCAGTCCCTTGTAGCGCTGCAGCGTCAGTCCCTTGCGACCCGCTTCGTAAATGGCATCCAACAGACTGCGCGGCCCATGCACCGGGATCGTTTCCGATTTCCGCTTCAGCTTCGCCGGTTGGGCGTAAACTTCCGACAGCGACTCGCGCCTCTCGTTGATACGGCGCGCATCTAAAGACGAAATGAGAGCCCGGTCGAGAGTATGCGCCTCCGTCACGCCGCGCACTTGACGCCGTACGACGTATCCCTCGTTCCCGATACGGCCTTCCCAGCCGCCCTCGGTCTCTTCGGCCAACTGGTCTAGCCGGCTCGCGAGCGCCTTGGCTGCCGCATCGGCCCGCTCCTCAGTCTGCAACAGATCCGGATCGAGCAGCCCCATGATGGCCGCCTGCTCGACAATACCGCGATTGTAGCGTGAATGCAGCTGATCGATGAGGTTCATTACGATCCGCGCGTCCTTCACGACCTCGCGCAAATCCTGCCCGCCGCGTTCCCCGTCCACGGTTAGCAGCGTCGTATCTTCCAGACCGGCGTCGATCAGATAGTCCTCGAGCGCCCGCTGATCCTTGAGGTACGTGCTCGATTTGCCCCGCGCGACTTTGTAGAGCGGCGGTTGCGCGATGTAGACGTGCCCCTTCTCCACCAGCTCCGGCATCTGCCGATAGAAGAACGTCAGCAGCAGCGTCCGGATGTGCGCGCCGTCCACATCGGCGTCGGTCATGATGATGATCTTGTGATAACGCAGCTTCGACAGATCGAAGTCATCGCGGATGCCGGTGCCTAGCGCACCGATGATGTTCGTCACCTGCTCCGAAGACAGCATCTTATCGATGCGCGCGCGCTCCACGTTGAGGATCTTACCTCGGATCGGCAGCACCGCCTGGTACTCGCGCTTGCGGCCCTGCTTGGCCGAACCACCGGCCGAGTCACCCTCGACGATGAACATCTCGGTATTGGCGGGATCGCGATCCTGACACTCGGCCAACCCACCGGGCAGCCGCAAGCCGTCAAGCGCACCCTTACGCCGCGTCAACTCGCGTGCTTTCCGCGCCGCCTCCCGCGCCAGCGCAGCTTCGACAATCTTGCCAACGATAGTCTTGGCTTCCTTGGGATGCTCTTCGAACCACGCCGCCAGCTGATCGCCGACGGTGTTCTCCACAACCGGCTTCACTTCAGACGAGACGAGCTTGTCTTTCGTCTGCGATGAAAACTTTGGATCCGGAACCTTCACCGACAGCACGCAGGTCAGACCCTCGCGCGCGTCTTCGCCCGTTAGATCGACCTTTTCCTTTTTCGCGATGCCGCTTTCATTCGCATACTTGTTGATCACGCGCGTCAGCGCCGCCCGAAACCCGGCCAGATGCGTGCCGCCGTCGCGCTGCGGAATGTTGTTTGTGAAGCACAGCACGTTCTCGTGGTAGCTTTCGTTCCACCACAGCGCGACCTCGACACCGATGCCGTCCTTTTCCGACCGGATCATGAGCGGCTCGGGAATCAAAGCCTGTTTCGAGCGATCGAGATAGCGCACGAACGCCGCCGTGCCACCCTCGTAGTAGAACTCCTCGCTCTTCATGTCGGCGTGTCGATGATCCGTCAGCAGTACCTTCGCACCCGAATTGAGGAACGCCAGTTCGCGCAGCCGGTGCTCGATCGTTGGATAATCAAACTCGACCATGGTGAATGTCTGCGGAGATGGCAGAAACGTCACTTCCGTTCCGCGCTTGCCTTTGGCATCGCCGATCACCTGCAGCGGCGCTACCGTGACGCCGTCACGAAATTCGATCAGATGTTCTTTGCCCTCGCGCCAGATGCGCGCCTTCAGCCAGGTGGACAGCGCATTGACGACCGACACACCCACGCCGTGCAGACCGCCTGAGACCTTGTAGGAGTTTTGGTCGAATTTGCCGCCGGCGTGCAGTTCGGTGAATACGATCTCCGCCGCCGAACGCTTCGGATCCATGTCGTCGTCGTTCTTGATGCCCGTGGGAATCCCACGCCCGTCATCGCGAACCGTGCACGAGCCGTCGGCGTTGAGCGTCACCTGACAGGAGCTCGCGTGTCCGGCCAAAACCTCGTCGATTGCGTTATCGACGACTTCGTAGATCATGTGGTGCAGACCCGACCCATCGTCGGTATCGCCGATGTACATGCCTGGGCGCTTGCGTACCGCATCCAAGCCCTTCAGCATCTTGATGCTGTCGGCACCGTAGTCGTCCACCGGCGGCTTTCGTGCGGGCTCCGCGCTCATTCGTGACCTGTCTTGGATTGTTGTTCTTAGAAGCGCGTGGACTATACCACGCAGGGCAACGAAAAGGCCAGAAAAGCGACCGCACGGACACCGCTATCCATAAGAAAAGTGGTATGTTTTTCAGTGGTTTGCGTGTGCCGCTTTGTCGCGCCGTCAGCGTCGAGACATAATTCCCGTCCGCCCCTCGTCAACAGTCACAAAACGCGCCCGGTTGCCAAGCGCGGAAAAGGCCTCCGCGTCCGTCCCCGTCATCCACGCCTGCGTTCCAATGGCCAAAATTTCCTGAAATAGCGCCGCGCGCCGTGCGGCATCCAGATGGGCAGTCACTTCATCGAGGAGCAGGATGGGCGCCCGCCCGCTCTGGCGCTCGGCCGTCAACTCCGCATGGGAAAGAACAAGCCCCAACAGCAGGGCCTTCTGCTCACCCGTTGAACACAGCCGCGCCGGCATCGCCTTGGGCCCATGCTCAACCACGAGGTCCGAGCGGTGCGGCCCTTCCAGCGTCCGCCCCGCCGCGCGATCACGCTCGCGCCCCGTGCGCAGCGCCGCCTTGTATCGTTCCTCCACGTCCAGCGCCGGCATGGATCTGAGATTTGCCTCCAGCGTGCCCTCGACGGCAATCACCGCCCAGGGAAACGCCGACGCCTGATCCCGCGCCCGCCGCCGTTCCGAAATCGCCCCCAGAGCGGCTGCCGCCTCGGCCCGCGCCGCCGCGATCGCAACGCCAGTTTCAGCCATCACGTCTTCCAAACCTTGGAAACGCGCATTGTCGCGGACCTCATCCGAGAGAAGCCGGTTGCGCTGCTGCATCGCGCGATCGAACCGCGACGCCCGCCGCCCATGCTCGGCATCGAAACACAGGATCAGCCGGTCGAGAAATCGCCGCCGCTCGGAACCCGCCCCGCTGAAAAGACCGTCCATCGCAGGCGTCAGCCACGCAACCTCGACGTAATCGGCCAGAACACCCGATCCCGGCTTCGTCACCCCGTCGATGCGCACGATTCGCCCGGTGGCATTGTCCGCGCCGGCCGCGATCCCCGTCCCGATATCGACAGCCCCGAGATCCGTATGCACTTTCGCCGCGACCGACCAACTGCCGTCGCCGGATGCCCGCGCGATATCGGAATAGGCCGCGCGCCGCAACCCTTGTCCCGGCGCCAGCAGCGACACGGCCTCCAGCAAGTTTGTCTTGCCCGATCCGTTCGCCCCCGCAAGCACGACCGGCTCTGGCCCAAGCTCGAGCGTCGCGCTTTCATAATTGCGAAAGTTGGTGAGCGTCAGCCGCTCGACCCAAAGCCGCGGAGCCGCGTCTGCCATGGTTTAACTTTCAGCCAGATACGCAGCGCATGGGCAAAATGCTTACACCCGCATCGGCATCAAAACGTACAGCGCACCGTTGTCTTCGCTGTCCTTTATCATCGTTGGCGAGCCGGCGTCGGCCAGCATGAATCGCGCTTCTTCGCCTTCGACCTGGCTCGCAATGTCGAGCAGATACTTCGCATTGAAGCCAATTTCGATTGGAGCGGCGTCATACGTCACGCCGATCTCTTCAGTGGCGCTGCCGCCTTCCGGATTGTTGACGGACAGCACGAGCTTGTTCTTGGAGATGGCTAGCTTCACCGCCCGGCCGCGCTCGCTTGCGACCGTGGAGACACGATCCACCGCCGCCTTGAAGATGGTGTTGGGGACGAGCATCGCCTTGTCGTTCGACTGTGGGATCACGCGGCCATAATCAGGGAATGTTCCGTCGATCAGCTTCGACGTCAGCGTCACCGAGCCGATCTCGAACCGAACCTTCGCCGCCGATACGGACACGCGCACGGGATCCGTCACGCCTTCCACGAGCCGCTGCAGTTCTTGCACCGTCTTGCGCGGGATGATCACGCCCGGCATGCCGGCTGCACCCTTCGGCAGATCGAATTCCGCCTGCGCCAGGCGATGTCCATCGGTGGCAACCGCGCGCAATGTCGGCTTCTTGTTGGTCTCAGCCGTATGCAGAAAAATACCGTTCAGATAGTAGCGCGTCTCTTCCGTCGAGATTGCAAATCGCGTCTTGTCGATGATGCGCTTCAGTTCCGCCGCCGGAACCTCGAATGAATGGCCGAGATCGCCTGCTGCGATATCTGGAAAATCCTCCGGCCCGAGTGTCTGCAAGGCGAAACGCGCCTGGCCCGCCGAGAGCGTTAGCCGTTCTTTCTCCGCGTCGCGCTTCAATTCGATCTGTGCCCCGTCGGGCAGCTTGCGCACGATGTCGTGCAGCATGTGCGCGGGAACCGTCAGCGCACCCGGCTGCGTTACGTCGGCTTTGGCTTCCTCGATGACCTCGCGCTCGAGGTCGGTCGCCTTGAATTCCAGCCCGGCAGGCGACGCCTTCAACAACACGTTCGACAAGATCGGGATCGTCGTGCGCCGTTCCACGACACTCGTGACATGCCCGAGCGCTCTCGACAGTTCGCCTTTTTCGATAACCAGACGCATGTCTTGCTTGCCCTTAGCCTTGCTGCGGTGGGAACGCGTACAAACGTGGTGGGGAGAGGCCGGCGGCCGTAGGCCACCGCTAGCGCCACCCCCTGTAAGCCCCCTCACATCGCCGGACGTGACCGGCCAGAACGATACGGACCACGAACAAGGGATTCGCGGAAGGGCTGCAAAATGACCCGTTCTCCCGCCCCGTTCAAGTGCCGCGGGAACTCGGCCGGCCGAAACACACCTGAAACAGGAGATGGGGCCGCGTCACCGCGTCCCCATCTCCCACCCCGCAAAGTCTTCGCCGCCCAAGGATGGCGAAGCCGTCAGACCCGGTGAGCTTGGCCCTCTCCCCGTCCGGGTCCCCCGCCAGCGCTAATGCGCCAGCATCTTCTTCAGGTCTTCCAACTCGTCCCGGAGACGCTGATTTCCGTTGAGTTCGCCCTCGATTTTACGAATCGCGTGCAGAACAGTTGTATGGTCACGATTGCCGAACCGACGGCCGATTTCCGGCAGCGAGCGAGCAGTCAGCTGCTTGGCCAGCCACATGCCGATTTGGCGCGGCCAGACCACGGACCGGTGACGACGCTGCGAAAGGAGATCGCCCTTCGAAACGCCGAAGTGACGCGACACCACCCGCAGGATGTCCTCGATCTTGATCCGGCGCTGGTCGCCGCCCGAATGCACGAGATCGCGAATAACGGTCTCGGCGATGTCGGGCGTGAGGGTGCCGCGCACATGCTGCCAGGTCTGATGCAGCCGATTGACGGCACCTTCCAATTCGCGGCCGTTTTCGGTCAGCCGTTGCGCCAGCATCTCGAGAATTTCCCGCGACAGTTCGAACGACGGATCAGTCAGCTTTTTCTCTGCCACCCGGCGTTCGAGCACCTTCATGCGAAGGTCCTCGTCGAACCCTCCGATCTCTGTGACGAGACCGCGCTGCAGCCGCGACCGCATACGCTCGTTGAGCCGCTCGATGTGCCCCGGCGGACGCGACGAAGCAACCACGACCTGACGCCCGCCATCGAGCAATGCATTTATGATGTGTTCGAACTCCTGCTCCGTCTTCTCGCCTTGCAAGAATTCGAGGTCGTCAATCAGCAGCATGTTGACGTGACGAAAGCGCTCCTTGAACGCCAGCGGATCGGAGCTGCGCACCGCTTCCACAAATTCGTACCGGAACCGCTCGGCGGTCAGATAGAGTACGTTTGCATGCGGAGAGCGGCGGCGCACCTCCCAGGCAATCGCCTGCAAGAGATGCGTTTTGCCGAGGCCGACAGAAGAGTGGAAGAAGAGCGGATTGATACCCGGAGATCCGCTCATCACGGTCTCGGCCGCCTGCACGGCCGCAGCGTGTGCAAGACGGTTGGGAGCGCCGACAATGAAGTTCTCGAACGTATGGTGCGGATAAAGCGGCGATCCCTCTACCCCGCCTGCCGGAACCCGTGTGGGTGACGGAGCCACGGTGCCACGCACCGGTGACGGCCGCGCGCCCTGCTCCGGCGGAGACTGCGGCTGCCGATGGTCCAGCGCAGAGAGGTCGTTGCGCTGCGGCTCGGCCGTGCTGGCGATGACCCGCAGGTTCTGACCGCCCGGCTGACGCAGCTGCACGTCAACGCGCTCCGCACCCTTGAATTCAAGGCGGCTACAGGCGAGCAGATCATCGATATAGTGCGACTGGATCCAATTGCGCAGGAACTTCACGGGCACTGACGCCGTCACCGTCTTGCCGTCGAAACCGTCGAAATCGAGTGTCTTGAACCAGCTCGTGTAGATATCGTCACCGAGACGCGCTTTGAGGGCGGCATGAACCTTCTTGCCGCGAGGTTCCTCTGACGTTTTGAGAGCTTCCGACGTTTGCATTGTGCTACCCCGCACTTGAACTTAGTTCTTCCCTCGATCCGGGCATGCCTCCGCCGATGCCGTTTGCCCTCGAGCAACGGCGGCTTCAGACCAGGATCTCTCAAAAGTCGGGTGCCTACCCTTGCACCCAAGGAAGACCTGCAGCCTTCCAGCCGGCAACCTTCCCCCGATGACGGTTGGCGTCGGGGGGACCCTCGAAGCCTTCCGCCACATTGTGACACCGGTCGTAACCGGCCGATGTCATAGCCTCTGCCGCAGCGCGGCTTCGGGCTCCACTCCGACAGATGAAGAACAGTTCGGTGCTCTTCCCCATGCCGGCCTGCTCCAGAAACCCCGAGAGACGTTCAGCAAATGCCGGGTCGATCCGGCCATCTGAAGACTGCCACTCGAGTGTGACGACTTGTCGGCCTAGCTCCGAGAGGTCGGGTAGGCCAACGAACGTCCATTCTGCCTTCGTCCGCACGTCGATCAGAACGGCCGCCTTGTCGCTTTGTAGACGGGCCCAGGTCTCTTCCACGGGCACATCATCAACGCTCAAAGCCGGAACTCCTTTCACAACTAAAAACGGACGCTTCGCACGCCAACCTGCCTTCGCATGGTCCTTGCGAACTTCCCCGCCGCACAGCCGAGAAAATCCGCAGCCTTTACCTCAAGACGTAGAGTGGTGTTGCCTTTCGTGTCCCCAACCGGCTGTTGTCAGCCCGTTGAGGTTCGCTATGGCCATTGGATGACGATGAAACCCAGGACGCGGTACGCAATTGAAACAAGGGCCGACGCACGCCAACAAATTTACATTTTCAAACACGCGCCCCACAGCCAGGGCACAGGAAATTAATTATCGCTTAACCACTCCGCGCGCAAGACTCCGGCCCGCCGTCACGAGCTTTCAAGTACGGCTGATTTTTCTGGTT
The DNA here is from genome assembly GCA_019751875.1 of Hyphomicrobium sp. GTDB lineage: Bacteria > Pseudomonadota > Alphaproteobacteria > Rhizobiales > Hyphomicrobiaceae > JAGVSR01. The sequence continues at coordinate 47,160 of JAIEMV010000013.1, read as the reverse complement.
TTTTTAGGTGCCAGACTCTCAGATTCAACGACCACTCGAATCTGAATCCCATTGATCGAAAACCCCGATTTCAAACTCGGCCACCAATCCGCTCGGTCAGACTCGCTTTTCGGCCCGCGCTTGCATTTTTCCAACGTCCCGCGCCAGGGTCCGATGTGCGCCATCAACAACCTTGTCCACGAAGAGCCTGGGAATCCACGGGTTAGCGATGTTCATATTGCGAACCCTTTATTCTCACGACGCTTCCTCTGTTGCGAACACGTCACAATCGCGACAATGAATCTGTTTCCCGGCGCCACACCGTTGACTCGGAATTACGGGGCCTTTGCGCGCGCTGAACAAAATAGACAATAAAAAAACCGGGCGCGTCGGCCCGGTTCTTCAGTTCTCATAGCTGTGGGCGCGCCTATTCCCGCGGGCGATTACGCCATGCTCTTCACGCGTGCAGCCAAGCGAGAGACTTTGCGGCTGGCGGTCTTCTTGTGAACGATGCCCTTCTGAGCAGTTCGCACGAGGATCGGCTCAACGGCCTTGAGCGCAGCGGCGGCCTTGCTCTTGTCGCCTGAGGCAATCGCTTCCTCGACGCCGCGGACGCTCGACTTCAGCCGCGTGCGACGCGCTTTGTTGCGCGCGGTGCGGGTGATCATCTGACGGGCGGCTTTCTTTGCCGAGGACGTGTTGGCCATAGTCTTGAATTCCTTGTTTTTTCCTGCCCCGGCGGGTTGCCCCGGCCTTGCCCCTGGTCTGGGGCGGCCGAGCCGATAGACCGGCCTGGTGACACTGGTGTTCAAATGAGGTTGCGCCCGGAACCGAAGGTCCGGGCGTTGCTTGGCGCGGTCTATAGCTTTTGGACCATCAACGGTCAACGCCCATCGCGCCAGCTGCTGTGGCAACCCGCGCCCCGCCCCCCCCCTCTCGCCTCGATTACGCCAAGCCCGTCAGCCATGCCACCTGGCCCGTTCCGGGAGTGGCCTGCGGGGGAGAGATGCAACGGCTGTACAGACCGACCCGACACCGACCGCCGCATCCGCTGCGCCGGGCCGTCTATGAAACAATCGAGGTCGGTCGCGGCGACCGGATCTTCAGCCGCATCTTCGATGCGTCGATCCTCACGCTCATCCTGCTGAACGTGGCGGCATTCGTCTTGGAGACGGTGCCGGCCTACGGGGCCGCGTACGGTTCCGCGTTTGAAGCTTTCAATGTCTTCTCCGTCGCCGTCTTCACCTTGGAATATCTTCTGCGACTGTGGACCGCCGTCGAGGTTCCCTTTCTCCGCCATGATCCGCCGTGGAAGGCCCGCCTGAAACTCGCAGCCACACCGGCCCTCATCATCGATCTGCTCGCAATCCTGCCGTTCTACGTGCAGGCTTTCTTCAGCATGGATTTGCGCATCTTGCGTGTCCTGCGCCTGCTCCGCTTTCTCAAGCTGTCGCGCTATTCGCCCGCTTTGCACACGCTCATGCGCGTTCTCGCCAACGAACGCCGCTCGCTTCTCGGAGCCGGCTTGCTGCTTGCCACCGCCCTGCTCTTTGCATCGTCCGGAATCTACCTCATCGAGAGCCATGCTCAGCCGGACAAATTCGGCAGCATTCCGGCCAGTGCCTGGTGGGCGATGGCAACGCTCACCACCGTTGGCTACGGCGACATTGTGCCGGTCACACCGCTTGGGCGCATATTTGGCAGCTTTGTCATGGTGACGGGAGTGTGCATTCTCGCGCTCCCCGTCGCGATCATTTCAGCAGGGTTTTCTCAGGAGACGAGCCGCCGCGACTTCGTCGTCAATTGGTCGCTGATGTCGCGTATTCCACTTCTGGCCGAACTCGACGCCCGTGAAGTCAGCGAGTTGATGCCCCTCCTCCACGCCCATCATGTGCCACCGAAATCCGAAATCCTGAAGGCCGGCCTGCCGGCCCGCGCCATGTTCTTCGTTGCCTCCGGAAAAGTGCGCATGCAGCACCCGGAGGCGGAGATCGTCTTTGAGTCAGGAGATTTCTTTGGCGCCACGGCGATGTTGACCGGCGACTCACCCAGCGCGCCGTGCATCACCGCAACGAAGTGCCGGCTCCTGAAACTGCATGCCGAGGACTTTCATCGCCTCGAACTGATCAACCCGCGCTTCGCCGACGATATCCGACGCCGCGCTGCCGACCCTAGTACGGTGTCACGGTAGCTGGAGACTAACCGGCAGCCGGACGTCCCGTAAATTTCCCCACGAGCAAGGTGCAAAGCTTCGCGCCCACGACTGCCCCCACGATAATCGCGATCAGCGGCATGAGACCCGGCTCGATAGCCAGCATGGTCACCGCGTAAAAAGCCACGAACGCGCCGCCAAGTCCGCCGAGCGCCCCCAGCAGTGTGGACCAGATCGATCCATCCGCCAGTCCAATGAGAGCACCTACAATGAGACCTGGGTAGACACTCGGCCAAAAATGATCGTCCATGATGAGCCCCCATGCAGTTCGCTATGGACACTCTATCGGCGCAGCCGCGCCGCCCGCGCTGTGATCGAAATCAAACCAAATCAGGAAACCGTCCCGCCAGAGGCCGGAACGACACGCACGGCGACCACGGTTGCATTGTCCTGATGCGGATCTCGAACCGCCTCCACCGCTCGGATCAGCGCCTGCGCCACGGCTTTGGCGCCGTCTGCCGCATACGCTGAAACAATGCGCTCCACCTCGCTCTGCTCAAGCGTCTGCAAACCATCGCTTGCCAGGATCACATAATCACCGGGCTCCACCGCGAGCGGCTTTCTTGAGATATCCACGAGGTCGATTTCGTCACCCGTCACCGCCGAACGCAGCATATGCCGCCGTGGGTCCCGCCGGGCTTCCTCCACGCTGATGTGACCCGCCTCCGCCATCCGGTCGAGCTCCGGCGCGAGCGAATGATCCTCATTGAGAAGCGCGATCTCCCCCCGCCGGTAAAGCATCAGCGGACTATCGCCCACAGACACCCACTGCGCGCCGTCCTTGGAGAAAACGACGCCAACCAGTGTCGACCCCATCCCGGAAAGCGCAGGGTTTTCACTCACCTTTTCCGCAATCGCGTCGTTTGCCGCCGATAGGGCCGAGATCAGACGCGTGGTCGTATCTGTCTCGTGAGTCCCCGCGAACGCATCGACGAACGTCTCACATACGGTACGACTTGCCAGCGCTCCGCCCGCATGCCCCCCCATGCCATCGGCCAAAATCGCGACCAGTTCACGCGCCGCGCCACTGCCGGCACCGGACGACGCGATGTCATCGCCCGGCCAGAGCATGGCGCTGTCTTCCTGATAGCTGCGCGCTCCCTGCGTGGAGCAACTTGCACGGTCGAACAAGATCATCCGCCAGAAAACCGGACCCTCTCAACCGGATCCTCAGAAGTGTAAAAGCCTCAGTTTAGCCGTCGGCCAATGCTGACCAATCGAAATCTGCCCCGCAGAATGGCACGAACACGAGTTGCGTGCGCCCCATCGTGATCACGTCCATCGCCTGCAGCTCTACCGCGGCCGTCGGCCGCTTGTCGTTGAGCGACACCACATTCATCTTAGCAAGATTGGGCACGAACAGGAAGGAGCGGTCCGAGCTGTCGTACCGGATATAGGCCTGCTCTTCGCCAGAGATCGCATCATCTCCAAAATCAATGGCGATCCGATTCTGTGCCGAACGGCCCACGGTATTGTTACCCTCGAAAATGGGCCGGTACTGGCCAATCCCCGGCCCACCGACCACGACCAGCCAGCCCACGACCGGGTCGGCCTCGAAACCGCCGCGCTTGACCTGCTGCTTGCCCCGCACCAACGACGTTCGCGCCGACGCATCCGGCATGGACGCTTCTCGCGAAGGAGAACGAAATACGCGCGTCGTCGGCGGACGATCGGCCTCCGCCAGTGCATGATCGAGTGGCTTCGGCGCACCTTTCACTTCACGCGCGGCATCGGCGGCCGAGGGGCTCACGGCAGGCGCCATGGGTTCGTTTGCGGCGGCAAGAGCTTCCGCTACCTGTGCTGCCATATCCGGCAGCGGCGGAACAGAAGCGGCCAAGGGCGCGATCGCAGCGCCTGGAACGGTATTGTCACGTCCGGCAGCGGCCAAGACATCCTTCAAAGAACCGAGGATGGAATTACGGGCTTGCGGTCCGGCGGCAGCGCTCGACATGGGGGGCTCCTCGATTGGACGATGGGAAAGTTTTCTGCGAGCGAGGCCCAATCAATACTTTGCCTCGCTCAACCGGAGTGCCGCTCGGACTGACCGACACGTTTGATTGCGTGCGAGCAATTCGACCGGTGAATGTCCGTTCTCCGTGCGTCGTGCGGCAGCTTCGTGGCACGATCTCGTCGCTCCCATGAAAAATGCACCTTTGCAGCATTGCCCGAAGGGTTGCCACATTCCTGCTCCATAGCTGCCGCCACTCGATGTTCGGCGAGTCGCAGATGTTGGCGACGCGCGCGTGGCGAACCCTCCCTCAGGACGCTCACTGGGACCGCGTTGCACCGCTCATGACCCACCTTATAGCCCTCAAGAGCGGAACTGAGCTCGTTGGCGATTTTCGCATTACGCGCGTCCTTGGCGCGGGCGGGTTCGGCATCACATATCTTGCCGATGAACTGGCGCTCGGCCGCGCTGTCACCATCAAGGAGTATTTCCCCGCCGACTTCGCTGTGCGCGGCGCCGCCTTGGAAGCCGTGCCACGCTCGGAGAATTGCGCCGGTGATTACACGTGGGGGCTCGACCGTTTTATCGACGAAGCCCAGACGCTCGCGCGCTTCAATCACCCCAATATTGTGCGGGTATATCGTTATTTCCGCGCCAACCAGACCGCCTACATGGTCCTCCACTTCGAAGAGGGCCAGAACCTGAAAGGCTGGCTGAAAAGCCTCGGCCGCGCCCCGCGCCAGAAGGAACTCGATAAGATCATCGGCCCTCTCCTGCTCGCGCTAGAGGAGATCCATAAAGCAGACTTCCTGCATCGCGACATCGCGCCCGACAACATCATGATCCGCAAGGATGGCGCGCCGGTCCTCATCGACTTCGGCTCCGCACGCGGCGAGATCGCAGCTCACTCAAAGACCGTCTCGGCCCTCGTCAAACCTGGCTACAGCCCCTACGAGCAGTATGCCGAAACAGGCAAACGCCAGGGACCCTGGACCGACATCTACGCCCTCGGCGCCACGCTCTATCATGCGATCACCGGCAAGCGTCCCCCCGATGCGCCCTCGCGCATGGTCAAGGATGATTTCGTGCCCGCACGCGAAGCCGCGATCGGCGCCTATCGCGCGGGTTTCTTGAAAGCGATCGACAAAGCGCTGGCCCTTCGCATTGAAGATCGTCCGCAGACGATTGCCGCCTGGCGCGGCGATCTTCTGGCCCCGGATCCCAAACCCGCCTCCTGGCTCCAGCGCACCCTCAACTCCGACGACAAACCCGCCGTCGCCAAGGCAAAGCCCGTCGCAACACCCCTTCCCGACGCGCCCGGGCCTCAAGGCGCGCTGCTCGATTTCGTCGAGAACCTGAAGGACAAGAAGAGCGCGTCGGGCGAGGCACCCGCATCGCCACCCAAATCGAAAACCGCGCCCCCTTCCGCGGCTCCCGATGTTCCGGCGAAAAAGCCGGAGGCTCGCGCTGCCGCCACGCGCAAACTCGAAGACGACTCTGTACCGCCGAAGGTGCCGCGTGTTCTGCAACGCAAATCCGCACCGGAAGCGAAATCAGCACCAAAACAGGCTGCAAAACCTGCCGCAAAGGTTCAACCGCCAAAAGTCTATCGCACTCCCAAGCCGAAGCGTATTGCGTCTTCAGGCTGGGCGTGGACACCCGTGCTGTTCAAGCTGTTGATCGGTATTGGCGTTGCAAGCGGTGCCGTCGCGCTGCAAGACCGCCTGCCGCAAATGCAGACGCGGAGCGCAACGATCCCCTCCAACACCACGACCGGCTCCATTAACCCGCAGCCCGTTCGCATCGCCGCGCCAGTTGCGAAACTCACCGGTCACGGCGGTCCCGTCACCGCACTCTTCTATTCTGACGATGGCGCGTTTCTCATCACCGCATCGAAAGATGCCACCGTCAAAGTCTGGACCGCTGCATCCGCCACGCTCAAACGCACGATCGAGATGGATGACGGATTGGCCACGGCAATGGCGGTCACCGGCAACCGCCTCCTCACGGGCCACGCCAATGGCAACCTCGTGCTGTGGGATTGGGAGACGGCGGAAAAAATCGCAACCTACAAACGTAATGACGCTGAAATTTGGTCCATTGCCTTCCTCGGCAGCGCCCAGCGCTTTGCCGCCGCCGGACATGACTGGAAGATCGCCGTCTGGGACGCAGCGACCACGAGTAGCCCATTCGGCGTACTCGATGCACACGACAGCGCCGTACAATCCCTCGCCTTCGGTAGGTCGGGCTCCAAGCCTATCCTCGCTTCCGGCAGCGCCGACAAAACCCTGAAGATCTGGAATCTCGAAACGCTGGATCGCGTCCGCACCTATCGGGGTCACCGCGATTACATAACCGCCGTCGCACTGGCAGGCGGCGGCAAGGACATCGCCTCCGCCAGCCTCGATGGCAAAGTCCGCATCTGGTCCACGCGCTCCAATCGCCTGACGCGCTCTCTTTCGGGCCACGACGGGCGCGCCAGCGCGCTGGCCTTCGCACCATCGGGAGACGTGCTCGCTTCCGGCGGCGCCGACGGCAAAATCCGTGTCTGGGATTTCAAGAAGAGCCGCACACCGCGTACGCTACCCAGTCACGCCGGTGATATCGCAGCACTTGCCTTCTCGCCCGACGGTCAGCACATCGCCTCCGCAGGCGACGACGGGCTCGTCCGCATTTGGGATAACCCCGTGCAGAAGCCCGTCACCAATTGAGCCGGCTCACTTGCAGTACCGCTGCCGTCCATCCCGTCCATGGCGCGCGAGATCCACGTGAAAATGGTCAGCGTGGAACTTGTCTGAGTTGGGTCCGAGCACGGTCGTAAATTCACCGCACGCGCCCTCATGCACCGCGCGCAAAAACAACCGCTCCCGCTCTTCGCCCCACCATCCGCTCTTCACTGTTACGACACGGCCATCAGCCAGCGTGAACGACGAGATATCCAACGCGTTCGCATAACCATGTTCGGAGAGCTTGCCGCCGGACTGATTGTTGCGAGGTCGGCATCCATACGACGCCGCCACCTTCATCTCAACGACGGGGACACCGAAGTAATACTCCGCCGTCGGCTTCACGACATGTGAGACCCAGCGCTCGACTTGGGGGACCATGGGACAGCGCAGCAATGCCGGCGGGCGCAGCGAAACGCGACCCTCATCAGCTGCTGACATTTCGAAGGGTCGTGCGGCACCGCAATAACTCGGACCACCCAGCGACGACCGCGTTTGTACGAAGGCCGATTGCCTCACGGCTCCGGCAGCGAGACAAGCGCTCTCTTCCGTTTCCCGCCATGGTTCATGCCTGGCAACGAAATCAGGACCGCCCGTGCTGCATCCGGCAAGGATGAGCAGAACGGTAACAACCAGGGTGAACAGGACGCCACGCAACGACATGGAATGGGACACTACGCCCCGATGGCTAACGAGCCGTGAACGGTCGATCGGAACTGAGCGAATTTGCCAGCCAGATCAGGCAGACATGAGCCGATGCAGCGTCGGGATTTGGGCTGCTTCCGGATCGAATCGCGGCTTCCAAAGCAGCGCTGATGTCTCAAGAGGTCCGTTTAAGTTATCCACAAAATTTAGGGGGACAACGTACAATTGTCACGGACAGAGGACGAAACGAGGCGTACGTTCTCCTTGTCGAAGGCAAGACACGCTCCGACAGCAGGCAAAAGTCCCGGTTTTCGGCCATCCTGTTGCGTATCGATGGTTGAGTGTGAAGCGTAACGAGACGACGGTCTGCACGCTATCGTTGTGTAGTGTCGCGTAAGAGGAGCGAAAGCTAGGCTCTACCCCCCGTCCCATGAGCCGGATCCGCCCACCTCGAATGGTAGTGCGTTGAATGTGTAAGCGTTGCGTTGGTGCGTATAGGCCCTGGCTCTCTCCGCCGTCTCGACATTGCGAGATTCCCCCCGAACGATGACGGCGAGGCCCTCTCTCGCTGGAGCCGGGGCCTAAATCCAGTCTCCCTGGGCCGGCTTCCTCTCGCACAGCCGGCCTCGCCTTTTCAGGTCTGAAGCGGCCCGACGACACTCAATTGCGCGCCGCTCCACCGGCATCCCTTTCCAGAAAATTCAACACCGCCGTCTTGAAACTGCGATCTCCCACGGCCTTCATGTGATCGCGCCCGGCGATTTCGAACGATTCTGATCCTGGAATGAGGTCGGCCAGAATGTGTGCCGGACCTGCGATGACATCGTTCGTTCCAACGGCGACGAGTGTCGGCACTGAAATCCGACCAATCTCCTCACGCGGCACCGGATCTCGGATCTGACGCACGCAGACCGCCAGCGCCTTGAGATCGCTTCTCGTTTGATCGGCAAACGCGCGAAACGTCCGCGCGGTAGGATTAACGACGTCATCGATTGACGGCGCCAGCAGCGCCTGCGCAATCGGCCCCGTACCAGCCATGGCGCGCACCATGTTGTGGCCAAGCCCGCCGAGCACAAGCCGTCCAATCCGCTCCGGATGCGCCAGAACCAGCGTCGCAGCAATACGCGCGCCCATCGAATAGCCGATCACATGCGCCGTCCCGATCCCCAGATGATCGAGGAGCCGCCGTGCATCCTCTGCCATGATCTCTCGGCTGTACGCCTCGGGCACATAGAGTTTCTCGCTCCGGCCATGTCCGCGGTTGTCGATGGCCACGACCCGATAGCCGGCACCCGCCAGATCCCGCACCCATGACGTCGCCACCCAGTTCATCTCGATGCTGGAAGCGAACCCGTGGATCAGCAGGACCGGGAGCGGGCGCGACACACCGTCGTTCTGGTCGAGATAGGCCAGCGTCACGCCATCGGATTGAAACGTCGGCAAACTGCGGCACTCCTGCTGTCGAAGGCTGTCGGGTCCGCCGGTCCGATGCGGCGGCCTGCCCTGGGTCATCCCCTATCATTACAGCAGGCTAGCCGCTATGGTGCCGCCACCACTTCCACGCCTCCCTATCAACGAGCCGAGAGACTGCCATGGCCGCACACTTCGTTCCCCACCTCGCGAACGACCAGGGCGCGGAAAAAATCTTCGTTGGCGTGAAGGAACTGAACTGCATGGGCGCCCGCCCGCCGTTCGATCATCCGCACGTCTTTCTCGACATGGGCTCGGATGGCCAGATCCTGTGCCCCTACTGTTCGACCCTCTTTGTCTTTGATGCCCGCCTAGGCGAACACGAGACAGATCCCAAGGGCTGCCTCGTCGATACACACCTCGATACCGCTGCTTGATCTAACTCGGCGTGCGCGATGACAAACCGCGCCTCTGACCTGCCATCCAATCACTCCGACATTTTGATTGCCGGCGCCGGCATCGCCGGCCTGGCGACTGCGCTCGCACTCGCCCGCACTGGCCGCGCCGTCACCGTTCTGGAAAAACGCGCTGAAAGCTCAGAAGAAGGTGCCGGCATTCAGATCGGGCCGAACGGCATGCGTATACTCCAGGCGCTTGGCGTGACTTCGTTTCTCAAAGGGAAAATCGCCTGCCCCGAGTGCATCCGCGTCATGGATGGCCTCAGCGGAAAACATCTAACCTCGCTCCCGCTCGGACGCGATATTGCCGCCCGGCACGGCGCACCGTATGGGGTCCTGCACCGGGGCGACCTGCACGGCGCGCTCCGCACCGCAGTCGCCTCGATGCCTGCCGTTACAATCCGTCACGAAGCAAACGTGATCGCGGCGCGATCATCCTCTGAGAGCGTCACAGTCGAACTGGCTGGTGGTGCAAAGATGCAGGGCGCCTTGTTGATTGGCGCGGATGGGATCTGGTCCACCTTGCGCAGCACCGTGATGGGTGCTCCACCGCTGACGTTCACAGGCAAATGCGCCATCCGCACCGTCATTGCGAACGATGCCGTTCCACCGGGTATCTCCACCACTGACACCACTATCTGGCTGAGGCCTGCCGCGCACGTCGTGCATTATCCGGTCCGGGCCGGTCGCGAGCTGGCCATCGTCGCCATCTTCGACGACCGAGCTCTCGGCGAAACCTGGTCGCAACTTGTCGAGCCCGCACTAATCTCGGACCGCACGCGATCATTTCCGACGGTGTTGCGCACGCTCCTGCAACAACCTACGCAATGGCGACAATGGTCGCTCTACACACCCGAGGCGCCGTTTCGATGGATTGAAAAGCGTGTCGTACTCCTCGGCGATGCAGCCCATCCGCCGCTCCCGTTCCTAGCTCAGGGCGGGGTGATGGCGCTCGAAGATGCCATCGTCCTCGCAGAACTTCTCAGGACCATCGCAACGACCGACATGCCGGCGCGCCTCCAAGACTTCGAACGCATCCGCCGCCCCCGCACCACGCGCGTCATGGAAGCCTCCGCGAGGAACGGCCGCGCCTATCATCTCGACGGGCTGAGGCGCCGCGCACGCAACGCAGTGCTCACTGCAACACCGGCCCATCTGTTCATGCGGCAATACGATTGGCTCTACGGCTGGACCGTAGAAGATGCGCTCACGAGCGCCAGAACTCCGGTCTGAACAGCACGAGAACCGTGAAGAGTTCCAGTCGTCCCAGCATCATCTGGAACGACAGCGCCCATTTCGCTGTGTCCGGAATCGGCACGAAATTGCCCGCTGGCCCAACGATTTCACCGAGTCCCGGACCCACGTTGCCAAGCGCGGTAGCAGATGCGGACAGGGACGTTACAAAATCGAGCCCCAATCCCGCGTAGATCACCGCGAACAGCCCGACGACCGCGAAATAGATTGCGAGAAAAGCCACCACCGAAAACGGGACGTCCGCAGGCAACCGCCGGCCGTTGTATGTCAAGGTCACGACACGGCTCGGGCTGATGAGATGCAGAAAATGACTGCGCGTCAGCATGTGCGCGATCTGCAACCGGTAAATCTTGATCGCACCCGAGGTCGAACCCGAGCATCCCCCGACGAACGTCAGAAGGAAAAAAACGCCGACCGCGAAGTTACCCCACCTCGTATAATCATCACTCATATACCCTGTTGTCGTAACGATAGATGTCACGTTGAAAGACGACAGCGTCAGCGCATCGAAAAACGAAATGTTGCGCGTAAAGAGCAGCCACAGCGCCATGATGAGGCTGACCGAGATGAGAAACCCGACGAACGCGCGAACCTGCACGTCCTTCCAAGCAGCCGTCCTATCGCCGCGTAGTGTTCTGATGAACACGACGAACGGCATGGCGCCAAGTATCATGAAAACAATCGCTGTCCAGTGAATCGCATGACTTTCAAAGTGGGCGAAACTGGAGTCATAGTTCGCAAAGCCGCCCGTCGCGACGGTGGTCAAGGCATGGCAGATCGCATCAAAGCCCGTCATACCGAACCACGTGTATAGAAATGCGCAAACGAGCACCAACCCGACGAACACCGCGGCGATCGCAAGAGTAAGTTCGAACGCGCGCGGCAGGACTTTTTCTGACTTGTCAGAGCTTTCCATCTGGAACAACTGCATGCCGCCGACCCGCAGAAACGGCAGCATGAGAATGGCAATCACGATAATTCCCAGACCACCGATGCCGCACAGCAGCGCGCGCCAGAGCAGAATTCCACGAGGCAACTTGTCCAATCCGGACATCACCGTCGCGCCCGTCGTCGTCAATCCCGACATCGCCTCGAAGTACGCATCCGTATAGTCGAGGCCGTGCCCGAGAAACGGGAGCGCTGCAAAAGATGCGATGACGAGCCACGCCGACGTTGTCAGCAGAAAACCTTCCTTCACACCCATGCGCGGAGGGTTCTCGTCGTAAGCAAAAAGAACGAGCAACCCGCCCGCAAAGAACGTCACTACGGACGAAGCGACGAATGTCTTCCATACGTCCTGATCATCCGCGAGGTCGACCAACGCCGGCAACAGCATCGCCGCCGCAATCGTGCACAGCATGAGGCCGATGGAGAAGAGGATGGGCCTGAGTTGTAGCAACGCGCATTTATCCCGCGTGACTGCGGGTCCCCGACCGGGGTGTTTGCCACGCCGGTCCGACCTCAGTGTTCGATTATTCGCAGGGTCGAGGTCAAGTCCGCGGAGTTGACCCACGCCCGATCACCAGACCGGCTGTGGCCGTTCTTACTGCTTGGTCCGCCCGACCCACTTGCAGAGAACGCTGCCAAGCATGCACCCGCGCCTGTTCATCCGCTTCGGCCATGTCGGTTGCGGATGGAACGCACATCGGATGCCCCTGGATCTTCCGCAGATCATCACGTGCCGAACACCGACCACCCGGTACGTTGCGCAATCCGTTCGAGCGCTTTCGTGCCCAGAAGCGAATTGCCCTGTGCGTTGAGCCCAGGCGACCAGACGGCGATGGATGCTTTCCCCGGCACAACGGCGAGAATACCGCCCCCGACACCACTCTTGCCCGGAAAGCCGACCTTGAAAGCGAAATCGCCCGATCCGTCATAATGTCCGCACGTAAGCATCAACGCGCTGATGCGTCGTGCGCGTTCTCGCGACACGACGGAAATTCCGCTCCGCGGATCACAACCGCCATTCGCTAGAAACAGCCCGGCCTGCGCGAGTTGCACGCAGTTCATCTCGATCGCGCACTGATGGAAGTAAACCCCGAGCGTAAGTTCCACCGAATTGCGGATGTTGCCAAAGGCGCGCATGTAGTTGGCCAATGCAGCGTTGCGAAATCCGTGCTCCTGCTCTGAGCGCGCCACCGCCGGATCGATCGATACCGTCTCATCGTTCGCCGCCACCCGAACGAAGCGAAGGATCTCGCCAATCGCCTCCCGTGGGCGATGCCCCGCCAGAATGATATCGGAGACGACGATCGCTCCCGCGTTGATGAACGGATTTCGCGGAATTCCCTTTTCGTGTTCGAGCTGAATGATGGAGTTGAAGGCCGAACCGCTCGGCTCCCGCCCCACACGTCGCCAAAGCGCGTCGCCCACTTTGCCGAGCGCCAGCGCCAGCGCGAACACCTTGGAGATGCTTTGGATGGAGAACGCCTCATCCGCGTCGCCCGCCGTGAAGCAGACGCCATCGAGGTTCGCGATCGCGATACCGAACTTGTTGAGGCTGACCTTCGCCAATTCGGGGATGTAGTCGGCAACCTTCCCGCGGTCCGCCTCCCCATTGAGCTCCGCATGAACGTCGCGCGCCAAAACCTGCAGATCGACCATGTTGACCCCGCGCCTCCGGGGAGAGCTTAACCGGGACACGGTCCAGCGCACCGCAACACGTCGTCTCACCGGCAGCCGGCGGAGTCATTGCTTCTGCACGCTGACTGGCGTTGCGCCCGCGCGCAAGCCGGAGCATAAAGGGCTGACTTCCCCGCGGACGTGGTGGAACGGTAGACACACAGGACTTAAAATCCTGAGGCGGAAACGCCGTGTGGGTTCGAGTCCCACCGTCCGCACCAGCGCATCCCACGGCCAGCGATCGCAACAACGCCGAAGTCAGCCTTGCGGGGCGACGATTGCCTTTCGAAACACGATTTTGTCTTCGCCGGCCATGTAAAAGTCTCGGATGCGCGCCTCCTCTTCGAATCCGCAATGCCGATAAAAATTCCGGACAGGGTCGTAACTCGGCAAACCCGAAGTCTCGACAAGCAGGATGCGTGCGTCTCTGGCGGCAAGCATGTGTTCGATGTGTTTGATGAGAGCAGAACCACTTCCCTGCCCTTGCCGATCTGGATGGACCGCGATCAGCAGAAGATTAAATGTCCCCTGCGTCATCCGTTCGGGGACAAGATAGGCAACAGCGATTGGATCATCGTCAGTCACTGTCAGCCAGACATCTTGATTGGCGCCATTAAAGTAATCGGCGCTCATGTTGTCGAGCATTTCTGAGGGAAACAATCCCGTGGCACTGATGACAGCCTTTACTGCCTCCAAATCGCCCCGCTCCAGTGGCCTGATATTCATACTTTCAGCTTTAAAACTTATTTGAGTGATCGGTATGGCATCTCGCAACCCAGCCGAGGTGCCTGTTACCCCCTCGACTGCCGCGGCACCAGACGGCCATGCCGGATCGCCGCCGCCAGCAGGAGAAAAAGCAACACCGCGTTGAGCGTATGCCAAAGCGCGTGGGTCCCCCGCGACCGGCCGAGGACCGTCGTAACGCTGCACACCTCGAAATCCACTGTCCGCAGCGTCAGCGACACCGCAAATACCACCCCGCCCATAAAGACCGGCCACCCGGCCGCGTGCCCCCGCACGATGGAGACGCCACCGATCAGCAGCAAAGCGCCCAGGGCCGGAACGTAGCCGAGTGATCCGTTGAAGCACGGCCGCCCGGCCGCCACCGTGATCGGCAACAACTCCGGATCACACGGGATCGATCCCGCATAACGCAGCGCGGCGATGAAAAGGCCCAAGGCCACGAGCATCGTGACGTACGACGCGCCGAGAAACCGGCGCATCGCATACCCAAGATACCCGATCATGAAAAGTCCGATCGGCGCGGTATCGGCCACCGATGCCCACCGCGTGGCATACGTGTGAAACAGAAAGCTTCCAATCCCGATGATCGCGACGAGGAACACCAGCCCCCATTCGATCCGGCGCTCACGCGCGTTCGGCGTCCGCATGAGAAGCACCGCGCCTGCCAGGGCAGCCACAAGAAACGCCACGTTCGAAATGGCGTTGAACGGCTCCGCCCAGAACGCGGGATCGCCGGCCCGCTCACAGTAGGCGAAGATCTTGTCGGTCCAAGCCATGTGCGCCGCTCGCTGCCAGAATGGGTTGCGGCGCACGACCATGACGATCAGTTCGAAGCCCGCTGATCCGGCTCGGCCTCACCGGAAGCATTCACGCCCGCCTTTTGCATGAGCGCGAGGAGTTCATCCGCTTTCTCGATGTCGATGGTGTGCGGATGCTCCGGATCGCTCTTACCCGTGAGGTCCGTCCGCACCTCGCCATCGGGCGTCATGAAAATTGTGCGCGGAACATAGGTGCCATCCGGCGCGAAGGCACCGTTCGCGGTTTTATCCGCGTCCGCATCGACCAGGATCATCACCACATCCTTGGCTGCGGCGACCACCCGCTCATCCTTGAATACCGAGCGATACTTCGCGCACGCTGTGCACCACGGCGCATGGAACACCATGACCACGGTTTTCCCGGTCCGCGTTGCTTCCGGAATGCCCGTCTTCAAGCTGTGCCAGGTTATGGCGGGCGCGTTCCAATTCTCAGCCCCTGGAACTGTCGCACGCGCGCCGGTGCCGGCGAGCACCGCAGCTGCAAGCAATGTCAAAAGAGCTGTCAAAATACGCATCGGCGCACCTCCGGGAATTTTTGCCACGTTTAGCCGTGAGTACGGCTCCCGATCAAGACAAGATCGCCCGCCAACAACACGACCTGCCGTCTAGAGGCTCTTCGCCGGAACCCCCAGCAGCGGAGCGATGCGCTCGATGATGCGCGCCGTTGTCGGCGCCGCATTCCGCCCCGCTGTGATCTCTCCGCCGGTTACATCCTGCCCCTTCGGCTCGAACAGCAGAATCAGCGTCACGTATCGTGGCTCGGACGATGGAAACGTGCCAATGAACGAAGCCAGAACCGACTTCTTGCGATACCCGCCCTTGGCGGCCATCTCAGCGGTCCCGGTCTTGCCCCCGACCTCGAAGCCAGGCACGTCCGCCCGCCGCCCCGTCCCCGCCGGATCGGTCACGTTGCGCCGCATGACCTCCCGCAGCAGCGCGCTCGTTCGCGCCGACACCACCCTCTCACCGCGCACAACAGGCGCCTCCCCGTCCAGCGCCATGAAGGTCGGCGTCACACGCGTCCCTCCGTTCATGAGCGCAGCGGACGCCGCCGCGAATTGCAAGGGCGTCGTCGCCAATCCGTGACCAAACGACAGTGTGATCTGTTCGATGCGCCCGATCTGCTGCGGCTTCTGCGGTGCGGGCCCTGAGGATACTTCGGTCTTGAGCGCCGACCACAGACCGAGCTTTTGCAGAAAAGCCTTCTGCGTTGCAGCCCCTGCGGACAAAGCCAACTGCCCAGCCCCGACGTTTGACGAATGAATGAAAACTTCCGACACCGACATCGGCCGGCCGAGGGGATGCAGATCCTCGATCGTAAAGCGGCCAGCTTTCAGCGGCTCTGCCGTATCGACCATGCTGTCGAGACTGCGGCCCATCTCCAGCGCCATGGCGACCGTGACAAGCTTCATGATCGAACCGAGTTCGTAGGTTCCCGCTGCGATCCGGTCGATACGCGATGGATCGAGCGCGTCCTCATACACAGCCGGATCAACACCCGGGCGAGACACAGATGCCACCACTTCGCCCGTCAGCACATCCATCACGAGCCCGGCCGCTCCGGCCGCCTCGTACCGCACCATGGCCCCTGCAAGTTCCTCGTCGAGCGCATGCATGACACCGAGATCGAGCGACAGACGAACCGGCGCCCGCGCCGACAACCGCGCTCCAACCGCCGCCTCCGACGCACCGATCTCATCGATGTACCGTTCGATGCCGCCGGTGCCGCGGTTGTCGATATCGACCCGGCCGAGAATATGCCCGCCGAGCCGTCCGGCTGGATACGTTCGCCGGATCTCGTCGACAAACAGAAGCCCTGGAATTCCTAGGTTGTGAACGCGCTGCGCCATCGCTGGACTGAGCCCGCGCCGCACCCAGACGAACCGCCGCGACTTGTCAGCGAGGCTCTGACGCAACTCCCGCACATCGATCTGCGGAAACAGCCTCACCAGCCGCTCCGCCGCCTCATCCGCGTCCTGGATCAACAGCGGATCGGCGTAGAGCGAGGGCATTTGCACGTCGGTCGCCAGCAAGCGACCGTTGCGATCCACGATATCCGGCCGCGCCAGCGTATTGGCCGGCGACGACATCATCGACACACGGATCGTGCTCGCATCCTCGTTTTGCCACGCCAGCCGCACCAGCTGCCCGCCGACGGCCGCGAACGCCAACGCGATCACAAGCGCCAGCATGCGCGACCGCGACCGGGGTGCCACGGATGTCTCGTGCAAGTCTGGTCCGGCTATGCGCGCGGCAACAGACATCGCGTGCCTCACCGCACCGAGGTGGAACTGGTGGTAATATTGCCGGCGGCCAAGCCAGGCCCCGGCAGCAGATGGCGCGCCGATAGGGGCTCGAGACCAAGCCTGCGAGCGAGTGGCTCGATGCGTTCAGGCCGCGCAAGGTGTGCCCGCTCGGCACGCAACACCGCGATATCCGCCCGCGCCCGCTCGGCCTCCCGTTCACGCACGTGCAGGCTGCGCTCGATCATGCGCGTATCGTAGTTGAGGCCGTAGAGCAGAAATGCGCTCGAAAGGGCAAGGAGCACGGCAACGACATTCAAAATACGCATGGCGACACTCCGAAACCGCAAGCGATCTGGCCGGACGAGTCAGCCGCTGCCGGGGGCGGTACTCCAGGCGGGAGCGTCCGTCCGGATGGCGGCCCTGAGCCGTGCCGACCGGGCACGCGGGTTCACATCCAATTCACCTTTCTGAGGTGTTAACGGACGGGAGTTAACAAGTCGGAAACTCGGCGGCGAAACTTGTATGTTTTTCTGCGGCAGATATCGCGATCCCTGATCCATCTTGCCGGACCGTTCAGCCAGAAAACGCTTCACAATTCGGTCTTCCAGGCTGTGAAACGTCACCAGAACCAGCCGTCCACCGGGACGAAGAATTTTTTCCGCGGCACTAAGCGCGCGTTCCAGTTCACCCAGCTCATTGTTGATGAAAATGCGTAAGCCTTGAAAGGTCCGCGTCGCGGGATGCCGACCGTCCTCCTTGCGCCCGTGAAAAACGCGCAGCACGAGATCCGCCAGTTCCTTCGTTCGCGTCAGCGGTGCAATCGCCCGCGCCTTAACGATCGCCCGCGCGATCGCACGCGACCGCCGCTCCTCGCCATACTCGTAGATGATGTCGGCGATCTGCTCTTCTTCGAAACCGTTGACCACATCCGCCGCACTCGGCCCCTCGCACGACATCCGCATGTCGAGGGGACCATCGCTCTGGAATGAGAACCCGCGCTCCGCCTGATCGATTTGCATCGAAGACACGCCGATATCGAGCACAACGCCGTCCACGGCCTCGACGCCGATTTCTTGGATAGCCTCAGCCATTTCACCGAACGGACGATGCAGCAACGTTAGGCGAGGCGCAAAAGCCTGGACGAGTGGAGCCCCGTCCGCAATCGCGGTTGGGTCGCGATCGAATGCGACCACGCGACAGTCGGCTGTTTCGAGAATGGCGCGCGTGTACCCACCCGCGCCGAATGTCCCGTCAATGTAGGTTTCGTGGGGCTTCGGCTGCAGTGCGTCCAGCACGTCCGGAAGCATCACCGGAATGTGCCGCGCAGTCTCCGGCGAACCGGAAGCAGCTGTCATGAACCCTCTCCGTCGCCGCCTTCTGATCGGGGCGGCTGTCGTCCAAGAAGCTTGCGATGCTCCTGGACTTTCTCGCGGGCGACACGGCGGCGTTCGTCGAACCGCTCAGGCGCCCACATTTGAAACTTGTCACCAAGCCCGACGAAAGTGACCTCGGACTGAAGACCGGCGTGGGCGCGAAGCGGCTGAGGAAGGACGATGCGCCCGTCGCCGTCGATCGCGAGGACCTGCACATCACCGTAGAGCGCGACAGAGAGTTCGTCACGCTCATCCGAATAGTCCGGCAAGCCTGCGAGAAGCCCGTCGATCTTCTGCGCAAGTCTCTCGCCGCCTGCATCGAGCGCCGGAGCATCGAGCGAAGGGTAGCAGTAGATGCCACCGGCATATCCGTCGCGCTCGAGCACGGCTCTGAACGGTGCGGGGATCGACACCCGCCCTTTAGCGTCGATCTTGTTTGTGAATGTCGAGACAAAGCGGTCCATCCCCCGGTTTCGAACCTCGTCAACGACGCCCACTCGATTCTTCGATGTGCCGGCTCCCTCGAACCGTCTCGAAACTCACGCCCGGCGCACCGGCGGGGCCGTGGCAGTCGACCTGATCTGGGCCCTCTCTCCAGATCGGCGCCAAGCCACGGATCCCTACCCGGTGCGGTCGGGCAGTAATGGGATGCCATGGAATTTCATGGGCGTCAATGGATCATTAACCTTTGAGCATGGGGATAACTCCCAATTTGCAGCGTTGAGGCATGAAAAAAGGCCCGGCAGAACCGGGCCTTTTCGTCGGCTCACAAAACTAGGACAGGGCCGCTCAGGGAGTCGGCGCGGAGGGCTCCAGAGCCGGCGGCATTGGTGCAGGTGTCGAGCTGCTGTCCGTTGCTGGCTGTGTGGTTGTGCTGCTGTCAGTCGGAGCCGGCGGGGCGGGCGGTGCCGGTGTGCTTTCAGGCGTTGCAGGCTCGCTCGGCGGGGCGATTGCGTCGGTTGGCGCGGTCGGCGGAGCAATGGCGTCGGTCGGCGCAGTTGGAGCGGCCGACGGCGAAGATGACTCGGCTGGTGTGCTCGCGCCGTCTTTCGGCGGTTCGGGTGCTGATGGCGCAGCACCTTCGACCGGTTGCTCGGGAGCCGCCGGAGGAGCGGCCGTTTCACCCGTAGGAGCAACCGGTGTTTCGGCCGCAGGCTCTGTTGCAGGAGCGGCCTCGGCTGGCTTGTCTTCTGTCTTGGCGCCCTCTGGCTTGACCTCTTCTGGCTTAGCCTCTTCAGGCTTCGCCTCGTCTGACTTGGCCTCCTCTGGCTTCGCCTCGCCTGGCTTGGCCTCTGCCGGCTTCTCGTCGGGCTTGGCTTCCGTCGTTGCGGCCGGAGGTGTTTCTGGTGCGGTTGTCGCGGGAGCTTCAGACGTGGCCGGTGGCGTCTCCGCGGCAGGGGCTGCAGGTTCAGTGGCAGCAGGTGCTTCAGCGGGCGGTGCCTCAGGTGCAGCGGAAGGTGTCGCCTCACCCGTCAGCTTGGCGCGTTCCGCCGAAATAACCTCTTCGATTTTCTTGAAGGCTTCCTCAGCAACATTCTTCGCGGTCTCGCTGCCGGCTACCTTGCCTTCGAGTTCGCTGACCTTCGCCGAAAGTTCCTTCACCTGCTGGATTGCGCCATCGCGCGCCATCTGCACCGACTCCAGCTGCCGCACGGCATCGTTGCGGCTCGCCATCATCCAGCCGGCGATGCCTAGAGCCGCCAGTGTCACCACGGCAAACGCTGTCTTACTTATGCCTTCGAACATACGACTACTCTCCTCCCGGGCATCTCGGCGTGCCCCTCCCGCAACCGACCTTGGCTGACCGGCGGCATTTAATTGGGAGCAAGTCTAAGAGAATAGTCGTCGGAGGTGAACACCTGAGTTCACGCTTCGGAGCAAAAGACTTTCGATTGGCAAACGCGTGCTCACCCGCACACGGCGCCCGGCTCCCCTTGCAGGGGATTTGCCGCCCCGATTCCGCCCGGCACCATCAACACCGCGCGCGTCGGCCGGCTCCCCCCACCCCTGCGCCGTGCGGCCGGCTCCGCGATAGCGGAGTCGCACAGCGCGAACAAAAAATCAGTTGGCCTGTAAGCCGGGTTCTGTCTGGAGTTGCCTCCGCGACGGCCATTCATCTGGGACGCCCATTGCTGGACGCCTCGAGCAACCAACCCGGATGGCGGGCCTGGAAACGGGCTTGCAGGCTGGATTTCTCCACCTGCTGGCCATCCCTATTTGGTCTTGCACCGGATGGGGTTTGCCGTGCCGGCGCCGTTACCGGAGCCGCGGTGCGCTCTTACCGCACCGTTTCACCCTTACCGTCGGACCGAAGCCCTCGGGCGGTCTGTTCTCTGTGGCACTTTCCCTGGGGTCGCCCCCGGCGGCCGTTAACCGCCATCCTGTTTCCAAGGTGCCCGGACTTTCCTCCACCGCACGCTTGCTGGGCCATAACGCCCCGTCCGGCAGCGGCCGTCCGGCCAACTGACACCTGTTAAGTGGCCCCCGCCGAGCCCTGCGTCAAGCAAAGTCCCGCCTGATCCTCAAGCCTTGGTGACCGTGCCCGCCTGATACACGGGCCGGAACTTGCGCGCACTGATGGTGATCCGCTCACCGATCTGCGGCTGCGGCTGGCCATGCAGAACAAAAATGACCGCCAAACCGCTGTCGGTCACGAGTTCCCCGAACGATCCGCTCCACGAGCGCACCGTGCCGGTAAAAATCTGAGTACCCGGCTCGAAGAGTTCGAGTTCCCCCATCTGGGCAGCTCCGGTTGTCGGTCATGAGTATTGGCAAGCGCCACCACGTGAACGCCGTCAGTGTCACCCACGTCCCGTCCTTATGCCAAGGCCTTGCGGCAGGCTTTAGTACCTTCAGGCAATCTCGGCGTTGGGAAGAGCCTCCACAAGCCGCCGCAGCGTCACCAGCGTTGACCTATCGAGCCGTCGATCGACCCGCGCCGGCCGAAAGTGCAACTGAAATGCCCTGAGCACAAATCCCAGTTCATCATCCAGCGGACCCTCATTCGCCACCCCGTACCCATACCGCGCCAGCAGAAGACGCGCCTCCGCGACTTCACCTGTATCCGCGCCAGGCCCGAGCCCCGCCTCATCAGCGTCCGGCGGTTCTGGCGGCAACCAGAACCCCACCCCCTCCGCGGCCAACCGCGCCCAGTCGAATTTCTCACCCGGATCAATCTTGCGCGCGGGTGCAATGTCAGAATGCGCCAGCACCCGTTCCGGTGCGATCCTGTGCCGCCCGCAGATATCCTGCGACAGAGCGATCACCGCATGCATCTGCGCCTCGGGAAAGTCAGGATAGCCGAGCGCGTGTCCGCCGTTCTGAATCTCAATGCCTATTGATGCCGAATTGATATCCGTTTCGCCGTGCCACGACGAGAGGCCCGCATGCCACGCCCGCATCTCCTCCGCCACCATCTGGATCACACGGCCATCCACATCGACCACGTAGTGGCATGACACCTTGCAATCTGGCCGCGACAGCACATCGAGTGAGCGCTCTACCGATTCCAATCCTGTGTAATGCATCACGAGGATTGTCGGCGTCAGTCCGCGAAACCGCGGTTCGATGTTGGGCGACGGAAAAAGATCCGCCACGAACGGACTGTCCGGAGCCGAGATCAGAGCCGGCCCGCTCATGTGCGGGGGCTTCCAAAGCCGCGCTCTGCCGCGATTTCTTCATAGGCCGCGTTGATGTGCGCAAGTTTTGCCGTCGCAGCCTTCACGACGCCGGGCGGTGCCCCCTCTGCTATAAGCCGATCGGGATGAGTTTCCTGCACCAGCTTCCGATATTGGGCCTTGATTTCCTTTTCGCTGGCGTCCGGCATCACGTCGAGAATGGCATAGGGGCTGTCGGGATCACGCACGAACTGATCGCGGATGGTCCGGAACTCCGTATCGCAGTATCCGAACCGCGCCGAGACCGTTTTCAGAAAATGATCTTCCGCCGGATGCAGGATCCCGTCCGCGCAGGCGATATACATCAGGGATTCGAACACCCGCCGCTTGGTCTCCGGATCGCGCTTCAGCATCTCGCCGACCCGATCGGCATAGATTTCGTATCCCGTCACATCGGCCGCAGCCTGCTCGTAGACACGCCGCAGCCGCGGCAACTCATCGGCCTGCACGTCGAGAAATTGCTCGAACACCGTCGCCTCCGACGAGACAGCCACGCCGTCGGCCGCGGCCATCTTTGCCGCCAACACCACGAATGCTGACGTAAACCCCGTCGTTTGCGACCAGCGCCTCCGCCGCAAAATACCGTAGGCCTTGAGCCGGCGGCCGAGGCGGGCAAAGGTGCGTGCCGCCCCGCTTTGCCCAGGACGCATCAACGAATCGAGAAGAGTTTCGTCGGCCATTTGCCAGCACTAGCCGCTTTTCCGCGGCAACAGAAGGGCAGCTTCTCCCGCACCGACGCCGCACCCGATGAAGCTCCCCGCCCGCAGTCATTGATGCTGCTCATGGGTCCGGCAGGCCGCGTGAGAAAGGGATCGACTTGCGCCGCCTCACCCTCTTGTTTAGAGCCCCACTATCGAGAACGCCGGCCCGGACACCGCGATGAACACCGATCCTGCGGACGATCAGAAATGGCAATTCTTCATCGACCGCGGCGGCACCTTCACAGATGTCGTCGCGCGCGATCCCGACGGCGCGCTCCACGTCAGCAAGGTCCTGTCCGTCAATCCCTCCGCCTATGACGACGCGGCCCTCCACGCCATCCGGCAATTCCTCCACCTCGCCGCCGGGGCAGCGATCCCTGCGTCGCGGATCGGCGCCATCAAGATGGGCACGACCGTCGCCACGAATGCCCTCCTAGAGCGCAAGGGCGTACCAACGGCGCTCGTCATCACCCGCGGTTTTGCCGATGCGCTGGAAATCGGGACCCAGGCCCGTCCGGACATCTTTGCGAAAGCCGTCGTCAAACCTGACATGCTCTATGCATGCGTCATCGAAGCCGACGAACGGACGCTTGCAGATGGAACGATCGATCGGGAATTGGACGAGGCCTCGCTCACGGCGGACCTGCTTCGCGTCAAAGGAGATGGCATCGCCGCTGTCGCGATCGTTTTCGTCCATGCCTGGGCCTTTCCCGCGCACGAACAGCGCGCCGCCGAAATCGCCCGGGGCATCGGCTTCGCGCACGTCTCCGTCAGCCACGAAGTCTCCCCACTCGTAAAGCTCGTCGGCCGCGGCGACACCACCGTCGCCGACGCATATCTCTCACCGGTCCTCGACCGCTACGTCGCTTCGGTCAGCGACAGCATCGAACGCGACGACGGCGCGCGCACGCCGCTCATGTTCATGGCGTCCTCCGGGGGCCTCACCGCGGCGGAAAGTTTCCGCGCCCGCGACGCCATCCTCTCAGGCCCTGCCGGCGGCATTGTCGCCATGGCCGAAACGGCCCGCGCCGCAGGCTTCGAGCGGGTCATCGGTTTCGACATGGGCGGCACTTCGACCGATGTCTCCCACTTCGCCGGCACCTATGACCGCACCTTCGAAACGGAAGTCGCGGGCGTGCGCCTGCGCGTGCCAATGCTCGACATTCACACCGTGGCGGCCGGGGGCGGCTCCATCATCCGCTTCGACGATGGCCGCCTGCGTGTCGGGCCCGAAAGCGCCGGCTCTGATCCAGGCCCACTCTGCTATCGCAAAGGCGGCCCACTGACCCTTACTGACGCCAACATGTTGCTTGGCAAGCTCGATCCCGTAAGCTTCCCGCACATATTCGGACCGTCCGGAAATCTGCCGCCCGATCGCGAGGCCGTGCAGTCCGCATTCGAAAATCTTGCGCGCGACATGGGCGGCAGCTTCACGCCCCATGAGGTCGCCGACGGTGCAATCCGCGTCGGCGTCGAGAACATGGCCGCCGCGATACGGCGCATCTCCATCGAACGCGGCTACGACGTCACCACCTACGCCCTGCAATGCTTCGGCTCGGCAGGCGGCCAGCACGCCTGCCTCATCGCCGACGCGCTCGGCATGGACACTGTTCTCATCCACCCGCTCTCGGGCGTACTCTCCGCCTGGGGCATGGCGCTCGCCCCCGCGCGCGCCAGCCGCGAGCAATCGATCGAACTCCCCTTCGATGAGCATTCCCTTCGCGACATCGAGGAGACCGCCTGGGAACTCGGCAATGCCGCAACAGACGCGCTCCTCGACCAGGGCGTCGACAATGACGATATCGCGCTCATTACACGCCTTCACCTCGCCTACGCAGGAACCGACACGGCGATCCCCGTCGATCTTTCCGAAATCGCCATCATGCGCGCGGACTTCGAACGCGCACACAAGCGCCGCTTCGGCTTCACATCGCCCGGCAAGCCAATCCGCATCGCGCACATGGAAGTCGAAGCGACAAGCACCACCGAACTCCCCGAAGCAACGATAGCGAACGCACCTCTCAAGCGGCCCACAACCGCCACGCGCCGTTTCTTCTCCGGCGGCCGCTGGCACGACGCCACCGTTCGCGACCGCGCCACCCTTAAGCCGGAACAATCGGTTCCCGGACCCGCCATCATCCTCGAACCTCACCAGAGCGTCGTGGTCGGAACCGGATGGTCGGCAACGCTGACATCGCGCGCCGATCTTGTGCTGACGCGATCGGAACCTCGTTCGCGTGGATCATCAGTCGCCAGCGCCAGCAACACACCCGACCCCGTCCTGCTTGAAGTCTTCGCCAACCGCTTCAAGGCCATTGCTGAGAACATGGGCGAAGCGCTGCGCGCCACAGCCCGTTCCGTCAACATCAAGGAACGGCTTGATTTCTCGTGCGCACTCTTCACCGCTCAAGGCGAACTCGTCGCCAACGCGCCCCACGTCCCGGTGCACCTCGGCAGCATGGACAGCGCCGTCGCCGCCATCCGCGAAGCTTTCGCCACCCACATGCGCCCCGGCGACAGCTTCATGCTCAACGCCCCCTATAAGGGCGGAACTCACCTTCCCGACATCACCGTCGTCACACCCGTCTTCATCGACACCGACACCACGCCCGCCTTTTTTGTCGCCAGTCGCGGCCACCACGCGGACATCGGCGGCCTCGCACCCGGATCCATGAGCCCGCGCGCGAAAACTGTCGAAGAGGAAGGCGTGTACATCGAGCCAACGCGTCTCGTCGCAGCCGGGCAGTTCCTCGAAGGAGAAACGCGCGCCCTGCTGACCGGTGCACGACATCCTGCTCGCAGCCCTGATGAAAACATCGCCGATCTCAAGGCTCAACTCGCCGCCAACATCCGCGGCGCAGCTGAACTGTCAGCGCTCACCGTCGAGTTCGGGCTCGCAGAAGTCACGCGCTATATGGCCCACGTCCTGGATAACGGTGAAGCCGCAATCCGCAACCTTCTTGGCGAGCTGAAGGGCGGCAACTTCCGCATCGAAACAGACCAGGGCACAGTCATCGAGGTTTCGATCAAGATCGACACCACCACACGCTCCGCCATCGTCGATTTCACCGGCACGTCGCCCGAGCAGCCGACGAGTTTCAACGCTCCTGCACCCGTGACCCGAGCTGCCGTGCTCTATGTCTTCCGGGTTCTCGCCGACGTCCCCATTCCCCTCAATGCCGGGTGCCTCCGCCCCATCGAAATTCGAATTCCCGAAGGCTCGATGCTGCGCCCACGCTTTCCGGCCCCCGTTGTCGCCGGCAACACGGAGACGAGCCAGATCGTCACCAACGCGCTTTTCGCAGCACTTGGACAGCTTGCGCCATCGCAAGGCACGATGAACAACCTCACCTTTGGCAATGCCCGCGTCCAATACTACGAGACCATCGCCTCCGGTTCGCCCGCCGGCCCCGGTTTCCACGGCGCTGCCGGCGTTCACGCCCACATGACGAACACGCGTATGACCGACGCCGAAATCCTTGAGCTTCGTTATCCTGTCATCGTCGAGGAGTTCGCAATCCGCCGCGGCTCCGGCGGCCGCGGGCAATTCAACAGCGGCGACGGGACCCGTCGCACCTTGCGCTTTCGCGAACCGATGCACGTCTCTCTGCTCTCTGGGTATCGTTCTATTGCGCCACCTGGCCTGAACGGCGGCCAACCTGGTGAGCGGGGTCGCAACATCGTGCGCCGCGCCAGCGGTTCATCGGAAGATCTGGGAGGCTGTGGCGAAGCCAACGTAAACATCGGCGACGTTCTGATCATCGAGACGCCGACGGGCGGCGGCTTCGGCCCTGCCGTCGGACCACACGCAACGTTATCCCATCACAATGAGACGTGTTCGACCTAAGGCCATGAGGCAGGTCGTCCCCGCCACTTGCTCGGGAATTAGAATCTGGCATCCTCGGGAAGTTGTCCCTTTCGACAGCCGTCGAAGGAGCCGATCGAATGTTCAAGGCCGTAGGCACGTTTGCTCTCGCATCGATCCTGGCGCTTCCAGCCGGGCGGGCACCCGTATTGGCCGATAATCTCGGCAATGCTTTCGTCGAGCCATTCGTCTTCACACTCGTCACACCCGAAGCTGACATCACCGCGCGCGAAGTAACCGAGCGGCTTTACAAGGTAAAGGCTGGCGAGCGGATGGATCTCTCCGGCCGCGATCTCACCTACCTTGATTTCTCCACCCTCGACTTCAAAGGCGCCAGCCTCGCGCGGACCGACCTCTACGGCGCCGACTTCACCGGCGCGAGCCTGAAGGGTGTCGATCTTTCTCGCGCGCGCCTCGATCGCGCCGTTCTCATTCGCGCTGATCTGTCTGGAGCCAACCTCGCCGGCGCAACCATCCTGCGCCCCACCATCTATTCCGATCTCAACAGCCTGCTCGCCGATGCGCCGCGCTTCTCCGGCGCCAACCTCCGCGGCATCAAGGTTCAAGCCGATTTGTCCGGTGCCGACTTCCGCGGCGCGGATCTGACCGACGCCGATTTCCATCCACTGGAAGATCGGCCCGGTGAAGGCACGCTCACGACGCTGCGCAAGAACGTGATCAAATCCTGCGACTTCTCCGGCGCCACGCTCGTGCGCGCAAACTTCACCGACGCCGTGCTCACCTTCTCACGCATGACCGGCGCCGATCTGCGCGATGCCAAGCTCGCACATGCCGATCTTTCGAAGGTGGACTTCCACGGTGCGGATTTGACGGGCGCCGATTTCACGGGTGCCGATCTTGACGGGGCTAACCTTTCCGGAGCGCGCGGTCTTGACAGCATCAAAGGCCTCGACACGACCCACAATCTCGACAAAGCCTTTCGCTGATCACCGCCTGCGGGTTACGCCGTGATGTAGTCTTCTGCGACTCGCTGCGGCTTGGGCACGTCGGTAACAAACGGCTCGAGCGTTTCCAAGCCGCGCGGAACCGGACCGCCATACGCCCAGTCCAGCAACTCGACCGTATGAACGATGGGGATACTCATCCCGCCGCCGAGCTGCGTGATACAGCCGATGTTCCCAGCCGCCACGACATCCGGCCGCATCGTCTTGATATTCTGCACCTTCCGATCACGCAGCTGCGTCGCGATCTCCGGCTGCAGGATATTGTACGTTCCCGCCGACCCGCAGCAGATATGCCCTTCGGGAACATCGACAACGCTGAACCCCGCTTGCGTCAGCAAGGCCTTCGGCTCGTCGGTGATGCCCTGGCCATGTTGCAGCGAACACGCCGAATGATATGCCACCTTGATCGAGGACCAGCGTACCGGCGCCCCAATCCCCACGCCGGCCACGAACTCGCTGATGTCACGCGCGAGATCGGCGATCTGCTTCGCCTTCGCCGCATAAACCGGATCATCAGACAGCAGGTGGCCGTAGTCCTTCACCACCGTTCCGCAGCCCGACGCATTGATCAGAACCGCATCGACCGGACCCTTGCCGATTTCCTTCATCCAGGCATCGATGTTGCGTCGCGCCTGGGCCTTCGCTTCGTTCTCGCGCCCCAGATGATGCACCAGAGCGCCGCAGCACCCCGCCCCTGCTGCAACCACCACATCGATCCCGCGCCGCGCCAGCAATCGAACCGTGGCGTCGTTGATTGACGGCCTGAGGACCTGCTGCGCGCAGCCCGCCAGCATGATCACCCGCGCCCGGCGCTCACTCTTGGTCGCAGCCGTACCTGGACCCGAGAATCGCCCCGCCCGCGGCAGCACCGCTGGCGCCATGTCGATCATGGTCGCAAGCTCTGACAGTCCCACGCGCCGCATCAGCCCACGAAACGGCCGTCCCAGTGGCGCCGCACGGAGCGCCCAGCGGAACCGGCGCGGATAGGGCACGACGCGCGCCAGCAGTCCACGCATGAACCGCGCCTTCGGCGGCCGCGGGGCCCGCTCCTCGATGTACGTTCGCGCGTGATCGACGAGATGCATGTAGTCGACGCCGGACGGACACGTCGTCATACAAGACAGGCACGATAGGCACCGGTCGATATGGAGGCGCACTTCCGCACTCGGATCGCGCCCGCCCTCGAACATGTCCTTCATCAGATAGATGCGGCCGCGAGGACTATCCCGCTCGTCACCGAGCACAACGTATGTCGAACAGACAGCCGTACAAAGCCCGCAATGCACACACCGGCGCAGGATACGTTCGGCCTCTGCCGTGCGCGGATCGCGAAGCTGCTCGGCAGTGAAATTGGTCTGCATTTGGTCTCCTGGTTCGGCCGCACTCGGGGCGCCAACCCACGATTACATCGTCTGATACATCCGACCCGGATTGAGAAGCCCTCGCGGATCGAAGGCTCGCTTCAACCCCCGCGACAGTTTCTCGATGGCCGGCGCCTGCGGCTGGAACACTTCGACTTCCCGCCGCACCGCTTCCCGCGCCCGGATCAACGTCGAATGCCCGCCCGCGATGGCCACCGCGCGGCGAATGTCGGCCGCCCCTGCGTCAGCGCAGTCGGGGATCTCGAGCCACACGAGCCCGCCCGACCAATCGTACGTCGCCTCCACCGGCATGTGACGCCTCAGCGTCGCCACGAGTTCCGCGGCTTTGCGCGGCGAAGTCGAAACCCGCCACAGGATAGCGTCCGAAGCGGGTGCGAACGCCATCCGCCGGATCTCTCCCCAAAAGCCGAGCGACGCCTCCAGATCGAGCTCCACGGGCTGACCATAGGCCTTGAGGGTCTCGATCAAACGTCCTTTTCGGTAGCGCACGGACTTCATGAAGTTCTCCACGCGCAGCGCCGTCAGCGACGTCGTCTCTCCTGCCAGCGGCGGCGTGGCAATGCGCGCGGCGTGCGCGGGCGTCAGATGCACCGTCCCTGACACTTCGTATGGCGTTCCCATCGCGAGCGACATCAGCTCGATGGCGAGATCTTCCGGCAAACCGGAATAGACGATCGTCGCAACATCATCCGGCAGCGGCGCCACCTTGAACGTGACTTCCGTCAGCACCGCGAGCGTGCCCCAGCTTCCGGTCAGCCCGCGCGCCACATCGTAGCCGGTGACGTTCTTCATTACCCGACCGCCGGATTTGAAGATCTCCGCACGCCCGTTGACGCCGCGCACTCCGATCAGGTGATCCCGGGCCGACCCGACCGTGATCCGCCGCGACCCTGAATTGTTCGTTGCGAACACGGCGCCGATCGTCTGCAGCCCCGGTCGCGACGCCAATGCCGGACCATAGTCCAGGGGCTCGAACGGCAGCATCTGCCCGCGCGACGCCAGTTCCGCCTCCACCTGCGAGACCGGGGTCCCAGCCCGCGCAGACATCACGAGTTCGGTGGGCTCATACAGCGAAATGCCGCGCAGGCTCGCGGTCGTGATGACAGCCGCCGCCATCACCGGATGTCCGATCGCGCGCTTCGTTCCCGCTCCCACGATTTCGACGGGCAGGTTCTGCTCGCCAAGCTGAGCGAGGATGCTCTTCAACTCCCAGTCGGCCGCCGGCTTTAGAATTTCACTCACGTAGGCAAGTTCCTCGTCACTCGGCTGCTATAGCAGGCTCCGCCGGCCTCGACGCAGGCAGCGGACGTCCGTCGAGCGGAAACACCTTGGCTGGATTCAAAAGCCATCTTTCATCGAACAGCGATTTGATCCGCATCTGCTGTGCCAGGTCGATGTCAGAAAACTGCACCCGCATCAGATCGCGTTTCTCGATCCCCACGCCGTGCTCTCCTGTCAGGCATCCACCGGCCGCCACGCACAGCCGAAGGATATCCGCGCCCGCCTGTTCCGCCCGCTCCGCCTGCCGCGGGTCGTTCGCGTCATACATGATCAGCGGATGCAGGTTGCCGTCACCAGCGTGGAACACATTGGCGACGCCCAAACCATAGCGCTTGCAGATATTCGAAATCTCTTCCAGCACGTACGTGAGTTGCGACAATGGTATGGTGCCATCCATGCACAGGTAATCGGCTTTGCGGCCAATGGCGCCGAAAGCGCTCTTGCGACCTTTCCATATCTTGGCACTCTGCGCATCGTCTGCACTGATCACGAGCGAAGAGGGGCCTACCTCTTGGGCTAGGCCTGCGATATAGGCGAGCCGGTCCGCGATCTCTTCCTCCGACCCCTCGACCTCGACGATCAGCAGCGCCTCCACGTCCAGAGGATAGCCGGCTTTCGCGAAGGCTTCGCAGACCTCGATCGCCGGACGGTCCATGAATTCGATCGCCACCGGCACGATGCCGGACGCGATAATCCGCGACACGCAAATGCTGGCCTTCGCTGTCGATTCGAAACCGATCAGCATCGGCCGCGCGCCTTCCGCCTGACGCAGAATGCGCACCGTCGCTTCCGTTACGATGCCGAGTTGCCCCTCAGACCCGATAATGAGCGCGAGGAAATCATAACCCTCGGCATCGAGATGCTCGCCGCCGATTTCGACGATCGATCCATCCATCATCACCATCTTGACGCCGAGCACGTTGTTGGTCGTCACGCCATACTTCAGACAGTGCGCACCACCCGAGTTCATCGCGATGTTGCCGGCCAGCGTGCACGCAAGCTGGCTCGAAGGATCGGGCGCGTAGAAGAACCCGCTGGGTCCCACCGCCGCCGAGATGGCAAGATTGGTGATGCCCGTCTGCACCCGCGCAAAGCGCGCGACCGTGTCCACCTCGAGCACCTTGTTCATGCGCGACACGCCGATCACGACAGCGTCCTCCGCAGGCAGCGCCCCGCCGCACAGCGACGTCCCGGCCCCCCGCGGCACAATTTTGATGCCGTTCGCGTGGCAGTAACCGAGCACCGCCGCCACGCTCTCCGTCGTTTCCGGCAGTACGACGGCGAGTGGCATGCGCTTGTAGGCCGTGAACGCGTCTGTTTCGTAGGCGCGCCGCCCGTCATCGTCCGCAATCACAGCTCCTACGCCGGCAATGGCAACAAGATCCTTGACGATCGCTTCGCGCCGGTCGAGCACGGACAATTCGGGATCTGGAAGCGCAATCGAGCTCATTTGGTCCTGTTCCTGCCGGTCCTGCGACGCCCGGATTCACACATGCGGCTAAGTTTAACCGGCTGAAAAACAACAGCTTCGCTTGCTCATATTCAGCGAGTCAACGGAGATCCGTCCCGTCCCGACCTGCTACGTCATAAGCGAACATGCCGGGTGAACATTCAACACCGACTTGAAGTTTTTAGGCGGTCAGCAACTCTGTTTGTGACGGATTCCGCCACCTTTGCATCTTCGCACG
The DNA here is from genome assembly GCA_019751875.1 of Hyphomicrobium sp. Taxonomy (GTDB): domain Bacteria; phylum Pseudomonadota; class Alphaproteobacteria; order Rhizobiales; family Hyphomicrobiaceae; genus JAGVSR01. The sequence continues at coordinate 15,166 of JAIEMV010000013.1, read as the reverse complement.
CGGTGCCAGGACCGGCAACATGTCCCCCGAACGACCGGCTGCCGGCCAGGTGTTTGCCATCCGCTCCGCTCTCCCCTATCGGTTGCGATGAACTTTGCGCCCTGGAGAGCGATGTCGTGCAGGCCCCCCGCGCCGGTCTATTCGTGACCTGCCTCATCGATCTCATGCGGCCATCTGTCGGCTTTGCTGCCGCACGCTTGATCGAAGAAGCGGGCTGCAAGGTGATCGTTCCGGAACGCCAGACCTGCTGTGGCCAGCCCGCCTACAACTCCGGCGACCGTGCCACGGCCAAGGCCCTTGCCCTTCAGACTGTCCGCGCCTTCGCCGATTGCGATTATGTCGTTGTACCGTCTGGCTCCTGCGCCGCCATGCTCAAGGTGCACTACCCGCGTCTCGTCTCGAACGAGCCGTCCGGCATTCAAAGCGAAGTCGCTGACTTCACCGCCAAGGTCCATGAACTTTGCACATTCCTGACCAGCATCCGGCCCCTCACGAAAGTCCCCGGCCGCTACACGGGCCGCGTCACCTATCACGACGCCTGCTCTGGCCTGCGCGAATTGGGCGTTAAAGGCGCTCCCCGCCGTCTGCTTGCCCTGGTACCGGGAGTCGAGATCACAGAAATGACCGAACCGGAAACCTGCTGCGGTTTCGGCGGTGTGTTCGCCGAGAAATACGCCGGCATCTCGAATGCCATCGTCACGCGCAAAGCCGATGACGCAACCTCGACCAGCGCCGATCTCCTTCTTGCCGGTGATCTCGGCTGCCTCATGAACATGGCCGGCAAGCTCACGCGCGACGGCCGGCCTCTTGCGTGCCGTCACGTTGCCGAGGTCCTTGCCGGTGAGCTTGCCGATCCTCCAATCGGCCATAGACCGACGGATGTGCGATGACCGCCTCGCCCGCCACCTTCCGGGAAAATGCCGACGCAGCGCTGGCCAACGAGCGGCTGCAAACGGCGCTTGCGAAGCTGCCCGGCGGCCTCGTCGCACAGCGCCGCGCGGCCGTCGCCGCCGTTCCGGAGTTCGAGACGTTGCGCGAAGAAGCCCGCGCCATTCGCGACACCACCCTCGACCATCTCGCCGCCCATCTCGAAGCCTTTGAGACGAAAGCGACCGCCATGGGCTCGGTTGTCCATTGGGCAGCCGACGCCACCGGGGCTCGCCGCGTCGTCACGGATATCTGCCGCGCCGCCAATGCGCGCCGGATTGTCAAAGGCAAGTCGATGGTGTCTGAGGAGATCGGCCTCAACGCCCATCTCGAGGCGCAAGGCCTTGAAGTCATTGAAAGCGATTTGGGCGAATACATCATTCAGAAGCGCGGCGAGGCTCCGAGCCACATCATCGCTCCGGCGATCCACCTGACCGAAGCCGACGTGGAAGCCGACTTCCGTTCCTACCACATGCACCTGCCGGCCGACCGCCCGCTGCCCAACCCCGAGAGCCTCGTCTCGGAAGCCCGCGGAGTGCTGCGGGAAAAGTTTCTGACCGCCGATGTCGGGATCACCGGCGCCAACTTTCTCGTCGCTGAAACCGGCACTTCCATCATCGTCACCAACGAAGGCAACGGCGATCTCTCCCAAACGCTGCCGCGCATCCACATCGTTGTCGCCACCATCGACAAAGTCGTGCCGACGCTTGATGAAGCGATGACCCTCCTGCGCGTCCTTGCCCGCTCGGCCACGGGCCAGGACATGACCGCCTACACCACCTTCGCGACCGGCCCGCGCCGCGCCGCTGATCTCGACGGCCCGACCGAATGCCACATCGTGCTGGTCGACAACGGCCGCTCCGACATGCTTGCCTCCGCAATGCGCGACGCCTTGCGCTGCATCCGGTGTGGCGCATGCATGAACCATTGCCCGGTCTACAACGCCATCGGTGGGCACGCTTACGGCTGGGTATATCCCGGTCCTATCGGAGCTGTGCTCACCCCCGCGCTGCTCGGCATCGCGGGAACGAGCCATCTCCCCAGCGCGTCCACCTTCTGCGGCAGCTGCGAAGCCGTCTGCCCGGTCAAAATCCCCCTCGTCTCTCTCATGCGCACGTGGCGGGAACGCGCGCATGAGCAAGGCACCGGGTCGCGGACGAGCCGCGCTCTCTTATCGCTGTGGGCCTACGCCGCCACGCGCCCGGCCCTTTATCATCTCCTCGCCCGCTTCGGCGTTGCTTTCGGCGGCGCGCTCAGCCGATCCAAAGGTCGCTTTAGCCGTCTGCCTATTGCGCGGGGATGGCTGCGCGACCGCGATATTCCCGCTCCGCAGGGCCGCACCTTCCAGCAACTCTGGAAAGAAACCGAGCGCGGTGTCCCCCGATGAGCCGCGACGCCATTCTTGGCCGCATCCGCGCGGCCAACACGACCACACCAACGACTCCTCCAGCGACGCCATCCGCACCGCCAAGCCTCGTCAGCCACGGCGACAGCGCCATCGCGCGGTTCCGTGCCGCCGCCGCCTCGAAGGGCATGATCGTGGTCGACGTGAAGGGACCACAGATGCTTCCAGCATCCGTTGCCGAAGCACTGTCCGCCGCGCGCATCGCCCACGGCGAGATCCGCCTCAACGACGCCGCCTTGGCGGACCTTCCCTGGGCCGAAGCCGGCCTCACCATCGCTCGCGGCGCGGCCACGCGCCAGGACACGCTCGCCTTTTCGCGCGCCCTCGCCGCCGTCGCCGAAACCGGAACGCTCATGCTCACGTCCGGCGTCGGGAACCCTACGACTCTGGCGTTTCTTCCGGAAACGCACCTCGTCGCCATCGACCGCACGAGCGTCCTCGGGACCTTCGAAGATGCGACAGCACTGCTGCGTCAGATGTACGGCACGCAACTGCCCCGCTCGGTGAACTTCATCTCCGGCGCTTCCCGAACCGGCGACATCGGCGGCCGCATCGTCCACGGCGCCCACGGCCCACGCCAACTCTTCATCTTCCTCATCTAACCCCGCCTTCCGGCCGGCTCCGCACCAGCGGAGTCCGAAGGCGCAAACCTGAACCCCGCCTTCCGGCCGGCTCCGCGTCAGCGGAGTCGGAAGGCGCAAATCAAAAAAGGGCGCCGCGAACGGCACCCTTTCAAATCTGAAAACGAGTTGAATTACTTCCCGCGGCAGCTCTGCAGACACTTGGTCAGTTCCGCGTCGCAGCTGGGATCGCCCGCCTTGGCCTTACGGCATGCGTTTTCTTGCGCGTAGCACTGCGCCGCACACTGGTTGGCCGACGCTTCATTGCCGCCTACGAAATGTCCGCCTGCGGTGAGAGCCGCAACAGCGGTACCAACCGCCACCAGGGCGTATGTCCAGGTCTTCATTCTCACCGTCATCCTCCGCGCCCAACGGGCTGGTTACGATCGAAGCCAATCCGCTTCGTTGCCCGGGTTCTACATCGCCGAGGATGAACGCGACCTGAACCATGAGCAAGGCCGTGACCAACGATATTTTCGTTTACCAGTTCAGAAGGCCAGCTCGACGAAGATGGGATCGACCGATCCGTTCCACGAGCCGTGGTAGCGTTCAAGCAATTCGTCGGCCACGGTTTTCCGCTCGTGAACCAATTCGAACAGCGGCTCCAGATAGAGTGTCTCGTCCTGTCCGAACGGACTGACCTCGGCCCGGCGCCGGAGCCCACCCCGCGCGATGTGCAGCACGTCCAGCGCGATCTGCCAGACGGTCGTATCCCGGAACGGCGTCTCGAACGCGAGCCGCGGCACGCCATTCCTGAGCCCCTGCCGCTCCTCCGCCGTCCACCCTTCGACATAATGCCATGCCGCATCCAGCGCTTGCTCGTCATAGAGCAGCCCGACCCAGAAGGCCGGCAGCGCACAAATCCGCCGCCACCGTCCGCCATCCGCTCCGCGCATCTCGAGAAAGCGCTTCAGACGCACTTCGGGAAACAGCGTCGTCAAATGGTCGGACCAATCATCGAGCGTCGGACGCTCCCCCGGCAGCGCGTCCAGCTTCCCCTCGATAAATGACCGGAAAGACGCCCCGGCGACATCGATATAGCGCCCGTCGCGATATACGAAATACATCGGCACATCGAGCGCGTAGTCGACGTAACGCTCATATCCCATACCGTCTTCGAATACGAACGGCAGCATGCCCGTGCGGTTCGGATCGGTCTCCCGCCACACCTCACTGCGCAACGATTTGAACCCGTTCGGCTTGCCTTCGGTGAACGGCGACGACGCGAACAGCGCGGTCGCGATCGGTTGCAGCGCCAGTGACACGCGCAGCTTTTTCACCATGTCGGCTTCGTTGGCGAAGTCGAGGTTCACCTGGATGGTTGCCGTGCGATACATCATGTCGAGACCGCGCTTGCCGACTTGCGGCATGTAGCGCGTCATCACGTTGTAGCGCTCCTTCGGCATCCGGGGCGTCTCAGCCAGCGTCCACTTCGGCGAAAACCCGACCCCGATGAAGCCGATCCCCAGGTCCTCGCCCACGCCGATCACTTCGCGCAAATGCTCCTGCGTCTCTGCCGCCGTCTGATGCAAACTCTGCAACGGTGCACCCGACAATTCGAACTGTCCGCCGGGCTCCAAGCTGATTGTCCCGCCGATCAAACCCTGCGTTTCGATATCCGGCCGCTTCAGCGCGATAATATTTGCGCCTTCCATGATCGGTTCCCACCCATACCGTTGGATGAGCGCTTCCATGAGCGCACGGATTCCGTTCGGGCCCTCGTATGGCACGGGCGTGAGACAGCACGTATGGAACACAAACTTCTCGTGCTCCGTACCGATGCGCCATTGCGGCTTCGGCTTTTCACCGGCCGCAATCCAGCCGACGAGATCGGCCCGCGACGTCACGATGGGGCTGGCATCACCATTTTGGCGCGTGGACATTGAGGACCTTGGGACAAACGAAAAAGCACGCGATCGGGTAGGCGTGCAGGATACAAAACTTATGACGAGGAGCCCCTCGGCGTACAAGTGCCGAGACAACCTTGCGACGAACGCAGGCAATGGTCCGCCGGATGCCCCTGCGGTCATGACGGCGCAGCCGCGCCCAGCTCTGCTGGTCAGGGGCGTAGCAAGCGGTTGGCGCCGGTCAATGCCGCCGCCACGGCCAGGAACACGCCCAACAACCCGGCGAGATTCATCATTACCTTCTCCAACCCAAGGAGCGCGACATCGACGAAGGGATAAGGATACCAGTTCGTCTGCGCCCCATGCACCAGCGTCCAGGCGACGTAGACCAGCGGAAACACCAGCGAGGTCACGATCGTCCGCCAAGGCACCTGACCCTTAGGAACAAAGAGAAGCCAGTCGAACATGAACATCGCAGGCGTCACGTAATGCAGCAACACGTCTGCAACGAGTGCCCATTCTTTCGGGTCCCAGTACTTGCGCAGGATCAGGTGATAAACCGCCGCCACGATGACGATGTAACTGGCGATCGCCGTCCGCACCGAAGGTCGCTCAAAAAAACGGCCAAGTGCGGATTCTGGAGCAACGACTGGCAAAGCCATCGCCAGTGCGGCGAGACAATTCGTCAAGATCGTGAAGAAGCAGAAGTACTCGATGATCCACTTCGTCAGTTCCGCACCCTCCAGCGGCGCAGCGATGACGTAGAATTGCAACGCCAATGCGAATAAGCCGATTGCCGCCGCCAGAACTCTCAGGCTTGTCTTCATCAACTCCGGTCCCGATGTGTCCCGTCGCGAGCGTAGTCCGGCCTCAATCTGATTTCCAGCACGGCTCAGCGCCAATCTCCCAGCACGGCATTCACCACCGCCAGCGCCGCCACCGCCGCGGTATCCGCCCGCAGGATGCGCGGGCCCAGCGAAATGACTCGCGTGTAGGGCCGGCTGCGGATGGCATCGCGCTCTTCATCGGCAAAACCGCCCTCCGGTCCAATCAACACGCCGAGCGGGCCCGGTTCGATCGCCCTCAGCGCCTCTATCGGATTTGCGACCTCGGCTCCTTCGTCGCAAAAGATCAGCGTGCGCTCGCCGTCCCACGCCTCCAGCACGGCCGCAAGCTTCGCCGGTTCCACGACCTCGGGCACCCGCAGCACACCGCACTGCTCCGCCGCCTCGATCGCGTTCGCCCGCATCCGGTCCAGGTTCACGCGCTCGGCAATGGTCCGCCGCGTTAAAACGGGACGCAGCCGCTTCACACCCATTTCCGTCGCTTTCTGCACCATATAGTCGAGCCGCGCATGCTTCAGCGGCGCGAAGAGGTAGTCGATGTCCGGCCCGTCCGACTGTGGCCGCGTCTGCGTTTCGGCTACGAGAACCACAGCGCGCTTCGACACCTGATCGATCCGCGCCCGCCACTCGCCGTCGCGGCCGTTGAACACCAGGAGCGCAGCGCCCACCTTCATCCGCAGCACGTTGATCAGATAGTTGACCTGATCGGGCGTGCACGCGACCGACGCGCCCTCCGAGAGGGGCGCGTCCACAAACAGTCGTTCCGATGTGAAGTCATGGATGGCCATGATGCTTCATTATCCGAATGTTGATCCGGAGTAATCCATCGTGAAAACGGCTTCGCCTTGCGCCGTTGCACCGGCACCGTGTGAAGGCTAGGGTGCCGCCGCAACCAACATAAGAACAACCGCGACCATGAGCGACACGACCCCACCCAAAACTGCCCAGACCCCGGTCATGATGACCGTGGCCGATGCGCCGCACGACAATTGGGTCGATCGCTTCGCGCCCGAGAGCTGGCGACCCTACTTGCGCCTCATGCGGCTCGACCGCCCGATCGGCACCTGGCTTCTCCTCTTCCCGTGCTGGTGGGCCTTAGCGCTCGCAGAGATCGACGAAGGCCTCCCGCACCCGAGCCTCTGGTACATGTTCCTCTTCGCGATCGGCGCTCTCGTAATGCGCGGTGCCGGCTGTGCCTACAATGACTACATCGATCGCGACTTCGACGCCCAGGTCGCCCGCACAGCCAGCCGTCCCATCCCCTCCGGGCAGGTCACACCCGAAGACGCCCTCGTCCTGGTGGGGGTGTTGGGCTTTATCGGGCTGATCGTGCTTCTTCAGTTCAACTGGTTCACGGTTTTCCTCGGCGCGGCGTCCCTGCTGCTTGTGCTGATCTACCCGTACATGAAGCGCTTCACGTACTGGCCGCAGCTCATCCTCGGCCTTGCCTTCAACTGGGGTGCGCTGGTCGGCTGGGCGGCGGACGAAGACGGGTTGGAACTGGCCCCTATCCTACTGTACTTCGGCGCGGTCGCCTGGACCATCGGTTATGACACCATCTACGCCCATCAGGACACCGAAGACGACCTGATGCTCGGCCTCAAATCGACAGCGCTCAAATTTGGAGAAGAAAGCCCCACTTGGGTTGGCGCCTTCTATTCGATCGCCATCGTGCTCTGGACGCTCGCCGGATTCCTCGCCGGCGCGCACCTGATTTTCTTCCTCACCCTCGCTCTCGTCGGGCTTCAGCTCTCCTGGCAGGTCTCGACCCTCGACATTGACGACCCCAAAAACTGCCTCCGCCGCTTCCGCTCCAACCGCGACGTCGGACTCGTCCTTTTCCTCGGCCTTGCCGCCGACATGTTCATCTCGTGGTGGTCCGGCTTCTCTTGAGCCTTGAAGTATCGGCCTAACCCTCTCTCCGCCTACGGGACGTTGGTTAGGGCGAGGGGCAGCGCCTTGTGCGAATTACGCAGCCAGCCCGTCAATCTCGCGCATGGCGGCCGCATCGCGTGCCGACAAATCGGGATACGCGGGATCGCTCCCCACATCCTTGGTGATCCGCCACGATCGTGCGCACTTCTTGCCTTCGGCCCGCTTCGGGATCACGCCCACGCTCTTCGCATCCGACGCCACCACAGCACCTTCCGGCAGCGGCCCCGCGATTACTTCGATGCCGGACGTGATGCACACCTCCGCCATGTCGACGCCCTCCAGCCCGCTCATGAGGTCAGCGTCGTCGACATAAACGATCGGCGCAGCTTCCAGCGACGACCCGATCCGCTTGGCCGCTCGCTCCAACTCCAGCGCCGCGGTCACCGCACCACGGACCTCGCGCACGCGGTCCCACTTGGCAGCGAGATTTTCGTCGCGCCACTCGCGCGGGCTTTTCGCGAAGCTCGCCAGATGGATCGACGCCTCTTCGCCCGGGCGATATAGCGCGTACGCCTCGTCCGCCGTGAACGACAGGATCGGCGCCAGCCACTTCAAAATGGCATCGCACAGGCGATCGATCACCGTCAGCGCCGCCCGCCGCTTCACACTCGACGGGGCCTCGCAATACAGCGTGTCCTTGCGAATGTCGAAGTAGAACGCCGACAACTCCGTGTTCATGAAGTGCGACAGCAACGCCACGACTTTGCGGAAGTCATACGCCTCATACGCATGCCGGATGTCGTGATCGAGTTCAGCCAGCCGGTGCAGCATCAGCCGCTCCAGCTCCGGCATATCTTCATACCTCACGCCGCGTCCGGCCGGCTCCGCACCAGCCGAGTCGGACGCGGCATTATCATACTTCACGCCGCGTCCGGCCGGCTCCGCGCCAGCGGAGTCGGACGCGGCATTATCATACTTCACGCCGCGTCCGGCCGGCTCCGCGCCAGCGGAGTCGGACGCGGCAATATCAAAATGCGCTAAGGCCCCGAGCATCCAGCGCAGCGTATTGCGCAGTTTGCGATAGGTCTCCGAAAACGTCTTCAGGATCTCCGGTCCGATGCGCAGATCGTCGGAATAATCCGATGCCGCCACCCACAGCCGCAGAATGTCCGCGCCTGACTTCGCCATCACGTCCTGCGGTGCCACGACGTTGCCGAGCGACTTCGACATCTTCTGACCCTTCTCATCGAGCACGAAGCCGTGCGTGAGAACGATGTCGTAGGGTGCATACCCGCGCGTGCCGCAGCTCTCCAGGAGCGACGACTGGAACCAGCCGCGATGCTGGTCCGATCCTTCCAGGTACATGACTCGATCCTGCCCGCCCTTGACGAGGCTCCGTCGCGAAATCCCTTTCAGTCCCGGGAACGCGACCGGATCTTCCAACGTGAAGGCATGCGTCGAACCGCTGTCGAACCAAACGTCGAGCACGTCGCGCACCTGCTCCCACTTGGCCAAGTCGCCCGCCGGCACGAGTCCGGCGAGAAAGCGCTCCTTCGCGCCATCCTCGAACCAGACATCTGCGCCCTTCTCGGTGAACGCCGTCTCGATCCGCGACACCAGTTCCGCGGAATGCGGCCACGTGGCATTCGGGATGATCTCGTCGCTCTCAGTATTGCGGAACACGGTGATCGGCACGCCCCACGCGCGCTGCCGCGACACGACCCAATCCGGCCGCGTTTCGATCATGCCGTTGATACGGTTCCGCCCCACCTCCGGCACCCACTGCACGCGCTCCACTTCTTTAAGTGCTGTTTGCCGCAGCGTATTGTTCGTGCCCGGCGGCCGGCTCCCTGCAGGGGAGTCGCCGGGCACAACATCAAGAGCCGCGCTTTCCGGCCGGCTCCCCACAGGGGAGTCGGAAGGCGCCACATCAAGAGCAATAAACCATTGGGGAGTATTGCGGAAAATCACCGGCTTCTTCGACCGCCACGAATGCGGATACTGATGCTTCAAGCGCCCGCGCGCGATGATGTTGCCGGCCTCTGCCAGCGCCTTGATCACCGCGTCGTTCGCATCACCCTTGTCACCGTTCTCCTTCAGAACGCGCTTGCCCGTAAACCCCGGCGCGGCCTTCGTCAGCACGCCGTCCGCATCGACCGTGAACGGGATCGTCGTATCGATCCCGCGATCGTGCAGCGCCTTCTGGTTCTGCATCCAGATGATGTAGTCGTCAGACCCGTGCCCCGGCGCCGTATGGACGAACCCGGTCCCCGTGTCGTCCGTCACATGATCCCCATCGAGCAGCGGCACATCGAAATCATAGCCGAGGTCCGCCAGCGGATGCGCACATGTCGCTTCTCCGCCGACGAGCACACTTGGGGGCACGCTTGCCAGACGCTCATACGCCTCGACCTTCGCCGTCTTCATCACGTCGGCCGCAAGTTTGTCGGCCAGGATCAGCCGCTCACCGACTACGGCCCAGTTGCCCTCAGGCGCTGCCGTGATTTCATACAGCCCATAATCGATCTTCGACGAAAGCGAGATCGCGCGGTTGCCCGGGATCGTCCACGGCGTTGTCGTCCAGATCACGACTGATGCATCGATCAGCTTCTCAATCAGCTCTTCCTGATCAGCACTGCCGCCGATCGCTGTCACTGGAAACTTCACCCAGATCATATCGCTCTGATAATCCTGGTACTCGACCTCCGCTTCCGCCAGCGCCGTCTTCTCGACCACGCTCCACATAACCGGCTTCGACCCGCGATAGAGCAGCCCGTTCTCGGCAAACTTCATGATCTCGCGCGCGATCGTCGCCTCGGCCCGGAACGCCATCGTCGAATAGGGATTGTCCCAGTCGCCGACCACGCCGAGCCGCTTGAATTCCTCGCGTTGCACGTCAAGCCACTTCGCCGCGAACTCCCGGCACTCCTGTCGGAATTCGTTCACCGGCACGTCGTCCTTGCTGCGACCCTTGGCGCGATACTGCTCCTCGATCTTCCATTCGATCGGCAGCCCGTGGCAGTCCCAGCCCGGCACGTAGTTGCTGTCAAACCCCAGCATCTGCTGCGACTTCACCACGAGATCTTTGAGGATCTTGTTCAGCGCATGCCCGATGTGGATGTTGCCGTTCGCATAAGGCGGCCCGTCGTGCAGCACGAACTTCGGCTTACCCCTAGACTGCTTTCGGATCGCGTCATAAAGCCCGATCTCGTCCCAGCGCTTGAGCAGCTTCGGCTCCAGTTCCGGCAACCCCGCCCGCATCGGAAAATCGGTCTTCGGCAGAAACAGCGTCGCGCCCCAATCGCGCCCGCTTTCTTGGTTGGCGCCGGGCGACTCCCCTCCGGGGTGCCGGCCGCCCGGCGCGGGCTGCACAGCACCCACGTCGCTTGCCGCACCTTTTCCGCCCTTATTCTTGGCCATCGTCTCGCAATCTTTCATTTCATCCGGTGATTTGGCCTGCGTTCTAGCAACCACAGCCCGCCCCGTCACCCGCGGAGCGCCGCACCTCGGCGTAAACCCCTCCCCCATCCGCCCGCGCCTTCCGGCCGGCTCCCCGCAGGGGAGTCGGAAGGCGCCTTAAAAAGTGGGGTTAGGGTGAGGTATGGGGCGCGACGCTCACGCCCCCTTCAGCACGTCCCGCACCTTCGCGACATCCTCGTCCATCTGTCTGACCAGTGCCTCCGCACTGTCGAACTTCCGGTCGCCCCGGATGAACGCAAAAAACTCGACCTCCATCTCTTTCCCGTAGAGATCATCGTCGAAGTCGAGCAGGAACACCTCCAGCACCGGCATCCCATCGTCAAACGTCGGCCGCGTTCCCAGATAGGCCGCCGCGTCATGCACGCGCCCGTCGACGTGCGCCCGCACGGCATAGATCCCATGGCCCAGCGCCGTCCCCTTCGGCATCGGCACGTTCGCCGTCGGATACCCCATGCCGGTGCCGCGCTTCGCCCCGCCGATCACCGTGCCGCCGACGCGCCACCGCCGGCCCAATTCCGCCGCCGCCCCCTGAACATCGCCCTGAGCCAGCTTCAGCCGGATCGCCGTCGAGGAGAACACCTCGCCGCCCTCGGCCACCGGCGGCACCACGGTCACATCGAAATCATACTCGATGCCTGCCAGGATCATGCTCTCCGGACTGCCGCGCCGCTGCCGCCCGTAATAGAAATCATACCCCACCACCACGTGCCGCACGTCGAGCCCCTGTGCCAGCACGTCGTCCACGAACTCGAAATGCTCAAGCTTGGCGAGCGCCGCATCGAACGGCACCACCACGACGAAATCGAGCCCCATCGCCTCGAACACGGCGAGCTTCTGCCGCAGCGGCGTCAGCCGGAAATGGCTCTCATGCGGGTGGAAAAACTCGCGCGGATGCGGCTCGAAGATCATCACGCCCGCCGCAAGATTCTTTTCGCGTGCTGCTTTGACGGCTTCACCGATCAGCGCCTGATGCCCCTTGTGCACGCCGTCGAAATTGCCGATCGCAACCACACCGCCCCGGATCTGAGGCGGCACGTTCTTGTAGCCTTCATGAACGATCATATTCGGTCAACGAGCCTCCAGGTCCCTTGAACCCGTCGGATCGGGCGGCTCGCATTACGCGGCGGGGCGCGCCGGGATCATAAGCACGGCCTCACCTGTCAGAACAGGCTTGCCGCCCACACAGCACACTGTTTCGAACTTCGCGCGTTTCTTTTCCGGTACGAGTTCGATGAGCTTCACCGTCGTCACGACCACGTCATCGATCTTCACCGGCGCCTTGAAGTTGAGCGTCTGCGAAATGTACACCGACCCCGGCCCCGGGAGCTGCATCCCGAACACGGCCGAGATATACCCCGCCGACAAGATCCCATGGGCGATGCGCGCCTTGAACGGGGTCTTGGCTGCGTATTCAGGATCAAGATGAATCGGGTTGTAATCGCCCGAGAGAGCCGCATAGGCGACGATATCGGCCTCTGAAACAGTCCGAGCCATGGAGGCTTCGAGCCCCACCGCCAGATCCTCGAAAAAATACGGCTTGCCAGCGGTTGGCATCATGCGGAGGGCCCCAGAATTCCAGTCTGATTCAAGTCTTTGACAATTGTTGGCCTTAGGTCACCCGGCAAAGCACCAGCTGTAAAGGCGCGGCGACACTAGACCTCCGGATGCGGCCCGGCAACAGCCTGCTATTGCGGCTAAAATGGTTATCAAAGCCCACGCGCCAGCCAGCGGTTGCCCTTTGCCCGAATATCGGGCTATAAGAGCGAATTCCCTTATTTCTTCAACTTAAAGTCGGTTTGCGCAGCGGAGCCCGCGCGCAGGCCAGGAACGGAACCGTTATGACCGAACGCAAGCCGCTGATGCCCAAGGCGACCGCCGTCTGGCTGGTCTCGAATACCGCGCTCACATTCGAGCAGATCGCGGCCTTCTGCGGTCTCCATGTGTTGGAGGTCAAAGGCATCGCCGACGGAGACGTCGCGCAGGGCATCAAGGGCCTCGACCCGGTCACCTCCAACCAGCTCACCCGCGAGGAAATCGAGCGCGGCGAGAAGAACCCCAACCACGTCCTCCGCCTGTCGGAGATGAAGGTCGACGTCGCGCAGATCGCCACCGCCAAGAAGTCGCCCCGCTACACACCTCTTTCCCGGCGCCACGAGCGGCCGAACGCCGTCCTCTGGCTGCTCCGCAATCACCCGGAACTGAAGGACAGCCAGATCATGCGCCTTGTCGGCACGACGAAGACGACGATCGGCCAGGTCCGCGACCGCTCGCATTGGAACTCGCCCAACCTCGTGCCGCAGGACCCGGTCACCCTGGGCCTGTGCTCGCAAATCGACCTCGACGCCGAAGTCAAGAAGGGCGCCCGCCGCGTCGAACGCGAGAAGAAGGAAAGCGATCGCGATCTGCCCAAGGGCGGCACGCTGCTCCCGGCCGAGGAAACGACGGAAGCCCCGCGCCACGCCGAAATTGTAACGGCGAAGGAAGAGGCCCCGCGCGAAGAGAGCGAAAAGGAAGAGGCCGCCCGCGTCTTCGCCAAGCTGCAGCAGCTGAAAAGCGCCGACACCACCACCGTGGACGAAGACGAATAGCCCCACACGCGCCTGCGCAGTGTGGGCCGGCAAGGTTCAATGAGCGAAACGAATGACCATGAAGCCCACCGCCGCCCGTGCGCCCAAGGTCGGCTTCGTGTCACTCGGCTGCCCGAAAGCCCTCGTCGATAGCGAGCGCATTATCACGCGCCTGCGCTCGGAAGGCTATCAAATCGCCCCCGATTATGATGGCGCCGACGTGGTGGTCGTCAACACCTGCGGCTTCCTCGACAGTGCCAAGGCCGAAAGCCTGGACGCCATTGGCGAAGCCATCGCCAAGAACGGCCGCGTCATCGTCACCGGCTGCATGGGTGTCGAGGAAGGCCGCATTCGCGCCGAGCACCCGGGCGTTCTCGCCGTCACCGGTCCGCATCAGTACGAACAGGTCGTCACTGCCGTCCACGACGCGGTCCCGCCCCTGCATGATCCGTTTCTCGATCTCGTGCCGCCGGAAGGTCTCCACCTCACGCCTCGGCACTACGCCTATCTGAAGATCTCGGAAGGCTGCAACAACCGCTGCTCCTTCTGCATCATCCCCTCGCTGCGCGGCGACCTTGCCTCACGCCCGGTCAACCACGTCATGACCGAAGCCGAGCGCCTCGTGAAAGCCGGCGTGAAGGAACTCCTCGTCATCAGCCAGGACACCAGCGCCTACGGGCTCGACATAAAATATGCCGAGAGCCAGTGGAAAGGCCAGCCGCTCAAGGCCCGCTTCCTCGATCTCTGCAACGCGCTTGGCGATCTCGGCGCGTGGATCCGCCTGCACTACGTCTACCCCTATCCGCACGTCGATGACGTGATCCCCTTGATGGCCGAGGGCAAGATCCTCCCGTACCTCGACATCCCCTTCCAGCACGCATCACCCGCGGTGCTGAAGGCCATGCGCCGCCCCGCCCACCAGGAAAAAACGGCAGCCCGTATCGCGGCTTGGCGCAAGATCTGCCCCGACCTCGCCATTCGCTCCACCTTCATTGTCGGCTTTCCCGGCGAGACCGAAGACGACTTCCAGTTTCTGCTGCAATGGCTGAAGGAAGCCCGCATCAATCGCGCCGGCTGCTTCAAGTACGAACCCGTCGAGGGCGCCGTCGCCAATGCCCTGCCCGGCGCCGTTCCGGAAGAGGTCAAGGAAGAACGCTGGCATCGGTTCATGGCGGCGCAACAGGACATTTCAATCGAACTGTTGCGTGAGAAGGTGGGTCGCACCATCCCCGTCTTGATCGACGAAATCGACGAGGAAGGCGCCATCGGCCGCTCGCAGTGGGATGCTCCCGAAATCGACGGCGCCGTTTATCTCGACGGCGAAACCGAACTCACCCCCGGCCAGATCGTCCAGGCCCGCATCATCGACAGCGACGACACCGACCTCACCGCCGAGCTGGCTTAACCCGCGCTGCGGCCGGCTCCGCGACAGCGGAGTCGCAACGCGCCACCTCAACCCCCGCGCGCTGCGGCCGGCTCCGCGACAGCGGAGTCGCAGCACGCCACCTGAACCCCCGCGCGCCGCGGCCGGCTCCGCAACAGCGGAGTCGCAACGCGCCACCTGAACCCCCGCGCGCTGCGGCCGGCTCCGCAACAGCGG